>NZ_JALNTT010000005.1:0-289866 GCF_023161695.1 Vibrio sp. 1CM2L
CAGAAGTGAAACACAATAGCGCCGATGGTAGTGTGGGGCTTCCCCATGTGAGAGTAGGACATCGCCAGGCTTTAAATTTGAACACTTGTCAGCGACGACAAGTATTCCACTGCGGAGTGGTAGTTCAGTTGGTTAGAATACCGGCCTGTCACGCCGGGGGTCGCGGGTTCGAGTCCCGTCCACTCCGCCACTTATTCGATAACCTCGCCTAGTGCGAGGTTTTTTCGAATCTGAAGTAATGAAAGTTTTAGGGGTGTAGCTCCAATTGGCAGAGCAGCGGATTCCAAATCCGCGTGTTGGGAGTTCGAATCTCTCCACCCCTGCCATATTTAAGGCTCTAGCAGAAATGCTAGAGCCTTTTTGCTTTCTGAATCCAATATACGCCATTAGTTAAGCAGTGGATTCTCCGACTTACCAAAACCGCGCGTGTTGAGAGTCTAAACCTCCAACCCTTCTATATACTAAGCCTCAGCAGAAATGCTGGGGCTTTTTTACGTCTGTTGCTTCTACGAAGTAATGTGGGATAACTAGGAGCTCCTAGCTCACCTGCGTGCTCGAATCTCCGGAGTGCCTGCTCATTCCAGCCTTGCCATATTTAAGACTCTAGGCTGCACGTCTCGGCAGAAATGCTAGCGCTTTTTATTCCTGTCATTTTTACAAGTATCACTAGAAGTACCAAGTGTTCCTTTAGCTATCTCTATCGAACACTGATTTAGTGCAGCCTTGCTGTATTTAATGACTTAGTTCAAAGCTAAAGCTTTCTGTTCACCACTCATCTAGCTCCGTAGTCCTGTTAATAACTAACGCTATTCTAGCGAGACGTTGAGTCCCGTTACTTTTGTTTCCAGGTGAAAGGTGAAGCCTTTCGATTGAAGCTTATATAACTTGAGAGTGGGTTATTGGGTAGACTAGCGAGTGGGCAGAAGAACTAATTCTCTGTATGACTTAAGCTCCTTAAAGAGTTCTAGCCACCCACATTAATGCTTTCAATTGCTTAAATACTAGCGGTATCAAATATCGATATAAGTTCTATATTCCACGTATACCTTTCAGCTATAGCTTCAGTGTGGGAATTGGTGAGTTTGACTTTCATTAGGTGTAAAAAAGGCCACCTAAAGTAGGCGGCCTTGATTGATCTATCTAAGTGTTAATCTAGCTCTTTCTCTGCTTGTTTTGCTTTCTCTATCATAGGAGTGATTGTTGAGCCTTGAACTAGAATAGAGAACACAACAACGGCGTATGTCATGACAAGGATTATCTCTTTTACATCTATTGCTTTGTCTTCAATTACCCAGATACCTGAAGGGATCGAAAGTGCCATGGCTAAAGCTAAGCCACCGCGTAAGCCACCCCAAGTTAGAATCTTAATCGACCACGGGTTGTAAGTTCTAAAGCGTTTAAATCCGATGTAAGACAAGAAAACACTTAAGTAACGTGCACTCAATACTAGAGGGACTGCGAACGCCATTAATATCCAGTCTTCTTGGTGGAATTTGAATAACAACATCGACATACCAATCAATAAGAACAATACGCCGTTTAAGAATTCATCTATCAATTCCCAGAAATGATCTAGGTGATCTTCACTCTCTTTTGAGAATCCGATAAAGCGAGTCCAGTTACCAATCATGATACCTGATACCACCATTGCCAATGGACCTGATACATGTAGAACTTCAGCAAACGCATAACCAGCAGTTGGGATGCCGATGGTTAATAGCAACTCCATCGAGTGGTCATCGGTATTGCTGATTAGGTAATGGAATACGAGGCCTAAAACAAAACCGTAGACGATGCCGCCAATTGCCTCTTGAACGAATAGCATGGTCACACTACCGACGGTTGGTGCTTCTGTACCAAATGCGATAGTAAATAGGGTTACGAAGATCACTAAGCCAAAACCATCGTTAAATAGAGACTCTCCTTCGATTTGAGTAGAGATTCTTCTGGGCGCATCGAGCTTCTTTACTATTGCTAACACGGCGATTGGGTCGGTTGGAGATATTAGCGAGCCAAAGAGTAGGCAGTAAATCAGATCAAATTGAATACCGATGAACTGACAGAACCCGTACAGCACAAAACCGATAAAGAAGGTTGAAAACAGCGTAGCACCTAACGCGAGTACTGTTATTTCCCATTTCTGGTCTTTTAAATTTGGTAACTTAATCCCTAAACCACCGGCAAAGAGTAAGAAGCCCAATATTCCCTTTAGTAGGAAATCTTCAAAGTTGATACTGGCAACGGTTTCTGAGGCGATGTCAGCCAGTTGGAACCAATTGTTTTGTCCCGCAATGATAATCAATAGAGATAACATCATTGAGCCAGCTGTGATGGCGATGGTTGTCTGCATTTTACCAATTTTGGTATTAACGAAAGCAATAAGCATGGCTGCAGCGGACAAGAAGCATAAGGTGTAATAGACCGACATTGGGATTCCAACATGTAACAAAGTATGAATATGAATTTTCGTTGTCTCATGCTCAAATAGCAAACATTTTTTTGTCATGACTCAGTAATCAATTTCCTTTTTTAGACGTCTAGACTCCTTTTTAATGTGTGATAGGATGGAGGGATAATTAAAGGAATGAGGTTGTACCGTGGGAAGTAATGTAAGGCAAAAGATTGACGCTCTGTTGAAGCAACGAATTTTACTGATTGATGGTGGCATGGGCACCATGATTCAGGATTATAAATTGGAAGAGCAAGACTATCGTGGTGAACGCTTTGCTGATTGGCACAGTGACTTGAAGGGCAACAATGACCTTTTAGTTCTTACACAGCCTAAGCTTATCAAAGATATCCATTCAGAATACTTGGAAGCTGGGGCAGACATCCTCGAAACCAATACCTTTAACGCTACAACCATCGCTATGGCCGACTATGATATGGAAAGTCTTAGTGAAGAGATTAACTTTGCTGCTGCCAAGCTTGCTCGTGAAGCAGCTGATGAATGGACCGCAAAGACCCCAGACAAGCCTCGCTTCGTCGCGGGTGTATTAGGTCCAACCAACCGAACTTGTTCTATATCCCCTGATGTAAACGATCCTGGTTACCGTAATGTTAGCTTTGACGAACTGGTTGAAGCTTATTCTGAATCGACTCGCGCGCTCATTAAGGGCGGTTCAGACTTAATACTTATTGAAACTATCTTCGATACGTTAAACGCAAAAGCGTGTGCTTTTGCGGTTGAATCTGTTTTTGAAGAAGTAGGTACTAGTCTGCCTGTAATGATTTCCGGTACCATCACTGATGCATCGGGTCGTACCCTTTCAGGACAGACGACAGAAGCATTCTACAACGCCCTTCGTCATGTAAAACCTATCTCATTCGGATTGAACTGTGCATTAGGCCCTGATGAACTGCGTGAGTATGTCGGTGAGATGTCTCGTATCTCAGAGTGCAACGTTTCTGCTCACCCTAATGCGGGTTTGCCTAATGCATTTGGTGAGTATGACCTTTCTCCTGAGGATATGGCTGAACATGTTAAAGAGTGGGCTGAAAGTGGCTTCTTGAACCTAATTGGTGGGTGTTGTGGTACTACTCCAGAGCATATCCGTCAAATGGCTGAGGCCGTTGAGGGTGTAACGCCGCGTCAATTGCCAGACTTACCAGTTTCTTGTCGTCTTTCGGGACTAGAGCCACTGACGATAGCTAAAGAATCTTTGTTCGTGAATGTGGGTGAACGTACCAATGTTACCGGCTCTGCACGCTTTAAGCGCCTTATCAAAGAAGAGCTCTACGACGAAGCCTTGAGTGTAGCTCGAGAGCAAGTCGAAAATGGTGCTCAAATTATCGATATTAACATGGATGAAGGTATGCTAGACGCCGAGGCGTGTATGGTTAAATTCCTGAATCTGTGTGCTTCAGAACCTGAAATCTCGAAAGTGCCTGTTATGGTCGATTCTTCTAAGTGGGAAGTTATCGAAGCTGGCCTAAAGTGTATTCAAGGCAAAGGCATCGTTAACTCCATCTCTCTAAAAGAAGGCAAAGAGAAGTTTGTTGAGCAAGCCAAATTAGTTCGTCGTTATGGTGCTGCTGTCATCGTGATGGCGTTTGATGAAGTCGGGCAGGCTGATACTCGAGAGCGTAAGGTCGAGATATGTACTAATGCCTACAACATTCTTGTTGATGAAGTCGGTTTCCCGCCAGAGGATATTATTTTTGACCCGAATATTTTCGCAGTGGCTACTGGTATCGATGAGCATAATAACTATGCGGTTGATTTCATTGAGGCAGTAGGGGACATCAAACGCGATCTGCCGCATGCGATGATCTCTGGTGGCGTGTCGAATGTTTCATTCTCATTCCGCGGTAATAACTACGTCCGCGAGGCTATTCACGCGGTATTCCTGTATCACTGTTTTAAAAACGGTATGGATATGGGCATTGTAAACGCTGGTCAGTTGGAAATTTACGATAATGTTCCAGAAGATCTGCGTGATGCTGTTGAAGATGTCGTACTAAACCGTCGTGATGATTCGACTGAACGATTGCTGGATATGGCGACCGAATATCTAGAGCGCGCTGTCGGTAAGGTTGAAGATAAATCTGCATTAGAGTGGCGTACTTGGCCTGTAGAGAAGCGTTTGGAGCACTCTTTGGTAAAAGGTATCACCGACTTTATTGTTGAAGATACCGAAGAAGCTCGCGTTAATGCCTCTCGTCCTATTGAAGTGATTGAAGGTCCTCTAATGGACGGCATGAACGTTGTTGGTGACCTATTTGGTGAAGGTAAGATGTTCTTACCACAAGTTGTAAAGTCTGCGCGTGTGATGAAGCAGGCCGTTGCCCACTTAGAACCATTCATCAATGCATCCAAAGAAGTGGGCGCAACTAACGGTAAGATTTTGTTAGCGACCGTTAAAGGTGACGTTCATGATATCGGTAAAAATATCGTTGGTGTGGTCTTGCAGTGTAATAACTACGAAATTATCGACTTAGGTGTGATGGTTTCTTGTGAGAAGATTCTCAAGGTAGCGAAAGAAGAGAATGTCGACATTATTGGCCTGTCTGGACTGATTACACCGTCTCTTGATGAAATGGTACACGTTGCTAAAGAAATGGAGAGACAGGGTTTCAAGCTGCCTCTTCTGATTGGCGGTGCAACCACATCTAAAGCTCACACAGCAGTTAAGATTGAACAGAATTATTCAGAGCCTGTTGTATACGTAAATAATGCCTCGCGTGCAGTGGGTGTTTGTACTTCACTACTTTCTGATGAATTGAAACCCGCTTTCGTTGAGAAGCTGGATATCGATTACGATCGCGTTCGAGATCAGCATAATCGTAAGAAGCCTCGTACCAAGCCTGTCACGCTTGAAAGAGCTCGTGCCAATAAAGTCGCTATCGATTGGGATGCGTATACGCCACCGGCACCCGCTAAGCCGGGAGTTCACATCTTCAATGATTTTGATGTGGCGACTTTGCGTCAGTATATCGATTGGACTCCATTCTTTATGACATGGTCATTGGTTGGTAAGTACCCAGCTATTTTGGGCCATGAAGAAGTGGGTGAAGAGGCAAAACGTTTATTCAAAGATGCCAATGATTTACTGGATCGCGTAGAGAAAGAGAAGCTGCTTGAAGCGCGTGGCATGTGTGCCATGTTCCCAGCGAACAGTGTTGGTGATGATATTGAGGTGTATACCGATGAATCTCGTACCGAAGTTCTAAAAGTTCTACACAACCTTCGTCAACAAACAGAGAAACCAAAAGGCTTTAACTATTGCCTGTCAGATTACATTGCGCCAAAAGAAAGTGGTAAAGCGGACTGGATTGGTGGCTTTGCGGTGACGGGTGGTATTGGTGAGCGCGAGCTGGCTGATGAATACAAAGCGAAAGGCGATGACTACAACGCAATTATGATTCAGGCGGTTGCTGACCGATTGGCTGAAGCGTTCGCTGAATACTTGCATAAAGAAGTGAGAAAGGACATTTGGGGCTACTCACCAGATGAGGATTTGTCTAACGACGATTTGATTCGAGAGAAATACCAAGGTATTCGCCCAGCTCCAGGTTATCCTGCTTGCCCTGAGCATACAGAGAAAGGCACGTTGTGGGAGCTGATGGATGTTGAAAAGGCAATCGATATGTCATTAACGACAAGCTACGCGATGTGGCCTGGTGCTTCAGTATCTGGTATGTACTTCTCACACCCTGATGCTAGATACTTTGCTATTGCACAGATTCAACAGGATCAAGTGGATAGCTATGCTGACCGCAAAGGTTGGGACATGTTAGAAGCCGAGAAGTGGTTAGGTCCAAACATTAACTAGTTTGAATCTACGACGAGCTTTGATTCGTATAGTAAAAAAGAGAAAGGGTTGCTTAATAGCAACCCTTTTTGTATCGGTGATTTAGTTATTTATCTGTCGATGATAGACGGACTTTCTACTCAAATAATTCTTGATGAAGTTTTTGAATCGCCAGCTTAGAAACAGATTCATCCAATAAGAAGCACAAGTTATGTGGGCTTGCTCCGTAACAAATCATGCGTAGGTTGAAATCTTCAAGAGTGCCGAATACCTGCTTTGCATAGCCTTTGCTTTCACTCATGTTGTTACCAATAAGTGCAACAAGGCATAGGTCGTGTTCAATATCGACAGAACACAGCTCTTCAAGCTCAAGGCGAGCGGCTTCCGGTAACTCAGGAGCACCACCTGATGTGTCTGTTTGATCGAGAGTAAGTGACACACTGATCTCTGAGGTGGTGATAAGATCGACAGAGATCTTATGTTTAGCAAGGATCTCGAATACCTTTGCCAAAAAGCCATAGGCATGGAACATGTTAGCACTGCGTAGCGTAACCATAGTTTGGTTGCAGCGTAGGGCAAGCGCTCTAAATAGAGGGGAGCTCTCAACTTGTTGGCGAATCCAAGTACCACCTAACTCTGGCGTTTTAGAAGAGCCGACAAATACCGGTATTTGGTAGCGTAGTGCAGGTACTAGAGTTGATGGGTGCAAGATCTTCGCACCAAAGTTTGCCATTTCCGATGCTTCACTAAAGCTGATCTCTGGGATAGGAGAGGCTTTAGGTGCAATACGAGGGTCAGTGGTGTAGATACCCGGAACATCCGTCCAGATTTCTAAGCCAATCGCCTGTACAGATTCGGCAATCAGTGCTGCTGAGTAATCACTGCCACCGCGGCCTAAAGTCGTGGTGTTGCCTTCACTATCAGCACCAATAAAACCTTGGGTAACGACAACTTGTTGTTGGCAAAGTGGAATAAGTTTCTCTTGCGCTAGAGCGGCAATATCTTCTAGTTGAGGTTCGGCTTTACCAAAATCATCATTAGTACGCATCACATCTCTGATATCAAAGCGAACAGCAGGAGTGCCTCGTTCAGAGATGATCTGAGCCAAGATGTGTGTCGACATCAACTCGCCGCATGCGACAAGGTGATCCGTCAGTTTAGTGCTTGTTTGGAATGATGCGGCCTCTGCAGCGCTCGCAATGTCATCAAGAATGCTGTGGACTTCTTTTTCGATGCTGATTGGATCTGCGAGTTGGTCAAGAATTGCGTTATGAATGTCCGCTAATTGCGCCATTAGTTCCTGACGACGAGCTTTGTCTTGAACACCATTTGCCAGTTCAACCAACAAGTTAGTGACACCAGAGCATGCACTACTCACGACCAGTTTCGTGTTTGAGTTGTTTTCAATAATGGTAGCACAACGGCTCATTGCTTCAAAGTTGGCAACACTTGTTCCACCAAACTTAGCGACATTAAAAGAACCAGCTACATTAGATGCACTCACGATATATCTCCCACGACTTCCTAAAATAAAATTACGGTTGGGTAATCCAACGTCCGATGTTTTTCGAAGAGAGTTTTAGAGCAAAAAGAGAGGAATTATTAGAATAGTAACCTCAGAAGCTCTTCACCATATAGAAATGGCGACAGTTGACGGGATTCAGCCCGCTCAACCGATAATAAAGGTCCTGCATACTTTTATTATCTCGGCACTGCTCCCCATAAATGTTTTGTATTGGAAATGCGGTTCCACAAAACATCTGCCTGGGCAGTGCTCCTCTTCTGCTAGATAGCCGTTTCATTGAACGTTTTTGTGGTAACAATGTCAATCCGTAACTTGAGATAATTGAAAAATAATTTTAACAATTATGTGACAGTGGTTTGACCTCAATACTTATGGCTAATTGCTGAGGTAATCAATTTGCTTTAGGGTGGATTGTTCACAACATTAACGTAAGGGATGTACATGTCTAATTTAACACTCACTACTGCTATCGATAGCTTTTATCCACCACACCGAACGTTAATGGGACCAGGTCCTTCTGATATCTCGCCTCAAGTGCTACAGGCTTTGAGCCGTCCTACCATAGGTCATTTAGATCCGCTGTTTATTGCGATGATGGACGAGCTTAAACAACTTCTTAAATACGCTTTCCAAACGGAAAATGAATTTACGATTGCCGTTTCTGCGCCGGGTAGCGCAGGTATGGAGACCTGTTTTGTTAACTTGATTGAGCCTGGTGAAAAGGTGATTGTTTGTCGTAACGGTGTCTTTGGTGAGCGTATGCGAGAAAACGTGGTGCGTTGTGGTGGCGAAGCCATCCTTGTTGATGACGAATGGGGCAAGCCCGTTTCCGTTAAAAAGATAGAACAAGCATTGGCAGAAAATCCCGATGCCGTTGCTGTTGCATTTGTGCATGCAGAGACATCAACCGGAGCGCTATCTGATGCTCAAGCTATCTCTGCTGCCGCTCGCCAGTTTGATGCGTTAACGATTGTTGATGCGGTGACATCGTTAGGTGGTGTGCCATTGCTGGTTGATGAGTGGCAGCTTGATGCGGTTTATTCTGGCAGCCAAAAGTGTCTGTCTTGTGTGCCAGGGCTATCTCCGGTGACTTTCTCTCAGCGCGCTGTTGATAAAATGAAAGCCCGCCAAGCACCAGTGCAAAGCTGGTTCTTGGATCAAAGTTTAGTACTAGGTTATTGGAGTGGAGAAGGTAAGCGTAGTTACCACCATACTGCACCTGTAAATAGCCTCTATGCTCTGCATGAGTCGCTGGTTTTGTTGAAAAATGAAGGCCTAGATAATGCGTGGTCTCGTCATCATGCAATGCACCAAGAGCTTAAAGACGGTGTAGAAGCTCTAGGGTTAAAGTTTGTGGTTGATGAAGAGAGTCGCCTTCCTCAGCTTAACGCGCTGTATTTCCCTGAAGGAATTGATGAGGCTAAGATCAGAACGCAGCTTTTAGAAGAATATAACCTTGAAATCGGTGCTGGGTTAGGTTCTTTGGCTGGTAAGACATGGCGTATCGGCCTAATGGGCTACGGCGCTCGTAAAGAGAATGTCGCGTTGTGTCTAAAAGCGCTAAAAGATGTTTTGAAATAGCTGCAATAAACTGAAATTAAAAAGAAAAGCGCACGAGAGAACGTGCGCTTTTTTGTATCTACCCCCAGGCTCCTAAATGATATTTTAGTTGTGAGGTCTAAATATTATTCAGCAGACGAAACGTTATCTTCTGCTTGTGACACTTTCTTATACTGAACCTCTGAAAAGTCTCTGTTAGGGAATAAAAAGTTCGCTTCGCTACGAATTTGCTCTGCCTTACTTTCTTCACCTAGGCCTTGATACGC
The DNA here is from genome assembly GCF_023161695.1 of Vibrio sp. 1CM2L. NCBI lineage: Bacteria > Pseudomonadati > Pseudomonadota > Gammaproteobacteria > Vibrionales > Vibrionaceae > Vibrio > Vibrio sp. 1CM2L. Next base: position 9,606 of record NZ_JALNTT010000005.1, read on the forward strand.
CAGAATCAGGTTGCTGTAGAAAGCCGGTCTTGGTTTGCTCTTAATGATCTCCAGTGACCAATCGATGTAAGGCTGTATAAGGCTCGGGTCGGCTTTGTAGAGACCAATATTAAGGTAAGTGCTGTATATGTCCCAGTCGTAGCGATCTTTCCACACCACTGGGTTCGTTACCTGCTTAAGAATGTCCGGGTTTTTAGGCTTAGACAGTTCAAACTTAGTCAGTACGTAGTTGGTGTGCAGGGCGCTCAACATATAAAAACTGACCAAAATAGGGAGCACTAAGCTCGACACTCTAAACAGGGTCTTGCTGATGGTACTGAACGGCTTTTGATAATGTCGGGAAGAGCGCTGATCGACCCAGTAAATCAATATAATGAATGTTATCCAGTGAATCGCTGAGTGGTAAAAAGGATACTCAAGTTGAGAGTGCAACAGGATCGGGATAAATAAAGCGAGCAGGGCTAGACGCGTTCCCTTTGCAGAACTTGCTATGCGTGACATCACCAATATTGCAGCAATCAAGATCCCGATGATTGGTACTATTCCCCCTTCTACCCCCCAAAACAGGAACTCATTGTGCGGGTGATCCATTGAAGGAAGACCTGGGTGATAGTTCGAGTTGAGTTGATGTTGGCGAGCCGTATATAGCGTGTATTCAGACTCAAATTTCCCGTAACCATAACCTGTGAATGGCTTTTCAATCATCATATCTAGAGCTTGTGGGAACGTATAAGCACGCGGGCTTTCTAGGTTCGCTTTCTTGCTAGCGACACTATCTGTAGCACTTAGGCTGATCACCGTAAAAGCGACGACGACACCGACGAGCACTGATGCACACCATCCGTAGAAGCGCTTCTTAGTCGAGAACTTGTATAGATAAGGCAGAATGCAGACAAACCCAATTGCGGCGGCCAACCATCCTGTACGTGACGCAATAATTATTAGCAAAGGCACAGTTAAGGTTGGAGTTAAATACAGTAGGAATGATTCGCTAATTTTGTGATTATATTTAGCTGGCTGTCTTGCTAAAAGGTAAGCGGACAGCACAAAACCAGTAGCAAGAAAGCTTGCCATTACATTCGGTTGTTGAAATATCCCATATGGTCGGTTTGCCGCTGTGTTGTAGCCGAATAGGTTACCAGGCTCTAATAAGAAATATTGCACATAGCCAAACAGTGCTTGTATAACCACAGCAAGCACAATGAACCACAACATGCGCTGCTTGTGTTTATTGCTGAACTTAAATTGCTGCAACACTACAAATAATGCAAAGCCTGCCCATAATCCAATCAAGCGTCCTGACGCTCCTTGAGGTGCAGCATTGCTGTATAACATGGGTAGCGTGAGTATGATGCAGCTAATCAATAAACCAATCGTTAATTTGGAATACTTGAGTACTCGATTGGTCGCGAGTTGGTAAAAGCCAATTGCTAGCGTGAAGCTTAGCGCCAGCCAAGTGGTAGGGTTAAAGGATAGAGCAAGGCCCGAGCCTCCAGGGTTAGGCATGAAAAAATGCATGGCTAACAAGAATACAACAGCTAAAGAAGCCAGAAATGCTTTGTTGAGCGGTAGCTGAGTGACCTGATTTTCTAGCTGGGTTCCGCTAGTGTGTATTGTTGCCATAAATCCCTAACCTTATAAAAACAGAGCTTGTTCCTTTTGAAACAAGCTCTGTTACTTTAACATTTTTCTGTCTGCTCGCAGGGCGCTATTTTACACCTACTTCAAATTTAACATAGGCTTAAGGAAGCGAGCAGTGTGTGAACCTTCGACTAACGCCACATCTTCAGGTGTACCTTCTGCAACAATCTCACCACCACCTTGCCCACCTTCTGGGCCAAGATCTAGGATCCAGTCTGCTGTTTTAACGACATCTAGGTTGTGCTCAATCACGACAACCGTATTACCGTGATCACGCAATCTATGTAGTACCGTTAACAGCTGTTGGATATCGTGGAAATGAAGACCTGTTGTTGGCTCATCCAGAATGTATAAGGTTTTCCCCGTGTCTCGTTTAGACAGTTCACGCGCCAACTTAACACGTTGCGCTTCACCGCCAGACAAGGTTGTTGCCGCTTGTCCAAGGCGAATGTAGGAAAGGCCAACATCCATCAATGTTTGCAGCTTACGAGCGATAACAGGCACAGGGTTGAAGTATTCTCGAGCATCTTCCACAGTCATCTCTAGAACTTCGTCAATGGTTTTCCCCTTGTAGCGGACCTCTAGAGTCTCACGGTTATAGCGCTTACCTTTACACACATCACAAGGCACATACACATCGGGTAAGAAGTGCATCTCTACCTTGATTACGCCATCGCCCTGACAAGCCTCACAACGACCACCTCGAACGTTAAAACTGAATCGACCTGGCTTGTAACCACGAGAACGTGACTCTTGTGTGCCCGCGAATAGTTCACGAATAGGGGTGAAAATACCTGTATAAGTTGCAGGGTTTGATCTTGGAGTACGACCTATAGGGCTTTGGTCTATGTCGATCACCTTATCAAAATGCTCTAACCCTTTAATCTTTTGGTGCTGTGCCGGAACTGCAGTCGTGGCACCGTTTAATTGAGTGTGGGCGACTTTAAAGAAGGTATCGTTGATAAGTGTTGATTTACCCGAACCTGATACACCCGTAATACAGCTGAACAAGCCAACAGGAATCGTCGCGGTCACATTCTTTAGGTTGTTCCCTGTTGCGCCAACGATCTCTACGACCTTTTTCTTGTCGATAGGCGTTCTCTTGTCAGGTATTGCAATTTCTTTAGCACCGCTTAGGTATTGACCTGTCAAAGAGTTCGGGTTGTCGATGATGTCTTGCATGGTGCCTTCTGCAACCACGTGACCACCATGAACACCTGCCCCTGGACCGATATCGATAACATGGTCAGCACAACGAATTGCATCTTCGTCATGTTCCACAACAAGCACGGTATTACCTAAGTCTCTAAGGTGAATTAAGGTTTGCAGTAGACGTTCATTATCGCGTTGATGGAGACCAATTGATGGCTCATCCAGTACATACATAACGCCAACTAAACCGGCACCGATTTGGCTCGCCAAACGAATCCTTTGCGCTTCACCACCAGACAGCGTTTCAGCACTGCGTGATAGGTTAAGGTAGTTTAAACCTACGTTGACTAAGAAATGCAGACGATCATTGATCTCTTTCATCACTTTATCTGCGATCTGCCCACGCTGACCGTCTAGCTTCAATTCTTGGAAAAATTGTAGTGCGTCAGCAATGCTCAGTTCAACGATTTCTGGCAGTGTGGTATCACCAATGAAAACATTGCGAGCTTCTAGTCTCAGGCGAGTGCCATCACAGCTAGAACACGATTTCGTTGAGATATATTTGGCAAGATCTTCACGCACCGCGCTAGATTCAGTATCACGGTAACGGCGCTCTAAGGTATTTAATATTCCCTCGAATGGATGACGCTTAACTCGAATATCACCTCGGTCATTGATGTACTTGAATTCCACTTCAGTACGACCTGAACCTTTTAGAATGATCTCTTGAGTCTTCTTCGGTAGAGAATTAAATGGCGCATACAGATCAAAACCATAATGCTCTGACAACGATGTTAGCATCTGGAAATAGTAGTAGTTCTTTTGATCCCAACCTTTGATCGCACCTTCAGCAATGCTTAGGTTCTCATCTAAAATCACTCGGCTTGGATCAAAGTATTGTTGAACACCAAGACCATCACACGTACCACAGGCTCCTGCCGGGTTATTAAATGAGAACAGGCGAGGCTCAAGCTCTTGCATGCTGTAACCACATTTAGGACAGGCGAAGTTAGCGGAGAATACGATTTCTTCTTGATCTGTTTCGTCCATCCAGCCAACAACCGCAATACCGCCAGAGAGCTCCAGTGTTGTTTCAAACGATTCTGCTAAGCGTTGTTGTAGATCTGGGCGTACCTTAAATCGGTCAACCACAACTTCAATGGTGTGCTTCTTATGAAGTTCAAGTGCTGGTGGATCGGATAGATCACAGGTTTCACCATCAATTCGGGCACGGATAAAACCTTGCGCAGCGAGGTTTTCCAGTGTTTTCACATGCTCACCTTTGCGCTCTTTGACAATCGGTGCCATTAACATCATCTTTGAGCCTTCAGGCAATTCTAATACCTTGTCGACCATTTGACTGATGGTTTGCGCAGCTAGAGGGATGTTGTGATCAGGACAGCGAGGTTCGCCAACTCGCGCATACAATAATCTAAGGTAGTCATAGACTTCGGTAATGGTACCGACGGTTGAGCGAGGGTTATGTGAAGTCGATTTTTGTTCTATTGAGATAGCTGGAGACAGGCCTTCAATATGGTCGACATCAGGCTTTTCCATAAGAGATAGAAATTGACGAGCGTAAGCAGACAGAGACTCAACATAACGACGCTGACCTTCTGCGTAGAGTGTGTCAAACGCAAGTGACGACTTTCCTGACCCTGATAATCCGGTGATGACAGTCAGTTTGTCACGTGGAATGGTTAGGTTAACGTCTTTGAGGTTATGCGTACGAGCGCCTCTAATTTCTATTTTATTCATCTCAATAGACCATGTAATTTTAAGTGGCTAAAGTATTACATAGAGTGAGATTTGTGCAAAGTTTTACTGGATAAAAAAACAGTAAACAAAAAGGGCGACTCAAAGAGTCGCCCTTTCTAAAATCAGTAACGTTAGTGATAAACCAGTCGTTATGCTTCTTTCTTGGTCGAGTGTTTACCTAGCTCGATTTGCTGCTGGTCTTTCTTGTATAGGTTTTCGAAGCAGTAGTTTGTTGCTTCGATATAGCCTTCAACACTACCACAGTCAAAACGTTGGCCTTTAAATTTGTAAGCCAATACACAGCCTGATTTTGCTTGTTTTAGCAATGCATCAGTGATCTGGATTTCGCCGCCTTTGCCTGGCTCAGTCTGCTCGATCAATTCAAAGATATCCGGAGTCAGAATATAACGACCGATGATCGCTAGGTTGCTTGGCGCTGTGCCTTGCTCTGGTTTTTCGACCATGTCATCAACACGGAAAAGGTCACCTTTGATCATTTCGCCAGAGATAACACCGTACTTGTGAGTTTCTTCTTCAGGTACTTCTTGTACTGCAACAATTGAGCAGCGGAACTGTTTGTATAGCGCAACCATCTGAGCCAGCACGCCTTGTTGTTCGTTCACACAAAGGTCATCGGCAAGTACAACGGCGAATGGTTCATCGCCTACAAGCTCGCGACCCGTTAAAATAGCATGCCCAAGGCCTTTCATTTCACGTTGGCGAATGTAGGTGAAGTTTGCCGCTTCAATCGTCTCACGAATATTGAACAGCAAATCTTCTTTATTGGTGCCGCTAATTTGGTGTTCCAGCTCGTAGTTTTTATCAAAGTGATCCATCAGTGAATGTTTGCCACGGCCAGTAACTATGCACATTCCATCCATACCAGCTTCGATAGCTTCCTCTACACCGTATTCAATCAGAGGTTTGTTTACTACAGGCATCATTTCTTTTGGCATGGACTTAGTTGCAGGTAAGAAACGTGTACCGTAGCCAGCTGCCGGGAAAAGGCACTTTTTGATCATGATAAGACCCTTTATCTATAATAGTTATTGATTCAACCTGAGTGGTTGATATTTCTGAGGGCAACTCTAGCACAAGTTATGTCGAAAATTCAGCAACAATAGCCATGGTTTTCTAGAGCTTCCCTCAAAATTATCGTCAGACTAAGATGCGGAGCGATTATGCAAGCAGGTTCTGGTTGGCCCAAGCAATGGCTTGAACTCTATTTTTGACCGCCAACTTACGGAATATCTGATAAAGGTGAGATTTAACCGTGAACTCACTAATAAACAAGTCATCGGCAATTTGTGTGTTTGATGAACCTGATTGAAGGCAGCGGATTACCTGGATCTCGCGAATGGTTAAATCGACATTGGTTGGTGTGGTGTTGGTATTGACCATATTACGATAATAAAACAGCAGTTGATTGGTTACCTTCCTAGGCAGCCAGTTCTCACCATCTATGACTTCTTGAAGACCACGTGCAATCTTGTCCTTTTGCTCGGTGTTGTAAAAAAGCCCTTTTAGTACACCATAGGTAAGAAGCTCAGATGTAGGAAGTTGCTGAGGGACATTAAACAAGATGATCTCATGGTTTTTCCACATAACAGTCAGGTTAGGACAAATAATCAGTAGTTGTGGCACCTCTCTGTAATCAATGAGTAAGATCCGGTTACTCTGCTTTCTATCAACTAGCATTAATTCGTCGGGTGTCATTTTGTAGAGAATAATAGATAAATGCTTTTCTATCTCTTTTACATGTAGATAGGTATCGTTTGGGTCGATGCACAGAAAGTGTAAAGTGCGAGCGTATCTTGATTTTCTCATTGAAACGTCCTGTTTGAGTGGGATTAGATTCCACGTTGTCATGCAGGCTTTCGCTTCTCTAGCGCCTTGATAGTGACTTGCGTTGAATATCAATTATCAAAGTAAATGAGTGGTTTGTAAGTGGAGAAAAAAGCAACATCGCTCTGAATATCATGATTTGTTACGTTTTTATTCTTTGTAGTGAGGAGAGAATAGGAATGCGATTTATCACTGCAGAAAAGCATGCTATTCTTGTGCGCTAAAATTTTCTGAGACTATGAATTTAGACGGAGCAAATCATGGCTAGCCGTGGAGTTAACAAAGTTATATTAGTGGGTAACCTAGGTAATGACCCTGAAATTCGTTACATGCCAAATGGCGGCGCAGTAGCGAACATTACCATTGCAACGTCAGAGTCATGGCGTGATAAAGCAACTGGTGAGCAGCGTGAAAAAACAGAATGGCACCGTGTTGCTCTGTTTGGCAAGTTAGCGGAAGTTGCTGGTGAGTACCTACGTAAAGGTTCTCAAGTTTACATTGAAGGTCAACTTCAAACTCGTAAATGGCAAGATCAAAGCGGTCAAGATCGTTACACAACAGAAGTGGTTGTTCAAGGCTTCAATGGTGTAATGCAAATGCTTGGCGGCCGTGCTCAAGGTGGTGCTCCTGCTCAAGGTGGCATGGGTAACAACCAACAGCAAGGTGGTTGGGGTCAGCCACAGCAGCCACAACAGCAGCAACAACAATACAGTGCTCCAGCTCAACAGCAGCCAAAAGCACCTCAACAAGCTCCTCAGCAGGCTCAACCTCAATATAATGAGCCGCCAATGGATTTTGATGATGACATCCCATTTTAAGCCCTGTTTTTAATATATTATAAAGACAGTATTAAATTGGAAAAAGCCGCGTTCATCGCGGCTTTTTGTTACCTACAATTCTTAACGCTTTATTTACAACGTCAATTTATAGTATAAGTAGCAATACGGTATAATGTGAGTTGAAAAGGATTTCGTTATTCATGAGATATACCCCGACACTAAAATTGAGCACTCGATTGGTCGCATTTGTCACCGTGATAGTGATCAGCGCGATGTTCATTCTTTTTATTGGTGGCACACTTTCCTTTAAGCGTATTGGACAGGAATATTTAGACCATTATTTGGTTGGCATTGTCGACGTTGTAGATAAAGAGATGGAAGACCCCGACGCCGCGTATTCAATGCAGCGCTGGATGCCTAAAATGTTGCAGGCGAGCAATATTATTGAGATGAAACTCTCGAATAAGACCGGCATCGTTTATCGTTTCAAAGATACCTCCCCACAAATTGATCCCAATCGTCTTTATGAGAAAAGCTTCATTTTAGAGCGTAATGAAGGCTACCGAATCGAATTTAAAGCGCTTCCTCCTTATATTGGCTACAACTACTCAATGGAAGCTATGTGGTCAATTACTTTGGCTGTCGCATTGGTCCTCTTCTGTCTTGCTCGCGGTGTTCGTTGGTTGAAAGAGCAACTCATGGGTTCTGAGATTTTGGAAGAGCGAGGAAGAATGATCTTGGCCGGTCAGGTTGAAGCTCATGCAAAGGGAGATGAGCGAGAGTGGCCTTATACCGCAAGTGAAGCCTTAGATGTCTTGATCGAAGAGCTGCAAGATGCTCGTCAAGAGCGAAGTCGCTTTGATACCTTTATTCGTACCCATACCTTCCTAGATAAACTTACAGGAACGGCAAACCGAGTTTTATTCGATAATAAGCTGGAATCGGCACTGCATGAAAGTGGCGCACGAGGCGGTGTGTTACTGATACGTATCGACGAATGGGAGCAAGTTAGTGACGCTAACGACAAGCAAACCACTGATGGCTTTATTATCGAAGTCGGTGAAGTACTGTCGAATATCGTTCAGCGTTATCCAGATGTCATCTTTTCTCGCTATTACGAAGCGGACTTTGCTGTATTTATCCCTCATCAGGGCGCAAAAGATATTGCAACCTTGGCAGCTCAGTGTTTAAGGCAGTTAGATAAGCTAACCCCGCCAGAGCCTTTGGAGTCGGATAACTGGTGTCATATTGGCGTAACTATGTATACCGAAGGTGAGCGCCATAGTCAGATCATGGATGAAACGGAAACAGCATTAAAGAGCGCTCAGTTAGAACGTATTAATAACTGGAGCCGTTACCCGAAAGAGAATAAGAATGAGCTTGATAGAGGCAGTGTTCGTTGGAGAACATTACTTGATAAAGCGCTGCTTCCTGAAAATTTAGTAATCTTTGCTCAGCGGTGTTATCTTATGCCGGAATCTGGTCAAGCTAATGAATTACATAGAGAAATATTTACTAGAATTCAGGATCCTGAGAAAGGTTTATTGAAATCGTCTCGATTTATGCCTGCGGTAGAGCAAGTGGGTTATCAAGCTCAAATGGACCAATCGGTTCTAAAGGTTGTGTTGAAATCGCTGAAAGAATCAACTCAATCGATTAACTATTCGGTGAATCTGAATGTTACCCCGTTTGCTAATAAACAGCACTTTAAGTGGTTTAGGAGTGAGTTGTTGCAGCTCTCTGCTCAGCACCGCTCTCAGCTTTCTTTTGAGTTCCCAGAAGGGCACTTGATTGCTCATCTTGATTATATGAGACCGGTGGCAAAGATGCTGCGGGGTTTAGGGTGTAAAGTTGTGGTCGGCCAAGCTGGACGAACCATTGTTAGCACTCACTACATCAAGGATTTGAAGGTTAATTATATTAAGCTTCATCGAAGCCTAATTAAGAAAATCGATCAAAGGCATGAGAACCAACTGTTTGTTCGAAGCTTAATTGGGGCGTGCGGTGATTCTCCAACTCAAGTTATTGCTGTTGGAGTCGAGACAAAACAAGAAAAGAATACCTTGATAGAGTTAGGCATTAACGGCTATCAAGGGAGATATTTCGACGAAGAACAACAAATTATCCCTTTGCCTAATCAAGCAGAAAAGGCCGCGAAAGCGGAATCTGTTGTCAAAGTTGGACGAAGAAATCGATGGCGTAAGAGTAGTAGTTAAGAATGAATTTTAAAGCGATTTTAGACAAAATAAAGCCAACGAATAGTAAAGGTAGCTCGCAAGTTGTCCTGCTGGGCAATGATGCCATTTATATTTCATCGACAGAACAAGAGCCTCAAGTAGCCAGCATTCCCGTGGTTAATGGGGACTGGGAGAGTGCGCTAAAAAAATCGCTTAGCAGTGAGGCGTTTACCAGTCATAGCGTCCAATTGATTGTTTGTGCTAACTACTACCAAACCTACCAAATTGATAAACCGGACATTCCAGAGAGTGAATGGTCGGTAGCTCTGCCTTTTTTACTCAAAGATCTTGTTTCAGAAAGAGTCACGGAAATTACCGCGAGTGCGGTCGCGTTACCAACGTCGAACAAGCTGCAAGTATATGTCCTGCCTAAAAAGCTGTTGGACAAGCTTTTGAATATCACTAATTCGGCTCAGGTTGAATTAATAGGCGTTGCTCCTGAAGATGAAATCTGGGGTTACAGCGCTGGCGAACTGTCTAATTTCATTCTTTTGCAGCGCAGCGCCAATTCACACTTTAAGTTGGGTGCGTTTGTTGAAAATACCGTTTGTTTTCAAAGAACAATCCGCAGTGTTGTCCCACCTTTAACTGGGGTTGCGTCAAGTGCTCTGCAGTTGGATGGTCTCGCTTTAGAGCTTCAACGCTCGATTGATTACCTTTCTTCGCAAATTAAAGGCACCCAGCTTCACCAGTTGAAAATCTGTTGTGACGAAGAAGATGAAGCAGAGTTACAAAGTGCCTTAAACAGTACATTGAGCTCGACAGTTTCATTGTTGGTTGAAGGTGAGCGTGATAATTCAGAGAGTTTGTTGGTTAAACTCGCAGCTAAAAAAGAGACGTTTAAGGTCAATCTTTACCCAGAACACCTTAAGCCTAAAAAAGAATATTTTACGCTGACCAATGTTGTTGCGAGTTGGGGGGGAGTTTGTGTTTTGCTGCTTGGTGGTTACTTCGCGATGCAGTATCAGGTCTCTAATCTAGATAAAGAACTAACAGCTCTGCAACAAGACTCGAATCAACTTAACAAGCAAGTTAACCAATTGAATAGTAAGTTAACTCAGCATAATCCGTCTCCAGAGAAAGTCGCGGCTGTTGCGCGTCTCAAACGTGAGACTGAGGCTAAAAAAGAGGCTTTGAAGGCTGTTGGACAATACGACGAATCCCAACAAGTCGGGTATTCTGGCGTCATGAATTCCTTAGCTAAATTAGGCCGAAATGACATCTCTCTTTCGCACATCTACATGACCCACGATACTTTAGATCTTAGTGGCTTGGCTCGTAACGCAAATGTCGTTCCGAACTGGATTGGTCAGTTCAAAAGTGAGCTTAATTTAGTCGGGCGCACTTTTGAAAAACTAAAAATTGGTCGTAATGATCAGGATGTGGTGACGTTCGAGCTAAGCACTCGTCGGGAGAGTAAATAATGCAGCAGTGGAACCAGCTGAGCGACAAGTTTCTTGCATTAAGTCAAAGAGAAAAATGGCTACTTTTTTTGTGTGGATTTGTTGGCCTATCGATGTTGTTGTTCACCTTATTGGTTGAGCCAGCGTATCTCGACCTACAAGCTAAAAATGCCAAGGCGACCAGCCTGACCCAATCGAACCAAAGGCAGCAGGGTGAGCTATTTGTTCTGCAAGCTAAGTTAAACAAAGACCCAGACAAAGACATTAATCGAGAGTACAAAAAATTGCTGGTGGAGAGCCAAGATCTCTCACTTCAACTTTCGCAGATTGTCGATGGGTTAATCACACCTTCTCAAATGTCGCAGTTATTGGAGAGCGTTCTTAACGCCGGTAATGGGCTAAAGCTTGAATCGCTAGAGTCACTAAAACCAGAAGCGATTTCGAACAATAAAGAGACCAGCGAATATTCAGGCTACTTTCTTCACCCTGTAAGAATGGAGCTAACCGGCAGTTACTTTGATATCTCCGCTTACCTTCAAGCACTTGAGTCTCTACCTGTGAGTTACTACTGGCGCACATTTGAGTACTCAGTAGAAGAATACCCCAAAGCTCGACTGGTGTTCGAGGTTTACACATTAGGTACTAGACAGGAGTTTATCGGTGGTTAGAACTCTTTTGTTGTCCTTGCTTTTTAGTAGCTCTTTTGTGTGGGCTGAGCAAGATCCCACGGCGCCATTAGGCTGGCTTTCACCTCAACAGAAAACGGCGCCTGCTAAGAAAGCACCAACTCGTTATCGCTTGCCTTCTTTAGAAAGCATCGTGTGTAAGGGAGATACGCCTTGCTATGCGATTATGAATGGTCAGATTCTCGGACAAGGGGAAACGATCAGAGGGTACCGAGTTAAGAACATAGATCCAGAATACGTCACTCTGCAGAGAAGCTCTAAGCAGTGGAAATTAGAGATGTTCTCTTTAGATGTTAAGAATAATTAAGGTTAGAGTGAAGACATGCGTAAACTTGTAGTAGCAATCCTAGTGTCATCTTTAGTCGGCTGTTCGATGGGACATAGAGATCCTGTTGAGATTAAAGAGTCTTTAAACGAATCAATTAATGAAGCCAATAGCAGAGCGCTTCATGAGCTGCCTTCGTCGGTTCAAGATGACCTTATGCCTCAGCTTAATTCTGACTCTATGTCTCCGGGTATGGAAACGGTTAAGCGTTTCCGTATTCAGGCAAAAGGCGTTGAAGCGAGAACCTTTTTTGCAAGCCTAGTGAAAGGTACGGAGTATAGCGCGGCTATTCACCCAAGTGTGTCTGGAAACCTTACGCTTAATCTAACTGACGTGACGTTAGATGAGGTACTGGCTGTTGCTCAAGATATGTATGGCTACGATATTGAAAAGCGTGGCAAAGTGATTCAAGTGTATCCTGCCGGTCTTCGCACCGTAACTATCCCTGTCGATTACTTACAAGTTAAGCGTTCTGGTCGCTCACTAACGACGATCACCACAGGCACGATCTCTAACTCAGATTCGAATTCATCGAGCTCTTCAAATTCGAATTCGAACTCAAACTCGTCAAATTCATCTAACTCTTCTAATTCATCAAACTCGACATCGAATGGTGGTACAGAGATTGAAACGACCTCTGAAAGTGATTTTTGGCCACAGCTTGAAGCGGCGGTTGCTCACTTAATTGGTTCGGGTGATGGGCAAAGCGTTGTCGTGACCCCGCAAGCGAGTGTGATTACAGTGCGTGCTTACCCGGATGAAATTCGTGAGGTTCGAGAGTTCTTAGGTATTTCTCAAAAACGCCTGCAGCGTCAAGTGATCCTAGAAGCCAAAATCATGGAAGTAACCTTGAGTGATGGTTACCAACAAGGTATTAGCTGGTCTAATTTATCTAAATCTATTGGCAGTGGTGGTGTGGTTATCGACCGACCAGGTGGAACATTGCCTCCATTAGATGCGATCAGCTCTTTGTTAGGCGGACAAACCAACGTAACGATCTCAGATGGCAGTTTCGAAGCGGTATTGAGCTTTATGGATACTCAAGGTGACTTGAACGTTCTATCAAGCCCACGAGTCACAGCGGCAAACAACCAGAAAGCAGTTATCAAAGTGGGTACTGACGAATACTACGTGACGGATTTATCTAGCGCGGTAGGCAGTGGTGATAACGCGAACGTCGCACCTGAGGTTGAGTTAACTCCATTCTTCTCTGGTATCTCTTTAGATGTGACCCCTCAGATAGACGATAAAGGCAGTGTGTTCTTACATGTTCACCCCGCTGTTATCGAAGTAGAGGAAGAAGTGAAAGAGCTCAATCTAGGTTCAACAACTGGCATCGTGCAACTTCCTTTAGCGAAAAGTTCTATTCGTGAGTCTGACTCAGTGATTCGAGCACGAGACGGCGATGTGGTTGTTATTGGTGGTTTGATGAAATCCAACACCAGTGATGTGACCTCTAAAGTTCCATTCCTCGGTGATATTCCAGCCTTAGGTCATTTGTTCCGTAATACCAATCAGTTAACGCAAAAAACTGAGCTAGTGATCTTGCTTAAGCCAACGATCGTGGGTGTGAATACTTGGCAAAATGAGTTGGAGCGTTCACGTGATCTTCTTCAACAGTGGTTCCCTGATGAAGAGTAATTGCTTACTTTCTCAATATAGAGTGGCAGTGTCTCACTAAGCTAGGTCGTCGTATGTATCAAGCTCACTTTGGTTTTGAACAACTGCCATTTACCTTAACGCCGAATACCGATTTCTTTTATGGTTTAGCGCCTCATTTTGAAGCGATTCAGACGGTAATCTCGGCGTTGGAAATGGGCGAGGGCGTGATTAAGGTGACCGGAGAGGTCGGCACTGGAAAAACCATGGTTTGCCGGATGTTGGTCAATCACCTACATGACTGTACAGCTCTGATCTACTTACCAAACCCTGTGTTATCAGGGGCAGACTTGCGCCAGGCGGTTGCTACAGAGCTTGGTTTAGCTGTCGATAATGAAGCAACCTTGGTTGATAACATTCAGCACAAGCTTATTGAGTTACACAATTCAGGTTTAAGAGTAGTGGCTATTCTTGATGAAGCTCAGGCTCTATCAGATGAAGCTCTCGAAACATTAAGGTTGTTTGGTAACCTTGAAACGGAAGATAAAAAACTGCTGCAGATTGTTCTATTAGGTCAGCCAGAATTGGATGCTCGATTAGAGGCTTACCACCTAAGGCAGTTTCGCCAAAGAATCACATTTAGTTCGACACTGAGACCGCTGACTCTCGATGAAACGGTGGCGTATATTGATAATCGGATTGCTAAATCTGGTGGTAGCCCTGAGTTATTCAGCTTGAATCAAAAAAAGGCGATCTGTCGTTCGTCGTTAGGTATCCCTAGATTGATAAACCAACTTTGCCACAAGGCTCTATTGCTTTCGTTCAGTGAAGATAAGAAAAGTATCGACAACCAACATCTGTTTTCTGCTATGCATGAAACGTACGATGTGTGTAAGCCTAAATTTAAAACGCCAATACTGTGGGGTTGGAATTAATTATGAGCGTCATTAACAACGCCTTGTCTGAATTGGCAAAGAAAAAATCAGCGACTTCGATTGAAGCGGCAGTCGTACCTAAAGTAAAAACGTGTTCCCCATTGGTTTGGGTAGTTGCAGGATTTACTTTGAGCTTAGCGATGGGCGGCTGGGCGATATCGCAAGGCCCAGTGATTGAGCCGTCTATTGTTGCGCAGTCAATCTCAACTCGAGATCTACAAGTTCAAGTTTCTGTCGTTGATGGTTCAAATGGCATTCAGGAAGTTGCTCAACCTATCTCATCACCAACTAAGAAACTGGTGACGCTAGACTCTGCGAGCCTTTTAACAGAACATTCCGTGATGGCAAAAAGCGTTCAAGTTAAGCCCGATGTTTCCGAATCAGTTGTTATGTCTGCCCCAAAAGCGACAAAACAACAAATACCAACTAAACCTCTAAGCACGCCTAAAACGACTGATACTGAAGTTCCCCAACCGATTTACGTTGCGAGTGTGGAAAAAAAAGACCCTGCGTCTATCTCTAATGAGCCTGTCGCCTCTGGAGGTTCAGAAAATAGCGGAATGTTGATCGAGCAGGTTGAGTTAACTCCGGAACAGCTATCTGTGAATGCACAAGGTCGAGCTCAGAAAGCGCTTGATGCGAATGATCTTACTGGTGCGTTGAAGGGTTACACTGAAGCTCTACGCTACACGCCACGAAATGAAGATGTTCGCCAGAAACTTGCGATTCTCTATTTTGGTAAAGGCGATACTCGCAAAGCCTATGAGCTTTATCAGTCTGGTATCAAGCTCAACATCAATAGTGAAAAACTGCGTTTAGGGTTATCAAAACTGCTGGTAAAAGCAAATCAATCAGAAGCGGCTTTAAGTCCGTTAATACATTTACCACCGAACGCTACTCAAAATTACTTGGCGATGCGTGCGGCGCTGAGTCAAAAGTCTCAGCAAGAAGAAGTGGCATTGGAAAGTTACCAAAAGTTGGTTGAGGTCGATTCAGATAATGCTCGCTGGTGGTTGGGCTTAGCGATTCAGCAAGAACGTCAACTCGATTTCACAGCCGCTAAAGCGTCATACCAAGGTGCGTTAACCAGAGTCGGTATCTCATCTCAATCACAAAGCTTTGTGCGTGACCGGTTAAAAATACTCAATGCTTTAGAGGAGAGCGGCGATGCAAATTAGATTAAGAAAAAGACTTGGTGATTTGCTTGTCGAAGAAGGCATTATCACTGAGGATCAAGTTGAACAAGCACTGGCCGCTCAGAAAAGTACTGGGCGTAAGCTCGGTGATGCGCTAATTGAGCTTGGCTTCTTGTCAGAACAGCAAATGCTGAGCTTTTTGTCGCAGCAGTTAGCGATTCCTCTTATTGATTTAAGCCGAGCCGTTGTCGATGTTGAAGCAGTACAGCTTTTGCCAGAAGTACATGCTCGTCGCCTTCGTGCATTGGTTATTGGACGCCAAGGTGACACTTTGCGTGTGGCAATGAGTGACCCAGCCGATCTGTTTGCCCAAGAGTCTTTGCTTGGTCAGCTCGGCGATTACGCGCTTGAATTCGTTGTTGCTCAAGAAAGGCAATTGGTTGATGGCTTCGATCGCTATTATCGAAGAACCAAAGAGATTGCCTCGTTTGCTGAGCAACTTCACGCTGAACACCAAGTTAATGATGCCTTTGATTTCGATATCGCTGAAGAAGACAGTGATGAAGTAACCGTCGTTAAGCTGATCAACTCACTATTTGAAGATGCTATTCAGGTTGGTGCTTCGGATATCCATATCGAGCCAGACTCAAACGTATTGCGTCTTCGTCAGCGTATTGATGGTGTGCTGCATGAAACACTGCTGAATGAAGTGAATATTGCTTCAGCACTTGTACTGCGCTTGAAGCTGATGGCAAACCTCGATATTTCAGAGAAACGTCTTCCTCAAGACGGCCGATTTAATATCCGAGCTAAAGGTCAGTCGGTTGATATTCGTATGTCCACTATGCCGGTACAGCACGGTGAATCAGTAGTTATGCGTCTTCTTAACCAATCAGCGGGCCTACGTAAACTAGAAGAGTCGGGCATACCGAGTGATCTGTTGGTTCGTCTGCGTCAACAATTGCGCCGTCCACATGGCATGATTTTGGTTACCGGCCCAACCGGCTCAGGTAAAACAACAACCTTATACGGCGCGTTAAGTGAATTAAACGAACCGGGTAAAAAGATCATTACTGCGGAAGACCCGGTGGAATACCGCCTACCTCGTGTGAATCAAGTTCAGGTAAACCCTAAGATCAATCTCGATTTCTCTACTATCTTGAGAACCTTTCTACGTCAGGATCCCGATATTATTCTTATCGGTGAGATGCGTGACCACGAAACCGTTGAGATAGGCTTGAGAGCTGCACTGACCGGTCACTTAGTATTAAGTACGCTGCATACCAATGATGCAGTAGACAGTGCGTTGCGTATGATGGATATGGGTGCTCCAGGTTACTTGGTGGCGAGCGCCGTTCGAGCAGTAGTCGCACAGCGATTAGTTCGTAAAGTGTGTACCGATTGTAAGGTTGAGGATGAGTTAGATGAACCTCGCAAGCAGTGGCTGAGCGTCCGTTTCCCTAACCAAGTAGGTGTGCCGTTTATGAAAGGCCGTGGTTGCCAGAACTGTAACTTAACCGGTTACCGCGGGCGAATTGGTGTATTTGAAATGTTGGAGCTAGAGCAAAACATGATGGATGCACTAAGAGCCAATGATGCGGTTGGTTTTGCTCAAACGGCTAGACAGTCTGAAAACTACAAACCGTTACTGGCTTCTGCGATGGAATTGGCTCTGCAAGGTGTCGTGAGTCTTGATGAGATAATGCATCTTGGCGAAGGCGATGCGTCCGGTGCCACTGACCCAATTTATTTGTAGGGGTAGAATGATATGCCAACGTATCGTTATGTAGGTCGCAGCTCTGATGGTAGCCAAGTAAGTGGGCAATTAGACGCGAATAACGAAGATCTTGCTGCTGAAAGCTTGATGAGCAAAGGGATCATTCCAACCTCTATCAAACTGGGCAAAAGTGGTGGTTCAGTCTTAGATATGGATGTATCGAGCCTGTTCTCTCCGAATGTTCCGCTTGAAGTCTTGGTTCTGTTTTGTCGACAGTTATACAGCCTAACCAAAGCGGGTGTACCACTATTAAGATCGATGAAAGGCCTAACTCAAAACTGTGAAAATAAGCAGCTGAAAGCCGCCTTAGAAGAAGTGGTTGCAGAGTTAACTAATGGTCGTGGGTTAGCGGCGTCAATGCAGATGCACCCAAAGGTATTCAGCCCGTTGTTCGTCTCGATGATTGGTGTTGGTGAAAACACAGGTCGTCTAGATCAGGCATTGCTGCAATTAGCTGGATATTACGAACAGGAAGTTGAGACTCGCAAACGAATTAAGACTGCGATGCGTTACCCAACATTCGTGATCAGTTTTATCTTGATCGCAATGTTTATTCTTAACATCAAGGTTATTCCACAGTTCTCAAGCATGTTTGCGCGCTTTGGTGTCGACTTACCACTGCCTACTCGTATCTTGATTGGTATGTCTGAGTTCTTTGTGAATTACTGGGGCTTAATGCTTGGCGTGATCTTTGGTCTTATCTTTGCTTTTAAAGCCTGGGTTAAGACAGACAAAGGGCTAGAGAAATGGGATCGGTTGCGCTTAAAAATGCCGGTCATTGGTGGAGTAGTGAATCGAGCACTATTGTCACGCTTCTCGCGTACTTTTGCTTTGATGCTAAAAGCCGGTGTTCCACTAAACCAGTCGCTAGCGTTATCGGCGGAAGCCTTAGATAACCGTTTTCTAGAGTTGCGAGTTCAAGCGATGAAGTCGGCCATTGAAGCCGGTAGTACGGTTTCATCGACCGCGATTAACAGCGAAATTTTCACACCGCTCGTGATACAAATGATTTCAGTTGGTGAAGAGACGGGACGTATTGATGAGCTCTTACTTGAAGTGGCTGATTTTTATGACCGCGAAGTTGATTACGATCTGAAAACCCTAACCGCTAGAATTGAACCCATTTTGTTAACCATCGTTGCGGGCATGGTGCTGATTTTGGCACTAGGTATCTTCTTGCCGATGTGGGGAATGTTGGATGCGATCAAAGGCTAGGGAATGCTAAATAACCTACAACGCTCACGTTTTGTTATTTGGACAGTGGTTATTCTTTTTCTTATTGTCGGTGTGCTTTCGGCATTCAAAACGGTAGAAGAAGAAGCGACTAACACGGCATTTATCGTCGCGAGCAAGCGGATTTTAGAGCAAGCCAATTTGTTCAAACAACAATATTTGTTATCGGGTGCTGGGCAAGAAGAAGGCTCGGAAGCCCCAAAAATCTACAGCAGAACTGGATGGGTAATGCCTATCCAAGGCTCAGAGCGAGACTGTAACTATTGGCTGGATCAATTATATCCTCAAGGGAGTATTTTAGGGCTAAGCTCTCCAAGTGTTGAGGATAAAAGTGATAACATACAGTTTCACTGCATTTATCATTATACTGATAAATATCAGATAGATATATTACTCGAAAGAGAAAGGTTTAGTGTGAAAGCCAATATTTTGGCTTTGTGAAAATATTGACAGTTTTTTTATGGTTTTATACGAGCGCGAATGTATAATGCGCGTTAATAATTAGATGAGTAGGTAGAAAATGCTTAAGAATCAAAAGGGTTTCTCCCTTGTCGAATTAGTCATAGTGATCGTAGTCGTTGGTTTATTGGCGGTTGCCGCCCTACCTCGCTTCTTAGATGTGACAGATGAAGCCAAGAAATCAAGCATTGAAGGCGTTGCTGGTGGTTTTGCGACAGCAGTACTGTCGGCAAGAGCACAGTGGGAAGCAGGAGCTAGGCCATCAGAGAAGATAGGTGTTGAAACATACAATACTGTAAACTATGATGGTGTTGATTTTTGGTTAACAAGATCAAAGAACAGTAACAAGGTCGAGACCGACTTTCGTGATGGCTATCCGTGGACTCTGAACAATAATTCGAGCACTGCTCCACAAGATATTTCAGATGAAACATGTTCTGAGTTGATGGAAAACTTGCTGCAAAATCCACCTAAAGTAGGTGCGGTTTCAGATGTCGCTAATGACTCAAATTACAAATATTCAGCGCAAGCGAATTCAGGTGATGCAACCTGTACTTACGTTCAATTAGAAGGTAGTACCGAGCATGAATTTGTTTACGAAATTAAAACTGGTCGTGTGACCGTAACTTTGCAGTAAGTCTGCGTAAAATTAAACATAGAGAGAGCTTAACTATGAAAAGACAAGGCGGTTTCACCCTAATCGAACTAGTGGTTGTAATTGTTATTCTAGGTATTCTTGCTGTAACTGCGGCACCTCGTTTCCTAAACCTGCAAGATGATGCGAAGGAATCAGCACTTCAAGGTTTAGCTGGTGCTATGAATGGTGCTTCGGGTATTGTATTTGGTAAAGCAGCCATTGAAGGTCAGGAAACTTCAAGCACTGCCGTTGACGTTGAAGATGTTGAAACTATTTGGGGTTACCCAACTGCTACATCTGAAGGTATTGCGGCGGCTATCGATATGGATGGCTTTGTGTACATGGCCAACGGTGGTAATACGGCTGGAGCTGTAGTTGATTATGGCTTTGAAGGCTATACAACACAATGTGTGCGCTATACTGCCGCAACATCAGCAGCACAAGCAACTGCGCGTGTTGTGGATGGTGTCTCTGAGGGCAATACAACCGTATGCCAGTAAGATAAATTGTTATTTTAAGGCCAGCTCCTGCTGGCCTTTTTTCTATCTACGACACATAAATATCAAAACTATTCATATACATAAGATCATCAGTTTCGTTATCTTGTATAATCAGTATTCGCTAGGCAGTTAGAGGCTCATTATGGATAACAGCCCCCCACCCAAAGGCTTTACCCTTGTAGAGCTGATCATTGTTATCATTATCCTTGCTATCGTATCTATTACAGCTGTATCACGTATGTCGGGTCGAAGTAGCTTTGAACTCTACGCTTTGCAAGATCAAGCCATCTCAGTTGTAAGGCAAGTTCAAGTCAATCGAATGCAATCAAATATTGATTCGTCATCACCTCTAGATCAAGCTAACTTTCAACTATCTGCCAATGGTAATTGTTTAGGCTCTCCTAATGCGTGCTCTTCTGATGAAAATACAGAACCAAGAAGTGATCGTGTGATGGATGACGGATACTCTTTCGAATACCAGCCAAACCTCACCGAGAATATTCTTGAATTTGATCTCCTTGGTAACCCTTTATTTGCAGCTTCCGCCGGAGTAGGCATCGCAATCAGTGAACAAGGAAACACTAGTAACCGTGTTTGGGTATGTATCAATGAACAAGGATTCGTTTCTGCTGAAATAGGAGGGTGTTGATAATGACAGCCAATGCCAAAGGATTCACTTTAATTGAATCAGTGATTGTAATCGTCTTACTGGGGTTTGCGGCGCTTACATTATCCTCTTTTTTAGCTCCGCAATCTGCTCAAACGAGCGACGCAAGTTATTATAATCGAGCTTCAGCTTTGGGAAGCAGCGTTATGTCTCGGTTATTGGCGCAAAGTTATAGTGATATTGATGCGTTTAATGGCGAGACGGATCTCAGCAATCTAATACAAGACGCCTCTACTTATACAAACTTTCAAATAGAGGTTGCTGTAGAGCCTGTATCCGGGGCTGCTAGTAATCTTAAATCTGTCATTGTCGAAATTACCGCAAGCTCGCAGCCAACAGTGTCTTTTAATGCTTTTAAGGGGAACTATTGATGCGAATGAAAGGCTTTACATTGATCGAACTGATTTTAGCCATCGTTGTATCTAGCATTCTGTTGCTCGGTTTAGCTAATTTCACGGAAGTGGGTGTAAAAGGTTATTTTGGTACGGTAGAACGTTATCGCTTACAAACTGAAGCCAATTTTGTTATTGAAAAAATATCGCGTGAGATGAGACATGCGGTGCCTAACTTATTCCCTTCAGCAGTATCCAGCGGTTGTGTATCTTTCTATCCGATTTTAGATTCAGGCTTCTATGTTGTTTCTGGGGCAGATATCAATTTTTTAGTAAGCGATTCAGGTAGTGATATTCAATCACTGCAAAATTTATCAATGGTTATCAACCCAACGCGCCCTTACAAAGAAATTAGTAAGATCGATAATGTATTTCCACTAACTAATATTGGCCAAGCTACTGGCACTGGTGTGTCGGGAGCTGCGTTCACTTTAGCTGGCCAAGCTAGTGAGTTGGTTGGAGGGTCTGTGAGTAATAGGCATTATATTTTTGACGATGATAATTCTGTTGAATACTGCTTTTCTGGCGATAATTTTTTAACAAGAGCCAATGGTGGAGCGCCAGTTATCATTAGTGATAAATTAAATGTTGCTCAAAGTTCCCTTTTATATTCTCCGGCTACGGTTCAGCAAAACGGAATTGTAGATCTAACCCTTACATTTACTGTTAATGATGAAACCACGACCTTTGAACAAGAAGTGCAGGTGCTCAATGTCCCGTAATTATCAACAGCGTGGTAGCGCACTTATCATTGTTATTTTTGTCATTGTTATTGTTGGGTTTCTCGCCACAAGTTTAACCCGCACTAGTTGGTCAACTCACGATACTAATACACGCTCTGTTATGGGGACTCAAGCTTGGCTATTAAGCCATTCAGTCAATGAGTATGTTATGACTCAGTTTTATCCTGACCCAGATCCTACGGCTTCGTCAGCGGTATCTTCTTTATGTAAAGAAGAAATGTCTCCCGATATTAACAATTTTGCTGAAACTTTAGTTGAAAGTGCGACGGTCTCTTGTGAACTACACCGGTTGGAGTGTGAGAGTCGTGGTCAGTTAGGTGGTATGAGTTTTTATATTCTTGAGTCTTCGGTAGTTTGTGGGTCTGGTGTGAGCCAAGTGGAGCGTAATCAAGAACTTTGGGTGAAGGAGTAGTTAATGTATCAATTAAAGATATATGTAGGTACAAACAGCACTAGATTTTTGTTTTTGGTCTTAGCCTTCATAGTATTCTTGTTTTTTTCATATTCAGTCTCTGCTGGGACAACATATGTATTCCCGAATGATACTGGATATTGTCAAGGAAACTGGGTTTCGAGTCAGAATCGTTGTAACGGCAAGATATACTTGGCTGAGGGTGACAGTATAGTCAATTCTACCGGTGCTCCTGTTACCATTACTTCAAATAGTGATATTCAAATAGAAGACAGCCAAATAGGTAGTTCAGACGCTCCAATCAATTTTGTAGCAAATAAAGGGATAACCACTGATAAGGGGCAATCTGTAATCTATGGCAATTTAACTGCTAAGAACGATATTGTTCTCAAAGGTGCTGTGGTCTGTGATGGTCAAGTTGTATCTACACATGATGATGTGAAGTTGGAACCCGACTTTGGAGGGAGCTATATATTTTCATCTACTCGAGCAATTAAGGCTGATGATGACGCAATTGTAAAAGGCTCATCTATTTGTGGGCGAGTGGTTGCTGATGATAAAGAGTATGAGAGCTCTGATTTTTATTGTGGGATCGATGATGCTAACTGTAATTACTCAAATAGAAACTGTCCTGTGGATACTTATCAATCACTTTGTAACATTACTAATCCGCCTGAGTTAGAAGACGTATCCTATGAGTTTGGGTCTATTGAAGGGATGGATTGTACTCATGGTTGTAACTTGTTGTTCCAAAAACAATATGACAATCCAATTGTATTTTTAATGTCGACTATCGATCCTGATGATATCGTGAATAGCGTACCAACAAAGGCTAGTGTTGCGACTATTTGGGATTCGAAGAAAGGTGCAACAATTGAGAGTGAATCGGCTGAGAGTTATAGCTCAACAGATCGAATGTCACCGATTTATTATTTTGTTACCGAACCCGGAAGGCTAACATTTTACGATCACAATGGTTCCAAGGTTTATGGTGAAGCTGGCAATATCATAACTTCTAAGGCTCAATGCAAAGGCAATGCTTGTGGCAGTTCTGATTGGGAAACCGTTTCATACCAGGGCGGTGATATTGCAAACCCTGTGATTATGGCTCAAGTTCAAGGTAAGGATCGAGACTGGGCGACGACTGCTATTTCTGGTTTAACTAACCAAAAATTCAAGCTTGCTTTAGAACGTGGTCGACAAGGGCCAACTTCTTCAGCTAAGAAAATCGCTTATTTAGCTGTCCCTACTTTTTCAGGTCAGGACGAATCTAAATCATCAAAAATTGAGTTTTTTCAAGCTCCGGGTACTTACAACCAGAAAATCGAAATAGAACCAGATAAATCTATTGGTTGGTCATGCCTGAATAATGAAATATCACTACATCAAAGTTTTAATAAGTTTGGTGTTATTGCTAATAAGCAAACCCGAAATGGTGGTGATGGTGGTTGGTTACGGTATTGTAAGCAGTATGTGAGTGGAGGAGTGTCGCAATTTACATTCGCATTTGATGAGGATGCTACTTCTCTTAGTACTCGTAAACATGGTGCTTATGAATCAGTAGGCTATTTCGCATTTGAAATTCCCGAGGTCGAGATTCCGGTTAACGTGTGTAACTTGTTTCCGGAACCAATCCAAAGCTGGACTGGAGTGAATAGCGAACTTACTGTCACTAACAACTCGGTTCGTTTTTTGGGTTGGTCTGACGATTATATATCTCGATATCTAAATACTAAGTCTGATGACTACCAATTCTATGATGACTCCCCGAGTTTGCGTCATGCAATGCAGCAATACTTAATGTTAGGTTTCGATCATGCGAATTATGACACATTAGATAAAATATATAACAACCCTATTTGTGATGGGCAATACGGTTGCGATCTTGGAAACAATGATTCATTGAATAGTTTGCGTAAAGTCGACGGTGCAAATGTCGTTTCTGTGCCAACACAAACACCTAGTGATTCACTTATTTTAAACGCTGGTAATGACAACATAGCCCTTTCATGTGGCGCTGGTTCATCGTTATGTTCATATCAAGAAAGTGGGCGAAATGTTGAAGTTACTATAGAGAAAAACCTTGCTAGTTTGACGCTTAATAAGTGGGGTTCTGATTATAATGTTGTTCGAGTGAAGCTTAAGGACGGCATTTATATTTCAAACTTAAACATATCAAACGGTAGTGATGTTGAGTTAGTTATCCCTAAGCTATCTTCAGTAACATTTGGCTCGTTTAAATACAGCTCAGGATCGACTCAATTTATTTTTGAGTCAGGAAGTCAACTCAATGTCATTGATGAAATTCGTTTCTCAAATAGAGTTGAAATATCTTCGGAAGATGCCTATCCAATAATCTATGCACCAGATGCTAAAGTGATCTTTGAAGGAAGTAACTCGATATTTAAAGGGTTTATTCTTGCGGATTACCTTGAATTAAACCAATCCTCAGTCGAAGGTGCAGTAACGGCACGAACGACCCAATTTAATTCTAACGTAACTATTAATAAGCCTGACTACAGCTGTCCACTTCCTCCACTTCCAACTGGTTCTCTTGTCGTGACCCCAAAATATTCGCATGTTCTAACTTGTGAGGTCGCTGAAGTTGAGTTTAAAGTCGTAGATGATGATGGCAAGGTGATTAGCACCGTTCAAGATAACTTCACTGCATCACATACACCAAATTCTACTGGAAAGTGGTGTGAAGATGAGAATGGAACCAGTTGCTCTACATCTTTGGGGGACTACCAAAGTCACTTTGTGAATGGGCAAAAAACTTTGTACTTATCTTCACCTAAATTAGATAGTTATAATGTCAGTGGTACTTGGAATGGTGATTTAGAAACGGCTGCATCAAAAATTAATTTTGTACCTTATAAGTTCGATGTTGATGAACAGTTTGTTGTGGCTGGGGATGATTACCTCGTGACGGCAAAGGTATCCTCTTGTAATTCGCAAGATTCTTCTTTATCACAAGATTATGTAGGCACCCCTAAAGTTAGTTTAGGTATCGTTCAACCTGCGAACGGAAATAGTGCGAGAACCTTATTAGATTATACGCCTGATTTTGAGGTGAGTGATAACGGTGAAACAACCGACACACTTTCGATTCAAGAGTCAGGTCAGTTCAAAGTAACTCTGACCGACAGCACCTTTGATTGTAGTGAGATGTCGGGTTGCCCTGAGAGTGGTATTGATAAACTTTCTGGTAGTTTTTTTGTGAATTCTCGTCCTTGGCAATTTGCGATTTGTACGGGCAGCAATTCTGATGGTAACAGCAGTGGTGGGAATGCGTTTGTTGCAGCGGGGGAAGAGTTTGACGTGTTTGCTAAACCAATTCGATTCACGAGTGATGCAAGCCAGCAATGTAATAATAGCTTGGTAACACAAAATTATTTGCTTTCTGCAGGTGCAGTGGGTGCAACTCATACATTAGATACACCTAGTAACAGCGGTGCAGTATTAGGTAGCTTAGAGCCGACTAGTCAACTAACTCAATCTAGCTCCGATATAGTACTTGCTGATAATGGCTATAAGTTTAAGAACTTAGAATATTCAGAAGTGGGTAGTTTTAATTTTACAGTTACAGAAAGTCCTGACAGCTTTTACGGTGGGATTCTTGAAGGGTTCTCTGGAGCTAAATCGATAGGTCGCTTTTATCCTAAGTATTTCCAAGTTATTGGCCAAAGTTGGGAATACGCTGGTGCCCAAACATTCAATTATATGAACCAGAACTTTGAGCAAGTTACTTTTGACGTCGAAGCATTATCTAAAGAAGTGTCTATTAATGGTGGAGCTGAAGTCCCCCAATCAGTGCACAATTACCAATATTTTGATTCAAAGTTACAAACGAGTTTTTCCTTGTATGAGAGTGAGTTGGCAACACGCTTCATTTCACCAAGTTTTGGGGATGGGGTTTGGAGTGGAACCAATCAGAGCGTTGGTCACTTTTCAGTTAATTTGTCAGGAGAGTGCGGAGGAAGCAGCAGCTTCTGTGTAATTAAAGCAGATACTGGAGTGGGGTATGAAGATGGACCATACAATCTAAATGAACGAGTCTCTGGAGATATCACAGACATTAGGTTAGCGATTGAAGATAACATTGACCCAGTTGAGTTTTGGAGTGGTGGTGACCAGCTTTTAAAAGAACCAGATATCCGTTTTGGTCGAATAGATCTCGATGATGTTGGAGGAAACTCTGGAGCGATAATCGCTATTCCATTAAGAGCTGAATATTGGAACGGCAGTCAATTCGTTGTTAACGAAGACGATAGCACAACAAATGTCGTAGCTTCTACTAGCGCCAGTAGCGTAATTTGGTCTGTGGACGACAGCACGACAACTACAGCAACCTTGGATAATGGTGGCGTTGTTTCTGACGGAGAGTCGCGTGATCTTACCGCTTCTCAGGGTGAAGATGTTAGTACCCGTGAGCAAGTTAGATTATGGCAAAGTATGAGTACGACGCCATGGCTGAGATATAACTGGGACAGTGATGAAGTTTCGGATGACGCTAATGGAGAGCAGGAGCCCTCCACCGTCGTCACATTTGGCATCTACCGTGGTAACGATCGTGTGATCTACCGAGGTGAAAGTGGCTTAACAGGTCAGTAATAATATAATTTTTGCCCCTTAAGTTAGGAATCTGTAAGAAATTGCGGGTTTCAGTCCATGTTTGTACTTCAATGCCTTGCCGTAACAGCAAGGCATTGGTACATTTAGTGCAATTTTTGTCTTCTAATTCTTGCAGGATGAGCGAAGAATATGTTTAAAAAACTTCGTGGCATGTTTTCAAACGACCTATCGATTGATTTAGGTACAGCCAATACCCTTATTTATGTAAAAGGCCAAGGCATTGTTCTTGATGAGCCTTCCGTTGTAGCTATTCGCCAAGATCGTGCGGGTTCTGCAAAGAGTGTCGCTGCTGTTGGTCACGCTGCTAAGCAAATGCTTGGTCGTACGCCTGGTAACATCTCAGCGATCCGTCCGATGAAAGACGGTGTAATTGCCGACTTTTACGTAACGGAAAAAATGCTTCAGCACTTCATCAAACAAGTGCATGACAACAGTGTGCTTAAACCAAGTCCTCGTGTTTTGGTTTGTGTACCTTGTGGTTCAACGCAGGTTGAGCGTCGTGCTATCCGTGAATCAGCTCTCGGTGCTGGTGCTCGTGAGGTTTACCTAATCGATGAGCCAATGGCCGCTGCGATTGGTGCAGGCCTACGTGTTTCTGAGCCAACAGGTTCAATGGTTGTTGATATCGGTGGTGGTACTACTGAAGTTGCAGTTATCTCACTAAACGGTGTGGTTTACTCGTCTTCTGTACGTATCGGTGGTGACCGTTTTGATGAAGCGATCATCAACTACGTTCGTCGTAACTACGGCAGCCTGATCGGTGAAGCGACAGCAGAGAAGATCAAACACGAAATCGGTTCAGCTTACCCTGGCGATGAAGTCGAAGAGATCGAAGTACGTGGTCGTAACCTTGCTGAAGGTGTGCCTCGTAGCTTTAGCCTAAACTCAAACGAAATCCTTGAAGCACTTCAAGAGCCTCTATCTGGCATCGTATCTGCAGTGATGGTTGCACTTGAACAGTGTCCACCAGAGCTGGCTTCTGATATCTCAGAAAACGGTATGGTACTAACAGGTGGTGGTGCACTGCTTAAAGACCTTGATCGTCTGCTAACTGAAGAAACAGGTATCCCTGTTGTTGTTGCAGAAGAGCCATTAACGTGTGTTGCTCTAGGTGGCGGTAAAGCGCTAGAGATGATCGACATGCACGGCGGCGATCTGTTCAGCGAAGAATAATATCTAGTGTTAGGCTCTTTTCTTATCTAGTTTTATGTAAAGAGCCTAGGACCTTGTCTATAGGATCAAATGTAGCTCTAGGACCAAATATAGAATGAAGCCAATTTTTGGTAGAGGTCCCTCTCTACAATTGCGCCTGTTTTTTGCTGTAATTTTATCAGCCAGCCTTATGCTGGCTGATAGTCGTTTAGATGCTTTCTCAAATGTTCGCTATCTATTAAACAGCATGGTTGCGCCTATTCAATATGCAGCCAACTTGCCTCGCACTATGTTCGATGGTGTTTACGACCGTTTTAGCACTCGCAAAGGGTTAATTGAATCCAACCATAATATTAAACGAGAAGTCTTGCGTCTGAAGAGCGAGCTGATTCTGCTTGAGCAATATCAAGAAGAAAACAAGCGCCTTCGTAAGCTGTTGGGGTCTCCGTTTATCCGTGATGAGAAGAAAGTCGTTACAGAAGTTATGGCGGTGGACACTTCACCATATCGTCATCAAGTCGTGATCGACAAAGGTCAGATTGATGGGGTGTATGAAGGTCAACCGGTGATCAACGAAAAAGGCATCGTCGGCCAAGTCACTTTCGTTGCTGCTCATAACAGTCGCGTTCTACTACTGACTGATGCAAACAATGCGATCCCTGTGCAGGTTATTCGTAATGACATCCGTGTGATTGCTTCGGGCAATGGCATGATTGATGAGATCCAACTAGAGCACATTCCAACCAGTACCGATATACAAGAAGAAGATCTTTTGGTGACATCGGGTCTTGGTGGTGTATATCCAGAAGGTTATCCAGTCGCCTATGTTACTGCCGTTGATTACGACCCGAAACGTGAATTCGCTGTGATTAAAGCAGAACCTGTGGTTGAGTTCGATAAGCTCAGATACCTGCTGCTTGTATGGCCTGATGAAAACAAACAGATGCAAGCGGATCAATCGAGCATAGAACAAGCATTGTTAGAGGGCGAAGATGGCCAATAGCGTTTTGAGAAGCAAGGTAGTGATTTTCTGCTCATTTTTAATAGCACTGATTCTGCAGACGATTCCTTGGCCTGGTAGCTTAGATTTATTTAGACCCTCTTGGTTACTGCTGGTTACGTGTTACTGGGTTTTGGCTCTACCGCATCGTGTTAACGTGGGTAGTGCTTTGATTCTAGGCTTATTGTGGGACCTTTTGATCGGCTCTACTCTGGGTATTCGAGGCATGATGATGGCAATAGTGATGTACATTATTGCGATGAACTTCCTCGTCATTCGTAACATGGCGTTATGGCAGCAAGCGATGATCATTGCCGCGTTAACGGTCTTGTTTGAGGTATTGATCTTCTTTGGTGAATATTTGATCCAAGATGTTGTTTTCAATCCGTTATCGTTATGGAGCGCATTGATAAACTGTATACTTTGGCCTTGGATGTTTTTATTGATGAGACGCGTGCGTCGCCATTGGCATGTGAGGTAGCGTGACGATGGAAAAGAAACATTTAGTTTTGGCATCCGGTTCTCCGCGCCGCAAAGAATTGCTATCTCAACTCGGTTATGAGTTCTCTGTCCTCGTAACCGATGTTGAAGAGTGTAAACACGCTCAAGAAACCGTCGAAGAATATGTTAAGCGACTATCTTTAGATAAAGCTTTAGCTGCGTTGTCTTTATTGAAAGATAACCCTTCTGAAAGGCAGCATGTCGTTCCTAGTTCTGATACTGTAGTTCTTGGTTCTGACACAGTCGTCGTAAGCCAAGGGCAAGTGCTTGAGAAGCCGACTAATTTTGCTGACTCTAAGCGCATGCTTACTCAGTTAGCGAATGAACGTCACCAAGTGATGACGGCGGTTTCTGTGGTTTCAGAAGAAAAACAAAGAACAGAAATCATTATTACCGACGTATGGTTTAAACCCCTCAGTGAAAAAGAAATAGAACAATACTGGCAAACAGGGGAGCCATGCGATAAAGCCGGTAGCTATGGGATCCAAGGTTTGGGCGGACGCTTTGTCACCCGAATCGAAGGTAGTTATTACGCCGTTGTCGGCTTACCTTTATTTGAAACGGACCAGCTACTGCAAGAATTCTTATAATTACTAATCTGAGGTGCACCATGAGTGCTGAATTGTTGCTGAACGTGACCCCGAGTGAAACTCGTGTGGCCATGATTGAAGGGGGAGCTCTTCAAGAGATCCATGTCGAACGAGATGCTCGACGCGGTATCGTAGGAAATATCTATAAAGGACGTGTAAGCCGTGTTCTTCCGGGAATGCAGGCGGCTTTTGTGGATATAGGCCTTGAGAAAGCAGCTTTTTTACACGCCTCTGATATTGTCCCACACACTGAATGTGTCGCTGAAAACGAAAAGAAGCAATTTCAGGTTCGTGATATTTCGGAGCTTGTTCGTCAAGGGCAAGACATTGTGGTGCAAGTGGTCAAAGACCCTCTAGGCACTAAAGGTGCCCGCTTAACCACTGATATCACTCTGCCGTCTCGCTATTTGGTATTTATGCCGGGCGCAAGTCATGTTGGTGTATCTCAACGTATCGACAGCGAGTCTGAACGTAACCGTCTTAAAAAAGTCGTGTCTCGTTACTGTGACGAACACGGTGGCTTCATCATCCGCACAGCTGCAGAAGGTGCAGACTCAAATGAGTTGGCACAAGATGCCGCATTCTTGAAGCGATTATGGCTAAAAGTATTAGAGCGTCGTGGTAAGCACAAGGCGCGTACTCGTTTGTATGGTGAGCTTTGCTTAAGCCAGCGTATCTTGCGTGACTTCGTCGGTACTGAACTGAGCAAGATTCAGGTCGATTCTCGCCTAGAATATGAAAACCTAAAAGAGTTTACCTCTGAATATGTGCCTGAGCTGACAGACAAGCTTGAGCTGTATGAAGGTGATAAGCCTATCTTTGATATGTACGATACCGAGAACGAAATTCAGCGTTCATTGGATCGTAAAGTCGAATTAAAGTCTGGTGGATATCTGATTATCGACCAAACTGAAGCGATGACCACGGTTGATATCAACACTGGCGCGTTTGTTGGTCGTCGTAATCTAGAAGAGACGATTTTCAACACCAATGTAGAAGCGACTCAAGCGATTGCTCGTCAGCTGCGTCTACGTAACTTAGGTGGCATCATCATTATCGACTTTATTGATATGTTGTCTGAGGAACATCGTAAGCGAGTACTAACTTCTTTAGAGGCTGCGCTCGACAAAGACCGTGTGAAAACCAATATTAATGGCTTCACGCAGCTTGGTTTGGTTGAGATGACTCGTAAACGTACTCGTGAAAGTATTGAGCATATCCTGTGTTCGAGCTGTCCTGCTTGTGAAGGCCGCGGCAGTGTGAAGACAGTTGAAACCGTTTGTTATGAAATTCTTCGAGAGATCACGCGAGTGAACCGTGCGTATGACGCCGATAAATTTGTGGTCTATGCGGCAGCTGCCGTAGCTGAGGCGTTAGAGGGCGATGAATCTCATGCGCTTGCGGAGCTTGAAGTCTTTATTGGTAAGCAAGTTAAAATCCAGGCTGAGCCTCTGTACATACAAGAGCAGTTTGATGTTGTTATGATGTAATGGAAATTTTGTGAGCTCAAGCGTTACTCTGATTCTACGTGCATGTTTATGGTTAGTGGTTACTCTCTTAGTAACGCTAGCCATTGCCGTTACTACACTGCGTGTAGCCTTGCCCAATTTAAACAAGTATCAATCTGAAATTGAGCTTTGGGTAAACCAACACTCCGGTTTTGATTTTTCGATTCAAGACGTGGGCGGTTTTTGGCGTAACACTCACCCCTCTATTGCTCTGCAAGGCGTTAAAGCCAGCCTTCCCAATGCGGAAGATGTGAGCTTTTCTGTCGAGCGTGTTGAAGTCGAGTTTGACTTGATTCAATCGGTCGTACAGATGCGTCCAGTTGTGGCCGACTTGGTCATGAATCAAATGTATCTTGATATTCGCTCAATTGATCTGTTTGCCGGACAAAACGGCACAGACGAACCTAAAGATCCCGGTTCCTCCAAGCGAGTGATACAAGAGCTCGATAATTTACTTCTGAAAACTTTGGTGGATGTGACCGCCAAAGATTCCACTCTTTTGTATCGCACTATCTCTGATGAAGAACGTCAGCTTGATATTGAAACTCTCAAATGGCAAAACTCAGGTAAACATCACCTTGCGGAAGGTGTCGTAAGTATTAAAGATGCCAATCTAAACTCTTTGTCAGTGAGCGCTAACTTTATTGATGGCGGCTCGTTAACTGATATGACGGGTGAATTTTATGTCAGTGCCGACAGTATCTCGGTTAAGCCTTGGTTAACTCGTTATATGCAGGCGGAATCCGGCATTGAAACGGGTACTGTGAGCTTGAATAGCTGGCTTACGCTGCGCAATAGCAAACCAGTAAGCGCTTATGTTGAGGTTTTACCCTCAGAATTGACGTGGAACGAAGATGGCGAGCATGACCTCATGCTTGAGTCCGGTGTCTTTAAGCTGTCCCCGACGGATGATGGCTGGCAAGTAAATGGTCACTCACTAAATCTTAGAACGGATGACACACCTTGGCCGGAACTGGACGTAGCGTTCAAGTGGAACCAAGGTCCATGGCAACTCAACGTTTCCGAGCTGGATATTGCGACCATTACTCCGTTGATTAAGCTGCTGCCTGACTCTGAACAATCAACCAAAATGATTAACGTATTGGCACCGGGCGGTTCTGTTTCTGATATTCGTGTCTCTATGGATTCAGGAGTCGACAGTTTACGTTATTCAGCCAGCTTTTCTGATCTTGCTATCGAGCAGTGGGAATTAGTCCCGGGTTTTAGCCAAGTGTCCGGCAGTGTGTTTGGTTCGGCTTCGGAAGCGAAAGCTAGCCTGCACGTTATTGATGATGTGTTCCCTTATGGTGATGTTTTCCAAGCGCCTTTGAATATCAAACAAGGTCAGGTTGATATTGTCTGGCAACAAGATGAAAACGGCTGGAAACTGTGGTCGGACAAAATCACAGCTGCCACTCCCGATTTACAAGTACTCGGCGCATTCCGCTTAGACTTTCCAAAAGATGCGAGCCCGTTTTTATCCTTCTACGGCGAAGCGGACGCTTACAATGTCGGTGAAACATGGCGCTACTTACCTACACTGGCCCTTGGACAAGATCTAACTGATTACCTTTCAACTGCGATTCAAGCAGGTAAAGCGGACACCGTAAAACTGTTGTGGCATGGTGATTTGTCTCAATACCCATACACTAACCACGATGGTATTTTCCAGGTTTGGGTTGGCTTAGAAGATGCGAAATTCAGCTTTGATACCGCTTGGCCACTGATTACTGACCTTCAGCTTGATCTGTTGTTTGAAAATGATGCGATGCATCTGGATTCTCGTTCCGCTCAATTGATGGATGTAACGGCAGATCGAATCACTGGACGCATTCCTTATTTAGGGGAAGGCGGCCATATTGAGATTGAAGCTAAAGCAACGGCGTCAGGCAATGCAGTGCGCGATTACATGACGTCTTCGCCACTGGTGGGTTCGGTAGGCGCAGCCTTAACCGCACTTCAAGTGAGTGGTGATGTCTCTTCTGAGTTCCAGCTGAATATTCCGTTTGATTCTGAAAAAGAAGCAAGAGCGTGGGGTTATGCCGACTTAAGTGGCAACCATGTTGAGATTGAAGCGCCGCCAATGGTGCTTGAGAACACTACGGGTCGCATTGAATTTGATAATGACGTAGTTACGGCAAATGGCCTCGCTGCAGACTTGCTTAACCAAGGTATCTCGCTTGATTTTAAAGGCCTGAATGATGGTCCTGGCTATGCAGTTGATATTGATGTGTTAGGTGATTGGGACGTTAAGCCTCTAGAACCTTACATTGGTGAGCAATGGTTAAGTCGCTTGTCAGGTCATGCGCAATGGCAAAGCCAGATTGATATCCAACTTAATGATATCGGCTTTACTTACCAACTTGATTTACAGTCTGATCTAAAATACTTGGCGAGTGATTACCCATATCCATTGGAGAAAAAATCATTAGAAAGTGGCTCTGCAAGGCTACAGGCATCGGGTAACCAAGAGACGATTACCGCGCGTCTGCAATTGCCAAACACCAAGTACCAAGCTGAGATTGATATTACAGGTGATGTTCCTGAGTTAACGGCGACCAACTTAGTGCTCGGTCGCGGTGGCTACAAAATTAGCCCGGTAGTTGGCCATCACGCCCTGATTCGTACAGACAAATTTAATGCCGATGATTGGTTATCGGTTGTGATGGAACCGGTTAAGCCTTCAACGGCTGTACTTAGCCAAATGAACACGCCAACCATTCCAGCGCCAAGCCGTATTACCTTTGAGAGTAAAGAGCTTATCTTGAGTGGTATCTCTTGGAATGATGTCGATTTTAGTGCTCGTAAGAACAAACAAGCGTGGCAAATGGAAGTGTCTAGCCAAGAGCTGGAAGGGGATATTAACTACCTGCCTCCTTATGATTTGACGGTTTCATTGGATCGTCTGCATCTGTTTGTTCCTGAGTGGAGTGATAAGAACAACCAAGATCAGCAGCTGCTGCAACGTAAAGAACAAGCTGCGCCATTGATCTCCAAATTGGATAGAGAGATCCACGATGCGATGCCAAACCTGACCCTGACGCTGAACGACTTTTGGCTGCAAGGCTACAAGGTGGGTAAGGTCGATGTTGAAATGACGAGGAACGAAGACCGTATCGAGTGGAACAAAATCCAGGTGCGAAGCGGCGGTAACAAAGCGGATGTGAGTGGCTGGTGGGAACTGCAAGGTGACAAGAGTCATTCATCGTTAACCGTTGATGTTGAAGGTGAAAACAACAGCGAACTTATGGAGCGCTTTGGTATTACTTCCGGTATTCAAAAAGCGCCATTTGCGTTGGAAGGTCAACTAAATTGGGACGGTTCGCCTTGGGGGATCAAAATGGATACCCTTGATGGCAACGTTAAAACTAAGTTTGGTAAAGGCATTATCTCGGATGTGAGCGGCGCAGCTCGATTGCTTGGTCTGTTTAGCCTAGATTCGATCATCCGTAAGATGCAGCTCGATTTCTCAGACGTGTTTGATAAAGGTATGGCCTTCAACAGCATCACCGGAACGGGCGAGATTCAAAATGGCATCTTCCTGACCAATGATCTGAATATGGATGCGGTCGCCGGTGAGATGAAAATCAAAGGCATCGCTAACCTGAACACGCGTCAGGTCGATGCTGAGGTGAACTTCACCCCAGATATTACCTCGGGTATTCCCGTATTAACGGCCTTTGCGGTAACCCCTCAAACGGCGCTGTACGTATTGGCGGTGACCACGGTTATTTCGCCAGTGGTTGAAGTCTTTACCCAAGTTAATTATTCGGTGAAAGGGCCGCTAGATTCACCTACGGTGAGCGAGCTTTCTCGTAGTTCTGGCGAGTTCCAGCTACCAGAGAAGTTGAGAAAATTAGCCGAATAGAGCTTAAATTAGCCGAAAAGACCTTAGTATCCTGATCAGCGAATATACGGTGAAATACTGATTTCTGAATCATAATGAATGGAGGAGCGATACACATGGATTGTGTTGGGTTGATTCAAATGACATCTGGCCCTAGCCCTGAATTGAACTTTGAGTACTTTGCTCAAGAAGTAGCAAAGTGCAAAGAGTTGGGGGCTAAGTGGGTTGTATGCCCTGAAAACGCGTTAGTTTTTGGCAGTAAAGCCGACTATCACCAGTGTGCTGAGCCTGTAAATGATGGCCCACTGCAAAAGAAAATCTCTGAGCTAGCAAAGCTTCATAGAATTTGGATCGTCATTGGTAGCATGCCGATAAGCACAACTAACGGCGTGACGACCACAACCTTGGTGATCGATGATTTTGGTTGCCTCGTTGCTCATTACGACAAGCTACACATGTTTGATGTGGATGTCGCTGACGCACATAAGTGTTATCGAGAGTCAGATATTTTCACTCCGGGCAACCAAGTTGTGACAGCGGAAACGCCTTTTGGTCGCTTAGGTTTGAGTATTTGTTATGATGTGCGCTTTCCACACTTGTATTCAGAGTTACGTAAGCAAGGGGCACAAATCATTGTGGTGCCTGCGGCTTTTACAGCGGTAACAGGTCAAGCGCACTGGGAAGCACTGTTAAGATGCCGCGCGATTGAAACACAGTCGTGGATTGTCGCGGTAGGTCAAGGCGGAAAACACCCTTGCCAAAGAGAAACATGGGGACACTCAATGGTGGTTGATCCATGGGGACGAGTGGTCGCACAGTTAGACCAAGATCCTAAAAGTATGGTGGTTGAGATAGACACATCCAGTTGCGAGTCCATTAGGCAAAATATGCCGATCGCGCAACACTCTCGATTTACCAATCAATTTTAATTACAAACAAGAGCCATCTATGAGCATTAATCAAATTGAAGAAGCGCTACTGAACCCGACAGGGCTTACGGAGCAAAATATCGCAGATACATTGGCGAGCATTGCTACCCGCCAAATTGATTATGCTGATATCTACTTTCAGTCAAGCTGGCACGAATCTTTAGTGCTAGAAGACAGCATTATTAAAGACGGCTCTTTCAATATCGATTGCGGTGTTGGTGTTCGTGCAGTATCTGGTGAAAAGACCGGTTTTGCTTACTCTGACCAAATCCAACTGGATGGTCTGAAGCAGAGCGCAATTGCGGCTCGTGGTATCGCTAAACAAGGTCAAAACGGCAAGGTTCAAGCGTTCAAACGCAACTCTAACCAAGCTTACTATGATGCAGTTAACCCGCTAGCGAGCTGGGAAAAACAGCAGAAAACAGAATTACTAAAATCATTAGATGCTTACATTCGCACTAAAGAGCCGATGGTGACTGAAGTATCGGTGAGCCTAAGTGGTGTGCATGAGCAGATGCTGGTTGCTGCGACTGATGGTACTTACGCTGGTGATATTCGTCCGTTGGTTCGCCTGTCTATTAGCGTACTTGCACAGAAGGGTGATCGTCGTGAGCGTGGTAGCGCTGGTGGTGGTGGCCGTTTTGGTTACGACTTCTTCTTAAGTGATGACAAAGGCACTCAAGTTGCTTACCAATTTGCGGATGAAGCGATTCGCCAAGCCTTAGTTAACCTTGAAGCGGTTGCTGCGCCTGCTGGAGCAATGCCTGTGGTTCTTGGTTCTGGTTGGCCGGGCGTTCTGCTGCATGAAGCGGTAGGCCACGGTTTAGAAGGCGACTTTAACCGTAAAGAGTCGTCAGTATTCTCTGGCAAAGTTGGCGAACAAGTTACCTCAAGCCTTTGTACGATTGTCGATGACGGCACATTAACGGATCTACGCGGTTCATTGAACGTCGATGATGAAGGTGTTAACGGTCAGTACAATACGCTAATCGAAAACGGCATCCTAAAAGGTTACATGCAAGATAAGCTGAACGCTCGTCTAATGGGTGTAGCACCAACAGGTAATGGTCGTCGTGAGTCTTACGCGCATCTTCCAATGCCACGTATGACGAATACATACATGCTACCGGGCGAACACACGCCGGAAGAGATCATCGCAACCGTTGAGAAAGGTATCTACGCACCGAACTTCGGTGGTGGTCAGGTTGATATCACATCAGGTAAGTTTGTATTCTCAGCGTCTGAAGCGTACATGATTGAAAATGGCAAGATCACTCACCCAGTGAAAGGCGCGACGCTAATCGGTTCTGGTATCGAAGCAATGCAGCAAGTGTCTATGGTCGGTAACGACCTAAGCATCGACCGTGGTGTGGGTGTGTGTGGTAAGGCTGGCCAAAGTGTACCAGTGGGTGTTGGTCAACCAACATTGAAACTAGACTCGCTAACCGTTGGTGGTACTGAGTAATTCAGACTAACCTCTGCCGACTTACTTCAAAATATTAAATTGAAAAGCGCCTCCAATGTGAGGCGCTTTTTGTTTTTAGATTGCTGATTCAGTGAGCGTATAGAGTCACTACATGTTCTCTTCCGCAAACTCAGCCAGTCGGCTACGCACCACACCATTGAGGTGGATGTTGGCACTGCCTTCGAAGTTTTTAAAACGCTCAACCATGTAAGTTAAGCCTGAAGTCACAGGGGTTAGGTAAGAAGAATCTATCTGCGCGAGGTTACCTGAGCAGACGATCTTAGTACCTTCACCACAACGGGTGATGATGGTTTTGATTTGTGAAGCGGTGAGGTTCTGACACTCATCCAAAAGCACAAATGCATTCTGAATCGAGCGGCCACGCATGAAGTTGATTGATTTAAACTGGATGTTGGCTTTGTCGCAGATGTACTTCATCGAGCCTTCTGTGCAGTGGTCATTCTTGTGCAGCGCTTCCAGTGTATCGGTCACTGCGGCTAACCAAGGCAACATCTTCTCTTCCTCTGTACCTGGAAGGAAACCTATCGACTCACCAATATCAGGGGTGTTTCGGGTTACGATGATCTTATCGAACTGTTTGCGTTCAATGGTTTGTTCAAGTGCAGCAGCCATAGCAAGCAGTGTCTTACCACTACCTGCGGCGCCAGTGAGAATCACAAGATCAATATCAGGGTCGAGCAGCGCATCTATCGCCATGCCTTGATAAACGTTCTTTGGTGTGATGTCCCATGCTCTGCGATTCATCAGCCTTTCGCGGCTGAGGTCTCTCAGTGTAATGCTTTCCGGCTCAATCTCCTCGACTCGAGCGGCAAAGTCACTTTCTTCGTCAATCACATATTGGTTGAGGAAGGTTGGCTCGAACGGCGCTCTTGCTAAGGTGTGCAGCGTCTTTCCGCCTAGGCTTCTGCTCTCAACATTATCGATACCATCCCAAAATGAGCCTTCCAATTGTTGGAAGCCTTTGGTGAGGTATTGGATATCATCAATCAGTTGGTCAGTTTGATAGTCTTCAACGAAACGGACACCGGCGCCTTTTGCTCGCAAACGCATGTTGATGTCTTTGGTGATAAGAACCACTTCGCGTGGCGCGCGTTTATTTTGAAGGTAGAGGACTGCGTTGAGGATTCGGTTATCGCCTGCCTTGTCATCGGCGAAGGCTTTGATGCTTTCTTGAAGTTCGTAGTCAGCGAGTATTGAAATACTGCCAGATGCGTTTATGTCTTTAGAAAAAGGGATGCCTTCCGATATTTGGTCTGGTGTGGCTTCCCTGAACAGGTCTTCGAGCGTTCGAATCGCAATTCTCGCGTCTCGAGCAACGTCTCTTTTACTGTCTTTGATTCTGTCGAGTTCTTCTAGCACTGTCATGGGGATAACGACATCGTGCTCTTGGAAAGAAAATATAGCGAAGGGTTCGTGAAGTAGAATATTGGTGTCTAAAACAAATAGCTTCCGGTTGGTCTCGCCCATAGCATCTCCTTGCCGACGTGCGGCTTGCCTTGCATTCATTGAACGTAGATAAAGCTCATATAAAGATTAGTATCTGATTCTGGTGATAGTCAACTACTCACCTAAACTTCATCTAGAGGAATAGCACCATATCGTTACGAGTGAACATGGTGTATTCGTTTGAGAGCAGCAATCTGCTACCTATAGATTAACCATGAATTTTTGACAGTTTGATTGCACTGGCGAAAACAGAAAAAAAGCATGAAATCATCTCCTTTAGGCGTGACCTAAATCACAGCATCGAGTAAGATTAGCGACCTTTTTCTGCACCATTTTCTCGAGATATTTATTATTGAGAGCGCACTTAAAAAGTGGCTGCAAACTAGACATTTTTGGCTATATTTTTAGTTCAGGAGCGATAACGTTCTTGTTTGAAACTGCAGTTAAGAAGACCAAATTCCAACTATAAGATTGAGGTAGTCGATTCATGACATTTGCTTTGGGGCAACGCTGGATAAGCGATACGGAGAGCGATTTAGGTTTAGGTACCGTTGTAGCAATGGATGCTCGCACAGTGACACTAATGTTTGCAGCGTCAGAAGAAAACCGTGTTTATGCACGTACTGATGCTCCCGTAACCCGAGTAACGTTTAATGTAGGCGATGTCATCGAATGCCAAGAAGGTTGGTCTCTGTCTGTCGAAGAAGTTATCGAAGACAAAGGGCTGCTAACCTACTTAGGTACTCGCGAAGATACCCAAGAAACAGAAGTCACCCTGCGTGAAATCTTCTTAAGCAACCAGATCCGCTTTAACAAACCACAAGACAAGCTGTACGCGGGTCAAATCGACCGTATGGATAACTTTGTGTTGCGTTACCGAGCGCTGAGCAACCAGTACCAACAACACAAGAGCCCTATGCGTGGCTTGTGTGGTATGCGTGCTGGCTTGATCCCTCACCAGTTATACATCGCTCATGAAGTGGGTCGTCGTCACGCTCCGCGCGTTTTACTGGCTGATGAAGTGGGTCTAGGTAAAACCATCGAAGCGGGCATGATCATCCACCAACAGGTGCTGTCTGGCCGTGCTGAACGTATTCTTATTGTGGTTCCTGAAACTCTACAACACCAATGGTTAGTAGAGATGATGCGCCGTTTCAATCTGCACTTTTCTATCTTCGATGAAGAGCGTTGTATTGAAGCGTTTGCTGAATCAGACAACCCATTTGATACCCAGCAATACGTTCTGTGTTCTTTGGATTTCCTACGTAAGAGTCGTAAGCGCTACGAGCAAGCACTTGAAGGCGAGTGGGACTTGTTGGTTGTCGATGAAGCGCACCACCTTGAGTGGAGCCAAGACAACCCAAGCCGTGAATACCAAGTGGTTGAAGGCTTAGCGGAAAATACGTCTGGTGTGCTACTACTAACAGCAACGCCTGAACAGCTTGGTCGTGAGAGTCACTTTGCACGTCTGCGTCTGCTTGATCCTGATCGCTTCTACGATTACGAAGCATTCGTTGAAGAAGAAGACCAATACGCACCGGTTGCTGATGCAGTAACGGCTCTGTTCTCTGGCGTGAAGCTTGAAAACAGCGCGAAGAACCAGATTACGGAACTGCTTTCTGAGCAAGATGTTGAGCCTCTGTTCCGCGTGATTGAAGGTGATAGCAGCGAAGAAGAGCAAGCATTAGCTCGCCAAGAATTGATTGATAACCTTATGGATCGCCATGGTACAGGTCGTGTTCTTTTCAGAAACACACGAGCTGCAATCAAAGGCTTCCCTAAGCGTAATGTAAACCTACTGCCGATGGAAATTCCAACGCAGTACACAACCTCAATGCGTGTATCTGGCATGATCGGTGGCAAGATGGCTCCCGAAGCTCGTGCAATGAAGATGCTGTACCCAGAAGAGATCTTCCAAGAGTTTGAAGGTGAAGACTCAAGCTGGTGGCAGTTCGACTCACGCGTTAACTGGTTGATTGAAAAGATCCAAGACAAGCGCAGCGAGAAGATCTTAGTGATCGCCTCTCGTGCAAGTACGGCTTTGCAATTAGAGCAAGCACTGCGTGAGCGGGAAGGTGTACGTGCAACCGTATTCCACGAAGGCATGTCGATTCTAGAGCGTGATAAAGCTGCGGCTTACTTTGCTCAAGAAGAGGGCGGCGCTCAGGTTCTTATCTGTAGTGAAATCGGCTCTGAAGGTCGTAACTTCCAGTTCGCTAACCAACTTGTGATGTTCGATCTTCCATTCAACCCAGACTTGCTTGAGCAACGTATTGGTCGTTTGGACCGTATTGGTCAGCTGCGTGATATCGACATTCATGTTCCTTACTTAAAAGGCACATCACAGGCGATTCTTGCGCGTTGGTTCGATGAAGGTCTGAATGCATTTGCGGAAACTTGTCCAACGGGTCGCACGGTTTACGATAAGTACTCAGATGTTCTTATCGAGATGCTGGCTTCTGGTAACACAGAGCAACTTGATGAAGTGATTGAAGAGTCTGCCAAGCTAAATCAAAGCCTGAAATCAGATCTAGAAAAAGGCCGTGATCGCCTATTAGAAATGCATTCAAACGGCGGTGATAAAGCGCATGAAATTGCAGAAAAGATCGCGTCGACTGACGGCGATACTAACCTAGTGACGTTTGCATTGAGCCTGTTCGACACGATTGGCTTAAACCAAGACGACAAGGGTGAGAATGCGCTGGTTGTGACGCCATCTGAGCACATGATGGTACCAAGCTACCCAGGCTTACCATACGAAGGCGCAACCATCACGTTTGATCGTGATACTGCGCTTTCTCGTGAAGACATGAACTTCATTAGCTGGGAACACCCAATGATTCAGGGCGGTATTGATCTACTACTGAGTGAAGGTGTTGGTGCATCAGCGGTATCGCTACTGAAAAACAAAGCGCTGCCAGTGGGGACTATCCTGCTTGAGCTGGTTTACCTTGTGGATGCGCAAGCACCGAAACGCAGCGGTATCAGCCAGTTCTTACCTAAGACGCCAATTCGTTTGATGATGGATGGCCGTGGTAATGACTTATCAGCTCAGGTTGAGTTCGACAGCTTTAACCGTCAATTAAGCCCTGTAAATCGTCACTTAGCGAGCAAGCTAGTTAACTCGGTACAAGGTGAAATTCACAAGCTAATCGAAGCGGGTGAGACGCACGTACTTCCTAAAGTGGAAGAAGTGCGTGAACAAGCTCAACGAGACATGCAGACTAACCTGAACGGTGAGTTAGAGCGTCTACAAGCGCTTAAAGCTGTGAACCCTAACATTCGTGATGAAGAGCTAGAGGTAATCGAAGCTCAAATCAATGAATTGACAGGTTACATCAGCAAAGCTCAGGTTCAGCTAGATTCATTACGCTTGATTGTGGTTTCTCACAACTAGTTTTGAATTAGCGAGATGCTTCAACGAAATAAGGCCTTCATCATGAAGGCCTTATTTTTATCTAGCGTTTGAAAGCTGTTTTGGTTGTTGAAAGATGTATTGGCTGAAAAATTACATCAACCACTTCCACCAAACAAATACTGCTAAGAAACCAAACAGGTAAACAAGACCCGCGACAGACAGCCATTTTAGCTTGCTGCCAATGGCTAGAGCTTCTGGAAGCTTAGCCTTATTCACTAAGATGAAGTTAAGCAGCGCGAAGAATGGCGTAGTCGCAAAGGCAAGCACCATCGCGAAATCAAGCATTGGCATCAGTGCAGCGCTAAAGAACATTACAATCGCTAATGCCGCGAGAGAGACAATGATGATCCAGCCTTGCAGCATTCTTGGGCTTGAATCTTTTTTGAATAATAGGCGCTGTGATTCAGCAAGCACGCGTGAGTAGCCATCAATAACGGTAATCGTGCTACCAAAGATACAGAAGAAAGCGATAAGAGCGATTAGCGGACGAGACCATTCACCAATTGTCGAAGCGTAGATGCCGACCAATTGATGAGTGAAGCCAACACCGGAGCGAGACAGTTCAACTCCCGAACCGTGAAGCACTAGCGCGCCTAACGCAACAAATACTAAAGCAAGCAATGCAGTACCAATGTAGCCGACATTGAAATCGAACAGTGCTGATTGTGCGGTCACTTCCTGCTTCTCTTTTTGGCTTTTTAGCCACATAGAGGTGATGCTGGAAATTTCGATAGGCGCAGGCATCCAACCCATGGTCACCACGATAAAACCAATAGCAGCGAGAGACCAAGGCGACGGCGGAACAAAAGCAGCATCAGGTTCGACTGGAGAGCCGATAGCAATAGCGACTGCAGCTAAGGTTGTGATGGTCAAGATCGCCATGATCGCTTTGGACAGCGTATCAAGCGCACGATAATGGCCAGCAAACAGAATAATCAAACAGGTCGCTAAAACGATCATGCACAAGGTGCTGGTGGCTAAATCGAAAGGAACAAAGTAACTGAGTAGGCTTGCACTGAATAATAGCAGGGCAGCGGTATTCACGACCGCAGATATGGCACTCAAGATCGAAAAGATCACAAGGTATGGGCGGCCTAGGTTAGAGTAACCTTCCACCAAGCTTTGACCCGTTCCTAGCGTGTATTGGATGCCGGCTCTGAAGAATGGATATTTAAATACGTTAACGAGGATAATGAGAGCGGCAAGCTGCCAACCATAAATCGCACCCGCCTTGGTTGAGGCGACTAAGTGAGAACCACCTACAGCCGCTGCGGCCATCATAATGCCTGGGCCAAGAGACTTAATTAAACTTGATAGGGGAGCTGAGGTTGGTGTTTTTGTGTTGGTGGTTTTAACCGTACTGTCCATCGTTTTTCCTTTGATGCTGACTTCTTATTATCCGTTACCCTATCAATACCATGTTTTGTAAAGTCGTCAACTTTTATGTACGAAAATGTTGAAAATTGTATTTATTTATAAACAAATCAACCGTAAATTATTTATTCACTAGCAATTAAGAGGCTTCAATGGCGTTAGAACAGTACACACCACCGCGTGAACCGTGGATTGATATTGTTTATCAAGATGACGATATTCTTGTGGTGAACAAGCCTGCAGGCCTGCTTTCAGTGCCAGGAAGGTTACCTGAGCATTACGACAGTATGTGGAGTCGGTTAGTTGTCGAATTTCCAGAGATTCAAGTC
This sequence comes from Vibrio sp. 1CM2L, assembly GCF_023161695.1. NCBI lineage: Bacteria > Pseudomonadati > Pseudomonadota > Gammaproteobacteria > Vibrionales > Vibrionaceae > Vibrio > Vibrio sp. 1CM2L. Next base: position 54,137 of record NZ_JALNTT010000005.1, read on the forward strand.
GTGCATCGATTGGACATGTCGACATCGGGCTTGATGCTGCTCGCTAAACACAAACAAGCTGAGCGTCATTTGAAGAAGCAATTTCAATATCGACTGACACACAAACTCTATTACGCGCGAGTATGGAGTTCCGTTGAAAAGAAAGAAGGCGTGATTGACCTTCCTCTTATTTGCGACTGGCCAAATCGACCAAGACAAAAGGTGTGCTTCGAGGATGGTAAGCCATCTCAGACTCGCTATGTGGTGGAACAAGAAGAGGCTCAAACGACCTTATTGAAATTACTGCCAATTACCGGGCGTTCCCATCAGTTGCGAGTGCACTGTATGGAGATGGGGAATCCGATTGTGGGTGATGAGTTTTATGCAACGCCAGATGCTTTTAACTATAGCGATAGGTTGGCTCTGCACGCGTGTGAACTCAGTTTTTATCACCCGGCCAATGATCAGTTGTTCAAAGCCTTTGTTCCGTGTGAGTTTTATCCTCAAGCATCGCCACAAATCGAGCAGCACTTTGAAATTGCGCCAGAGCTTCCAGACTACAGTAAGCTAAAAGCTTAGAATGGTCTCATCAATACCAATTCAAGGACGTACAATGCCGAAGTTGAAAGTGGTCTTTCTCGACAGAGCCACCATCCCATCTCAAATCCATTTAAAACCTCTCAGCTTTGAACATGAGTGGGTAGAGTATGACTTTACTGCTCCAGAACTCGTTGCTGAGCGAGTTGTCGGAGCAGATGTTATTATCACCAATAAGGTTGTGCTCAATGCTGATAATTTAGCTCAAGCACAACAACTCAAGTTGATCGCTGTGTCAGCGACAGGCGTCAATAATGTCGATGTCGACTATTGCAAGAGTAACAATATCGCAGTGGCTAATGTGCAAGGCTATGCGACTCAGTCGGTACCTGAACATGTGATTGGTATGCTGTTTACGCTAAAACGAAATCTGGTTGGCTACCATCAAGACATTGAAGCCGGCGAGTGGCAAAAGGATAAGCAGTTCTGTTTCTTTACTCATCCTATTCAAGATGTGGCTGGTCGTGCATTGGGTTTAATTGGTAGTGGCAGTTTAGGGCAAGCGACTGCGATATTGGCTAAAGCGATAGGTATGAAGGTGATTTTTGCTGAGCGAAAAGGGGCGGAGTTTTGTCGAGAGGGGTATCTACCTTTTGATACAGTGTTGCAGCAAGCGGATGCGCTCAGCCTACATTGTCCGTTGACCGAAGCGACTCGAAACCTGATTTCAGAGCGAGAGCTAGCAATGATGAAACCAAGTGCGGTGTTAATTAATGCTGGCCGTGGTGGACTTGTCGATGAGCAAGCCCTAGTTGAGGCTTTGAAAAGTAATGAAATCGCAGGTGCGGGTATGGATGTGTTCACACAAGAGCCTGCAGACAATTCGAACCCACTATTGGCCAACAGTCACCTACCTAACTTACTGCTGACACCACATGTGGCATGGGGCAGTGACAGTTCAATTCAAAAGCTGTCTGATATCTTAATCGACAATATTGATGGGTTTGTTGCGGGTAATCCGCAGAACTTAGTGAGTTGATTGAAGAATTAAATTGCGTGAACGAAAAACAAAAAAGGTTGGCTTTTAGGCCAGCCTTTTTAGATCGTTGTGTCGATTAAGTGATTTAGCCTTGCGGCTTAACTACCAATACATTGATTGGTGAGTTCTGTACCACTTTGCTTGCAACAGAACCAAGCACAACTTTGTCGATTTTCGAACGCTTATGGCTAGGCATCACGATAAGGTCAGCGCCCAGTTTTTCTGCGTAATCTAGAATCGTTGTGTAAGTCTTGCCTTCGGCAACGTGAACTTTATACACCACTTCATCGTCAATGTGCTTGTCAGCAAACTCTTTGAGCTGATTTTTCACATCAAGCTTCATTTGGTTCGCTGCATCTTTCGGGAAGTAAGACGCAACCATCGACATGTGAATGCCCGGTAGTACGTTCAGAATGTGGACTTCAGCATTGCTGTGTTTCGCGTGCCATACCGCTAGCTCGACTGCTTTATCAGAAAAGCCTTTGTCGTTAAGATCAACGGGAACAAGGATTTGTCTATACATGTATTCGTCTCTTTTTGAGCAGCGCTTAGTACATACCAAACGCTGTAATTATCTTTTCCATGTAGTAAAAAAGCCAAATAGAGTAGAGCGCTACTTGGCTCTATCCATTACGCGCTAATCTCATCCTTACGAGCACGCCTTCTTTGGTTCATCGCTAAACCAATCAAAATCAGTAGGGCAGGTAAGAATACCCACTCTTTCATTGGTCGTTCTGCGTCTTGGATAACTGATTTAATTTCCCAATCAAAGTCAATGCCAGCGGCTTCTGCAGGGCTACCAAACTCAACCATATCAACAATCATCTTGTCGTCAGCTTGTGTCAGCATTAGGCCCATTGAAGCAATGCGGTCTTCACTTGTTGTCGCAGAATCTTCAAACGGAAGGCGAACTGTTTTCTCAGAATAGTTACCTTCTAAGTTTTCGCCACCTACTCTCAATTCAAGTGATTGTCCCACAGATAGGTTTTCTGTGATTTGAGCGATCTCAACTCCAGGTGAAAGAACTTTCTCTGGATAAATCATGTCCCACCAGAAACCTGGGCGGAAGAAAGAGAAGGTCAGAACGATAAGCAGTATAGTTTCCCACCACTTGTTCTTGGTGAACCACCAACCTTGAGTTGCTGCGGCAAAGATAAGTACCGCAGTCACAGAAGAGAAAATCGTTAGTGCTAAGTGCCACCAAGAATCAATACCCATCAACAGTAGTTGGGTATTGAAGATGAACATGAATGGCAAGATAGCGGTCCGGATATCGTAGGTAAAACCTTGAATACCTGTACGAATTGGGTCGGATTTTGCAATCGCGGCGGCCGCAAAGGCTGCCAGACCTACCGGAGGTGTGTCATCTGCAAGAATACCGAAGTAGAACACGAATAAGTGAACCGCAATCAATGGAATGATCAAGCCGTGCGCTGCGCCTAAGGTCACAATTACCGGCGCCATCAATGTTGAAACAACGATGTAGTTCGCCGTTGTTGGCAAGCCCATACCTAAGATTAAGCTGATTACTGCAGTGAATAGCAACATAAGAATGATGCTACCGCCTGAGATGAACTCAACGAAATCCGTCATTACAAGGCCGATACCCGTTAAAGTCACCACGCCTACAACTGTACCTGCAGCCGCTGTCGCGACACCGATACCAATCATGTTACGTGCGCCCGAAACCAAGCTCTCTGCGAGATCAACGAAGCCAGCTTTAGTTTGCTCTGCAAGATCGTCTGATTTGTTCATCAGAGTCATTAAAGGACGCTGAGTGATCAGAATGAAGATCATGAACACGGTCGCCCAGAATGCCGACAGGCCTGGAGAAAAACGCTCGACAGTCAGACACCAAACAAGCACCACGATAGGCAGTAGGAAGTGCAAACCAGATTTAATCGTTGGACCTGGATCCGGAACTTCTTTGAGATCCGCATCGATTTCCATGCCGCCTTCAGATGCGTATTTTGCTGATACACGAACCAGAGCGACATAAGCGACTAATAGAGCCACCGTTACGATTGGTGTTGCAGCATCGCCAAAGACATCTTTCGTCCAACCGACACCGTAGTAAACCGCGGCACTGATAACACACAGGCCTAAAATGGTACCCGTGAAAGAAAGTAAGCTTTGTACGATAGTTGGTGTATGGCGACGAGGTAGGCCGGTCATACCTGCTTTACATGCTTCTAGGTGAACAATGTAAATCAGAGCGATGTAAGAGATCAGAGCGGGCAGTAGCGCGGCTTTGATAACTTCTACATACGAAATACCCACATACTCAACCATCAAGAAGGCTGCTGCACCCATGATCGGTGGTGTTAATTGACCATTGGTTGAAGCCGCGACTTCTACTGCGCCTGCTTTTGTGCCCGGGAAACCAACGCGCTTCATTAGCGGGATAGTAAATGTACCCGTGGTTACCACGTTTGCAATAGATGAACCTGATACCAGACCAGATAAACCAGAGGCTACAACGGCTGCTTTTGCTGGACCGCCTTTCATGTGACCAAGCAGTGAGAATGCCACTTTGATAAAGTAAGCACCAGCGCCAGCACGTTCTAGCATTGCACCAAACAGTACAAACAAGAATACAAATGACGTTGATACGCCAAGTGCCACACCGAATACACCTTCAGTTGTTAGCCACAGATGCGACATTGCCTTGTTCAGGCTCGCACCTTTGTGGGCAATAACGTCCGGCATGTGAGGGCCGCCAAAGGTATAAAGTAGGAATACTGCTGCCACAACCATAAGAGGTGGACCCAAAGCGCGTCGTGTTGCTTCAAGCAGTAAAACCATACCGAATACAGCCGCAACAATATCGAATGTTGTTGGTGCGCCCGAGCGCTCAGCGAGTTCAGTATAGAAAATATAGATATAAGAAGCTGAAAAGCTACCTACAAGCGCTAGTATCCAATCGACTGCGGGGATGCGATCCCTAGGCGAATTCTTCATGGCTGGATAAGCGGTAAAGGCTAGGAAAATAGCAAACGTGAGGTGAATTGCTCGAGCTTCAGTGTCGTTTAAAATTGCGAAGTTAAAAATGAACGGCAGCGGAGATGCATACCAAAGTTGGAACAGTGACCAACATAGAGGCACAAACCATAAAATACGGCCTTGGATACCACGAGGGCTACGCGCACCAGTATCTGATTGTGCCACCATTTCTTGCACATCTGGAGACGGTGATGTTGTCTGCGTCATGTACTTTATCCTTATTATTGATGGTCTGCCTTTTCTTACGAACAACCAAACGTTATTTATTTCCTATCTAGTGTAGTGAATGGATAGGGAAATGCGTTTTTTGTTCGTCTTTGTCTTAGGCTTGATACGAAGGTAAGTCCTCCAAATTGGAGAAACTTAAAGGGCTGTTCTTTTCACTTAAATTATTTTTATAAAACGTGAAAAGCCAATAAGGAGGGCTAGCCTCCTTATTGGTGTAGTAGGCTTAAAGTAGAGTTACTTTAGAAGGCCCACTTCTTTGTAGTATTTTGCTGCGCCTGGGTGAAGAGGGATAGAGATACCCGCTTTAACCATGTCTTCTTTTTTCAGGTTAGCAAATGCTGGGTGTAGGCGTTTGAAAGTGTCAAAGTTTTCAAATACTGCCTTAGCAACGTTGTATGCAACTTCTTCAGAAACGTCTGAAGTTGTTACCATAGTTGCTGCAACACCGAAGCTGTTTACGTCAGCGTCAGTACCACGGTACATACCAGCAGGAACTGTGCTGTAAGCGTAGTATGGGTTTTCAGCTACGATCTTGTCGATCTGTGGACCTGTTGCTGAAACCAGTTTTGCATCACAAGAAGTTGTTGCTTCTTTGATTGATCCGTTCGGGTGACCAACCATGTAGATGAATGCATCAATCTTGTTATCACAAAGTGCTTGTGAACGCTCAGAACCTTTAAGCTCAGAAGCAAGCTTGAAGCTGTCGTTAGTCCAGCCCATAGCGTCCATTACAACACCCATCGTTGCACGGTCACCAGAACCTGGGTTACCAATGTTTACACGCTTACCTGCTAGGTCAGACACATTGTTGATGCCAGCATCAGTACGAGCGATGATGTTGAACGGTTCTGTATGTAGAGAGAACATCGCGCGAAGTTTCTTGTATTCGCCCTGATCTTTGAACTTACTTGTACCGTTGTAGCCGTGGTATTGCCAGTCCGATTGAACAACACCGAAATCTAGTTCACCAGCACGGATGGTGTTAACGTTGTAGATTGAACCACCAGTAGACTCTACAGAACAACGAATGTTGTGGTCTTTGCGGCCCTTGTTCACTAGCTTACAAATCGCACCACCAGTTGGGTAGTAAACACCCGTAACTGAACCAGTACCAATTGTGATGAACTCTTGAGCGTTAACAGCGCCAGCGCCCATTACAGCAGCTGCAATAGCACCAACTTTAATAAGTTTGGTAAATGCCATGAATTTCCCTTCCTTTATTCATTATTAACCCTGAAACAAGTGTAGTTGCTTCTGGAGTTTCCTATTTGGAAACGGCACCTTTTTCAATCCATGTGATGAAAAAGTGGCTGAATAATATCAAAAATTGGCAGAAAATTACTCGAATGTTAAAAGATATAGCTAAAAAATCTAACAAATGATGTCTGGATCTCGTGTTTGATTTGCTACTGAGTTTTTTAAAATCAATAGTTTAGTGTGATTTTAGAAGGGAGGTATGGATATTCTAGGATGTGATTTGGATCACGAAGCGAATAGATGCTCGTGATCCATTAATAAGGCTGATAGTTATGAAACAGCGATCAATTATCCAGCGTATTCAAACAGTTCGCACACTGAATCAAACAGTTGCTTAGTGGTAACCGATAACGTTGGAGTAATGAAGATAGTGTCATCACCTGCGACTACGCCCAGTATGCCTTCCGACTTACCTAGTGAGTCTAATAAACGAGCAATCAGCTGCGCCGCACCAGGGCCTGTGTGTATCACCACCAATGCATTGTTGTGGTCAATATCTAGTACTAATTCTCTTAGAGAGCTAGAAACGGTCGGAACACCTAGCTCAGCAGGAAGACAGTAAACCATCTCCATTTTTGCATTACGAGTTCGAACGGCACCAAACTTGGTTAACATACGCGAGACTTTAGATTGGTTGATGCTTTCAAAACCTTCGTGTTTTAGGGCATCCACAATTTCGCCTTGTGAGCCAAAACGTTCTTCTTTTAGTAAGGCTTTAAATGCACGAACTAAGTTGTCTTGCTTTTCTGTATTGCGCATATGTCATTCTTATTCATTAACAAAGATGTTTGCATATTCTCGCATACATATTCAATTTTAGCCAAAACATCCCTGTAATTTGTTAGTCATATCACTGTAAATATTTAATAGAATAATGTGTTATTTGCGACGACTTATTTTGTTATTTCAGTCGATTATCGCCATAATGCGAACTTGCTGTGTAGCACGGTTTTATTGACTTGCGCGAAGTCGCAAAGCTAGCGTTAATTGATTGTAATCACTTTGTGATTAATATAGTTTTTTAACTTAGATTTAGCTCAAGAATTACCCTACAAAGAATCTATAAGAGAAAGCTCTCAAGGAGAATAACAATGAAAGTAGCTGTTATTGGTGCCGCTGGTGGCATCGGTCAAGCCCTAGCCCTACTACTTAAGAACCGCCTACCTGCTGGTTCAGATCTTGCACTTTACGACATCGCTCCGGTAACACCGGGTGTTGCTGCCGATCTTAGCCATATCCCAACGCCTGTTTCGATCAAAGGTTACGCGGGTGAAGATCCAACACCAGCACTAGAAGGTGCGGATGTTGTACTTATTTCAGCAGGTGTTGCTCGTAAGCCTGGTATGGATCGTGCGGATCTTTTCAATGTGAACGCTGGCATTGTTAAGTCTCTTGCAGAGAAAATCGCAGTTACTTGTCCGACTGCTTGTGTTGGTATCATCACGAACCCAGTAAACACAACAGTACCAATCGCGGCTGAAGTACTGAAGAAAGCGGGCGTTTACGACAAGCGTCGTCTATTCGGTATTACGACTCTTGATGTGATTCGTTCTGAAACGTTCGTTGCTGAACTAAAAGACAAAGATCCAGGCGACATCCGTGTTCCTGTTATCGGTGGTCACTCAGGCGTAACGATTCTTCCTCTACTTTCTCAAGTTGAAGGCGTAGAGTTCACTGACGAAGAAATCGCAGCACTAACGACTCGTATCCAAAATGCAGGTACAGAAGTAGTAGAAGCTAAAGCTGGCGGCGGCAGTGCGACACTGTCTATGGGTCAAGCGGCTTGTCGTTTCGGTCTTGCTCTAGTGAAAGCGCTTCAAGGTGAAGAGAACGTGATTGAATGTGCATACGTTGAAGGTGAAGGCGAACACGCTCCATTCTTCTCACAGCCAGTTAAGCTAGGTAAAGAGGGCGCTGAAGCGATCCTTAGCTACGGTGAGCTAAGCGACTTCGAACGTAACGCTTTAGATAGCATGCTTGAGACGCTAAATGGTGACATCGAGATTGGTGTTGAATTCGCTAAATAAGCGAGACGCTATTTAACTCAGTCTAAAGCTAATTATTAAGGGCCGGTCATTATGATCGGCTTTTTTGATCCTGAAGTTCAAGCTACTCGTATTCACCTCTACAACCAAGGTGAAGGTAAATGTTATGGCTACTGTTCAGAAGGGTATGAATGTCGAATATTTGGGGCACTTAGGAAAAGTATTGGTAATTGATGAGCAAGAGCAGTACGCGTTAGTAGAGACTTACAACGGGCATGAGCAATACGCAGTGCCAATGGAAGAGCTTGAAGAAATTGAAGCTCAACTGCCGTTATCATTAGAAGCGAGCCGATATTGAATTTGGCGCTCTTACAAATATTTGTTCAAAACTGAAAAAAGAGCCCTGAGGCTCTTTTTTTGTTATTTATATAGAAGCTAGAAGCTAGAAGCGAGTTGTCTATTAACCTGCTTACTTGCTGCGTTTAACAGCTAAGTGTGCGAGCGTGGTTAGCGCTTGCTTATATTCAGAGTCAGGAAGTACAGAAAGCTCAGCGATGGCTTTATCGGCCTCTTCGTAGGCTTTATTTGTTGTGTACTCTAAAGAGCCTGTCTCTTTCATCACCGCCATAATGTCGTCGAGACGTTCCATGCCGTTCGCTTTCTCAATCGCTTCACGAATCATGCTGGCTTGTTCAGGAGAACCATTATGCATTGCGTAAAGTAGAGGCAGTGTTGGCTTGCCTTCGGCTAGATCGTCGCCAACGTTCTTACCCATCTCTTTACCATCTGCAGTGTAATCCATCACATCGTCAATCAGCTGGAATGCGGTGCCTAGGTATTTACCATAGTTCTGCATTGCTGTTTCGATTTCTGGTGATGACTCAGTAAGAATCGCGCCGATTTGGGTCGCAGCTTCGAACAAGCGAGCAGTCTTAGAGTAGATCACCTGCATGTAGCTTTCTTCTGTGGTGTCTGGGTTATTGCAGTTCATTAATTGTTGAACTTCACCCTCGGCAATCACGTTTACCGCTTCACTCATTAGCTCGAGGATCTTTAAGGATCCTAGCGTTGTCATCATTTGGAATGAGCGAGTGTAGATAAAGTCACCCACCAAAACGCTAGCGGCATTACCAAAAGCGGCATTGGCCGTCGCTTTACCACGTCTCATGTCCGATTCGTCGACAACATCGTCGTGAAGCAGGGTTGCGGTGTGAATAAACTCGATAAAGGCTGCAGAGGTGATATGAGCTTCACCTTGGTAACCGAGTGCGCGAGCAGATAAAAGAGCAAGCAAAGGGCGTAGGCGTTTGCCACCACCGCTAACGATATAAAAACCAAGCTGGTTGATTAAACTTACGTCAGAATTAAGTTGGGCTTGAATTGTTTCATTCACTTTTGCCATATCATTGGCAGTAAGCGTTTGGATAGCTTTAAAATCCATTGTTCATCCGGCTGAAGTTAGACCCTGTAAGGCTTATACGTTGTATTTAATTGTTGAATAATACACTAAAAAACGTTGATTAATACATCGCTAAAGGGCATGATTGCCGCACTTTTCTTTGGCGAACAGGTTTTCGCCAATTTTTTAAAAATATGGCTTGTCATAGCGCCATGATTCCCGTAGAATCTGCGCCCTATTGATTAGTTTAGCGCACACCCGAGTTGTACAATTAACAACCATAGGCTGTGCGGAAAAAGCGGAGTAAAATATGTACGCTGTTTTCCAATCTGGTGGCAAACAACACCGAGTAAGCGAAGGTCAAACACTTCGTTTAGAGAAATTAGACGTTGAAACTGGTGCAACTGTTGAATTTGATAAAGTTCTTCTTGTTGCTAACGGCGAAGAAATCGCTGTTGGTGCACCTCTTGTTGAAGGTGGCAAGGTTACTGCAGAAGTAGTACAACACGGTCGTGGCGATAAAGTAAAAATCGTTAAGTTCCGTCGTCGTAAGCACTCGCGTAAGCAAGCTGGTCACCGTCAGTGGTTCACTGAAGTGAAAATCACTGGCATTAACGCTTAAGTATTAGGAGAGTTTAACAATGGCACATAAAAAAGCTGGCGGTTCTACTAATAACGGCCGCGATTCAGAAAGCAAACGTCTTGGTGTTAAGCGTTTTGGTGGTGAATCTGTTCTTGCAGGTAACATCATCGTTCGTCAACGTGGTACTAAGTTCCACGCTGGCACAAACGTTGGCATCGGTAAAGACCACACTCTTTTCGCTCTTACTGAAGGTAAAGTGAAATTTGCTGTTAAAGGTCCTAAAAACCGTAAGTTTGTAAGCATCGAAGCTGAGTAATTTAATCTTTAATTAGATTATTTTATTAGCTTTCAAGCTGAATTCAAAAGCCCTGCCGATTCGGCAGGGTTTTTTATTTATAGCAAGAATAAAAAAGCAGACGCTCTTGTTTTGGTTTTGAGAAGCCGTTTTATTTTTTGATAAACAGATTAGTTTTTAAGAAGCCGTTTGTTTTTAATAAATAAGAAGCAAAGAACCTCTCCTTATTTGTTCCTTGGTTGCAGGTCGGCCTAGATCTTAGGTGATCGATCTAAACACGGATCTGCTAGAATTTATATCACTCCTTGATGAGTGATAACGCAACGTAAGTGCGGAGTTAAAAAATGAAATTCGTTGATGAAGCGGTAGTAAAAATAGAAGCCGGTGATGGCGGTAATGGTACAGTGAGCTTTTGGCGCGAAAAATTCGTCGCTAAAGGTGGTCCTGACGGCGGTGATGGCGGTGACGGCGGTGATGTTTACATCCAAGCGGATGAGAACTTAAACACGCTGATCGATTATCGTTTCCAACGTTTTTACAACGCAGAGCGTGGTGAGAACGGTCGCGGTGGTAACTGTACTGGTAAACGTGGTAAAGACATTACACTGAAAGTGCCTGTAGGTACTCGTGCAGTTGATATCCACACCAACGAAATCGTTGCTGAAGTTGCTGAACACGGCAAGAAAGTAATGGTTGGTAAAGGTGGTTGGCACGGTCTTGGTAACACGCGTTTTAAATCGTCTGTTAACCGCGCTCCTCGTCAAAAGACAATGGGTACTAAAGGCGAAGTTCGTGAACTGCGTTTAGAGCTTCTTCTATTAGCTGATGTTGGTATGCTTGGTCTACCAAACGCAGGTAAATCTACTTTTATTCGTTCAGTATCTGCTGCGAAACCAAAAGTGGCTGACTACCCGTTCACTACCTTGATCCCAAGCTTGGGTGTGGTAAGTGTTGTTCCTGAAAAGAGCTTCGTTGTTGCCGATATCCCAGGTCTAATCGAAGGCGCAGCTGATGGCGCAGGCCTTGGTATCCGCTTCCTTAAGCACCTTGAGCGTTGTCGTGTTCTGCTGCATATGATCGACATTATGCCGATCGATCAATCTGATCCTATTCAGAATGCACTAACGATCATCGATGAGCTTGAGCAATACAGTGAAAAAGTTTCACAGAAACCTCGTTGGTTAGTGTTCAACAAAGTTGACCTAATGCCAGAAGACGAAGCAGACGAAAAGATTCAAGAAATCATCGATGCTTTGGGTTGGGAAGGCGAGTACTTCAAGATCTCTGCTGTGAATAAAATCGGCACCAAAGATCTTTGCTTCAAACTTGGTGAGTTTATGGAAAACCTACCTCGCGAAGTTTTAGAAGTTGAAGAAGAAGAAAAAGTAGACTTTATGTGGGATGACTACCATAAAGATGCGATGAGCGGTAAGAATGTCGTTACTGAAGATGACGACGATTGGGACGATTGGGATGACGAAGAAGATGACGGCCATGTTATCTATGTTCGTGACTAATCCCTCTTAGTTTCTCATAACGCATCGGTCGCTTCTTACAAGTACACTGATAGTTTTATTAAACCGCAATGAAAATTGCGGTTTTTTTGTATCTAAATCATTATGTACTGTCGAATTTTAATGCAGAATTTATTTCTAGATAATTAATACCAATCGTAGTAAATAACTGGTCACCCTAGCTTGTTAAAACGCTCGATAACTGCGTTAGAGATTTTGATTGTAGAATAACTACTTATCGAAGATCTCTGCCTTGTTCTCAAGCTTTTTTCCTACGCTATTTCTGATCACTTACTTACTGTGATTGGTATAACGCCTATGGGAAGGAAATCATGGCATCAAAGCAAAGAGCGATCTCAAGACTCGTCGCTCAATCAGGACAAATGTTATTGGCGCACGGGGCAGAGAGCACTCTGGTCGGCGATATCATGCGCCGCATCGGCATTGCTTGTGGGGTTAATGAGGTTGAAGTCGCACTGTCAGCCAATGCGCTTGTTGTAACTACCGTAATGGATGATCACTGTATTACTACAACTCGAAGTTGTGCTGATCGTGGCATTAACATGCAGGTTATCACCGACATTCAACGCATTTGCATCATGATGGAGAAGGGAATTCTCGATTATGATTTGGCGTATAAAAAGATTCAAAATATCAGCCCCGAGCGCTACAACCGATGGTTAGTGGTTGTGATGATAGGGTTGTCGTGCGCCTCTTTTAGCCACCTTGCGGGCGGAGACTGGCAAGTCTTCATGATGACTTTTATTGCTTCAGCTTGCGGCATGATCGTCAGACAAGAAATTGGGCATCGCCATTTCAATCCGCTATTAAACTTTGCTATCACAGCATTCGTTACTACTACCATTTCAGCTCAAGCCGTACTTTACAATATTGGCGGCCAACCCACGATCGTGATGGCTTCATCAGTATTAATGTTAGTACCCGGTTTCCCTCTGATTAACTCCGTCGCTGATATGCTTAAAGGCCATATTAATATGGGGTTAGCGCGCTTTACCATGGCCAGCTTATTAACTTTGGCGACAAGCTTGGGCATTGTTGCGGCGATGAGCCTGTCGGATGTTTGGGGGTGGGCGAGTTAATGAGTATTTTCGAACTGTTTTTAGGTCTGTTCAACGATATGTTTTTCGCCGCTATTCCTGCGGTTGGGTTTGCATTGGTATTTAACGTCCCGCAACGCGCTTTAATTTATTGTGCACTCGGTGGTTCTATCGGTCATGGTAGCCGTTATCTGATGATGCACTTTGGTATTCCAATCGAATGGGCAACGTTCTTCGCCGCGACTGTGGTTGGCATGATAGGGGTTCATTGGTCACATAAACTCTTGGCACATCCGAAGGTGTTTACGGTTGCTGCTCTAATTCCTATGGTGCCAGGTGTGTTTGCCTTCAAGGCGATGATTGCGATGGTGGAGATTAACAGGGCAGGCTACACGCCTGAGTTGTTGGCAATGTTGATGGAAAACTTTTTAAAATCGATGTTCATTATCGCAGGGTTGGCGGTTGGCTTAGCTGTGCCAGGGCTGTTATTCTATCGCCGTAGACCTATCGTTTAGCGTTAATTTTCTTTTTAGGGACAGGACTTTCGATTTATGATCATCAGCATGATAGCGGCAATGGCAAACAACCGTGTAATTGGTAAAGACAATCAGATGCCTTGGCATTTACCTGCGGATTTTGCATGGTTTAAACGCTCGACTATGGGTAAACCAGTCGTGATGGGACGTAAGACCTACGACTCAATTGGACGCCCTTTACCGGGTCGGCCGAATATTGTTATCAGCCGTGATGAGAGTTTAAAAATTGAAGGTGTAACGACGGTAACCTCTATTGAGCAGGCATTAGAGCTGCTCAGTGATGTTGAAGAGGTGATGATCATTGGTGGCGGCTCTATTTATGAGAGCTGTTTACCTAAAGCGGACAAGTTGTATCTGACTTACATCGATTTCGCCGTCGATGGAGATACACAATTTCCTGACTGGGGTGAAGGTTGGAAGCAGAGCTTTAACGAGAGTTATCAAGCTGACGAGAAAAACAAACACAACATGGAGTTTGTGATTCTCGAGCGTTAACTGTGGTTATCAATAGATAGTCTCTGAAAAATACTTGCGTTACTGTACCAGTAGCGCAAGTATCTCGTATTTCTATAGCGCTTTTTGGGTAAAGAACTGTTTATCTTCCCAGCGAAGTATCGTCAACTCTCCTCCCCAGACGCACCCAGTATCAAGTCCAATCACGTCTTTTCCGTTATAGCCTTCAAGTGCAGCCCAGTGTCCAAAAACAACGGTTTTATCGAGCTTTATGCGTTGAGGAAGGTCAAACCACGGCACTAATGGTTCATCGGTAATTTCATTCGGTGGTAGCTTACATGCCATGTCGAGTCGGCAATCTTCAAAACAGAAACGCATTCTTGTCAGGCTATTGATCGCATAGCGATAGCGCTCAATATCATGTAAATCCTGATGCCATAAATCAGGTGCGTTGCTGTACATGTTTTCGATTAGCCATTGCCATTTATCGGACTTTAACAAGGATACGATCTCTCGATTTTCAACACGTGCTCTTTCTAGGCCCCATTGCGGTGAGATACCTGCGTGGCACATCACGAACTCTGGATGTTCCTGAAGCAAAGGCTGTTGTCTTAACCATTCGAGTAACAGTTCTCGATCTTCAGCATCAAGAATCGCTTGAGTCTTATCTTTTGGTTTCGCTGGAAATTGCCCTAAGGACACCGCCAGAAGGTGTAAGTCGTGGTTGCCTAATACAACCTTAGCTGCGTCACCAAGGCTACGAATAAAGCGTAGCGTCTCCAATGATTTAGGGCCTCGAGCAACTAAGTCTCCGGCGACCCATAACGTATCTTGGTGTTTATCAAAGCTGATAGTTTCAAGCAGCAATTGAAGTTCGTCGAAGCACCCTTGGATGTCTCCGACAATATAATTCGACACAATAATTTCCTGTAGATACGTATGTACGACTAATTAAGAATATTAGGGATTGCGAGTCTGAATGGGTCAACTTCAGTAATAAAATCAATGCCCTTGTTATCGGTCATCACATAGTGACCTTGCATTACGCCAACAGGGGTTTCGATGACAGTGCCACTTGTGTAAGTGTATTCGTCGTTGGCTTCAATCACGGGTTGCTGCCCTACCACACCATCACCCTCAATGGTAAGTTGCTTGCCGTTAGAGTCGGTAATTAACCAGCGGCGAGACATAAGTTGCACCGTTGTTTTACTTAGATTTTTGATGGTAATAATGTAGGCGAAGACATAACGATTCTTCGTTGGCTCAGATTGTTCTTCTATATACTTAGAGTGAACCTGGCATTTGATACAAGGCGTAGATATATCCATATTCGCACCTTTTGTTGTTGATATACTTAATGTAATTAAAGTATTACATAAAAAAGGCTCCTAACCGAAGTGTAGGAGCCTTTTTTATTTATTTGTCAGCGTTGTGGCTGTCGTACAACCAGTTTGCCATGTCGACAAACTGCTCAAGCGTTAAGTTCTCAGGACGCATGCTTGGGTTGATACCTAGCTCTTCCAGTACTTCTTTATCGATCAAGCTCTTGTAGCAGTTACGAACCGTTTTCCGACGCTGGTTAAAGCCTTCACGACATACGCGATCAAGCCATTTCAGATCTTTTGCCGGGTAAGGTAGCACTTCGTATGGCTGTAAGCGAACGACTGCTGAGTCTACTTTCGGTGGCGGAACGAAGGCCGTTGGTGGCACTTCTAGCACAGGTGTCACTTTACAGTAGTATTGAGCCATTACAGTAAGGCGACCGTAAGCTTTGCTGCCAGGGCCTGCCGCCAAACGGTTAACCACTTCTTTTTGAAGCATAAAGTGCATATCTTGTACGTCTTTATGGAATTCAAAAAGGTGGAACATCAATGGTGTAGAGATGTTGTATGGCAAGTTACCAAAGATACGTAGCTTATTGTTCGGCTTAACCAATTCTTGGAAATCGAACTTCATCGCATCGCCTTCACGGATCGTTAGCTTATCGGCCAGATCTGGATGGTTACGAAGACGCTCTGCAAGGTCTCTATCCAATTCGATAACGGTAAATTTATCGACAAGCTTACCCACAGGCTCAGTAATTGCGCCTAGACCAGGACCGATCTCTACCAAGTTTTGACCGGGTAGTGGGTTAATGCTCGATACGATGCCATCAATAATGTATGGATCGTTAAGGAAGTTTTGACCAAAACGTTTACGCGCTTTGTGCCCTAAGTGGACATCATTTCTCATTGCTTTTTCTCTACTAATTCAATGGCGTGCGTGAGCGCTGTTCTAAAGCTCCCTGTATCGGCTTGGCCTTTCCCTGCCAAGTCTAAGGCGGTACCGTGGTCGACTGATGTGCGAATAAACGGTAAGCCAAGCGTGATGTTCACTGAGCGACCAAACCCTTTGTATTTCAATACCGGGAGTACTTGGTCGTGATACATACCTAAAACAGCATCTGCATCTTGCAAATATTTTTCATTAAAGATGGTATCTGCTGGCAATGGGCCAACTAAATTGATGCCATCTTTTTGGCGAATTTTTTCTAGCGTCGGGGTGATGGTTTCAATTTCTTCACGCCCTAAACAACCATCTTCACCAGCATGTGGATTCAAGCCACATACGTAGATAGTTGGTTTCTCAATCGCAAATTTCTCAACCAAATCTTTATTCAGAATAGCAATAATTTGTTCTAATCTGTCTTCGGTCACAGCTTGAGATACATAAGCTAGTGGGATGTGCGTTGTTACTAGAGCAACACGCAGCCCTTCAGTTGCCAACATCATCACCACCAGTGGTGTATTGGACTTCTCTGCAAAGAACTCGGTATGGCCGCTAAAAGCAACGCCAGCTCGGTTAATTACACCCTTGTGAACGGGGCCGGTGACAATAGCATCAAATTCATCATTCATACAGCCAATTGCTGCGGTTTCTAAAGTATTTAATACGTAATGACCATTAGCCTCGTTGAGTTGACCTGCAACTGCCGTTTCAGCAAGTGGAACGTGTTTCACTACCAGTGTACCAGCGCGTTGCGGTTGCTTAGTTGCGTTTGTGTCATAATCTAGCAGATCGACTTCGATACCAAGAATTTTAGCTCGCTCGGATAGCAGTGTTTTATCAGCACAAACCACGAGTTGATGAGGCCAACTTTCTTGAGATAGAGCCAGAGTTAAATCTGGACCTATCCCTGCTGGTTCACCTGCGGTTATGACAATACGTTTAGTTGTTGTCATCTTGGTCGTCCTCAACCATTTCAACAAAGGCACTTGCTCTTACTTCTTGCAGCCAAGCACCAGCTTCTTCGTTGAATTTACGGTTAAATAGAATTTGGTAAGCCTTATTTTTCAGAGCTGAATCGGTGCGGTCTACTTCGCGACGGTCTAGTACTTCAACAATGTGCCAACCGTGTACTGTTTTGAATGGTGCACTGATCTTGCCTTCAGGCAGGGTTTCTACTTGGTGTTTGAACTCTGGTACATACAAATCTGGTGTTTGGTAGCCTAGCTCACCATCTTGTACTGCAGAACCTGGATCTTGGCTGTATTGCTGTGCAAGGTCGCCAAAGCTCGCTTCACCTGCGTTTACGCGGCGTGTGATTTCTTCAAGTTGTTCCTTCGCGCCATCGTCACTCAAGATGACAGTTGGCTTAATCAGGATATGACGAGCATTCACTTCCGTTACTGCTACGGTTTCTAAGCCTTTCACATCTTCAATTTTTAGAATGTGGAAACCTACACCGCTACGGAAAGGGCCAATGATGCTGCCTTTATTTTGCATTTTGATTTGGTCAGCAAAAATGGTTGGCATCTCTTCTTTACGCATCCAACCCCAATCACCACCTTGCAGCGCTTTAGGACCCTTAGAGTAAGTATACGCCATGGTGCTGAAATCTTCGCCTGAGTTCAGTTCTTCAACTAGCTCAGTAGCTTGAGCCTCTAACTCTTCTTTGGTTTGGTCATCATTAAAGCGCAGCTGAATGTGGCCAATTTTGTATTGAACGGTCGCGTTAGTCTCTTGAGCTAAGATATCCGCTAGGTTATCGACCTCCGCAGGAAGAATATTGATACGGCGACGAACTAAAGCGTTACGAGCTTCACTTGCTGCAATCTCTTTTCTTACTTGCTCACGAAATGCATTGTAGCTAAGGCCTTCTTCCGCAACCGATGCGGTAAGTTGTTCAACTGTTTGGTTGTTGTCTTTCGCGATGCCTTCGATTGCTTGATCAAGTCTAGCATCATCAATACGAACGCCAATACGTTCCGCTTCTTGAGTTTGAATAGTATCGATGATCAGTTTTTCTAGTACTTGCTCATTGAGCACATCTTGCGATGGCAATGTTTGCCCGCTTTTCTTAGCGTTTGCACGCAGCGTCTTCATCGAAGCATCGATGTCGCTTTGCAAGATAACGCCCTCGTTAACGATAACTTTTACGCTGTCTAGCTCGACCGGCGCTGCAAAGCTTGTTGATAAAGTACAAGTCGCTGCGATAGCAATTAATGTGCGTTTCCACAATGTCATGTGTAATCCTTTAAATTTACTGATGTCTTATCAGTAAAGAAAATTAGTTGTTTAAGAAGAATGGGCGGCCGTAGCTCAATGAGTTGTCTGAACTACTATCCCCTACAGCACCTGAATCAGAGCCTAGGTTAGTACCGAAGCCGACAATACCGAAATTCACACTGAAATTGTTTTCGTAAATTGGTGAAGCTGTGGGGCTATTAATATTTCTTTCAGTCCATTCTTGTAGTTGGTTACTGTAAGTGAAACCTATGTACCAGCAGTCTGATTTGTAGTTTAAACGAGCTAACCATTCTAAATTTTCTTGGGTGGTTAGATCGTAAAAATATTGAGCACTCGCATTCCATTTTCTTGATATTTGATAAGCACCTAGCAAACCTGCTTGTGATATACCATCTCTAGTAATTGAAGATATGTCAAAATCAACGGTTTCTTTTATATATTCTTCTGTAACGTAGCGATAGTTGGTTTGTATATAACCACCTGCAAAGCGATATTCAAGTGTACTATTGGCAAGTTGCATCGCAGATGAGTCAATGTCGTATTGCACTCCCCCATGATAGAATAGATAGTCATCGTAGTTGAAGTCCATTTCGATAGCCCAAGAAGAATAATTAGTTTTATCATTAGATCCTTCACTACTCAGGGTTTGCTTTGTGTCTTTATCAAAATAGAATATTTGACCAAATGATATATTTAGTCTTTCTTTGTATTCGTCATCAAAGAAACGAGATGATGCTCCATAGCTTACTTGGTTTGCGGCTGCTATCCGATCTACACCACTGTATTTCCGACTTCTGAATAGGCCGTAGTAATCCGTTTGAAGTAACGTTGTATCATAAAGACCAATATTACTTTGATCTTCTTCGGGGACATACAAGTATTGAACCTGCGGTTCTAGTGTTTGAGTGTAATTGCCAACAATAGTGGTATCTCGCTCTAGAACGATACCAGCATGGCTTCTAAACTCAGGGATCACACGACTTACTGATTCTTCCAAGCCTTCATAATCAGATCCTGATCCCGTATCAACGCCATCAAGGTCTTGTTGATAGTAAGTACCAAGTAGGCGAGCTTCTGTTGTCCAAGTACCCCAAGTATTGCCTACTGGGATAGTGATACCAGGCTCAACATGGACACGATTCGCAGAAGGTTTTCCACTTGCATCGGTATCAAATATTGAGACGTGACTGATCATGTCAAAATCTAAATACTCCATCACCTCAGGAGCATAGTAGTTGTACTCTAGTTGTGGCATTAGGCGGTATGGTTGATTGTTTTCTGATAAAACTTGGAAATCACGAACTAAAACGGATGCATCCCAATTATGTGAACGGTATGTAGCCTGTCCTTCTTGTAACAGCTGTCCATCTTCTCTATTGCCAATATTGGATCCATTGATATCTCGAAAGTAATCCACATCACTAACTTGTGAGTAGTCAACTTTAAATAGCCAAGACTCTTGGAAAATCCCTGAATGTTCAAGTTGAGCGCCCCAGCGGGCGCCCTTTTCTGGGTGCTCAGCATCGTCGGGCAAGTATTCTGATTTAATGCTACCTGACCCAAAATCGTTTAAATAACGAAAATTGTTATCAAGTTGAGTACCACGCTCTTGCATGTATTTAATCGTAGTTTCTAGGTCATAGTTAGGTGCTAAGTTCCAATAAATAGGAACCTCTGCTTCAAAACCATCACTAGAACCGTATGAAACGGTTGGATACAAGAAACCAGTTTTACGGGTATCGCCAATAGGAACTGTTAAATAAGGCAGATAGAAAACCGGAACGCTCTGGATTTCAAAACGCGGGTTATAGAAGGTGGCTTGTTCTTCATTTTGATCGACGTCAATACTTGAAGCTCTTAGGCGCCAAGCATTGTCGCCAATAGGGCAAGAAGTGATTGAGCCATCTTCAATCTCATAAACGGCCTTACCTGTTTTGGCTATATAAACAGCATCGCCACGACCTGTTTCGCAAAGGAATTCGTAATCGGTATTCTCAAGCGTCATTTCATCTGTAGTCAGATTATTGGTCGCTCTGTCTGAGATAGATTTGATTTGGCCATCACTAAAGTTTACGTTGCCTTCAGCTACAACGATATTTTCTTGTTGGTGCAGGGTTACGTTATCGGCAAGGATGGTCTTGTTCCCTTGCGTAACGACTACGTCACCTGAATATATTGCCTTGTCACCATTGATAGCTTCTAAGCGATCTGACTCAACGTGAGCGGGTAGCTGTGTCTCGTTTTCTGCAGCGGGCTCGATCAAGCATTGATCTATAGAGGGCATTTCCTGCACACTACTATCGGTGATTGTTTCAGCTTGAGTTGTCGACACGTATAACGCCGTACTTATAGACGCGGCTAACAAGGTGCGGGAAAAAGATTGCATGAAGTTGAACTATCCTGTGTCACTAGATGAAGGGTTGATCTAGTATCAATCCAATTAATAAAGCATTTTCCTTATGATAAAGGAAATAATAGCATTCAGCATCATCAGACAGCATTACTCAGATAAAATTCATAGATAGAGAACACATAATGCAAATATTTGGCAAAATTTTGGGCGCGTTTTTTGGCTTTTTATTTGGAGGGCCGCTCGGTTTAGTTTTTGGCCTGTTTTTAGGGCACCAATTCGATAAAGCTCGCCGATTGAACCAATCAGGCTTCAATAGCTCTGGTTTTGGTCGAGGTCCAAGCCAAGCAGAAAGACAGAACGAGTTTTTTAAATCCGCTTTTGCGGTTATGGGGCACGTTGCTAAAGCGAAAGGGCAGGTAACGCCAGAAGAGATTCAACTCGCTTCTACCATGATGGAGCGTATGAACCTGCATGGCGAACAGCGCAAAGCAGCGCAAGATGCATTCCGTGACGGTAAAGAGAGCGACTTCCCTCTGAGCGACGTACTTGAGCGAGTGAAAATCTCATCGGGTGGTCGTTTTGATCTTCTGCAGTTCTTTCTAGAGCTTCAGGTATCTGCCGCATTTGCGGATGGAAGTTTGCACCCGAGTGAGCGCCAAGTTCTGCATAAAATAGCGCAAGGCCTTGGGTTTTCGGCAGAGCAACTAGAACGCCGCTTGCAGATGCAAGAAGCTGCGTTCCGTTTCCAACAGCAAGGTGGAAGCTTTGGTGGCCATCAAGGTCATGGGCAATCATCAGGTTGGCAACAGGCTTCGCAACAGAACCAGCTTGGCGACGCATATAAGGTTCTTGGTGTGAGTGAAAGTGCTGACGGTAAAGAGGTGAAGAAAGCCTACCGCAAGCTGATGAATGAGCATCACCCAGATAAACTGATGGCGAAGGGCTTACCGCCTGAGATGATGAATGTTGCGAAAGAAAAATCGCAAGAAATTCAAAATGCTTATGACCTGATAAAGAAGGTCAAAGGTTTTAAGTAATCGAACACTAAACCGAGTAATAACAAAGTTACTCGGTTTTTTATTAAAGGGAATTATATGACGGTAACGTATCAGGATGTTCTAGAGTTTTGGTTCGATGAGTTGACGCCTAAAGATTGGTTTACTGGCGGCGCCGAGATTGACGTTGTGATTGAGTCTCGATTTTCTGAACTGCATAAAGCAGCCATTCAAGGCGAGCTATTTGAGTGGCGCCAAACTGCACAAGGGCGATTGGCAGAGATTATCGTGCTTGATCAGTTTTCTCGAAATATTGGTAGAAACAGTCCGACAGCTTTTTCGGCTGATCCGATGGCGTTGGCTCTAGCCCAAGAAGCGGTAGCGGGTGGTTTTGATCACCTGCTTAACGAGCAACAAAAAAGCTTTCTGTATATGCCTTATATGCACAGTGAGTCTTTGTTAGTCCATGAACAAGCCGTGGAACTCTTTTCTCAAACGGGATTAGAACATAATCTGGATTTTGAGTTTAAGCACAAGGTTATCATTGAGCGATTTGGTCGCTATCCGCACCGCAATGAAGTGTTAGGGCGAGCTTCGACTCCCGAAGAAATTGAATTCTTGCAGCAACCGGGCTCAAGCTTTTAATTGTAGAAATACAGTTCATTAGATAAAAAGAGGCAAGGGCGTGTTGAGCTTTCGAGCTGATTTTTGCAGCGAGTTGATGGGTATTTATACAAGACAGAGGCTTTGATGTGTAGCTAGCCTACATGAGAAGCCGATAACGCAGTAGAAATGGCCAGCAAACGCTGCCCAAAGGATTCGGCTAAAAGCGTTTTACTCTTTGTTGAGGGGGATTGGCTTAGAATGACTAGGCTACTTCCCCCTCGCCGCGATTAAAACGCTTTTATCTCGAACAAAATTTAACCGCGAAAGGTCAACACGCCCTAGCGGTTAATAAAAACCTCTCGCCTTTTTTTGCTTTAGTTATCAATTTTAGCCATAGAGCTATTTTGCTTGGTTAAGCGACCAATCGTATTCATAACGGATGTTTTGAGTATTGGTTACTGCTTCAGTTCGATATTGGTCTAAGTGCTGAATAAGTTGTTTCTCTGTACCAAAATCCACAGCAAACCATTCGTAAATCGATGATAGTTGAAGCTTCTTGTTTGTAACCAGCACGCCTTTGTTACTGCTTACAAACTCAGTTGCAGCATGCTCTAGCAAGGCTTCAGTATTGTCAGAGGTAAAAGCGTCAGGTTGTAAGTTAGGGCAACCTAGGCTGGCACAGTTCACTGCATAATGCGTGCGAGGATCTTGCCAAATCGGTCTTAGGATTCGGTGTTCAATGTCGTTGAGTGTCAGTGATTTCCCGTTAACGACTACCACATCATCTCCCCACGGCCCGAAACTAAATAGTCCGCCAAGTTTAGTGATGGACTTAATCGGGTAGGCTTCAAGAATCAAATCGACAGTCACGGCGTTGTATAGGTTAACCCAATAGGCATACTGCTCCGCTTTTGAATAGTCGAGCGGATTAACCTGTTCGAGTTGCTTGATGTATTGCTTGAGCTTTTTCTTATCTGCGGTGTTCACTGCTTTGTAGCGAACTAACGTATTTTGCCCCTGTTTAACTAAGTAGTTATCGAGAAATTGTTGCCAATCTTGATGAGATACCTGTTCTAGGTTGGTTTCGTCGCTTTGGTTCCAGTATGGCCAAAGATCGGATTTAGGCGCAGACCAAGCTAAGGTTGAGAAAAGTAGGCTGACAATAAAAAGTAGTTGTTTCATGGCATTCTCCTGATGACTGACTACTAAGACCTTAAGGCTTACCATTTTCTTTCATTGCCCTTCATTTAAATAAACATATGAAGTTAAGTTAAAAGCTTAGCCAAATAAAAAAGGTTGGCACTTGGCCAACCTTTAGATTTATTCAGAAACGTCTCATTATTTTAGGAAGCTAGGAATCTTAGCTTCAAACTCTGAAATCTTATCGGCGTGTTGAAGTGTAAGGCCGATATTATCTAAACCATTCAGTAAGCAGTGACGACGGAACTCATCAATTTCAAACGAGTACTCTTTGCCGTTCGCGCTAACTTTCATTGCTTCTAGATCAACCGTAATTTCTGCACCTTCATTCGCTTCAACGAATTGGAACAGTTCATCCACCTCTTGCTCAGTCAATCGAACTGGCACCATTTGGTTGTTGATCGAGTTACCGTAGAAAATGTCGGCAAAGCTTGGTGCGATCATTACTTGGATACCGTAATCGGCAAGCGCCCAAGGTGCGTGTTCACGAGATGAACCACAACCGAAGTTTTCACGAGCTAGAAGAATTGAAGCGCCTTGGTAGCGTGCTTCATTCATTACAAACTCAGGGTTTGGTTGTTGGCCTGCGTCATCTAGGAAGCGCCAATCGTGGAACAAGTGCTTACCAAAACCGATGCGGTTTACTTTCTGTAGAAACTGCTTTGGAATGATCGCATCAGTATCGATGTTGGCCGTATCTAGAGGAACGACTAATCCGGTGTGTTGTTGAAAACCTGACATGTTAAATCCTCTAATTAAAGTTCACGAATATCGACAAAGTGACCAGCGATAGCCGCTGCGGCTGCCATTGCTGGGCTAACTAGGTGCGTACGACCATCACGGCCTTGGCGACCTTCAAAGTTACGGTTTGATGTAGAAGCACAGCGTTCTTGTGGACCTAGACGGTCGTTGTTCATCGCAAGACACATAGAACAGCCTGGTAAACGCCATTCAAAGCCTGCTTCGATGAAGATTTTATCTAGGCCTTCAGCTTCAGCTTGTGCTTTAACTTGTTCAGAACCTGGAACGATAAGCGCTTGAACGTGTTTCGCTACTTGGCGGCCTTTCGCTACCGCTGCTGCTGCACGCATGTCTTCGATACGAGAGTTAGTACAAGAACCAACGAACACTTTATCGACGTTGTAATCCGATAGAGATTTACCGGCTTCAAGGCCCATGTAAGCCAGTGCTTTTTCTGCAGATGCCTTTTCTACAGGGTCTGCGAAGCTTTCTGGTGCTGGGATTGGTGTGTCTACTGAAATAACCTGACCTGGGTTAGTACCCCAAGTAACTTGTGGTTTGATGTCTGCTGCTTCTAATGTAACAACCGCATCGAATTCTGAATCAGCATCGGTTTTCAATGTGTCCCAGTATTCAATTGCTGCTTCTAGGTCTTCGCCTTCAGGAGAGAACTTACGACCTTTGATGTACTCGTATGTCGTTGCATCTGGAGCGATTAAGCCTGCTTTAGCGCCAAGCTCGATAGCCATGTTACATACCGTCATACGACCTTCCATCGTAAGGTCAGTAATCGCTTCACCACAGAATTCCACAACGTAGCCAGTACCGCCTGCAGCTGTAGTTTTACCGATGATCGCTAGCACGATGTCTTTTGCAGTGATGCCCGGAGCAACCTTGCCTTTTACTTCGATCTTCATGGTTTTTGCGCGAGCTTGTTTTAGCGTTTGAGTAGCTAGAACGTGCTCAACTTCTGAAGTACCGATACCGAATGCTAGTGAACCAAATGCACCGTGTGTAGCCGTGTGCGAGTCACCACATACGATGGTCATGCCCGGTAGCGTAATACCTAGCTCAGGGCCCATTACGTGCACAATACCTTGGTATTTGTGGTTTAGGTCGTAAAGCGTGACACCAAACTCTTCACAGTTCTTCGATAGCGTTTCCATTTGGATACGAGCCATCTCGCCAGAAGCGTTGATGTCTTTAGTTTGTGTCGATACGTTGTGATCCATGGTCGCAAAAGTTTTGCCTACTTGGCGAACTTTACGGCCTTTTTCACGCAGACCATCAAAGGCTTGTGGCGACGTTACTTCGTGGACTAAGTGACGATCGATATAAAGAATTGGCGTTTCGCCCTTTGCTGCAACCGCAACGTGAGCGTCATAAACTTTTTCGTATAAGGTTTTTGCTTGCTGGTTTGTCGACATAGCTTTTCTTCCTTGGGAGCATCAGTCCCAGTGTTTGTTTCGAGCCAAGTCATGCGGTTTACGCTGACTTGGCTTGATATTATTCTTATGTACTTGCTTCTAATCGGAGCATTTAGCTTATGAAGCTAAGATGTACTCTGCGATCTTGTCACCCATTTCAGAGGTAGTCAGTGCTTGGTTTTTGCCTGCAAGGTCTGCCGTTAGCTCGCCTGCAGAAAGTGCTTTAGAAACCGCTGCTTCGATGTCTTGTGCTGCTGCTTCTTCGCCTAGGCTGTAACGTAGCATTAGTGCTGCAGAAAGAATTTGCGCGACTGGGTTCGCAATGTTCTTACCTGCGATATCTGGTGCGCTGCCACCTGCTGGTTCGTATAGGCCGAAGTTGCTTTCGTTTAAGCTTGCAGAAGGAAGCATACCCATAGAGCCTGTGATCATTGCGCATTCATCAGAGATGATGTCACCAAAGATGTTTGAACATAGCATTACGTCAAACTGAGATGGGTCTTTGATTAGCTGCATGGTCGCGTTGTCGATGTACATGTGGTTTAGCGTGACATCTGGGTAATCTTTTGCGATTTCTTCAACCACTTCACGCCATAAGATAGAGCTCTGCAGAACGTTTGCTTTGTCGATTGAGTAAACGTTTTTGTTACGTAGACGTGCAGATTCAAACGCAATCTTTGCAATACGTTCGATCTCGTAACGGTGGTAAACCTCGGTATCAAAAGCTTTTTCCGTTGCGCCTTCGCCTTCACGACCTTTAGGTTGGCCGAAGTAGATGCCGCCTGTTAGTTCACGAACTACAACGATGTCGAAGCCGTTACCTGAGATGTCAGCACGCAAAGGAGAGAAAGACTCTAGACCTTTGTGGATTTGTGCAGGGCGTAGGTTACAGAACAATTGGAAGTGTTTACGTAGAGGAAGTAGGGCACCACGCTCTGGTTGATCGTTTGGTGGAAGGTGTTCCCACTTAGGTCCGCCAACCGAGCCAAATAGTACTGCGTCAGATTCTTCACAGCCTGTTACTGTCGCTTCTGGGAGTGGACAGCCGTGGTTATCAATTGCGATACCACCAACATCATACTCTTCACGAGAGAAGCTAATCGCGTGCTTCTTTTCAATCGCGTCTAGCACTTTGTGTGCTTGCTGCATTACTTCTGGGCCAATGCCATCACCAGGTAGTACGGCAATCTTGTATGATTTATCAGTCATGTTAATCCTTTAATTCTTGTTACTGAGCTCTTTCGCTCGTTTTAAATTTTGTCCCTAAAGCCAACAACATCGGCTCTAGGGCTCTGTTATTGGGTGTTTAAACTGTTGCGATTCTTTGCTGCTTCATTTCAGCAATGGTGTCTGCGCGTTGAATGCTATTAATAACGTGCAGTAGCGCTTGACCAGAGGCTTCAACGATATCCGTTGAAACGCCCGTACCGTGGTACTTGCGGCCTTTATAGTTAGCAATAATATCAGCTTGGCCTAAGCCATCTTCGCCTTCACCTTTCGCGGTAAGGTCGAATTTATCCAATGCAATTTCGTAACCCGTTAAGCGGTAGATACATTGGTATAAAGCATCAACCGGGCCGTTACCGACAGCCGCTTCGCATTTCTCTTCGTCACCACATTGCAGCTTGATGCTGGTGGTAGACATTACACTACCAGATTGTACGCTTAGGTAGTTAAGTTTATAGAAGTCATCTTCGTCACGTAGGTTTGCGAAGTGCATTAGTGCTTCTAGATCGTAATCGAACACTTGGCCTTTACGGTCAGCCAGTTTCAAGAAGTCTTCATACAATGAATCTAGGTTGTACTCATTGTCTTTGTAGCCCATTGCGTCCATGTGGCTTTTAACTGCGGCACGACCACTGCGGCTGGTTAGGTTCAATGCTTTGTTTTTCAAGCCAATAGACTCAGGTGTCATGATCTCGTAAGTGTTCTTGTTCTTAAGCATGCCGTCTTGGTGGATACCTGAAGAGTGGCTGAATGCGTTAGCACCTACGATTGCCTTGTTGTCTTGAATTGGCATATGGCAAAGCTGGCTAACCAACTTACTGGTACGGTGAATCTCTTTGTGGTCCAAACCGGTATGAACACCTAATAGCTCTTGACGAGTTTTGATGATCATTGCAATTTCTTCTAAAGAACAGTTACCCGCACGCTCACCAATACCATTGATTGTGCCTTCAATTTGTCGAGCACCTGCTTGAACGGCAGCAATTGAGTTAGCAACCGACATGCCTAAGTCATCGTGACAGTGAACAGAGATGATCGCTTGATCGATGTTTGGTACGCGATCAAATAGCGTTTGGATAATGCCACCAAATTCATTCGGTACTGTGTAGCCTACGGTGTCTGGAATGTTGATGGTTTTTGCGCCAGCGTTGATAGCGGCTTCAACCATACGACATAGGTTGTCGATAGGTGTACGACCGGCATCTTCACAAGAGAACTCAACATCATCGGTATAGTTACGCGCATGTTTTACTGCTTTCACTGCCATCTCGACAACATCGTCGTAGCTGCGGCGTAATTTGTCTTGTACGTGAACTGTTGATGTTGAGATGAAGGTATGAATACGGAACTGGTCAGCCACTTTTAGTGCTTCGGCAGCGGCGTCGATATCTTTTGCAACGGCACGAGAAAGCGCACAGATGCGGCTATCTTTAATATTTTTTGCGATGGTTTGTACTGATTCGAAATCGCCTGGCGATGACACAGGGAAACCCGCTTCAATAACATCTACACCCAGTCGTTCAAGTGCATAAGCGATCTGTAATTTCTCTTTTACCGTAAGGCTTGCTGCCAACGCTTGCTCGCCATCACGTAAGGTCGTGTCAAAAATTATCACTTGATCGTTCATGGGTGCTTCCTTATATCGATAATGAATCGATTGCTATCCAAATTATTATTAAGAATGATGTTCTTTTAAAAGTGCCAGTTACAAAAAAACCCGCTCAGCGCGGGTTTTAATATTTGTGTAGTTCTTGACCCACAACTTACCCGCGCGATTGGTTCACGATAAGGAGAAGTTTCAGCAGTCGAGAAGAAGAAAAAATCATTACACAAATATCCGTAAATAAACTGTTAACACCATATTTACCGCAATTTATTCTGAGCGTCAAACAAGAAAATCCAATATCAGCGTGCATTGGCGACGTTTTGGTTTGGTTTGTGCTGTTTTGTATGGCGTTATTGGGTAAATCATCTGATTGGTGGTTTTGTATTGGGGGGTTAGTTTATCGTTTGGCTTATGTGTAGGTTAAAACTTTGTAGTAAATCTTTTTGATGGAACGATTCACCAAAAAAATCACAAGCGTGACCAAACTAATTAATCACTTGATTAAATAGTGAGTAATTAATCTTCTACTGTTACACCTGTTTATCTCTATAATTAATCAGATGATTAATTATAGAGATGGATTTTTACCATGACGGCACGAAAAGCGGGGCGACCTCAAAAGAACTTAGATGTTCGACAGTTATTGATTGAGCATGCTCGTGATCTGTTTGTCGTTCAGCCATACGACAAGGTCTCGACGCGCCTGATTGCTGAGCGTGCGGGTGTCAACATTGCGATGATCCGTTATTACTTTGGCAGTAAGGCCGGGTTGTTTGAAGCGATGCTGCGTGAAACGCTACGACCGATGCAATTGCAGATGCAGAGATTGGTTGAAGAAAGCAGTCATGAGAACTTTCTTGATTTAATGCGGACTTACTACAAAGAGATGGTCAAGGTGCCGAAGTTTCCTCGCTTGATAGCCCAAGTGATGAATATGCCTCCCTCTGAAGTGCAAAGAGAGTTGCTCGAAAAGGTTTTCCTCGATGTTGCAAAGCCAGCCCAAGATGTCATTTTTGAAAAGTTGGTTGAACAAGGCATCTTAAAACAGAACATGGATCCAAAATTGTGCCGTGTTTCGTATGTAAGCTTGATGGTGTTTCCTTTCATCGCTCCGCCGCCTTTATTGGCAATCCATGGTATTGAGATTAATGAAGAATTTCTTAATCGTTTAATCGAACACAACATTCAATTGATGACTGAAGGCTTTATTAACGCACCAAGCCCTTCTTCCGTGCAGGACCAAAGATAATGAAAATAAATAAAAAACTACTCTTCTTTCCAGCACTTGCGGTTGGTGTTCTTGGCCTTGTCGCCGCGATTAACTTGAAGCCGGATCTTCCAACCAAACCTGCGGGTGATAGAGCCCGCTTAGTTGATACAGTGAGCCTAGAACAACAACTGATAGCGCCGTTAGCGGTCGGCTTTGGCAAAGTGGTGCCTAAAGTTGAATGGAAAGCGATTGCTGAGGTGACAGGACAGATCGTTTATCGCCATCCGGATCTTGAGAAAGGGCAGGTGATCCCCGCGGGAACGGTCGTGCTCAAGGTTGATCCATTGGATTATGAATTAAAGCTGATACAAGCAGAAGCGGATCTAAAATCAAGCCAAACCTCATTAGCGAAATTGAATCAAGAAGAAGACAACCTGAATCAGACTCTTAAGATCGAAAAGAATCGTTTGGTGATCAGCAATAAAGAGCTACAACGTAAACAAGATCTGCGTAAGAAAGGGCTGACTTCTCAGTCTGATGTCGACCTGCAACAACAAAGTGCACTGTCTCAACAGAAGCTAGTGTTGGATATCGCGAACCAAATCGCTTTAATGCCTGATGAAAAACGCGTCGCGGAAGCGGTGATTAAGGTCAACGTATCCAAAGTGAAAGAGGCACAACGCTCTCTCGATAAGACCACTATCACTTTGCCAAGAGCAATGCGAATTGCTCAGGTTGATATCGAACAAAATCAAGTGGTTAATCTTCAACAAGAGATGTTTATTGCTCACGGGATTAATGTCATGGAAGTGGAGGCGCAACTTTCTATTCACGATATGCAAACTTTAGCCTCCAGTTTCAACCAGTTCCCTCGCGATGCTGCAGGAATCCCAAACCCTTATGAAGCGCCAATCAAAGCAAGCATTCAACTTAACAGCGGCAACCTGAACCTTAGCTGGCCTGCGAAGGTGGCAAGAATCAGCGAAACGGTTGATGAAAACCAAGCGACGGCGGGGATTATTCTCGAGATCGCTCAAGATTACTCACAATTGCAACCAGACAGCGCAACGCCTTTGGTTAACGGTATGTTTGTCAAAGCTGAGATTGAGGGTGTCGCGAATCTAAGTTGGGTCGTTCCAGAGCGAGCACTGCATGGTGATAAGGTTTACTTGATGGATGACAGTCAGCGTCTGCAAGTGATTAATGTTGAAGTGCTTTATCGCAGAGACAATCAAGTGGTTGTGAGTGGCGAGCTACAAGCTGGAGATAAACTGGTTCTCAATGATGTCCTGCCAGCAATCGAAGGCATGTTACTGAGAGAGTCGAACTCTGAAGAGGCTGAACTTGAGTCCGATACTCAGGAGAGTGCGTCATGATCAAGTTTTTCTCTCGGCACCCAACAGCAGCAAACTTGTTGATGCTTGGGTTGTTGATCTTGGGTATAAGCTCACTATCAACCATCAAACGTGAAACCTTCCCCGCTTACGATCCGCCTTACATTATGGCTGCGATTGTTTATCCCGGCGCTTCTCCACAAGAAGTGGAAGAGAGCTTATGTGTGCGAATGGAAGATGCAGTAGACGGTTTGGCCAACATTGAAGAGACTCAGTGTGAAGCGATCGAAGGCAGCGCTCGTTTAATTCTCAAGTTAAATGAGAAAGCGGACATCGGCCGAATGCTGGTGGACGTGCAAACCCAGATTAACTCGATCAATGATTTCCCGACTGAGATTGAATCGCCTGTTGTTCAAGAGCTAGATTGGAATGAACCGGTTGTTGATATCGCTATCACAGCCGAAACGTCGTGGCCGGAGCTTAAGGCCTACGCGGAAGATCTTAAGCGTACCATGAAGCTTGATTACGATGTCTCTTTGGTCGAGGTCAGCGGCTTCTCTGATCATCAATATCGAGTGGAACTGGATACCCAAGCTATTCGTCAGCTGGGCTTGAGTGTCGGTGATATCGCGGATCAAATTGGTCGACAGAATGTAAAACTGCCGAGCGGTAACGTTGAAACACCAGACAAAAACTTTCTGATTCGTTTCGACGAGAGACGAATTACGCCTGTTGAGCTGGAAAGCATCGTGGTTGGATCTGCGCCTAATGGCTCGGTGATCCGTTTGAGAGACATAGCCAAAATAACCGACCGCTTTGAGCTTGATGAACAAAAGGTGTTATTTGATGGCAAGCCTTCAGCGTTGCTTAAGATCAGTAAGAACAAAGAAGACGATGCGCTTCGAATCAAAGAGAACGTAACACGATTCGTTGAAGATCAAAGCGCGATTGCTCCTGATGGCGTGACACTACAAATGACCAACGATCTCTCTTCTGTACTTTGGGATCGTCTAACCATGATGGTGAGCAACGGCTGGCAAGGTATTGTGCTAGTGTTCGCCACCATGTGGTTGTTCTTCAGCTTGCGTTATTCGTTTTGGGTAGCGGCGGGGTTGCCGGTGGCCTTCCTTGGTGGTTTGTTCTTGATGGCCAATCTTGGTTTGTCGATCAACATTATGTCGCTAGTCGGCTTATTAATGGCAATCGGTATCATGATGGATGACGCCATCGTGATTGCTGAATCGATAGCGTCCCATTTAGATCGGGGTCAGAGTGTTGATGATGCGGTGTACAACGGCGTTAAGAAAGTGCTTCCCGGAGTACTGTCTTCTTTCCTAACCACTGTGTGTATTTTCGGTAGCTTACTGTTTCTTGATGGTGAGATGGGCGCAGTGCTTAAGGCCGTGCCTCAAGTCTTGATTTTGGTGCTGTCGTTGAGCTTGATTGAAGCCTTCCTGATCCTACCTAATCACCTATCTCATTCATTACACAAAGAAAAGAATGACAAGCTAGCGCTGCGTTTTAAGGTTGTGTTACTTGAGAAGTTTGAGAACTTTCGTAATACCACTTTGATGGACATGGTTGAGAAAGTCGTGACCTTCCGTTATGCCTTTATGGGCGGAGTGATTACGCTGTTGTTGCTTTCAGTAGCCTTGATTGCTGGTGGCGTAGTTAAGTTTCAACCTTTCCCAGAGCTGGATGGCGATATTGCCGAGGCGCGTATTATTCTTCCGCCGGGCGCATCACTGTCTCAAACCGAGAAAGTGGTCGACAAAATTGTCGCGTCTGCTGAGCGTTTGAACAAGCAATGGAGCGAAGAGGTTGAAGAAGGCAATACACTGGTCGAGCATATCACCAGCCAATTCAATGCCAACGCCGATGCCAATGAATCTGGCCCACACTTAGCCACAGTGCGCTTAGATTTACGCGGAGCAGAGAGCCGTAATACGGTTATCGATGATTTCATTGACGCGTGGCGTGAAGATATAGGAGACTTAGCGGATCCTATTTCATTGGTGTTCAAGCAACCGACTATGGGGCCGGGCGGTCGTGCTATTGAAATCCGCGCCAAACACGATGACCTGAGCTCGTTGAAATCTGCTTCTTTGGATATTCAGGAGTACCTTAATCAGTTTGATGGGGTGCATGGCGTGCTTGATGACATGCGCATGGGTAAAGAAGAGATCTTGGTGAAGCTGCGCCCTGGAGCCGAAACCTACAATGTGAATGGGCAGATGATTGCATCTCAGTTACGAGCGGCTTTCTTTGGGCAAACGGCGGACGAGATTCAAATCGGTGTTGAGAATATCTCGATTGAAGTGCGTCTTGATAAGGAGCAAGCGGGCGACATACAGCAGCTGGCTAACTTCCCAATTATTACCGCAGATGGCAGTCAGATCCCGCTAGCAACGTTGGCGACACTGGATTTCCAACGTAACTACGTGCGAATTCAGCGTATTGATGGGCTGAGAACCATCAGTATCTTTGGTGATATTGATAATAAGAAAGCGAGTTCATCCGCGATTTTGGCTCAGTTCCAAAAAGATGAAGCCGCCAAACTTATTCAGAAGTACCCGGGTTTACGCTTTGATTTCGAAGGGGAGGCCAAAGATGCAGCTAAGACGGGCGCTTCGATGGGTAAAGGATTCTTACTCGGCTTATTCGGCGTGTTTGCGATTCTAAGCTATCAGTTCAGAAGCTATTTAGAGCCTGTGGTCGTGATGTTAGCGATTCCACTCGCTTTTATTGGGGTGGTCGTTGGTCACTGGATACTTGGGCACTCTTTGAGTATGCCAAGCATGATGGGCTTTGTGTCGCTTGCCGGGATTGTGGTTAATGATTCCATCTTGTTGGTGCAGTACATTCGTCACCATGTCGATGAGGGAGATAGCGTGCATGACTCGGTGGTGAAAGCCAGTCGCGAGCGTTTCCGAGCGGTATTCTTGACCTCAATGACGACAGCGGCAGGTTTACTACCGCTATTGACGGAAACCAGCTTACAGGCACAGGTTATCCAGCCATTGGTTATTTCGATCGTGTTCGGCATATTTGCCTCGACCTTACTGGTGCTGTTTATGATCCCTGCTGCTTACGCGATATTGGCGGATTTCGGTTTGGTGAAAAAGCACGAGCCATTAGCGCTATAGCCTTTAGCACTTAATTATTTGCGAGCTCTACTATTATTAGCGAGCTCTAGTATCATTAGCGAACGCTATAACCATTAACACGATAGAAGTAGCGTTTGCTTGCTTATATAAAGAAGTGAAAACATAGAAGAATAAAGCGGCCTTGGGTCGCTTTATTTTTATCGGTCGTTTCTATCGCTATCCTGACTTGATCCATTGACCAGCCTATCACGCATGGGAAATTTCATTTTAGTTCATTCAAAACGTCACTTAACTGTCATTTGTTGGGCATAACTTGAGCCTTAACTGAATAAGGATTGTTAAGGAGATCGTATGCGTACTATCGAACCTATTGTCCGTTGGGATGTGGCATTTTCTGTTTTCTGTTTAAACAACCGCTATGGCGGGCAACATGCAACGCTCAGTAAAGCGGTGTCTCATACTGGAGATGGACACCTTTATGTTTTGATTGCCTTGATTGCTCTGCTGGCCGATAGCAACACTGGTCGAGACTTTCTATTGGTGGGCTTAACCGCCTTCGCAATCGAGTTACCTATTTACTGGTTTGCTAAAAACACCCTCAAGCGCCGCAGACCAGCTGAATTCTCTTCACTGCTTCACTCTCATATTGTGCCATCCGATAAATACAGCCTGCCTTCAGGGCATTCCGCTGCGGCTTTTGTTATGGCGACCTTAATTGGACATTTTTATCCGAGCTTGTACCTCTTTAGCTTGGTGTGGGCAACTGCGATTGCAGGCTCTCGAATCCTGCTCGGTGTGCACTTTTTAACGGACGTACTGATTGGCGCAGCCTTGGGCATTGCTTGTACTAGCCTTGCTATCAGCTTCATCCTGTAATTATTTTGTTGGCAACCACTGCCGAGCTTAAGTGGTAAATTTAAAGGAACATGCATGAAAATTTTATATGGCGTACAAGGCACAGGAAATGGGCACATCGCTCGAGCGAGAGCAATGGCCGTCGCTTTTCGTCAGCAAAATATTGATGTCGACTTTCTGTTTTCAGGGCGAGACGAGAGTAAGTATTTCTCGATGGAAGCGTTTGGCAACTACCAGACCTGCAGCGGCTTAACTTTTTACAGCGAGCAAGGGCAGGTTAAATACGGCAAAACATTCATGAAGAATAACATCTGGCGATTTCTCCGTGAGATTAACCAGATCGATCTTACGCCTTATGACTTAGTGATTAATGATTTTGAGCCTGTCACTGCATGGGCGGCTAAGAGACAAGGTGTGCCATGCATTGGGATAAGCCACCAGAATGCGTTTCGTTATGATGTACCCAAAGAAGGGGGCAACTGGATTGAACATTCAGTTATTCAACATTTCGCCCCAACCGAGCACTCTATTGGCTTGCACTGGTATCACTTTGAACAGCCTATATTACCGCCTATCGTTCACACGCTGGTTGGTGAGCAACAAACCAAAACAGCACAAGACTTTACGTTGGTCTATTTGCCATTTGAGGATCTTGAGTCGATCTCAGAGCTGCTGATGAAGTTTATTTCGCACAACTTTGTCTGTTACCACCCGGATGTTATTGAGCACAGCCGAGTCGAAAATATTGAGTTCAAACCACTCAGTCATGCTGGCTTCCAATTCGACCTCAATCAGTGCTCTGGTGTGGTCGCAAATGGCGGCTTTGAATTGCCATCTGAAGCCCTAACTTTGGGGAAGAAATTGCTTCTCAAACCACTCGAAGGGCAGTTCGAACAACAGAGCAATGTGGCGACGCTAGAGGCTCTTGGATTAGCTCAAACCATGACCTTTTTAGATGCGGCTATCTTGCGTGCTTGGCTCAGTGAAAAACAGGCTGAAGTGGTCACCTATCCAGACGTGGCAAGTGCACTTGTTGAGTGGGTATTAGCGGGGAATTGGTCTAATCAAGATGACTTAAGAAAGCAACTTTGGGACAAGGTAGACTTTCCAAGTTATGCATCGCTCACCTAACTCATAAGTGTTATTTCTGAATCAACTGGTCAACTAATTCATCGGTTCAATAAATTGTAACAATTGTAACCAAAAGATAGAACAGCTAAATAAGTCGAAATCAAACTCATAAGTTAAGCTTTTTATATTTTTTTATAACTCTATAAATTACTGATTTTTAGATGTTATTTAATCATTAAGATAAAATAAAATTATTCTTTATCAATCTTGTTGGTAGCTCGAGATGTATTGGTTAATAGTAATGTCAATCCGAAAAACATCGGTCTGATAAATATAAGAATTAGTGGTTATCTATTCTCATACCATTACCAATTTAACGCTGTCGAACCGACAAGAGGCAACTTGAATGTTAGATAAAAAAGACGCAATGAGTGCTATTGCAAGCTACAGAATGGAAAGCACACTTCGTGGAGTCGACTTAAACCTTTTGACTGTATTTGATGCAGTTATGCAAGAGCAAAACATTACACGTGCAGCTCACAATCTGGGTATGTCTCAGCCTGCTGTAAGTAACGCTGTTGCTCGTCTAAAAGTGATGTTTAACGACGAACTATTCATGCGTCAAGGTCGTGGTATTCAACCGACTCAACGTGCTCGTCAGTTGTTTGGTCCAATCCGCCAAGCGCTACAATTAGTACGCAACGAACTACCAAGTTCTGTGTTCTCTCCAGAGTCGTCTTCTCGCCTGTTCAAACTTGCGATTTGCAGCCCTTGTGACATGCGTTTTGCTCCTAAGATTATGTCGACAATCAACGACCAAGCACCGAGCGTTAAACTGCACATGGATGCTGAATTCGATCGTCAACTTTCTGAGCGTATGCGCTACCAAGAAATCGACTTCGTTATCGATTACGCTCGTTTTGATGAGCAAGGCTTCTCAAGCACTGAGATCTTCCAAGACGAATTAGTTGTGGTTGCTTCTGCTTCTCACCCACGCATCAACGGTGAAGTTTCTGCGGCAGAGCTGCTTAACGAAAAGCACGCGAAACTGTCTCGCATCCATGGTCAACGTAGCTTCTCTGAGCAAGCTTATCGTGACCTAGATTGCACGCCTTTCTACGAAGGTACGAGCTTAAGCAACGTTCTTTACGTTGTAGGTCAATCTGAACTAGTAACAATTGCTCCTCGTTGGATGGTAGAACATGCAGCAAACAAAGAGCAGCTTCAGATTCTAGATTTCCCATTCGATAATGCGGCGATTTCTGGCTTCCTAAGCTGGCACGAATCAAGTGAAAAGGATAAAGGACACATTTGGTTACGAGATCAGTTAATGATGATCTGTGGCGAAGTAGTGGCACTTAACTAGACACTAATCCCTATGATTTATAAGCCCTAAGCTAGGAGTCTGGCTTGGGGCTTTTTTATGCGCGCTATTTTAGTAGGTAGAAAACTTAGCGTTAGACGTACTATTACTGATAACTTTGAGCTTCATCAGTTGCCTTTTCCATGATCAGAGGTACACTTGTGCGCTCAAAAAAGCTTACAGGTGTAAGCCAAAGGTAAAGAGATGGCCAATTTAGATTTTCATATCGTAAAAAGACTTCGTGACCAAATTGCCCAAGGCGGCAACCGTACAGCTTTGAAGCACAAAGTAGACAATGTATGGCAAGGCATTAGCTGGGAACAGTTTGGACAACAAATCGATACGCTTTCATTAGCACTGTTGGCTCAAGGACTGAGAGTTCAGGATAAGATCGGTATCTATTCGAACAATATGCCTCAATGGACCGTGGCAGATTTTGCATCGTTACAAGCACGTCTTGTGACTGTGCCGATTTATCCAACGAACACAGCAGCACAGTCTTCTTACATCATCCAAAATGCAGATGTGAAGATCTTATTCGTTGGTGAGCAAGTTCAATTCGATGCGGCGGTTAGCCTGTTTGAAGAGTGCGAGCAGCTAGAAGTGGTTGTGGCTATGTCTGATGACATCGACCTGCAAGGACACAGCTTTGCCGTCTCTTGGGATGACTTCATGGCGCGTGGCGTTGAAGCACAACAAGCTGAACTTGACGTGCGTCTTGCTGATGCAAGCATGGACGACTTACTGACTCTTATCTATACCTCTGGTACCACAGGTCAGCCAAAAGGCGTAATGCTTGATTACACCAATATTGGTTATCAGTTAGAAGGCCACGATGAGCGCCTTAGCCTAAGCAAAGACGATGTCTCATTGTGTTTCCTACCGTTATCACACGTATTTGAGCGTGCTTGGACGTTCTATGTCCTTTATAAAGGCGCAACCAACTGCTACCTGCAAGACACGATGCAAGTGCGTGATGCGCTAAGTGATGTGAAACCTACCGTAATGTGTGCGGTTCCACGCTTCTACGAGAAGATCTTCTCTGCGATTCACGAGAAGGTATCTAAAGCGCCATTTATTCGTAAAGTGCTCTTTACTTGGGCGGTGAACATGGGAGCAAAGCTTTCAGTTTGTCACCAAGAAGGTCGTACTCCATCGTTGATGCTGAAGAAGAGCCATGCGCTAGCTGATAAGCTTGTGCTATCTAAACTGCGCGCTCTACTCGGCGGTAACATCAACTTCATGCCATGTGGTGGCGCGAAGCTTGATGAGACGATTGGTCGCTTCTTCCATGCTATTGGCATCAACGTAAAACTTGGCTACGGCATGACAGAAACCACAGCAACAGTATCTTGTTGGGATGACCGCTGTTTTAACCCTGATTCGATTGGTATGTCGATGCCGGGCGCAGAAGTAAAAATTGGTGCTAAGGACGAGATTCTTGTTCGTGGTCCAATGGTGATGCGTGGCTACTACAAGATGCCAGAAGAGACCGCTAAGACATTCGATGAGCACGGTTTCTTGAAAACCGGTGATGCGGGCCATTTTGATGAAAATGGTAACCTGTTCATTACCGATCGTATCAAAGAGCTGATGAAAACCTCTGGTGGTAAGTACATTGCACCGCAAGTGGTTGAAGGCGCGATTGGTAAAGATCACTTTATCGAACAGATTGCTGTTATCGCTGATACGCGCAAATTCGTTTCTGCGCTGATTGTTCCTTGTTATGACTCGCTAGAAGAGTACGCCAAAGAGCTTAATATCAAGTATCACGATCGCGTTGAGCTTGTTAAGCATCACCAAATCGTCGAGATGCTAGAAAAGCGTGTGAATGACCTACAGCAAGAACTAGCTAAGTTTGAGCAAGTGAAGAAATTCAAACTGCTACCAAAAGCATTTTCTATGGATGATGGTGAACTGACACCAACTCAGAAATTGCGTCGTAAAGTTATCAACGATAAGTATCAAGACGAAATCGAAGAAATGTACAACGAAAAGCCTAAAGATAAGTAGTTTTCTGCTTAGATAAATTTTCAGTTGTTTAAAAATCCCCCTACGAATGTGATTGCATTTTTAGGGGGATTTTTTGTATCTAATGACACAGCACAATGTGCGAAAGCGCACACCAGTAGGCTCGCGGTTTATCGATAAATAGCGATCTATTGAAATATTAAGTGCTTTTTTTTGTCTGGTAACTAGTTTTTAAACCTAGTATAGGGGGCTGGGTTGGGTTTTATTTGATGCTTTGAGCTAATAGTTAGTTTTTTGGCACAGTTGCCGAATAACAGGTGTTAGACCAGATGATAATAAAGCGTTAAAGTTGTTTCGTATTACTGTTTGTTGTTATCACGACAGACAGCCATAGCCGAAAAAGTGGAAGTATTTCGAATTAGGCTACGAATAAGCCCTAGACTATGAAAAACCAGCCCAACATGTTCACCAAATATGATTGGAAACTGGTGAGGAGAGCAATATGACAACAAAACCTGAAACAGCAATGTTATCCGGCGCTGAGATGGTGGTACAGTCTCTAATTGAAGAGGGTGTAGAACAAATCTTTGGTTACCCAGGTGGTTCTGTACTTGATATCTACGATGCGCTGCATGCTAAAACTGCTGAAATTAAACACGTATTAGTACGACACGAACAAGCCGCTACACACATGGCAGATGGCTATACTCGTTCTACCGGTAAACCGGGTGTAGTACTTGTGTGTTCTGGTCCAGGTGCGACCAATACCGTTACTGGTATTGCAACCGCTTACATGGACTCAATCCCAATGATTGTTATTTCTGGTAACGTACCAAATAACCTTATTGGTAACGACGCCTTCCAAGAGTGTGACATCGTTGGTGTATCACGCCCGATCGTTAAACACAGCTTCTTAGTTAAGAAAGCGGAAGATATCCCTGAAGTCGTTAAAAAAGCATTCTATATTTCAACAACAGGACGTCCCGGTCCTGTCGTTATTGATCTGCCGAAAGACATCTTAAACCCACAAATCAAGCTTCCTTATGAATACCCAGAAACGATCAAAATGCGTTCGTATAATCCAACGGTTACGGGTCATAAAGGTCAGATCAAAAAGGCGCTAAAAGCCCTTCTTGAAGCGAAGAAGCCGGTACTTTATGTCGGTGGTGGTGCGGTTATTTCTGAGGCAGATAAGCCGTTGTTAAAATTAGCAGAAGCACTGAATTTACCCGTGGTAAGCACCCTAATGGGGCTTGGCGCTTTCCCTGGCACCCATAAGAACTCTTTGGGTATGTTGGGCATGCATGGTTTGTATGAAGCCAATATGGCGATGCACAATGCGGATTTGATCTTTGGTATTGGCGTACGTTTCGATGATCGAACGACTAATAACCTAGATAAGTACTGCCCTGATGCGAAGATCATGCACATTGATATCGACCCATCTTCGATCTCTAAGAACGTAAAAGTGGATCTACCGATTGTAGGTTCTGCTGAAAAAGTTCTAGAAAGCATGGTCAACTTGCTCGTTGAGCAAGGCGGCACTAACGATGCAGAAGCGATTGAAAGCTGGTGGAGTGAAATTAAGCAGTGGCAAGAGCGTGACTGCCTAGCTTACGAGAAATCGTCTGAGCGCATTAAACCACAGCAAGTAATTGAAACAC
This sequence comes from Vibrio sp. 1CM2L, assembly GCF_023161695.1. Lineage (NCBI taxonomy): Bacteria > Pseudomonadati > Pseudomonadota > Gammaproteobacteria > Vibrionales > Vibrionaceae > Vibrio > Vibrio sp. 1CM2L. The sequence continues at coordinate 95,242 of NZ_JALNTT010000005.1, forward strand.
TTCATAAAGTAACCAATGGCGATGCTTATGTTGCTTCTGATGTAGGTCAACACCAAATGTTTGCTGCTTTGTACTACCCATTTAACAAGCCACGTCGTTGGATTAACTCTGGTGGTCTAGGCACGATGGGCTTTGGCCTGCCTGCTGGTATGGGCGTTAAGTTTGCTAAGCCAGATGAAGAAGTGGTTGTGGTAACCGGTGACGGCAGTATTCAAATGAATATCCAAGAGCTGTCGACAGCGCTGCAATACAATATCCCGGTTAAGATTATTAACCTTAACAACCGTTTCCTAGGCATGGTAAAACAGTGGCAAGACATTGTTTATCAAGGTCGTTACTCTAACTCATATATGGACTCTGTTCCTGATTTTGCTGCTATCGCTGAGGCTTATGGCCACGTTGGTATGCGTATTTCATCTCCGGATGAACTGGAATCAGGTTTGGAAAAAGCACTGGCGATGAAAGACCGTTTGGTCTTTGTCGATATTAGTGTGGATGACACCGAGCACGTATACCCAATGCAGATCAAAGGCGAGGGTATGGATAACATGTGGCTAAGCAAAACGGAGAGAACATAATATGAGACACATTATTTCACTACTAATGGAAAACCAACCTGGTGCGCTTTCTCGTGTGGTTGGCTTGTTTTCTCAGCGTGGCTACAACATCGAGTCTTTGAACGTATCTCCAACCGATGATCCGACGCTGTCTCGTTTGAACGTAACCACTAACTCAAGCGAAATGCAGCTTGAGCAGATTCAAAAACAGCTACACAAGCTAATCGACGTACTTAAAGTACAAGAAGTGTCTGAACTTGAGCACATTGAGCGTGAGCTGTTGATGGTAAAAGTACGTGCGAGCGGCTTTGCTCGTGCAGAAGTGAAGCGTACAGCAGATATCTTCCGTGGCCAGATTGTTGATGTCACGGCTTCTCAATATACGGTTCAAATGGCCGGAACGAGCGAGAAACTGGATGCCTTCATTCAGGCACTGTCTGAAGTGACGGAAGTTCTTGAAGTAGCTCGAAGTGGTGTTGTTGGCATCGCTCGAGGCGAACGTGCGTTGAAAGCCTAGACGATAAGTCTTTAAAAAATAACTTTAAAGCTGCTTTTTTAAGCGGCTTTTATTTTGTTAATTTTTTAGAGTGCTATAATCCCGCGCTGCACTTCCATTCATCTGAGTTAGCAATGCGAAATAAAAAATCAATAATTACATTGCTGATTATCTCTATCATATTGTCTTCTGCAGTATGTCTGTATTATTTGCAGCGTTACAAAGAAGTAAAACAGCAGAGCTTTGACTACTCAGCTAAGCAAGCCGTTCATCAGTTAGTGTATGCCAAGCGAGATTACGATCTTCTCAAGACTCAGTTAGTCTCGGTAATGGAGCTACTCAGTCATAGCCAGAGCTTGGTTAACTTTGCTTCCTCTCCCTCAGACCAAACTAAACATCTACTTGAAGAGGTCTGGCAATCTGTTCTCGCGAATCAGAAGTGGTATACACAAATCCATCTGCTAGATGTCACTGGCAAAGAATTAGTGCGCGTTAACTACTCCTCTGATACCGGTAGAGTGACGTTTCCTCAACAACTGCAAGATAGGTCGGATTCTAACTACTTCCAATACGCTCAAAAACTAGAAGCCGAACAGATTGGCGGTTGGGGTATTGAGCTTGAAACGGAGCATGGTGAAGTCACCTTCCCTTATTCGCCGGTAATCCGTGTCTTTACCCCAGTAGAAACCCCTGATAAAAGAGTAGGCTACCTTGTCATCAATCTCGATGTATGGGGTCTATCGTCGCGTCTTAGCTTTTCACCAGATAACGATCTTAGAGCAGAAGTGCTCAATGACGCGGGTTATTTCATCGCGAGTAACAACAGCGGTAAGTTGTTCGGGGACTCTATCCCTGAAAGAAAAGGCTACAACCTGAAAAATATCGCGCCGAAGACGTGGGATGCGATCTCCAATGATCAGGTGGGACACGTTTTTGAAGATGGTAATTTGTTTGCCTTTAACACGGTTATGCTCGCGAACAGTCAAAAGGTTCATTTGCTGATTCAACTTAATCAGAAGCAATTGATGGATAGGGCTGAACCGAGCTTAAGTGACCTCTCTCAAGAAGAAGTGTTTGTATTGCTAACGGTGCTGATTTTCGCCTTCCCATTTGCTTACCTGGTGACGCACTACCGACGCCGAAGCCTGGAGAGTAAATTGGCACGCGCCGCATTGAATGGCATGTCGGCAGTGATGATCTCTGATAAACAGCACCGCACAATGATGATCAATAACGAATTTGAGAACATGACTGGGTACTGCAAAAAACAAGTGATCGGTCAGAATGCATTGCAACTGTTGCTTGAGAATACCGATCAAGTGCTCTCAAGCTCGGCTATTTGGAGTCATTTAGAGCAAGAAGAAGTATGGGAAGGGGAGGTTCAGTGTAAGAACAAGCTGCGTATTCCTTTTACTGCGATCATGCGAGTGCATGCGGTCAAAAACAATTCAGGCAAAGTCAGTTACTACATCACCTCGTTGGTTGATATTTCCGTAAGGAAGGAGCTTGAGGTGCGTTTGAGGATCTTAAGTGAACGTGACTCTTTGAGTAACCTCTGGAACCGACGAAAGTTCGAAGAGCAGTTGGCCTACTATTCTCGCTTGGTTGAGCGTTACCCGAACGAAGCGACCACTTGCTTAGCCTTAGTCGACATCGATAACTTCAAGCGAATCAATGACGAACTTGGCCACGACGAAGGTGACCGTGTGATCGCTGGTGTTGCTAAGCTTCTGCAAGACAGCCTTCGTGGGACGGACTTTGTTGCACGTGTTGGAGGAGAAGAGTTTGCACTCTTGATGCCACACACCTCACTGCCAGAAGCAAAGCGCGTATTGGATCGCTTACGAATCGAGATTGAGCTAGCGGCCGGAACTAAGGTAACGGTGAGTGTTGGCTTTACGGATTTAACCAGTAACAGCACTCGTTCATACAAGTGTGCTGATGTTGCGCTTTACGAATCTAAATCGTCTGGCCGTAATACGGTCTCTATGTGTCCTAGCTATGATGATGTCGCTTAGGTTCACTTCTATCTAGTCCTGTCTTCTATTTGCTTCACCTCTTCAAGTCGCGCCCCGACTCCTTTTTCCTTTCCCCCTTTTTATTAGGAATCTCACTTTTGAGCGACCTATGTCACAAAATCTATACAGTTAGACTAAAGTCTAATGCCGGTGAAAATTTGAGCTAAAATGAACAATAAGTAAACTACTTTGCTTCAGATTACATCGTGTTAAACGATGCAATAAATAGAGTGTTTACCAGATGTAAAAGGATGACACCGTTAACTTAATTCAGCTGGTTAGCTAGCCTTATCAATAACTTGAAAGGCTGCAGTAGAATTAGGTTAGCTGGAGCAAGAGTTTGGGGATCATACAGTCTGGTTAAAAGAGGCGTGGTATGTTTGTCGATTTTTTAGTGAGGTTAACCATAGGCACATTAGCCATTCTTGGCTTTCAGCTTAGTGCATTGTATTTTTTACCTATGGTTGTGCTACTCAATACTCACCACAAAGAGTTTTTTGGGTGGTAGTTCAGTCGTGGTACTGGAGACAAAAAAACGGAGCCGTTGGGCTCCGTTTTTATTTGGTTAGAATCTATCTTGGCATTATGCCGCTTCGATAACTTCTTCAATTCGTTTCATTGAACCTAGTAAGTGTTGATCAAGCAGTTCTGTTGCTTGTTCTACATTCTTAGAGAGTACTAGTTTCATGATCATTTCGTGCTCATCAATATTGAACAGATCATCAGATGCGCTTTCTGCAGACATAGCGAGGAAGCGGTAACGTTTCACTTGGTTGATTAGATCATCAAAGAACTTAAACATGTTCTCTGAGTCTGCCCCTTCAAGTAGTGCAACATGGAATTGCTGGTGGCGTTCTTCCCATTCAACACAATCAAACTCTTCAGATACGTACTGTACTCGCGACAGTTTATGGTAAGACGTTAGTACATCCAGTTCCCAGCTCTCATCACCTGCTGAAATCGCTTTTTTAAGTAGAACCGATGATACAACACGAAGGCTTTCGTATAGGTCATTCAGTTCTTTCTTTGATACAGGAGATACCCAGCAGCCTTTTTGTGGCTCTAGCTTTACGTATTTGCTCCAAGATAATTGTACCAAGGCTTCGCGAATAGGGGATGCGCCAACGTTGTAGCGTGCTTTTAGATCAGCAACAACGAGCTTTTGGCCTGGGGTTAACTCACCATTAAGAATATCTTGGCGAATCATCTTTGATACTTTGTCAGTGAGCGTAGGACTAGACATTACAAACCTCATCTATATATGATTTCTAGTCTGCTAATCCGTCTCTTAGAAAGAGCCAATTGGAAGTTAACAGTACGTAGTTCTATTGTGATTGATAATACAGCGTACTGAAAAGTTAGGCAAGATTTTGTTTCATAAAAAAAGAGGGCCGAAGCCCTCTTTTATATTTTATGCGAATCGGTTCATTCTTATAGAACGTGAACAGATGCCGTGTTTGTAGTACCAGAAGCTACTAGAGCACCAGAAACCATAACTACGATATCGCCTTTGTTACCTAGGCCAGATTGTAGAGCGATTTCTTTACCGTTGATGTAGAACGCGTCTGTGTTCTCGATAGAGTCAACAAGAACTGGCTTAACACCTTTAGTAAGAACTAGCTGTGCAGCTGTCTTTTCGTTAGTTGTTAGAGCTAGGATGTTTGCAGTTGGGAAGTACTTACGTACTGAACGTGCAGACTTACCGCCTTCAGTTGCAACAACGATTAGAGGAGCAGCTAGCTTCTCTGCTGTGTCTACAGCGCCTTTACATACTGCTTCAGTGATGCGTAGACGTGGGCTGTCTAGACGAGAACCTAGCTCAGCTTTAAGAGCTGAATCAGTACGGTTCGCGATTTGAGCCATGATAGTAACAGCTTCAACTGGGTACTTACCTTTAGCAGTTTCACCAGAAAGCATTACTGCATCAGTACCATCCATGATTGCGTTCGCAACGTCACCCGCTTCTGCACGAGTTGGACGTGGGTTGCTGATCATAGAGTCAAGCATTTGAGTTGCAGTGATAACCATCTTACGTGCACGGTTACACTTCTCGATCATCATCTTCTGAGCGAAGATTACTTCTTCAGCTGGGATTTCAACACCTAGGTCACCACGAGCAACCATGATGCCGTCAGAAGCTTCAAGGATTGAATCGAAGTTATCTACACCTTCTTGGTTTTCAATCTTAGAAATGATGTGGATGTTCTCGCCGCCGTTAGCGTTTAGAAGCTCACGGATTTCTTTAACGTCTTCTTCTTTACGGATGAAAGAAGCAGCAACGAAATCTACGCCTTGCTCACAACCAAACTTAAGGTCAGCTTTGTCTTTCTCAGAAAGAGCTGGAAGTTGAACAGAAACGCCAGGAAGGTTAACACCTTTGTTTTCGCCTAGAGCACCGTTGTTAAGAACTTTACACTTAACTTCAGTTTCTGTTGTTGCGATAACTTCCATTTCGATTAGGCCGTCATCAACAAGGATAGTGTTACCCGCTGTTAGGTCTTTAGCGAAACCTAGGTAAGTTACTGCTACTACGTCTTTGTTACCAACAACTGTTGCGTCAGTTGTGAAAGTGAACTCTTGACCAGCTACTAGATCTACGTCGTTACCATCTTCAAGTTTGATAGTACGGATTTCTGGACCTTTAGTATCTAGAAGGATAGCAAGTTGCTCACCTTTGTTTTCCATTACTTTACGGAAGTTCGCGATACGAGTGCCGTGCTCTGCGAAATCACCGTGAGAGAAGTTAAGACGCATAACGTTCATGCCAGCATCTACTAGTTCAGTTAGCTTCTCTACAGATTCAGTTTTAGGGCCAATCGTACATACGATTTTGGTCTTTTTCATGGAAGGTACTCTCCGGTAAGTATTGTTACAATTTGAAATTTATTTAAGTTCTGAAGATTGGTCCGCTACATCAACATTTTGTGCCTGTTGTGTAAAAGCGCGGGACTTCCAATATGTCCTTCAGAGTTGTAAGTCTTTCATCAATTTTAGTCATTTTATGACTAAAAGATTTTGATTCAACATCGGTTTTCTGTGACTTACCCCACTATATAGGGGGTAGGTTGCAAAAAAATAACAGTCAGTTTTGTAATTTTTTTTCTTTTCGGGTGCGGATTCTACCACCTAATGAGTTCAATATCACTGCTTAACAATTGTCTTAGGACAAGGTTTTATCGCTATTTATTAATTTTTTGGATCAAAATAAATGGACTAAATAGTTTCGTTGTAACTATAATATGTTTCATATCGAAACTTAATGGCCTTTTTTAAATGTCGAAACGAAACACCCAGCTCAGAAGACATGCAATTTCTAACCTAGTGAATGAAAAAGGGGAGGTTAGTGTTGATGAATTATCCGCTAAGTTTGAAACCTCAGAGGTCACTATTAGAAAGGACTTGGCGTCTTTAGAGAAAAACGGTCAGCTTTTACGCCGTTATGGTGGTGCGATTTCGTTACCGAAAGAGGTTGTCAACGAAGAACTGGGTCAACAAGTTTCGACTCGAAAGATTTCATTGGCAAAAGCCGCTGCAGATTTAATTCGCGACCATAACCGTATTGTGATCGATAGTGGCAGTACGACCGGTGCTCTAATTCAGCAGCTTAATGCTAAGCGTGGCTTGGTTGTGATGACCAACTCATTGCACGTCGCTAATGCGCTTAATGAGCTTGAAAGCGAGCCGACGTTATTAATGACTGGCGGCACTTGGGATACCCATTCGGACTCTTTCCAAGGCAAAGTCGCAGAGTCGGTGCTTCGCGCTTACGATTTTGACCAACTATTTATCGGGGCCGATGGTATCGATCTTGATAGAGGCACAACCACGTTTAACGAATTGGTTGGCCTGAGCAAAGTAATGGCTGAAGTGTCACGAGAAGTGATCGTGATGGTTGAGTCGGAAAAAGTGGGACGAAAGATCCCGAACTTAGAGCTGGCATGGGAACACATTGACATCTTAATTACCGATACAGACTTAGGCGAAGAATCCAAAGCAAGTATCGAATCACATGATGTTCGCGTGATCCTGACCGATCCAGCGTAAAAACAAATTTAAGTATTATGCATTTACCTTCCTATAATTGATCTTAATGAAGATCTGGCCTTTGCTTGCTGCCTATAGGAATAAAACAAAATTGATGGAGTGAAACTATGTGTGGAATTGTTGGTGCAGTAGCACAGCGTGATGTAGCTGAAATTTTAGTAGAAGGCCTTCGTCGTCTAGAATACCGTGGCTACGATTCAGCAGGTGTCGCTGTCGTCGATACTGAATCTAACCTAACTCGTGTACGCCGCTTAGGTAAAGTACAAGAGCTAGCTGACGCAGTAGAAGAGCAACAAGTGATTGGCGGTACAGGTATCGCTCATACACGTTGGGCGACACACGGTGAGCCATCTGAAGCGAACGCACACCCACACATGTCTGGTGATATTGCCGTTGTACACAATGGCATTATCGAAAACCACGAAGCACTGCGCGCTATGCTGCAAGAGCGTGGCTACGTGTTTACTTCACAAACGGATACAGAAGTTATTGCTCACTTAGTTGAGTGGGAACTTCGCACTTCAGCTTCTTTGGTTGAAGCGCTACAGAAAACAGCAAAACAATTAGACGGTGCGTACGGCACGGTTGCGGTTGATCGCAAAGATCCTAGCCGTATTGTAGTGGCTCGTTCTGGTAGCCCGATCGTTATCGGTTTTGGTGTCGGCGAGAACTTCCTTGCTTCTGACCAACTGGCACTACTGAGCGTAACTCGTCGCTTCATGTACCTAGAAGAAGGTGATGTTGCTGAGGTAACTCGTCGTGATGTTACTGTATTTGATGTCGCGGGCGAGCGTGTTGAGCGTGAAATCGTTGAATCAAACGCTGAACATGACGCAGGCGATAAAGGTCAATACCGTCACTTCATGCAGAAAGAGATCTTTGAGCAACCAACAGCGCTGATCAACACGATGGAAGGCCGTATCTCTGAGACTTCGGTTATCACTAACGCGATCGGCGTTAAAGCTGAAGAGATCCTAAGCAAGGTTGAACACGTGCAGATCATAGCATGTGGTACGTCTTACAATTCAGGCATGGCTGCGCGTTACTGGTTTGAATCTCTAGCTGGCGTAAGCTGTGACGTAGAGATTGCTTCTGAATTCCGTTACCGTGATTTCGTTGTTCGTCCGAACAGCCTATTGGTGACCCTGTCTCAGTCTGGTGAAACAGCGGATACGCTTGCTGCACTTCGTCTTGCAAAAGAGAAGGGTTACATGTCAGCAATGACTATCTGTAACGTTGCAGGTTCTTCGTTGGTTCGTGAGTCTGATTTTGCCTTCATGACTCGCGCAGGAACAGAGATCGGCGTTGCTTCTACTAAAGCTTTCACAACTCAACTAGCAGCGATGCTGATGATGGTAACGTCAATTGGTCGCCTACAGGGTCGTATCAATGAAGAGAAAGAAGCGGAAATCGTTCAAGCTCTTCACCAACTGCCTGCTGATATCGAGAAAGCATTAGCGTTTGATAAAGAGATCGAAGCGCTAGCACCTGATTTTGCTGATAAGCATCACACACTGTTCTTGGGGCGTGGTGAGTTCTACCCAATCGCGATGGAAGCGTCTCTTAAACTGAAAGAGATCTCTTACATCCACGCAGAAGCATACGCTGCTGGTGAGCTTAAGCACGGTCCTTTGGCTCTTATCGATGCAGATATGCCTGTTGTCGTTATTGCACCAAGCAACGACTTGCTAGAGAAGCTGAAATCGAACGTTGAAGAAGTACGTGCTCGTGGCGGTCTACTTTACGTATTTGCTGACCAAGACGCTGGCTTTGAAAGTGATGAGAACATGAAGATCATCAAGATGCCTCACGTAAGTGAAGTAACAGCGCCTATCTACTACACAGTACCGATGCAGTTACTGTCTTACCACGTAGCGCTAATCAAAGGTACCGACGTTGACCAGCCTCGTAACCTAGCGAAAGCGGTAACAGTTGAGTAATCGACAGCTTATCTAAGAAATAGATAATAAGAAGCCCATCCTGTGATGGGCTTTTTTATGTCTGTTACTTAACGATCAGTGTTAGAGCTAGCTGTAGCGTCATTAAGCGCTCAGTGCTTGCTCTAGGTCAGCCAAGATATCGTCAATGTGCTCGATACCTACTGAGAGGCGAATCATCTCCGGTGATACACCGGCTTGTTTCTGTTCAGCTTCGCTTAGTTGACGGTGTGTCGTCGAAGCAGGGTGACAAGCGAGCGATTTCGCATCGCCAATGTTGACCAAACGTTTGAAGATTTGCAGTGCATCATAGAAGCGAACACCGGCTTCATAACCGTCTTTTAAACCAAAAGATAGAATGGCCGATGGCTTACCTTGCATGTACTTTTCAGCGAGTGGATAGAATTCTGAATCAGGCAGGCCAGCGTAACTTACCCAGCTGACTTTCTCGTGTTGCTTGAGGTATTCCGCTACTTTCAAGGCATTCTCTGTGTGTCGCTCCATGCGCAGCGACAAAGTCTCCAAACCTTGCATCAACATGAAAGCATTCATTGGTGACAGTGCTGCACCTGTATTACGCAGGGGAACCGTTCTAGCACGACCAATAAACGCAGCCTCACCAAAGGCCTCGGTATAAACCACACCATGGTAAGAAGGCTCTGGCTGATTAAACACAGGGAAGCGGTCCTTGTGCTGTGCCCATGGGAATTTGCCTGAGTCGACAATCACGCCACCTAACGTTGTACCGTGACCACCCACGTATTTGGTTAGTGAATGCACCACGATGTCAGCACCAAAATCGATAGGTTTAGATAGCACAGGCGTCGCCACCGTGTTATCAACAATCACTGGCACACCTTGTGCGTGGGCAAGTTCTGCAACACGTTCTAAGTCGATGATATTACCTGCTGGGTTACCGATACTTTCGCAGTAAACCGCCTTGGTTTTTTCGTCAATCAGTGCCGCTAAGCTTTCTGGTTTATCGTCTTTAGCAAAACGAACTTCGATCCCTTGGTTTGGCAACATGTGAGCAAATAGGGTGTAAGTACCACCGTAAAGCTGAGGCGTTGAAACAATGTTGTCACCGATTTGCGCCAACGTCTGAATCGCATAGTTAATTGCAGCACTGCCTGCACTCACCACTAAGCCTGCAATGCCCCCTTCTAAGGCTGCCATGCGTTTTTCTAACACATCGTTGGTTGGGTTCATTATGCGAGTGTAGATATTGCCAGGCACAGCAAGGTTGAAGAGGTCGGCGCCGTGTTGTGCGTCATCGAATTCGTAAGCGACGGTTTGGTAGATAGGAGTGGCAACCGATTTGGTGGTTGGATCAGTATCGTAACCGAAGTGAATCGAGAGTGTTTCGTCTTTCATGAGTCTTCCCTGAACTATTGAGCGATTTATGTACTCTCATATTGCCGATTTTTTTATAAAAGAAAAGTATGTTTAGTCACAGAGAGGTAATTGGAATTGTGTGCGGGACGATTCGTTATTGGTTAGGAAGTGCAGGGCGTGATTGGTACGTAACCAGAAAAGCAAAAAGCCAGAGCAGCGTGAACTGTTCTGGCTTTTCTAATTTGGTGGCCCCTCCCAGATTTGAACTGGGGACCGAACGATTATGAGTCGTGCGCTCTAACCACTGAGCTAAGGGGCCGTAGGGCATAGATTATAGGGGAAGCATTCAGTGGTGTCTAGACACTATAAGGGGCAATTCCGCTTACATCTTAGCCACTTAAATCACACAGATAAAAAAAAGGTGAGCCAACGCTCACCTTTTCTTATTTATGCTTAAAAGCTAACCGCACTAAAGCGTGTGATTACTCGTCTAGGAAGCTACGCAGAGTTTCTGAGCGGCTTGGGTGACGAAGTTTACGCAGTGCTTTTGCTTCGATCTGACGGATACGTTCACGAGTTACGTCGAACTGCTTGCCCACTTCTTCAAGAGTGTGGTCAGTGTTCATGTCGATACCGAAACGCATACGCAGTACTTTAGCTTCACGAGGCGTTAGGCCAGCAAGAACGTCTTTAGTTGCGCCGCGTAGGCTTGTTGCCGTTGCAGAGTCTAAAGGTAGTTCTAGTGTTGTATCCTCGATGAAATCACCTAGGTGCGAATCTTCGTCGTCACCGATTGGTGTCTCCATTGAGATTGGCTCTTTAGCGATTTTCAGTACTTTGCGGATCTTGTCTTCAGGCATTTGCATGCGTTCAGCTAGCTCTTCCGGAAGTGGTTCACGACCCATCTCTTGTAGCATTTGACGAGAGATACGGTTTAGTTTGTTGATCGTTTCGATCATGTGAACCGGAATACGGATAGTACGAGCTTGGTCGGCAATCGAACGAGTGATTGCTTGACGGATCCACCACGTAGCGTAAGTAGAGAACTTGTAACCACGACGGTATTCAAACTTATCTACGGCTTTCATCAGACCGATGTTACCTTCTTGGATTAGATCCAGGAATTGTAGACCACGGTTTGTGTACTTCTTAGCAATCGAGATTACTAGACGTAAGTTCGCTTCAACCATCTCTTTCTTCGCACGACGAGCTTTCGCTTCACCGATAGACATACGACGGCTGATATCTTTGATGCTTTGAACAGTAAGAGACGTTTCACGTTCGATCATATCCAGTTTTTGGATAGAGCGACGGATGTCGTGCTCGTTACGTTTGATCTTTTCTGCGTATGGCTTGTCTGAAGCAAGAACTTCATCCAACCATGCTTCGCTAGATTCATTGCCAGTAAATAGAGCAATGAAAGATTTCTTCGGCATTTTGCCGTACTCAACCGTTTGACGCATGATTAGGCGTTCTTGAGTACGTACGCGATCCATAGAGTTACGCAGTTCGTTTACTAGGTAATCAAACTGTTTTGGTGTTAGACGGAACTCTTTGAATACGTCTTGCATCATTGTTGTTGCAAGCATTGCTTTCGGGCTTTCATGGCCGTACTCGTTGATCGCTAGCTGACGGTTCTGGTAGCTAGTACGAAGCGCTGTGAACTTCTCAAGAGCAAGCTCAGGATCGATACCTGTATCTTCTTCTTCCTCTTCCTCGTCGTCTTCAGCGTCTTCTTTGTCTTCGTCTTCCAGATCAGTTTCAGCAAGTTCTGAACCGATGTGAGTCGCCGTTGGCGCAGCTGTGCCATCGTCGTCAGGGTCAACAAAGCCATTGATTAGGTCTGTTAAGCGAATCTCTTCTGCTTGTACGCGGTCAAACTGTTCCAAGATGTATGGAATAGTGCCAGGGTACTCAGCAACCGATAGTTGAACTGTATTGATACCATCTTCAATACGTTTCGCAATGTCGATTTCGCCTTCACGAGTCAGTAGTTCAACCGTACCCATTTCACGCATATACATGCGAACTGGGTCAGTAGTACGGCCAATCTCGCTTTCTACGCTTGAAAGCGCAGCAGCTGCAGCTTCGGCTGCATCTTCATCTATATTGGCATCGTCATCATTAAGTGCTAGATCATCAGCATCAGGTGCAGTTTCAACTACCTTGATACCCATGTCGTTGATCATTTGAATGATGTCTTCTACCTGTTCAGAATCCACGATTTCTGCAGGTAGGTGGTCGTTTACTTCGGCGTAGGTCAGATAGCCTTGTTCCTTGCCTTTAATAACAAGTAATTTAAGCTGTGACTGCGGATTTTGATCCATAGATGATATCCAACTTCAGGTCTGGTGAAGGACGTTGCATTCTCAAATGCAAACCAATTATGTTAACAAATTTATTAAATGCTGACTAATCAAACAGGGTTACGCTTTTAGATCTAGCATTAAAGCTAGTAGCTCCCTTTTTTCTTCGGCTGATAAACCGACGCTTCTTGCTTTGGCCTGCAGGTTTTCAATTTGTTTTTCAACGCACTGGGCAAGTATGTTGTCCAATGAGTCTAAAAATATGTCTTCTTGATTGTCTTCGTCGAGGGGGATTTCCCAGCTCGCGAGACGAGACAGAAGAGCCTCATGTTTATTGTGTCGCCAATGCTCTAATAATTGGCCTGTGTTGATATGGGGATGCGCGTGGCATTTATCAAGTACTTCGACGAATAAACTTAGCCCAGGCAACTGTAAGCCTTTGACACTTGATAAATCCGGTACCATATCAGCATAGCTCGGATTTTGGATAAGCAAAGCGATAACTTCACGCATTGGAGTGCGCTTCAGCTCTTTATGCGGCTGAGGTGTCGGGTTCTGTGTATGAACACGCGCACGTCGCAATTGGTTATCAAATCCAGTTCGCTCATCGAGCAGTTTTTCGAGCAATTCTTGGAAGTAACTGTCAGGAATTTTGTTAATCAAGGCGCTGGCGTGTGCACGCAGTGCTGATTTCCCTTCGGTTGTTCCCAAGTTTAACTTGTGTATTTCAATCAGGTTATCGAACAAATAGGTCGAAAGCGGCGTCGCATTATGGACCAGCTGTTCAAAAGCGGCTTTGCCATGCTCTCTAATATAGCTGTCTGGGTCTTCACCGTCGGGCAAGAACAGAAACTTAAGCGTGTTGCCCGTTTTCAGATACTCAAGTGCGGTTTCGAGTGCGCGCCATGCGGCCTCTTTACCTGCTCGGTCACCATCGTAACAACAAACCACAGTGCTGGTTTGACGGAACAACATTTGAACGTGGTCGCCAGTTGTTGAGGTGCCCAGTGATGCCACTGAGTAATCGACACCATATTGCGCGAGTGCCACGACATCCATGTAACCTTCAACCACAAGTATTTGCGGCGGTTCACGGTAGGCTTGCAGCACTTCATAAAGGCCGTAAAGCTCTTTACCTTTATGGAATATAGGTGTTTCTGGTGAGTTGAGGTATTTTGGTGTGCCGTCTTCTAATACACGACCACCAAAACCAATCACACGGCCACGACGATCACGAATCGGGAACATTACGCGTCCACGGAATCGGTCGTATCGGTTACCTTTATCGTTCTCAATTAGCATGCCGCCAGTCACGAGCATGTCTTGGGCTTCTTTCTGTTGGCCAAAGTTCTTACGAACTAAGTCCCACTCATCGGCCGCATAACCAATACCAAACTTCTGGACGATCTCGCCCGAAAGACCACGATTTTTTAGGTAATCAATCGCAGGTTTGTTGGCTGATATTTTCAGTTGAGAGCGGTAAAAATTACTGATGCCGCCCATCAAATCGTAGAGGTTACGTTTTTGTTCGCTGTTGGCTCTTGGTGCTGTTGATATCTCGCCGCTGCGCTGTTCTCTAGGAACATCGAGGCCTAAGAAAGAGGCTAGCTCTTCAATAGCTTCAACAAAATCGAGACGTTCGAACTCCATAATGAAGTCGATAGCATTACCGTGTACGCCACAACCAAAGCAGTGATAAAACTGTTTTTCTTGGCTTACGCTAAAAGAAGGGGTCTTTTCGTTGTGGAATGGGCAACAAGCACCATAGTTTTTGCCTTTTTTCTTAAGTTTCACGCGTGCGTCCACAATGTCGACAATGTCGAGACGCGCTAGGAGATCATCGATGAAACTACGCGGGATGTGTCCTGCCATAAAACCTTAGAAAAATGCACTAACTGAGAGTGTGGATAATAATAGTTTGAATAGGTTACAGATACAAACAAGCCGTGCGTTCCGAAGGATTGCACGGCTTGTTGCAATTTGATTTGGGATTAAGCGAGTTTAGAACGAACTAAACCACTAACTTTACCCATATCTGCACGCCCTTGAATTTGTGGTTTCAAGATAGCCATTACTTTACCCATGTCTTGCATGCCCGCTGGTTGAGCTTCGGCGATTGCGCTATCAAGTAGTGCAATAACTTCTTCATCAGTTAGCGGTTGAGGCATAAAGCCTTCAAGTACCGTAATTTCTGCTTTTTCCACGTCAGCAAGATCTTGACGATTTGCTGATTCATATTGAGCAACAGAATCGCGACGTTGCTTAACCATTTTAACTAATACAGCAAGAATGTCGTCATCGTTCAGAGTGATCCGTTCGTCAACTTCACGTTGCTTAATTGCTGAAAGAGCTAAGCGGATAGTGCCAAGGCGCGGTTTGTCCTTGGCTTTCATCGCTAATTTTTGCTCTTCTTTGAGTTGTTCAATAAGAGCCATAACTCAGTCCTTATGGATTAAGTTATTAGTACAGGCGAACGCGACGTGCGTTTTCGCGAGCTAGCTTCTTAGCGTGACGCTTTTGAGCTGCTGCTTTAGCGCGTTTGCGAACTGTAGTTGGCTTTTCGTAGTGCTCGCGACGGCGAACTTCAGAAAGGATACCTGCTTTTTCACAAGAGCGCTTGAAACGACGTAGTGCAACGTCGAACGGTTCGTTTTCACGTACTTTAACTATTGGCATATGCCTTTCACCTCAGGGGTTATTCATTATCGCTGGCCACTCAGTACCAAATCAGAGAAGTTACCCATCGAGCTAACTCTCTATTCGCGTTTGGCCATTAACCAGCTTGATCAAAAATGGTGCGGAATTTTAATCCGATCACAGTGGCTTTGTAAAGCACTTTGTCGATTATAGTCTGTACAATATTTGTTTGAAGAGCTTAGGCAGGGTAATATTGCGCTAATTTCCCATTTTAGACGAAAGCGTGCCGAGAAAATTATGCGCATTATTGGTATTGAAACCTCTTGTGATGAAACAGGAATCGCGATTTATGATGATGAGCAAGGGCTGCTTTCTCATCAATTATATAGCCAAGTAAAGCTGCACGCCGATTACGGTGGTGTGGTGCCTGAGCTAGCTTCGCGTGACCACGTGAAAAAAACAATTCCCCTTATTAAAGCGGCATTAGCTGAAGCGAACCTAACGTCGAAAGACATTGATGGTGTGGCTTACACAGCTGGCCCTGGTTTAGTGGGTGCACTGCTTGTAGGTGCAACGATTGGTCGCAGTATTGCTTATGCGTGGGGGGTGCCTGCTGTGCCTGTTCACCATATGGAAGGTCACCTTCTTGCGCCAATGTTAGAAGACAACCCACCGCCATTCCCATTTGTGGCTCTGCTGGTTTCTGGCGGCCATACCATGATGGTAGAAGTGAAAGGCATTGGTGAATACCGAATCCTTGGTGAATCGATTGATGATGCAGCGGGTGAAGCGTTTGATAAAACCGCGAAACTGATGGGCTTAGATTACCCTGGTGGTCCACTGCTCTCTCGCTTGGCAGAAAAAGGCACTCCGGGTCGTTTTAAGTTCCCGCGTCCAATGACCGATCGTCCGGGTTTAGATATGAGCTTTTCTGGTCTGAAGACGTTCGCAGCGAATACCATTCGTGATAACGATAATGATGACCAGACTCGTGCTGATATTGCTTACGCATTCCAAGAAGCTGTTTGTGCAACCTTAGTAATCAAGTGTAAGCGCGCCTTGGTAGAAACAGGCATGAAACGTATAGTGATTGCTGGCGGTGTAAGTGCCAACAAGCAACTGCGTGTTGAGCTTGAAGCTCTTGCTAAGAAAATCGGTGGTGAGGTGTACTACCCACGCACTGAGTTCTGTACAGATAACGGTGCGATGATCGCTTATGCGGGCATGCAGCGCCTGAAGAATGGCGAAACGGCTGATTTGTCTGTTCATGCCACACCGCGTTGGCCTATTGACCAGCTAGAGCCAATTGCGTAATTGACTATAGTGTTTCGATAAACGGTCGCCTTGTGCGGCCGTTTTTATATCCTAGCTTACCGACTGTATGTCGATAAATAATTGCTGATAGAGATTAGGGAAGAAAATGAACAAGTTCACAGTAGACAATCAATCGATGGCGTACCTAGATGAAGGTCAAGGCCCTGTTGTTGTACTCGGCCACAGCTACCTTTGGGATAGTGCAATGTGGAAGCCGCAGATCGAAGCGTTAAAAACTCAGTATCGCTGTATTGTTCCAGAGCTTTGGTCTCATGGTGAATCTCAAGCAGCACCCACTTCGATGCGTAACTTGAAAGATTACGCTCAGCACGTTTTGGCTCTGCTTGATCATTTAGAGATCGAAGAATTCTCAGTGGTTGGCTTATCGGTTGGCGGTATGTGGGGTACTGAGTTAGCGGAACTTGCACCTTCACGTATTAAGTCTTTGGTTCTAATGGATACTTTTGTGGGTTTAGAACCAGAAGTTGCTCACGCTAAGTACTTCAGCATGTTAGATACCATCACTCAAACCAAGACGGTTCCTCAGCCAATTGTTGAAGCGGTTGTGCCACTGTTCTTCGCTAATGATGCTCAAACCAACACGCCAGCTTTAGTTGAAGGTTTTACTCAGCAGTTATCAGCTCTTGAGGGCGACAACGCTGAAGAAGTGGCACGAATTGGTCGAATGGTGTTTGGACGTCGCGATATGATTGAATCGGTAGAGAACTTTGCTCTGCCTGTTTTGATTGCTGTAGGACAAGAAGATAAACCACGTCCGGTACTTGAGTCATACCTAATGCACGATTGCATTACGGGCAGTGAATTAGTGGTGATTCCTGGCGCAGGTCATATTAGCTCGTTAGAGCAACCAGAGTTTGTGAACACAATGCTGAAGACGTTTTTAGATAAACATCTGCTGTAAGCTTTAAATACTGAATATTATGGTTCGGCTTAGACGTGACAGTTTAAGCCGATTTTTTTTGTCCGAGTTTTGGTTCGCTGCCATCGAGTAGGCGGCGGATATTCTGATGGTGACGCAACACGATCAAACAACACAACATGGCTACAGGCAGTGTGTATTGAGGTTTGACTAACCAAGCGTAGAAAGGGGCAAGTAGCACAGTAACCAGTGCAGCTAAAGAAGAGTAACGAAACAAAAACGCGACCACTAACCAAGTTGCCATGATCATTCCGGTTAGATCGAATCCTATTGGGGCGATAGCTCCGAGTGCAGTTGCCACGCCTTTACCACCTTTGAAGTGGAAGAAGATCGGATACATATGACCTAGACACGCCGCAATTGCGACAACCCCAAGAATGATTGGGTCGATCTTGAGGTAGTAGCCAAGCCAGACAGGGATAGTGCCTTTCAGCATGTCACACAGGAGGACGGCAGCAGCGGCGCCTTTACCGCCAACGCGCAGTACATTGGTGGCGCCCGGGTTATTGGAGCCTACCGTTCTTGGATCAGGAAGTCTTAAGACTCGGCATATCAAGACCGCACTAGAGATTGAACCTAGCAAATAGGCTGCAATGATCATGATTAGTGCCAATGGGGTCATGTCTTTCCTTAAACGGTTATAAGCCTAACGATGGGAAAATAATGCTCAATCCAAGAGTAATTGATATCATATCTCGAATTACGCAAATAATACGTTTTTTTCCCCCATATGGGTATCCGACCTCTAAAAGGACAAGTCATGGCACTGGATAAAGTTTTCATTGAACAGCTAGAAGTAATTACAACGATCGGTGTTTACGATTGGGAACAAGAGATTAAACAGAAACTTGTGCTTGATATTGAAATGGCTCATGACAACCGCCCAGCGGGTAAGAGTGATGATGTGGTTGATGCTTTGGACTACTCGACTGTGAGTACAGCTGTACTTGATCACATTGCGAATGGCCGATTTCTATTGGTTGAACGTGTGGCTGAAGAAGTCGCTGAATTGATCATGACTCAATTTTCTGTGCCGTGGATTAAAATCCGCTTGGCTAAACCTGGCGCAGTGCCACAAGCAAAAGCCGTTGGTGTGATCATCGAACGAGGTCAAGCATGACAGTAGCCTATGTTGGTGTTGGCACGAACATAGACCGCGATAAGCATGCAAGGGTGGCATGGACAGAGCTTCAATCGTTAGGGACTAACCTTAAATGCTCTAAAATCTATCACTGTGAGCCCGTGGGTTTTAATGGCCATCCGTTTTATAACTTTGTGATAGAGCTCGACACGTCACTCTCATTGACTGAATTTTCACAGCAGCTGCGTAAAATTGAGTTTAAATGGGGTCGCTCTCAAGATGCGCACAAACTACAAGATCGAAAACTCGATCTTGATATTGTGCTGTTTGGAGAGGAGATTTCTGATAGCGATCCAGAGCTGCCACGCAGTGATATCTACAAATATCCTTTTGTAACACAACCGCTTTATGATCTTTGTCCTGCGAGAGTTATCCCGCAAGACGGAAGAACCGTCAGTGAAATATGGCAGAAGATGCAGCAATTAGATTCGCTCTCTGTCGTAGATATAAAACTATAATTTTTAAGGTAAGTAATGAGTTATTTTGAAGCGTTTATATTGGCGTTGGTGCAAGGCTTTACTGAGTTTTTACCTATTTCCAGTTCTGCACACTTAATCCTTCCTTCTGCTGTTTTAGGTTGGGAAGATCAAGGCTTGGCTTTTGATGTGGCTGTCCACGTTGGTACTTTGGCAGCCGTGGTTATCTATTTCCGTAAAGAAGTGGTCTCTCTGTTGAGCGCATTCTTTGGTTCAGTGTTTAAAGGCGATCGCAGTAAAGAAGCGAAGTTAGCGTGGATGATCATTCTCGCGACGATTCCTGCATGTATCTTTGGCTTGCTGATGAAAGATATTGTTGAGCTTTACTTACGCAGTGCGTGGGTGATCGCGACGACAACGATTATCTTTGGTCTATTGCTATGGTGGGTGGACAAGAACTCAAGCCTGCGCGATGACGAATACCAAGCGGGTTGGAAAAAGGCGCTGTTTATTGGTCTTGCTCAAGCAATGGCGATCATTCCGGGCACGTCTCGTTCTGGCGCAACTATTACTGCGGCGCTTTACCTTGGTTTCACACGTGAAGCAGCGGCTCGATTCTCTTTCTTGATGTCTATCCCAATCATCACTCTGGCTGGTGGTTATTTGGGTCTGAAGTTAGTGACCAGTGGTGACCCAATCCATGTGGGCACTTTACTAACGGGAATCGTGGTTTCTTTCATTAGTGCTTATATCTGTATCCACTTCTTCTTGAAGCTTATCTCTCGTATGGGTATGACACCGTTTGTTATTTACCGCCTGATTCTAGGTTTTGGTCTATTTGCTTTCTTGATGATGCAGTAGCGCTCGACCTACGAAGACAAATGTTTCGTCCTACAGATTGAAACGGAAAAACCCGCTTAAGTTGCGGGTTTTTTAATGTGTGCTTACTAACGGAGTGAAGACTAACTATCAGTGAGTTCTGATAACGCGTTTTCAATAGCCACCGCTCTGCGCTTCTCTTGCTCTTCTCGAATATCTTTGCCTTGAAAACCATCGGCAATAATCGCCTTAACTTCGACTTGCAGCGCCGCTTGGTAAGCCACTTCAAAACGCGCTTTTTGAGGATACGGCTGCTCTTCTAATCCTTTTCGGCCTGCGTGATCGGCTTGGCAGCAAAGCAGTATATCGTCGAGCCTATCTGGCTTACGCCAAACATCAAACTTGTTGAGAACCTTGAGAAAGGTGGTTGGTTTGAGCTCGCCTGCACGATGGATATTAGAATGCTGCTCGCACACTAACAATGCAAGGTCTCTGAACTCATTGGGTACTCTGACTCGTTCACACAGCTTCTTAATGATTTTTAAGCCTGTGTGGCAATGCATTTTGTGGCTTGGCCATTCGTTTTCTGGTGTAACGCCTTTACCTAAGTCATGCACTTGAGCGGCAAAGCGTACCGGTAGCGATGGGCTTAATAGTGCGGCTTGCTGAGCAACCATCAGGGTGTGAATACCCGTGTCGATTTCAGGGTGCCATTTCTCAGGTTGAGGGACGCCAAATAGAGCGTCAATCTCAGGTAATACGACTGCCAATGCACCACATTCTTTCAATATAGAGAGGAACACTTCAGGGTGCGGCGTACTAAGAGACTTATGCCACTCTTGCCAAACTCGCTCTGCAGTGAGGTGTGCCAGCTCACCAGATTGGACGATCTCACTCATCATATCCATGGTTTCAGGTGCAACCGTGAAGTTAAGATGGTGAAGCTTGGCGGCGAAGCGAGCCACACGCAGTACACGAAGAGGGTCTTCAACAAAAGCGTCTGAAACGTGTCTTAAGATACGATCTGAGAGATCTTTCTGACCATGATAAGGATCGTGAAGTTGGCCTTTATCATCTTGAGCTATAGCGTTGATGGTCAGATCTCGACGCATCAGATCTTCTTCCAAACTCACGTCTGGAGCGAAGTAGCACTCAAAGCCAGTGTAACCGGAACCGGATTTTCTCTCAGTGCGAGCCAGTGCGTGCTCTTCTTTGGTTTTTGGGTGCAAGAATACGGGGAAATCTTTTCCCACAGCAGTAAAGCCAAGGTTTTCCATCTCTTGAGGGGTACTCCCTACCACGACCCAGTCTCTATCATAACTATCAATATTGAGCAGCTTATCGCGCACGGCTCCACCGACTAGATAGCGTTGTAGCCCGTTGTCTTTTGGTAGGCTATCGTAAATTTGCAACTTATCACCTCGAAATGTTTTATCACTGCTGGACTTTACTGCAAGCAATGGTACTTTCCATTAATCGTAATTATAGGGCAGCACATGTATAAGGAATATTTTGGCTTCGTTGAGATGCCATTTTCGATTGTACCAAATTCTCGCTACTTGTTTTTGAGTCAGCGCCATCAAGAAGCGATGCAGAACCTACAAGCCGGTTTAGGCGAGGGTGGGGGCTTTGCGATGCTTACTGGTGAGGTTGGTACAGGGAAAACAACGGTCGCTAAGGCGATGTTGTCTTCATTGGATAGTCATACTCAGGCTGGCCTTATACTTAACCCTACGTTTTCAAATACGGATTTACTTGAAGCTATCTGCGATGAGTTTGAAGTCGAGTACCCAGAACAGGCATCGTTGAAACAGCTCAGTCAGGCTATTCATTATTTTCTACTTGATAGCCATGCCGAAGGCATTCAAACCCTATTGGTAATAGATGAAGCTCAACATCTCGCTGCCGATGTGTTGGAGCAGCTACGCCTTCTAACAAACTTGGAAACCGACAGTCGCAAGTTGTTAAAAGTACTGTTGGTCGGCCAACCTGAATTACAACAGCACTTACAAACTACGCAACTGCGTCAGCTAGCGCAGCGCATTACCGGTCGTTATCACTTGCTGCCTCTTAATACCGAAGAAACGGGCAAGTACATCGCGTTTCGTTTGGAGACGGCGGGTGGCGAGCAGATGTTGTTTTCGAACCGTTCTATCAAGCTGATTGCTCAATATACGCATGGTATTCCAAGGCTCATTAACTTGGTGTGTGATAAAGCACTGCAGTTGGCTTTTCATGATGGTGAGCAGCTACCGAGCAATGAAACGGTTAACCGAGCATGTCAGCAGGTTATGTCCTTTCAGGCCGATGTCTATCACGTCGAGAAACCTCGAACTTCTCGTGCTGCGCCTAAGTTATTCCAATACGCAGGGATTGCGACGTTAAGCGTTGGTCTTGCAATAGCGACCTTTAACTTGGCTCCAAGCTATATCAATGCTTGGTTGCCTACGGATGCATCAAATGAAGCGAAGACGGAAGTGTTAGCACGTACTCAGCGTTCTTTGGTATCAGATGTTCCTAAGTTGGTTGCTGAGCCAAAACCTGCCAAGTTTGAATTGCCACAACACATTCAACAACATTTGATGCAGGGGACCAATCGTTCTCTTGCTATCAAAGACTTGTATACGCTGTGGGGATATCAATCTTCACTGCGTGATGGATTATGCTTAAGTGAGCCACAGAGTGTTTTTGTGTGTGAGCAGCAGCAAGCCAATTTGGATACATTGTTAGAACTCGGCGTGCCTGTGGTACTTAATCTCGACATAGACCAAAAGCCTGTGTTTGCTGTGCTGTATGGCGTGTCTGAGGATTCTGTAGAGTTACTGGTGAATGAAAAACTGTTGGTGATGCCGAAGCAATCCTTAGAGCAAATCTGGCAAGGCGATTATGTCGCTATTTGGAAACAGCCGCTGCGAGAGACCCTCAAAGAGGGCTATCAAGGTGAAGCGGTTGCTTTACTTGATCTACTGCTTTCTGAAGTATTAGGAGAGGTTGTTTCCGGTAGTGATGTATTTGATTATGAGTTAAAAATGAAAATCGAAGCATTTCAAACTTGGCAGGGTATGTCGGTTGATGGCATTGCAGGTAAGCGCACCTTGGCAAGATTGCAGAGATTAGCTCAACTCGATTCGCCTAAGTTGATGTCACTAGAAGGGGGCGAAAGCTAATGTCACGTATTATGCACGAACTTAAACACTCCTCTGGAAAACAGTCGTCTATTAATCAGCACTCTCTTAGCAAACCAAGCTTCAAAGGCTACCAGAATCATCATGTTCCTAATTCTGCAAAAGGGATGAGCAACAAACGAGGTTCATCGTTAGCGATGGGGCTACTCTTAATCTTGGTTCCTTCTTTGTTGGTGGGTGGCGTTCTGGCTTATCAATCGTATAGCCAACAACAAGAACCAGTGAACAAAGCTGCCAATGTCGCTCTGCCAGAATTAAAAACTGAATCAGACATTGAGCCTGAAATTGCTGATGCTGATATAGCAAGCATGGATGCCGTGTCTGAGGAAGAAGATGCATTGTTCGCTGTTCGTCCAGCACCGGCGAGCCAACCGTTGAAAGCGCTGCCAAGGCAAGAGATGTATGCACAGATTGATTCTGGTACTAATAGTGCAAACACCGCTGGTGGCTCAGCTGTGATCTTAGCGAATGCTGATAACAACACTCAAATGACAGCCAGTTCTGAATCGTCACCTATTCAACCAACCGTTCAGCCAGGCGCGAGCGATGAAACGACTGATCGGCAATCAAGCACTGATCAGCAAGCAAATAGTGACTTACAATCGGACAGTGACCTGCTGCAAGGGCTAGACCTCAGTGAGTTGCCCCCTGATTTAGCATTGAAACTTGAATCAATCATGGGTGAGCAACAAAGCGCTCCTGAGCCGATGGACTCTAGACCCGCAGGGCAAAGAGGCTCTCAGGTCATTGAGTTGGAAACGCACACCAATAGCTTATCAGGAGTCCTTCCTAAGTTAGACCTACAAACTCATATGTACTCGAGTAGCGAAACTAAGCGTTGGGTAAAAGTGAACGGTCAAGAAGTGGCGCAAGGAGATTGGATTGGACAAGACATTCAATTACTGGAGATTAAGCCACAATCGGTGATCATAGAGTTCAATCAGCAGAAGATAGAAATCCCAGCTCTTTACGAGTGGAAAGGCTAGCGAGCTCCAAAGGTATCTAGATAACAGACAAATAAAAAGGAGCACCTCGGTGCTCCTTTTTGATATTCGATACTGAATTTACTGTACCTGATACAAGCGTTAAGTCTACGCCCAACCGTTTGGTGATTTTCTGCGACGAGGCATGATGTGTGGCAGAACAAGGCCTAGAAGTAGACCAATACCCGCAACACCACCGCCGTACATGAAGTACTTCAATAGAAGGTCGTCTTTCTGAGTGTCTAGCTTAGCGCGTAGTTCACGGTTCTCTGTTTGAGAGCTCGTTAGCTGTTGGCTAATTTCACTGTAGTTCTGTTCTAGTTCAGCAATCTGCTTGTTACGAGAATCTAGAGAGCTTGCTAGGCCAGCTTTTTCGCTGTCAGCACTCTGACGAGCATTCGCTAGCTTACCCTTAACTTCCGTCAGCTCTTTCTCTAGCTTAGGCATACGCAGTGCCATGCTTTCTTGAGTGCTTACAAACTTGCTTTCAACCCAACCTTTACGGCCACGGTTGTCTTGAATTTGGGTGTAACCCGTACTCTTGTTAGTTTGTAGGAATGTAATCTTTTCACCAGCATCAACACTACCGATGATACGGAATGTGTTGTTTGGGCCAGAATGCATATAAGTAAATAGTTTGTCAGCAATATAACGTTCTTGTGCAAAGGCAGCTGGAGCCGCAAGCATTGCGAACAAAACTAAGCTAATCAGTTTTTTCACAGTAAATCCCTTAACGATTCAAATTGGGTAGGCGTATGAGTCAGCCTCAATCAGCAAATAATATTTAGTTTCTTTATGCGGTGCAACAAAGAAGGGAGGCAAAGCCTCCCTTTCTGTGCGTTTGAGTCAATAATGACATGGCATTTACATATCGCTACTGAAGCTCACACTGTTCTGACGCTAGTATTCACTAACGCAGTCGCGATTACATAGTAAACGCAGCTTGAATTCCGTAGAAGAACACAACAGCAAGTAGAGCACCTGCAGGCAGTGTCACAATCCAAGAAGCCACGATATTACGTACAACGCCTAAGTTTAGTGCTGCGATACCACGAGCAAAACCAACACCTAATACTGCACCAACTAGTGTCTGTGTAGTAGAGATTGGAAGGCCAGTACCTGAAGCTAGTACAACTGTACATGCAGTTGCAAGTTGTGCAGCAAAGCCACGGCTTGGTGTTAGTTCTGTAATACCAGTACCAACGGTTGCCATTACTTTATGACCCATTGTTGCAAGACCAACAACGATACCGAAACCACCTAGAGGAAGAATCCACCATGCGATAGTACTCTTACCTGTGATTTCACCCATGTGCTCAACGGTTGATACAACAGCAGACAGTGGACCAATCGCGTTCGCAACGTCGTTTGAACCGTGTGCAAATGCCATCGCACAAGCTGTGATAACCATTAGTACAGAGAAGATGCCTTCAACACCTGCAAAGCCGTGGTCTTCTTCGCGGTTAGCGAATTTCTTCTGGATGTATAGGTAACCGCCGATCATAACAAGCGCAGAAACGCCTGCAGCCCAAACCCATGCTTCAGTGTTGCTTAGGTGCAGACCAACGTGCTTAAGACCTTTCTTGATGGTTACAAGTGCAATTACCATTGTTGTAATGAACATGTATACCGGTACAAAGCGTTTCGCGTTAAATAGCGGGTTCTCTGTATCAAAAATCAGTCGTTGAGCACTTACAAATATGACGTAAGCGAAGAAGCCGGAAATAACGGGTGTGATAATCCAACTGCCCACAATACCTTGAACACTGTTCCAGTCTACAGCTTCAGTACCTACAGAAATACACGCAAAACCGATGATTGCACCGATGATTGAGTGAGTCGTAGAAACCGGCCAGCCCATGTAAGAAGCGAGAAGTAGCCATGTACCAGCAGCAAGAAGTGCCGACATCATGCCGTACACAAGTACATCTGGTTGATGAGCGAATAGAGACGTTTCGATAACACCTTTACGGATCGTGTCTGTTACTTCGCCGCCCGCAAGGTAAGCACCTGCGAATTCAAAGATCATTGCGATAATGATCGCTTGTTTAACGGTTAGAGCTTTAGAGCCTACTGAGGTGCCCATTGCGTTCGCAACGTCATTTGCACCAATACCAATAGCCATCAAGAAACCGAAAGCTGCTGCAACAATAATCAGGACAGTGCCGTAGTTAGCAAGGATATCCATCGTAATACCTAGTTGTTTGATAACAAGCGGAACAAATTTAGACGCAAAAAACCGCTCAGCGAGAGGAATACTCAGCGCATAAGTGGTTTGTTCAAAAAATGCTCTTCGTTATATGGTTAACGTATGATTTAAGATCGAGAAAGCATTACTTCAAGACGAGCGCCTACACGCTGTGCTTGATCTGCAATACCACCAACCCATTCAAGAATTTTGTATAAGAACATGATATCAACTGGATTCAGATCGCCTTCAATTGCCATTAGTTGTTGGCGTAGTTCGATCTGCATCGCATCCGTGTCATCTTCAATTACATCTAATTGATGAATCATTTCGGCAACGAGTGTTACTTCACGGCCTTTAAAGCCAGTCTCAAGTAATTCGTCTAATTCATTGATTACGTTTTGTGCTTGGTTCGCTGCATCTAGACAACGTTTAACGTAAGCGATGAAGTTTTCTTGCATCGGAGCAGGAATGACAAGTTGACGACCATATACACGGCCAGCAATGTCTTTCGCTAGGTTTGCGAGTTTGTCTTGTTGCGTTAATAGCTCCAACATATCGGTGCGATCAACTGGCATAAACAAACCACGAGGAAGTTTAAGGCGAATTTCACGTTTTAGTACGTCAGCTTCTTTCTCAAGGTGAGAAATTTGAGCTCGAATTTCTGATGCTTTTTCCCAGTCACCTTTTGAAGAAACTTCAAAGAAATTAACTAGGTGAGAACAACATTCGTTCACGCATACTACGTGACGCTGCAAAGGTTTAATTGGGGACTTTGCAAATAACCCCATAATTGTATTTACTGGCATGGTCATCCAACCTAATAAATAATAACCTTAAAACAACATACACCATATTCATGGTGAAATGTTAAGCGATGGCTACAAAGTCGCGCATGTTAACCTAATCAATCTCTCATTAAAACTGTTTTAGATCATCATAAGGGCGATATTTCTGACTTGCCGACTTTTCAAATTGGCAATATCCTGTCCCTATCTTCACAGAAAGGTATAACTATGGAAACCGAGATAGAACTGAAGTTTTTTGTTTCTCCTGAATTTTCAGAGACTTTACGCAATAAAATTGCTGAAACTAAAGTACTTCAGCACAGTTGTCGTGAGCTAGGTAACATCTACTTTGACACCGCTGACAACTGGCTACGTAAGCACGATACAGGCTTACGCATTCGACGCTTTGATGACGTATTTGTACAAACCGTAAAGACTGCTGGTCGTGTGGTTGCTGGCCTGCATCAAAGGCCTGAATACAATGCAGAACACGACAGCAACGAACCTAAGTTAGCCCTGCACCCAGAGGATATCTGGCCAGCGGGTAAAGACATCGAAACGTTGCAAGCCGAGCTGACTCCTCTGTTTTCTACCAACTTTACGCGTGAGCAATGGTTGATTGGTATGCCTGATGGTAGCCAAGTCGAGGTCGCATTCGATCAAGGCTTCGTTGAATCAGGCGACCTGCAAGAACCGATTTGCGAAGTCGAACTGGAACTTAAATCCGGTCAAACGGATGCGCTATTTACATTGTCTCGCCAATTCTGCGAACAAGGTGGCATGCGTTTGGGTAACCTAAGCAAAGCAGCTAAGGGTTACCGCCTTGCTCAAGGTTATCAAGGAGATGAAGTCACTCCTTTGACCTTAGTTGATACTGACAAAAGTGATACTGTTGAATCGTGTTTCATTCAATCTTTAGAGCATGCTCTCGCTCATTGGCACTATCACGAGCAGATTTTCACTGAGCGCCAATCGATTGAAGCGCTACATGAGATCAGCCACTCGCTGAGTTTTATTCGTCAAACCTTCACTATCTACGGTGGCATTGTCCCAAGACGCGCGAGTGCTATTTTACGTCAAGAGTTGAAGTGGCTTGAGCAAGAGCTCGACTGGCTGAAAAGCTATGATCACTTCGAAGACTTGCTGGAAGATAAAGGACACGTGCTGCGTAAACTCGATGCGCGTAAGTTCTTAGTCGCTGAGCTTAAAGAGATGCAAGAGCAACTGCCAGATCGTGAAGATCTGCTTACCTTGCTGAGCTCTGCTCGTTACACCGGTTTATTGTTAGATCTGAGCCGTTGGATTTTGTCTCGTGGCTGGCAGCCTTTCTTAGATGAGAAAGCGCGTGAACAAATGGGTCGTGGTATCGAATGGTTTTCTGTGCAGCAACTCGATCGCACATGGGCAGATTTGATGGAAGCTTTCCCGCCAGAGCGAGTGATGACCAGCCAAGCGTATATTGAGCAGCAATACCGTTTGATGCGTAATCTGTATTCTGGTGTTGGTTTCGCTAGTTTATATGATGACGCTGAGCGAAACAGTTTCCGCTTGCCATGGGCCGATATGGTGCAAGGCATTGATGACTTGCTGGCACTTAAAACATTAGAGCCTTTGACTGAGAAGTTGGAAGGCGATGAGAAGGTTCAGCTAGAGCGTTGGTTGGCTCGTCAAGAAGTGTCCATCCTGCATGCGATGGAACAGACACGCCAAATCAGTGTTGAGGTTGAGCCATACTGGCAAGACTAAACTCAATATCTGTATCAATAGAAATATGAATTTGAAAATAGGGCTCCGGCCCTATTTTTTTGTTTGTTGCTCAAGTTTTTCGAGTCGTTCGAGGATTTTCTGTTGCTGCTCGATGATCTTTTCAAGGTGTTTCTCTTTGTTTTCCGCTCGTTGATTCTCATGATGAGTCGGGGAGGTGATCAAAGAAGTAATCAAACCTGAAATCATACCAAACACACCCACACCGCAAATGATCACCAGAGAGGCGACTAACTTTCCTGAGCTCGTGACTGGATAATGGTCGCCATATCCTACCGTACTGATAGTAACGAAAGCCCACCATAAAGCATCTTGCCCAGTGGTGATGTTGGCATTGGGATCTTTGTGCTCTAACAGCAATATTGTTCCCGCCCCTATGGTCAGGAGAATGACCAGCAGCAATATAATTGAGGCGAGGGTGGTTTCTTTGCGATTGCGGAATAGCTCTCTGAAAACACGCTTCCCCGAGCGAAGCACAAGAATCATACGCAGGATCTGAAAAATGCGAGCGAAACGCAGTGGCTCGATCATTGGGATGCTGGCTAAGAAATCGATCCAGTGTACTTTGAGATATTCTTTTTTGTTTTGTGATCTGAATAGATCAATCGTGAGCTGAAAAAGAAAAACACTACAGATTATAAAATCGAGGCCGATAAGGACTTGTTTCGATTCTTTATCGATCGGTACGAACAATAAGCCTGAGATCACAAATAACGCTAAGAAAGAGAGAATCAGTGACAATAAGCTCATCGGCTTGGTGGCGTCTTTGGTATTATTCAACATTCATACGAGGCTCAAAATAAATCGCGAACTTTGACTGACATAGCCACCTCGCGGATATAGAAGCCATCAATATATAAGAATTAATGGAGAACTGACAATGACTAAACTGTCATTCAAGCCGTGGGAAAGGGTAATCTCTGACGTTCGTCTCGTTCCAAAAATGGTCATGCTGATGCTATTCAGCACTATCTTGATCATTTCGAAGCAGCTATGGGACGCAAGTACGTTTTACGATTCATTGTTTGCTGTAACCAACAATGCGCAAGTCGCACAACAGCATTACGAGACTTACCTTGTTCAAGTGGCTTGGCAAACAGCCTTGATGATCATTGTGTTTGTGGTTCTTCTGTTAGCAGCGGCGCGCGTTATGCTGCGCCAGACTCAATACCTTAATGACGCCATTAAAACCATGGCAGACAAGAACTTATCAGTACCGATTCAAATGGACTGTAAAGATGAATACGGTGATGTGGCACGCGAACTTGAAAAAACTCGCGTTCAACTGAATGACATGATCAAAACTCAGGTGGCCTCTTCTGATGAGCTATTTGCTCTGACGGAAGTGATGACCATCAGCATGTCTGAAACCAAAGATTCAGCTCAAGAAGAGTTCAACGAGATCGATCAGCTGGCAACAGCAATGAGTGAGATGACGTCTACTGTTCAAACTGTCGCTGAGCATGCGCAAAGCGCTTCGTCATTGACTGAGCAGGCATCAGGCCAAGCTCTTACTGGTCAGAAGTTCGTTCAAGGGTCAGTGTCTAAGATGAGTGAGCTATCTTCAGATATCGCAGCATCTGCAGCAGCAGTAAACCAAGTAGAAGAGCGCGTTGACTCAATTGGCAGTGTGGTTGGTACTATCCAAGGCATTTCAGAGCAGACAAACCTATTAGCATTGAACGCTGCGATTGAAGCGGCACGTGCCGGCGAAGCAGGCCGTGGTTTTGCGGTTGTTGCCGACGAGGTTCGTAACCTTGCGCAGCGTACTCAGCAAGCGACGGTAGAGATTCAAGACATGATCAGCCACCTACAAAGCAGTGCTAATTCTGCAGTAGAGCTGATGGAGAAGAGTGTTGTAGAAGCGGCTGAAGGCGTTGATCTGGTGACTAACGCGGGAAGTGAGCTTGACGGCATTGTAAGCCAAGTCAATCAAATCAATGATATGAACTTCCAGATCGCGACCGCTGCAGGTCAACAGAGCAGTGTTGCTGAAGAGATGAGCGTCAACCTGACTAATGTACGCGAGCTTGTTGAAGCTTCAGTAGTGGTGGTTGGTGAGCTGCTAGAGACCTCTCAGCTTATGGAAAGCAACGCACAAGAACTCGACGGTAAGATTAAGCAATTTAAGGTTTAGTCCTCAGCACCTAATCTTCATCGGTAAAGGCTTATTTCCAGAGACGGTTTCTCGGTTGTAAGCTCAACCAGATAAGTTAATCGATAAAACGCCCACATTGCTAATGTGGGCGTTTTTTATTGGCGTAACTTTGGTATAACTTATCTTTAGTTATGAAAACTCGTTATTGAAGAACTGAATCGATAAACCGATTGTTCGGCGCGCAGCTTATACAAGGAAGAAACATGCCATTGCCTTCTCAACTCATCACTCACTCCCAGTCTGCTTTTGAGCAATTATTAGAGCATCAAAGCGAAGCAATCAATACTTGGTCTGAGCCACTGACTGAAGATCTTAAACGTGTACTCGGTTTAAGCTGTTTTATTGGTGATTGCCTGCAGCGTGATACGGTTTTATCTGGTGATTTACCTGATATGTTGGCATGTGAAGAGCGTGCTGAAGGTTACCGAGAACGCTTGGCTGAATTACTTTCTGGTTGCACCGATGAAATGAGCGGTCAGCGCGTGCTGCGTCAATTCCGCAATCGAGAAATGACCTACATTGCTTGGCGTGATTTTATGGGGTCGTGGGAGCTAGAGCAGAGCCTAAATCATCTATCGATGTTGGCTGAGGCGATGATCTTCGAAACCTACCAATGGCAGTACGATATTTGTTGTAAAGAGTGGGGCACGCCTTGTAATGAACAAGGCGAAGCACAGCCGATGTTGATCATTGGTATGGGCAAGCTAGGGGGCGGTGAGCTTAACTTCTCTTCCGATATCGATCTGATCTTCACCTACCCAGAGAATGGTGAAACCCAAGGTGCAAGACGCAGCATTGCCAATGCGCAGTTCTTTACACGTCTTGGGCAACGTATTATTAAGGCGCTTGATCAGCAAACCTTTGATGGATTCTGTTATCGAGTCGACATGCGTCTGCGTCCATTCGGTGAGAGTGGTCCACTGGTCATGAGTTACGCTGCGCTAGAAGATTACTATCAAGAACAAGGTCGCGATTGGGAACGCTACGCCATGGTTAAAGCGCGTGTGATGGGCAGTGAGATGTACCCTGAATATCAAGAGCTTCGCCAAATGCTACGCCCGTTTGTGTTCCGTCGTTATATTGATTTTAGTGCGATTCAATCTCTGCGCCGAATGAAGTCCATGATCAGCAGCGAAGTGCGTCGTCGTGGTCTCTCGAACAACATCAAGCTTGGCTCTGGTGGTATTCGTGAAGTTGAGTTTATCGCACAAGTCTTCCAATTGATTCGTGGTGGTCGTGAACCAAGCCTCCGTGGTCGAGGTTTGCTGGAAACCCTAACGGCTATCGAGTCACTGCATTTACTCGAAACAGAAGAGGTGGGTCACCTACGTGATGCTTACTTATTTTTACGTCGTCTTGAAAACCTACTGCAAGCGATGGCTGATAAACAAACTCAAACCTTGCCTGATGGGGAGTTCGAACAACTGCAGCTTGCGGTTGCCATGCAATTTTCCGATTGGGATAGCTTGATTGCGGCAACTCGTGCTCATATGGCGAATGTACATACCGTGTTCGAAGACCTAATTGGCGTTGATGAAGATGACGCTAATCCGATCGCGAGTCACTTTAGTGAACTGTGGGATATGGCCCATAAACCAGACGTGATTGAACATGTACTGGAGCATGATATTGCAGTCGCGAGCCCACCAGAAGCGGCGAAAACGATCATTCAGTTTAAAGCTGATCTAGCTAAGAAAACTCTTGGCCCACGTGGGCGAGAAGTCCTCAATCGACTGATGCCGAAAGTGTTTCAAGCGCTGTACACCGCTAAGGATGCCGAGTTTGGCTTGTCGCGAGTACTGCATCTGCTGCATAAAATTGTTACGCGTACCACTTACCTTGAACTACTAGATGAACACCCTGCCGCGTTGACTCAGTTAGTTCGTTTATGTACGGCAAGCCCGATGATTTCGGAGCAGTTGGGTCGTTATCCAATTCTGTTAGATGAACTCATCGACCCTCAGCAACTCTACAATCCAGTGCCTTTAGAGTCTTATAAGACCGAGCTGCGTGATTACCTTGCTCGCATCCCTGAAGATGATATGGAGCAACAGATGGAAGGCCTGCGTCAGTTTAAGCAGACCTGTATCTTGAGAATTGCAGCCGCGGATATTGCGGGTGCTTTACCGGTCATGAAGGTCAGTGATCATTTGACCTACTTAGCAGAAGCCATTGTGGAGGCGGGGGTCAATCAAGCTTGGTTACAAGTATCCGCCAAGTTTGGTGAACCTACCCATGTCAAAGATCGCGAAGGTCGCGGTTTTGCTGTCGTTGGTTATGGCAAAGTCGGCGGTTGGGAACTTGGTTATAACTCCGATCTCGATATTGTGTTCATGCACGACTGCCCGGTACACATCTATACTGACGGTAAGAAAGAGATCGATGGACGCCAATTCTACTTGAGATTAGCGCAACGTATTATTCATATTTTCTCGACCAGAACCGCTTCTGGGATTCTATACGAAGTCGACACTCGCTTACGCCCTTCTGGTGCATCTGGCCTATTGGTGAGTCCAACCGATGCCTTTGACGCGTACCAGCACAATGACGCGTGGACATGGGAGCACCAAGCCTTGACTCGCGCTCGTATGATTTATGGTGATGAGTTATTGGCTTCGGCATTTAACAAAACGCGTCATGAGGTTTTGTGTTTGGCGCGTGATGAGGCAACACTCAAAAAGTCCGTTGTGGATATGCGTGAAAAAATGCGCGGCCATTTAGGGGGCAAAAAGGCTGATCGATTCATGCTCAAACAAGATGCTGGTGGTATTACCGATATTGAATTCTTGGCGCAATATTTAGTCCTTCGATACAGTAATGAGAAGCCAAAGCTTACTCGTTGGTGTGACAATGTACGAATCTTCGAAAGCTTGTTGTCACAAGGGATTATGGACGAGCAGCAAGGCATGGCATTAACTCATGCTTATACAACGTTAAGAGATGAAATCCACCACCGTAATCTACTCAATCTTGATGCGGATGTGGCGATTGAAAAGTTTGAAATGGAAAGAGAACATGTTGTTCAAGCATGGAAGCAGTGGATGGAAGCATAATCCAGTCACACAGTAGTGACGGATGTGTCTATCTTCATAGGCATTTACTCATTTATCTATAGTTTAGCCTCTGTAATCAGTGTGCTAGACTCTAGCCAGATTCGATTTTTGGAGAGCCATAATGAAACCAATTCTACCTGACTACAGCCAATCAGGCGTTCTTGTTGTCGGTGACGTAATGCTTGACCGTTACTGGTATGGTCCAACTGGCCGTATTTCACCAGAAGCACCTGTACCCGTTGTTAAAGTAGAAAATAACGAAGAGCGTCCTGGTGGTGCAGCCAACGTAGCAATGAATATTGCTTCTCTTGGTGGCCATGCTCATATCGTTGGTTTGACTGGAAAAGATGAGCCAGCTGAGGTGTTAAAAAATACCTTAGGCGCACTAAAGGTTAAATGTGATTTCGTTGAGTTAGAAGATTACCCAACCATTACTAAACTGCGAGTGATGAGCCGTGGTCAGCAGCTAATTCGCCTTGATTTTGAAGACAAATTTGAGAATACGGATCCTGAGCTTGTTTTGTCTCGCATGGAACAAGCGCTTCCTAATGTACGTTCGGTAATTCTATCTGATTACGCAAAAGGTGCCTTGGAGCATGTGCAAAGTTTTATTCAAAAAGCACGTGCGGCAAAGGTTCCGGTATTCATTGACCCGAAAGGCGCAGACTTTGAGCGTTACCGTGGTGCGACTTTGCTTACGCCAAATATGGCTGAGTTCGAGCTGGTTGCGGGCAAAGTAAAATCTGAAGAAGAAATGATCGAAAAAGGACTCGCGTTAATCGAAGAGTTTGATTTCGAAGCTTTGTTGGTAACGCGCAGCGAACATGGTATGACTTTGCTTCGCAAAGGTTTGGAACCATTCCACTTGCCGACTCAAGCGAAAGAAGTGTATGACGTGACGGGTGCGGGTGATACGGTTATCTCGGTACTGGCGGCTTCTGTTGCTGCTGGCAAACCACTGGATGAGGCGTGTGCACTGGCGAACGCTGCTGCGGGTGTGGTAGTAGGTAAGCTTGGTACATCTACACTGTCTACGATTGAGTTAGCGGAAGCGATTCACGGTAGCCAAGACACAGACTACGGTGTTATCTCTGAAGCGGCACTGGTTGAAGCGGTGAAGCGTGCTCGTGCGAAAGGCGAGAAGGTGGTTATGACCAATGGCTGCTTTGATATTCTGCATGCTGGTCATGTTTCTTACATGAATCACGCGGCTGAGCTGGGCGATCGTTTGATCGTTGCGGTGAATACGGACGAATCAGTGAAACGCTTGAAAGGCCCTGGTCGCCCTGTGAACCCTACTGATCGTCGTATGGCGGTATTGGCTGGCTTAGGTGCGGTTGATTGGGTTGTACCATTCTCTGAAGATACACCTCAACGTTTAATCTCTGAGGTACTGCCAAGCATTCTTGTGAAAGGTGGTGATTACAAACCTGAAGAGATCGCTGGTGGTGCGGAAGTGATTGCAGCTGGTGGTGAAGTGAAAGTACTTAACTTTGAAGATGGTTGCTCTACCACTGAAATCATTAAAGCGATTAAAGGTGGCCGAGGCTAAATTTTAGCGCTCAATACCAATATTTGATAGATAATAAAAATGCCGCTCAATGAGCGGCATTTTTGTAACGGTAACTTGAGTAATTAAGAATTACTTACTTGCTACTTTTAGACCTGAGTCGATATCAACAATGTCTTGTTCGCTTAGCGTACCAATGGCTTGGCGAAGCTGAAGTACACTTAGGATGTAGTTGTAACGAGCATCTGAAAGGTTTTTGTTCGCATCGTATAGACGACGAGTCGAATCTAGCACGTCAACGATAGTACGAGTACCTACATCAAAACCTGCTTCTGTTGCTTCTAGAGCAGACTGAGCAGACACTACAGATTGTTCGTAAGCGCGTAGAGCACCAATTGAAGCACTGATGTTGTTGTTGAATGCACGTACGTCTTTTACAACGCTACGGTAAGTCGCTTCTAGATCTTCACTTGCTGCAACGTAGTTGTATTCAGCCTGTTTAGTTAAAGAAGTTGTGCTACCACCCGTGTATAGAGGCACAATTAGGTTAACCCCAACATTGAAATCGTTGTAGTCCCCTTTCGAGCCGTTATTGTCATTACTTTCGTCGCCATAGTTATAGCCACCATCAAGAGTCAAGCTAGGTAAGTGGCCTGAGCTTGCCAGCGAAATGTCATCTTTTGCTATGTCTTGAAGAATACGAGCAGCCAATAAGCTAAGGTTCTTTTCTTCAGCTTGAGCAACAAGTGCTGTTGCAGACTCTGAAGACTTGCTCGCTGAGAAACGGTCAGTATCTAGGATGCTTAGGTTAGAGTGTTCCTGACCTGTAATCTCACGTAGACCTTCGTAGCTGTTAGTCAGATCGTTCTCTGCTAATACTTCATCAGCTAAAACGCCATCGTACTGAGCTTGTGCATCATGTACATCGGTGATTGCTGAAAGACCTACTTCAAAACGCTGCTTAGTTTGCTCAAGCTGACGAGCAACCGCTGCTTTCTCTGCACGAACAAATTCCAGGTTGTCTTGAGCTCGAAGTACGTCAAAGTAAGCTGTTGCTGTACGCAGAATCAACGCTTGTTGTTCTGCCGCGTAAGCTGAATCAAATTGACGAGCAGTCTTCTCTGCCGTATCTAGTGTGATCCAAGAAGAACGTTTGTATAGTTCTTGAGAGAAGCTAATACCGGCTGTCAATTTGTCACTTTCACGACCGTCAATGTCACTGCGGTTAATGTTGTATCCCGCTGTTAAATTAATCTCTGGTAACAAAGAGCTACGGCTTGACGTTACTGCTTCAAAAGCGGCATCGCGCTGCGCTGCTGAACGAAGAAGTTGTGGATCGTTCTGTTTTGCTTGGTCGTAAACTTCAGCTAGCGTATCAGCAAAAGCTGACGAACTCAGGCTGCCAATTGCTGCACTGATAAATAGTGGAAGCAGTTTTTTCATTTTCCTATTCCTGCCTTTTATGGAATTTTCTTTAGAAGAGTTTAACCCAGTTTGGTGGTAATTTACTCGAAACTTTGCACTTTTTTACAGTTAACTGTCCACTTGTGCAATATTTATTTTTTAAAACTTAACTTTAATTATAAATTTTATATAAAAAGTTGAACCTTATCCTTGGTAGTTAACTCGGACAATGAGTAAACTATAAAGATCACTTAGTGAGGTACCAAATGCAACAGTATGACAATCAACGACATGAGTTTACTCCGCAAGATGTGGAAATAGTCTCAAAAGAGACGCTGTTTCGTGGTTTTTTCAAAATGGTTAAGTACACATTTAAACATAGACTGTTTGAGGGCGGCTGGAGCCAACCAATAGAGCGTGAGATGTTTGAGCGTGGACATGCTGCCGCTTTGCTACCTTATGATCCTGTGCGTGATGAAGTGGTGATCGTAGAACAGATCCGTGTCGGTGCCCTAGAGCATGAGAACCCATGGCAATACGAAATTGTTGCTGGGATCATTGATACCGATGAATCACCACAAGATGTCGCTCGTCGTGAGGCGATGGAAGAAGCCGGAGTCGAAGTCGGATCTGTGTTGCCTATTACTTCGTATTACCCTTCATCCGGCGGTTGTTCAGAAAAGCTCGATGTCTTTGTTGGCTCGGTTGATGCAACAACAGCCAAAGGGGTGCACGGATTGGACTACGAAGGTGAAGACATTCGTGTACAAGTGATGAGTCGCGAAGCTGCTTATCAGTTGGTAAAAGATGGTGTATTTGAAAATGGAGCCACGATCATTGCGCTACAGTGGCTACAATTGAACTACCAAGAATTACAGTCAGAGTGGATAGATTAACGTCATGCCAAA
Organism: Vibrio sp. 1CM2L; assembly: GCF_023161695.1. NCBI lineage: Bacteria > Pseudomonadati > Pseudomonadota > Gammaproteobacteria > Vibrionales > Vibrionaceae > Vibrio > Vibrio sp. 1CM2L. The sequence continues at coordinate 133,143 of NZ_JALNTT010000005.1, forward strand.
TATCGCGGTCAAAAAACCGTACCATGTTGATCTTGCTGAATTGATGCGAGTTTACGAGACTAACTATGCCAAACTGAACGCTTTGTTACCGGTTGGGCATGAGGTTGGTGATGTTCGCTGTTACCAAGCCGTTAATATGGTGTATCAATTGACAGTGAATGAGGTCACAAAATACACCACATTAATAGATATATGTCAGAGTGACGCGATGCCAGTGTTTCCTTTGCCAAAAATGTCTGTCAGGCTATATCACGACGCTCGAGTTGCAGAAGTGTGCGCTAGCGGGGATTTTTCGCGAGTCAAAGCGAAATATGACTATCCCAACACTAAGCTTCTGCAAAAGGACGAGAAATTTCAATTGAATAAATTTCTTGGGGAATGGTTAACGTTTTGTTTAAAAACTGGTATCAGCCGAACCCCAATTGCCTTTTAATTGAGCCTATTTATCAACACTTTTAAAGTCTAAACAGTAACGTATCTGGATTTGTTATTTTGGAATTATCACACACTTCAAAATTTGATGAGAGCACTATTAAGCTGGTGCAGCTAACGGACACGCATTTATTTGCGCCGAGCCATGGCAGCTTATTAAGCATCAACACTCAAGATAGCTTTCGTGCTGTAGTCGATGGCATTGTTAGTCAGGGCTTTGACTATCAAGCGATTTTAGCAACCGGTGATATCTCTCAAGATCACAGTGCTGAGTCGTACCAGAAATTTGAGTCAGGGATTCAACCTTTGGAAAAGCCATGCTATTGGCTGCCAGGGAACCATGACTTTAAGCCTAATATGGGCAGTGTTTTACCATCACCACAAATACAGTGTGTTGAGCATGTCTTGCTAGGCGATAACTGGCAGATGGTGATGCTAGACTCGCAGGTGGTTGGTGTGCCTCATGGTCGCCTCAGCGATCAACAGCTTGATCTGTTAGAACAAAAGCTGACGGAGTTCCCTGAACGGAATACCTTGGTTCTATTGCACCACCATCCATTGTTGGTTGGCAGCGCATGGTTGGATCAACATAACCTAAAAGACGCCGATCAATTTTGGGATGTGGTTCAACAGCACACCAATGTTAAAGCGGTACTTTGTGGTCATGTTCATCAAGACATGAACCGAGATCATCATGGTGTACAAGTCATGGCAACCCCATCGACTTGTGTGCAATTCAAACCTAACTCAGATGACTTCGCGGTCGATACTTTGTCTCCGGGTTGGAGAGAGATTGAATTACATCAAGACGGAACGGTCAGCACGCAAGTTCGTCGTCTGCCTCATGGGCAGTTCTTGCCTGATTTTAAGGCTGCTGGTTACTAATGCCAGGCTCTGATCAGCAAGCTAATAAGCCATCACTGCTTCTCTATATTCATGGGTTTAACAGTTCATCACGTTCTCATAAAGCGAACGTAATGGCAGATTACTGTGCGGAGCATCGCGCTGATATTAAAGTTGTAACCCCTCAACTGCCGAGTTTCCCTCAGCAAGCGGCACTCCATTTGCAGCAGCTGGTGGAGCAATATAAAGAGCAATATCAAATAGCGTTGGTCGGTAGCTCGCTGGGTGGTTATCTTTCAACATGGCTGAATAGCCACTATGGTTTTAAAGCGGTGGTTGTAAACCCAGCAGTGAAGCCGTATGAGCTTCTTGCTGACTATTTAGGTGAACAAGTAAACCCATACACAGATGAACGGTATGTACTGGAAACAAAACATATTGATGAACTGAAGGCGTTAGAGGTTTCGGCGATCGCTAAGCCGAGCGACTTCTGGTTACTTCAGCAAACGGAAGACGAAGTTCTGGATTACCGACAAGCGGTAGAGAAGTACCAAGGTGCAACACAGACAGTAGAAGAGGGCGGGGATCATAGCTTTGTTGATTTTGAACGCTACCCACAACAAATCATCACTTTTCTAAATCTTTAATCTGTTCCACCAACCAAGTGATTTTCTCTTGTTTGCCTGTTATTTCATCTATCAATGGTGAAATATCATAGTTTGATGTCTTAGTTTTTGAACTAGCTTGACATCATTACTCAGCTTCCAGACTATATTCCCCAATACTTCGCTCGTTCGCTCTACTATGACGGTTCATAGTAATGATTCTGCTTTAGTGAAACTGGAGCTAGCGAACTGACGCAAACTTTTTGAGTAAACTCCGTATTATGACTGAACAATATAATGCAAAAGACCTCGAGGTACTTGAAGGTCTCGATCCTGTGCGACACCGCCCGGGAATGTATACCGAGACAGAAAGACCTAACCACCTTGCCCAAGAAGTCATTGATAACTCGGTCGATGAAGCACTAGCGGGACACGCTAAGAAGATCAAAGTGGTACTTCATGCAGACCAATCGTTAGAAGTTACCGATGACGGCCGTGGTATGCCTGTCGATATTCACCCTGAAAAAGGGATCTCAGGTGTTGAGCTGATTTTAACTAAGCTCCACTCTGGCGGTAAATTCTCGAATAACAACTACAAGTTCTCTGGTGGTCTGCACGGTGTAGGTATCTCGGTCGTAAACGCGCTGTCAAAACGTGTTGAAGTGACCGTACGCCGAGAAGGTCAGGTTCACGAGATCGCTCTTGAAGGCGGTCATGCCGTAACAGAACTTACTGTAACGGGCACTTGTGGTCATCGTAACAGCGGTACATCAGTACATTTCTGGCCTGATCCTAAGTACTTCGATAGCCCTAAATTTTCGACACTTCGTCTGATTAACAATCTACGTGCAAAAGCAGTGCTTTGCCCAGGTTTAGAAATTACCTTTATCGACAAAGTCGGTGGCGAAGAGCATAAATGGTTCTATGAAGATGGTCTAAAAGACTACCTTGCCGAAGGCGTGAAAGGTTACACCTTACTTCCTGAAGAACCGTATGTTGGCGAATTCGTTGCTGAAACAGAAATGGCAAACTGGGCGATCATCTGGCAGCCAGAAGGCGGCGACATGATCACCGAAAGTTACGTGAACTTAGTACCGACTAAACAAGGTGGTACACACGTAAACGGTCTTCGCCAAGGTCTTCTTGATGCAATGCGTGAGTTCTGTGAATTCCGTAACCTTCTGCCGCGTGGCGTTAAGTTAACGGGTGACGATATTTTCGATCGCTGTTCGTACGTACTGTCGGTGAAGATGCAAGATCCGCAGTTTGCTGGTCAAACAAAAGAGCGCTTGTCTTCTCGTCAAACTGCTGCGTTTGTTTCTGGTGTGGTAAAAGATGCGTTTAGCCTGTGGTTGAACGAAAAGCCACAACTGGCAGAACAGCTAGCAGAAGCTTGTATTGCGAATGCCCACCGCCGTATGCGCGCAAGCAAAAAGGTTGTGCGTAAGAAAATCGCTTCAGGCCCAGCACTGCCGGGTAAGCTAACGGATTGTTCAGTTCAAGACTTAAGCCGTACCGAAATCTTCTTCGTGGAAGGGGACTCGGCGGGTGGTTCTGCTAAACAAGCACGTGATCGTGAGTTCCAAGCAGTGATGCCACTTCGCGGTAAGATCCTAAATACATGGGAAGTCTCAGCAGACCAAGTATTGGCCTCGCAAGAAGTGCATGACATCTCGGTAGCTCTGGGTATCGACCCAGATAACGATGATTTATCAGGCCTGCGTTACGGTAAGATCTGTATCCTTGCCGATGCGGACTCGGATGGTCTTCATATCGCGACACTGCTATGTGCTTTGTTTACTCGCCATTTCCATGCATTGGTTGAAGCGGGTCATATCTATGTGGCAATGCCTCCTCTGTATCGTATCGATTGCGGTAAAGAAGTGTTCTACGCACTTGATGACGCAGAGAAAGACGGTGTGCTTGAGCGACTATCGCAGAAGAAAGCCAAGATCAACGTGCAACGATTCAAAGGTCTGGGTGAAATGAATCCACTTCAGTTGCGTGAAACCACCATGGATCCAAACACTCGTCGTCTTGTGCAGTTAACGATTGATGACAGCGAAGCGACCAACGAGATGATGGACATGCTGCTTGGTAAGAAACGTGCAGATGATCGCCGTACATGGCTACAGACTAACGGTGATATGGCCGAGGTATAATGGATGTCTAACGAAATTACATATGATGGCGTTGAACAGCTGCCAATGCGCAAGTTCACCGAAGATGCCTACTTAAATTACTCGATGTACGTGATCATGGATCGTGCATTGCCGTATATCGGTGATGGCTTGAAGCCAGTACAGCGTCGTATTATCTACGCGATGTCTGAGCTGGGCTTATCGGCTGCATCGAAATACAAAAAATCAGCACGTACCGTTGGTGACGTATTAGGTAAGTATCACCCACACGGTGACTCTGCTTGTTACGAAGCGATGGTATTGATGGCGCAGCCTTTCTCTTACCGTTACCCATTGGTCGATGGTCAAGGTAACTGGGGTGCTCCGGATGACCCGAAATCGTTCGCTGCGATGCGTTATACCGAAGCGAAATTATCTAAGTTTGCTGAGGTTCTTCTAGGTGAACTAGGTCAAGGTACTGTTGACTGGCAACCAAACTTTGATGGCACCATGAAAGAGCCTCAAATGTTGCCTGCCCGTCTGCCTCATATCCTGCTTAACGGTATCACTGGTATCGCGGTAGGTATGGCGACAGATATTCCACCACACAACGTGCGTGAAGTCGCTAATGCAGCCATTCACCTAATTGATACGCCGAAGTCTGAGCTTTCAGATGTGATGGGTTTCATTCAAGGTCCGGATTACCCGACAGAAGCTGAGATTATCTCTCCGAAATCGGACATCGAAAAGATCTACCGTACTGGACGTGGCAGCATCAAGATGCGCGCGGTTTGGCACAAGGAAGGCTCTGATATTGTTATCACGGCTTTACCTCATCAAGTGTCAGGTGCGAAGTTACTAGAACAAATCGCCAACCAGATGCGCGCTAAGAAGCTGCCAATGGTTGACGACTTGCGTGATGAATCTGATCACGAGAACCCAACGCGTATTGTTGTCGTTCCTCGTTCAAATCGTATCGACTGTGACCAATTGATGAGTCACTTGTTCGCGTCTACAGACCTAGAGAAAAACTTCCGCGTTAACTTGAACATGATTGGTTTAGATAACCGTCCTCAAGTGAAAGGCTTAGTTCAAATCCTGAAAGAGTGGATTGAGTTCCGTCGCACAACGGTTCGCCGTCGTTTGCAGTACCGTTTAGATAAAGTACTAGCACGTTTGCACATCTTAGAAGGTTTGCTTGCTGCTTATCTTAATATCGATGAAGTGATTGAGATCATTCGTACAGAAGACGAACCATGTCCTGTGCTAATGAGCCGTTTCAACATTTCTGAAATTCAAGCCAATGCGATTCTTGATATTAAACTTCGTAACTTAGCTAAGTTAGAAGAGTTTAAGATTCGAGCTGAGCAAGAAGAGCTTGAAGCTGAACGTGAAAAGCTTGAAAAGCTACTCGGTTCAGAGCGTCGCTTGAATACGCTGATCAAGAAAGAAATCCAAGCAGATGCGGATAAATACGGCGATGATCGTCGTTCACCTCTGATTGAGCGTGCTGAAGCGAAAGCGCTAACAGAGCGCGACTTAGTACCAAGCGAACCAATCACGGTTGTGTTGTCTGAGAAAGGTTGGATTCGTCATGCCAAAGGGCATGAAGTGGACGCTGAAGGCTTGAACTACAAATCGGGTGATAAGTTCTTAGCGAGTGCTAAGGGTAAGAGTAACCAGCAAGCGGTGTTCCTCGGCAGTGATGGCCGAAGCTACTCCCTTGAGTCACATTCACTACCGTCGGCGCGAAGCCAAGGTGAGCCCATTACAGGCCGCTTGAACGTCAGCCCGGGTACTTCTATTCGCCAAGTGGTGATGGGAGAGAATGAACAATTATGGTTAGTCGGTTCTGATGCAGGTTATGGCTTTGTTTGTAAGGGCAGCGATCTGCTGTCTAAGAACAAGAGCGGTAAAGCCTTGGTTAACTTGCCACAAGCTTCTGAAGTGATGATGCCAAGCCCTATTGCTGACTTGGACAGTAACCAGATCCTGGCGATTACTAACCAAGGCCGTATGTTGTTGTTCCCGATTAAAGATCTACCTCAGCTGAGCAAAGGTAAAGGCAACAAGATCATCAACATCCCTTCTGCGAAAGCAAAAGAGCGTGAAGAGTTTGTCTCGCATCTTATGGCTATCCCAGAGAATGCGACGCTGACTATTTACGCCGGTAAACGTAAGCTTGGCTTGAAACCTGCGGATCTTGAAAACTTCCGAGGTGAGCGTGGTCGTCGTGGCGGCTTACTGCCTAGAGGACTACAGCGAGTGACGCGCATCGATATCGATGAACCTAGCGACGCTTAGTCTTATAGTTAGTTTTGATTGAGCTTATAATTCGCTTTGATCGATAAAAGAAAACCCAGCTTAAGAGCTGGGTTTTTTGTGTCTGGATTTTAACGATTTGAGTCGCTAACTGAATGTTAGCTATCAAATTACTATATAGGTTACAGGCGTGTATCTTCGGCGATGGTCACCTTTAGGGTTTTGCTTTCACCTTGGCGCAATATACCCACATCGATAACTGTACCAGGTCGTAGGTCGGTAACGATGTCCATTACACTCTGGCGACCATTTACTTGGTTATCGTTGATACTGACAATAATGTCTTGAGCTTCAAACCCCGCATCGGCAGCCGGACCATTCGGGTCTATCCCCAACACAACAATCCCGCCGATATTCTTAGTACCCAACATGCGTGAGGTGACTGAGTTGATGTCTTGTCCGTCGATACCAATATAGCCACGAATCACACGACCATCGGCGATGATCTTTTCCATGATTTTATTAGCAAGCGGATAGGGGATAGCGAATGAGATCCCATAGGTTTCCATGTCGGTAGCTTGTTGGAAAGAAGCGGTATTGATACCGACTAGCTCACCTTGTGAATTAACCAGTGCGCCACCCGAGTTACCTTCATTGATTGCCGCATCGGTTTGGATAAAGGCTTGATGGCCATCAGCACTGATCGAAGAGCGGCCGGTTGCAGAGATGATACCAAAGGTTGTTGTTTGACCTAGGTTGTATGGGTTACCGATAGCCAGTACTACATCACCGACGTTGGCTTTGTAATTAGGATTGAGTGGGATCACCGGTAGGTTATCACCGCTGACTCTAAGTATCGCGATATCGGTGCGCTTGTCTGAACCGACAAGTTGCGCAGCTGCTACTCGGCCATCTTGAAGTGCCACAACTATTTGGTCTGCTTGAGCCACAACATGGAAGTTGGTAATGATGTAGCCTTTCTCGCTAACAATCACCCCAGAGCCCAAACCTTGAGTGAGCAGTTTGTTGCGATCGCTTTCAGCGTATTTACGGCTATAAATGTTAACCACTGCAGGTGCCGCTCGGCGAACTGCTTGGTTAAATGAAATCTGAAGAGAGCCAATATTATCGACTTTAGGGCTAGTGACGTCAGCAACAATCGCTGGTCTTAAGCTCGGAAATGCGAGAAGAATAAGCGCCGCTGAAACGAGTCCAAGGGAAATAGAACGAAATAGAAAGGACAGCATGTTTCCCTCTTCAACAAGTAAGGTGTGAAGCCTCCATCAATGGATGACTGACTTGATTACAAGTGAAGCATAGCATTTTGATTGATCTAAAGAAAAGGGAGACTGAGTAAGTTTAAAGCAAACTTACTGAGCCTCCCTGTAATTGCGCTGACGTAAGACTATCGAATTACAAGATAGATAGTTCGGTCGCCTCGCTGGATATTAAGCGCCAGTACACCAGGTTGTTTTTCAAGAATCTCTCTAAACTCAGCCAGGTTCTTAACCGTTTGACGGTTTACTCCGATGATGATGTCATCTTTCAGAAGTTGATAGGCTTCGGCTGGTGAGCCTTGAGCAACATTCGATACCTTGACGCCCGTTGCCGAGTCACTCTCGGTTGTGTTGGTTAACTCAGCTCCGGCCAGTCCTTCATGGAGCTTCTCAGCCTGTGTCTTATTATTGGTGGATTCACCAAGCGTCACATCAAAGGTTTTGCTCTTACCGTCACGAACCACACCCAGCTCAATCTGCTTACCAGCGCCGAGTGTTGCGACCTTAGCTCTTAACTCGCTGAAGGTATCAATGCGTTTGCCATTAATAGAGACAATAATATCGCCCGCTTTCAGTCCTGCTTTATCTGCTGCGCTGTCAGGGACTATTTGGCTAACAAAGGCACCCTTACTTGATTCATAACCGAGTGCTTCTGCCAATTCGGAGGTCACTTCTCCGCCTTGAACGCCAAGCATGCCGCGTTTTACTTCACCGAAATCGAGAATCTGTTCTGTCAGGTTTGTCATCATATTGGATGGGATTGCAAAGCCGATACCGACATTGCCTCCGTTAGGGCCAAGAATGGCAGTGTTGATACCAATCAGCTCACCGTTGAGGTTCACTAGCGCACCACCAGAGTTACCGCTGTTGATTGCCGCATCGGTCTGAATGAAGTTTTCAAAGTTTTCTAGGTTAAGGCCGCTACGGCCGAGCGCAGAAACAATACCGGATGTCACGGTTTGTCCGAGTCCGAATGGGTTACCGATCGCGACACTAAAATCACCGACTCTTAGCTTGTCTGAATCTGCGACTTTTATCTGGGTAAGGTTCTTGGCTTCTTCTAATTTTAGCAGTGCGATATCAGACATCTGGTCGCCGCCAATAAGCTCTGCATCGTACTCTCGACCATCATGCAGTTTTACTTTGATATCGTCCGCGCCATTGATGACATGGTAATTGGTCACGATATGGCCTTTCTTGGCGTCAATGATGACACCAGAGCCTAGTCCGCGGAATGGACGCTCTCGTGTTTGTTCTGGACCAAAAAAGAATTGAAATTGTTCAGGGATTTGCTGGCGTTGTACCTGTTTGCCTTCTACGGCAATACTAACCACAGCGGGGGTCACTTGTTCAAGCATAGGAGCAAGGCTCGGTAATTGTTCATTACCCACACTTAATGGCAGTGCGGCTGTTGCTTGAATGGGGGTGATGATTGAACTTAAGCTTAAAGTCAGTACTGATAAAGCAAGCAAAGGTTTTTTCATCATAAACTCCTCTCTAGTTAAGGCCTTAACCCTCTTATACGTTTAATAAGTATGAGAAGTTTCAAATGACCTGAGTGAAAGTTATGACTCAAAAACCTTTGTAAAGTTCATAGAAGTGTTAAATGTTTACGATGCTTTTGCTGTTACAACATCGGGAGCATCCATGATTTCTTTCTTCTGCTCTGTAAATAAACCGGTTGCGCCATTAGCGTAATCTTTCGGTTGCTCCTCAAGTGTCGCCTCTTTTGCTGAAGACTTCTCTTGTGGCTTGTCCGAATGGGCCGCGGCTGTTTTCACAAACGGGTTATCTTGCTCTGGCAGGTTAGGAATCAGCTCTGAGCTTGTTTTTTCCATGTGTTGGTACAGCTTTGTGTAGTCTTTACCTAATGTGTCCAACATTTCTGCTGATTTCGCAAAGTGATCAGCCAGCTCTTGTCGCTGCTGCTCAAGGGCAAACTTTGCGCTATCTAATTCTTTCTGTACGTTCTTTTGTTTTTTGTATTCAGGTGTCATGAGACGAGAGATAGCGACCCCTAAAATAACTCCGACTAGTAAACCGGCAACGGCATACATCCAAGGCATAACAGCTCCTTATTATTGTTTTTTAACATGTTTGTTACTGCTTAGTTACACGTGATACGGCTCCATGGTACTATGAGAAAGCCGCAGTATAAAGAGAAATGCGTGTGCGCTAGTTAGCAGTTTGATGCTGCATTATTCACCACATCACGTAATTCCTCGTACTGTTTGGGCTCATTTTTAGTTGTTGTCTGATATTGCTTTCATTGTGGAAATGTCGTCATGAATCCCATTAAAAAATACGAACAAGATATAAAAGAACATGGATTTCAAAGAGATCCAGCACAAGAGCAAGCCGTAAAATCTTTAGATGAACTCTTTCATCAATTCCAAGATTACATGAATATGCCCATTCCTCAACTGACTCGCTTCCAGAAATTATTGGGCAAAAAGCCAGAACTGCCACAGCCACCAAAAGGTCTCTATTTCTGGGGTGGCGTAGGGCGAGGAAAAACGTACTTAATGGATACGTTCTACGATGCCTTACCGACCACTAAAAAAATGCGTGTTCACTTTCACCGCTTTATGTATCGAGTCCATGATGAGCTAAAGGCGCTAGGTAATGTGAGTGATCCATTGCCTTTAGTCGCAGACAAGTTGAAGGAAGAAGCGGACATTATCTGTTTCGACGAATTCTTTGTTTCAGACATCACCGATGCGATGATCCTAGGAACCTTATTCCAAGAGTTATTCGCTCGAAACGTTATCTTGGTTGCGACCTCTAATATTCCACCTGCGGATCTGTATCGCAACGGGTTACAGCGAGCGCGTTTCTTACCTGCCATCAAGCTCATTCAAGACAACTGTCATATCCTTAATGTCGATAGTGGCATTGACTATCGTCTACGTACCTTAGAACAGGCTGAAATTTACCATTACCCGTTGGATAGCCAAGCGACTATCAATCTTGAAAAGTATTACGCTCAGCTGGTTGGCGAAGATAAAGAGAAGCTTAAGCAGATTGAGGTTAATCATCGTCAATTAGATGTAGTCGAAGCGAGTGATGGCGTACTGCATGGTACCTTTGCTCAGCTCTGTCAGTCGGCTCGTAGCCAGAACGACTATATTGAGCTGTCTCGGGTTTATCACACCGTTCTATTGGCGGATGTGTTGCAAATGGGCGCGACTTCAGATGACGCTGCGAGGCGCTTCATTGCGTTAGTTGATGAGTTCTACGAGCGCAATGTGAAGCTGATTATTTCAGCGGAAGTGGAGCTAGAAAAGCTCTACACCCATGGTCAGCTAGAGTTTGAATTTAAACGTTGTCAGTCGCGTTTAATTGAAATGCAGAGCCATGAATATTTGGCAAAAGAACACTTAAGTTAGCTTTGATTATCTCGAATAAGAAATAGAATTAAAAAAATCGTGATTTTGTTCAAAAAGAGGTGATTTTTTCTTCGCTCTTCTCTATAATCCTGCGACCTACCGTTACTGCGGGCCTCTAGCGATGAGTAAAATCACGTTATGCCAAGAGTTTTCCAACACTCGAAGGGGTGATGAATGGTAACTCTTAGACAGTGGGAATACGCGAGTATTCCTTAAGTGTAAATTTTTTAAATAGGTAATTATTAGCATGAAAACTTTCGTTGCTAAACCAGAAACTGTAAAACGCGACTGGTATGTTGTAGACGCTGAAGGCAAAACTCTTGGCCGTCTAGCAAGTGAAATCGCTTCTCGCCTACGCGGCAAGCACAAAGCAGAATACACTCCTCACGTAGACACTGGTGATTACATCATCGTTGTTAACGCTGAGAAAGTTGCTGTAACTGGTAACAAAGCTAAGGGTAAGGTTTACTACCGTCACTCTGAGTTCCCAGGTGGTCTTAAAACTATCACTTTTGAAAAGCTAATTGCTAAGAAACCAGAAATGGTTCTAGAACTAGCAGTTAAAGGTATGCTTCCACGTGGTCCTCTAGGCCGCGCGATGTACCGTAAGCTTAAAGTGTACGCTGGTACTGAGCACAACCATGTTGCTCAACAGCCACAAGTACTAGACATCTAAGGGGATTATGAAAATGGCAGAGAATCAATACTACGGCACTGGTCGTCGCAAAAGCTCAGCAGCTCGTGTTTTCATCAAACCAGGCTCTGGTGAGATCGTAATCAACAAGCGTAGCCTTGATGTTTACTTCGGTCGTCCAACTTCTCGTATGGTTGTTAAGCAACCTCTTGAGCTAGTTGAACTAACTGAGAAACTTGACCTTTACATCACTGTTTCTGGTGGTGGTATTTCTGGTCAAGCTGGCGCAATCCGCCACGGTATCACTCGCGCTCTTATGGAGTACGATGAAACTCTACGTCCTGCTCTACGTGCAGCTGGCTACGTTACTCGTGACGCTCGTTGCGTTGAACGTAAGAAAGTTGGTCTACGTAAAGCACGTCGTAAACCTCAATTCTCTAAGCGTTAATTTTTCTTTACGAAAAAGTACACGCTCCCAGTTTTACGACTGGAATTGTGGTTCAAAGCTCGGCTATATGCCGGGCTTTTTGTTTTTATACCCCCCTCTAAATGCTTCCCCTCCTTCGTTTTATTTCCAAATTCTTATATTTTGAAAGCTTTTGTAACCCAATGTGCGCTTTGCCTCATGATTGTTACAAAAAGGTAGCTTTATCTTGTCAAAAAGTAGGGTTTTATTTATCATTTGCCGTCAATAAATAGAACTAAATACATATTTTGTTAGCCATGCTCTTTAATCGGAATTATTTCAATCCACAAGGAGCAAATGGGAGAATGTTTGGATGAGCAACGCGCCTTTAAATAACGGTCGCAGGCGTTTCTTAACCGCAACAACAGCCGTTGTTGGTGGTTTAGGAGCAGCTGCTGTAGCCGTGCCTTTTATTAAATCATGGAATCCGAGTGCCAAGGCGAAAGCTGCGGGCGCGCCGGTGGAAGTGGAAGTCAGTAAGTTAGAACCGGGACAAATGGTTCGTGTCGAGTGGCAAGGTAAACCTGTATGGGTTGTACGCCGTGCTGAGTCGGTACTCGAGAACCTAAAAGCGATCGGTGGTCAACTTCGTGACCCTCAATCTGAAGCTGAACAACAACCAGAATACGCACAGAACGAGTTCCGTTCAATTAAGCCGGAATTCTTCGTTGCTGTTGGCTTCTGTACGCACTTAGGTTGTTCTCCAACTTACCTGCCGGATTCTTTTGCAGAACAAGTTCAGGGTGTTAAGTCTGGTTTCTTCTGTCCTTGTCATGGTTCAAAGTTTGATATGGCAGGTCGAGTATTCCAAGGCGTACCTGCTCCATTGAATCTTGTTGTACCAAAGCATATGTATTTGAGTGACACTAAGATCATGATCGGTGTGGACGAGGGAGACGCGTAATGCAAGGATTGCTTGATTGGGTAGAGAAACGTCTACCCGCGATGAATGCTTATAAAAAGCATTTATCTGAATACCCAATGCCTAAGAACTTTAACTTTTGGTACCTTTTCGGTTCTTTGGCAATGTTGGTACTGGTTAACCAAATCCTTACGGGTATTTGGTTAACAATGAACTACGTACCGTCAGGTGAGGGTGCATTTGCTTCTGTTGAATACATCATGCGTGATGTGGAATACGGTTGGTTATTACGTTACATGCACTCAACAGGTGCTTCGGCATTCTTCGTTGTTATCTACCTGCATATGTTCCGTGGCCTAATCTACGGCTCTTACCAAAAACCTCGTGAGCTACTTTGGATCTTCGGTATGTTGATCTTCTTAGTGCTTATGGCTGAGGCTTTCATGGGTTACCTACTACCATGGGGTCAAATGTCTTACTGGGGTGCTCAGGTAATCATTTCTCTGTTTGGTGCGATCCCTGTTATCGGTGATGACCTAACGCTTTGGATCCGTGGTGACTACATCATCTCTGGTGCAACGCTGAACCGCTTCTTCGCACTGCACGTTATCGCTCTACCAATCGTACTTCTGCTGCTTATCGTACTTCACGTACTGGCACTGCACGAAGTGGGTTCGAACAACCCAGACGGTATCGAGACGAAACTTCCTAAAGGCACAATGGGCGACGACTACAAAACGCAGTTCCCATTCCACAAGGATTACACTAAGAAATACGACATCATTGACTCTATTCCTTTCCACCCATACGGGACCGTGAAAGATATGGTTGGTGTGGCCGGTTTCCTATTCTTCTTCTGTTATGTGCTGTTCTTTAACCCAGAGATGGGTGGATTCTTCCTTGAGCCGCCAAACTTTGAAGCTGCTAACCCACTGAAAACACCAGAGCACATCGCTCCGGTATGGTACTTCACGCCGTTTTACGCAATTCTGCGTGCTGTTCCTGATAAGTTGCTAGGTGTTGTAGCAATGGGCGCATCTATTGTTGTGCTATTCCTACTACCATGGTTCGACCGTTGTAAAGTGCGTTCTTACCGTTACCGTAGCAAACTGCATTTGATTAATATCATCCAATTCACAATAAGCTTTATTGCGCTTGGTGTACTTGGTGCGCTTCCAGCAACGCCAACATACACGCTACTGGCTCAAATCTTTAGCTTAGGTTATTTCATGTTCTTCGTTCTACTGTGGTTCTACAGTAAAAATGAAGCGACGAAACCATTACCAGAAAGGGTGACATTCAAATGAAAAAGTGGATTGTAATTTTATTTGCTATGTTGCCGTCACTGGCAATGGCAGCGGGTGCAAACGTACCATTAGACAAAGCGAACAATGATTTAACAGACAAAGCTTCATTGCAAAATGGCGCTAAGATGTTCATGAACTACTGTTTCGCTTGTCACTCAACGCAGTACCAACGCTATGAACGTGTTGCGAATGATTTAGAGATCCCCGTTGATCTTATGAAGGAAAACCTGATTTTCGACCCTGAAGCGAAAATCGGTGACTTGATGGTTAATGCTATGCCTTCTGATCAAGCGGCAAGTTGGTTTGGTGCTCCGCCACCAGACCTAACATTGGTTGCTCGTGTTCGTGGCGCAGACTGGCTGTACACTTACCTTCGTACTTTCTATGAAGATCCGTCTCGTCCATTTGGTGTGAACAATATTGTTTTCCCAAGCGTTGGTATGCCGCACGTTCTTGAAGAACTGCAAGGTATCCCAACACCAATCTACGATACTCATATGGTAGATGGCGAGGAAGTGACGGTTGTTGTTGGCACTGAGACTGATGGCTCTGGCGAATTAAGTGCTGGTGAATACGACGAAGCAGTTCGTGACCTTGTTAACTTTTTGGTTTACTCGGGCGACCCAGTTCAACTTGAGCGTCACGCTATGGGTTGGTGGGTAATGGCCTTCTTAGTAATCTTCACTATCATCGTGATTTTGCTGAAGAAAGAGTATTGGCGTGATGTGCACTAATTGTGCTATAATACCGTGCTAATTCCCAAATTATGTTAATGTTCAATGGAGGCTTTAGGCCTCCATTGTTTTTATTTAAAGTGTACTGGAGGGCTCCATGGCTGTAGCTGCCAATAAACGTTCTGTAATGACTCTTTTCTCAAGTGCTTCTGATATGTATAGCCATCAGGTGCGCATCGTTCTTGCTGAAAAAGGCGTAAGTGTTGAAGTTGAGTTGGTTGATGAAAAAAATCTACCAGCAGAGCTTGTTGAACTGAACCCGTACAAATCAGTACCTACTCTTGTTGATCGTGAGCTTGCTCTATATGACTCAAAGATCATCATGGAATACCTAGATGAGCGTTTCCCTCATCCACCGTTGATGCCTGTATACCCGGTTGCTCGTGGTAACAGCCGTCTAATGATGTACCGCATTGAGCGTAACTGGTATTCAGTTGCAGAGAAGATCGTTAAAGGCAACGCTGAAGAATCTGAAGCAGCTCGCGTTAAACTGCGCAACGACCTACTGACTCTTGCTCCTATCTTCGCTGAGTATGAATACTTCATGAGCGAAGAGTTTAGCCTAATTGATTGTTACCTAGCTCCGCTACTATGGCGTTTACCTGAGCTTGGTATCGAACTAATTGGTCCTGGTTCTAAAGAGCTTAAGATTTACATGAACCGCGTATTCGAACGTGATTCATTCCTAGCTTCTCTAACTGAAGCTGAGCGTGAGATGCGACTCGTTCGCTAAGCGTTTATGGATATTTCTAATATGACTCCACGCCGACCATACATGCTTCGTGCATTTTATGAGTGGCTGGTTGATAACGAACTAACTCCACACCTTGTTGTTGAAGCAACATTGCCGGGTGTGCGAGTTCCAGAAGAGTTTGTTCAAGATGGTCAGATTATTCTGAACATCGCGCCTCGTGCGGTTGGACAACTTGAACTGGGTAACGAAGCTGTGACGTTTAGTGCTCGCTTTAGTGGTCGTCCACACTCTGTGATCGTTCCGCTTTACGCAGTACAAGCGATTTATGCTCGTGAAAATGGTGCTGGTACCATGTTTGAACCTGAAGAGGCTTACATGGAAGCGTTTGAAGAAGGGATTGAAGAAAGTCCTTTTGAAGAACCAGAAAAAGGCCCATCTTTGAGCGTAGCAACGGCAGACGTAGATGCTGAAGAGCCTGACTCAGATCCTGAGCCACCTCGTCCAGCGAAAGGTCGCCCAAGCCTTCGTGTTATCAAATAACGTTAGTTAAATAACGAACTAAATAAAAAAGCAGCGACTCGTCGCTGCTTTTTCTTTTCTGCTATATAGCATTTAGTTGACTGGCTTTAGGCTAGTTAACAGCCGTCTCTTCTTCACCATATTCAAACGCTCGAATGACCTGTTTTACGCCAGAGATATTACGTGCAACTTCTGTCGCGATATCGGCATGCTCTCGAGTCACGAGTCCAAGCAGGAATACTTCTGAATCCTCAGTAATCACTTTTACTTTGATGCCGTTAAGCTCAGCATTCGCAAGTAGAGCTGATTTCACCTTAGTGGTAATCCAGCTGTCTTTACTGATCGCACTCACAGACAATGGCTCTTTCACTCGAACCTGGTTGTGGATGCTCTCAACGCCAGCCACTTCTTTGGCTTGGTTTTCAAAAGCGCGACGTTCTGAATCTGTGGTTGCTTGCCCCATCAGTACCACCGAACCTCGGTATGAGCTTGCGGTGACACGTACGTTGCCACGGAATGGTTGTTTATTGGTAATCGCTGCAACTTCAAATTCGATGTTGTTGTCGTTCCAAATCTCTTTGGTTGTTCGCGTATCCGTGACTAGGTTTGCAGTGGTTGCAGCACCAGCAATGAAAATGCCAGCACAACCAGACAGAGACAGTGTAAGTAGCGAAACACTAATCAGCTTAAACAGCCTCATAGAGGTTAATGATTTCATTGTGATGCTCCGTATATCACTCTTCGTGAGCAGGGAAGAGTACTTGATCGATTAGGTCACATAGGCAGTGTAGTGTCACCATGTGTACTTCATGAATGCGCGCTGTACGGTGTGAAGGGATACGAATCTCTACATCGTGTTCACCAAGCAAACCTGCCATCTCACCACCATCTTTACCGGTAAAGGCGATGATTGTCATGTCGCGAGTTACCGCCGCTTCCATTGCCTTGATGATGTTCTTGCTGTTACCGCTAGTCGAGATCGCCAACAGGATATCGCCAGTTTGGCCAAACGCACGCACCTGCTTAGAGAAGATCTCTTCATAGTGGTAGTCGTTAGCCACAGCCGTTAGCGTGGTGTTGTCTGCTGTGAGTGCCATTGCTGGAAGGCTAGGGCGCTCTGTTTCAAATCGGTTGAGTAGGCACGATACAAATTGCTGAGCATTCGACGCCGAACCACCATTACCACAACAAAGAATTTTGTTTCCGTTAAGCAAGGTCGCAACCATTGCTTGAGCGGCATGCGTGATTGCGTCAGGCAGAGCTTCTGCAGCCGCAATTTGGATTTGAATACTTTCTGTGAAACTTTCTTTAATGCTGTCTAGCATGTTTATCCTTGGGTAATCGCGTTTTGAATCCAGTCGATAGTGTCATTCGGCCCTTCAATGGCAACAATATCAAACCTGAAATCTGTAGAGTGCACCGACAAGCCTTGCTGCATAAGCCAAACATTGGCTGTTTTGAGCAGTTTCTGTGACTTCTTGGCAGTCACCATTTCAGCGGCATGTCCGTAGCGGGTTTGCTTGCGGTATTTTACCTCAGCAAACACAACCGTATTGTTATGGCGCATTATAAGATCAATCTCGCCACATTTTGCTATGAAGTTTTGTTCTATTAACGATAAACCGTGGTTAATCAGATAAGATTTTGCCACGGTCTCGTATTTATCACCCACTTGCTTGTGGGTGATACTTGGTTTGGATAGGAACTTTCGGCTAAAAAGCCCCATGCTCTGCCCAGCTGATTTCACGTTGAACCACGCAGTTGTTATCGATGGTTAGCACCCCCGTTTCACCTGGAATGCTATAACCCTGTACGGCTTTCATCTGTGGTAGTGCATCCATTAGGTAGTATGCATCCATTCCCAGTGCTTGCAGACGCTTTTGGCCGTTTGAGTGTGCAGGCCATAGGTCGTTGAGCTCTTTATTAAGCTCGTTTTTATTCTCAACTAATAGTGGGATATCGCTGTAGAACACACCGGTTAGGTCTTCATACTGCTTATCACCGCTGTTGCTGCGTGAGTTTGAGAAAAGAGCGGGTTGGCTCGCATCTGGGTTAATTGCAACTTCAATGAAGGGTTTGATTAGCGTTAGCTCTGAGTTCTTAGCCACAATGTAGACAGAATCGATATCACGACGGCTGCGTGGCTCGGTTTCTAGGTCTAGGTTCAGTAACCCGTCCATTTGAGCGATACGCTGTTGGCTCTCTTGCAAGCCGAATACCTGATTCACATTACGTTGCAGTTGGCGTTTGTCAGAGAACAAGCTGATAGCAACATCGTTGCTGCTGTATTTTTTCCACTCTTCTTTAAACGCTTGCTCAACACGCTCACCTAAACGTCCTCTTGGTGCAAGGATCAGCGGGTACTTGTAGCCTTGAGCAAATAGGTGCTTCGCTGCCTGAGCAACTTCTTGCTCTGGCGATAGAGCGAGATAACAAATGTTGGTATCTGGTTCTAGTTGTGTAGGAATGTTCAAAGCTAAAGCTGGAATCGAGTTCTCGTGGTTTTTCTGTGCTTGCTGAAGCTTAGTGATGTTGCTCTTAATCAGCGGGCCAACGATGAAATCAACGTTGTTCTCTTCCAGTGTCGCTTTGATTTCAGCTGCACTTTGCACGTTGGTATCCATTACCGTCAGCGTTGCATCTTCTTCGCGCTCTTTGTCGTTCATCATCGCAAAGATGAAACCGTCACGTACAAGTTGTGCTTGCTTACCGTATTTACCGGTTAGAGGCAGTAATAGTGCAGTGCTGGTTGGCTTGCTGATCTCTAGCGCCAAGATGTCAGTGATCGCCTGAGGTGTATATGTCGCTGCTGGGTGTTGAGGATTCTCTGCTAGCCAATCAGACAGGGTTTCCTGTAGGTTTGGAAGGTTCGAGTTCAGCGTCTTCATATAAATCGCCAGCTGTAACCAACCTGCAAGAACGTCCTCTGTAGGCGACGTCTTAAGCTCTAGAATCTCATATTGAGAGTAGCTATTTAGGTTCTGCCAAATACGGTCAGCAGCTTGTTGTTGGAGCTCGTCGTCAGCGTCTAGATATTCTGAATAAAGAACTAACTCACGGCTTGCTTCAAAATACTCGCTTTGCATTTCAGAAATGTTCGCGCGTAGCTCGTGATAATCTTTCCACTGCTCGTTCGGAAGTTTCCACCAAGGCTGAAAGTTCAGTTGGCTATAAGCTTGTTCAGGCTGCGAGTTATTCACCAACAGTTGAGCGCGCGCTAATTGCCATTCCGCTTGTTGCGTTTCGCTCAGCTCTTGTTTTGCTAAGCGTTTGATCAGCAGAGTTGCTTGATCGGTTTTTCCAGCTTGCACAGAAGCCTTAAGCGCCATGATTAACCAGTCGTTTTGTAGACTTCCTTTGCTACTATCCGCCTGCATCATGTAACTTTCAGTTGATTGCGCTGGATCTAGTGTAATATCAACGCTCGTTGGTGCTTGAGGACCTGAAGAACAAGCCGCCAATGT
This sequence comes from Vibrio sp. 1CM2L, assembly GCF_023161695.1. Lineage (NCBI taxonomy): Bacteria > Pseudomonadati > Pseudomonadota > Gammaproteobacteria > Vibrionales > Vibrionaceae > Vibrio > Vibrio sp. 1CM2L. Next base: position 152,751 of record NZ_JALNTT010000005.1, read on the forward strand.
AATTGCTAATGCAATTGGAGTTAGTAAGCGTGGTACACTGAGTCTCTTATGGTTCATCGTTGCCATGAGTTCTTTAAATTCCGTATAAATTTGTATCTATATTAATCGTTGAAGTGATGGTAAACAAATGACAGATAACAAAACCTTGCTCACAGAGAGCCCAACTCTCTACATTGTGCCAACCCCAATCGGAAATTTGGGAGATATCACTCAAAGAGCAATTGAAATTTTATCAAGTGTCGATGTTATTGCAGCCGAAGACACACGCCACACGGGTAAGCTGCTTGCTCACTTCAATATATCAACCAGAACGTTCGCTTTACATGATCATAATGAACAAACTAAAGCGCAAGTTCTAGTTGAAAGGTTATTAGAAGGTCAGTCTATCGCATTAGTCTCTGATGCGGGTACTCCTTTAATTAGTGACCCAGGTTACCATCTTGTCTCACAATGTCGTCAAGCGGGTGTGAGAGTTGTGCCACTTCCTGGTGCTTGTGCTGTGATTACCGCGTTAAGTGCTTCTGGTTTACCGTCAGATCGTTTCAGCTTTGAAGGCTTCTTACCGCCAAAGAGCAAAGGTCGTAAAGACAAGTTCTTAGAGATCGCAAAGGCAGAGCGCACCTGCATCTTCTATGAATCACCACACCGTATTTCAGACTCTCTACAAGATATGCTTGAGATTCTTGGCCCTGACCGTGAGGTTGTATTGGCGCGTGAGCTAACCAAAACCTTCGAAACCATCCAAGGGCTGCCACTCGGTGAACTTATTGAGTGGATTGAAGAAGACGCGAACCGTAAACGTGGTGAGATGGTGTTACTGATTCACGGTCACCGTGAAGAAGCGAGCACAGAACTGCCAGACGAAGCGACTCGCACACTAGGCATTCTAACCAAAGAGCTACCGCTTAAAAAAGCGGCGGCGATGACGGCGGAAATCTACAATCTGAAAAAGAACGCTTTATACAAATGGGGCCTAGAGCATCTAGATAACTAGAAACCTCTTTATAGAGTAGCTAACCTGTATTGAAAAGCTTGTGAGGAATGATGGTATTGCCGTCATTCCTCTTTTTTGCCTGAATTGTGCAAAAATCACGCAGTTGCTTAGAGGTTTGCACCATATTTGTGATCTCGCTAGACACTGCACCCTAATCTCTATACAATCCGCCCTCGGAGTTGAACGGGTAATCGCTGCTTTGCTGATGTCCTTCGGGAGACTGACGTTGAGGTCCTTCGGGAAACTGACGTTGAAGTCCTTCGGGAGACTGGTAGAGGGGAGGAACGTCCGGGCTCCATAGAGCAGGGTGCCAGATAACGTCTGGGGGGCGCGAGCCCACGACAAGTGCAGCAGAGAGAAGACCGCCGATGGCCTCATTTCTTCGGAAGGGGCACAGGTAAGGCTGAAAGGGTGCGGTAAGAGCGCACCGTGCGACTGGCAACAGTTCGTAGCAAGGTAAACTCCACCCGGAGCAAGATCAAATAGGCCCTCACATTGCGTTGCTCGCGTATGGGGGCGGGTAGATTGCTTGAGCCTGTGAGCGATTGCAGGCCTAGACGAATGGTTACCGCCGCGCAAGCGGAACAGAACCCGGCGTATGTGTCAACTCCACCTATATAAAGAACCCATCATTACTTAACGGTAGTGATGGGTTTTTTGCTTTATATTGACGTAAATTATTTAGATTTCCTTAGAATCCTTCACCCTGATATGAGCTTGGGTCAAAAATTCCCAAAGCCTATACACAATATGGTGGAGATACGGCGTGAAATCAGTACACTAAAACGTTAATAGAACAAATTATTGCCGAACTAATGGCTCAATCCACTCACTGAGAAGACTATGACAGAAGCATTCAAACATATTTCAGTATTGCTTAACGAATCTATTGACGGACTTGCGATCAAACCTGACGGTACCTACATCGATGGTACTTTTGGCCGTGGTGGTCACAGCCGTACAATCCTGTCTAAACTGGGCGAGAATGGACGACTCTTTAGTATTGACCGCGATCCACAAGCGATTGCAGAAGCGCAAAAGATTGATGACCCTCGTTTTACGATTATTCACGGCCCGTTCTCAGGTATGGCTGAATATGCAGAGCGTTATGACTTAGTCGGTCAAGTGGATGGCGTTTTACTGGATCTAGGTGTTTCGTCACCACAGCTAGATGACGCTGAGCGTGGCTTTAGCTTCATGAAAGACGGTCCGCTTGATATGCGTATGGATCCAACAACTGGTATTCCTGTCTCTCAGTGGTTAGTTGAAGCCGATCTTGATGACATCACATGGGTTATTCGTGAGTTCGGTGAAGACAAACACGCTCGTCGTATCGCGAAAGGCATCATTGCTTATCAAGAGAATGAAGAGAACGAACCACTAACGCGTACTGGTCAGTTAGCTAAGCTTATCTCGGATGTAGCTCCAAAAAGCTTCAAAGAGAAAAAGCACCCAGCAACACGTGCTTTCCAAGCATTCCGTATCTACATCAACAGTGAACTTGAAGAGATCGATACAGCCCTGAAAGGCGCAGCAAGCATTCTTGCTCCTGAAGGCCGTTTGTCTGTTATCAGCTTCCACTCACTTGAAGACCGCATGGTGAAGCGCTTTATCCGTAAAGAGAGCCAAGGCCCGCAAGTACCACATGGCCTGCCACTAACAGAAGAGCAGATCAAAGCGTTAGGCAGTGCTGATCTTAAGCCTGTTGGTAAAGCGATCAAACCATCGAAAGGCGAAGTGGATGAGAATACTCGTTCACGTAGCTCAGTATTACGAATCGCAGAAAAGCTATAGTCAATGAAGACCTCCAAACCTAACTTAGCCAAGATAATATTTTTTGATTTGATCTCTGTGGGCAAGGTCCCATTGATGCTTCTTATCTGTATCTTTGCGAGTGCGATGGGGGTCGTTCTTACGACACATATGTCACGTCAGGCGATCACGCAAAAAGACACGGCATTGGTGGAGCGAGAACAGCTTGATGATGAGTGGCGAAATTTAATGCTTGAAGAGACGGCTCTGGCTGAACATAGTCGCGTTCAAGCATCGGCAAAAAGAGAGCTAGACATGAAACGTCCAGACTCTGAAAAAGAAGTTGTGATCACACTGAAATGACCGGTAAAAAGGAAAAAGCACCCGCAAAAACCGTTAAGAAATCAACGAAAGAGCGTGTGACGAGCGAAAAGGATTCGGATCCAATTCTTATTAAATGGCGTTTCAACGTCGTTATTGCTTTCGTGTTTCTTGCCTTTGCTGCACTGGTTGGTCGTGTGGCTTACATCCAAATTATTGAACCAGATAACTTAATTCGTCAGGGCGACCTTCGCTCAGTACGTGTTAAGGCAATTCCTTCTGCTCGCGGTATTATCTCAGACCGCAATGGCGAGCCGCTTGCTGTGAGTGTTCCAGTTGAAGCGGTATGGGCCGATCCTAAAACGATTTTCGATAAAAACGGCATGGCCCAAATTGATCGTTGGTACGCGTTAGCCGATGTACTTGGCTTAGAGCGACAATCGATGATCGACAAGATCTCTAGCAACAAATCCCGTCGATTTATTTACCTACAAAGACAAGTTAGCCCTGCAATGGCTAAGTATATCCGTGAGCTTAAGCTGGTGGGTGTTGGTCTGAAAGCGGAATCTCGACGTTACTATCCTGCAGGCGAAGTCAGTGCGCACCTAATCGGTGTTACCGGCATTGATGGACATGGCCTAGAAGGTGTTGAGCGCAGCTATGACAAATGGCTCACAGGCGAGGCAGGTAAGCGAACGATTCGTAAAGACCGCTACGGACGTGTTGTTGAAAACATTGCTTTAGAAGAGCGTGAAGAAGGCAAACCACTCGAGCTGACGATCGATCAACGATTACAAGCGATCGCCTACCGAGCGATTAAACAGGCGGTGGCCGATCATAAGGCGACTTCTGGCTCTGCTATTTTGTTGGATGTAAAAACCGGCGCTGTGTTGGCGATGGTTAATGCGCCTTCTTATAACCCGAACAATCGCGCTGACTTACAAAGCTTTAAGATGCGTAACCGCGTACTTACCGATGCGATGGAGCCCGGCTCTACCGTGAAACCTTTTGTGGTTTTAGCTGCGCTAGAGAATGGTACGGCAGATCCAGATATCGTTATTGATACTGGCAACGGCATCATGCAGATCGGTGGTAGTCGTGTGCGAGACTCGTCTAAAGTCGGTAAGGCTGATTTAGCGCTGATCCTCAAGAAGTCGAGTAACATCGGTGTGGCGAAGTTGGCACTTAACATGCCTTTAGAAGCTCTGCTTGGGATGTACAGTTCTGTTGGTCTAGGCGAAATGTCAGGGCTGAACTTAATCGGTGAAACTAGCGGTATTTTCCCGAATCGTCGTCGCTGGTCTAAGTTTGAAATTGCAACATTATCATTCGGTTACGGTTTGTCTGTGACACCGATGCAGTTGGCCCACGCGTATGCGACGCTAGCCAATAAAGGCATGTATGAACCGATTCATATTATTAAGAGCAACGACCAAGACTTTTCTAAGCAGATCATCAAGCGCGAGAACGCTGAACTGGTTTTGAATATGCTCGAAGGGGTGACTCAAAAAGGCGGTACAGCAACAAGAGCGGCCGTTCCTGGTTACCGAGTTGCAGCAAAAACGGGTACTTCTCGTAAGGCTGAAGCTGGCGGATACAGCGACGAATACATTGCGATTACTGCAGGTTTTGCCCCGGTTAGTGACCCAAGAGTCGCGCTGGTTGTTGTGGTCAATGAGCCTCAAGGTGACCTTTACTATGGCGGTTCAGTTGCTGCCCCCGTTTTTTCTGAAATCATGAAGGGTGCATTGCAAATACTGAATGTCCCTGCTGATGAAAACAAGTTTCAAGAATAGAGCCAATCAGGATTCAATATGAGTAATAGCCTCACGCTGTCATCTTTACTTTCTCCTTGGGGTGACTTTAGTTCACCTGAGCTGGATTCGATTGCTGTTGAACAGTTGGAGTTGGATAGTCGTGCCATCAAAGACCGCGATATTTTTGTTGCTGTAGTTGGGCATGCTGTTGATGGTCGTCGTTTCATCGACAAAGCGGTCGCACAGGGAGCCAATGCCGTTATCGCACAAGCTGATGCTGAAAAGGCCCATGGTCTGATTGAGTGGTTGGACGCAGTTCCGGTTGTTTACATTAAAGACCTTAACTTGGTGTTATCTGAGTTGGCCGGTCGTGTTTACTCGTCTCAAGCGACTAAGCTGATTGGTGTTACCGGCACCAATGGCAAAACCACCATCACCCAATTGATAGTTCAGTGGCTTGACCTTGTTGGTCAGCGCTCTGCGGTAATGGGCACCACGGGTAATGGCTTTTTAGACCATCTAAAAACCGCGGCGAATACCACAGGCAGTGCGATTGAAATACAGCGCACACTGAGTGAGTTAGCGGAAGAAAACGCGGTTTACACAGCTATGGAAATATCTTCTCATGGTTTGGTGCAAGGTCGAGTAAAGGCTTTGGACTTTGAAGTCGGTGTATTTACTAACTTGAGTCGTGATCATCTTGATTACCATGGCACGATGGAAGAGTACGCTTTAGCTAAGAAGAGCCTGTTTACTGAGCACAAATGCAAGCACGCTGTGATAAATGTTGATGATGAAGTAGGCAAAGCTTGGATGACAGATTTATCGAATGCGATTGCTGTTTCATTACTTCCATTAACGGGCTACCAACAGTCGGTATGGGCATCTGATGTTGCCTATGCAGAAACTGGGATTAAGCTCTCTTTCGATGGTAGTTGGGGACAAGGCGATCTTTCTGTTCCATTAATTGGTCAGTTCAACGCATCAAACGTGCTGGTGGCCTTTGCGACTTTGCTGTCATTAGGTATCGATAAGCAAATCTTGGTCGACACTGCGCCTCAGCTGCAACCTGTGATTGGTCGTATGGAACTGTTCCAAGTGCCGAACAAAGCAAAAGTGGTTGTCGATTACGCGCATACGCCAGACGCTTTAGAAAAAGCATTAGCAGCACTGCGAGTTCACTGTTCTGGAAAACTGTGGGCTATCTTTGGCTGCGGCGGTGACCGTGACACTGGTAAGCGCCCTATGATGGCAGCGACCGCAGAGCAGTTCGCCGATAAAATCATTATTTCAGATGACAACCCTCGTAGCGAAGATCCGGCATTGATTGTCAAAGACATGCTGGCAGGCTTAAGCAAACCTGAATCTGCATTTGTGGAACACGATCGCTACCAAGCGGTTAAGTTCGCGCTTGAACAGGCAGACAGCAATGACATTATTCTTTTGGCTGGTAAAGGCCATGAGGATTACCAAGTATTAAAAGACGAAACGATCCATTACTCAGATCGAGAGTCTGCGCTTCAACTTTTAGGTATTTCATAATGATTGATGTATCACTCGAACAGATTTGTTCAGCGGTCAGCGGTGAGTTGATTGAGGCTGGTAACTCAAACAATGCTGTAATTCATGCCGTTTCTACCGACACTCGCACCGTTGAAGAAGGCGCATTGTTTGTTGCTATTGTTGGAGAGCGTTTCGATGCGCATGACTTTTGTCATCAAGCGGTTGAGGCAAATGCGAGTGCGTTGTTAGTCGAACGAAAACTTGACCTAAATATTACTCAAGTTGTTGTTGAAGACACTAAACTTGCTTTAGGTCAGCTAAGTGCTTGGATCCACAAACAATGTGACGTGCCAACCATGGCGATAACTGGAAGCTGTGGCAAAACAACCGTCAAAGAGATGGTGGCGAGCATTTTGCAACAACGTGGCAAGGTGCTGTTTACGGCGGGTAACTTCAATAATGATATTGGAGTACCACTAACCTTGTTGCGCAGTGAACCCAATGACGACTATGCCGTGATAGAACTGGGCGCGAACCACATTGGTGAAATCGCCTATACCACGCAGCTTGTGAAACCGCAGGTGGCATTGGTGAATAACGTAGCTGCCGCGCATCTAGAGGGCTTTGGCTCAATTGATGGTGTTAAACAAGCGAAAGGTGAAATCTTTCAGGGGCTTGCTGCTGGTGATACTGCTATTGTTAATCTAGAAAGCAACGGTGGTGACTTCTGGAATGAAGTACTCGCAGATGAAACGGTGCTGACATTTTCAGAAAGCGACAGCACGGCAGATTATTTTGCTAAGAATATTCGCATTAATGAGCAGGGCGAAGCGTGCTTTGAGATGCAAACGCCGCAAGGCGCTATGCCGGTTGAGCTTGGCATTATCGGTCAGCATAACGTAGCAAATGCGTTGGCGGCGGCAGCGTTGAGCATTCAGTTTGGTGCCACGCTTGAAGAAGTGAAAAATGGTTTAGCGAATCTTATCTCTGTCAAAGGGCGAGTTGAGGTTCAACAATTAAGTCAGAATATCAAGCTGATAGATGACAGTTATAACGCCAGCGTACCTGCAATGAAGGCGGCAGCCAAACTGCTGTCGAGCTTCAAAGGTCAGCGTTGGTTGATTTTAGGCAATATGGCTGAATTAGGCGACGAAAGCCTTGCACTTCACCGTCAAGTCGGTGAATATGCTGCCCCATTCGCTTTTGAGCATGTACTCACTTACGGTGATGATACCAAGGTGATTAGTGAGGTCTGTAATGGTACCCACTTCGCAACGCATCAAGCGATGATCGCGCACATAGAGCAGCACTTATGCTTGCCAGAAAACGCGTCACATACCTTGTTGGTAAAAGGCGCGAATAGTGCAGGAATGAGTAAAATAGCCGCTGCTTTAAAGGAGAACTTTTCATGATAATTTGGCTTGCAGAGCTACTACAGCCACACCTTTCTTTTTTCCGTTTGTTCGAATACCTATCGTTTCGTGCAATCGCGAGTATTTTGACGGCTTTATGTCTGTCGCTGTGGATGGGACCTCGTTTAATTGAGCGTCTGCAAATGCTACAAATTGGCCAAGTTGTTCGTAACGACGGCCCTGAATCTCACTTTAGCAAACGTGGTACACCAACCATGGGCGGCGTGATGATCCTAGCTGCCATTATTATTACAGTATTAATGTGGGCTGATCTTTCTAACCCTTACGTTTGGGCGGTATTAGTTGTACTTGCTGGTTATGGCGCGGTTGGTTTTGTTGATGACTACCGTAAAGTGGTTCGTAAGAACACCGATGGCTTGATTGCTCGCTGGAAGTACTTCTGGCAATCGGCTATTGCATTGGTTGTGGCATTTGCTCTGTATGCTCACGGGCACGATACTGCAGCAACTCAATTGGTGGTTCCTTTCTTTAAAGATGTGATGCCACAATTGGGTTTATTGTACATCGTACTGACTTATTTTGTTATCGTGGGTACCAGTAACGCGGTGAACCTAACAGACGGCCTAGACGGCTTGGCAATTATGCCAACGGTTATGGTTGCTGCTGGTTTTGCTGTGATTGCTTGGGCGACAGGTAACGTTAACTTTGCAGCATATCTACACATTCCATACATCCCATACACTTCTGAGCTTGTGGTTGTATGTACTGCTATCGTCGGTGCAGGCCTAGGTTTCCTATGGTTCAACACCTACCCAGCACAAGTATTCATGGGCGATGTTGGCTCACTAGCACTTGGCGGTGCATTGGGTGTGATTGCTGTGTTAGTTCGCCAAGAGTTGGTACTGGTTATCATGGGCGGTGTGTTTGTAATGGAGACTCTGTCAGTGATTCTGCAGGTGGGCTCTTACAAATTGCGTGGTCAGCGTATTTTCCGCATGGCACCGATTCACCACCACTACGAACTGAAAGGTTGGCCAGAGCCGCGTGTTATCGTGCGTTTTTGGATCATCTCAATGGTATTAGTACTGGTTGGCCTAGCGACACTGAAAGTTCGTTAATCCTGTGTGAGCCTCTGAGTAGAGGCTCTTTAAAACTATTAAGAGCATCTTGTTTAAATGGAACGTTGGCAAAATATTCAAAATGTAGTGGTTGTGGGGCTCGGTATTACCGGGCTCTCTGTCGTTAAACATCTCGTAAAATATCAGCCTCATACTCGTGTGAAGGTGATTGATACTCGAGAGCTACCACCGGGCCGAGAATCTTTGCCTGAGTCGGTAGAGCTGCATTCTGGTAGTTGGAATAGCCAATGGTTAGCGGAAGCTGATTTGGTGGTTGCTAACCCAGGTATCGCACTCGCGACCCCTGAAATACAAGATGTTATTCAAGCGGGAACTCCGGTTGTTGGCGATATTGAACTGTTTGGCTGGGCGGTAGACAAACCTGTTGTGGCTATCACAGGTTCCAATGGCAAGAGCACAGTGACCGATCTAACGGGTGTACTTGCAAAGGCTGCGGGTCTTAACGTTGGTGTTGGTGGCAACATCGGTATTCCTGCCTTAGACCTTCTAGAGCTTGATGCCGATTTATATGTTCTTGAGCTTTCAAGCTTTCAGTTAGAAACAACATCAAGCCTAAACTTAGCAGCAGCAGCATTTCTGAATCTGTCAGAAGACCATATGGATCGCTACCAAGGCATGGCCGATTACCGCGATGCCAAGCTAAGAATCTTTAATAATGCTCAGTATGCGATTGTAAACCGCGACGACAAAGAGACTTACCCTGACCACAGTATGCCATTAGTAACATTCGGACTCGATGACCAAGAGTTTGGTGTCGCGACAGTTGACGGCATTGAATGGCTAATGGATAACGGTAAACCTGTACTTGCTACCCAAGATTTAACATTGGTTGGACGTCACAATGTGGCAAATGCGTTAGTCTCGCTAGCACTGCTTAAACAAGTCGGTATTGATTACAGCAAAAGCCTTGAAGCTCTGAAAGCCTACAATGGTTTGACGCATCGTTGCCAAGTAGTGGCTGATAAACGCGAAATTAAATGGGTTAACGACTCGAAAGCGACCAACGTAGCCAGTACATTAGCGGCTCTCTCGGGCTTAGAGTGCAAAGGTACTTTGTATCTTCTGGTTGGTGGGGTTGGTAAAGGTGCCGACTTCAGTGAGCTTAAGCCTGTGTTGTCGCAACTAGAGCGCGTTCAACTGTGTTGTTTTGGTGAAGATGCAGCGCAATTTATGCCGTTACACCCATCGTCTAAGACGTTTGAAACTATGGGTGACATTATCGAGAGTATCTCGAAGCAGTTAGTTGCTGGTGATATGGTGATGTTGTCTCCGGCGTGTGCCAGCTTCGATCAATTTAATAACTTCATGGCAAGAGGTGATGCGTTCACTGAACTTGCTCATGAGTATGCCTAACGTGTTGAAGGACTAACATTCAGTGCAAAGAGTGAAAGAGATCAATCAATCTATTTGGCAATGGCTTAACCGTGCCACACCAGAGGCGCTTTACGATCGTCAATTGGTATGGATTGCTCTTGGACTGATGCTGACGGGCTTAGTGATGGTAACGTCAGCTTCGTTTCCTATCAGTGCTCGTTTAACCGATCAGCCGTTTCACTTTATGTTCCGTCATGCCATTTTCCTTGTGTTGGCGTTAGGTGTCTCCAGCGTCATATTGCAAATCCCGATGCAGCGTTGGTTTCAATACAGTATGTATCTACTGGGCTTATCCTTCTTCTTGCTGATTGTGGTACTAGCCGTCGGTAAGTCGGTTAACGGCGCATCGCGTTGGATCCCATTAGGGCTATTTAACTTACAACCAGCTGAAGTCGCCAAGTTATCGCTGTTTATCTTTATGGCGGGCTACTTGGTTCGTAAACAAGACGAAGTGAGAAAAACCTTCTTCGGTGGTTTTGGTAAACCGATCATGGTGTTCGGCGCCTTTGCCGTGTTGCTACTGGGCCAGCCCGACTTAGGTACTGTGGTCGTAATGCTAGTGACTCTGTTCGGCATGCTATTCATTGCCGGTGCCAAGCTTTCACAGTTTATCGCCTTGATGGTGGCAGGTATTGCCGCGGTCGTCGGTTTGATTGTTATAGAACCTTATCGTGTTCGACGTGTTACCTCATTCTGGGAACCTTGGAACGACCCGTTCGGCAGTGGTTACCAGTTAACTCAGTCATTGATGGCGTTTGGCCGTGGTGATTGGATGGGGCAAGGGTTAGGTAACTCAATTCAAAAACTCGAATACCTACCCGAAGCACACACCGATTTTGTATTTGCTGTGTTGGCAGAAGAATTGGGTTTTGTTGGCGTGACCTTGGTGTTGATACTCATCTTTAGCTTGGTTTTTAAAGCCATTTTTATTGGCAAAAAGGCCTTTGAAAATGACCAAGTATTCAGTGGTTACCTGGCATTTGGCATCGGTATTTGGTTTGCATTTCAGACGCTTGTTAACGTGGGTGCAGCTTCAGGCATCGTCCCAACCAAAGGTCTAACCTTGCCGCTGATCAGTTATGGTGGTTCAAGTCTTATCGTGATGTCAGTGGCGGTTTCTATGCTGCTGCGTATCGATCACGAATGCCGAATGCAACAAAAAGAACAAGCCGATAATCAAAACGAATTAGTAGAATAAGAATCTAACGTGATGAAACAAAACAAAAAACTTTTAGTGATGGCTGGTGGTACTGGCGGTCACGTTTTTCCAGGGTTAGCGGTAGCTAAAAAGCTTCAGCAACAAGGCTGGGAAATTCGCTGGTTAGGAACGGCAGACAGAATGGAAGCGGATTTGGTACCAAAGCATGGTATTGAGATCGACTTCATCAAGGTGAAAGGCCTGCGTGGTCAAGGCATTAGCAAGTTAATTAAAGCGCCGTTCCAGATTATTAATGCCATACTTCAAGCAAGACAACACATTAAAGCATGGCAACCTGATGTGGTGCTTGGCATGGGTGGTTACGTGAGTGGCCCGGGTGGTATCGCGGCATGGTTGTCTGGCATTCCAGTGGTTCTGCATGAACAAAATGCAGTGGCAGGTTTAACCAACCAATGGCTGTCTAAGATTGCTAAAAAGGTTTTCCAAGCTTTCCCTGGTGCTTTCCCTACCGCAGAAGTGGTGGGTAACCCAGTACGCGAAGATGTGGTTGCCTTAGCTGAACCCGAGCAACGCATGGCTGAGCGTGATGGTGACATCCGCATCTTGGTTATGGGCGGTAGTCAGGGCGCCAAAATCCTGAATGATACCTTGCCAGTAACGATGGCGCGGCTTGGTGAAGGCTTCACTGTGATGCACCAAGCGGGTAAGAACAATCAACAGCAAGTCATTGAGCAATACAAATCACATTCTGTAGATAATGTTCAAGTGACTGAATTTATTGATGATGTGGCGCAAGCTTATGAGTGGGCAGATCTATTAGTGTGTCGCTCAGGTGCATTAACCGTATCAGAAGTGTCTGCGGCAGGTGTCGGATCTATCTTCGTTCCGTTTATGCACAAAGACAGACAACAAGCGTTGAATGCCGACCATTTAGTTGAATGTGGCGCAGCGTTAATGATTGAACAGCCTCAACTAACGGCTGATAAGCTAGCGAATACTATCGCGCAGCTTGATAGAAATGAATTAAAAATGATGGCTACAAAAGCTCGTCAAGCCGCCAAGCTTGATGCTGATGTGACCGTCGCTGAAGCGATTAAAGCTTTAGCAAAATAATGAGATTGAATAGATGACGATTGAACATACCCAAGACTTAGCGCAAATCCGTGCAATGGTGCCAGAGATGCGCCGTGTTAAATCTATCCACTTCATTGGTATTGGTGGTGCCGGAATGAGCGGGATTGCTGAAGTCTTGCTAAATGAAGGCTACCAGATCACGGGTTCTGATATTGCTCAAAATCCAGTGACTGATCGTTTAGTTAGCAAGGGTGCGACCGTTTATATCGGCCACCAGGCAAGTAACGTTGCCGACGCAAGTGTGGTGGTGGTTTCAACCGCTATCAACGAAGAAAACCCAGAAATTATTGCAGCTCGTGAAGCGCGCACACCGATCGTTCGTCGTGCAGAAATGCTGGCTGAGCTAATGCGTTTTCGTCACGGCATTGCTGTGGCAGGCACGCACGGTAAGACAACCACGACTGCGCTAGTGACACAGATTTATTCTGAAGCAGGTCTAGATCCAACCTTCGTAAACGGTGGTTTGGTGAAAAGTGCTGGCACTAACGCACGTTTAGGTTCAAGCCGTATTCTTATCGCTGAAGCCGATGAGAGTGATGCGTCATTCTTACATCTGCAACCAATGGTTAGTATCGTAACTAACATTGAAGCGGATCATATGGATACCTACGGTGGCGATTTTGAAACGCTAAAGCAGACGTTTATTGATTTCTTACACAACCTACCATTCTACGGCCAGGCTGTGATGTGCGTTGATGATCCAGTAGTGCGTGAGCTTATTCCTCAGGTAAGTCGCCAAGTGATTACTTACGGTTTCTCTGAAGATGCGGATATTCGTATTGAGAACTACGTACAAGAAGGTCAACAAGGTAAGTTCACGGTAGTACGTGAAGGTAAAGCTAACCTTGATATTACGTTAAACATTCCGGGTCGTCACAATGCATTGAATGCATCCGCGGCGATTGCTGTTGCAACAGAAGATGACATCAGCGATGAAGCGATTCTAAAAGCGATGGCAGGAACCGAAGGCACTGGTCGCCGTTTCGATCACCTAGGTGAGTACGAAACAGGTAAAGGCGTTGCAATGTTGGTCGATGATTACGGTCATCACCCAACCGAAGTTGATGTGACGATTCAAGCAGCACGAAGTGGCTGGACTGATAAACGTCTTGTAATGATCTTCCAACCGCACCGTTATAGCCGTACTCGCGATCTGTATGATGATTTTGCGAACGTTCTTGAGCAGGTTGATGTCCTAATTCTGTTAGATGTTTATTCTGCGGGTGAGAAACCTATTGCAGGGGCGGACGGGCGTTCATTAAGTCGAACTATTCGCGGGCGTGGTAAGATAGATCCAATCTTTGTTGCCGATATCAACGCACTGCCATCGGCTTTAGCCAACGTGATTCAAGGTGGTGACCTTGTTTTAACGCAGGGTGCAGGCGATGTTGGTCGAGTAGCGAAGCAGTTGGAATCGTTACAGTTAGACATTAATAAAATGCAGAACGCGTAACAGAATACTGTCTACAGACTGTGGTCAATCGCTCACTTCTTGCGATTGACCTAAAATTGACCAAAAATCTTATTATCAACGTTTGATAGTTTGATTTTGCTCAGTATAATTCATAGGTTAAAGTAAGTGCTTTTACCTCTATTACGAAGATAGGGAATAGAATTGCGAACCAACGACAGGGAATGCGGGCTTTGGTAGAAAGTACTTTTAGCGAAAACCGCCACCTATTCAGTTTACCGTCGCTCAAGAAACACGCCTTAGGCGGGTCTTTTTTTGTCATGGTATTGCTATTCATTGGGTTTCTTTTCTATACCACACTGACTTGGATGTGGGACGATCAGCGATTGCCTCTCTCCAAAATAGTACTTCAAGGCGACTTAACTTACGTAACCGCTGGTGATGTTCAACATGCCTTTAGCGAGCTAGAGCATATTGGAACCTTCATGTCGCAAGACATCGGTGTGTTGCAAGACAGTTTAGAAGCGTTACCTTGGGTTTCAGTGGTCTCCATTCGTAAGCAGTGGCCAGACACAATAAAAGTATTTTTGACTGAGTACCATGCAGCAGCAATCTGGAACGGCAACATGCTGCTGAATGACGATGGTCAGGTGTTTAATGGTGATATCGGCCTGTTAAAGGGCGATAGAGTTAAGCTTTACGGCCCAGACGGCACCAGCCAAGAAGTGATAGAAAAGTGGCGACAGATAACCCCTTTGATTAACAGTCTAGGGTTAACCGTTACCTCACTCGTTCTCAATGAGCGTCGCGCTTGGCAAATAATCCTAGATAACGGTATCCGTTTAGAACTAGGTAAAGATTCTTTAGATGAGCGTGTTGAACGCTTCATTTCGCTTTACAACGAACTTGGTAGTAAAGCGAATCAAGTGAGCTACATCGACCTCAGGTATGATACGGGAGCCGCTGTAGGCTGGTTTCCAGAGCAAGAGTTAGAAGAGAGCACAGATGACTAAGACCGCAGATGACAACATAATCGTTGGTCTTGATATAGGCACTGCGACCATATCAGCTCTGGTTGGTGAAATATTGCCTGATGGTCAAATCAATATCATTGGTTCTGGGCAAAGCCCATCCAGAGGTATGGATAAAGGTGGTGTAAACGACCTAGAGTCGGTAGTTAAGTCGGTTCAGCGAGCTATTGATCAAGCAGAGTTGATGGCGGAATGCCAAATCAGCAATGTATTTATCTCGCTATCGGGTAAACATATCGCAAGCCGAATTGAAAAAGGCATGGGCACTATCTCTGATGAAGAGGTGTCTCAAGACGATATGGATCGAGCGATCCATACCGCGAAATCAATTAAAATAGGTGATGAGCAGAGAATTCTGCACGTGATCCCACAAGAATTTACCATTGATTATCAAGAAGGGATTAAGAACCCACTTGGCTTATCTGGTGTTCGAATGGAAGTCAGTGTTCACCTAATTTCTTGCCATAGCGACATGGCGAGAAACATTATTAAAGCTGTTGAACGATGTGGTCTCACAGTAGAACAAATCGTGTTTTCAGGACTTGCCTCAAGTAATGCGGTAATAACTGAAGACGAGAGAGAGCTTGGAGTGTGTGTGGTCGATATCGGTGCGGGTACAATGGATATTTCCATTTGGACTGGCGGCGCACTCCGACACACAGAAGTCTTTTCCTACGCAGGAAATGCAGTAACCAGTGATATTGCCTTCGCTTTCGGCACGCCAGTGAGCGATGCTGAAGAGATAAAAGTAAACCATGGTTGCGCTCTGAGTGAACTCGTAAGCAAGGATGATTCTGTTAACGTCCCAAGTGTTGGTGGTCGCCCATCGAGAAGTTTGCAACGACAAACTTTGTCGGAAGTGATTGAACCACGTTACACTGAACTTATGGGTCTCGTTAACCAAACTATTGATACGGTTCAATTACAGCTACGAGATGAAGGTATTAAACACCACCTTGCAGCTGGCGTCGTTCTCACTGGTGGAGCGGCACAAATTGACGGATTGGTAGAGTGTGCGGAACGTGTTTTCCGCAATCAAGTTCGAGTTGGTAAGCCGTTAGAAGTTAGTGGCTTAACTGACTATGTTAAAGAGCCGTATCATTCTACGGCGGTTGGTTTACTTCATTACGCAAGAGATTGTCAGATCAGTGATGAAGGTGATTACAGCGAACCTAAGCGTTCAGCACCTTCTATGTCTGGTTTATTTGGTAAATTGCGTAATTGGATACAAAAAGAGTTTTAACCTGAGTTGCAGGAAAAAACGGAGATAACACATGTTTGAACCGATGATGGAAATGTCTGACGATGCAGTAATTAAAGTCGTTGGAGTTGGTGGCGGTGGCGGTAACGCTGTTGAGCACATGGTACGTGAATCAATCGAAGGCGTAGAATTCATCAGTGTTAACACTGATGCACAAGCACTTCGTAAAACAAGCGTGAGCAGCGTGATCCAAATTGGTGGTGATATCACTAAAGGTTTGGGCGCTGGTGCAAACCCACAAGTAGGCCGTGATGCAGCTCTCGAAGATCGAGAAAGAATTAAAGAAGTTCTAACTGGCGCCGATATGGTATTTATCGCAGCTGGTATGGGCGGTGGTACTGGTACAGGTGCTGCTCCAGTTATTGCTGAAGTTGCGAAAGAGTTGGGTGTGCTAACGGTTGCTGTTGTAACTAAGCCATTTAGCTTTGAAGGCAAAAAGCGTTTAGCGTTTGCTGAGCAAGGTATTGAAGAGCTTTCTAAACATGTGGATTCATTAATTACGATTCCAAATGAAAAGCTACTTAAAGTACTTGGCCGCGGCGTAACTCTGCTAGAAGCTTTCGCAAGTGCTAATGATGTACTTAAAAACGCTGTACAAGGTATCGCTGAGCTAATTACTCGCCCTGGTATGATTAACGTCGATTTCGCGGATGTTCGCACCGTAATGTCTGAGATGGGTCATGCAATGATGGGTAGCGGTATCGCAAAAGGTGAAGACCGTGCTGAAGAAGCTGCTGAAACGGCAATTTCTAGCCCACTACTAGAAGACATCGACTTAGCTGGCGCACGTGGCGTTCTTGTGAACATCACAGCAGGCCTAGATATGCGTCTAGATGAATTCGAAACAGTAGGTAATACAGTTAAGGCATTCGCATCTGATAACGCAACAGTTGTGATTGGTACTTCTCTAGACCCTGATATGACGGATGAAATCCGTGTAACTGTTGTAGCAACAGGTATCGGCACAGAGAAAAAACCAGACATTACATTAGTTGCTGGTGGTAAAGCTAAGGTTGCACCAACTCCTCAACCACAGGTAGCGGCTCAAACTGCACCAAAAGTGGAAGAGAAAGTGGCACAACCATTGCAAGAAAAAACTGAGGTTAAACCTCAAGTTAAGCCGCAGCCAACAACGTCACCTGTTTCTTCAGGTACAGGCGCTAGCCAAAGTGCAGCACCTAAGGCTGAGAAAGAGAGTGGATACTTAGATATTCCAGCATTCTTACGACGTCAGGCTGATTAACAAATACCCAAAATTTGACTATCGTCGAATTAATGGTAAAATTCGCGGTCGGTAAATACTGACCGTGATTTGTAGCACTGATAACGAGGCAAGCAGATGATCAGACAACGTACTCTGAAAGAAATTGTGAAAACAACTGGTGTGGGTCTCCACTCTGGTCGTAAAGTCACACTTACTCTTCGCCCGGCAGCTGCAAATACAGGTATTGTTTATCGTCGTACAGATGTAAATCCACCTGTAGATTTCCCAGCTGATCCAGCGTCAGTTCGTGACACTATGCTATGTACAGCTCTTGTTAATGACGAAGGCGTACGTATCTCTACAGTGGAACACCTTAACGCAGCTTTAGCGGGTATGGGCATCGACAACATTATTGTTGAAGTAGATGCTCCTGAGATCCCAATTATGGATGGTAGCGCAAGCCCATTCGTATACTTGCTACAGCAAGCGGGTGTAGAAACACTGAATGCAGCGAAGCGTTTTATTCGTATCAAAAAGCCTATCCGTTTTGAAGATGGCGATAAGTGGGCAGAATTTGTTCCATTTAACGGCTTCCGTATGGACTTTGAGATCGACTTTAACCACCCAGCAATTGAATCTGATGAGCAACGTTTGTTGTTTGATTTCTCTTCACAAGGTTTTGTGAAAGAGATTTCTCGCGCTCGTACTTTCGGCTTCATGCGCGACATTGAGTATCTACAATCTCAAAACCTAGTACTTGGTGGTAGCTTTGATAATGCTATCGTACTGGACGAATACCGAATTCTTAATGAAGAAGGTCTACGTTTTGACAATGAGTTCGTAACTCATAAAGTACTCGATGCGATTGGTGACTTGTACATGTGTGGACACGCTATTATTGGTGAGTTCCGTGCATACAAATCAGGTCACGGCCTAAACAACCAACTACTACGTGCAGTACTTGCTGACGCAGAAGCTTGGGAATGGGCAACATTCGAAGAAGAGGTAGGCTCTCCTGTTGCATTTGCTGAGCCAGGAATGGTTCTAGCGTAATTGTTGTTTACAACAATATAAGATTTCGAAAACCAGGTCATTGACCTGGTTTTTTTGTATCTATTTTCCAGATACAGTGTCGTCAACATCCGAAAGTTGTCTCCCAATGAGCTGCAGTCTGGCTAATCCATCAGCAATTAGAAAGAAAAGTTCCAAGCACATCAAACAAATGGGGTTATAAATGGTCGTTGGTGTGAAAATTACTTACACTAAAGGGCATTAATTTTAACTCAAGCCTTGAAAACTCTACTCTCAAGTACAATATCAAAGATACTAGATTTATCTCAGTATCCTTGGTTAGTAACTGAAGACTAGTTCATAGCTAGTAGAGACACTGACGGCATTTAAAATAGATCGCGGACGATCTGAGAACGAAGAGATTCCAAGCACATGATTACTAAGCTGCTGACAAAGGTAATTGGCAGTCGCAATGACAGAACACTGCGCCGCCTTAGAAAAATTGTAAAAGAAATTAATAACTTCGAACCATCGTTTGAAGCACTTTCAGACGAAGAGCTAAAAGCAAAAACGGTTGAGTTTCGTGAGCGCTTAGATAAAGGTGAATCGCTAGACCAACTTCTACCTGAAGCATTTGCTACGGTACGTGAAGCGTCTAAGCGTGTTTACGGCATGCGTCACTTTGACGTGCAAATGATTGGTGGCATGGTTCTAAATGCTGGCCAAATTGCAGAAATGCGTACTGGTGAAGGTAAGACTCTTACAGCAACCCTACCTGCTTATCTCAACGCCCTACCTAGTAAAGGTGTTCACGTAGTAACGGTGAACGACTACCTAGCAAAGCGTGATGCGGAAACAAACCGCCCATTATTTGAATTCCTTGGTATGACTGTTGGCGTGAACGTGCCAAACATGGCTCCACCAGAGAAGAAAGAAGCGTACCAAGCGGATATCCTATACGGAACAAACAACGAGTTTGGCTTCGATTACCTACGTGACAACATGGCTTTCCGTGCTGAAGATCGTGTTCAACGTGAGCGCTTCTTTGCTGTTGTCGATGAGGTTGACTCAATCTTAATCGATGAAGCTCGTACTCCACTTATTATCTCTGGCCCAGCTGAAGATAGTTCAGATCTTTACACGCGTATTAACACGTTGATCCCTAACCTTGAGCGCCAAGATAAAGAAGATTCTGAAGAGTACCGTGGTGAAGGTCACTACACCATGGACGAGAAATCGAAACAGGTTCACCTGACTGAAAACGGTCAAGAATTTGTAGAAGAGCTAATGGTCAAAAATGGCCTGATGGAAGAGGGTGACACGCTTTACTCTCCAACAAACATCAGCCTATTGCACCATGTTAATGCAGCGCTGCGTGCACACGTACTGTTTGAGAAAGACGTCGACTACATCGTTACTGAAGAAGGCGAAGTGGTTATCGTTGATGAACATACTGGTCGTACTATGCCAGGTCGTCGTTGGTCTGAAGGTTTACACCAAGCTGTTGAAGCTAAAGAAGGTGTGAAGATTCAGAATGAAAACCAGACGCTAGCATCGATTACATTCCAGAACTTCTTCCGTCTATACGAAAAGCTGTCAGGTATGACAGGTACAGCCGATACAGAAGCTTTCGAATTCCAGTCTATCTACGGCCTAGAAACGGTGGTTATCCCAACCAACAAGCCTATGGTTCGTAACGATATGCCAGATGTGGTTTATCGTACCGAAGAAGACAAGTTCAATGCGATCATTGAAGACATTAAAGACCGTGTAGCTGCTGGTCAGCCATCATTGGTTGGTACGGTTTCTATCGAGAAGTCTGAACTACTGTCTAACGCACTGAAAAAGGCAAAAATTAAGCACAGCGTTCTAAATGCTAAATTCCACGAAATGGAAGCAGAGATCGTTGCACAAGCTGGTATGCCGAGCGCTGTAACTATCGCAACTAACATGGCTGGTCGTGGTACCGATATCGTGTTAGGTGGTAGCTGGCAGGCACAAGTTGAGAAGCTAGATAATCCAACCAAAGAGCAGATCGAGAAGATCAAAGCTGACTGGAGAGTAATCCACGATAAAGTACTTGAGTCTGGTGGTCTGCACATCATTGGTACTGAGCGTCATGAATCTCGTCGTATCGATAACCAGCTACGTGGCCGTTCTGGTCGTCAAGGTGATGCGGGTTCTTCTCGTTTCTACTTATCAATGGAAGACTCTCTGCTACGTATCTTCACATCGGATCGTATGGCTGGTCTTATCCAAAGTGGTATGGACGAAGGCGAAGCGATTGAATCTAAGATGCTTTCTCGCTCAATTGAAAAAGCACAACGTAAAGTGGAAGGTCGTAACTTCGATATTCGTAAGCAGCTTCTTGAGTACGATGATGTAGCTAATGACCAACGTAAAGTGGTTTATGAGCTTCGTGACGAACTGATGAGTTCTGACGACATCAGCGAGATGATCGAACACAACCGTGAAGATGTACTGGCATCAGTGATTGATGAATACATCGCACCTCAGTCTCTTGAAGATATGTGGGATATCGCGGGTCTGCAAGATCGTCTGAAGAATGACTTCGATCTAGACTTTGATATTCAAGGTTGGTTAGACGAAGACGACAAGCTTTATGAAGAAGCATTGCGTGAGCGTATTCTTGCTATGGCGGTTGATTCGTACAAACAGAAAGAAGAAGTGGTTGGTGCTCAAGTACTGCGTAACTTCGAGAAATCTGTGATGCTACAAACGCTAGACGGTCTTTGGAAAGAGCACCTGGCTGCGATGGATCACCTTCGTCAAGGTATCCACTTACGTGGTTATGCTCAGAAGAACCCGAAACAAGAGTACAAGCGCGAGTCGTTTGAACTGTTTGAAGGCCTACTAGATGTACTAAAAACAGACGTTGTTACCATCCTTTCTAAAGTTCGCGTTCAGCAACAAGAAGAAGTTGAAAAGATGGAAGCTCAACGTCAAGCTCAAGCTGAAGAAGCGGCGCGTCGTGCACAAGCACAACATGCAACGGCTGAAAACCAGCTAGCTGACGATGAAGCTGAAGCGGCATCTCCACAAACGGTAGTACGTGATGAGCGTAAAGTGGGTCGTAACGAACCATGCCCATGTGGAAGCGGCAAAAAATACAAACAGTGTCACGGTAAAATTGACTAATGCTTTGCTGTAGTGGCTGATAACTACGTCGGCGATGCTCATTTACACTTGTAAACTCCGCGTCGCCTCCTCGTTCTCAACCAATACAGCTTTGCCTTAATATAGTTTTGATAAAAAGAGTCGCTTAGGCGGCTCTTTTTGTATGTAAATTTCATGGCTTACTTTGTTACGCAAGGAAGTCGTCATTCCCTATAGCGAGGAACGAGTGTAATAGGGAATCTCGTTTAGTTAGGCTCATA
The DNA here is from genome assembly GCF_023161695.1 of Vibrio sp. 1CM2L. NCBI lineage: Bacteria > Pseudomonadati > Pseudomonadota > Gammaproteobacteria > Vibrionales > Vibrionaceae > Vibrio > Vibrio sp. 1CM2L. The sequence continues at coordinate 174,573 of NZ_JALNTT010000005.1, forward strand.
TTGTTTTAGATACCCAACTCAGTCGTTCCTCCTTCTTGAGGATGACGTATTCAGGGACTGTGTGAGCGAAGTGCTTTATTAAGGAACACCAACACATGAAAAGAATCCACATAGTAGCGGGCATTATCTTCAACCAAGATAAGTCGCAGGTATTTATCACTAAACGTCCGGACGACAAACACAAAGGCGGTTTCTGGGAGTTTCCTGGTGGCAAGGTTGAAGTGGGCGAAACCATTGAACAAGCAATGACTCGTGAACTTGATGAAGAGATTGGCATCAAGGTGACAGAACAGTCTCTGTTTGAGCACCTTGAATTTGATTACACCGATAAGTCGCTTAAGTTCGACTTCATCCTTGTGACCGACTTTGAAGAGCAGCCTTATGGTAAAGAAGGTCAACAAGGTGAATGGGTAAGCCTAGAATCATTGAATCAATACGCCTTCCCTGAGGCAAATGTGCCAATTTTAGAGCGAGTAATAAAAGAGTTTTCGTAATTGCTAGCCTGAGTTTGAGATTGTTGTTAGTTTAAAGAGATTAATCGATTGAACGTTGCTGCAAGAGATAAGTGGCAACGGTAACCAAAACAATGGAGATATTCGCAGTGGTAAGAATTGCAATTGCAGGAGCAGCGGGCCGTATGGGTCGCAACTTGGTGAAAGCCGCTCATCATAATTCAGAAGCAAGTGTTGGAGCTGGTTCAGAGCGTCCAGAGTCATCTTTGGTCGGCGTAGATGTCGGCGAGTTATGCGGTGAAGGTCGTTTTGATGTTGCTTTAGTCGATGATTTGTCTAAAGCCATCGAAGAGTTTGATGTGATTGTCGATTTTACAGCCCCTGTTAGCACATTAGCGAATATTGAACTTTGTAAACGTCACGGTAAAAAACTGATCATCGGTACGACGGGTTTCTCTGAAGAAGAGAAGCAGGTGATTGATGCGGCTTCAAAAGAGATGGCGATCGTAATGGCACCTAACTACAGCGTTGGTGTAAACCTGGTCTTTAAGCTGCTAGAGAAGGCCGCTAAAGTGATGGGCGACTATTGTGATGTCGAGATCGTTGAGGCTCATCACCGTCATAAAGTCGATGCACCGTCAGGTACTGCGATTGGTATGGGCGAAGCTATTGCGGGTGCGATGGGTAACGAACTGAACGATGTAGCTGTATGGTCACGCGAAGGTATTACTGGCGAGCGTACTAAAGATGAGATTGGTTTCGCGACGATTCGTGCCGGTGACATTATTGGTGAACACACCGCTATGTTTGCTGATATCGGTGAACGAGTGGAAATTACCCATAAAGCCACTGATCGAATGACCTTTGCTAATGGCGCAATCAAGGCCGCGGTTTGGTTAAATGATAAACCAGCAGGCTTTTATACCATGACGGATGTGCTTGGTTTGAATGACCTGTAAATAGATATTTATGCGCTGGCAATTGCCGGCGCTTTCTTTATTTGGTGCCTTTTCCTTAGTAATCTCTCTTCTACTACCTTCCTTCTACTTTCTTATTATCGTCATTTTTCCTCTATTTCTATGTTGTTTATGTGGTCTTTGGTGTGTTTTTTGTTTTAGATCTTTAAATTGCCATGTTTTCTCTTGGTATTTATCGATTGCGTTTTGTTGCTGATATTTTTGTCACTCTATGGTTGGTTAAAATGAGGGGTGAAAATTAGAAAATCGTAATATTCGAGCTAAATGCGTATGAAAGTTGAACTTTTGGGGCTTTGAGGGGGTAAATTGAATTAGTCCTTACAAATGTTTAATTTCTTTTGAGTTAAATGTTGACACGTATCACGCAGATCACTAAAATACCGCCAATTTGTCTAATTTCCATAAACACGCAGTTTTTGGTGTTGCAGGAAGGTAGATTTGCAAATTAAATCAATTTTAATGCATTTTTATTTCTGGAGGTTGTCTTGAAGAAGTCAGCACTACTCGTCCTAGAAGATGGGACAGTATTTCACGGTGAAGCCATTGGCGCTGTAGGTTCTGCAGTTGGTGAAGTCGTTTTTAATACCTCGATGACGGGGTACCAAGAAATCCTCACTGATCCTTCCTATTCTCAACAAATCGTTACCCTTACTTACCCTCACATTGGCAATACCGGAACCAATTCCGAAGACGAAGAATCTTCTTCAATCCACGCTCAAGGCCTTGTGATTCGCGATCTCCCTCTAATCGCTTCTAACTTCCGTAATGAACAATCCCTTTCTGATTACCTTAAGTCGCAAAACGTTGTTGGTATCGCTGATATCGATACTCGTAAGCTGACGCGTATTCTTCGTGAAAAAGGCGCACAGAACGGTTGTATCGTAGCGGGTAACAACCTAGACGAAGCTTTGGCTCTAGCTAAAGCAAAAGAATTCCCTGGCCTGAAAGGTATGGACCTTGCGAAAGAAGTTACAACAAAAGAAGCGTATCAATGGAAACAGGGTTCGTGGACGCTTACGGGTGGACTTCCTGAAGCGAAAGCAGACTCAGAATTGCCATACCACGTTGTTGCTTATGACTTCGGTGCAAAACGAAACATCCTACGAATGCTTGTTGACCGCGGCTGCCGCCTAACGGTTGTTCCTGCTGAGACTTCAGCTGAAGAAGTACTTGCTCTGAACCCAGACGGTGTTTTCCTTTCAAATGGCCCTGGTGACCCAGAACCATGTACTTACGCAATTGAAGCGACAAAAGTGTTCCTAGAAAAAGGTTTACCGATCTTCGGTATCTGTCTAGGCCACCAGATTCTTGCTCTTGCGTCAGGCGCTAAGACAGTGAAGATGAAGTTTGGTCACCACGGTGCAAACCACCCGGTTAAAGATTTAGATCGTGATGTTGTGATGATTACTTCGCAAAACCACGGCTTTGCTGCTGACGAAGAAACCCTTCCAGAGACACTACGTGCAACGCACAAATCACTATTTGATGGTTCTCTACAAGGTATTCACCGTACAGACAAACCAGCATTCAGCTTCCAAGGTCACCCTGAAGCAAGCCCAGGTCCAGAAGACGCAGCGCCGTTATTCGACCACTTTATTGAACTAATCAAACAGCACACAGCGTAATTCGGAGTAGTAGACAATGCCAAAACGTACTGACATTAAAAGTATTCTTATTCTAGGTGCTGGCCCGATCGTTATCGGCCAAGCATGTGAGTTCGATTACTCTGGTGCTCAAGCTTGTAAAGCGCTTCGCGAAGAAGGTTACCGAGTTATTCTTGTAAACTCGAACCCAGCGACAATCATGACTGACCCAGATATGGCAGATGCAACTTACATCGAGCCTATCCAATGGGAAGTTGTGCGTAACATCATCGCTAAAGAGAAGCCTGATGCAGTTCTACCGACTATGGGTGGCCAAACTGCATTGAACTGTGCTCTAGACCTAGAAAAGCACGGCGTTCTTGAAGAGTTCGGTGTTGAAATGATTGGTGCAACGGCTGACGCTATCGATAAAGCAGAAGACCGTTCACGCTTCGATAAAGCAATGAAAGCAATTGGCCTTGAGTGTCCAACTGCTGATACAGCGAAAACGATGGAAGAAGCTTACAAAGTTTTAGACATGGTTGGCTTCCCTTGTATCATTCGTCCATCGTTCACAATGGGTGGTACGGGTGGCGGTATCGCTTACAACAAAGAAGAATTTGAAGAAATCTGTCGTCGTGGTTTGGACTTATCTCCAACAAACGAACTTCTTATCGATGAATCACTTATCGGTTGGAAAGAGTACGAGATGGAAGTGGTTCGTGACAAAAACGACAACTGCATCATCGTATGTGCGATTGAAAACTTCGACCCAATGGGTATTCACACGGGTGACTCAATCACCGTGGCTCCAGCTCAAACGCTGACAGACAAAGAATACCAACTAATGCGTAACGCATCTCTAGCAGTACTACGCGAGATTGGTGTTGAAACAGGTGGTTCAAACGTACAGTTTGGTATCAACCCGAAAGATGGCCGTATGGTTATCATCGAGATGAACCCACGTGTATCTCGCTCTTCTGCACTAGCATCTAAAGCAACAGGTTTCCCAATCGCTAAGATTGCAGCGAAACTGGCTGTTGGTTTCACGCTAGACGAGCTAATGAATGACATCACAGGCGGCGCAACTCCAGCATCATTCGAACCAACAATCGACTACGTAGTAACTAAGATTCCTCGTTTTAACTTCGAGAAATTTGCAGGTGCTAACGACCGTCTAACGACGCAAATGAAGTCGGTTGGTGAAGTTATGGCTATCGGCCGTAACCAACAAGAATCTCTACAAAAAGCACTTCGCGGCCTAGAAGTTGGCGCGACTGGTTTTGACGAAATGGTAGACCTAGACGCACCAGATGCTCTAACGACTATCCGTCACGAACTGAAAGAAGCTGGCGCAGAGCGTATTTGGTACATCGCTGACGCATTCCGTGCTGGTATGTCGGTAGACGGTGTATTCAACCTAACGCAAATCGACCGTTGGTTCCTAGTTCAAATCGAAGACATCGTTAAGCTAGAGCAAGAACTTAAAGCGAAAGGCTTTGCTGGTCTAAATAAAGACGAGCTAAACAAGCTTAAGCGTAAAGGTTTTGCTGATGCGCGCCTATCTAAGATTCTAGGTGTAGCAGAAAGCGAAATCCGTCGTCTACGTGACCAGTACGATATCCACCCGGTGTACAAGCGTGTAGATACGTGTGCGGCTGAATTCTCTTCAGATACGGCTTACATGTACTCATCTTACGATGACGAGTGTGAAGCAAACCCAACAGACAAAGAAAAAATCATGATTCTAGGCGGCGGTCCAAACCGTATCGGCCAAGGTATTGAATTTGACTACTGTTGTGTACATGCATCACTAGCGCTACGTGAAGATGGCTATGAAACTATCATGGTTAACTGTAACCCTGAGACTGTTTCTACAGACTACGATACGTCTGACCGTCTGTACTTCGAACCAGTAACTCTGGAAGACGTACTGGCAATCGCTCGTGTTGAGAAGCCAAAAGGCGTTATCGTTCAGTACGGTGGTCAAACACCACTTAAACTGGCTCGTGCTCTTGAAGCAGCTGGTGTACCAATCATCGGTACTAGCCCTGACGCAATCGACCGTGCAGAAGACCGTGAGCGTTTCCAAGTTGCTGTAGACCGTCTAGGCCTACTTCAGCCAGAAAACGCAACAGTAACAACAATGGAGCAAGCGGTAGAGAAATCTCGTGAAATCGGCTTCCCACTGGTTGTACGTCCTTCTTACGTACTTGGTGGTCGTGCGATGGAAATCGTATACGACGAGCAAGACCTACGTCGCTACTTCAACGAAGCAGTTAGCGTATCAAACGAATCTCCAGTACTACTTGATAGCTTCCTAGATGACGCTGTTGAAGTTGACGTAGATGCGATTTGTGACGGCGAGCGCGTTGTAATCGGCGGTATCATGGAGCACATCGAGCAAGCGGGTGTTCACTCAGGTGACTCAGCATGTTCTCTTCCTGCATACACGCTAAGCCAAGAAATCCAAGACGTAATGCGCGAGCAAGTTGAAAAGCTAGCGTTCGAGTTGGGTGTTCGTGGTCTGATGAACACGCAGTTTGCTGTTAAGAACAATGAAGTGTACCTAATCGAGGTTAACCCTCGTGCAGCACGTACGGTTCCATTTGTATCTAAAGCAACTGGCGCGCCAATCGCTAAGATTGCTGCTCGTGTAATGGCGGGTCAATCTCTAGAGTCTCAAGGCTTTACGAAAGAAATCATCCCTCCTTACTACTCAGTGAAAGAAGTTGTACTTCCATTCAACAAGTTCCCTGGTGTTGACCCACTGTTAGGCCCTGAAATGCGCTCTACTGGTGAAGTTATGGGTGTTGGTGCGACGTTTGCTGAAGCATACTCTAAAGCTGAATTGGGTTGTGGCAACATCTACCCAGAAGGCGGTCGTGCACTTCTTTCTGTTCGCGAAGGCGACAAAGAGCGTGTTGTTGACCTAGCATCTAAGCTATCTAAGCTTGGTTACCAGCTAGACGCAACGCACGGTACTGCGGTTATCCTTGGCGAAGCGGGCATCAACCCACGTCTAGTAAACAAGGTACATGAAGGTCGTCCTCACATTCTTGACCGTATCAAGAACAACGAGTACACGTACATCGTGAACACTGCAGCTGGCCGTCAAGCGATTGAAGATTCTAAAGTTCTTCGTCGTGGTGCACTTGCTGAGAAAGTTAACTACACGACTACGCTAAACGCTGCATTCGCGACTTGTATGGCGCACACTGCAGACGCGAAAACGTCAGTAACTTCAGTTCAAGAGCTACACGCTCAGGTTAAAGCTTCTCAAGCTTAATCGCCTAAAGTGTATCGCTGATAAGCGGATATAAATGCTCAAAGCCCACTCTTCGGAGTGGGCTTTTTTATGTCTGTTATTCCGCGGTAACTTAATGATGAATATTTGGAATAGGTTAGAATCTTGTGTTTCGTTATTGCTCGTCTGCCGTGAGTGGTAACTTGTCGCTACACAGGACATTAAGGCGTTGGGTATATGGAAATCACTCTAGAAATATTGGCTATCTTGTTTGTTGTTGCAACGGCAGCAGGCTTTATTGATGCAATGGCTGGCGGCGGTGGGTTACTGACTCTACCTGCATTGCTAGCGGCTGGAGTTCCACCGACGCAGGCATTGGCAACTAACAAACTCCAAAGCTCATTTGGCAGCTTCTCTGCGAGTTGGTATTTCGTGCGCAACGGTATCGTCAGCATCAAAGAGATGCGCCTTGCTATCTTTTGTACCTTTATTGGCTCTGCAATTGGCGCTGAGTTAGTCCAGCACATTGATGCGAGCCTACTGACCAGTGTTATCCCACTGCTGCTTATCGCTATCTCTCTCTATTTCCTGTTGGCACCCCAAACTAGAGCGTCTGAAGGAAAACAGAAGATCTCTGAGGCCATGTTTGCTCTGTGTATTGGTGGCGGCGTGGGTTTCTATGATGGCTTTTTTGGCCCAGGAACAGGTTCTATCTTCACCGTCTGCTTTGTTGCTATTGGTCACTTCTCGTTAGTCGATGCTACGGCGCGTACTAAAGTACTTAACTTTACCTCGAATATCGCTGCCTTAATTTTCTTTATTTTGGCTGGTTTGCCTATTTGGGAGTTGGGATTAGTGATGGCGGTCGGTGGATTTATGGGCGCTCAGCTTGGCGCTAAAGTGGTGGTGACAAAAGGGCAGAAATGGATTCGCCCCCTTGTGATCGTGATGTCGATGCTAATGGCGTCTAAACTGCTTTGGGAACAGCATCAACAATGGATTCTATCAGTGTTTTAACTCGTGGAGACTGGTAACTATTTGGTCTGACACAGATATGAATCGGCCGAATCAAGCCTGCTAATTCGGTGAAGCTATACAGATATTGAGGCTCAATATTGAGTGTTTTTACGATAGAGAGCGGTATTAACGCTGGCCCAGTCCCGCCCAATGCAAGTTGAGCCGCTGCGGTGTAGGCATCCATCTCCATCAAGGGTTTGATACCAAACTTCTCTAATACAGAAAGTTGATAAGAATTGGCAGGGTTGGTCATGTCGTTAGTGATGACCATTGGAGGAAGCTCCGTTAGCGGTGACTTACTCACTATGTAAAACGGCTCATCAAATAGATGGAAGGTCATCAACCCATGATGCGGTGGCAGTAAGCCAGCACACAACCCCAAGGTCGCCTTGCCAGATTGCACTCGCTCTATGATTCTCGGCGTGTGGTTGGTGGTAATGGTGATGTACTTATCTTGCTGGATAAATTGGCCCATCATCTCACCTAAATAACCGGCTATCAGAGATTTAGAGCTGTCTAGGGTGATGAGAGTGGTATCTTCCAACTCTTGCTGTTCATAAATAAGCCCGCGAAGTTCATTGAATGTAGGGCCAATACTCTCTATTAATGCTATCGCATCTGGCGTGAGTTTTATCTGTCGGCCACTCGGTTCAATGAGCTTTTTACCTAGCTTCTTTTCTAAATTCGCAATCCGTTTGCTGACCGCTGATTGGCTGATATAAAGCAAACTGCCTGTGCGGCTCATGGTCTTGGCTTTACTCAATACCAGTAGAGTTTCGATTCCTTCGAGTAGCATTGGGTTATATTCATGAAAGTTGGGAATGATTGTTTCAACTTACCTCAAACAACATTCATTCTCTAGTCTTGGGCTCATAGATATTAATCAAGCTAGGAGTTTTGAAGCTAGCCCGTCAGCTAACTAGTTAGTTTAGGTTCTCTTAACTAGACTCGCGATGCGCTGACCAAAATAGAAAGCGGTCTGAAGATCGTTACTGTTGATGTGACTATTGGTGCTATCTGCCGTCTCATCTTCACTGGCGACCAAACCAATGCTTGACCCTGTGCGATTTAAACCTAAGTCATCAATGTGCTTTGAGATATCAAGCCCAGCCCAAATCATGCCATGCTGACAAGCCAGAGTGAAAAAACTCAACAAGGTTTGTTGTTGTTCACCGTTAAGGCTGCCACCAGTGGTAAAACCGGCTGCGAGTTTATTTCGCCATGCTTTCTTACAATAGCTATCACTACTTGCATCCATAAAGCTCTTAAACTGCGCGGCTGGTGAACCCATATAAGTCGGGGAGCCAAAGATAATGGCGTCACAACTGTCTAATGACTTGAGCTTATCATCATTGTCATATCTTCCTTCGACCACTTCAGAAGATAGCACTTCGACAAGGAGTACTGAGTTAGGTTGTTGAGTGTTAATGCCTTCAGCGATTGTCTCAGCAACTTGCTTAGTTGCTCCATTCTTAGAGAAGAAAACAATGCCCACTTTACCAATACTCATCTTGAACTCCCTTTTGCCAATGTTAGTAAATAAATTTATTTATAAAGCTATTTGTTTATTAATATAGCCTGCGAATTATATAAGTAAACAAAAAACCTTACTAAGGTGTTGACTAACGACCTAACTAAATTGAATGTTAGGAAAAGAAGGGATCTTTGAAGAGTAGAAATAGAGGGTATAAGTGATTTGAAACCGGATTAAAAAAGGCTCCTTTGCGGAGCCTTTCTCTTTGCAAAGATAGCTTATTTGATGGCGAAGGTCGGCAATGATAAATGCCAACGAATAGCGCCAAGTCTGATCAATAGTGTTGAGAATACGCCGGCCAGAAATGCAGTTTCTGAGTCGTGCCCCATGCTGATCGCCATGGTATGGAAAGCGCCACCAATAATACAAGCGGTCGCGTAGACTTCACTTCTTAGAATCATTGGCACTTCACGGGCAAGTACGTCACGGATAATACCGCCACCGCAACCGGTGATAACACCCATGATGATGGCCACTAATGCTGAATCTTGATAGATAAGCGCCTTTTCTACACCAATGCCTACAAACACCGCTAAGCCAATCGCATCACATACCGGCAATATCCACCAAGCCAGACGTTTCGGGCGTCTGACAATAATCATGGTCAGTAAACAGGTTATGATGATGACCCAAAGGTAGGTGGTATCGGTGATCCAAAACACGGGGGTTGCACCCAATGCCATGTCTCGAATTGTACCGCCACCAATTGCGGTAACACTGCCTAGAACGGCGACACCAAAGGGATCCATCTTAAGACGGCCAGCGACAAATACGCCTGAGACGGCAAAGATGGCAGTGCCAAATAAATCGATAATATAAAGCAGCATGGAGTCCATGATACTGGTGCTCTTATAGTTAAAATTGTAGGGACAGGTCGGTGGCGAATTGTACGAAAAAACGCAGCAAATAGTTAGTGATTTTGCCTAGCTCTATCGAAGAAATCGCACACTTGTTGGATCGCTTTCAAAGTTCTTGTTGTCGGGCGATTAATCCAGTCTGAATTGAGGGACCAAATCTGATTTTGAGCGACTGCTGGGATCTCATCTTCCCATGTTTGCCACATGGTTCCATTCTCAATCGCGTGCTGAGAAGTGAAGATCACTTGCGGCTTTCTTAATACAACTTGTTCAATACCAACTTGCGGATATGGTGAGGCGCTGTCTTCAAAAATATTGTGGCCACCACAAAACTCAAACACCTCACTTGGCCAGTGTCCTTGAGCAACAGTGATGATCGGCTTCTCACTGAGCTGGTAGAAGTAGTTTACTGGCTCGGCATCTTTGTATTTTAGTCTCAACGCGCTGAGCTGCTCTCGGTATTGCTGAGCGTTATTTTCGCCAATACTTGGATCGCTAGCGTATTGGCTCAGTTGTTCAATATTGGTTGCGATACTGTCTAGGCTTTTGGTTTTGGAGTAGTAAATATTAAAACCAAATTGCTCTAGTTTCGCGAGCTCTCTGGGCGGGTTTCCGGCTGGCCACGCAAGAATCAAATCAGGCTGAAGTGCGATGATCTTCTCAACCTTGATGCCTTGATAGTTTGCCACTTTTTCAAGCTTGTCGGCTTGTGGTGGGTAATCACTTCGTTCACTTACGGCGACAAGGTTGTTACCTAAACCTGCGCTGTACGCGATCTCAGTGGCATGAGGAGCAAGGCTGACCACGCGTTGAGCCGGCTGTACTTTTTCTTGAGTCAGTGGTGCTTCTTTTGCAAATGATAAAGGCAGCCATAAGCTGGAAGACAAAAAAGTAAGGCTTGTAACAAGTGCTGAAGGTTTCACTCTAAATCCCTTGGTGAATAAATAGTAAGGCTAGGCTTTGTAAAAAAATCCAGATAGCGATGCGACCAAAGAGTAGTTTCTGAACCTGAGATAGATGCAGAGCTGACGGTGCGATTCTTCCGCCTAATTTTGCGCGAATGGCTTTGGTGTTGTCGTAAATCGCAGGGCCACCCAATGATAACTCCAGCTTGTTGCCAACAGCCGTGATTAACCAGGCTGGGCCGGGTAGGGGCCAAGAGCGACTTTGGACTAGCATCATTTTAAATGTGTGCGTTGCTTTATCACCACATACGATCATCAAAGCAAACAAACGCATCGGTATAAATTCGAGAATCGCGACTATCTTGATCGCCGTTGAGCCGAATGGCGAAAATTGCTTACGACTTGGCGACCAAGCTCGAGCTAACTCGACCAAAAGACGATACATTAACGCGGTGATTCCACCACCAATGGCGTACCAGAACAACACACAAACTACGTTACGAGCGTAACCCATGATGATGGTTTCTGTGGCGGCTTTGCCGAGGCCAAGTGACGAAAGTGATTCGGTTTGACGATTGACAATCGGAGCCAGTAACTGACGAGCGGCCGCTTTATCTTCTCGGCCAAGTGCTTTGATCAGTTGGTTAGCCAGCTTTTCATTATTGCGCCAATCAATCGCGAGTAATAACAGTGCCAATTCAAACAGTTGAGATTGCCAAACCAATGGTTGCAGTGCCAAGAGAATAACCAGAGTTGGCAGTACCATTAACCCCCAGGCTAATGTGCCTGAGATTAAGCTTTGGGAATAGTTGTGGTTGTTATTAACCTTGCTTGCTAAAAGCTCAGCAAACTTATGCCATAAGGTTGTGGGGTGTGCGGCATGGGGGATAGGTAAAACCAAATGAAAAAGCAGTGCTCCCCACATCACAAGGAGCACGCCATTTGCAAATACCTGATCAAACAGTGTTTGCATGTCTAGTCGCTTACTTTAGTAGGGCAACCATCTTGATAACCATTTCAGAAGAGCTTTGCGCTGCTAGTGGCAGGAACTCTTCGAAGCTCATTGGTGATTCTTTGTCTGCAACATCAGAGATTGCACGAACAACCACGAATGGTACTTGGAATTGGTGACAAGCTTGAGCGATAGCCGATGCTTCCATCTCTACAGCAACAACAGATGGGAAGTGCTTGCGGATGAACTCTTGGCGTTCTGCCGTGCAAACAAATGCGTCGCCAGTACAGATAAGACCGCGAACGGCATGCTTGTCTTCCATTTGTGCTAGTGCTTGTTCAGCAACAGCCATCAGTTTGTCGTCAGCTTTGAACGCTGCAGGTTGACCTGCCATTTGGCCGATTTCGTAACCGAAAGCTGTAACGTCTGCATCGTGGTGTCGAACTTCAGTTGAGATAACCACATCGCCAAGGTTCAGTGTTGAATCAAAACCGCCAGCAGAGCCCGTGTTGAGAACGACATCTGGTTGGTATTCGCTTAGTAGGATTGAAGTACCAACAGCCGCTGCTACTTTACCAATGCCAGATTGAAGCAAAACAACGTCAACACCATTTAGCTGACCAGAGAAAAAGGTACAACCGCCTTTATTAACTTCAGTAATGTCTGAAATTGCTGCTTTTAGGATCGCAACTTCTTGCTCCATTGCGCCAATGATGCCGATTTTCATGTGTAGTCTCTTAATAAATAATATTTAAACAGTAGAGCGAAATTGTAGCATGGATAAGAAGTGTCGAGCGACTGCCCAGAGGCACTTCTCATCCGAATAGCAGCGATTTATCTGCGTATTCTTTTATCTATTTGATTAGGCCTTCGCTTTTTAAGCTAGCACGAAGTTGTTCAGCTCGTTTTCGGTTTACGCCAAAATCAGAATGGCCAGTACGAGACTCTGAACGCACGATCAATTTGCCATCGGTGATTTTAAGTTCTAAGTCATCGACAAAACGCATGATGCGGGAGGTGCATTCAACACGCAGATAATCTTCTGTTTTACTCGCGGTTTTCGATCCCGGTAAGGTTAGCGCAACCTGCTCAATCGCATCTAAGCTCGCTGAATCTGATAACTCAAACGCGGCCAATGCGTGCTGCTCACGGTCATCTTGAGTTGATACGCAGTTTGGTTTGTCTCCACAAGGTGATGAAGTTCTGTCTTTCATGTCCGTGATTCCTTGGCTGCAAGCGGTTAAAGTCAAAAGAGATAGAGAGAGGAGAGCGGCTTTTTTCATAGTGTTTCCTATGGCGTTGTTTTAGTTTTAATTGTAGTTATAGGTATTGGCTTGTTTGCGATTGTTTTACGTATTTTCGTTATGCTTGTGATAAACGTATCTAATTCAAAAAAGGATCCATCATTGGATCCTTTTTTTATAGTAACGAACTGAGTAATAAAGGAAACCTTAGATTAATCACACTTCTAGGTAATCCAATATCCCTTCTGCGGCTTTACGGCCTTCATCGATAGCGGTCACCACTAAGTCAGATCCTCGAACCGCATCACCACCTGCAAAGATCTTGCTGTTGGTGGTTTGGTATTGAAACTCTTGTTTGTTAGGAGCCTTGATGCGACCCCACTGATCGAGCTCCACACCGAAAGGTTCTAGCCATTCCATCGCATGAGGTTGGAAACCAAATGCCATGATAACGGCATCTGCTTCAAGAACATGCTCACTACCTTCTACAGGTTCCGGGCGACGGCGACCTGCTTCATCAGGTTCACCCAAAGCGGTTTTCACGAATTTAACGCCAACCACATGACCAGCGTTGTTAAGCTCTAAGCCAATAGGTTGGAGGTTGAACTTGAACTTCACACCCTCTTCACGCGCATTCTTCACCTCACGGCGAGAGCCCGGCATATTGGCTTCATCTCGGCGGTAAGCACAGACAACATTAGCTGCATGTTGGCGAATCGAGGTTCGGACACAGTCCATCGCGGTATCACCACCACCGAGCACAACCACTTTTTTGCCTTTCATGTCGATGAATGGTGTTGGGTTATCCAGTTCCATGACCTTGTAGGTATTGGAAACAAGGAATGGCAGTGCATCATAAACGCCCGGTGCGTCTTCGTTATCTAACCCAGCACGCATGTTTTTATAGGTGCCGACACCCAAGAAAACAGCATCATAGTCATCGACCAGTTGTTGTAGTTGAACGTCTTTACCGACTTCGGTATTCATCTTAAATTCGACCCCCATACCGCTAAAGATACGGCGACGGTTTTCCATGATGCCTTTCTCTAGTTTGAACGATGGGATACCAAATGTGAGCAGGCCACCGATCTCCGGGTAGCGATCAAATACTACGGCCTTCACACCGTTTCGAACTAAGATGTCAGCAGCAGCAAGACCGGCAGGGCCTGCGCCAATGATTGCGACCTTTTTGTCGGTCCACTCGACATGCGACATGTCTGGTTTCCAACCCATCTCGAACGCTTTGTCATTGATGTATTTTTCAATGTTGCCGATGGTTACTGCGCCGAAATCGTCGTTGAGGGTACAAGAGCCTTCACACAAACGGTCTTGAGGACAAACTCGTCCGCAAACCTCAGGCAAGCTGTTGGTCTGGTGAGACAGTTCAGCCGCTTCGATAATGCGCCCTTCATTGGCAAGCTTGAGCCACTGAGGGATGTAGTTGTGGACTGGACACTTCCATTCACAGTAAGGGTTACCACAGTCTAAACAGCGATCAGCTTGCGCCTTGGCTTGCTGTTTAGTGAAAGGTTCGTAGATCTCTACAAACTCAATCTTACGTATCTTGATTGGTTTCTTCGCTGGGTCTACGCGATTCACATCAATAAATTGGTATACATTCTGGCTCATTATTGGCTCCTTCCAATTATTGCGCTTGAACACGAAGTTCAGCAGAGCTACGGCTTTGGTGACCGAGCAAGGTGTTAAGATCCGCCGTCTTTGGCTTCACTAGGTAGAACTTCGGAATCCATTCATCAAAGTTCGCCAGAATAGCTTCAGCGTGTACTGAGCCAGTCTCTTCTAAGTGCTCTGCAATCAGGCCGCGTAGATGTTCTTGGTGGATAAATAGATCAGACAGAGAAAGAGCTTCGACCGATTCGTTGTTCACTCGGCCTTGGAAGTCCTCGTTCTTATCCATCACATAAGCAAAACCACCCGTCATACCGGCACCGAAGTTCACTCCGGTTGCGCCAAGAATGGCAACAATACCGCCCGTCATGTATTCACAGGCGTTGTCACCCGCACCCTCAATCACCGCAACCGTACCTGAGTTACGTACACCAAATCGTTCGCCTGCAGTACCGGCAGCAAATAGCTTGCCTCCGGTTGCGCCATACAGACAAGTGTTGCCTATGATGGTCGCTTCGTTACAAGTAAAGGCGGTGCCTTGGTGAGGCTTGATAACCACCTTGCCGCCAGCCATGCCTTTGCCTACATAGTCATTGGCATCACCCGTTAGGTAAAGCTCAACGCCGCCTGCGTTCCAAACCGCAAAAGACTGACCTGCGGTACCGTCGAGATATAACTTGATTGGTGAACCTGCCATCCCTTGGTTGCCGTATCGCTTAGCAATTTCACCAGAGATACGAGCGCCAATCGAGCGGTCTGTGTTGATCACGTTGTAGTAAAGGCTGGTGGATTGACGTTTCTCAATTGCATCGAGTGCATCATCAAGGATCTGTTGGTTGAGTTGCGCCTTATCAAATGGTGCGTTTGGCTCGGTCCAAAATAGTGGGTGACCCTCTGGAGAAACTGGAGCTTCGAGTATTGAAGATAGATCGAGTTTGCTCTGTTTCGCAGTGAGGCCTTGAACGGCTTCAAGCAAATCAGTACGACCAATCAGGTCTGTAAGTTTTTCTACACCAAGCTCTGCAAGGTATTGGCGAACTTCATCGGCTAGGCCAGTAAAGTAGTTCACCACCATATCTGGCAGACCTTTGAAGTATTCGCGGCGCAGCGTTTCATCTTGAGTCGCCACACCCGTTGCACAGTTGTTGAGGTGACAAATGCGTAGGAACTTACAACCCATTGCGACCATTGGTGCGGTACCAAAGCCAAAGCTTTCAGCACCTAAAATCGCCCCTTTAATCACATCAAGACCGGTTTTCAGACCACCGTCGACTTGTAGACGGATCTTATGACGAAGGCCGTTAGCAACCAGTGCTTGTTGAGTTTCGGCTAAGCCTAGTTCCCAAGGGCAACCTGCGTATTTCACCGAAGTTAGTGGGCTTGCCGCGGTACCACCATCGTAGCCAGAAATGGTAATCAGATCGGCATAAGCTTTTGCTACACCTGTCGCGATAGTACCGACACCCGGTTCAGATACTAACTTCACTGAAACCAAGGCGTTAGGATTCACTTGCTTAAGGTCGAAAATCAGCTGAGCCAAATCTTCGATTGAGTAGATATCGTGGTGCGGAGGAGGGGAGATCAGAGTGACGCCTTGAACTGAGTATCTCAGCTTAGCGATTTCTGCCGTCACCTTATGACCTGGCAGTTGACCACCTTCTCCGGGCTTCGCACCTTGCGCGACCTTGATTTGTAGAACATCTGCATTGGTTAAGTAATGCGGTGTCACACCAAAACGGCCCGAGGCTATTTGCTTAATGCGAGAGTTACGGTCAGTCCCAAAACGTCGTGGGTCTTCACCACCTTCACCAGAGTTGGAGTAACCACCCAAGCGGTTCATCGCCATTGCTAATGCTTCGTGCGCTTCTGGACTCAACGCGCCAATCGACATCGCCGCAGAGTCGAAGCGTTTAAACAGATCGCTGTTAGGCTCGACTTGCTCGAGTGGTAGAGGTTGGTCGGCTTTTCTGAGGCTCATTAAGTCGCGTAACACTGCGGCAGGACGAGCATTTACTTGCTTAGCAAAAGAGAGATAATCCGATGTTTCACCTGTTTTTACTGCGGTTTGCAGAGTGCCAACCACATCAGGGTTATAGGCATGATATTCGCCGCCGTGTACGTATTTGAGTAAACCACCGTGTTCGATCGGCTTGCGCTTAGTCCATGCTTTACGAGATAGGTTATAGATATCTTGCTGGAAATCGCTAAAGCTAGCACCTTGGATTCGAGTGGTAACTCCGCGGAAACAGAGCTCAACTATATCCGAATGTAGGCCAACAGCTTCGAACAGCTGTGAACAGCGGTAAGAGGCAATAGTTGAAATACCCATCTTCGACATGATCTTGTACAGACCTTTGTTGATGCCGTTTTGGTAATTTTGCATTGCGGTACGATAGTCTTTGTCTAAAGAGCCATCATCCAGCATTTTACCTAACGCTTCATAAGCGAGGTATGGGTAAACTGCGGTAGCACCGAAGCCAAGCAGCACGGCAAATTGGTGTGGGTCGCGCGCAGTTGCGGTTTCGACCACGATGTTGGCATCACATCTTAGGTTGTTGTCAGCAAGTCTGGTTTGCACCGCACCGACAGCCATCGCTGCTGGAACTGGCAGTTTACCTTTTTCTAAACCTTTGTCTGAAAGCACAATCAGCACAGCACCATCACGCACTTGTTGAACCGCACGATCACACAAGTCATTGATGGCTTGTTCGAGATCTTGCTGAGTCGGATCGTAGTGTAGGCTTAGAATTGCGTGACCATAGTTTTTTTGATTTAACTGCAGAAGTTGCTGCATGTCAGAGTAGAGAAGAACGGGCGAGCTAAATGTCACACGGTAGGCGTGACCATCTGTTTCGCAGAACACATTCATCTCTTTACCGATACTCGTCGCTAAAGACATCACGTGTTTTTCACGCAATGGATCGATCGGCGGGTTGGTGACCTGTGCAAATTTTTGACGGAAATAATCAGTGATGAGACGCTCTTTAGAAGAGAGCACGGCCATTGGCGTATCATCGCCCATCGAGCCTACCGCTTCTTGTCCCATATCACCAAGCACACGCAGTACTTGGTCTGATTCTTCGTTGCTCATCGCAAACTGTTTTTGGTAGGTCTTGAGCGTGTCATCATCAAAGCTGCGCTTACCGACTTGCTCATCGGGCAGATCGGAAAACGGTGTGAGTTTGTGAACGTTCTTTTCCATCCACTCTTTATAAGGGTGGCGACCTTTAAGGTCATTGTCGATCTCGTTAGATTGCCACAATTTACCGCGGCGCGTATCTATGACGAGCAATTCACCTGGGCCGACACGACCTTTTTCTGCTACTTCATCCGGTGCGTAATTCCAGATACCGACCTCAGATGCTAGCGTGATTAGGTTGTCTTTGGTGATGACATAACGTGCTGGACGCAGGCCATTTCTATCGAGGTTACACGCGGCGTAACGACCATCTGAAAGTACGATACCAGCTGGGCCATCCCACGGTTCCATGTGCTTGGAGTTGAAGTCGTAAAAGGCACGCAGATCTGGGTCCATATCTGGGTGATTTTGCCAAGCGGGCGGCACAAGCATGCGCATCGCTCGGAACACATCCATACCACCGGCAAGGAACAAGTCGAGCATGTTATCTAGGCTTGAAGAGTCTGAGCCTGTCTCATTCACAAAGGGTGCTGCGGTTTGTAAATCTGGCAGCAACGGCGAAGAGAATTTATAGGCACGAGCCTTAGCCCACTGACGGTTACCTTCGATGGTATTGATTTCACCATTATGTGCCAAATAGCGGAATGGTTGAGCCAGTGGCCAGCGTGGCTGAGTATTGGTTGAAAAGCGCTGATGGAATAGACATATCGCCGATTCCATACGTAAGTCAGCAAGATCGAGGTAAAATCGCGGAAGATCGGCTGGCATACACAAGCCTTTGTAAACCATGACTTGTGTCGAAAGGCTACAAATATAGAAATCTTTGTCTTCGGTGATCTGCTTTTCAATTCTGCGACGAGCGATATAAAGGCGTCGTTCAATATCGCGTTCACGCCAGCCAGCGGGAGCTGAGATAAAGACTTGCTGAATATTGGGAACGGAATCTTTGGCGATTGGACCTAATACGTCGGTGTTGATCGGCACTACGCGCCAACCTGCAACCGTTAAGGTCTCTTGAGCTAGCTCTTTATTGACGATGTCTTGCGCGGATTGCGCTTTGATTGGATCTTGGCTGAAGAAAATCATGCCGACAGCGTATTGCTTGCCGAGCTTGAAGTTATTCTCTTCTGCAATAATTCTGAGATAAGAATCTGGTTTCTGTAGCAATAAGCCACAGCCATCCCCGGTTTTACCATCCGCAGCGATACCACCACGGTGTGTCATGCGATCTAGGGCTGAAATAGCAGTTCTTACCAACTTATGACTAGGTTGGCCTTCCATTTGCGCTATTAAACCAAATCCACAGTTGTCTTTTTCAAGACTAGGATCATATAGAGCCATTGCAATTCTCCCTTTTGCTTCTCTGTCATCCAGACAGTAAATGACTAACTATTCATATACTTGTTGTTTTTTATAAACTGATAGTTTGCTATAGCCAGTTAAAACGTTATTGGTTGTGTTAACAAAACCTATTGGTTTTATTTTCACCAGCTTTACAACGTATAGCTAATTGTGTTTAAGGTCAAGTTCATGGTTAATTATCATGCATAAACGCGATTAGCCACTTAATAATCTAAAATAGTCGATGGATATCAATGAGATATATAAGGCAGATGTTAACGAGATTTAACATATACAACAGGATGATTTTGAAAACGACAAATGCCAGATAGAAAAAAGGCTAGCATCGAGTGCTAGCCAAATATAAAAGTTAGGAAGGGTGTTGCTTTTCCTCTAGGCTAACGTCATCGACGTTAGCCCGAGAAATATTATGCGGAAAGCATGAGTGAATCAGCTTTCGCTTCTAAGTTTGAGTTACCCATTAAGAAGTCATCAATGGCAATTGCACATTCACGACCTTCATTAATACAACGTACAACTAGAGATTGACCAGTACGCATATCACCAGCAGCGAAAACGCCTTTCTGGTTCGTTGCAAAACCTTCAGAAGCAACGTTACCGCGCTCGTCCAGTTTAATGTCTAGTTGAGCAAGCACACCGGTTGGCTCTGGGTGTAAGAAGCCCATTGCAAGGAATGCCATGTCACAAGGAATAACACGTTCAGAGTTCGCTACTTCATCAAAGCCTGGACGCTCACCTGGTTTCGCATCTTGCCAAACGATGTCAGCAATACGTAGACCCGTCACTTGACCTTGCTCGTTACCGATGAACTCTTTGGTTAAGATGTTCCAATGACGCTCACAACCTTCTTCGTGAGAAGTGGTGGTTTTCATGATCATTGGGTATTGAGGCCAAGGCATGTTTGCAGGGCGCTTCTCTGGCGGGATCGGCATGATCTCAACCTGAGTAATGCTTGCTGCCTTATGACGGTTTGATGTGCCCACACAGTCAGAACCAGTATCACCACCACCGATAACCACAATGTGCTTATCTTTAGCGTGAATCTCTTCTGTCTTAAGGTCTAAGTCGTTAGCACGGCGGTTGTTTTGACCAAGGAATTCCATGGCAAAGTGAACGCCTTCCAGCTCACGACCTGGGATTGGTAAGTCGCGTGGAACCGTAGAGCCACCCGTTAGCAATACCACATCAAACTCTTGGCGTAACTGTTGAGCATTAACATCAACACCGATGTGTTGGTTAACTTTAAACACAACGCCAGCTTCAGCCATTAGGTTGATCTTACGATCAATCACGTCCATACCCAGTTTGAAATCTGGGATACCGAAGCGAAGTAGACCACCGACTTTCTCGTCACGTTCAAATACCGTTACCGAGTGACCAGCGCTGTTTAGCTGCTCAGCTGCAGCTAGGCCAGCAGGGCCTGAACCGATAACTGCGACAGTTTTACCTGTGCGAGAGCGTGGTGTCTTAGGTTTTGCGTACCCTTCACGGTACGCAGTTTCTACAATCGTTTTCTCGATATTACAGATAGTGATTGGGTCTTGGTTGATACCAAGAACACAGGCACTTTCACAAGGAGCAGGACAAACACGACCTGTAAATTCAGGGAAGTTGTTGGTAGAGCTTAGGATGTTCCAAGCCTCTTCCCAGCTGTCACGGTAAACCGCATCATTGAATTCTGGGATGATGTTACCAATCGGACAGCCGTTGTGACAGAAAGGTACGCCACAGTCCATACAACGAGAGGCTTGAGTATTGATCTTTTTACCAAACTCTTCGTTAAGTACGAACTCTTTGTTGTCTTCAATTCGAACTGACGGGTCGAGCTTCTTTGGAAGCTCACGACCGTGTTCTAAAAATCCAGTAGGCTTACCCATTATACTGCCTCCACTTCTTCCGTTTGTGCCTGTTGTGCTTCAGCTTTACGCTTTTCAAGAACTGCTTTGTAGTCGCGTGGCATTACTTTAACTAGCGATGCAACACTTGCTTCAAAGTTGTCTAGGAAAGACTGAGCAACTTCACTTCCTGTGAATTCAACATGCTTCGTTAGCATATCTAGTAGAAGATCTTTATCTTCTTGTTCAATTGGATCTAGGTCGACAAGTTCAGAGTTAAGTCTGGTTTCGAAATCACCCGCTTTATCCCAAACATAAGCCACACCGCCACTCATACCAGCAGCAAAGTTACGACCTGTTGAGCCAAGGATAATCGCGACACCGCCAGTCATGTATTCACAACCGTGGTCACCAACGCCTTCAACAACAACCTTCGCACCAGAGTTACGAACACAGAAACGTTCGCCAGCCATACCGCGAATGAAAGATTCACCTGAAGTCGCACCGTAGAAACATACGTTACCTACCACGATGTTGTCTTCAGCAACGATAGTCGATTTCGCATCTGGGTACAGTACCAAAGTACCGCCAGACAGACCTTTACCCCAGTAATCGTTCGCGTCGCCTTCTACTTCGAACTTAACGCCTTTCGCAAGGAACGCACCGAAAGATTGGCCAGCACTACCGTGGAACTTAACGTTCATTGGTTGTGGTAAACCTTGGTCTTTGTAAACCTTCGAGATTTCGTTCGACAGCATGGTACCTGCAGAGCGGTCCGTGTTGATGATAGGGAAGCTCGCATTCACGGCTTCGCCTTTCTCAAGCGCTGGAATCGCAGCTTGAATCAACTTGCGGTCTAGAACGTCTTCTAGATTGTGGTTTTGTTGTGTCTGGTTGTAGATACCATCTTCTGCACGCGCCTGCTCGATGTGCAGTACAGGTGTTAGATCTAGGTTCTTGTACTTCCAGTGACCGATGTCATCACGAACTTTAAGTTTGTGCGATTGACCCACCATCTCATCGATAGAGCGGAAGCCAAGTTCAGCCATTACTTCACGCAGACCTTCAGCCATGTATTGGAAGAAAGTGACTACGTCTTCTACGCGGCCGTCGAAACGTTCACGCAGAGTCTTGTTCTGTGTAGCGATACCAACAGGACATGTATTCTTGTGACACTTACGCATCATGATACAGCCTTCAACCACTAGAGCTGCTGTTGCTACGCCCCATTCTTCAGCGCCAAGTAACGTTGCTACTGCAAGGTCACGTGGTGTTTTCATCTGACCATCAGACTGAACAACGATACGGTTACGTAGGCCGTTTTTCAGTAGCGTTTGGTGAGTTTCCGCTAGACCCAGCTCCCAAGGCAGACCTGTGTGACGGATAGAAGACATCGGAGATGCACCCGTACCACCATCAAAACCTGCGATAAGTACTACGTCAGCTTTCGCTTTCGCTACACCAGATGCAATCGTACCTACGCCAGCTTCCGATACTAGCTTCACGTTGACACGGCCGTTACGGTTCGCGTTTTTCAGATCGTAGATCAGCTGAGCCAAATCTTCGATTGAGTAGATATCGTGGTGTGGCGGTGGAGAGATAAGACCTACGCCCGGAGTCGAGTGACGCGTTGCGCCGATCCAGTCATCAACCTTATCACCAGGTAGTTGACCACCTTCGCCCGGTTTCGCACCTTGAGCCATCTTGATTTGTAGCTCATCAGCGTTAGATAGGTAGTAAGACGTTACACCAAAGCGACCAGAAGCCACCTGTTTGATTGCTGAACGTTCCCAGTCGCCGTTTTCTTTACGTTCGAAACGTGCTGGATCTTCACCACCTTCACCTGAGTTTGATTTCGCGCCAATGCGGTTCATCGCAACAGCCAGTGTTGAGTGAGCCTCATGCGAGATTGAACCAAAGCTCATTGCGCCGGTTGCGAAACGCTTAAGGATGTTCTCGATTGGTTCTACTTCTGCTAGAGGAATAGAGCCTGCAGGGTTCTTGATGAAGTCCAGTTGGCTACGTAGCGTTGCTGCGTTGTCGCCTTGGTCATCAACTGCTTTTGCGTACTTCTTGAACTGACCGTAATCTTTGTTACGCGTCGATTCTTGAAGTAGAGAAATCGTTTCAGGGTTGAATAGGTGCTTCTCGCCACGTTGTTTCCACTGGTAAACACCACCAACATCAAGGATCTGAGCTGGGATTTCACGAGCTGGGTAGCCAACACGGTGACGAACCAGTACTTCTCGCGCGATATCGTCGATCGTTAGACCTTGAATACGAGAAACAGTACCTGTGAAGTATTTTTCAACCACTGATTTGCTAACACCAAGTGCTTCAAAGATTTGTGCACCGTGGTAAGACTGCAGTGTAGAGATCCCCATCTTAGAGAAGATCTTAAGTAGACCGCCGTTAACACCTTTACGGTAGTTATCGAATAACTCACGTGGGTGTACGTTTGGATCTAGCTTCTTCGTACGTTGCAGTTCAACAATCGTTTCAATAACTAGGTATGGGTTAACTGCGTTTGCACCGTAACCGATAAGCGTTGCAAAGTGGTGTGTCTCACGAGCGTCGCCCGTTTCAACCACGATGTCACACTTAGCACGTAGACCTTTACGGATTAGGTGGTGGTGAACCGCACCAACAGCCAGCATTGCTGGAATAGCAGCGTGGTTAGAGTTAACCGCACGGTCTGTCAGTAGGATGATAGAGTAGCCATCAATCACGGCGTCTTCTGCGTATTGGCAGATACGCTTAAGTGCGCGCTCTAACTTACCTTGGTCGCCATTTGCTTGGAATACGATATCCAGCGTCTTCGCTTGAAGGTGCTCGTTATCAATTGCACGTAGCTTTTCTAGCTCAGAGTTAGACAGTACTGGAGACTCAAGTTCTACTTTTTGACAGTGCTCAGGTGTTTCAGCAAGTAGGTTCTGATCCTTACCTAGGTAAGTGTTCAGAGACATAACCATGCGCTCACGAATCGGGTCGATCGGCGGGTTGGTTACTTGTGCAAACAACTGTTTGAAGTAGTTTGAAAGGTGCTGCGATTGGTGAGAAAGAATCGCTAGCGGCCAGTCAGCACCCATTGCAGAAAGTGGCTCGTAGCCTGTTTTCGCAAGAGGTAGAATGATTTCGTTTACTTCTTCAGAGCTCACGCCAAACGATTGTTGTTTGTGAAGTAGTTTCTCTGGAGAAGGTTGGCTAAATTCGTTGCTCGCATCTGGTAGCTTTTTCAAGCTCAGAAGGTTCTCTTCAACCCACTTTTCGTAAGGTTGTGCTTTAGCAATGCTGTCTTTCACTTCTTCATCAGAAATGATGCGGCCTTGCTCAAGGTCAGCAACAAAGATACGACCTGGTTGTAGACGACCACGGTACTCAACGTTTTCAGGTGCAATCTCAACAACACCAGACTCAGACGCCATTACTAGGAAGTCGTCTTTAGTTACTGTGTAGCGAGAAGGACGCAGACCGTTACGGTCAAGTGTTGCACCTACTTGAACACCATCGGTGAAACATACTGATGCTGGGCCATCCCATGGTTCCATTACGTTCGCGTGGTACTGGTAGAACGCACGACGAGTTGGATCCATGTTTTTGTTTTCTTGCCATGCTTCTGGGATCATCATCATCAACGCGTGTGGCAGAGTACGACCTGAAAGAACAAGTAGCTCAAGCGCCATATCGAAGTTTGATGAATCCGAGCTACCTTCCTGACAGATAGGAAGCAGCATGTCGATTTCAGCTTGTGTAAACAGATCCGATTCTAGGATTGCTTCACGTGCTTTCATCCAGTTCAGGTTGCCGCGAACCGTATTGATTTCGCCATTATGCGCGATGTAACGGAAAGGCTGAGCTAGACGCCAACGTGGGAATGTATTGGTAGAGAAGCGAGAGTGTACCAGTGCTAGAGCTGTCACCATGGTTGGGTTTTGCAGGTCTAGGAAGTACTGAGGAACTTGTTCAGTTGTTAGCTGACCTTTGTACACCAATGTCTTGTAAGACATAGAGTTGATGTAGAAGTCATCACCGATATTTGAAACGCTTTCTAGGCATACACGAACCGTGTAGTTACGAAGAACATACAGTTTACGCTCAAGCTCTTCTGGTGTGATACCAGGGCCGCCAGAAATAAATACGTGTTCAAATTGAGGTTCAGTGCTTAGTGGGTCAGCACCAATCATTGAATTGTCAGTTGGAAGCTCACGGTAACCGATTACTTCTAACTCAAGGCGTTGTGCATTGCGTTCTAGAATGTCACGACACTGTGCACGTTTGTGTTCATCTTTAGGGAAAAGTACAACACCAACACCATATTTTTCAAAAGATGGCAGCTTAATTCCAAGCTTTACGGCTTCTTCTAGTAAGAATTCGTGCGGCTTCTGTAGCAGGATACCTGCACCATCACCAGAACACGGATCACAGCCTTGGCCGCCACGGTGTTCCATACGTGCAAGCATATCGAGTGCTTGAGTTACTACATCATGAGATTTGCGATTCTTTAGATGCGCAACAAAACCGATACCACAAGCGTCATGCTCCAATTCAGGAGTATACAGACCCTGTGAGTTCTGCTCTTGATCTACCATAGATACATCCTTCCAGTTAAATCTAGGCGCAACTTATTTGTATAAAGTCAGCCTTGTCCTTTTATATTTATGGGTCTAAACCTGCCTATGCTGGCGGTTTGAATCCTTTCCGTATCTCGCAGGAAAAGTATTGCGAGAAAAACAATCCTTAGTGATACCTGTTTATTTTTAACCACAAACTAGTGGTTTATATAGGTGGGAGTTAGATATCACCGACTTATTAGCAAGTTTTCGTTGTAAGTAAATACTCAAAAATAGCCAATATGTGTAAGTATCCTACAATTTTGTCTAGGCGAATTGCAATGAAAGTTGACCCATGTAGACCATTTTTTTCGTTTTATTTTGAATTTAATGCCTAACAAATGTGCAACATTAGGCAAATAGAGCCGATTTTTTGCATGTTTATTGATATTTGTTAGGTTGCTCGCAAAAAGCCTTGAGTAAACTAATTGGTCGAATTTTGCAGGGATGTAATTTTTTTTCAAAAAAAGACTGATATTCATTCTTATTTACTTGAGTGCTTTGAAAATATGCAATTACACGAGTTGGTCAATACTATCGGCCAAGACCTTCAACGACGTTATGGCGAGAAGGTTCACAAGCTGACGCTTCATGGTGGTTTCAGCTGCCCAAATCGAGACGGGACAATTGGCCGTGGAGGTTGCACGTTTTGTAACGTGGCTTCCTTTGCCGATGAACAAACTCAAATTCAAAGTATTGCTGACCAGCTAAAAGATCGTGCGGGTGAGATTGCTCGTGCCAAGAAGTATCTGGCTTACTTTCAGGCGTACACCAGCACTTATGCTGAGGTGCAGGTGCTCAAGAATATGTATGAAGAGGCGCTAAAAGCACCCGGTGCAGAGATCGTTGGTCTGTGTGTTGGTACGCGACCAGACTGTGTGCCTGATGCGGTGTTGGATCTGTTAGCGGGCTACGTTAAACAAGGCTATGAGATTTGGCTCGAGCTTGGCCTGCAAACCGCCAAAGATAAAACCCTCAAGCGAATTAACCGCGGCCACGATTTTGCAGTGTATGAAACGATCACCCAACGCGCACGCGCTTTAGGTATCAAGGTGTGTACTCACCTGATTGTTGGCCTACCAAAAGAAACTAAAGCGGATAACCTTGAAACCTTAAATAAGGTATTAGCCGTTGGCACCGATGGTATTAAGCTGCACGGCCTTCATATAGTAGAGGGCAGTACCATGGCTAAGGCGTGGAAGGCAGGAAAGCTAGAAGCCCCAAGCCTTGAAGAGTACATTGATATCGCGAGTGAGATCATTCAACGCACGCCTGCGGACGTGGTTTATCACCGTGTTTCTTCAGCGGCGAGACGCCCAACGTTACTCTCTCCTTTATGGTGTGAGAACCGCTGGTTAGCGATGACTGAAATAGGTCGTTCGCTCGATAAAACCGGTGCTCAAGGCATCAAAACTGGCTCTGCATTCGAGTACACGTTGCCTGTTTTAAACGCAGCCAATTAATAGAAATGGGTGACCGTAGGTAACAGCAGATAAAACCAACAAATAGTGGTAACATTTCCCTCACAGATTTTATGGTATAGATTGAGAGTAAATGGAACTGGTAATGACTTGGTTGTGGGACAGGGCGTATGGCTACGGTATTTATATCGTTGTTGTATTGCTGATTGCTCTCATCTGCTGGCATCTCTATTCTCGTTATCAGTCGCATATCGAAACGCTTCTACTTGCTACCCCGTCGCCCCTCTACTTTGTTGATGTTCGAAGTGGCGAAATACTCTATGCCAATCGCCAAGCCATGCAGTTGCTTGGTATCCGCCAAATCGGTGTTAATTTTCGCTTTCCGACTGTGGAAAGTGAGAACAGCTTTCGTCACTACTTAACCAATCACATTAACTCTCGAGCCTTCGAGCAGGTCTCCCTGTGGGCGCTTTCTGAATTTGAGTCGTTCAAGATCAACTTGGTCGGTCGTAAGATCCATTTTAGAAATAAGCAGGCTTGGATGATTCACGCCGCACCTTATAAAAACACCAACGAAGAACTGTCCCAAGAAGTTCGAGAACTGAATGTTGCTCGAACCGCTTTGGATTCTTTGTCTGAGCTGATCTACGTGAAAGATCAAAAGGGTGAGTTGGTCGCGAGCAATCGTTCGTTTAAAAAGTTTTGGCACGGTCGCCCAGAAGAGGGCACCTTGAGTGTTTCTGGTGGCGCATTGAAAGGCCGTGTTAGTGAACGCTCTTGGACAACCGATCAGGACGGCAAAGGGTGTTTGCTCGAAACCTATCAAAGTGTATTACTCTCGCAAGATGGAGAAACCATCGGCACGCTCTCTATTAGTCATGATGTGACCGATTGGCATGACATGCAGCAGAAACTGCGTGGCGAAATGGAGAAGCGTAAAGATACCGAAGTGGCACTTGCGCAGCGTGACACCATCTTACAAAACATCTTGGAAGCGAGCCCAGACTCGATTGGTATCTTCAACGAAAACATGGTTTATCAAGCGTGCAATAAACCGTTTGTGGCGGCGCTTGGTATCTCTGAGGTCAGTGACCTAGTGGGTAAGCGCCTGCAAGATGTCGTGCCGAATAGTATGTATATGCGTATCTCAGACACCGATCATCAAGTGCTTCATCACGGTAAATCGTTACGCTATATCGATAAGGTCGTCTCTAGTGATGGCGAATACACTTGGTACGATGTCGTGAAATCACCGTTTAGGGATCCTGCATCCAGTACTAATGGTGTGTTGATCATGGCGCGTGATATCACCGAGCGTTATCTTGCAGAGCAGAAACTTGAAGAAGCCAACCTTGAGCTTGAACGTCTCAGCTTTATGGATAGCCTGACTCAAGTGTCTAACCGACGCCGTTTCGATGAACAGCTCTCTACACTGTGGCATTATCATGTGCGTGAGAAGTTGCCGCTGACGATCATGTTGTGTGATATCGACTTCTTTAAAGGCTACAACGATTTTTACGGACACCAACAAGGTGATGATGCTTTGATTCAGGTTTCGCAGGCATTTAAGCAGGTGTTGAATCGTTCATCTGATTGTGTGGCTCGTTATGGTGGTGAAGAGTTCGGCTTTATTCTGCCAAATACAACGACCGAAGGTGCTCAGCTGGTGGCGCAGCGTATCCATGATGAAGTCCTTAAATTGGAGTTGGACCATGAGAAGTCGACGGTCTCTGAATTCATCACGGTGAGTATTGGTATTATCTCTTACATTCCTACACCTGATGATGAAATGGAATCGGCTGTTGCCTTGGCTGATAGTGCGCTGTATCAAGCGAAATCAGACGGTCGCAACCGTTCAATGGTGCATCCATACTCAATTCGCTAACTCTATAAAATTGGCAATTTGATTATCCCCGGCTATTTTTGCTTAGTTAGTATTTGTATTGGTTAATTAACCTTCGAAATTACCGCTGAACACTTGCTGCGTGTGATGTAGCTAGCTTACCTCCTATCTTCAAACAGGGTAGAATGTTGCTAGTCTTATCGCATGGAGCGCTAAATGAAACCCATGAAAAATCTTGCCCAGTATTACGTGGATCTACTCGTAAAACTGGGGATTGTCCGCTTTTCTATCTTACTCGCCCTAGCGCTTGTTGCCCTCGCTGTTGTTGTGCAAGTCGGTATCACCCTCGCACTCAAAGGCAATGTTGATGATATCGACATTGTCCGTTCAGTTTTCTTCGGTTTAGTGATCACGCCTTGGGCGGTTTATTTCCTGTCAGTGGTCGTGGACCAGTTGGAAGAGTCTCGTCAAAGGTTGGCGAAATTGGTCTCTAAGCTTGGCGACATGCGTGAGCGAGACCAAGAACTCAACAATAAAATGCAGCTCAATATCGAGAAGCTTAATCAAGAAATTGAAGAGCGTGAAAAAGCGGAAGAAGCGCGCGCAGAAGCAATGCAAGATCTCGAAAACGAGGTGTTCCAGCGCGAGCGTACTCAGCTTGAACTCGCAGAACGCACTGCACTGTTACGCTCGTTTATTGATGCTTCACCTGACCTTATTTACTACCGTAATGAAGATGGTGTGTTCTCTGGTTGTAACCGTGCGGTTGAAGAGCTCACCGGCAAGACAGAAAAAGAGCTAGTCGGTTTGACGCCTTGGGATGTTTACAGCAAAGAGGTTGCTCAACAAGTTGTGGAAACCGATAAGAAAGTATTTGCTGACAACCAAGCGCTAACTTATGACCAATGGCTTGAATATCCGGATGGCCGTAAGAGTTACTTCGAACTGCGTAAAGTCCCTTTCTATAGTAAAGATGGCCGTCACTTGGGCTTAGTTGGTTTTGGCCGCGATATCACTGAGCGTAAAGAGCATCAAGAGTCGCTAGAAAAAGCCAGTCGCGATAAGACCACCTTTATCTCAACCATTAGCCACGAGTTGAGAACGCCGCTCAACGGTATTATTGGCTTGAGTCGCATGTTGCTCGATAGCCAGCTGACCACCGAACAGCGCAAGCAGATGCAAACCATCAAGGTGAGCGCGGTGACACTGGGTAATATTTTCAACGATATTATCGATATGGATAAGTTCGACCGCCGTAAGCTTGAACTCTTCCCGACGCCTATTAACTTTGAAGATTTCGTTGTCGAGATCGAAAGTATCTCTGCATTGATGGCCGAGCAGAAAGGATTGAGATTCGATCTAGAAAGGTTGTCTGATCTTCCGGCTGCTGTTGAGGTGGATGGTACTCGTCTTAGACAGGTATTGTGGAACCTTGTTAGTAACGCGATGAAGTTCACCAAAGATGGTGGAGTGGTGATGACAGTCAGCGCCGACATTGATGGTGACTTTGCCAACATTACGATGGAAGTGGAAGATACTGGTATTGGTATCCCTGAAAGTGAAATCGAGAAGATCTTCGCGATGTACTATCAGGTGAAATCGGGCACGGACAACTTGCACGCTGTCGGCACAGGTATTGGTCTTGCGGTCTCTCAACAGCTAATCAATATGATGGATGGCCACATTGAAGTCACCAGTGAAGAGGGTTTTGGTAGTACCTTTACAGTTTCGATTCGAGTTCCAGTGAATCACGATACTCAGGCTCTGATCAAAACACCAAGAAAGCAGTCGAATCTTAAGATCTTTATGGTCGAAGACATTGAACTCAATATCACAGTGGCTCGCTCTCTACTTGAAAGCCTTGGCCATGAAGTGACAGTCGTGATGACGGGTAAAGAGGCGCAAATTGCTTTCAATCCTGAAGACTATGATTTGGTGTTGTTGGATATCCAACTGCCAGATATGACGGGTTTCGATATTGCTCAATACTACCGCGAGAAATACAGCCAGCTACCGCCTTTGGTGGCATTAACTGCGAACGTGCTAAACAACAAGCAAGAGTACTTCCAGAAAGGCATGGACGAAGCTATCAGTAAACCTTTGTCGGTCCGAGCTATCCAAGATGTCATCAGTGAACTTATCGAAGATGCACCAGAGGTAATTGAGAAGGTCGCGGGCACGGATAAGGTTGAGATCATTGATAAAGTCGACGCGAGTAAGCCTGTTCTTTCAGCAATTGATACCACTTTGCTTGATATTGATATGCTAGAGTCTTATGTTGATATTGTTGGACCGAAACCGGTTTTGGATAGCATCGCGATGTTCGAAGATATGATGCCGGAGTATATGGAAATATTGAACTCCAACATGGTCGCGAAAGATAAAGCCAGTATCGTTTCTGAGGCACATAAGATTAAAGGTGCTGCAGGTTCTATTGGCCTGAAACGCATCCAACAAGTTGCTCAGAAAGCCCAATCTCCAGATTTGCCTGCGTGGTGGGAGAACATTTCAGATTGGGTTGATGAGATAAATAACGAATACCAGAATGACATTGAAGTCTTAAAGAGTTGGTTAAATCAAAGGTAGAAGAATAATGAAAAAATTAGCATTCGCCGCATGTGTAGTGGCATTAGCGGGTTGTTCTGCGCCACAAGTAGAATGGCAGCAAGATAATCAAGTCGAAGTATCTGCAGCAACAGTTACCATGAAAAGCAACCTTTGGCACAACAAGATGCCAACGATTGGCGAGACTCAAGATAAGACTCTACATGGTGCTATCTACCTAGAGTCAGACTCACAACTGCCAGCAACGCTTGCGGTTGAGAGTGTTACGGTTAAACAGGGGGCAGACACCTTGTTAGTAACGGCTGACGATCTTGATTTAAGAACACACAGTGAAACTCAATGGGAAGTCGCGTTTGTATGGCAGCTAGAAATCGACAGTGACAAGCCTATTGATGTGGCGGTTGAACTTAAAGATGGCGAAACCGTGAAGTGGCTAGTAGAGAAAGACGTTAAGGTGGATACGGTTTACTAAAATCTTATCCAATTAAGAACAATAAAAAAGGGAGAATGCGTTGGCATTCTCCCTTTTTAATAACTATTGATGACGCTTCAAATATTCAAAACACTTACTGGTGAGCAGTGCTAAATGGTCAGAAGCGCGAATCGAATTAGTCTTCTAGGTCACCACAAAAGCGGTAGCCTTCACCGTGAATCGTTGCAATGATTTCTGGCGTACCAGAAACAGATTCGAAGTGCTTACGAATACGACGGATTGTTACGTCTACAGTACGATCGTGTGGCTTAAGCTCACGGCCAGTCATCTTCTTAAGAAGGTCTGCACGTGTTTGGATCTTACCTGGGTTCTCACAGAAGTGAAGTAGAGCACGGAACTCTGAACGAGGTAGCTTGTAGCCTTCGCCATCTGGGCTAACCAGAGAACGACTGTTGATATCTAGTACCCAACCGTTGAACTCGTACTTCTCAACGCTACGCTTTTCTTCTTGAACAGAGCTTGTGCTCATTGAACGGTTCAGAAGGTTGCGTGCACGGATAGTCAGTTCACGAGGGTTGAAAGGCTTAGTGATGTAGTCATCAGCGCCGATCTCTAGGCCAAGGATCTTATCAACTTCATTATCACGACCAGTTAAGAACATAAGCGCTACGTTTGCTTGCTCACGTAGTTCACGCGCAAGTAGTAGGCCATTCTTACCTGGAAGGTTGATGTCCATAATTACAAGGTTAACTTGGTTGTCAGATAGCACTTGGTGCATCTCTTCACCGTCGCTAGCCTCAAAAACAGCATATCCCTCTGCTTCAAAAATACTCTTTAGAGTGTTACGAGTTACTTGCTCATCTTCAACGATAAGAATCTGCGGGGTTTGCATTTGGCGGTACCTAAATTTGTGACGAAACTGTGCTAATAGAATAAATTCTAGGCAAAAACATAACATACAGGTAATGTATTTTTGATGATAACTTAAAGTTTTCAAAAAAACACTTACTTCCAGCTATCTGCCTTCCTTGAAGTATTGCCCAATAACGTAGATCCAGTACGCCTTTCAATCATTCTTTTAGTGATTGGAGTGGATTCTATAATGTTAACAGCATGCTAACAACGCGAGAATGTTAATTCCATTCACTTTGTTGATTTACATCAATTGCCGTATCGCAACAAACTTTAATAGTATGGCTACAACTTAACCAATGTTATGGTGACTATTTAGCACCAAAACAAGAATGATTATTCGAGATGCTTCGCACATCTTGCCTGCTAAAGACCGGATTATGAACCAAGGAAGCTGAAAGCTGTCTTAAGAGTCTAGTAGATAAATATGCTCAATCAACTTTTATTGAGTAATAAATTGAGCATAGAACAATGAAAACAAAGGATTAATTTTAATAACATATAAAAGCATAGAGGCTAGCCTGACATAATCGGTAACGCCTTACTCACGGAGGATATATGCACGATATAACACCCGACTTGTGTGATGAGTTTGAAAGCGAAGTCACCCTACTGAACATGCCATTGCAGAACTTCGGCCAACGTGGCGCGTTCTTTGGAAAAATTGTAACAGTTCGTTGTTATCACGATAATTCCAAGGTTCGCGAGGTTTTAGAGACCGATGGTTGCGGCAAAGTGCTTGTCGTTGACGGGAATGGCTCATGCCAGAAGGCGCTGCTTGGCGACCAACTCGCTATTCTCGCGATAGAAAACGGTTGGGAAGGCGTGATTGTAAACGGTGCAGTGCGTGATGTAGGCATGATGTCGCAAATGGACCTTGGCGTTCAGGCGTTAGGTGCATCGCCATTCAAAACAGAGAAACGCGGTGTCGGCCAAGTGAATGTGACGCTCTCTATACATAATCAACTGATTCAGCCTGGTGACTATATTTATGCCGATTGGAATGGTGTGTTAATTTCATCTGAGTTGTTAATTGAATCGTAACTGACTCAAATTTAATGCCGTTGATAGATTGGAGCGGGGAATGGTTTGTGATGTGCTGAAAGCTTGTAGTTCAATCCGAGCTAGTTAGTAAATAAAGAACAAGCCAAAGAGATTAAAAGCGAAACCCTAACCCTACTTCAACACCTTGCTGCCACTCTTCATAATCAAGGGTGGCATGCAAATCTAGGTTATCTGTCAGTTGCACTCGGCTGGAAACCTCTGCGGCTACCGATTTCTCATTGTCTTCGGTTTCGTCTTTATAGGTGTGCAGAGAACTGTTGAAAGAGACTCTTTCTGAGAACTGATAACTGACACCGCTTAAGAATCCACTTTCCTGTTTCAGTGCCGCACTATTGATACGTGTACCGACGTAAAGATCCACATCTGAAAACAAGCTGTAAGAGTAGCCACTGTCTATCTTCCAAGTATCGAAGCTTTCACTCGACGCGTTTTGTGTGGAGATAAAGAATTTATGAGAAGAACTATCGATCTGGCTGGGTAGTAGAGGCAAGCTATTCGCTGAACAAACAACAGGCATAGCAAAAGCCAAAAGAATAAGTAATCTCTTCATTTCCCACTCCTGATGTCATTATTATTGTTCTTCGAACGTTATCGTTCAATTAAAGCACAGAACTTGTACGTTCGCTGCACAATCGATATAGCATTTTGTTATGACTATATATGCAATTGATCACTCTTACCTGTTCAATGAGTAAATCCAGTATCTTAAGTGAAGGTTTATACAGGGTGTTTTATCCCTTAAATGACGGTTTGCTCTGAAAAACGGTGCGAATGTAAAAAAAACGCAACTTTTCATTGACGTCCAGTGGTAAAAATTGATACACGTAGAGTAAAGCACAAGCAGAGAATTTGATATGCAGCACGTAAGCCACCTAGTAATGACCACAACCATTATTATTACCGACATTAACATTGTTGGGGCAGGCTGCTAAGTAACGGATTTTAAAAAAAAGGCCTGTATCCAACAAGATACAGGCCTTTTTTTGTACCATTTTTATGACTTATGGAGAAAGGGATGCGCGTTTTAAAGTTTGGAGGTTCATCATTAGCTGATGCAGATCGTTTTTTACGAGCGGCTGATATCATCGCTAATAATGCCCAGCAAGAAGAGCTAGCCGTTGTACTATCGGCTCCAGGAAAAACAACCAATAAGTTGGTCGCTGTAATTGAAGCTGCACTTAAAAATGGTGAAGCAGACGCACAGATTACAGAGATCGAATCCTCATTCGCTGCACTGTTTGCAGATATTCAAGCCGTTGTTCCTTCTATTGATGGTTCTGCGTTCCAAGAGCAGGTTGATACTTCTCTTGCTCAGCTAAAACAGTTCGTAAACGGTATTAACCTACTGGGTATGTGCCCGAACCATGTTAATGCTCGCATCATCAGTAAAGGTGAGCGAATCTCAATCCAGTTGATGAAAGCGGTACTTGAAGCGAAAGGCCAACCAGCAAGCCTGATTGACCCAGTTCAATACCTATACGCCAAAGGTGATCACCTTGAAGCTATGGTCGATGTGGATGTTTCAACTCAGAACTTCCGTCAATCGCCACTGCCTAAAGGTCACGTAAATATCATGCCGGGCTTTACAGCTGGTAACGATAAAGGTGAGTTAGTCACACTTGGCCGTAACGGCTCTGATTATTCAGCTGCAGTTCTAGCGGCGTGTCTACGTGCTGATTGCTGTGAGATCTGGACAGATGTAGACGGCGTTTACAACTGTGACCCGCGTTTAGTCGATGATGCTCGTCTTCTTAAGTCATTAAGCTACCAAGAAGCGATGGAGCTTTCTTACTTTGGCGCTTCGGTTCTACACCCGAAAACTATCGCGCCTATCGCACAATTCCATATTCCTTGTCTGATCAAAAACAGCTTTAACCCACAGGGTGCGGGTACTTTGATTGGCCAAGACACTGGCGAAGATAACCTAGCAATCAAAGGTATTACGACGCTAAGCGACCTAACCATGGTTAACGTATCAGGCCCAGGCATGAAAGGTATGGTAGGCATGGCGAGTCGTGTATTCGGCGCGATGTCTTCTGCTGGCGTTTCTATTGTTCTTATTACTCAATCTTCTTCTGAGTACAGCATCAGCTTCTGTATTGAATCAGCTGACAAAGTGAAAGCGAAACAAGTGTTGTCAGACGCGTTTGAACTTGAACTTAAAGATGGCCTGTTAGAGCCAGTTGAGTTCATGGATGACGTTGCGATTGTAACGCTGGTGGGTGACGGTATGCGCACTTCACGTGGCGTAGCTTCTCAGTTCTTCTCTTCTTTAGCAGAAGTGAACGTCAACATTGTTGCTATCGCGCAAGGTTCTTCAGAGCGTGCTATTTCAGCGGTTATCCCTGAAGACAAAATCTCTGAAGCCATCAAAGCGTGTCACGAGAATCTATTCAACTCGAAGCACTTCCTAGACGTATTCGTTGTTGGTGTCGGCGGTGTTGGTGGCGAGCTTGTTGACCAAATCCAACGTCAGCAAGGCAAACTGGCTGAAAAAGGCATCGTGATTCGCGTATGTGGTTTAGCAAACAGTAAAGGCTTGTTGCTAGACAGCGATGGTCTACCGCTAGAGCAGTGGCGTGACCGTATGTCGAGTGCGACTGAAGAGTTCAGCTTAGCTCGTTTAGCGGCTTTGGTTCAACGTAACCACATCATCAACCCTGTATTGGTTGATTGTACGTCTAGCGAAGGTATTGCGGCGCAGTACGCTGATTTCCTAGCGGCTGGTTTCCACGTGGTAACACCAAACAAGAAAGCAAACACAGCAAGCATGGCTTACTACCATCAGCTTCGTGAAGTTGCACGCAACTCACGTCGTAAGTTGATGTACGAAACAACCGTAGGTGCTGGTCTACCGGTAATCGAAAACCTACAGAACCTAATCTCTGCAGGTGATGAGCTGGAGAAGTTCAACGGCATTCTTTCAGGTTCACTGTCTTACATCTTCGGCAAGCTTGATGAAGGTATGACACTAAGCCAAGCAACCAATATTGCAAAAGATAACGGCTTCACTGAACCGGATCCTCGTGACGATCTATCTGGTATGGATGTGGCGCGTAAGCTGCTTATTCTTGCTCGTGAAGCAGGCATGGCGCTTGAACTTGAAGATGTTGAAGTAGACCAAGCTCTGCCACCGGGTTTTGATGATTCAGGTACGGTTGAGGAGTTCATGGCTCGCTTGCCAGAAGCGGATGCTTACTTCAAAGAGCAGTCAGCTATCGCAGCTGAAGAAGGCAAAGTACTTCGTTATGTGGGTGAAATCGCTGAAGGTAAGTGTAAGGTTCGTATCGCAGCTGTTGATGGCGACGACCCAATGTTCAAGATTAAAGATGGAGAGAATGCATTAGCATTCTACAGCCGTTACTACCAACCAATCCCTCTAGTACTGCGTGGCTACGGCGCGGGTACTGAAGTAACAGCAGCTGGCGTATTCTCTGATGTGATGCGTACTCTTGGTTGGAAATTAGGAGTTTAGGAATGAGTTCAAGTGATATGGATGTTGTCGTTTATGCTCCTGCATCAATCGGTAATGTCAGTGTAGGGTTTGATGTGCTGGGGGCCGCTGTGTCTCCAGTGGATGGCACACTGCTGGGTGACCGAGTTATGGTTAAAGCTGGTGATGAACCATTCTCACTTAAAACAGCAGGCAGCTTTGTTTCTAAGCTGCCAACTGAAGCAAAAGAAAACATCGTCTACGACTGCTGGGTGGTGTTCTCGAGAGAGCTTGATAAAAAAGGCGTTACGCTAAAGCCTTTGGAAATGACGCTAGAAAAGAACATGCCTATCGGTTCAGGTTTGGGTTCTAGTGCATGTTCAATCGTCGCGGCACTGGATGCGCTAAACCGTTTTCACGGTCAGCCACTGAATGAAACTGAACTGCTTGCTCTGATGGGCGAAATGGAAGGTAAGATTTCAGGCGGTATCCACTACGATAACGTTGCGCCATGTTACCTTGGTGGTGTGCAGCTCATGCTTGAAGAGCTAGGCATCATTAGCCAAGAAGTGCCGTGTTTTGACGACTGGTACTGGGTAATGGCTTATCCGGGTATTAAGGTTTCAACGGCTGAAGCGAGAGAGATCCTACCATCTCAATATCGTCGTCAGGATATCATTGCTCATGGCCGTCACTTAGCGGGCTTTATCCACGCGTGTCATTCAGGTCAACCTGAACTGGCTGCGAAGATGATCAAAGACGTGATCGCTGAACCATATCGTGAGAAACTGCTTCCAGGGTTTGCTGATGCTCGTAAATACGCGTTGTCGGCTGGGGCACTGGCTACTGGTATTTCTGGTAGTGGCCCAACTCTATTTAGCATTTGCAAAGAACAAGATGTCGCCGAGCGTGTTGCACGCTGGTTAGAACAAAATTACGTACAAAATGAAGAAGGATTCGTTCACGTTTGTCGCCTAGATAAGCAAGGTTCGATCGTTACAGGAAG
The DNA here is from genome assembly GCF_023161695.1 of Vibrio sp. 1CM2L. NCBI lineage: Bacteria > Pseudomonadati > Pseudomonadota > Gammaproteobacteria > Vibrionales > Vibrionaceae > Vibrio > Vibrio sp. 1CM2L. The sequence goes on from NZ_JALNTT010000005.1 coordinate 212,594, forward strand.
TGAGTTATGAAACTGTACAACATCAAAGAAAATGATGAACAAGTCTCTTTTGGCCAAGCCGTTCGTCAAGGCTTAGGCCGTAATCAAGGTCTATTTTTCCCATCTGAACTGCCAAAGTTTGATGATATCGATGCGCTGCTAGCAGAGGACTTTGTCCCTCGTAGCTCAAAGATTCTGTCAGCATTGATTGGTGATGAACTACCAAAAGAACAGATCGACCAAATGGTGGATGCAGCGTTCCAATTCCCTGCACCAATTAACCAAGTAAAAGATGGCGTTTACGCGCTTGAGCTTTTCCACGGTCCAACACTGGCGTTTAAAGATTTCGGTGGCCGCTTTATGGCTCAATCTTTGGCAGCTGTTTCTGATGGTGGTCAAATCACTATCTTAACGGCAACATCAGGTGATACTGGTGCGGCGGTTGCGCATGCTTTCTACGGCATGGAAGACATCAATGTTGTGATTCTTTACCCGAAAGGCAAGATCAGCCCGCTGCAAGAGAAGCTGTTCTGTACGCTTGGTAAGAACATCCACACAGTGGCGATTGATGGCGACTTTGATGCGTGTCAGGCTCTAGTTAAAGACTCATTTGATGACGCTGAACTGCGTAAAGAGATTGGCTTGAACTCAGCAAACTCGATCAACATCAGCCGTTTAATGGCTCAGATCTGTTACTACTTTGAGGCGGCTTCTCAGCTGACTAAAGAGCAACGTGAAAACCTCGTTATCTCTGTACCAAGTGGTAACTTTGGTAACCTAACGGCGGGTCTATTAGCTAAAGCGCTAGGTCTACCTGTTAAGCGTTTCATCGCAGCAACCAATGAAAATGACACGGTTCCTCGTTACCTAGAAACAGGCCAATGGGCTCCAAAACCGACCGTTGCGACAACATCGAACGCGATGGATGTAAGCCAACCAAATAACTGGCCTCGTATCGAAGAGCTTTGCCAACTGAAAGGCTGGGGCTTAGATACACTAGGCAAAGGTAAAGTATCTGACGAGCAGAGCGCTGAGTCAGTTCGCGACCTAAAAGCGCAAGGTTACCTGTGTGAACCACATGGTGCGATTGCTTACCGTCTACTGGAAGAGCAACTGCAAGAGAACGAAACTGGCTTGTTCCTGTGTACAGCACACCCAGCGAAATTCAAAGAAGTGGTTGATGACATCCTAGGTTCTGATATCGAACTGCCTGGCCCTCTGGCAAAACACGCGGCGATGGAGTTGTTGTCTGAAGATCTTGATAACGATTTTGAAGCGCTAAAAGCAGTGCTTCGTCGAGTTCAACCTGCGTAATTTTTCAAAACGTAGAGTGTAGAACTTAGATCGATAAGAAAAGGTGAATGAGCAATCATTCACCTTTTTTATTGTCTGAGTGTTTTTAAAGTAAGCTTTATTTAAGGGTTTTCTTACGCTTAAATGGCGTTAAGTAAGTGTATTGCTTTAACCTGATCAAAACGGAAAGGGATAGTATGAATTTTTTGATTTTTCTTGGCTCTGTACGTGAGAGTACACCACCAAGACCTGCTCGATTAGGGATGAGAGTCAGCAAGGCGTGTGAAAAGCTGCTTGCGAATCAGCACTCAGAGCATACGGTCGAGATTATCGACCCATTGAATTATGACTTTGGCGATGTGTTTAAGCCTGAGTTTTCGTATCATCGCTCAAAAGTACCCGCGCACTTAGCAGAGTTAGCCGACAAGATTGCTAAAGCTGATGGTTATGTGATGGTTAGCCCGGAATACAATCATTCGATGAGCCCAGCGCTAGCTAATATTCTCAATCACTTTGGTAGCTCGCTATTTTCATATAAACCGAGTGCGATTGTGACCTATTCTGCCGGTCAGTGGGGCGGGGCAAGAGCATCCGTTTCAATGAGAACCTTCTTGTCAGAGCTAGGTTGCTTGCCTGTTTCTGCGATGATTCACTTGCCGAAAGCGCAAGAAGTGTTTGATGAAGAGGGCTGTATTGTTCAAGAGTCTGAGCAAGCACAATGGGATGAATATATGAATCGAACATTCCATCAGTTGATGTGGTGGGCACAAGGTGCTGCGTTGCAAAGAGACAAGGTGGATCCAACGGCTCTGGCGAAAGCCTTTACTAAAGATCCTTCTCAACGAAATGCGCCATAACCAAATTTGATTGGTGACAGTGCTTGTTTGATTTTAGGTGAGTGGGTTCGAGTTGGAACAATAAACGATAAGAAGTTGCTAGGACAAAAACTAAAAAAGCTTGGCCATTTCTGACCAAGCTTTTTAAATCTTTAACACTCTAGTTTACTGAGATTATAGAGACTCAGTGAACGTACGTGCGATAACGTCACGTTGCTGTTCAGTTGTTAGAGAGTTGAAACGTACAGCGTAACCCGATACACGGATAGTTAGCTGTGGGTAGTTCTCTGGGTGAGCAACTGCGTCTTCTAGCGTTTCGCGCTTAAGAACGTTAACGTTTAGGTGTTGGCCACCTTCGATGCGTGGTGCTGCTTCGATTGCAACTTCACGGCTTTCGTACTCGCCTAGGTCTGCAGCTGAGATAACTTGGTCAGCTTCGAAACCTGCAGTAGCAACAACACAACGAGCTTCATTCTTCTCGCTATCTAGTAGCCAGATTGAGTTTAGTAGGTCATCGTTTGCTGCTTTAGTAATTTGAATACCTTGGATCATAACTATCTCCTAGTCCACTGAATGTGGTTTGATTATGGTGTTAACTTTCGATTTTTATTGAGCTGGGTAATATATACCTAATATTAGTAAGGTTAACATTGATTTAAGTCAAAAAACAACCAAAAACCATATTTTTACAAAGGTGATTATATTGAGGTAAATCAATAAAACCTTTGAAAACAAAGTAATTACAAAATATTTTAAAGTATAAAAAATATTTAACAGTCATATTTGTTGTAAGTTTACTACATTTGTTGTGTTTTTATTGAACTACAACCGATACGACCCTTTATTTATTAAGCATTCTGAAAGTGTAAAGTGATTTAATGACAAACAATAATTCATCCTCAAAACCGGAAACAAATATTAAGTTTCTTGGCGCTCATGTGTCGGCTGCTGGTGGTGTTGATCAGGCGCCTATGCGTGCACGTGAAATTGGCGCCAATGCGTTTGCACTGTTTACCAAGAACCAGAGACAGTGGGCGGCAAAACCGCTAGAAGCGAAAACCATTAGTGCCTTTAAAGCCAATTGCAAAATGTTGGGCTTCAGTGCTGAGCACATTCTTCCTCATGACTCCTACCTGATTAACCTAGGAGCACCAGAAGAAGAGAAGCTAGAGAAATCACGCGCGGCTTTTATTGATGAAATGGAGCGTTGTAATCAACTTGGATTAACGCTTTTGAATTTTCATCCTGGGAGTCATTTAAAGAAAATCTCAGAAAGCGAATGTTTGGCGAAGATCGCTGAATCCATCAACCTAGCTCATCAAGCGGTACCTGACGTAATCGCAGTGATCGAGAATACGTCTGGGCAGGGCACTAACCTTGGTTGGAAGTTTGAACATCTAGCCGAGATTATCGAGCAGGTAGAAGATAAGTCACGTGTTGGTGTGTGCTTGGACACCTGCCATACGTTTACTGCTGGCTATGACTTACGTACAAAAGAGGCGTGTGAGCATACTTTTGCTGAGTTCGACCGCATCGTGGGTATGCACTATCTAAGAGCAATGCACATCAATGATTCAAAAGCTGAGTTTGCGAGCCGAGTCGATCGACACCATTCTTTAGGAAAAGGCGAAATTGGCTGGGATTGTTTTGAGTATATTGCCTCTGATTCTCGCTTTAATGGTATCCCTCTTATCTTGGAAACCATTGATTCGACGATCTGGAAAGAGGAAATTCAACAACTTAGAATGTTTCATCTATCAGCAACGCTAGCGAGCGAACAAGCGTAATAATAGAGGGGAAAATTTATTTCCGTCTATTTCTAAAAATTGGCACCTTTCTTTCATAGTATTAAAGTGAATATGTAGTTCACGATGTCTTAGAGGAGGTGCCTTTATGTATTCAATCACCCAAACTTCAACTATTGCTGTCGCACGCCGTTTACCTACACCAAACCGTCACGTGCATAACCACGGCCACCATCGTACACAGCAGAAAAGTGGTTAATCGAGATAAACACAACTTGAACTGATTATTATGATTCATCAACAAGTGAACCCTACACATCATGTTTATTGATAGCTGTATGAGGTATAACTAGAGCCTTATTTAGGACAGTTAGCCGATACAGCTATTTTTTTGTCTGGCGAAAGCCGCTAGAAACCTTGATGATTGGGAAGTAAAACGATGAGCGCACCAAAGACTTGGGAATCCATTATTAATGATGAACGTGATAAAGAGTACTTTCAGAGTGTCCTCGCGTTTGTTGAACAGCAACGTGATAGTGGCAAAACCGTCTACCCGCCACAAGATAAGGTGTTTAGTGCCTTTGATATGACGCCTTTCGAATCCGTGCGAGTGGTTATCTTAGGGCAAGATCCTTATCACGGTGCTAACCAAGCTCACGGCTTAGCATTCTCAGTGCTTCCTGGCGTGAAAATTCCCCCTTCTCTACGCAATATGTACAAAGAGCTTGCACAAGATATAGAGGGCTTTGAGATTCCTAGTCATGGTTATCTCGATTCTTGGGCATCACAAGGGGTGTTGATGTTGAACACTGTCCTTACCGTAGAAGAGGCAAAAGCACACTCACATGCTAAGTGTGGCTGGGAAACCTTTACCGATGCCATTATTGCTGAGCTCAATCAGCGTTCTGAACCGATCATCTTTTTGCTATGGGGCGCACACGCCCAGAAGAAAGGTCAAGCGATTGATGACGACAAGCATCATGTGTTGGTTGCACCTCACCCATCGCCATTATCGGCACGCCGTGGCTTCTTCGGTTGTCAGCACTTCTCTACAACCAATAAGCTGCTTTCTTCTATGGATCAACAACCTATTGACTGGCGTTTACCAACAGAAGTGTAGGTTGGTGGTTTTCTGAGCAGGGTCAAATCATAAATCAGCATATTCGTATACACTTATAAATAGTAGGTGTAATGGAGTGCAATACTATGATGATTGAAAGGATAAGACGAGAGCATGGCTATATGGCTCGTTTACTCGCGATACTTAACAGTAAGTTAGAGTTTCTGAAACAGGAGCGAGAAATAAACTATAGCCTGATCGCAGAGGTGGTTCATTACCTTATGAACCATTCAGACAAAGTGCATCACCCTAAAGAAGACGTCATTTATCGCTACTATCTTAAGCAATATGGCAGCGAGCAAGCGATTGAAGACTTGGAGTTAGAGCATCAATTGCTTTCTGAGAAAACGGCGGACTTTTTAGGTTTGGTCGATATGATCCTTCAAGATGCGGTGGTCCCTCAGCAAGTCTTTATTGAGCAGCTTGAAGCGTTTGTTAAGGCTCAGCGAAAACACATGGAATATGAAGAGAAGCATGTGCTACCCATGATTGTTGAGGCGTTCACGATTAAAGATTGGCAAGAAGTGGAGTCTCAATGGCTTCAACCTGAAGATGACCCTGTCTTTGGAGAGACCATCGCCGATCAATATCGCCAACTCGCGGCTCGGGTTCGACAAAATGAACAAGAGTGCGTTTAGCCTGTTTTAATGTTGAAACGCCCCTATATTTAGGTGTCCTCTATATTAGAGGGTTGGTTTCTAAATGGCGCTTTGGGCGGATTAACTACCTCAAACAATAAAAAAGGCACCTATATAGGTGCCTTTTACTATCTGATTTCTTATCGTGCTGATTAAAGCTTTATATCGTCAAGGCTAAAATCAAGACCTAGGTTCATCTCTCTCAGCTCTTTCTCAAGCTGCCTACGATCGTTGATGGCTTCGATTTCACGCCACTTACGCTTGAGTGGTTTCGAGCGTGATTTTTGAGTTACACGAGGCAATTCTAGTTCTGATACTTCATCGAATTGAAAGCTATCCATAAGCCATATCTCCTTCCGTGGGACTAGTTCTTACGAACCAATAAATATCATATTTAGGTTCACAATAACTTTGATTTGTTTCTCATTTGTTTCAAATCCATGAAGCTTTTGTTCTATTTTCTTATGCATGCTCACACATTATGAGAATTTTTATGTACAAAAAACAGGCAAACAAACCTAAGTAAACGATTAAATTGGGGGTTATTGAATGTTAATTCATTGTGCGAATGGAATAGCGTTTTGACTACAATGCATTGAAGTGCACATGGTGCCGTGCGGTATAGGGATCTCATTGGCCTAGAAAAAAACGAAGATCTTCACTATACCTTGTAAAACCTAGGCTGACGTCATTTTTATAGGATGATGTTCTTGTTGGGGTAGTGCCGTGGCTGTTGTTGATATTATGTCCCGATAATGTGACTTTTATTGGGCTGCATTGTTGAAAGTTGTGTTAACAAAAGGTGTGTTATTAGTGAAATGTCATTTTAATATAAGTGCATTTGCATATTGATTTTTAGGCCGTCTCGCTGCATTATCCGCCCGTCAAAAAATACACTGATACGTAAAATGGATGCATGAAGCGACATTTACAGTCTCAATCGCCGCAAGAATATAACAAGAGTGCCGACACAACATTGACAGAGGCATAGGCGATTAAGAGGAAGGCTAGGAAGCATGATCGGTGCTTAAACTCAATTACGAGGTTCACGTGACAGACTTAATCAATTTGATGAACGATCTCCTTTGGGGATCTATCTTAGTTTACTTACTGGTTGGTGTGGGTATCTACTTCACTGTACGACTAGGCTTCATTCAATTCCGCCATTTCGGCCACATGTTCTCTGTTCTTAGAAACAGCCGTAAAGCAGACAGTGCTGGTATCTCTTCTTTCCAAGCTCTTTGTACTAGTCTCGCTGCTCGTGTTGGTACGGGTAACATGGCAGGTGTTGCTGTAGCACTAACCGCTGGTGGCCCTGGCGCTATCTTCTGGATGTGGCTAATCGCAATGCTAGGTATGGCAACATCTTTTGCAGAAAGCACACTGGCACAACTATACAAAACGCGTGATAACGACGGTAACTACCGCGGCGGCCCTGCATACTACATGGAGAAAGGCCTAGGCATGCGTTGGATGGGGGTTCTATTCTCTATCTTCCTAATCATTGCATTTGGTCTTGTATTCAACGCGGTTCAAGCGAACGCGATTGCAAGCGCAATGAACACTGCATTTGACCTTGAGCGTAGCTACGTTGGTGTTGGTATCGTAATCATCTCTGCATTCGTTATCTTCGGTGGTATCCGTAAGATTGCACGTACAGCAGAAATCATCGTTCCAATCATGGCATTGGCTTACCTAGCGATCGCTATGTACGTAATGTTCGCGAACATCGAGAAAGTGCCTGAAGTACTGGCTCTTATCTTCAAGAGTGCATTCGGTCTGCAAGAAGCAGCAGCGGGTGGCCTAGGTTACGCAATCGCACAAGCGATGATTAACGGCATCAAACGTGGTTTGTTCTCGAACGAAGCGGGTATGGGTTCTGCGCCAAACGCAGCAGCTTCTGCTACGCCTTACCCACCGCACCCAGCATCACAAGGTTACGTGCAAATGCTAGGCGTGTTCATGGATACCATTGTTATCTGTTCAGCAACAGTCGCAATCATCCTGATGTCTGGTGAGTATGTACCACACGGTGAAGTAACGGGTATCGAACTAACGCAACGTGCACTAACAGCACAAGTGGGCGAATGGGGCGGCATCTTTGTAGCGGTAGCGATTTTCTTCTTCGCTTTCACTTCAATCATTGCAAACTACTCGTACGCTGAAACGAACCTTATCTTCCTTGAGCACAACAACAAGAAAGGCCTAGTGCTGTTCCGTATTGTTGTTCTGGGTATGGTTATGTTCGGTTCTCTAGCAACTCTACCAACGGTATGGGCACTGGCTGACGTATCGATGGGCCTAATGGCGATTGTTAACTTGGTGGCGATTATCCTGCTATCAGGTATCGTGATTAAGCTAGCGAAAGACTACAACCGTCAACTAGACGCGGGTAAAGTACCAACATTCGATTCGAATGACTTCCCAGAGCTTAAGTCTCAGCTGGAAGACGGTATTTGGGACAACAACAAGAAGTAATCTTGTTGGAGCGATAAACGGCTCATCCTAAAGTGATTAGAAAGGCTAAGGTTTCGACCTTAGCCTTTTTCTTTGCCTGTCATTTGTCTCATTCTGTCTATTGAAGCTCATTCTCCCTATCGAAGTAATAGGAAGAGTCATAAAGACAAGTTGATGTTTTTTCTATACTCTAGCAGCATCCAGTTAGATAACCGATTAGGGTAAAGTTATGTTAGTTGTCGTTTCTCCAGCCAAAACACTTGATTACGAATCACCATTAGCGACGGAACGCTTTAGTCAGCCTGAGTTTGTTGAACACTCTGCTGAGCTGATTGAAGAGTGCCGCAAACTGACGCCAGTAGATATTTCTGCACTGATGAAAGTCAGCGATAAGATCGCAGGGTTGAACGTAGCGCGATTTGAGCAGTGGAGCGAGACCTTTACCCAAGACAACGCACGCCAAGCAATCCTAGCCTTTAAGGGCGATGTATACACTGGCCTAGACGCTGAAACGCTATCGGATGAAGATTTTGATTACGCACAAAACCACCTACGTATGCTTTCTGGGTTATATGGCTTGCTTAAGCCGTTAGATTTGATGCAGCCGTACCGCCTAGAGATGGGTACACGCTTGGCGAATGCTCGTGGTACTAACTTGTACCAATTCTGGGGCAACATCATCACAGACAAGCTGAATGAAGCGTTAAATGCTCAAGGCGACAATGTGTTGATCAACCTAGCATCGAACGAATACTTTAAAGCCGTGAAGCCGAAGAACTTGGATGGCCAAGTGATTACCCCTGTATTCAAAGACTGCAAGAACGGTCAGTACAAGGTGATCAGTTTCTACGCGAAGAAAGCACGTGGCATGATGGCTCGCTACATTATCGAGAACAAGATCGACTCGGTTGAGGCGCTGACCCAGTTTGATACGGCGGGTTACTACTTCGTTGAAGAAGAGTCGAACGCGAAAGAGCTTGTCTTCAAGCGTGAAGAGCAAAACTAGTAGCCCTTGGCTAACGAGTTACTCTCGGTTTTAGCCTGATAACAGGCCAAATAGAGAAAAGCCCCATGCAGCGAACTGCATGGGGCTTTTTTATTGAATCGTTAAAGCTGGTAGATTACTTCTTCTTTGCTGCTTTCTTTTTCTTCGCGATTTTTTTCTTCTTCGCGATTTTTTGTTTCTCTACCGCTTTCTTATCTTCTTTCTTTGGCTTCTTCTTCTTAGTCACGGCCGCTTTCTTATGCGTAGGGCGCATGCCTTCGATGAAGCGTTCTTTGATTGGTTCTTCAGTGTAACGAGCCACACGCTCAATCATCAGTTGATCGTGCGCTTCAATGATAGAAACCGCGTTACCTTTTTTACCAGCACGTGCAGTACGGCCAATACGGTGTAGGTATACGTCAGCAGTACGTGGCATGTCGTAGTTGATTACGTGGCTTACGTCTGGAAGGTCGATACCACGAGCAGCAACGTCAGTCGCTAGCAGTACGTTTACAGAGCCGTCACGGAAACGAGCAATCGCGTTGTTACGACGATCTTGAGGCATTTCACCTTGGATCCATGCACATGGGATTTGCGCGCTTTCAAGTTGAGCTCGTAGATCACCTAGACGATCACGCGTCTTCAAGAACACGATGCTGCGCTCAGCTTGCTCTGTGATAACGTGCTTTAGGATGTTCAGCTTGTGCTCTGCTGTGTCTGCACGGTGGTACCACTGAGTGATCTTCTTACGCTCACGAAGTGATGATTTCGCATCGATCTCCGCTGGGTTTTTAAGTAGATCTTCAGTGAAGCCTTCAATGCCTTTACCTTCTAGCGTTGCTGAGAACAGTAAAGTTTGTTTACGCCAGCGACACTCTGCAGACAGACGGTCAACAACAGGACCAAAGCCCATGTCTAGCATGCGGTCGGCTTCATCTAGAACCAGCCATTCAATCGCACGACAGTCAAAACGCTCGCCTTCAATGTATTCCATCAAACGGCCAGGTGTTGCTACTACGATATCTTGAGTTGTACTTAAGATATCTGCGTGCTCTTGGTACATCACACCGCCCGTAATCGTGAAGATATTTAGGCTGGTGTATTTAGCAAGCTCACGTGCTTGTTCGGTGATCTGCATTGCTAGCTCACGCGTTGGCGTCAGGATAAGCATACGTGCAGGGCCAGATTTCTTACGTGGGAAATCCAGTAGGTATTGCAGTGCTGGCAATACAAATGATGCTGTTTTACCAGTACCTGTTGGCGCAGAAGCCAAAACGTCTCTTCCATCTAACGCTTGTGGGATTGCTTCAGCTTGTATCTGTGTTGGACGTTCGTAGCCCATTTCGTCAATTGCTTTAAGCAGCTCTTGGTTTAGATCGAGTTCTGCAAAGGTTCTGATCACTGTTGTTTCTCCACAAGCAATAAATGTTTCTGCCTCAAAAAGCAGACGATAAAAAAGAGTAGTCGGACATTATAGAAGCATTAGTGATTAGGATCACATGGTATTTGCTACATCTTGAGATAAAAATCTTTAGTGAGCGCAATAAATGCTTCGCTATAACCACCTTGGTGGTGAATTGTAAGCGATTCGCGCTGCAAATCTTGCTCGCAAACAGGATCTTTAGATAACTCAAATAGAATTCGGCTAGCCGGTTTCTTGTCTGTTGTTTTCACATCAAGGCGTTTTGCTAGATACCAACCACATTGCTCGGCAAGCTTGATAAAACCTTCCCCCTCAGGCGTCGGTAGGATGAAACTGGCAGTCGCGGCTTCGGTTGTTATCTCGAAACAACGCTGGGCAAGCGCTAAATGATCCAAGCTGTCGGTGTGCCTGGCGGTGGCTCTTTGGCTTTGCTGAGCCTGTTCTCCAGAGTTGAAGTAGGGCGGGTTACAAATGATCGCATCAAACCTTTGTGGAAAGTCGGCTGTTAACACGCTGCCGTGATGAAGGGAGATACGATCTTGCCAAGGCGACTGCTCAATATTGACTGTGGCAGCATCAATGGCGTGTTGATCAATATCTATTGCAGAGATTGAAGCATCCTCAAAACGCTGCGCAGCCATCAAAGCCAGTAGACCTGTCCCTGTTCCAATATCGAGTACACATGATCTTTGTGGCAGGCTTACCCACGCGCCAAGTAATACGCCATCGGTACTGACTGGCATACCGCTTTTCCCGCCGTAAATTGAGAATTGCTTAAAATTGAAGCTTTTAGTTTGCACTGTTTTGTCTTTCATTAATGTTCTGAGTATCGAGATATTTTAAGTGATTAGCTCTAATGTTAACCGCTTGTATGAATCAATGTTCTGCTTGAGAAACTATTGTTGTGAATTATGGTTAGTTTATAATTGTGGCTATTTTTCTATAGCTAGTGGAATCCACTGCTTTTTGTTCTCATATGCAAATTTATATGGTGTTTTTGTGTGGTGACTTGCAGCTAGCCAGTTGTTTCGTCATTATGCGCGACTATTTTATAGATTGATTGGCAGCTTTGAGCTGTAACATTCATGTAAGCACAACATAAATTCATAAATATAATTAAGGATTATCTGTGAAACAGAGTCTAAAACTAACAGATATAATGGCATTGGGCTTTATGCTTTTTGCGTTTTTCTTGGGTGCGGGTAACATCATCTTCCCACCTCTAGCTGGCCAATTAGCCGGTGATCACTTCCTTCCAGCGATGTCTGGTTTTCTGCTGACTGCCGTTGGTCTGCCGTTAATCACTATCGTCGCGGTTGCAGTGGCTGGTGGCTCTTGGGGTCATTTAACTAAAGATCTTCCTAAGAAAGCTGCAACCATCATGGCTGTGCTGATTTTTATCATTATCGGTCCTGCATTTGCTGCACCGCGTACTGGCCTTGTTGCCTATGAGATGGCGGTGAAACCGTTCTTCATCGATGCCTCTCAAGCTCACCTAACTCTCTTTTCAATTGCATTTTTTGTAGTAGCGATGTTCTTCTCATGGTCGCAAGGTAAGCTTATTGACGTCATTGGTAAGGTGCTAACACCTGCACTGTTCGTTGGTTTGGTTGTACTGGCGATTGCTGTATTTGTTAACCCTCAAGGCGATATTCTTGCAGCTCACGGTGAGTACATCACTCAGCCACTGACCAAAGGTTTCCTTGAAGGCTACAACACCATGGATACTTTTGCTTCTTTGATGTTTGGTATGCTGATTGTTGATGCGATTCGTAGCAAGGGCATTACTGACCGTGCAGCGACGACTAAGTACCTAATTAGCGCGGGTTGTATTGCCGCAGCGGGTCTAGCGTTTGTTTACATCTCTTTGTTCTTCCTAGGTGCAACAAGTGCAACAGTCGCAGCCGGTGCCGACAATGGTGGCGCTATCTTAAGCCTATACGTTCAATCGTTGTTTGGTCCTTCTGGTCAGCTAGTGCTTTCTGTGATCGTACTATTAGCGTGTCTAACTACGGCGATTGGTCTTGTGTCAGCATGTTCTGATTACTTCAGCTCGCTAACGCCTCTGTCTTACAAGACTTGGGTAATCATCAACGGTGTCGCTTGTGCAACCGTTGCGAACGTTGGTCTTTCTCAACTGATTTCTCTGTCTGTTCCAGTACTGTTTGCACTGTACCCAGTCGCTATCGCGTTGGTTGCTCTGACATTCTTGCGTAGCCGTTTCCCTAATCCAAAAGCGGCTTACCGCGTAGTGGTATTAGTGTCACTGCTGTTTGCTCTTATTGATGGCGCTAAAGTAGCAGGTGTAGACGTATCTGCACTTAAGATGCTGCCACTGTTTGAGATCGGTATGGGTTGGTTGCTTCCAACAACGGCTGCAATCATCTGTATGTTCTTCGTTGGCAAGTCAACAGAACAAGAGATGGCGGAAGAGACTGTTTAATCTTCTGTTGAGATTAGATTGTCCTTCGAGATGAAATAGAAAAGGCCTCATTACTTCGCAGTAATGAGGCCTTTTTGTATTCTGTGGTCTTTTTATATTCAGCTACTTAGCCGGGAGCACTTCTGATTGGTTATAGCTTTTCGCTGTACTCAACTAGTACTTGCTCAACCCAGCTTGCGATACGGTCGTCGCTAAGCTCGTATTGTGAATCTTCATCAAGCGCTAAACCAACGAATTGAGATTTGTCTTCGGTTAACGCTTTAGACGCTTCGAACTCGTAGCTGTCATCGTTTGGCCAGAAACCAACAAACTCTGCACCCGCGGTTTTCAGTTCATCATGCAATAGACCCATCGCATCTAGGAACCATTCGCCGTAGCCTTCTTGGTCACCTAAACCAAATAGAGCCACAACCTTGCCTTTCATTGGCGTAGTTGCGATGTCTTCCCACAGTTCATTCCAGTCTTCTTGGATTTCACCGAAGTCCCAAGTTGAGATGCCCAGCAATAAAAGGTCGTAGTCCGCCATCAATGAAAGAGGGGTTTCTTTCACGTTATGGATATCAACTAGGTCTTCACCAATAATGCCGCGAATTTTCTCTGCTGCCATTTCTGTGTAGCAGGTGGTTGAGCCGTAAAATAATCCAATTTTCATAGCAAACGTTCGATTTTAATTTCAGATGGCGAATTCTAACCATAAATCGACTTCGATTGCAGCGATTATCCGCTCAAGTCGTAATTTTTATGGCATTCATATTTGCTCTGGCATACTCTCAAAACAGTTTCCAATATTGTGAGTAACACTATGCAGTCGCCTCAAGGGCAGAGCGCAGACCACGGTCTCGTTGAGCAGTTTTTAGATGCTATGTGGATGGAGCGAGGATTATCGGAGAATACGCTTGTCTCGTACCGTACCGATTTATCCAAGTTATTAGCGTGGATGGAAAAGAACAATTACCGCCTCGACTTCATTAGCCTTTCAGGTTTACAGGATTATCAAGGCTGGTTAGCCGACGCCGATTTTAAGCAGACTTCTCGTGCTCGTATGTTGTCGGCAATTCGTCGCTTGTTCCAATACTTACACCGCGAGAAAATCAGAGGTGATGATCCAAGCGCCTTGTTGATCAGCCCGAAGCTGCCGCAACGCTTGCCGAAAGATTTGAGCGAAGAACAGGTTGATGCTTTGCTCGATGCGCCAGATCCGAACGATCCGATTGAGCTTCGCGATAAGGCGATGCTTGAGTTACTCTATGCAACCGGTTTGCGTGTGACAGAACTGGTTAGCTTGACGATGGAAAACATCAGCCTAAGACAAGGTGTGGTGCGTGTTATTGGTAAGGGTGGCAAAGAGCGATTAGTACCCATGGGTGAAAATGCGGTGGATTGGATAGAGACTTTTATTGAACAAGGTCGTCCACATCTACTCGGCGAAAACAGTTCCGATGTGGTTTTTCCGAGTAAACGCGCCAAGCAAATGACCCGTCAGACGTTCTGGTATCGTATCAAGCACTACTCGGTCGTCGCTGGGATCGACACAGAGCTGTTGTCACCACACGTATTGAGACACGCTTTTGCGACGCATTTACTGAACTATGGCGCAGATCTCAGGGTCGTACAGATGTTACTTGGGCATAGTGACTTATCAACAACCCAAATTTATACTCACGTGGCGACTGAAAGGCTGAAGCAAATTCACGCGCAGCATCACCCACGTGCTTAAATCCATTTATTTTTAAGGTGAACTTAATGAGCGTATTACGCCGTCTTCCTCTACTAGCGCTTCCTCTTATGATTACTGCATGTAATGCATCAGAAGCGAAAGTAGAAACAACATCAACAGCCCTAGAAGCTGCTCCAGCTCAAGCTATTGATACAGCTGCGTTAACTAAGCGTTTTGAAAAAATCGGTATTAAGGTCGATAAGATTGTTCCTTCGGATATCGATGGTCTGTTAGAAGTTCAAACCAACAGTGGCATTATCTTTTCTTCTCCAGAGGGCGATCACTTTCTAGCCGGTACACTTTACTCTTTGGATGAAAACGGTAAGTTCAGTGATGTTTTGGCTGAGCGTCAAGCTCCGTTGAATGCTGAAAAAGTCGCGGCGATGTCGGATACGGTTATTGAATACAAAGCCGATAACGAAAAGTATGTTGTGACGGTATTTACTGACATTACGTGTGGCTACTGTGTTCGTCTGCACAGCCAAATGCAGGGTTACAACGATCTGGGTATCACCGTTCGTTACATGGCTTACCCACGCCAAGGTGCGACAGGGCAAGTTGCCGATCAAATGGCAGCAATCTGGGCTTCAGATGATCCAAAAACAGCGATGCATGACGCTAAAGTAAACCGTCAAATGCCAGCGTCTGGTAAAGACCTAGCAGAGCAAAAGCAGATCATTGCTAAACAGTACCAATTGGGTCGTGAGCTTGGCATCAATGGCACACCGGCTATCGTGCTAGCAAGTGGTGAGTTGGTGAGTGGTTACTTACCGCCAGCACAACTTCTTCAACGTTTAGAGCAATAATCTCGTTTTCTGTATTGCCAATTTATCCCCCATGTTTTTGATTTAAGGAGTGGCCTGATTGATATCGGGCCCATTTTTATATGATAGAGATCCAACGCCGTCCTGAGGTCGACATTTCAGTCTTACCTGCTCACTTACCTGACTTGTTAAAGCGCATTTATGTGAGTCGCGGAATCGACAGTGCCGACCAACTAGAGACAGCAGCGAAAGGCTTGCACTCTTATCAAAAACTGGGCGGCATTGATGCTGCGGTTGAGCTGTTGTTCAAAGCGATTCAACAGCAAAAACGCATCATCATTGTTGGTGATTTTGATGCCGATGGTGCGACCAGTTCGGCGCTGTCTGTTTTAGCGTTACGTATGCTCGGCAGCTCTAACGTCGACTATCTGGTACCAAACCGTTTTGAAGATGGCTATGGCTTGAGCCCTGAGGTTGTCGAACAGGCAATCGAGCTTGGTGCTGAAGTGATCATGACGGTTGACAACGGTGTCTCTTCAATTGAAGGTGTTCGCTTTGCTAAAGAGAAGGGGCTAGAGGTTCTGGTTACCGATCATCACTTGCCGGGCAATGAACTGCCAATGGTCGATGCGATGGTTAACCCAAACCTTGAGAGTTGCGCTTTTCCTTCGAAAGCCTTAGCGGGTGTAGGTGTGGCTTTCTATCTGATGATGGCACTGTGTGTTCACATGCGTAAACTGAATTGGTTTGCAGAACGCGGCATGACAGAACCTAAGTTGATGGAACTGATTGACCTTGTGGCGCTGGGTACGGTTGCCGACGTGGTTCCACTCGATGAAAACAATCGAATCTTGGTCCATCAAGGTTTGCAACGTATTCGTGCGGGTAAAGCTCGTCCGGGTATTCAAGCCTTGATCGAAATTGCTAAGCGAGACGCTAAGCGTTTGGTGGCGTCTGACTTTGGCTTTGCTCTTGGCCCTCGTATCAATGCAGCCGGCCGACTGGACGACATGTCTTTTGGTGTTGAGCTGCTCATGAGCAACAATATCCATGCGGCTCGTCGAATGGCGAGTGAGTTAGATGGTTTGAACCAAACACGTAAAGAGATCGAAGAGGGCATGAAGCAAGAAGCGATGGCTTTTTGTGAGCGCCTTGAGTTTGGTAAAGACGATCTGCCTTCTGGTTTAGCCTTGTTCCAACGTGATTGGCACCAAGGTGTGATTGGTATCTTGGCTTCGCGTATTAAAGACAAATACCACCGCCCAGTGATTGCGTTTGCAGATGGCGGCGAAGGCAGTATCAAAGGATCTTGTCGTTCGATTCCGGGTCTGCACATGCGTGATGCTTTAGACCGTATCGACACTCAAAACCCAGGCTTGATTCTTAAGTTTGGTGGCCACGCAATGGCGGCTGGCTTAACCATCATGGAAAAGGACTTTGAACGCTTCAGCAAGTTGTTCAATGATGTTGTGAAGAATGAACTTGGAGAAACAGCACTGAAGGGCATTATCTTGTCTGATGGTGAGCTGTTACCAGAAGAGTTCTCTATGCACACCGCTGAAACGCTGCGTTCAGGTGGCCCGTGGGGACAAGCTTTCCCTGAGCCAATCTTCGATGGTGAGTTTAAAGTGCTGCACCAAAAGTTGGTGGGTGAAAAACACCTTAAGCTGATGCTCGAGCCGCTCTACAAAGGTCATCCTACCAATGTGATGATTGACGGTATTGCCTTTAACGTCGACCTACGTCGCTGGCCAGATGCCTCGGTGAAAACCGTTCATCTTGCATTTAAGCTCGATATCAACGAATTTCGCGGCAACCAATCGTTGCAGCTGATGATTGATCATATCGAAGCCAAATAGTTATTTTGGGCTCAAAAATGCTCATCATATAGCGCTAAATTCAACAAGCTCTGTTCAAAAACAGGGCTTGTTTTCCTTTCTGCCCTTACAAATTTTACGTGTTTTTTCTGCCTGTCAATTTTATATCCCATTAAGTTGTTGAATCTTGGTTCACCACTCTAAAAAATTCTGTATCTCCGTCACACTTTTGAGTACAATTCTTCGGTTAAATTCTACTCATAAATGATGAGCTAAAATGTTTGAAATCAATCCTATAAAAAACCGTCTGCAGGATGTGTCTGAGCGCACAAATATCCTGAGGGGGTATCTTTGACTATGACGCTAAGAAAGAGCGTCTAGAAGAAGTAAACGCAGAATTAGAACAACCGGATGTATGGAACGAACCTGAGCGTGCTCAAGCGCTAGGTAAAGAACGTTCTGCATTGGAAGCGGTAGTAGAAACGATCGACCAACTTGACCAAGGTGTTGAGGATGTTGATGGCCTATTAGAGCTTGCGGTTGAAGAAGAAGATCAAGAAACGTTCGATGAAATTGAACCAGAACTGGCCGAGCTTGAAGCTAAGCTAGAGAAGCTGGAATTCCGTCGTATGTTCTCTGGTGATCACGATGCATCAGATTGCTACATCGATTTACAGTCAGGTTCGGGCGGTACAGAAGCTCAAGACTGGACTTCAATGATGTTGCGTATGTACTTACGTTGGGCAGATTCGAAAGGCTTCAAGACTGAAGTTATCGAAGTGTCGGATGGCGATGTTGCTGGCCTTAAAGGCGCAACGGTACGTATTTCTGGTGAGTATGCTTATGGTTGGTTACGCACAGAGACTGGTGTTCACCGTCTAGTTCGTAAATCACCATTTGATTCAAGTGGTCGTCGTCATACTTCATTTGCATCTGCGTTTATCTATCCTGAGATTGATGACAACATTACGATCGACATTAATCCTTCTGACCTACGTATTGACGTATACCGTGCCTCTGGCGCTGGTGGTCAGCACGTAAACACCACGGAATCAGCAGTACGTATTACTCACGTTCCGACTAACACTGTGGTTCAGTGTCAGAATGACCGTTCGCAGCATAAGAACAAAGATCAAGCGATGAAGCAGCTACGTGCTAAGCTTTTTGAACTTGAGATTCAAAAACAAAATGCTGAAAAACAAGCGAGCGAAGAAACGAAATCAGACATCGGTTGGGGCAGTCAAATCCGCTCTTACGTACTGGATGATTCTCGTATCAAAGATTTACGCACCGGCATCGAAAACCGTAATACTCAAGCGGTTCTTGACGGTGACTTAGACAAGTTTATTGAAGCTAGCCTGAAATCAGGTCTGTAAGCTTTATCAACTATTAAGCTTTACCAATAATATTAGTAAAAATGCCTATATTTGCAAAAATATAGCGGTCCAAATTTTAAAAGCAGGGTACATCTCTAATGACTGATGCTGTTCAAAACGAAAACGCACAAGAAGCTTCTTCACCTGAAGAGAACAAACTAATCGCTGAGCGCCGCAGCAAGCTGGATCACATCCGCCAAAACTGCAAAGCTAACGGTCACCCAAATGACTTCCGTCGTGAGCACCTAGCTGGCGATCTTCAAGCGGAGTTCGGTGAGAAGACTAAGGAAGAGCTAGAAGAGCTTAACCACATCGTTGCGATCGCTGGTCGTGTTATGGCTAAGCGTGGTCCATTCCTTGCGATTCAAGAAACTTCTGGTCGTATCCAAGCATACGCAGCGAAAGACGTGCAAAAAGTACTGAAAGAGAAGTACCAAGGCCTAGATATCGGTGACATCATCGGTGTTAAAGGTGCGCTTCACAAATCAGGTAAAGGTGACCTTTACGTGAACATGGAAGAGTTTGAATTGCTAACGAAAGCACTTCGCCCTCTACCAGAGAAGTTCCACGGTCTAACTGACCAAGAGATGCGTTACCGTCAGCGTTACGTTGACCTAATCGTGAACGAAGATTCTCGCAATGCATTCATCGTGCGTTCTAAGCTTGTATCTTCAATCCGTAACTTCATGAGCGCGAAAGGCTACCTAGAAGTTGAAACGCCAATGATGCATGTGATCCCGGGTGGCGCAACTGCACGTCCATTCATCACTCATCACAATGCACTAGACATCGACATGTACCTACGTGTTGCACCTGAGCTTTACCTTAAGCGTCTAGTGGTTGGTGGTTTTGACCGTGTATTCGAGATCAACCGTAACTTCCGTAACGAAGGTCTATCTCCACGTCACAACCCAGAATTCACAATGATGGAATTCTACCAAGCGTACTCTGACTACAAAGACCTTATGGATCTGACAGAAGAGATGCTAAGCACGGCAGCAATGGACGTTCTTGGTTCTACTTCTATGCCTTACGGTGACGAAACGGTTGAGTTCGGTGGCACTTACGCTCGCATGAGCATGTTCGATGCAATCAAACACTACAACCCTGAGCACGCTGAGATTCAAGCGCTAACAGAAGCAGATCTACAAGATCGTGAGAAGATGGTTGCTATCGCAAAATCTGTACACGTAGACGTAGAAACGTTCTGGACATGTGGTCAGCTTCTAGAAGAGATCTTTGGTGAAACGGCTGAGCCTCAGCTAATTCAACCAACGTTCATCACTGGCTACCCAGCGGACATCTCTCCTCTAGCACGTCGTAGCGATGACAACCCATTCTTCACAGACCGTTTTGAGTTCTTCATCGGTGGCCGTGAAGTAGCGAATGGTTTCTCTGAGCTTAACGATGCACAAGACCAAGACGAGCGTTTCAAAGCGCAAGTTAACGCGAAAGACGCGGGTGATGACGAAGCGATGTACTACGATGCAGACTACATCACTGCGCTTGAGCACGGCCTACCGCCAACAGCGGGTCAAGGTATCGGTATCGACCGTCTAGCAATGCTATTTACAAACACGCACACAATCCGTGACGTGATCTTGTTCCCGGCAATGCGTCCACAAGCGTAATTCTCGCTTTTAGGGCGTAACAGCCTATGTAATTAAAAAGCCACCTTCGGGTGGCTTTTTCTGTTTTTGGGCTTCAAAACCTAGTCTGTACCGCACTCTTGATTCGAAAAATCGTTATTTCTGACATAGTCTTACTATTGAGACATAAAATCTAAGATAGTCTCACTACTATACGTCTCTGCGATGAATACGATCTCGCGGCATTTTGTCGAACGATGAAGCAGTGACTCGTATTAGTCTGATTTAAATAAAAATAGAATAAGGAAGAAGGATGGGAACTCAATTTAAGATGGATTCCTTACCAGGTTCTCTTATCGTCGTTGGTGGTGCGTACGAACCCTGGTTATCAGTGTTAGAACAAGTGGGTTGGCAGTGTACCCAGTGTGCAGATTTACGAAAAGCCGATGCCTTGATTGCTGATATTGGCCCATGTATTGGTATTGTCGATCTTAGTCATGATGAGTTCAGTCTCAACGGTATTGCTAACCTTGTGAGCAATAACAAGCAGGTAAGATGGCTCGCCTTTATCCGTGAGTCTCAATTAAGCTCTGATACTATCTGCCAGTTTATCGTTAACTTCTGTATCGACTTTTTCACGGCGCCAATCCCAGATGCTCAGTTGCTGAGTACCATTGGTCACCAACTGGGTATGCTTAAGCTTGAGCAGAAAGTATGGCCAAACTACGGCATTAACAACAATATGGGCCTGCTGGGCGACTCTGTGGCTGTGAAGCGCTTGAGAGACCAAGTGAAGCGTATTGGGCCGACTGATGTCAGTATCTTGATTTATGGCGAGAGTGGGGCTGGTAAAGAGACGATCGCACGCTCGATTCATCAAAACTCGTCACGAGCTCAGAAACCATTTTTAACGGTTAACTGCCGTGCCTTGTCTGAAATGAGAATAGAGGCCGAGGTCTTTGGTATTTCAGCACAGCCAGCGACAGCGCCTTGTATGTTGGAAGAAGCCGATGGCGGAACCATCTTGCTTAATGATGTTTTAGCGATGCCACGCAATCAACAACTGAATCTGTTGCGCTTTTTACAAGAGGGTAAGATTGAAACCGCTAATGGACCTAAATCCGTTGATGTGCGTATTCTGGCCGCGAACTCCTCTGATATCGAGAAGGCGTTGATCGAGGGCGATTTTAATGAAGAGCTCTATCACTACATCAATGTTCTGCGTATTCATGTTCCGAGCTTAAAAGAACGTGTGAGCGATATTTCAGTACTGGCGAATCATTTTCTACGTGAGTACTCGAAAGAGTTTAATGCTCAAGCGAAGAGCTTCTCAGACGATGCTATCCGTTCGATGAATCGATACCATTGGCCTGGAAATGTGCGTGAGCTGATGAATCAGATTAAGCGTGTTGTGTTGATGTCTGATGCTGTGATCATTGAGGATCACCAACTGGATTTACCAAAACAGAATGATGAACGCCGAAGCTTGAAGAGTATTCGAGAGCGCTCAGAGCGCGATGCGTTGTTAATTGTTTTGGAATCTTACGGTGGTCAGGTTTCGTTGGCAGCTAAGGAGCTCGGTGTATCACGAGCGACGATGTACCGCTTGCTGAATAAACACAGCCTAATCTCTGAAGGGGTTGTTTAGACTCTTTTCTACATGACTTTATTCAGTCACCGTAAATTAAAGGCCACGTATCTACGTGGTTTTTTTGTTTCTGAAGGGTAGTCCGTTGTTTTCTAGCTCATCCCTAAGAGAGATATGCTGCGATTTTATATAATCATAGTGAATATGTTATATGTAAATGAATATGCAACTGATATTTCAGGCGAATGCATTGTTTTAAAAATGTTAACCAATTATCGGTTGAATAATATACTCACTTGGTTAGACTTTAACCGTGAAAGCAACGATTTAACAAAGACTTGTCTGCTTTTACTACCCCATTTCTTTTTGGATTTTTTAGTTAGCTTGGAGGCGCAAATGAAACATTTCGATTTTATACAGCATATTTGCGCGTCGTTTGATCCGTGTACTGACATGGTGACTGAAATGTCACATACATCAGCCATGGCCGATCGAAACACCCAAGATAAACCTAACTAATAGATCCGTACCCTTATTTGGCTGCGGAAAAATAGCAGCTAAGTGAGAAGCCCTCATACTATCTAACACGCTATTTTTCCTCAGTTGATTCAACAACTGGAGAGTTATTATGCGTCACTCAGTATATTTAAAATTAGCAACAGTCCTTATCCGTGCCGATCTTCGTCGTGAAGAGCGTGAATGGCAACGAAAAGTTCGTCGTAGTTCATATGAGTTACCATGGAACAATACTCACTTATTAAGAGATATTGGTCTTGAAGCTGACGGTCGACCGATTGGTTTTTCTGAACCAGAAGTCGTGACTATTGAACGTCGAGTACGTCACCTTCGTCGTGTCTTAAGTGCGCGAATACCGACGTAATCTTAGGGGTTGATAGCACCTTTCAACCCCTAAGATAATTAACAGTGATAGTTATGGCGTCGAAAGTGCAAACTTTTGAACTAGAACTGGCCAAAAAAGAGAAGCGCTTGCTTCTCTTTTTTGCTTTTTTAAGCAGTTATCTG
The DNA here is from genome assembly GCF_023161695.1 of Vibrio sp. 1CM2L. NCBI lineage: Bacteria > Pseudomonadati > Pseudomonadota > Gammaproteobacteria > Vibrionales > Vibrionaceae > Vibrio > Vibrio sp. 1CM2L. Next base: position 235,387 of record NZ_JALNTT010000005.1, read on the forward strand.
TGCTTTTTTAAGTCGTTATCTAGTAAAGGAAAAGAGTTCTACTAAGCTTTATAGAGCAAGGGAGGTCGGCTATGCAAAAGCATCAATTAGACATGTGGTTACATGGAGAGCACAAAGACTCATATCAAACACCGAAAGTGTACGTTATTGGCTGTTCTGATATCTCAGAATATCTACTCGCGGTGGAGTACAAACACAAGCTAGAACCGGTAAAGCAAGACGGCGAGCCGCTTCACTTTGGATCCTTGGATCAAGTGAAAGAGGAGTTACTCCGGCTAGGCTTTGAAAAGGCGTATCTTCGTTTACACAACGCCTATGATGAGTTTGGTAATGAGCCAAGCCAAAGCTACTGTGATATTGAACTGGCGCTCAAACCTCATTAAGAGGCGTTTGTAGCGAGATATTGATCCTAATTCCAGACTGTTTTGTAACGCACTGATAGTTTTGTCTATCGAGGCTAGATTAAACGATCTATGCGTAATGTGTTGTCAGTAATTTATGGGTGAATTGAGTTCGCAGATAGAAACCACGTGGTTTAGTTTTGATAGGTTTTCCGCTTGCACCGTAAGCTTCCGTTAACACACGGCTGTTGGCAGCCTTTGGACGCAAATGCAGTGCTTCACCGTGTCTTGCTGTTATCTGTTCAACATTGCCTAAAACGATCAACTCCATCAGTTCTTCCCAATCTCTTTTCAAGAGTTCGTCTTCAGCTTGGCTAGGTGTCCATAATAATGGGGATCCTACATGCCTCTCCGCTAGCGGGATCTCTCTTTCTCCCTCGACAGGGATCCACAAAACCTTAGACAGCTTGTTTCGAACGTGGCTGGTTTCCCAAGTTATGCCTTGCACGCCCATCAAAGGCGCAACACACACAAAGGTGGTTTCGAGTGGCTTGCCAGAGTAGCCAATCGGAATGCTTTTTAGTTCTATCCCGAGTTTGGCAAAATCTTGTTCTGGCTTACTGCCTGCAGGCGCACCCAAGTGCCATTCCAATAGCTGCCCAACCCAGCCTTTATCACGCTTAAGGTCGTTTGGCATCACCATCTCGGCTTCGTCGGCGAGCTCTTTAAAGGTCATTCCTGCGATGGCATACGCGCGCTCTAACAGCTCTTGTTGTGTTTGTGGTTCTGGTTTCATAATAAAAGGCATGATCAAAAAAACGATTTTATCAGAAGTTATCACCAAATGCCGACTGGTTAAGAAATGATCTCCTTGCGATAAAAGGGATCAAACTCAGGGTTATCCACAGGACATAAAGGTAATTAATTGAAATATTAATTTAGTGGATAAATAAACAGGGGTTTATGGTGGATAAAATGCTTGCCAAATGGGGTTCAAAATGAATCTTTCACTTGGTAGTGTGGATAAACATCGGAGTGGTTGATCTTTAACCATGTCAGATTTCTGAAAGATCTTTTACATTTCTAATGTTATTTAAAACCAAAATATTATTTTAATCATTTGATTTATATGAAAATAAATAAGATTTTATTGATTTGTAGTTTTTGGTGTTGATGAATCTATGGATTAAAAAAAACGATTGCGGGTAATTCTTCACATAGTTATTCACAGAAAAGGTGAATAAATGTGGTCTATGTCTCACTATTGTGTGGGTAACTAGAATTTGAGCAAAACTTATCCATATTCCTAGTTATTATTCATAAATATAGCGCTTATCACGTCACTAAGTTTGCTCCGATTGGGGATATGTGGAAAAATCAGAGTAATTAAAAATTTAGATAGAGGTTGGCCAGTGATAGATGGCGATGGTTACCGATTAAATGTTGGTATTGTAATCTGTAACAACCATGGTCAGGTCTTCTGGGCTAAACGATACGGGCAACATTCATGGCAATTCCCTCAAGGGGGAATAGATGAAGGTGAGACTCCGGAACAGGCAATGTACCGCGAGTTGTATGAAGAGGTTGGCCTTACTAAAAAGGATGTAAAGATCGTCGCGACAAGTCGTCATTGGTTACGCTACAAGCTACCCAAACGACTGGTTCGGTGGGATTCTAAACCTGTCTGTATTGGACAAAAACAGAAGTGGTTCCTTTTGCGCTTAGATTGCGATGAATCGCATATCAATATGCAGCGTGGAAGTACACCTGAGTTTGATGGTTGGCGTTGGGTGAGTTACTGGTACCCAGTTCGACAAGTTGTTTCTTTCAAGCGAGATGTTTACCGTCGAGCGATGAAAGAGTTCGCATCTTTAGCAATGCCGTTTAAAGAGCGAAAAATAAAAGGAAAGCGCAAATTGCGTAGAGGTTAAGCATGCTCAGTCAACTAAGGGAAATAGTTGAACACGTATCAAGAGTTGAAGATGTGTCGACGGCTCTTGATATTTTGGTTAAAGAGACATGCAGTGCGATGCAGACGGAATGTTGCACCGTGTATTTGGCAAATAATGATATGCAGCGCCTTGAGTTGATGGCAACTCAAGGCCTGATCTTCAAAGGCAATAGCATTCACATTGGTTTTGACGAAGGTCTGGTTGGCCTTGTTAAAAGAAGTGCTGAACCTATCAACCTTGCACAAGCGTCTGCTCACCCTGCTTATAAGTTTTTTCCAGAGCTTGGAGAAAATGTCTATCACTCTTTTCTCGGTACTCCGATTATCCACCGCAAGCAAGTGCTCGGTGTATTGGTCATTCAACAGAAGACCCCGCGTTTATTCAGTGAGATGGAAGAATCCTTCCTTGTCACGCTCTCTGCACAACTTGCCGTTATTGTGGCGCACGCCCAAACTCAAGGCCATTGGCTGTTAGAGCAACAGAAGCTACCTGCGACTAAAGGTATTGCAGCTTCATCGGGCGTGGCGATTGGTGACTTATGGTGGGACAACACTCAGCCTGAACTCACCGATGTTTATCCTGCTTCGACGCTCAATGTAGAGAGAGAGCATGAGTTGTTGGCGGTAGCGGTTGAAAACGCCCTCAATGACTTTAAGCGCATGCGAAAGCGCTTAGATAGCGAAATCAATAAAGACGCGTTGGCGATCTTTGACCTGTTTACTCACTTACTCAACGATCCAATGTTGCGTAAGGATCTAAAAAGCCAAATCCAGAAAGGCGATAAAGCCGATTGGGCATTAAGACAAGTGGTTGAGAGCTATTCGAATCGCTTTGCTCGTATGTCCGATGTATATCTTCGTGAGAGAGCACAAGACATCCGAGAGCTCGGACAAAGGCTGCTCTATTTTCTCCACAACTCTGAACATGAACTTCGCACATTAGATAAGCCGATTATCCTAGTGGTTCGTGAGTTAACCGCTTCGGTATTAGCGTCTATTCCAAAAGAAAAGCTGTTGGCGGTTATTTCCTTGGAAGGGGCGGCGAACTCGCATGCAGCGATTTTATCTCGAGCGCTTGGCATACCTTCCGTCATGGGGGTAAATCTTAACTTAGCTCAAGCTAATGGTAAGCGAGCGATTGTTGATGGGTATAGCGGTGAGATCTTTATTGAGCCGACTAAAAGCCTGCTCAAAGAGTATCGAGGGCTGATTCTAGAAGAGAGTGAGCTCTCATCTATGGTCAATCGCGAGCTGTACCTTCCGGCAAAAACCCAAGACGACAAGCAAGTCGAGATCCTGCTTAATGCGGGCTTGAGTGCAGACACTAACATCGCTATCAACCAAGGCGTTGATGGAGTAGGGCTGTATAGAACTGAAATCTCTTTCTTGTTGCAGCAAAGGTTCCCGTCAGAGGACGAACAATTCAAGCAGTATCGCTCTGTGCTGGCAAGCTACCCTGAAAAGCAAGTGGTGATGCGTACACTCGATATCGGTGGTGATAAGGCCTTACCGTATTTTCCTATCGAAGAGGACAATCCATTCCTTGGTTGGCGTGGTATTCGTTTTACGCTCGATCATCCTGATATCTTTATTATTCAGTTACGTGCCATGCTACGTGCGAGTTGTGAAAGCCATAACTTGAGTATTTTGCTGCCGATGATCTCTGGTGCTCAGGAATTGGATGACGCGCTACAGCTGATTGAACAAGCGTATGACGAAGTGCATGAGCTTGATAACCGAGTGCGCATGCCTCGCGTTGGTATCATGATTGAAGTGCCGTCCATGCTGTACATATTGCCGTTGATTGCGGATAAGGTCGACTTCGTTTCAGTTGGTACCAACGATTTAACCCAATATTTATTAGCGGTTGATCGGAACAATTCACGAGTATCCGATGTCTATGAATCAATGCACCCTGCGGTGATCATGGCATTAAAACAAATTCATGATACTTGTAAGCAATATCAATTACCTGTGTGTATTTGTGGCGAGTTAGCCGGTGACCCGATGGGCGCGCTGCTATTGATTGGATTGGGATATGAGACGTTAAGTATGAATACCTCGAATGTCGCAAGAACCAAATATTTGATTCGTCAATCGAACTTGGCAGAATTACAGGATTTGGCAAATAAGGCACTTTCAAAACCGTATGGTAGTGACATCTATAGTATGATGCTGAACTATTTCGAAGAGCGTGAATTTACAGGCTTCATTCGAGCAGGTAAAAAATAGGATTTAACGTGTCATATGAACTGATAGGCTTGTTAGCAGGCCTTGGTGCTATTGTTGGTGTTTTAGCTGGCTTGCTAGGCATTGGTGGTGGTTTGCTGGTGGTTCCTGCCTTACTGTTTTTGCTTCCTAAAGCGGGTATCCCCCAAGAGTTTGCGATGCAAATGGCATTGGCTACTTCGCTATCAACCATCATAGTTACGTCAGGATCGTCTGCGATTAACCATCTAAAGTTGGGTAACGTAGAGATGTTTGTCGTTAAGTGGTTGATGCCTGGTGTGGTGATAGGTGGCTTCCTCGGATCTTTCGTGGCCGATGTAACCCCAGCTCAATACTTACCAAAAGTCTTTGGTGTGATTGTCTTGGTATTGGCGTTGCAAATGCTGTTGTCGATTCGCTCTAAGAGCCAAAAATCGATGCCGGGTTCAGCTAAAACCGTGTTGTGTGGCGGCGGGATTGGTTTGGTATCAAGCTTAGCGGGCATTGGCGGTGGGTCTTTATCGGTACCTTTCCTTAACCATCACGGTGTGGAAATGCGTAAAGCCGTCGGCTCATCTTCGGTATGCGGTTGTGTTATCGCGATTTCGGGAATGCTAGGTTTCATTTGGCATGGATCTTCTGTCGATGATCTTCCTGCATATAGCTTAGGTTATGTTTATCTGCCGGCTTTGATCGCGATATCTTGTACCTCAGTTTTGACCACTCGAGTGGGTGCGAAACTGGCCACTCAATTGTCAACCCCAGTGCTGAAGAAATTCTTTGCGGTATTTTTAATGTTTATAGCAGCCACAATGCTGCTGTAGTGTCTTTTCTGTTAGCCATTGAGCTAACCGTTAATCAATTTAGATAGAGAGCCAAGTATGTCTCAGGGTTTTATCGAATTCCCAAATATCGATCCTGTTCTTATTGAACTAGGACCAATCTCAGTTCGTTGGTACGGCCTAATGTACCTTGTCGGTTTTATGTTTGCTCTTTGGTTAGCAAATCGCCGAGCTGATCAACCGGGTAGCGGTTGGACTCGAGAGCAAGTATCAGACTTACTGTTTGCTGGTTTTCTAGGTGTGGTGTTGGGTGGTCGTATTGGCTACGTACTTTTCTACAACTTTGACCTTTTCCTAGCAGACCCATTGTACCTATTTAAGGTATGGACTGGCGGTATGTCTTTCCACGGTGGCTTGCTTGGTGTTATTACTGCCATGTTTTGGTATGCCAAAAAGAACGGTCGAACCTTCTTTGGTGTGGCAGACATGATTGCACCATTGGTGCCATTTGGTTTAGGCATGGGACGCTTAGGTAACTTCATGAACAGCGAGCTTTGGGGCCGTGTGACTGATGTGCCATGGGCGATTGTGTTCCCTAACGGTGGTCCACTTCCTCGTCACCCATCTCAACTTTACGAGATGGCGCTTGAAGGTATTGTACTGTTCTTCATCTTGAACTGGTTTATCAAAAAGCCGCGTCCTCTTGGTTCTGTATCAGGGTTATTCCTAGCTGGATATGGTACATTCCGCTTCTTAGTAGAATACGTACGTGAACCTGATGCTCACCTAGGTTTGTTCGGTGGATTTATCTCTATGGGACAAATTTTGTCACTGCCAATGGTTATTATCGGTGTGCTGATGATGGTGTGGGCATACAAGCGTGGTCACTACAAAGACGAATTACCACAACAAACGAAGTAAGGAATTGGTGTGAAACAGTATTTAGATCTCTGTCAGCGTATCGTTGATGACGGTACTTGGATTGAAAATGAACGCACGGGCAAGCGCTGCCTAACCGTGATCAATGCTGACCTTGAATATGATGTTGGTAATAACCAATTCCCACTGGTAACAACGCGTAAGAGCTTTTGGAAAGCCGCAGTTGCTGAACTGCTTGGCTATATCCGTGGTTACGACAATGCTGAAGATTTTCGTAAGCTAGGGACTAAAACTTGGGATGCGAACTCGAACCTGAACGAAGCATGGCTGAATAATCCTTACCGCAAGGGTGAAGATGATATGGGCCGTGTTTATGGCGTTCAAGGACGTGCATGGGCAAAACCTGACGGCGGTCATATCGACCAACTGAAGAAGATTGTTGATGATCTTACGAACGGTATTGATGACCGTGGCGAGATCTTAAACTTCTATAACCCAGGTGAGTTCCACATGGGTTGTTTGCGTCCGTGTATGTACAGCCATCACTTCTCTCTACTTGGTGATACTCTGTACCTAAACAGCACTCAGCGCTCTTGTGATGTACCACTAGGCCTGAACTTCAACATGGTTCAAGTGTATGTCTTCCTAGCAATCATGGCGCAAATCACGGGTAAGAAAGCTGGCGTGGCTTACCATAAGCTTGTGAATGCTCATATCTACGAAGATCAACTTGCACCCATGCGTGATATTCAGTTAAAGCGTGAGCCGTTAGCTGGCCCAACATTCCACATCAATCCTGAGATTAAGTCTCTAGAAGATTTGGAAACGTGGGTAACGATGGATGACTTCTGGGTTGAAGATTACGAATGCCACGAAGCGATTAAGTACCCATTCTCGGTTTAATCTCACTCGCTTTGTTTGATTGAAAGGCTGCCTCTGTGCAGCCTTTTTTATTTGTTATGCTTGGCTTGCTTACTATTTGTAAAACCAATAATCTTGAGTGGTCTTTTCTAACTACAGAACTACTATGACTCGCTCGCATTGCTTTGTATTGCAACACGATTTTCCGATTGCTTTCTACCCTGAGAAAAATCAGTTGGTGGTGGATAGCGAAGCGATTCATTTAGAGCCATTGCAAGCAAAGTTGCTCAGCTATTTCATCGAAAATCGCGGGCAAGTGGTTAGCACTCAGCAGATAGCCGCGGATGTGTGGCAAAGAACTCAAGTGTCTGACAACTTGGTCAGACAGGTCATCAGCTTGCTGCGCAGTCAGCTTCAGGATAAATCACGTCCGTATCGGATTATTCAGACCATTCCTAAGCAAGGTTACCTGTTCGATGTTGAGGTGACTCAGCCGAGCATCGAACCAATTCCCGTTGAGGACGTCTCTCAACCTAAATCTGAACCTAAACCTTTTGTTGCTAAATCCAAAAAGAAAACCATCGCCCTGATTACAAGCGCAGTATTCTTTGTTGGCTTAATAGCAACTTGGGTGTGGCAACCCGATGTCCCAACCAATGACACAGCTGTTATTTCTGCTCATCAAAGTGATGTGATTCCTGTTTATATCCATGACATAACACTCGATTCTGCGAACGATTATGAGATGTCAGAAAGTGTTTACAACTATCTTTTCTATGGGCTGAACTCGGCAAAAAACTTATCGGGTTACCACTTTTCTCAGCTATCGAAACAGGGCAAGCAATCACTGGCCAACAATGGTGTCGAGCTCAAAGGTTGGCTTAAGCAAAAGGATGGTGACTATGTGTTGAGCGTGCTTGTACAAAATAATCGCCAACCCAATCAAAGTCAGAAAGTGGAAAAGACCTTTAGCCAAGATAATTTCTTCGATGCCATTGGGGATGTGATTCTCGAGATCAAAGCCATTATTGCTCCAATAAGCTCAGAATACGGCGTGGCAAGTCATCGAGTGACCTCTATTGATAACTACGATGATTGGAGTGTTATCTCTGAGGGGATATCGTTGTTCTACCAAGGAAAAGGTGGTCAGCCATTTGAGGAAATAGCACTTCAGTTGGATTCGATTCAACAACAAGGGCGAGATAATTATCTGGTCAATGCGTTGCTATCATATTCGGAATCTTTGGCTTATTTGCAAAGCCATGAGCAAGAAGATCGCGAACATGCACTGCAACTGGCAAAGCAAGCCTTCGAGATGAACCCACGTTGTGACATCGCCAATCTTACCTTGGGTCTTGCACTGTTAATCAACCAACACGCCAATCAAGCTTTCCCTTACCTTTTTTATGCGGCCGAAAGTACACCGAGCCCAATCAGTTTTTATCTGCTCAGTGTGGCGGACAAGCTGTCGGACAACCCAAAAGGTTCGCAATACAACTATCAACGCTATACCGAAGTGCAAAAAGAGCATGATGGTCAACTCTTTGATCTTATTGAGTATTTATAAAAAATAAACCTTTCCTAAACCTCGAAATACGTTTTTAAGCGAGGGTGTTTCGTGAGGGCTGATGGCAACGGCACTTCCGCAAGGTGTTCTTGCGCCAACAGGCTTCTCAACATGTTTGATTATTGTTTGGACTCAGGCTCGATTGCCTTGCATCAAGCGTAAAAACACCGACTTCTACATACTGGTCCCCAAATCATTCATTATTTGGGGTACACACATGTTGAAGAAGTTTGCTTTTCAGATCATTCCAATTCAGATCTTCTTATTCGTCTTTTGGTTCAAAAATGGCTTTATCGATAAAGTGATGGGCGTGCTACTTGGCTTCATTACGCCTGAGACCGCTTATGCAGGAGACACATGGTCTGGCTGGAAAGGCTACATTGTTGGCACTTGGGATAAGAGCCAAATCGGTCATGCTCTGCTGAGCCCAACGTTCGATTTTATGTTCCCTATTCTGATTGCTTTGCAATGTGTGCCGTTTTTATTGGTTCTTCGTTCGGTACTTGCAGGTGAGTTCATGGTGGGTAAAGAGCGTCCGTGGTTGCTCTATGCCGCATTCGCTTCTCTGTTTGTGACGGCTTGTATGGCTTTCACTCAAACCATCACTGGCGCAAGCGACGGGCAGTATCTATGGCAATTTATCGGCTTTGGCATGGTTGCCATTATGTACTTGCGTAATGAGCAAGGTAAGTAAGCACTTTTAGAACCGAGTAAATGGGATGCGGGATACGAAGATCAAAAGCGCCCGTCATTCCCTAGACTGACGAAGGAAGGAGTAGGGAATCTCTGGATGTTATGTGTTAGGCAGATTCCCTATCACGCTAGTGCCTCGCAGTAGGGGATGACGGGTGTTTAGATACGAGTAAACGAGATGCGGGATACGAAGAGCGTGTTTAGATTTGAGTCAGTGAGATACTGAATATCAATCGCAGATAATGAGAGGCAGTCGCTTTTCGTTACTCGCTACCCGAATCCCGTATCTGCTTTTAGCTCTTCGTTACTCGTTCACTCGCATCCCGTATCTGCTCTTAAAAAGAAAAAGCCCGCAACCTAGGAGGTTGCGGGCTTTGCTATAAGCGATGTTTATTTTGCTATTAAGCGGTAAGAGCTAACACGCTACCAGGCAGTACAAGGAATACCGCAACAAGGTAACCAGCCACTACAGCCTTGTTCTTCACAGCCATGTCTGAAATCAAGTCAGCGGCTTTAACAGGTAGTTCACGTAGGAACGGAATACCGAAGATGAATACCGTTGCCATGATGTTGAACACCAAGTGTACTAGAGCAATTTGTAGTGCAAATACTGCGAACTCACCAGATACTGCTGTCGCTGCAAGTAGAGCCGTAATACATGTACCGATGTTTGCACCCAGAGTGAATGGGTAAACGTCACGTACTTTAAGAACACCTGAACCTACTAGTGGAACCATCAAGCTTGTTGTCGTAGAAGAAGACTGAACAAGGATAGTCACGATAGAGCCAGAAGCGATACCGTGGATTGGACCACGACCGATTGCGTTCTTTAGAATTTCACGAGCACGACCAACCATTAGGCTCTTCATCAGCTTACCCATTACAGTGATAGCTACGAAGATAGTTGCGATACCTAGAGCGATAAGCATGATGCCGCCAACAGTGTCGCCAAATGTTGATAGAGGCTCTTTAATCGCACTTACTACTGGTTTAGTGATTGGCTTGATGAAGTTAAGACCACCCATGCTCATATCACCTGTTGCTAGCATCGGAGATACCAACCAGTGAGAAATCTTCTCTAGAATACCAAACGCCATCTCTAGTGGTAGGAAGATAGCAACGGCTAATAGGTTAAAGAAGTCGTGGATTGTCGCACTTGCGAATGCACGTTTGAACTCTTCTTTACAACGAACGTGACCAAGGCTAACTAGCGTATTGGTTACCGTAGTACCAATGTTAGCACCCATGATCATAGGAATTGCTAGCTCAACAGGTAAACCACCTGCCACAAGGCCAACGATAATTGAAGTAACTGTACTTGATGATTGAATAAGCGCTGTTGCTACTAAACCAATCATTAAGCCTGCAACTGGGTGTGAAGCAAATTCGAAAAGAACCTTTGCTTGCTCGCCTGTTGCCCATTTGAAGCCTGTACCAACCATTGAAACTGAAAGTAATAGTAGGTAAAGCATGAATGCCAAGTTAGCCCAGCGTAGCCAACGAGTAGTGCTCGAGATAGGCGCTGCTGCAGTAGTAGCTTGGTTCATAATGTTTTCTCCATTGGACCGTTTAAGTCTGTGTTTGGTCTGTTTGTTTAATCTGAGCGTGATGTTAGAGGGGAAATATTTCAGTAATATTACATTTTGGTTTAGGTCGGACTTTTTTGTGATGATTTACTCTTTAAATATTCCTATAGCTAATGTGGTTATTTTAAGTTGTTGTTTTAAATTGATTTTTGGTGGTGATTCTATAGGTGATATAGATCTTAAAAGTTAGAAAAAAATTGAAAATAATCGCTGAAATATTACATTATGAAATCATACACTTCGAAAAAATAAGTGGTAAATGCGTGTTTGCTTAGGTTTTTCCGAGTTTGTTGAGTGGCGGTGTCATATTTGATATAAAAGGGTATCTACTCTTTTATTACGGCACATCTATGTCGCATCTCAACTACAACCATCTTTATTACTTTTGGATGGTTTGCAAGCAAGGCTCTGTTACTAAAGCTGCAGAAGCCCTATTTCTAACACCACAAACGGTAACGGGGCAGATAAAAGCCTTGGAAGAGCGCATGGATGGCAAGTTGACCAAGCGTAATGGCCGCAGTGTTGAGCCTACAGAGCTTGGGCAGCTGGTCTTTAAATATGCCGATCGTATGTTTGGCCTGAGTTACGAGATGCTGGATATCGTGAATTACAGCCAGCATTCCAATATTCTGTTTGATGTTGGCGTCGCGGATGCGCTCTCTAAAAGACTCGTCAGTAAGATACTGATGTCGACCATTCCTCCAGATAACAGCATTCATTTACGCTGTTTTGAATCGACCCATGAAATGCTACTTGAGCAGCTCTCTCAACATAAGCTCGATATGATTTTGTCTGACTGTCCGGTGGACTCTAGTCAAAGCCCGGGCCTGTTCAGTAAAAAGTTGGGTGAGAGTGGAATGAGCTTTTTCAGTTCAGGTCAGGTTGAAGGTGTTAATTTCCCTGCTGTATTGGAGCAAAGAAAGCTTTTGATCCCTGGTAGCCGAACCTCAATGGGGCGTAAAGTGCTGCAATGGTTTGATAGACAAGGGCTTAAGCCTGATATTTTAGGTGAGTTTGATGATGCCGCATTGATGAAGGCTTTTGCTCGTTACCATCATGACGCAATATTTTTAGCACCGACGCTTTATATGTCTGAAGTGGAAGACGACACATCACTGCAACTATTAGGCGGTATTGAAGAGTTAAAAGAGGAGTACTACGTCATATTTGCTGAGAGGATGATCCAACATCCAGCAGTAAAAAACGTATGTGACGCAGATTTTAGCAAATTGTTCGAATGAGTTAGTTTGTTAATGAATTGATATCGATTATCATAGCTCTACCATATGCCGGAAATACTGATAGCCCGTAGTTGGCGTAAAGGTTGTAGGGAGCCAAACTATGAACTTAAAAGAGATGGAGAAGAACTCAGCACAAGCTGTGATTCTACTCAAAGCCATGGCTAACGAGCGTCGCTTACAGATTTTGTGCCTACTACATGGTACTGAACTGTCGGTTGGGGAGTTGTGTGGCAAGTTGGAACTGAGTCAGTCTGCTTTATCTCAACATCTTGCTTGGTTGAGAAGAGATGGTTTGGTCGAAACTCGCAAAGAAGCTCAAACTGTGTATTACACATTGAGTAGTGAAGAAGTAAAAGCGATGATTAACCTACTGCATGGTATTTACTGCAAGTAGCTTATTGCTGGTGGGAGGGGGATTTCTTACCAGCGATAGAATGACACAAGGAAGTGTTAGCATTTCACATTGAACGTTAATGTTTACCTATCTACCTATCTACCTATCTACCTACTAATTTGCTTCTCTATTTATTTTTCTGATTGTTTGTTTTATCTATTGCTTAACAGTCTATCGGTAAGCAAAACGGCTGTTAGCACGTAAAATAAAAGCGTTACTCAAAATTTAGATATAAAAAAACCGGCCTAGGCCGGTTTTTTTCGTTTTGCGTTGTAATCAAATTTCTATTAAAGAGCTTTGATTGCAGCAGCGAAACGAGACTTATGACGTGCAGCTTTATTCTTATGAATAAGGCCTTTAGTCGCCATACGGTCAAGAAGTGGTGTAACTTCTACAAGAGCAGCAGTTGCAGCTTCTTTATCACCAGCTGCGATAGCTGCGATAGTCTTTTTCATGTAAGTGCGCATCATAGAACGACGGCTAGCATTGTGCTGGCGACGTTTCTCAGCTTGGATAGCGCGCTTCTTAGCAGATTTACTGTTTGCCAAGGGTCTAACTCCCAAAAACTTAGTTCGGTGACAATTTAAGGGCGAGGACTATCCCTCATTAGCGCTTAATTGTCAAATGATTTGTGCAAAAACCAATCGTAGCCAAACAAACTTTGGTATGGAAAGGTCATCGCGGTTAAGATGGCGGGGATTCTAACAGCATTTTTAGACCAATGCTAATAAATATGCTTCTTAGGACAGGATAGTATTTATCCTCGCTTGAAAGTAATCAACCAGTGTCAGAGGTTTCTGTGAGTAAACGACTATTAAAGTCAGGCCTGATTGTCAGCGCAATGACTTTTGTTTCCCGTGTATTGGGGCTAGTACGTGATGTAGTAGTAGCAAATTTGATGGGGGCAGGAGCGAGTGCCGATGTATTTTTCTTCGCTAATAAAATTCCTAATTTCTTACGTCGACTTTTTGCAGAAGGTGCGTTTTCTCAAGCGTTTGTTCCTGTATTAACGGAATATCACGCCGCAGGTGATAAAGATAAGACACGAGATTTAATTGCTAAGGTGTCGGGTACGCTCGGGGTTTTAGTTTCTATTGTCACCGTTATCGGGGTATTGGGCTCTGGCGTGATCACCGCGATGTTTGGTGCGGGTTGGTTTATCGACTGGCTAAATGATGGTCCATCAGCGCCAAAGTTTGAGTTGGCGAGCTTTATGCTCAAGATTACCTTTCCTTATTTATGGTTTATTACCTTCGTTGCTTTATCTGGTGCCATTCTTAATACATTAGGTAAATTTGCGGTCTCTTCTTTTACCCCTGTGTTCTTGAACGTGATGATCATAGGCGCTGCGTGGTTTATCTCTCCTAATTTAGAACAACCAGAAATTGGTTTAGCCATTGGTGTGTTTCTTGGTGGCTTAGTCCAATTCCTTTTCCAAATGCCTTTCTTGATCAAAGCGGGTGTGTTGGTTAAGCCGAAGTGGGGCTGGAGAGATCCGGGTGTGGTTAAGATCCGCACATTAATGATCCCTGCTTTGTTCGGGGTATCGGTCAGTCAAATCAACTTATTGTTTGATACCTTTATTGCCAGCTTCCTCGCAACAGGTTCTATCAGTTGGTTGTACTACTCAGACCGACTGCTTGAATTTCCTCTCGGTTTATTCGGTATCGCGATTGCGACTGTGATTCTTCCTGCTTTATCTCGTAAACACGTAGATGCTCAAGGGGAAGGGTTCGCGCATACCATGGATTGGGGCGTGCGCATGGTTTTGCTGCTTGGTATTCCTGCGATGTTAGGTCTTATCGTTTTAGCTAAACCAATGCTGATGGTGCTTTTTATGCGTGGTGAGTTCTCTCCACACGATGTACAGCAGGCATCGATGTCATTGGTAGCTTACGCATCAGGCTTGCTTAACTTCATGTTGATTAAAGTTTTAGCTCCGGGTTACTACTCTCGCCAAGATACCAAAACACCGGTTAAGTACGGCATTATCGCTATGGTGACTAATATGGTGTTTAACGCGATCTTTGCTTATTTCTATGGTTATGTGGGTTTAGCGATTGCGACGGCACTGTCTGCTTTTGTGAATATGGCATTGTTATATCGTGGATTACACCTTGCGGGTGTGTATCAATTAACTAAGACAACCTTGTTGTTTAGTGCCAAATTGATTATCTCAGGTGTGGTGATGGTAGCGGCTATTTTATGGCAGCTGGATAATATGCAACATTGGCTTGAATGGAGCTTCAGCCAGAGAGCGCTGACATTAACAGGCTTGATTGGACTTGGTGGCTTTGTTTATATTGTTTCGGTACTGATTTTAGGTATCCGAGTAAAACATTTAAAAGCAGCGACAGATTAATACTGATTAGTATATAATCCGTCGGTTTCACACAATAAATGATGCAAATAATAGGTTTTAGCTGATCATAATGGAACTGATCCGAGGTATACACAATATTAAAGCGCAGCATCATGGCTGTGTATTAACCATAGGTAACTTCGATGGTGTTCATTTAGGACATCAAGAGGTTCTGAGTCAGGTTTCTAAACAAGCTGCAGCATTAGGGCTACCTTCTGTTGTTATGACGTTTGAGCCGCAGCCTATGGAGCTGTTTGCCCGAGATAAAGCGCCAGCACGTTTAACTCGCTTACGAGATAAATACGTGCAACTGAGCAAGCTAGATATCAGTCGCCTATTGTGTGTTAATTTTAATCAGTATTTTGCAAGTTTATCCGCGGAAGCGTTCATTAAGGATCTTTTGGTTGATAAGCTTGGTGTGAAGTTCTTGGTGGTTGGTGACGATTTTTGCTTTGGTAAAGGTCGCACTGGCAATTTCGCTATGCTCAAAGAGGCGGGCGAGAAGTACGGTTTTGAGGTGGTAAGCACCCAAAGCTATTGCTTAAACCAATTACGAGTAAGCAGTACTGAGATACGAAATGCATTAGCGGTCGATGACTTGGCTGCAAGTGCTACCATGTTAGGACGTGATTACAGTATTAGTGGTCGAGTGTCCCATGGTCGAAAACTAGGGAGAACTATCGGTTTCCCTACCGCTAATATTCCATTAAAGCGTTGTGTTTCTCCTGTATCGGGAGTGTATGTTGTTGAAGCTTTGGATATCGACGGTGTTCCTGTCGGTGGCGTTGCTAATATTGGACAACGACCAACAGTTAATGGGGTAAGGCAGCAATTAGAAGTGCATTTTTTTGACTTTAAAGCCAATTTATATGGTAAACAGTTAGAAGTACGACTTTTGCACAAACTGCGCGACGAGATAAAATTTGAATCGTTCGACGCACTAAAGAATCAAATAGAATTGGATGCTGAAGCCGCAAGGGTGTGGCTGCTTCAGCTAAAGAATTAATCGGATGATTCCACCGATTAACATAATGTCTAACTTCGCCCAATA
Source organism: Vibrio sp. 1CM2L (assembly GCF_023161695.1). Taxonomy (NCBI): domain Bacteria; kingdom Pseudomonadati; phylum Pseudomonadota; class Gammaproteobacteria; order Vibrionales; family Vibrionaceae; genus Vibrio; species Vibrio sp. 1CM2L. Next base: position 251,303 of record NZ_JALNTT010000005.1, read on the forward strand.
TAACGGAATTAAGAATCGATGAGTGATTATAAAGATACCCTGAACTTACCAGAAACAGGGTTCCCAATGCGCGGCAATCTGGCAAATCGTGAGCCAGAAATGCTGAAGCGTTGGTACAAAGAAGATCTTTACGGCGAAATCCGTAAGGCAAAGAAAGGTAAAAAATCTTTCGTACTGCATGATGGCCCTCCATACGCGAACGGCGACATTCACATTGGCCACGCGCTGAATAAGATTCTTAAAGACATTATTATCAAATCTAAGACCCTTTCTGGTTTTGATGCACCGTACATCCCTGGTTGGGACTGTCACGGTCTTCCAATCGAGCTAATGGTTGAGAAGAAGAAAGGTAAGCCTGGTCAGAAGATTTCGGCTGCTGAATTCCGCGAAGAGTGTCGTAAGTACGCTGCGGGTCAAGTTGAAGGTCAGAAAGAGAGCTTCAAACGTCTTGGCATCATGGGCGAGTGGGACAAACCTTACCGCACTATGGATTTCGGCACTGAAGCGAACATCATTCGTTCTCTTGGCAAAATCGCAGATAAAGGTCACCTTCTTAAAGGTTTCAAGCCTGTTCACTGGTGTACTGACTGTGGTTCTGCTCTGGCTGAAGCTGAAGTTGAATACAAAGATAAAGTTTCTCCATCTATCGATGTGAAATTTACAGCAGCTGACGAAGCGGCGCTTCTAGAGAAATTTACTCTAGCTGAAGGCCACGCGGGTCAGGGCGAAATCTCTATCGTTATCTGGACAACAACACCATGGACTCTGCCAGCTAACCGCGCAGTATGTCTACGTGATGATCTTGAATACGTGCTTATCCAAGTTGAAGCGAATGGCGACCAGCCTGCTCAACGTATCGTTGTTGCTTCTGAACTAGCAAAAGACGTAATGGACCGTGCAGGTATCGAGCACTTCCATAACCTTGGTTTTGCTACTGGTGCTGATCTTGAGCTTTCTCAGTTCAACCACCCGTTCTACGACTTTACTGTTCCTGCTGTTCTTGGTGACCACGTTACAACGGATTCAGGTACTGGTGTGGTTCACACTGCGCCTGGCCACGGTCAAGAAGATTTCGTGGTTGGTAAGAAGTACAACCTAGAAATCGCTAACCCAGTTGGTTCAAACGGCGTTTACCTGCCAGATACTGAGCTATTTGCTGGTCAGCACGTATTCAAAGCGAACGACTCTGTTTTAGAAGTTTTAAAAGAGAAAGGTGCACTTCTGCATCACCACGCTTACGAGCACAGCTACCCACATTGTTGGAGACACAAAACTCCAATCATCTTCCGCGCAACACCACAATGGTTCATCTCTATGGATCAAGCTGGCCTACGAGCTAAAGCACTAGAGTCAATCAAGAGTGTTGAGTGGTTGCCTGAATGGGGTCAAAGCCGTATCGAAGGTATGGTTGAAGGTCGCCCTGAGTGGTGTATCTCTCGTCAACGTACTTGGGGTGTGCCAATTGCTCTGTTCGTTCATAAAGAAACAGCAGAACTTCACCCAGAAAGCCCAGCGCTTATTGAAAAAGTAGCGAAGCTAGTTGAAGAGAAAGGCATTCAAGCTTGGTGGGATGTAGACGCTGCTGAACTTATGGGCGCAGAAGACGCTGATAAGTACGAAAAAGTAATGGATACGCTAGACGTATGGTTCGACTCAGGTGTTACGCACTTCTCTGTTGTTGATTCTCGTGAAGAGTACAACTTCCCGAACGAAGAGCGCACTCACAGTGCTGATCTTTACCTTGAAGGTTCAGACCAACACCGTGGCTGGTTCCAGTCTTCTCTAATTTCATCTATCGCGATGAAAGACGAAGCACCGTACAAGCAAGTACTAACTCACGGTTTCGTGGTTGATGGTAACGGCCGTAAGATGTCTAAATCTATCGGTAACGTTGTTGCTCCTAAAGACGTAACCAACAAGCTAGGTGCAGATATCCTGCGTCTATGGGTTGCTTCTACAGACTACACAGGTGAAGTTGCGGTTTCTGATGAAATCCTGAAGCGTTCAGCGGATGCTTACCGTCGTATTCGTAACACAGCTCGTTTCTTCCTAGCGAACTTGAACGGTTTCAACCCTGAAACTGACCTCGTACCTGCTGAAGAGATGGTTGCACTTGATCGCTGGGCTGTTGGCCGTGCTCAAGCTGCACAAGAAGAGATTGTTAAAGCATACGGCGAGTACAACACTCACGGTGTGACTCAACGTCTAATGCAGTTCTGTTCTATCGAAATGGGTTCTTTCTACCTAGACGTAATCAAAGACCGTCAGTACACGGCGAAGCAGGGCAGCCATGCTCAACGTAGCTGTCAAACGGCGCTTTACTACATCGTAGAAGCTCTAGTTCGTTGGATGGCGCCTATCATGTCGTTCACTGCAGATGAAATCTGGAATGAAATGCCAGGTGAGCGCGACACGTTCGTATTCACAGGTGAATGGTTCGAAGGTCTATTTGGTCTTGCTGAAGGCGAAGAGCTAAGCAACGAATTCTGGACTGAAATCCAGTCTGTTCGTGGCGCAGTGAACAAGCTTCTTGAAGATGCTCGTAAAGAGAAAACGATCGGTGGCGCACTGCAAGCTGAAGTTACTCTATACGCTGATGATGCACTAGCGGCTAAAATCAACAAGCTAGAAGATGAGCTACGTTTCGTACTTATCACTTCTGCAGCTGTTGTTAAGCCACTGAGCGAGAAGTCTGATGCAGCGCAAGCGACAGACGTTGCTGGTCTATTCGTTGAAGTTGCGGCTACTGAAGCTGAGAAGTGTGACCGTTGCTGGCACCACACTCCAGATGTAGGCACTATCGAAGGTCACGAGAAAGTTTGTGGTCGTTGTGTGTCGAACATCGACGGTGAAGGCGAAGTGCGTAAGTTCGCATAACGACTCAGAGAAAGACTGAACTTTTTGTAAAAATCATAGCCCCAGTATCAACTGGGGTTATTTTTAGTTATAGGAAATGTGTTTAACCAAGTTGGTAATCAAGGTCACTTAAAGTGACTAACAATGAATACCAACTTCGTAAATACTAGGAATAGAAATGAGTGAAGTTTCGTTAAAACAATCTGGTGTACGTTGGTTATGGCTGGCTCTATTGGTCTTCTTGGCTGATATTGGCATTAAACTCTTTGTCATGGACAACATGGGTTATGGCTGGGCAAACCGTATTGAGGTGCTGCCATTCTTTAACTTTCTGTACGTGCATAACTACGGTGCAGCGTTTAGCTTCTTGAGTGATCAAAGTGGTTGGCAGCGTTGGTTATTTACGGGTATCGCATTTGCGGTAACAGGTATGCTGACGTACTGGATGAGCAAACTACCAGCAACAGAGAAGTGGAATAACATTGCTTATGCGATCATCATTGGTGGCGCGGTAGGTAATGTGTTTGACCGAGTTGTACACGGCTTTGTTGTCGATTACTTAGACTTCTACTGGGGCACTTACCACTGGCCTGCATTTAACTTAGCAGATATGGGAATCTGTATCGGTGCTGCGATGATCATCTTAGATGGTTTCCGTAAGAAAGAAGAAAGCAAATAGCTTGCCTCAAAGTCAGTCTATGACTCACAGAATAGAATAGCCCTAAGCGCTGTCGGTTGATTCCGACGGCGCTTTTTTTTATGCTGCAATTAATATCAATCGTAGTAAATAACTACTCTCCCTAGTTTGCTAAAAGCCTCGATAACTTCGTTAGAATTTTTGATTGTAGAATAACTACTTATCGAAAAATTCTGCCTTGTTCTCAAGCCTTTTCCCTGAACTATGTCTGAGTACTTACTTACTGTGATTGATATGATATGAGAGCGAAGCAAATTGCGTTCTCAAATAATAAAGAAATCTAAGGAAAGTAACGTGGCAGCAATTAAAAATGATTCAGCAGTAACTCTACATTTTACGATTAAAATGAAGGATGGTTCAGTTGCCGATAGTACGGAAAACATGGGCAAACCAGCGAAGTTCGTCATGGGCGATGGTAGCCTAAGTGAGAACTTTGAAGCGTGCTTACTTGGACTTGAAGCTGGAACTGAAAAGTCTATCGAACTGAAGGCGGAAGACGCGTTTGGTATGCCAAACCCAGATCATATTCACTATATGGATCGTGCTAAGTTTGTTGGTGACTCTGAAGTTGAAGTGGGCACTATCATGGCATTCTCAGGTCCTGACGGTATGGAAATTCCAGGTATTATTACTGAGATCGCAGGTGATTCAGTGACGGTTGATTTTAATCACCCGCTCGCTGGTCAAGACGTTACCTTTGACGTCAATATCTTAGCGGTGGACTAACTATCTTAGCTGTTAATCACTACCTTAACAGTAGAATAACATCGCCTTACAGCTGTGATGTCACCCAGAGCTTCACTGTCTAGGCGCTTCACTGTAGAATGCGAACCTCGCTGACGGCGAACTCTATAGAAACAACCTTAGTACCGCGGTAAATGATGAGCAATGAAATGAAAATAATGTTAGCTAACCCTCGTGGCTTTTGTGCTGGTGTCGATCGTGCGATCAGCATCGTAGAGCGTGCACTCGAAATGTATCAGCCACCGATCTATGTTCGCCATGAAGTGGTACACAACCGCTTTGTTGTTGAGGGGCTCAAGCAGCGTGGTGCTATTTTTGTCGAAGAACTGAGTGAAGTGCCAGACGACAACATCGTGATCTTCTCGGCTCACGGTGTTTCTCAAGCGGTTCGTAAAGAAGCGAAAGAGCGCGAACTGACTGTATTTGATGCAACGTGTCCTTTGGTGACTAAAGTTCATATGGAGGTTGCTCGTGCGAGCCGCAAACATATGGAAGTAGTACTGATTGGTCACGCAGGTCACCCAGAAGTGGAAGGCACCATGGGTCAGTACGCTAGCCAAACTGGTGGTATGTACTTGGTTGAGAAGCCAGAGGACGTACAGAACCTAGTAGTGAATGACCCGAGTAACCTGCACTACGTTAGCCAAACGACGCTATCAGTTGATGAAACAGCTGATGTAATTGAAGAGCTGCGTCGAGTGTTCCCTGAGATCCAAGGCCCACGTAAAGACGACATTTGCTACGCAACACAAAACCGTCAAGACGCGATTCGTGAGATGGCTGGTGATGTTGATGTCGTGATTGTTGTTGGTTCTAAGAACTCATCTAACTCAACACGTTTGAAAGAGCTGGCTGAGAAACTAGGCACGCCAGGTTACCTAACCGATTGCCCTGAAGACATTCAAACTGAATGGGTTGAAGGGAAAAATAAAATTGGTGTGACAGCGGGTGCTTCAGCGCCTGAAGAGCTAGTAAACCAAATCTTAGATCGTATTCGTGAGCTAGGTGCGACTGATGTTGAAGAGATTCAAGGTCGTGAAGAGAACATGTTCTTTGAAGTACCAAAAGAGCTACAGATTAAGCAAGTCGACTAATCTCTATTGATTGATGACAAGATCGATGCGTAACACTATCGATTTGCAAACACTATTGATTTGTAAACAGCAGGAAGCCAACGTTGATACGTTGGCTTTTTTGATCGTGCTTTGGAACAAGGCGTCTAACTTCTAACGCGTTATTGGAGACCGAGTTGCTCTTTTAAAGTCTTTAAATAACGACGACTGACAGGCACTTCAAAGCCAGTTAGGGTAATGATCTCGGCTAATCCATTTTCTAGCAGTTTGATCTCTTGGATCGATTTTATGTTGATCAAATATTGGCGATGACAGCGGATCAAATCGGTTTTTTCTTCCAAGATCTTTAGCGTTAACTGTGAGGTCGCGGTTTGCGATGAGCTACGAACATGCACACCACTGATATCGGAATAGGCGCACTCGACCGTTTGGCTTGCCATGATCACAATGCGGTTATGACCGATACACGGGATCTGCTCTAAGTGACAGGGAGCAATCGCTGAGATGTTCTGTTCTGGTGCTTTCTGGTTTTGTTTGATGACCTTATTCAGGCGACAAACGCTCTTGTTTAATCGACAAGGCTCGACTGGCTTAAGCAGGTAATCAAAAGCGTTATCTTCAAAGGCTTGAATCGCATATTGGTCGTAGGCGGTGACGAATACCACGTAAGGCATGGTATCTGGGTCAAGCATGCTTAACAGCTCAATCCCGGTAACCTGCGGCATTTGGATATCCAAATACACCACATCAGGCTTGAGTAGGTTGATCTGTTTCAGTCCTTCGATCGCGTTACTCGCTTGGCCTATGATTTCCACTTCTCCGGTTTCGGTCAGCAGCTCAATCAGCTCTTCGCGAGCAAAAAGCTCATCATCGACAACTAATGCTTTTAACATCCTACAATCTTCATCTTGGTTCTATCCCTGCTTGGTTCACGCTTATCTTTTAAATGTCTGTTTCTAAATGTTTCAACTCGGAGCGATCCGTCCCCGAAAATACCATTATTTGAGTATAGGTATGATAAAGCTCATTCGAGTAAATTGCTGTGGTTGAGATTCTATTTTTAGTGCTGAATCTTGTCCAAAGAAATTAGTGAGTCGTTTATCAACAATTTCCATCCCTAAACCTACATGATCTTGAGATGGCTTCTGATAATTACCTGCATTGTCTTCAACGGTTAACTTGAACCCACCCTCGAAAGCCTCGCTAGAGATCTTCACTTTACCGCCTTCCAACATATTAGATATCCCATGTTTGATGGCGTTTTCTACCAGCGGTTGCAGGGTAAAGCTCGGCAATTGAGATTCATATAACTGCGGGTCAATATCCCATTCCACTTCTAGTCGATCGGTAAAGCGTGCTTTCTCTATGGTCAGGTAAGCGTTGACGTGTGCCAGTTCGTCTTTGAGCTTCACGGTGTTGATGTTCTGCTTTAGGTTGCTTCTAAAGAAGTGAGACAGGTGCTGAATCAACTCTCGAGCTTTATCTGGGTCACGACGTGTTACTGCGCTGATGGTGTTAAGCGCATTGAACAAGAAATGCGGATTCACTTGAGCGTGCAGCAGTTTGATTTCTGCTTGTGTCAGTAGCGTTTGCTGCTGCTGATAGTTGCTGAATAGGATCTGGCTCGACAATAGCTGAGCGATACCTTCACCCATCGACATGTTGATGGTCGAGAAAAGTTTTAGTTTTGGCTCATACAGTTTGATGGTACCGACCACTTCGTTACCCGCACGGAGTGGAATAATCAGAGCCGAGCCCAATTTACAATCCTGTGACAAGGAGCATTGGTATGGGTTCTCTTTGCCATCAAGATAGATGATGTCGTTCTGTTCCATAGAAGTGAGCGTGCTTTGCGATGAAATCGGAGTATTTGGAATATGGTGTTCATCACCAATGCCAACGAACGCGAGGATTTTTTCTCGGTCGGTAATCGCTACCGCCCCTACGTTGGTCTCTTCATAAACAATACGTACGATTTTTTGTGCGTTATCGGAATTGAAGCCGCCATGCAGAATACCTACTGAACGCTCGGCGATGGTTAATGCGCGGCGTGAGAAGGTAGCCGAGTACTTTTCGAAGATGGTTTTCCTGTCTTGGATGATGCTCATGAACAGCGCAGCCCCGACCGAGTTAGCGATGATCATTGGCGCCGCAATATCGGAGACCAGAGCATAGGACTGCTCAAATGGTTTTGCGACCGCTAGCAGAATCAGCATCTGAATGATCTCTGCAAACAGGGTTACCGAGAAAACCACTAACGGATTAAACAGTTGGCTGGCTTTGTTCTTTCTAACTAAGTAAACGTGCAATAGGCCACCAATCAAGCCTTCTGCTGTGGTGGAAATAGCACAAGCCAAGTCTGTGAAGCCGCCTAATGAGTAACGGTGAATCCCGCCAGTAAAACCGACCGCAAAGCCGACAACCGGACCACCAAACAAGCCACCCATGACCGCTCCCATCGCGCGCGTGTTGGCGATAGCATCATTGATCTGTAAGCCAAAATAGGTGCCCATAATACAGAACAGGGAAAACAGAACGTAGCAGCTGATTTTATGACTTAAGCGTGAAGAGATGCTCAACAAAGGGAGAATCAGTGGCGTTTTACTTAGCATGTAAGCAATCACTAAGTAGACACAGGTTTGTTGCAGCAGAGAGAGAATGAGTTCCATATTTTCACCTATTGAGACGCTTGTTAAGTGTAAAGCTCATTGCGTGGTAACGGTAGCTTTGCTTGTGTTTTCGTTGGTTATATCGAGCGGTGATTGCTTGTCAATGCTGAGATACAGTAAAGCCCATCTCAAAGGACGGGCTTTAGTCTTAATTTCCACGAATCACTGGATGACTACGTGAGCAAGCGAAGTGTGTCTGGCTGTTCTTTTGTCTCTCTATGAAGACGTGTCTCTTTATATTAAGAGTCTGAAAGAACTAGGCAGTTTTGGTGACGCCTTTTGCTTCTTTCTCTTCTTTTTCATCAGCAAGGTCGATATCGCCTTTGCCTTTTGAAATCTTGATAACGTAAGCCGCAACACCTAGTGCACTCACCACACCAATGATGGTCGAGATTTGCATTGGTAGACCGAAGCCTAGTTGGCTGTTGTTCAGGATGAATGTGATACACACAGACGTCATGAACACAGCTGGAACCGTAGTTACCCAGTGCAGTTTGTTGTGACGAAGTAGGTAAGCCGAAGCTGTCCATAACATCATCACTGCTGTTGATTGGTTAGCAAAACCGAAGTAGCGCCAGATGATACCGAAATCAACTTGAGTCAAGATGCCGCCGATAACGAACAGTGGTAAAGCCATCAGTAGGCGGTTACGCAGTGTTTTCTGTTCCATGTTGAAGTATTCAGCAAGGATAAGACGGCTTGAACGGAATGCTGTGTCACCAGAAGTGATTGGCAGGATAACTACGCCAAGGAAAGCAAGGATACCGCCGAATACACCCAGTAGACCAAATGAAGCGCTGTATACCACGTTACCAGGGCCACCGTTTGCAATTGCATCAGATAGAGACTCAACTGAACCGAAGAATGACAGAGCAAGTGCACACCAGATTAGAGCGATGATGCCTTCACCAATCATTGCACCGTAGAATACGAAGCGACCGTTCTTCTCGTTTTCCATACAACGCGCCATCAAAGGAGACTGAGTTGCGTGGAAGCCAGAGATTGCACCACAAGCAATAGTGATGAATAGAGCTGGCCAAAGTGGTAGGTCATTCGGGTTCATGTTGGTGAACATGTCCTTCATCTCGAAGCCACCCATGATTTGGTGCTCGTCAGATAGACCAATCGCAGTGATTAGGCCGACAGACATGAAGATAAGCAGTGCGCCGAACAGTGGGTAGAAGCGACCAATGATTTTATCGACAGGGACAATCGTTGCGATGATGTAGTAAGCAAAGATGATAACAACCATGGTTGTTGCAGACATCGCGAAATCAGTTTGGTCGTTCACTAGGTTAGTGATCATGCCTGCAGGAGCAGATACGAATACCACACCAACGAGAAGCAGTAGAACAATGGCAAAGATGTTCATAAAGTGTTTTGCGCCATTGCCTAGGTAACGTCCAGTGATAGTTGGAACCGAAGCACCACCATTACGGATAGATAACATACCTGAGAAGTAGTCGTGTACTGCACCTGCGAAGATACAACCTAGCACGATCCAAAGCATCGCTGCTGGGCCGTAAAGGGCACCCATGATAGGGCCGAAGATTGGACCCACACCTGCAATGTTAAGCAGCTGAACTAGGTAAACCTTTGGTGTCGACATTGGAACGTAGTCCACGCCATCTTGCTTGGTGTGAGCGGGTGTTTGACGCTTTTCATTGATACCGAAAATCTTCTCGATAAAGGCACCGTAAATAAAGTAGCCACCAATGAGTGCTGCAACACAGGTAAGAAACCACATCATAATTTGTTATCCCTGAATGTATTAATTAAGTCAGGGTGTATATTAAAGAAGAGCATGAGAAGAAACTTCCGCTATGAGAGTGAGTGGTCGAATAGTCAATTAAGTGGTGTTATAACTGATTGAGTGGTTTGCTACGTTTGTAGAGCGGTTGGTTATGCGTGTTGAGAAGTGTCTTGCTTCTGGCAAGTGGCGGCTTATCAGCTTTAAGCGGTAACCAATAGATATCAGTGGCAGATAACAGACATAAGTGGACATCAGCCAGTGTTCAGCGGAGAATCACCACAAAGGCAACGCTTCGTCAGGAAGTGGCTAGGTAAATATAAAGGACTGAAATGAAAAAAATAATCGCACTATTCGCCGTGGCATTTAGCCTTGCAGGATGCAGCGCCAATGTTCAAGATTTAGCAGCTGAAGGCAATTGGCAAGAGATTGGCTATCGTGATGGTATCAAAGGCCACACTCAACGTTCGTACTCAGAGATGACTGAGCTTGGCGCAGTCGATCAAGCGAGTTACACAGAAGGTTATCACCTAGGTGTGACTGAATATTGTAATCCGAACCATGCTTATCAGATTGGTTTATCTGGTCAGGTGTATGAAGGCGTGTGTTCTGGTACGGAAGACGCTCAACGTTTCCGCATGGAGTGGCAACGCGGCTGGGACGAGTTCTCAAACGACTACTAAGCCCAAGCTAGCGATGAAAAATTAAAACTAAAAAAGACCAGTACCGCGTGTGAACTGGTCTTTTTGTATGCAGCGGGCGTAACACTTAACAACAAAGTCTAGACTATTGATTATTCTCGACAGCTTTTCTCAAGAAGCCATTTTGCTTATCAAGTTGTGCCTTGGCTAACTCTAAATCTAGCCCTGTTAGAATCATCAAAATAGATAACTTCACATCGTAATCAGTCGCTTTAAGTGTTGATACCGCCAGTGCTTTGTCACACTCCGTTGCTTGGATAACGATACGAGCAGCGCGGGCAACCAATTTTTCATTAGTCGCTTTTACGTCGACCATCAGATTTTGGTAGCTTTTGCCGATACGAATCATGCTTGCAGTGGTCAGCATATTAAGCACCAGCTTTTGTGCCGTACCTGATTTGAGTCGTGTTGAACCTGTTAATGCTTCTGGGCCAACCACCGGGCTAATTGCGATTTGAGCGATTTCAGCAATTGGAGAATCAGGGTTACAAGACAGAGCAACCGTTACTGCGCCAAGCTGATTGGCATAGTTGAGTGCACCAATCACGTAAGGTGTGCGACCGCTCGCTGCAATACCCACCACGACATCATTTTCTGAAAACTGAATCGCTTTCAGATCTTCAATACCGAGAGTCAGCGAGTCTTCAGCGCCTTCTTTGGCTTTTAAAATCGCCTCTGGTCCACCTGCAATTAGGCCGATAACCATCTTGTCTGAAACACCGAAAGTCGGTGGGCACTCTGATGCGTCTAACACACCTAATCGACCACTGGTGCCTGCGCCCATATAAATCAGTCGACCACCGTTTTGAAAGGCATGAGCAATTTTATCGACCGCTTTCGCGATCTGTGGCAGTTCCGCTTCAATCGCCAGTGGGACTTGTTTGTCTTGTTGGTTAATCTTTTCAACCACTTCGAGAGAGGTGAGCAGATCAATATCCATAGTGTCAGGGTTTCTCCCCTCCGAAACGAGGTGCGAGAGTGCTGATATGAGAGCGTCGTTACTCATAATGATCCTTAAATGGTGATTCTAAAATGATGGTTCTAAAGTTGTTTAGTCAGCACGGTAGAGAACGCCTAGAGAGGCCGCTCTGCTCGCGCCAGTCACTTCTGGTAAATTGCTTGGCAGTTGATGAATATGACGTTGAGCAAGCCACGCAAAAGCCATCGCTTCCATGTAATCGGCATCCACGCCTTTACTGGTGGTTGAATCAACATCCCAACTTGGAAGCAGTTCAGACAGTCTCTTCATCAACAATGGATTTCGTGTACCACCGCCACACACATACAGTGCAGGCTGGTTACCCAAGCGATAAGTATCCACTTCATTGGCTATCGTCAATGCGGTGTATTCACAAAGCGTGCGCTGAACATCTTCTGCTGCAAGATCTTTAAATTCTGTTAATTGTTGCTCTAGCCAAGGTAGGTTGAATAGTTCTCTACCTGTACTTTTCGGTGGCATTTGAGATAGATAAGATTCATTTAACAACTGTTCGAGTAAAGCTTGATTGAGTTGACCTTTAAGCGCAAATTGCGCATCACGGTCAAACTTCTCACCCGTGTGTTTATCAACCCAAGCGTCCATCAACATATTGCCCGGGCCTGTATCATAACCAAGCGTTGGCTGATTAGGGCGCAGTACTGAAATATTCGAGATACCACCAATATTTAACACCACAACCGAGCTGTCTTGCGGGTGGAAAATCGTGTGGTGGAAGGCTGGGACGAGTGGCGCACCTTGCCCGCCTAATGCCATGTCTTTACGCCTGAAATCGGCAACCGTTTGAATCTGTGTTTTAGCGGTAATGATGTTGGCATCACCCAACTGCATAGTAAATGGAGATTCGCCGCTTGGCTGGTGGAATACCGTTTGACCATGATTACCAATCGCAGTCACAGAAGATGCAGGTGTACCTGACTTTTCGAGAAGTTGCAGAATCGCATCAGCAAATAGATGGCCAAGCTGGTGGTCGAGTTCTCCAATGGCAATCAAATCGGTTTTCTGACCAATACAAACTTCAAGCAGACGTGCTTTGAGGTCGTCAGGCATTGGGAACTCATCATGAGCCAGCAATGTGATGCGCGTATCTTCAATCGAAACTAAGGCCGTATCAACGCCGTCCATACTCGTCCCTGACATCACACCGATATATAACTCTGATTTCATTGTTCACTTCCTAAATTAAGCTGCTGGATCTTTTGGTTAGCGATGACTTCTGCACCATCCAGAGCATTACCTTGAATGTTTAAGGTACGAACTTGGAGTTCTTGGGAAAGCCTAGGGCGATAGAACTGTCCTAAACTGCCTAAGAACATAATCGGTAATGAGTTATAGTCTGAGCATGTTCGTGTGAGCTTCTCTATTTCTTCAATACCTTGTTTTAATATGGTACTTGCCGTTGAGCAGCGCTGTTCCATATCAACGAGCTCTCGTGCAAATTGGGCGTAATCGGTCGCATTAGCTTTGTCAATCCACTGTAGAATTTGGTTGCGTTCGTTGCCTGTCTTTCGCATTACAAGCTGACTCGTTAAAGAAGTGCGCTTGTTATCTAATTCAACGAGAGTTTGTTGAACAGCTCGAAACCCAAGCCAAGCGCCACCACCTTGGTCACCAATTGGGAAACCCCAGCCACCAATTTGATGAGTCTTTTGTTGTGCGTCCAATTGAATCGCAACAGCTCCCGTCCCAATCGCAATACAGTTAACCCCTTGTCCTGAATTAGCACCAAATACTGACGCTTCTGCATCAGTCGTTACATACAGGTGCGGGCAATGGGTTAACGCCGATTGCAGTTTGGCTTTTAAATCTAAGTTTCCTACGCCAGCAACGCCAACCACAATATAGCACTGTTGTGATTTTATCTGATTAACACTCAACATTTCATCAATATAATGAGTCAGTTGAGTGATCGCAGCTTCACCATATAAGGTCAATGACGTCGCAGGTAAAATACAATCTTCGATGTTACTTAGTGTTGGTAATATTCGCTTCAGTCTAATGGCGGTTTTAGTTCCACCGCCATCGACTGCCAAAGTATGGGTAATCATTGGCTAAACCGTTTGTAGTTTATTAACTTCTTGAGTTTGCTTCTTTCCTGAAAGGCACACGATTAACGATACAAATGTGCCAACACAAAGTTGATAAGGGAACGCTAAACGAACTCCTACCCAATCATCGTTAATCACGCCCATCACGCTATCCCAAACATAAGCTTGCATCAGCAGAGTGGTGAAGAAGCCTGCCATTAGAGCTAAAGCGACCGAAGTTTCGTTACCGCGCTCGGTGAATATCGCGGTGAAGTAGACACCCAACAACCCTGTGTAGGCAAAGACCATCACACTCAAAGCAAACGATAACAGTGGCATGTCAGTGTACTGCTGCCAGTAGTAACACAGGATTCCCATACTACCTAAGGCCACAGCTGCCGCCGCCATACCAAACCGGCCAGCTTTCACGTAATGGAAATCATCTTGTACTCCTTTACGAGCTTCTAGCCAAGGTTTGTAGATATCCTGAATAGCCACTGATGACATTGAGTTTAATCCAGAATTTAGTGTTGAAAGTGCCGCCGCAACAACCCCAACAGTAACCAAGCCTCTAAGACCTGCTGGCATTTCATTCAGCACGTAGTACATGAAAATCGTGACGTTCTCTCCATTAAAGTTTTGAACAACTTCTTTATCTTCAACACCCATCAGTTCAGGTCTTTGATAGAAGACATACAAGAGTAGGCCAATTGACATGAACACAAGCACAACTGGAATTGAGAAGATGATTGAGTTAATCATCGCCTTTGAACCTTGCTTAGCATCTTTACAAGTCAAAACACGTTGAGTCATGTCTTGATCAAGGCCAAACGCGCCAATGTTTAACAGCACGAATCCCGTAATACATGCCCAAAAGCTGAAGGTGCCAGCAGGGCTAAAGTCGAGGTTAAAATCTAATAAGGTCAGTTTCGAAGCTTGGCCTTCACCAGGGTTAGCCAGTACCTGCGCAATTTGGTTGAAATCAGCTGGAATTTGTCCCAATAAATAGATGATCACAGCAATGGCTGCACCGACATAAACCACAAGCTGAATTAGGTCGCTCCAGATAACGGAACGAATGCCACCCATGTAAGTATAAGCAAGGCCAACGGCAACTAGAATGACCACTGAAGTCACTACGCTGCTTGGGTCAATGTTGGTAAATAGAATCATGGAGACAGCGATAGCGGCCATGTACAGGCGAGCACCAGAAGCAAATACGCGACCGACCAAGTACATCACGCCTGCGCGCTGTTTTGTTTTCTCGCCAAAACGAACTTTCAGCAGTTCGTAAACGGTAGATACTTTGTTTTTGTAGAAGCGAGGTATCAGTACTAATGCGACAAAGACAGCTCCAATAATTCCACCAATATTGGTCGCTAGATAAGTGAGATCGCCACGGTAGCTAGATTCTGGTCCTCCTAAGAACGTCGCTGCAGATTGCGAGGTCGCCAATACTGAGATGGCAACGACCCACATTGGCATCGAGTTACCGCCTAAGAAATAATCTTTGGTGCTCGTGATCTTGGTTCGGCTGAAGTGCCAGCCTGTAAAAGCGATAACAGCGAAGTAAACCGCAAATACCGCCCAGTCCAGCGAAGTAAATAGTGAATTCATAGCAGCTCCGTAGCATGAATAGGATAAAGGGTGTTTATTATTATTTTTTCAGAATGTCAGTTTGAATAATGAGTTTCAAAATCTATTCCTTGGTGGAATAGTGACCAACGGTTTTCTTTGACAATGATCCCAGAAGGTTGTGTTAGCTATTCCAAACACCAGAATACGAAGGAATAATTATTCCAATGAAAATACAAAACTCGTTATGATAGCGAGGCGCAGGCAGAGGGAAGGGCGTCTAATGAAAGGCATTGCGAAAGTTAAAGCGTTATTACCTAAGCTGTCTCCATCTGATGCTCTGGTGGCGCGATATGTTCTTGACCACCCACAACAGGTGAAGCAGCTTTCCTCTCCTGAGTTGGCTAAAGCGGTGGGTGTGAGCCAATCGACAATCGTCAAGTTTAGTCAGAAGCTCGGTTACAAAGGGTTCTCTGAAATGAAGGTCAAGCTTTATCAAAGCGATATGACTTATCAGCCAGTATCCCAACGTGGAATACACGGCACCATCACAAGAAAAGATCCGCCAGATACGGTGATGGACAAACTTCTTGCAAGTAAAACACAATCGCTTGAGCGTACAGTGTTATTAAATGAAGGTGAACAGTTAAGCAATGCTGCTGACTTGCTGCACCTTGCTAATAAAGTACAGATTTCTGGGGTGGGAGCATCGTCTCTGGTTGCGAAAGATTTCGCTTATAAGCTGATGAAAATAGGTCATGCTGTTAACGCAGAACAGGATGCTCACATTCAGATTGCTAATGCCGCTTCTCTTTCTGAAAATGATGTGTTGGTTGCAATTTCCTATTCAGGAAACACCAGAGAAGTGGTGAAGGTTGCCCAGTTAGCTAGATCGAAAAAAGCCAAGGTGATTGTGGTAAGCCAGTTATCCCCTTCTGCTTTAGATAAATACGCTGATATCAAACTCATCTCGGCGGCAGACGAAAACCATATTCGAAGCTCATCTATTACTGCGCGTGATAGTCAGCTTTTTATTACTGACTTGTTGTTCATTGCGTTAACTCAGCAGGAAGAGCAAGCCGACCAATTAATTGAACAAAGTAAATCTGCAGTAGCGGAATTTAAGCAATAGAAGGAAATTTTATGGGACCGTTGTGGGTTGATGTTGCAGGCTACGAGCTGACAGCTGAAGACAGAGAAATTTTAGAGCATCCAACCGTTGGTGGTCTCATCTTATTTGCTCGAAACTACCATGATAGCAAACAGTTATCGGCGTTAAACAAAGAAATTCGCAAGGTAGCGAGACGTCCTATTTTAATCGGTGTTGACCAAGAAGGTGGCCGAGTGCAGCGCTTCCGCGATGGATTTTCAATTATCCCAGCTGCTCAGGAATTTGCGACCAAGAATAACGGTGAGCATTTAGCAGAACAGGCCGGCTGGCTGATGGCGGCAGAATTGATTGCCCATGATATCGATCTGAGCTTTGCGCCAGTATTAGACAAAGGCCATGACTGTAAAGCGATTGGTAGCCGAGCATTTGGTGAAGATATTGATACCATTGTTCGTCATAGCAGCGCTTTCATCAAAGGCATGAAGTCGGTTGGCATGGCGACGACAGGCAAGCACTTCCCTGGACATGGTGGCGTGATTGCTGACTCACACTTAGAGACGCCATATGACCCTAGAGACGACATCTTTGAAACCGACATGGCAATCTTCAAGGCGCAAATTGAAGCTGGAATATTGGATGCCATGATGCCAGCTCACGTGGTTTTCTCTCACTATGATGATCAACCAGCGAGCGGTTCACAGTATTGGCTACAAAAAGTATTGAAGCAGCAGCTTGGATTCAAAGGCTTGGTGTTCTCCGACGATTTAACGATGGAAGGCGCTGCCATAATGGGCGGACCAGCCGACAGAGCGAAAGCGGCCTTGAATGCAGGTTGTGACATGGTGTTGATGTGTAATAAACGAGATGCACAAATTGAAGCTCTGGATCACTTAGCGATTCAAGAGGTGCCTTTAGCCAACTCATTGCTTAAAAAACACAGCTTTGATTTGTCGACACTTCACTCGGATGCTAGGTGGAAAGAGACCTCGGAGACGATTAAGCGAATGCTAGGCAGTGAGTGATAAATAAACACATAATAATTTTAGATAAGGCGATATGATAAATATCGCCTTTTTTGTATCTGCGATCCGTGGTTTAAACCTATTTATCCCTTAGAGTGAGTTAAAGTTGATGTGTAAATTAAATTTTACGGTGAATGTTTTTTATTGTTTACACTTGCAATCGTTTTTTTAGCTGTTATTGTGTTTTTAAAGATTGTTAGCCCAAATGGAAATGTTGGGTGTAAAAATAAATATACAGGTTGAGTTATGCAGAAAAGTGAATTAAGCAATGTCAATATCATCGACGAACAGGTACTGATTACTCCTGAAGAGTTAAAAGCAAAACTGCCTTTGAGTGATAATGCTCGTCGTTTCATTCAAGAGTCTCGTCAAACTATCGCAAACATCATTCATAAGAAAGATCATCGCATGCTTGTTGTATGTGGCCCATGTTCTATCCATGACATTGAAGCTGCGAAAGAGTACGCGAAACGCCTAAAAGCCTTATCTGAGCAACTTAGCGACCAACTGTATATTGTTATGCGTGTTTACTTTGAGAAACCTCGTACCACTGTGGGTTGGAAAGGTTTGATCAATGACCCGCATCTAGACGGCACTTTCGATATTGAGCATGGTCTGCATGTTGGCCGTGAGCTACTTGTTGAACTCGCTGAGATGGAAATCCCACTAGCGACTGAAGCATTAGATCCAATCAGCCCGCAATACCTAGCAGATACCTTCAGCTGGGCGGCGATTGGCGCTCGTACGACTGAATCTCAAACTCACCGTGAGATGGCAAGTGGTCTTTCAATGCCAATCGGTTTTAAAAACGGTACAGATGGCAACCTAGGCACTGCAATCAATGCAATGCAGGCGGCTTCTTCTAGCCACCGTTTCATGGGTATCAGCCGCGAAGGTCAAGTTGCACTACTAACAACGCAAGGTAACCCAAATGGTCACGTGATTTTACGTGGCGGTAAGCAGACGAACTACGATTCAGTATCGGTACACGAATGTGAGCAAGAGCTGGGTAAATCTGGTTTAGAGGCAGCGCTAATGGTCGACTGTAGCCACGCGAACTCTCGTAAAGATTTCCGTCGCCAACCTTTAGTTGCAGAAGATGTGATTCACCAAATTCGTGAAGGCAACAAGTCGATTATCGGCCTGATGATTGAAAGCCATATTAACGAAGGAAACCAATCTTCGGATATACCTCTCAATGAGATGAAATACGGCGTTTCTATTACCGACGCGTGTATCAATTGGGATTCAACTGAGGCACTATTGAAACATGCACATACGGAATTAGTCCCGTTCTTAGAGAACCGCTTGAAAGGTTAGTCAGAGTTTTAAATTTAAGTGCCTCATCTAATGGGGCATTTTAAGATCTGTTGCTAACGAACCTACGTGATTGTGGGCTGATAGATTGGCACGGGCTTATAGATTAGTAAGGAATAAAATGGCCGTTGAACTGAACGAATTACGCGACCAAATCGATGCTGTCGATAAACAAATGTTGGATTTACTGGCTCAACGCCTTGCTCTAGTAGAGAAAGTAGGTGAAGTAAAAAGTGAACATGGTTTACCTATTTATGTACCAGAGCGTGAAGCTGCGATGCTGGCATCTCGTCGTCAAGAAGCCGAGAAAATAGGGGTTCCACCACAGTTAATCGAAGATATTTTGCGTCGTACTATGCGTGAGTCTTATGCCAGTGAGAAAGATTCTGGCTTTAAGTGTCTTAACCCAGAGTTACGTTCAGTGGTTATCGTTGGTGGTAATGGTCAACTCGGTGGCTTGTTTGGTCGTATGTTCAAACTGTCTGGCTACGAAGTGAAGATCCTCGGCAGCCAAGATTGGGATAAGGCCGACGAAATCTTAGATAATGCTGGCCTTGTGGTTGTTACGGTTCCAATTCACCTAACGGAAGGTGTGATTGCGAAACTAGGTAACCTACCAAGCGATTGTATTCTATGTGATTTGACGTCAATTAAATCTAAACCTCTGCAAGCAATGATGAACATGCATCAAGGCCCCGTAGTTGGATTACACCCAATGTTTGGCCCTGATGTTCCAAGTCTTGCTAAGCAGGTGATTGTTTACAGTGATGGTCGTGGTTCTGAAAGTTACCAATGGCTACTGAATCAATTTGGTATTTGGGGCGCGAGTCTTTGCCAGATGGATGCAGCTGAACACGATCACGGCATGACATTGATTCAAGCACTTCGTCACTTCACCTCTTTTGCTTACGGCTTGCACCTGAGTAAAGAGAACCCGAATATCGATCAGCTTCTGAAGCTAAGCTCACCAATCTACCGACTTGAGATTGCGATGGTTGGTCGTCTATTTGCTCAAGACCCGAACTTGTACGGTGATATCATTCTGTCTTCGGATGAGAATATTGAGATGATTCGACGCTTCCATAGCTGTTTCGGAGAAGCGTTAGAAATTCTAGATGGCAAAGATAAGGCTAAGTTTGTTGAGAGCTTCAACCAAGTGAGTGATTGGTTTGGTGACTACTCACAACAATTCTTGCAAGAGAGCCAAAGTCTTCTAAAACAAGCACATGACTCGATTCATCGTGGTTAATGCTGATTTGAAATCATAAAAAAGAGCGCCCATCTGGTCGCTCTTTTTGTTTGTGCTGAACGCTATGAAAGCATTTGGCCTACAGTAGACTAAAAGCAATTAGATCATCATAGGCCAAACCAACAGTTCTTATTCATTAACAACTAGTTAGTCGTGATAGGTTTTTTGCTCTCTTCACTCGATACCGTGTCGATGGTTGAGCTAATGTAAGGCACGTTAGTCAGGTTGATCTGTAAGCGAACCACATTATCAATCAGTTGAACCAGTGGGCCCCACTTAACCTTTTTCTCTTTCTCGAACACGTAGTTGAAGTTTTCCGGTGTCCAATCCATTAAGTATTGAGGGTTCAGTGAACGACCAAGGAAGCGTACTTCATAATGCAAGTGTGGGCCGGTTGAGTTACCTGAATTACCACAGCTCGCGATGACATCGCCTTTACTCACAAACTGACCGCTACGTACCTTGAATTTCTGTAGGTGTGCATAAGAACTCATGAAACCAAACGAGTGACGCATAGTAATAAAGTTGCCGAAGCCTTTTTTACTTGGGCGTACTGTTTCAATGACTCCATCTGCGGGCGCGACAATATCTTCACCACGCTTACACGTTAAATCGATACCAGTATGTACATGGCGTTTCCCTGAAATAGGGTTAGTGCGGCTACCATAAGAAGAAGAGATACGTTGGTAAGCCATTGGGCTGTCATTTGGAATCAAACGGAACATCGTGGCTCTTACTGCTGAATCGACTGCAGCCGCATCAATGCGATCTTCTAAAGAAATATCATCGGTAAGCAGTTCTTCATCAGCAAGACCCAGTACTGATTCCACATCGAATACACGCTTACCAAGCAGCTGAATCGTGCCTTCTTTCTCGGTCAGTGTTTGCGATAGTGAATGGTTGGTTTCTACCTGCTCAGCATAAAGAAATTCTGTTTGTTCTTTTTCGACAATCAGCGTTTCAATCAACTGTTGGGCATCACCTGCTTGCATTGCGAGTTCTTGTTTACTCTCGAAGTGCATGTACGCCGCTCCGCCAATTAATAGCGGTACTGAAAAAATGGCAGTAGTGCAAATGAGCACGGCCTTACGGCCGAAGTAAAACGTCTGTTCCCCCTGACTAGAGGGAATAGTAATGGATAGTTTTTTAGACATGGTTCTGTATTAACTAAATGCTTCTAATAGAAAAAGGGTAATGGAGATGTCACTCACTACCTAAATCGGTAAGGTGTTCAATCTCTCTATAAAGCAGTTCATCGTCGCCAACATTAAGCTCTACAAGACGCTTAAGGTGGCTGATACTATCAATATCTAAATGCTCTATGCGTAAACGCATTGAGGTATTGATGGTAGAGACTATCCTTGCTTCTAACTGAATATTGATATCACTGTTTTCGAGTTTAAAGCTCACTTGAACAGGGACATCATAGCTAAGTTGTTTTGATTCATTGCATTGAATGAGTAAACCATGGAGTGATAAGTCTTGCACTGAGCCTGATACATTTACGTGTCCTTGTGATATCTCAGTCGGGACTTGATAAATAACTCGTGAAAATTGACGTCTTTCAACCATAAGTAATCTCTCTATATCGATGCATTACACGTAAGCCAGATATATCAAAGGCCGCTATTATCGCGGCCTTTGTTCAAAATACAAGCTTATTTACTTAGCGATACGCTTGTACTTGATACGGTGAGGTTCTGCCGCTTGTGCGCCTAGAGTCTGCTTAAGCCACTCAGTGTACTCAGTATAGTTACCTTCGTAGAAGTTAACTTGACCTTCATCACGGTAGTCTAAGATATGGGTCGCAATACGGTCAAGGAACCAACGGTCATGCGAGATAACCATTGCACAGCCAGGGAATTCAAGCAGTGCTTCTTCAAGAGCACGTAGCGTTTCAACGTCAAGGTCGTTGGTAGGCTCATCGAGTAGCAGTACGTTACCGCCCGCTTTTAGCAGTTTCGCTAAGTGAACACGGTTACGCTCACCACCAGAAAGCTCACCGATGATCTTCTGTTGGTCGTTGCCTTTAAAGTTGAAACGAGAACAGTAAGCACGCGCAGGGATTTCGAAGTTGTTGATCTTAATGATATCAGCGCCTTCAGAGATCTCTTGGAATACTGTCTTAGTGTCGTCCATGCTGTCACGGAACTGATCAACAGAAGCAAGCTTAACGGTTTCACCTAGTACAACCGAACCTGAATCTGGCTGTTCTGCACCACTTAGCATCTTGAATAGTGTTGATTTACCTGCACCGTTGGCACCAACGATACCGACGATTGCACCCTTAGGCATGCTGAACGATAGGTCGTCGATAAGAACGCGATCACCAAACGATTTAGTTAGGTTGTTCACTTCAAGAACTTTATCACCTAGACGCTCACCTGGCGGGATGAACAGTTCGTTGGTTTCGTTACGCTTCTGGTATTGGCCTGTCGTCAGTTCTTCAAAACGAGCCATACGAGCTTTAGACTTAGCTTGACGGCCTTTAGGGTTTTGACGAACCCATTCAAGTTCTTTTTCGATTGTCTTTTGACGTGCGCTTTCGCCCGCTTTTTCTTGCTTAAGACGCTCGTCTTTTTGCTCTAGCCAAGACGTGTAGTTACCTTCCCATGGGATACCTTCACCACGGTCAAGTTCTAGAATCCAGCCAGCTGCGTTGTCTAGGAAGTAACGGTCGTGGGTAATCGCCACAACAGTACCGCTGTAATCAACAAGGAAGTGCTCAAGCCATGCTACTGATTCTGCATCCAAGTGGTTGGTTGGTTCATCAAGAAGCAGCATGTCTGGCTTTTCAAGAAGTAGACGACAGATAGCAACACGACGACGCTCACCACCTGATAGGAATTCAATTTTCGCATCCCATTCAGGAAGACGAAGTGCATCAGCAGCACGCTCTAGAGCTGTCTCTAGGTTGTGACCGTCTTTTGCTTGAATCAGTGCTTCTAGTTCGCCTTGCTCTTTTGCAAGTGCATCGAAGTCTGCGTCTGGTTCTGCGTAAGCTGCGTAAACCGCATCAATACGCTTAAGTGCGTCAGCAACGTCAGAAACCGCTTCTTCTACGATTTCACGAACCGTTTTTGATTCGTCTAGTACTGGTTCTTGCGGTAGGTAACCTACTTTAAGGCCTTGTTGTGCACGTGCTTCACCATCAATATCAGTATCAATACCAGCCATGATACGTAGTAGGGTAGATTTACCTGAACCATTTAGACCCAAAACACCGATTTTAGCGCCAGGAAAAAAGCTAAGAGAAATGTCTTTAAGAATTTGACGCTTAGGTGGAACAGTTTTGCTCACCCGAGACATGGTATATACGTATTCAGCCATTGCCGATCGATCCTAATTATTGTTCAAAATTGTCTGCTATTTTATACCAATATCCTCAAAGATGTTACTCCTAGGACAGAAAAGCCACTCTTGAACCAATCCTTACCTATTATTGTCACATTGGTGATTAAAACTATATTTAATAGGCTTCTGAGGCGAAGTGTTAAATATTAATAATATTTACACTCAAATCCTTTACATTTGATGTGATGTCGGGCGTAAATAGACTTCACGTATTCATACACGCACTAAGGAAAGAGCGAATGTTTTTCCGCATTGGTAATACGAAAATTGCTGTGGCTGCATCGGCAATTTTGTCTTCGGTTTCACTGGCTCCGGTCGCTATGGCTAGCAATGCCTCCGAGCTTGAAATGCAGCGTGACGTTTATGATAGAGCGCAAGAGGTTTTAGATAACCGTGACCTAAAAGCTTACTCCGCGTTACGTAACAAAATTCAAACATACCCTTTAACACCTTACACCGATTATCGTGCCTTCTTATTAGGTTTAGGCGAGCGTACTCCAGCTGAG
Source organism: Vibrio sp. 1CM2L (assembly GCF_023161695.1). Classification (NCBI taxonomy): domain Bacteria; kingdom Pseudomonadati; phylum Pseudomonadota; class Gammaproteobacteria; order Vibrionales; family Vibrionaceae; genus Vibrio; species Vibrio sp. 1CM2L. The sequence continues at coordinate 274,951 of NZ_JALNTT010000005.1, forward strand.
GTGGATGCTTTCATTGAAAAGAACAAGGCTCTGCCATTTTCAAATCGTATGCGTGCGCCCTATTTAGATCTAATGGCCGCTCAAAAGAAGTGGAAGACTATCCTTGAATTTCAAACCCAAGAGCCAGTTGGTGAAAAATACCAATGTATTTATTATCGAGCGCATTACGAGCAAGGTAACCAAGAGCTTGCCTTTAAAGGAGCTAAACAACTTTGGTTGAGTGGCAGTGGTGTTGATGACGCTTGTGACCCTTTATTTAAAAGCTGGGCTCAAGCTGGGCTAAGAACTGATGAGCTGATTCTGGATAGAATGCTGCTAGCGTTCGAGGGCCGTAACGGTAAGTTAATGAGCTATCTGATTAAGCAATTGGATCATGATGAATCAATTGCTCAAGCGAAGCAGATGAAGACGTTGTACAACAAGCCTGAAAATGTACTCGCGTTTGCTAAAAAACACCCAGCGAATGAATTCTACCAAGCTCAAACCGAGTTTGCTTTCGAGAAGCTAGCAAGGAAATCATCAAGCAGTGCTCAAAAGGTGTTTGATGATGTCATCAAGGCTCAGAAGTTTTCGAAAGAGAAATCTCAAGAGCTCGCTGATTACCTAACGTTTCGTCTGATCAACACCGACTCTGAAGAGTTAATGGTGTGGCGCGACAAAATGCTCGCGAGTTCATCAAAGCAAGTTCTGCTGGAACGACGTGCTCGCTTAGCGATTCAACATGCCGATTGGACGGGTTTGAAAGATTGGATAGCGCGCTTGGATGATAAACATAAGGCTTCGCTTCGTTGGCAATATTGGCAGGGCAGAGCTGAAATCGCGACGGGCGATACTGACAAAGGTAATAAGCGACTGTCAGATATTTTGGGTCAGCGTAATTTTTACAGTGTGGCTGCGGCTAAGCAGTTAGGTAAGCCTGTCGAATACCCAACATCGACACTTAAATACAATGCTGAAACAGTGAAGCCATTCGGCACCTCTTTGGTGCGTATTGGTGAGCTAATTGACCGAGATAAAATTGCGGCAGCGAAGAGTGAGTGGCGTTGGTTATTAACTAATGCAGATAAAGAGCAAAAAGCGATGCTTGCCGCTCATGCTGCGACACAGCGATGGAATCACTTTACCGTAACAGCGAGTATCTCTGCGAAGATGTGGGATAACATTGCGCTGCGCTTCCCTGTTGCTCATAAGTGGTGGTTTAACTTCTACGCTGAAAAGCACGATCTCGACCCGATCACCTTGATGTCTTTAGCAAGACAAGAGAGTGCGATGGACTCAGAAGCTCGCTCTCCTGTTGGCGCGCGAGGCATCATGCAAATTATGCCAAAGACGGCGCAATACACGGCGAACAAACATAAGATTAGGTATCAGGGCAGCGATGACCTTTATGATGTCGGCAAGAACATTGAGATTGGCAGTCACTACTTAGATGGTTTACTCGCTCAATATGATGACAACCGTATCTTTGCGTTTGCGGCTTATAATGCTGGACCTAGCCGTGTCAAACAGTGGCGTTCACGTAGCGATGAAAAACTTGATGCCTTCGCTTTTATTGAGATGATTCCATTCAAAGAGACTCGCGGTTACGTTCAGAATATCTTGATGTTTGAGACCTACTATCGAGATATCTTGGGTGAGAAAGGGACGTTTTTAGCGCCCCATGAGGCAAAAACGAAATACTAAGCCTTCGGCATTTTGCCCGAAACTGAGTAAGAATAAAGGCAGTGAGTGCGAACCATTTCCACTTACTGCCTTTTTACATTGGATCGCATCAAGTGTTTCGGTATAAAGTGTTAAACGCTTTCAATCGTTAAGCGACTCTTTAAAGTCAGAATTTAAAAGTAAGTGTAGAGATATGGCATCACAACCTGAATATGATAATTGGCAACAACTTATGGACTTGGTAAAGACGGCTGTCGAAAAAGATCAGCACGAGCTGTTGTTGACCATGATGATGACACCAGACGAGCGAGATGCTCTGGTTGCTCGAATTAATATCTTCTGTGAGCTGATGAAAGGCGATATGTCTCAACGTCAGGTGAGTCAAATGCTGGGCGTAGGCGTAGCGACGATAACCAGAGGTTCAAATGAGCTAAAGGCCAAATCTGAACAAGAGAAAGCCGTGATCGCCGACCTATTGCTAAAGTAATAATGGAATTAAGCTATCACTGAATAGTGAGAAGACGAATTCGATAAAAAACGCTAACTGGATGTTAGCGTTTTTTGTTTCTGAAGATTATTCTTGGAATCTTTTGAAGTTTAACGAAGCCTCAAATACTAAATAGGAAAGTGCTCAGGATTCACAAATGGGATCAGAGCTAAAATTAAAGCCTGATGATAGACCGAACTGCGCGACAGTTGGTTGTGTGTCAGTAGGCCAATGGCGCCACCTTTCTGTTTGATATTGTCGGTACCAAACACTTCATCCATCACATCCCCTAATTCGTTTGCATGCTCTAGTTTTTCTAGCACGGCTGGTGGCAGCATCAGGCTTGCTGAACGAGACTCGCCACGTTGGCCATTCGCTTCGATCACCATCCAAGCAAAGGTAACGTTTGTTTCGATTCCCGCTTCTAGACCAACATAGAAGTCTGCATCAGGCTGAGCTTGAGTTGCGTTGTGAACACGATTCACAGCACCTTGATAGGTTTCATCATTGCTCATAGGTTGATCGGCGACACCGCTAGGGACGCTGATGCCTTTGAAATCAAATTCAGTATCAGGAAAAGCAGATAAGAACGCACTTTTAACGGCGTTAATTTTAGCTGGGTTCAGCGATGCGATGATTACAGATTTCATGTGTAGGATTCTTTTTGTTGTCGATTAAATTGAGTTGATGTTGTCGGTACCATTCACTCAACTCTTCTAGTGGCATGGGTTTACCAAAGTAATAGCCTTGCAGCATATCGCACTGTGCATCCTGTAACCACTGGTGCATGCCTTGAGTTTCAATCCCTTCGGCGGTGACTTTTTTCCCCTGAGCATGACACAACCCGATAACCGGTTTTACGATGTTCTGGTTATCGGTCTCAATTAAGGTATCCAAAAACGCTTTATCCAATTTAATTTTCTGAGTTGGATACTGCACCAGTTGAGTGATAGACGTGTAACCGGAACCAAAATCATCAATCGCCAGCCGATAGCCCATGCATGACAGTTCGTTCAGCAATGGAAAGCCTTCTGAATTTGAGTAAAAGGTTTCAGTGATTTCAAAATCGATCAGGCTAGGTGGAATTCGATTTAACTCCGCATGTTCTTTAATGAAACCGGCAAGGTGAGTGGTTTCAATGCCAGCAGAAGATAGGTTGATCGACAATTGAATTGAGTGATCAAATTGAGCCTGAAGTCGATGGAATGAAGCAAACGCATTCTGTATTACCCAGCGGTCAACATGTTCAAACAGCCCGGTTTGTTCGGCTATTGGAATGAACTCATCCGGTGGAACCAAACCAAGTTGCTTTGAATTCCAACGTAATAACACCTCAACGCCAATAACATCAGTCCCGGTAGAATCCATGTAGGGCATGTAAACGAGCCTGAATTCATCATCAAAATTCTTACCTCTAAGCGCACGTTCAATATCTGCTTGGCGCTGAATGGCTTTGTCTAAATCCCGTGAATAGTCAGCAAATTGGTTTTTACCGGCACGCTTGGCTTGGTACATCGCAGTATCCGCGTTGGACAGTAGCTTCTCGATTGAGTTGCCATCATTAGGGTAGGTCGCAATACCAATACTGACCGTGATCGGAAAGCTGCCTGATTCGGTGACAAAACCTTTTTGCAGTGGAGTGAGCAAATCAGTCGAGAATCGATGCGCGACATTTCCTCGGTGACTAGGAGCGTTAATGTAGACAACGAACTCGTCTCCAGAAAGTCGGGCTGGCATACAATGAGCGTCGAACTCCGCTTTATAGTGACGACAAATATCTGAAATACGCTGAGCAAAAGAGACCAGAATCGAGTCGCCGATTTGATGCCCGTATTTGTCGTTCACAAACTTGAAGTTATCCAAATCAAAATAGAGAACCCAGGTTTCGGTATTCGAACTCGGTTTTGGCAACGATTGCTGAACGAAGGTTTGAAACTGATGCCTATTGGCTATTTGGGTTAACTGATCATTTTCGGCCAAGAGCTTGGTTTGCTGGTAGGTGTTGTCTAGCTCTTGGTACATGTCATAAAAACGCTGTGATAAGCGGCCAAGTTCATCACGAGTGCCCAAGCGTTCAATGTTCTTACGTTGTTTTTTTTCGACTTGCTGTAACTGTCGATCGAGCCGTGTTATTGGAGTAATCACGGTGCGAGACAGAAGCATGAGTAGCAGAGCGACAGTTACAAACGCAGACAGTGCAAACGACAAACTCAGCTTGTTCCAAATCGAATCGAGCTTGTTTTCTAACAGGAATTGCGCCGGATCGACCGTGGCGTAAAGTTCTGGTGCAAGCTTGACTGAGTGGGTGACATCGTTTTCCAAAGAAACCGCTATGGATGTGAAGAACAAACTGGTTTGGTAGTCGAACTCTATTTGTTTTCTCAGCGCATTAAACTTGTCGAGAGAGACAGAGACAACAACAAAGAACACATCGTCGGGTTGATTGCTTGCGGTTGAGAAAATCGCTTTTCTATCTACCTTGTCGTAGTGAACCAACATCCCTTCGCCTTGGGAGTTTTGAATATAGTTGGTACTCGATGTTGCTAGGGTGTCTTGATAGTGCTGGTCAACATACTCCAATATCTTACTGTCAATCTGAGTGCGTGAGTCGTTGCTATTATCCGCGTAATAACGCAGTTTTCGATCACCATTAAGAAGAGCTAAAGCTGTATAGCTTTCATCGTCATCTTGCAGGAAATGTATGGCTTCTCGAAGGTTACTGACCAGTTCAAGATCGCGAGATAGATTTTGATCAGTGAGGAAATAACGCTTCACCATATCACTCTGGGTCAAGGTGTAAGAGTAGCTATTGAGGAACGAACGAGATTGGCGAAAGTAACCGGCTAGTTTCTCCATATTCAGCTGAAGTGCGTTGTCTTCGCGTTTGATGAAGCTACTTTTCTGTGTCGAATAAATAATATAGCTAGAAGCCGCGGTACTGATCAGTATCACAGGGGCTATCAGTAGTAAGATTTTAGTACTTAGCTTCATAGTTAATGACAACACTATTTATAATTTAAGCGCGTAAGTTTATGTTACTTAATGCTTACTCGCTATTAATTACACGTAGTTCGATGATTTCCTGTGAAGGGGGTAAGGTTTTGTCTTTATTGATAAAAAAGCTACTAATGAGTTTTTTGTTAGAAAGGCGTAAGCAGTGGATCGAGTATGCGTGCCGAATGTGCGAAACAAGAGAATTGTTTCTCAGGCATGCTAGGGGATGTGTTCTTAGCTCGAATAGTATTCGACTAGAGGGTGATTTAAGTATTTGGCCTACTGTAGGCCAAATACTTATGTTAGCTAAAAGCCGATACTCGCTCTCAGCTATGACAACTTAACTTGAGTCGCTTTGATGTTCTCACTTGGGTAGCAACCCAACACTTTCAGGTGGCGAGTAATGGCTGTTAGTTCCGTTATCGCTTGCTGCATGTTATCTGAATCCAGATGCGCCTCTAAATCGACATAGAACATCTCTTCCCAAGGGTTACCCATGATAGGACGAGATTCCAGCTTGGTCATGTTGATGCCTAAGCGTTGCAGGATCAGTAGTGTCTCTACCAAAGAGCCCGCCTCTTGAGATGTCGACATGATGAGCGTCGTTTTCGCTGGTATTTGAGTTGATACTTCAACAGGTTTACGCGCCACAACAATGAAACGAGTGTGGTTTTCTGTTTGGTTTGCAATGTTGCCTTGGATTGGCTGAAGCCCATAAAGCTTACCGCTCGATGCATTACCAATAGCAGCTACGTCATTACCACCCAGTTCTTTAACCTTTTTCATTGCATCAGCGGTGCTTGCGCAAGACTCAAGGCTGACACCTTTAAGGCGGCTCAAGAACTCACTGCATTGTTGATGAGGTTGTGGGTGCGAGTAGAGCGTTTTGATGTCTTCTAATCGGATATCACTCTTAGCAAGGAGGCAGTGCTCAATCGGTTGAGAAAGTTCGCCAACGATGTATAGAGTCGTATGCTGTAGCAGGTCGTAGACCTCGTTAATTGACCCTGAACTGGTGTTCTCAATAGGTAGGACACCGTAGTCGGCATGGCCAGACTCTACTGTTGATGTGACTTCTTTGAAGTGATTACAGTTCAGCTCAATCAACTCCATATTCTTGCGGCTGAAGTATTCGCGGCTCGCAAGGTGAGAATATGATCCCTTAGAACCTAAGAATGCAACGCGAGCCAATGGTTTGCGGCTTTGCGGGTTCGCTAGGTGTTGTAAGTATGACTGCTGTAGTAAAACGGAATCTTCGATGATGGTGTGAAACAGCTTGGTAATGTACTGCGCATCAAGTTCGTATTTATCTTTGCCGTTATTGATCAGCTTAACTAATAGTTGTTGCTCTCGTACTGCATCACGAACTGGTTTTGATGTCTCTACTTTGCTTTTAGCGACTTCGATACTTAGCTTGCGACGCTCTGAAAGTAACTTCAGGAGTTCGTCGTCTAAATCATTAAGACGAAGGCGGATATCATCCAGTGAAATTGAGCGGTCAGTCATAAATGTGTCCTTATAAAAAAGCCTCCCTAGTGTGGGAGGCTTCTTGTTCGTTTTTGACTTGTTTTTCTAAAACGACTTAGCCTCCGATTTACGGAAGAAAAAAGAAGTCAAAAATAAACAAAGATTGAGTGTGCATAAAAAGTGATTGTTTTATGAATGTTTAAACACAATAAGCAAGCGAGCTACGAGCGTCAAGCAAAAAAATAGCGCCCTGAGGCGCTATTTTTTAATCTGTTCTCTTTCCTTATTCTACTTCAGCTTCTAGCTCTTCGATTTCAGGCTTTTCAGCGCGGCGCGCTTCTGGTTTATGGCGTAGCTTGTTGAGTTGACGCTCTAGTTTTTGTTCTACTTCGTTGATCGCTACGTAGAGGTCGTCATGGATTGATGAAGCAACAAGTTGGCCTTTTGGTACGGTTAGAACCGCTTCAAATTTTTTCTTCTTGTTTGGTTCTTCGCTAAAGCTCGCTTGGCAGCCAATGATGTCTACTTGCCATTTATCCAGCTTTTTAAATTTGCTTTCTATGTGATCACGGATTGCAGAGGTAATGTCGATGTTTTTACCAGTGATGTTCATTTTCATAGAAGTTTTCCTCTGTTGTATCCCTCATGGGTTAACTTCAGATTACGACTTTTAGGAATAAAGAATGTGATCTAGATCTTGTTTTGGTTGGGTGGGATAAGCATTAAAATCAAATGTGATCTTACGCAAGTCTTAGTATCTTTTTGGCGAAAAATGCTTGTTATCCTTATGAAAAACGATAACTTGGAGGCAAGGCTTCGCTAAAAATTAAATCAGTTTTTAGGGGCGCCCTACAGCCTATGGAAAGTGCTTGATTGAAATTTACTCAATAGTGTTTTGTGATATAGCTCTCGCGATCTAGATCGCTACGTAAGCTTCTTCAGAATTAGATAAACAAAAGCCGCATAAGTATTCTTACGCGGCTTTTGTGTTTTTTAGCTTTACCTAATACCTTTGGCTCCCCAGCTCTGGGCTTGAGGCGATCCTAATCGTTAGTGTTCAGTAATCTCGCTGTGCCGTCCTCTCGGATAGCATTGATAGCTTGTAATTGTTTATAGATTACGAAGTAACGATTGATGTTGGCAACATAGGTTACGGGTTCTTTACTCACGTATTTGCGAGTGATGATTTCTACGTTTTTAAACCAGATGTTTGGGTTGTAACCTTTCTGCTTGGCAATGCGCCTCATCTTTCTGATCTTAGCGGGGCCTGCGTTGTAAGAAGCCAAAGTGAAGTAGATTTGATTGTCCGGTGATATTGCTGGGTCGTTAAAATATCGGTCTTTGATAAAGCGCATATACTTCACACCCGCATGGATGTTGTTATCCACCTTATGGATGTTCTTGATGTTGACGTTTTTATCTTTGGCGGTACTCGGTAATACCTGCATCACACCAATAGCCCCGCGATGAGAAACCCGGCTCTGATCCAGTCCTGATTCTTGGAAACCTTGAGCTGACATCATCAAAGGATCAAATTCATACTTGCTCGAATACTTTTCAAAGACATCTGAGAGTTTAGCCACTCGATCTACTTTATTGGGGTTGAGTGCTCGGCCTAACCAGCGAGTATTGTCGATGTATTTCTGGTAGATGACGTTTCCAAGCAGGGTGCCTGTTCGTGCGGTCTTGACGTATTTGTTTATCTCTTTCTTCAGTTGAGGGCTGTCTTTTCTTAACGCCCAAGCAATACGACCATTTTCTCGCAAAGGTAAGTCGTTATGGACTTGAATGTTTTCCATTACATCGATCCAGAGCTTGGCTTTATGGTTATCCAGAATTGTGCCTTGTATATAACCTTGGTTAACCAGTTCTATCAGCTCGTAGTCTTGTAGTGACTCCTCGATGAAGTGGACATGCAGTGGCGGTAAACCTAGTTCGTTAAGCTCTTTATTGACTCTTTGTACACTCTCGAAGTAACTCGAGCTTGCTCGTATCCACACCTCTTTGCCGCTCAATTGCTTGATTTCGGTGATAGGTTCGGCTTTTTTCCCTGTGATAATGAGTTCTTTACCATCTTTAATCATCGGATCTGAAAAATCGATGGTTCGTAGTCGTTTGTCGGTGATCGTTAGGTTAGCGACAGCGACATCACCATAGCCAGACTCTAGAGAGGGAAGTAGATCATCTCGTTGCACGGGGATGATTTGAACATTGAGATAGGGATGTTTCTTACGAAGGCTTTTCTCAAAGTGGTAGAGCATTTCTGCCACGATGCCTTTTGGCTTGCCATCCTCGATGTAATAGAAACCAAGATCGGCAGATACGAGCACTCTAACCGTTCCTTTGGTTTTGAGCACATCCAAGTCACCCATGTAAGGCTTATTGCTTAATGGGGACAGTTCTAATGCGTAGGATAAGTGGCTAAATAGCGATATCCAGATAAATAATAACAACCTACTCACATCCACACTCCATGTTGATGTTTTGTTAAAAGTTATCTTTTGAAGATACCGTGTATTATGCGATCCATCAAGTTTGCGATATGTAGATGAAAAAAAGCGCGCTAGTAAATTAGCGCGCTTTTTGGATTGAGATGTAAGAAGTTTGATTAAGGTAGTGGGTTTAACTCAATCAACTTTTCTGTTCTTAACACAGCGTCATCTAGGCCGAGTTGTTGATAAGCTTTTAGCTGGATATCTAAAGACTTACGCGCAGCAATGGTGTCTGGGTAAGTTTTTTGCAGCTCTTGCGTTCTGTTGATCGCAGCAATCCAAGCTTCGCGGCGTAGGTAGAAATCAGCCGTTGCTAAGTCATACTCCGCTAGGCGGTTTTTCAGTGCGAACATGCGTTTTTGTGCATCTTCAGCGTATGGGCTTGCAGGGAAACGTTCTAACAGTCGTTTGAAATCAGCAAACGCTAGCTTCACTGGTTCTGGGTCTCGGTCACTACGGTCGATATTAAAAATATCGTGCATGAAGTTTCGGTCTTGCGCCATGTGCGTTAAGCCGCGCATGTAAAGAACCCAATCTTGTTTCTCATGCGTTGGGTTCAAACGTAGGAAACGTGAGATGGTAGCGAGGCCAAGTGCCAAGTCATCATTTTTGTAGTAAGCGTAAATCAGATCGAGCTGTACTTGCTCAGAATAGGCGCCGAATGGGTAACGTGAGTCTAGGGCTTCTAGCTTTTCTATTGCTGAAAGCCAGCTACCGCTCTGCAGTGATTCTTGAGCTTCAGAGTAGAGAACCGATGGTGGTACATCTGGCACTATCTCTTCACTACTTGAACAACCAACCAAGAGTGATACGGCTAATAGACCCGATAAAGTAAGGTGTTTCATGTCAGGCGTCGATTCCTTGAATTAAATATTTCGTAAGCTTCCGTTACTTTCTAACCAGTAACAGATACAATGATGCAATTATTCTATTTTATCCATACTAATGGGTATTAGTCTCACGGTTTTTAAAAAAGTTCGATATGGCTCAGCAGATCACATTAACAGACACAGTAAAAAGCAGCCAGTTAGGTCAACGTTTAGACCAAGCTGTCGCTGAACTATTTACCGATTTTTCTCGCTCTCGCATTAAAGAGTGGCTTCTTGACGGCAAAATCCAAGTGGATGGCGAAGTTATTACTAAGCCACGCGTTAAGGTTTTGGGCGGTGAAGAGATCATCTTGCAAGCTGAACTTGCAGATGAAGAGCGCTGGGAAGCACAAGATATTCCTCTAGACATTGTCTACGAAGATGATGACTTATTGGTTATCAATAAGCCTCGCGATCTGGTTGTACACCCAGGCGCAGGCACACCGGATGGAACCATACTAAACGCATTGCTTTTCCATTACCCACAGATTGCAGAAGTGCCTCGTGCAGGTATTGTGCACCGTCTTGATAAAGACACAACAGGTCTTATGGTTGTGGCTAAAACGGTTCCAGCTCAAACTCGTCTTGTGCGTGCTCTTGCTAAGCGTCGTATTACTCGTGAATATGAAGCAATTGCAATTGGCAAAATGACCGCTGGTGGTGTGGTAGAGAAAGGCATTAGCCGTCACGCAACTAAGCGTACTCTAATGGACGTAAATGAATTAGGAAAGCCAGCGGTAACTCACTACCGTGTTGCTGAGCACTTCCGCGAACATACTCGTATTCGTCTACGCCTAGAAACGGGTCGTACTCACCAAATCCGTGTTCATATGTCATACCTTCAGCACCCGCTGCTAGGTGACGTTGCATACGGTGGCCGTGCTCGTATTCCAAAAGGTGCATCTGAAGAACTAACAACAATGATTCGTTCTTTTGATCGCCAAGCACTGCACGCCGTTATGCTTAAATTTGTTCACCCAATTACAGGTGAAGAAGTTGAGTTCCACGCTCCTGTGCCAAATGACATGGTTGTGATGGCTGAAGCGTTACGTGTTGATGCGCGCGAAAACTTGGAAGACGACATTTAATCATGTCGATGATCATCCCTAACTGGAATGCACCAAAAAACGTGAAAGCATTTGCTTCGACACGTTTTGATGGTTTTTCTACTGGTGCGTATCAAGGATTAAACCTAGGTACGCATGTTGGGGATGATGCTTCGCTTGTTGAAAACAACAGAGCCTGGCTCAAGCAACACGCTAATATGCCTGCAGCTCCGGTATGGCTAAATCAAACTCACTCAACAGATGTCGTTACGGTTTTACACCCTACGGCAGATATTCTTGATGCTGACGGTGCATTTACCACAGCTAAAGGTGTTGTCTGTTCTGCGATGACAGCCGATTGCTTACCTGTAATCCTTACTGATATCAAAGGCACTCAAGTTGCTGCAGTTCATGCTGGTTGGCGTGGTCTTGCTGGTGGAATTCTTGAAAATGCCGTCGCAAAGTTTTCAAACCTAGATTCAGAGAATAAGCTCATTGCTTGGCTTGGTCCTGCAATAGGCAAACAAGCCTTTGAAGTAGGCGATGATGTGCTGGAAGCTTTTGTTCGTTTTGACCCTCAAGCGAAATTAGCATTTGAAGCCAAAGCTGAACCAGGCAAATGGCTAGCGAATATGTCTCAGCTTGCAACGCAACGACTGAACAAAGTTGGTGTCACTTCTGTTACAGACTCCAATCTATGTACCTTCGCTGATGCGGATGCGTTCTATTCTTATCGTCGTGATGGTATTACTGGGCGCCAAGCTACTTTTATTTGGTTAGAGTAACCTTTAGCTAGTGCAACTAGTCATCCAGTTCATTTATATTTTTATATCAGCTCTATTCTTCATTCTTATCCCTTGAAAATCCGCGTTACCGTATCCATCTTCTAACCATAAGATAAACATATCTAAGAGTAGGAAGGTTGGCATGCGTCTCGATCGATTCACTAGTAAATTCCAAATTGCGATATCTGATGCTCAGTCGCTCGCATTAGGTCGTGATCACCAATATATAGAACCTGTACACCTAATGGTGTCTTTGCTTAATCAAGATGGTAGTGCAATTCGTCCATTGCTCACCATGCTGAATATTGATGTGGTTCAATTGCGTTCTAAATTGAGCGAAATATTAGATCGAGTGCCTAAAGTAAGTGGCATCGGTGGTGACGTTCAGCTATCGAATGCGATGGGAACGTTGTTTAACCTATGTGATAAGGTCGCGCAAAAGCGTCAAGACAGTTATATATCTTCAGAAGTATTCCTACTGGCTGCTATTGAAGACAAAGGTCCTTTAGGAAACCTACTTAAAGAACTAGGTCTTACCGAGCAAAAATTATCTCAAGCTATTGAACAAGTTCGCGGTGGTCAGAAGGTCGATGACCCTAATGCGGAAGATAGACGCCAAGCACTCGAGAAGTTCACCATTGATCTGACTGAAAGAGCAGAGCAAGGCAAGCTGGATCCGGTAATTGGCCGAGACGACGAAATCCGTCGCACGATCCAAGTACTTCAACGCCGTACCAAGAACAACCCTGTCATTATCGGTGAACCAGGTGTCGGTAAAACAGCGATAGTTGAAGGTTTAGCTCAGCGTATTATCAACAATGAAGTTCCTGAAGGTTTGAGAGGCCGACGTGTACTTTCGTTAGATATGGGCTCTTTGATTGCCGGCGCTAAATATCGTGGTGAATTTGAAGAACGTTTAAAATCAGTTCTTAACGAATTGTCGAAAGAAGAGGGCAACATCATTCTCTTCATCGATGAAATTCACACCATGGTAGGTGCGGGCAAAGGCGAAGGTTCTATGGATGCGGGTAATATGCTGAAACCAGCATTGGCTCGTGGTGAACTTCACTGTGTAGGTGCAACCACACTCGATGAATATCGCCAGTATATAGAGAAAGATCCTGCGTTAGAGCGTCGATTCCAAAAAGTGATAGTCGATGAGCCAACTGTGGAAGACACGGTTGCTATTCTTCGTGGTTTGAAAGAGCGCTATGAACTTCACCATCATGTAGAAATTACCGACCCTGCGATTGTCGCGGCGGCAACCTTATCCCATCGATATGTTTCTGATCGCCAATTGCCGGATAAGGCGATTGATCTGATTGATGAAGCGGCTTCGAGTATCCGTATGCAGATCGACTCAAAACCTGAGTCGCTAGATAAGCTCGAGCGTAAGATCATTCAATTGAAGATCGAGCAGCAAGCTCTTACTAATGAGAATGACGAAGCCAGTGAAAAACGCCTTCGAACATTACAAGAAGAGCTTTCTGACAAAGAACGAGATTTCGCAGAGCTTGAAGAAGTATGGAATGCAGAGAAAGCCGCGCTTTCAGGCACGCAACACATCAAGTCAGAGCTAGAACAAGCTCGTATGGATATGGATTTTGCGAGACGTGCTGGTGATCTTAACCGAATGTCTGAATTGCAATACGGTCGAATCCCAGAATTAGAGAAGCAGTTAGATCTTGCTACTCAAGCTGAAATGCAAGAAATGACGCTGCTGCGTAATAAGGTCACGGATGCAGAAATTGCAGATGTGCTATCGAAGCAAACAGGTATCCCTGTTTCTAAAATGCTAGAAGCTGAGAAAGAGAAGCTTCTTAAAATGGAAGGTGTTCTACATAACCGTGTGATTGGCCAAGCGGAAGCAGTCGAAGTGGTATCGAACGCGATTCGTCGTAGCCGTGCTGGTTTATCTGATCCTAACAAGCCGATTGGCTCTTTTTTATTCCTTGGCCCAACCGGCGTTGGTAAAACTGAGTTGTGTAAAACACTCGCGAACTTCATGTTTGATAGTGACGATGCAATGGTGCGTATCGACATGTCTGAGTTTATGGAAAAACACTCTGTTGCTCGTTTAGTTGGTGCTCCTCCGGGTTACGTTGGATATGAAGAAGGTGGCTACTTAACAGAAGCGGTACGTCGCAAGCCTTACTCAGTGATTTTGCTCGATGAAGTAGAGAAAGCGCATCCAGATGTTTTCAATATCTTATTGCAGGTGCTTGATGATGGACGCTTAACTGATGGACAAGGTCGTACAGTCGATTTTAGAAACACAGTAGTGATCATGACATCCAACCTTGGCTCTTCGAGAATTCAAGAGAACTTCAATACGCTCGACTACCAAGGAATAAAGAATGAAGTGATGGAAGTGGTAGGTAAACATTTCCGTCCTGAGTTTTTGAACCGAGTTGATGAAAGCGTGGTGTTCCATCCATTGGGTCAAGAGCACATTCAGTCGATAGCCGCTATTCAGCTTGAGCACCTTAAGAAGCGCATGGAAGACAATGGTTATGAGCTTGAAGTCTCGGATAAAGCACTCAAGTTGATTTCTCAAGTTGGTTTTGATCCAGTATATGGTGCGAGACCTTTGAAAAGAGCGATCCAACAAAGTGTCGAGAACCCGTTAGCGAAAGCTATATTGGCAGGAAAAATTAATCCAGATAAGAAAGTACAGCTATTAGTAAACAACGACCGCATTATTGCTCACCAATAGTTGAAATAAGAACTGTAGGTACGATTGGCCGAAATTAAGGCTTAATCGTACCTATTTTGAACGCTTTGTGTGAATAGTGTTCGAACGGTCGCCGGTGGCGGCTTTTTTTCGTTTTTAGCCTTGTGCAAAGGATTATTCTCTCTATAATGCGCCTCCGTTGCCAAGGATAACCAAGTGGTTTGAACTGAGTAACAAGACGGTGATAAGCATTTAAGATGCTTTGAAAAATTAGCTGGAAAAAGTGTTTGACACTGGAATCCAATCCGCTAGAATGACCGTCCACTTCGAGAGGCTCCTTGCTAAAAGGAACGCTCAACAAGTAAAGCTCTTTAACAATTTAAACCTATCAATCTGTGTGGGCACTCGTTGATGAATATCAAAACGTTTTATCGTTAGAT
>NZ_JALNTT010000006.1:0-259253 GCF_023161695.1 Vibrio sp. 1CM2L
CAGTAATCGGCATCGCAATAAAGAATTGCGTGCCCTGGTGGTGGAATTGGTAGACACAAGGGATTTAAAATCCCTCGACGTTCGCGTTGTGCCGGTTCAAGTCCGGCCCGGGGCACCATCTATTTGATTATTACCTCGCTTGGTATTAATCAAAAGAGTTGTTCTCTTAAAACACTATTGAAGGCGCCTTGGCAGAGTGGCTATGCAGCGGATTGCAAATCCGTGGACCTCGGTTCGACTCCGGGAGGCGCCTCCATCATTCAGAAAAAACCAGTCCTAGTGACTGGTTTTTTCGTTTCTGGCCCCGCTAAAAGCTTCCTACGCACCCATTTCAATGCTTATCAAAGAAATCTTTATTACGGATATACTTGCTCATCAAGTGGTAAGAGAAAGGTCTTATCAGCCAACTAAAGATAGAGCGACCAAGGCGGATTAATGTAGGAGTGTTCTCATAGATTCGTCCGTTATAAAGCCAAAGCACTTTACCTACATGCCAATAGAGCAAAGGAACCGGTGGCATGAAGGTCACGATGTCGATGTCACAGCAAATTCGGTAGGTCTTCTTACTCATGCGATAGTGCTTTCGAAAGCTCCAGTCACCAATGGCGGGTTGGCCAAAGGTCACTATTCGCTTAATACAGCCAGGGTACTTTTGATCAAAGTAATCAGCGAAAACACAACCGATAGCGCCTCCGGAAGAGTGGCCAGTAATAGACACTCTTTTGCCTTGTTCGATGAGAGGACTGAGCGTGGCTTCCAAGCGTTCAATAACGGTCAAGCCAAGCTTATCTTCATTACGACTTGGCTGGCTCTCTTGAAACATCAGATGGTAGAAGCCCGCATGCACACGATAACTGAGCCCAATTCTTTTGCAACTTCTTGTCCATAGAGCAAAGGTCAGTAGCCAATCTGAGATACTGTGCGATCCTTTGATTACAACAACCACTTCATCTTTGTCGCTACTCCACAACACTCGAATCATGGTTTTGCCAAACTGGTTCTTGATGATGCGTTGTCCATTGGGGTCAAAACCATAGCGAGTTTGTTTAAAAACTCTAGGGTAGGCGAGGTTACAAAGAACGGCATAGCGCTCATATTGATATCGTTTTAGTGGCTTCACATGTTTACTTCTTAATAATAGTTACTTAAAACTCTAGTCGTTGAATGTGAAATGCACATGAAAACGCCATTTGCTTGGTTTAAAACAATAAAATCACCGCATTGAATTGGTATTTGAATCAATGATTGTCTGTGAGTTGCCCGTTTAAATCAAAAATCCAAGTATAAGAACCGTACAAGCTGCACTAAATTTATTCTTTTGAGTTCGATAATTAATCACTTGAATTAAAAGATAAAATTTATTGTTGACGAATTTTTTCCTTCCGTTAAAGTACACCTCGTTCTCACGGCTTAGGCCGCTGAGAGATGGTGTTTTTACTTTTCAGTAATCGGCCTCGCAAGATTGCGTTGCCCTGGTGGTGGAATTGGTAGACACAAGGGATTTAAAATCCCTCGGCGTTCGCGCTGTGCCGGTTCAAGTCCGGCCCGGGGCACCATCTATCTAGCTTCTACTTTTTGAGTAGAGTGATGAACAAAGAGTTGTTCTCTTAAATCACTATTAAAGGCGCCTTGGCAGAGTGGCTATGCAGCGGATTGCAAATCCGTGGACCTCGGTTCGACTCCGGGAGGCGCCTCCATTCTTTATCTTAGTTTGTTAAGTTAAGAGATACTAAGAATGAAAATGCGATACTAGCTCAGTTGGTAGAGCGCAACCTTGCCAAGGTTGAGGTCATCGGTTCGAACCCGATGTATCGCTCCAAATTTTGTAATGTTGATTCATTTCGACATTAAGATGGTGTTTTACTTTTCAGTAATCGGCATCGCAATAAAGAATTGCGTGCCCTGGTGGTGGAATTGGTAGACACAAGGGATTTAAAATCCCTCGACGTTCGCGTTGTGCCGGTTCAAGTCCGGCCCGGGGCACCATCTATTTGATTATTACCTCGCTTGGTATTAATCAAAAGAGTTGTTCTCTTAAAACACTATTGAAGGCGCCTTGGCAGAGTGGCTATGCAGCGGATTGCAAATCCGTGGACCTCGGTTCGACTCCGGGAGGCGCCTCCACTATTCAAAGTTGAAAGGCCAGCAGAAATGCTGGCCTTTTTGCTATCTGAAATTCTAAACCCTCATGCTATCTCCAAACTCCCACGTATGCTCTTTAATCAGTAACACCTCTAGGAACTAGTCATATCAGATCACTTTTGTGCCGATCTTTTCCTTTTATAAATCTATCATTTGTTGAACAACCAACAGCACCTGTTAACTCGTTGTGCCGTTTGTGAATGGAATTAGTGGGGAATGGAAAAGGGTGACTGTCTTTTGCGTCATTAAGTTCTTCATATTTATACATAGTTGCTCATGAACCTGTAACGATTTCGTGGGTTATTACACTTATTATGACTACAAATGAAAATGATTGTTATTTAACTACGTTACTGCTAACCTATTGTGAAAATTTACAACATCTTATCTACTACACGAAAGTGTATATAAAACCCCGCTAAACCTTATTAAACCTACGGTTATTCGTTTGCTTCGTATGATAAATCAGCAGATCTACCTCTTTTGTCCTACCCCTTTAGGGTAGTTCGATTTCGTAATTGATTTACATCATATTTTCATTTTCTTTCATAATTCATTATTCGCTCAGTTAAGAAATATATAACCTTCAGGAATTCTTATGAGCAAGATGAAGCTAGTCGTAATCGGTAACGGGATGGTCGGCCATCGCTATATCGAAGATTTAGTCGAGAAGACAGATGTTGCAAACATGGACATCACGGTGTTCTGTGAAGAACCACGTGTAGCTTATGATCGTGTACACCTTTCTTCTTACTTTTCACACCACACTGCAGACGAACTTTCTTTAGTTAAAGAAGGCTTCTACGAGAAACACGGCATCAATATGCTGATCGGCGAACGTGCTATTAACGTTAACCGTGAAAAGAAAACAGTTTACTCAAGCACTGGTCGTGAAATTCAATACGACAAACTTATCCTTGCTACCGGTTCTTTCCCATTCGTACCGCCAATTAAAGGCAACGAAGGTAAAGACTGTTTCGTTTACCGCACAATCGAAGATCTGAAAGCTATCGAAGCAACGGCTAAGAACTCAAAGTCTGGTGTGGTTGTTGGTGGCGGTCTACTTGGTCTTGAAGCGGCAGGCGCACTAAAAGCACTTGGCGTGACAACACACGTTGTTGAGTTTGCTCCTAAGCTAATGGCTGAGCAACTTGACCAAGCAGGTGGTAACCAACTTCGTCAAAAAATCGAACGTATGGGCGTAAACGTACATACAAGTAAGAACACGCTTGAGATTGCTCCTGAAGGCACTGAAGCTCGTAACGTAATGCGTTTTGCAGACGGTACAGAGCTAGAAACTGATTTCATCGTATTCTCTGCTGGTATTCGCCCACAAGACAAACTTGCTCGTCAAATGGGTCTAGGTATTGCACCTCGTGGCGGTATCGAGATTAACGATCACTGTCAAACGACTGATAAAGACATCTACGCTATCGGTGAGTGTGCGTCTTGGAACCAAACGTTCTACGGCCTTGTTGCTCCTGGTTACAAAATGGCGACTGTAGCTGTTGACCACGTTGTTGGTAACGAAAGTACATTTGAAGGTGCAGACATGTCTGCGAAGCTCAAGCTTCTAGGCGTGAAAGTAGGTTCTATCGGTGATGCAAACGGCCGCACTCCTGGCTGTAAGAGCTACGTTTACCAAAACGAAGAGCAAGAAGTTTATAAACGTATCATCGTTTCTGAAGACAATAAGAAGCTTATTGGCGCAGTGATGGTTGGTGATACGTCTGACTATGGTGATCTTCTTCAGTTAATGCTGAACGAAATCGACCTACCAGAACACCCAGATGCATTGATTCTTCCTGCTCACGCTGGTGCTGAAAAGC
This sequence comes from Vibrio sp. 1CM2L, assembly GCF_023161695.1. Taxonomy (NCBI): domain Bacteria; kingdom Pseudomonadati; phylum Pseudomonadota; class Gammaproteobacteria; order Vibrionales; family Vibrionaceae; genus Vibrio; species Vibrio sp. 1CM2L. The sequence goes on from NZ_JALNTT010000006.1 coordinate 3,972, forward strand.
CAACACTTGGCGCGGATTCTCTTCCTGAGTCTGCTGTTATCTGTTCTTGTTTCGATGTAACGAAAGGCAAGATTGCTCAAGCGGTTGCTGAAGGTCACCACACCATTGGTGATATCAAAGCAGTAACAGGCGCAGGTACGGGTTGTGGTGGTTGTATTCCACTTGTGACTTCAGTATTAAACGCTGAACTTGCTAAAGCTGGTGTAGAAGTGAAGAACGACGTGTGTGAGCACTTTGCTTACTCTCGCCAAGAGCTTTTCCACCTAATTCGTATCGAAGAAATCAAAACATTCGATGAGCTACTAGAGAAATACGGTAAAGGCTACGGCTGTGAAGTATGTAAGCCTCTAGCGGGTTCTATCCTTGCTTCTTGCTGGGGTGAGCACATCCTTAAGCCTGAGCTAGTAAAACTGCACGATACCAACGATAACTTCCTAGGTAACATGCAAAAAGACGGTACTTACTCTGTTATCCCTCGTATGGCGGGTGGTGAAGTAACACCTCAAGCGCTAAGCGTTCTTGCTGATGTTGCTGCTGAATACAACTTGTACACCAAGATCACGGGTGCACAACGTATCGGCCTATTTGGTGCTCAAAAAGATGACTTACCAGCAATCTGGAAGAAGTTAATCGCAGCAGGCTACGAAACGGGTCAAGCTTACGCAAAAGCACTTCGTATGGCGAAAACATGTGTAGGTTCAACTTGGTGTCGTTACGGCGTTCAAGATTCAGTTGGCCTAGGCGTGATGATCGAGAACCGTTACAAAGGCATCCGTACTCCTCATAAGATGAAGTTTGGTGTGTCTGGCTGTACTCGTGAGTGTGCTGAAGCTCAAGGTAAAGATTTAGGTATTATCGCGACTGACGCAGGTTGGAACATGTACGTATGTGGTAACGGTGGTATGAAGCCTCGTCACGCAGACTTACTTGCAAGCGACCTAGACCAAGAAACGCTGATCAAGTACATCGACCGTTTCATGATGTTCTACATCCGCACGGCTGCGCCACTACAACGTACTTCGGTATGGATGGACAACCTAGAAGGTGGTGTTGATTACCTACGTGAAGTGATTGTAGACAACAAGCTTGGCATCAATGACCAACTTGAAACTGACATTGCTAGCCTAGTTGATAACTTCGCTTGTGAATGGACAGATACAATCAACGACGAAGCTCAACTTAAGCGCTTCGCACACTTCATCAATGCAGATGACCGCGATGATAACGTTGTGTTTGTTGAAGATGGTCGTGAACAACACCGTCCAGCCACATTTACAGAGAAACACCCAGAGGCGAAGGGCGATATCCTTCACGTTGAACTGGTTTAATTGGGAGACGACATCATGGCATTTACCAAAGTTTGTAAGATCGAAGACATTATCCCAGGTACAGGTGTTTGTGCGTTGGTTGGTGGTGAGCAAGTGGCTATCTTTCGCCCAACTAAGGCTGAAGAAGTATTCGCGATTAGCAACACAGACCCATACTTTCAATCTAACGTGTTATCACGTGGTTTGATTGTTGAGCACAAAGAAGAGCTTTGGGTGGCAAGCCCACTTAAGAAGCAACGCTTTAACCTAGCAACAGGTGTGTGCATGGAAGACGAGAACTTTAACGTGAAAGCGTATAAAGCTCGTGTTGCCAAAGGCGCTGTAGAAATCTCTGCTTAATCTTCGGATGAATAAGATTCGATAGTTCAAGGGTTCTAGTTCTCGATATTGCCTTAACTCGGCAACTAGAGCCTTTTCCTATCCAATTTTAACTTTTAATTTTAACTTTTTAAGGACAACCTTATGTCTCCTGATTACAAACCAGCTGAATTCGTTCAAACGATGATCGATGTGGGTGAAGCGAAAACGAAAACAAGTACTCGCGACCTTCTGATTCGAAGCACTATGGCTGGTATCATTCTTTCTCTAGCGGTTGTTGTTGCTATTACAGCAATGGTACAAACCGGTATTGGCCTTGTTGGTGCACTTGTGTTCCCAGTTGGCTTCGTCATTCTAAGTGTCATGGGTTATGATCTAGTAACTGGCGTTTTCGGCCTTGCACCTTTAGCGAAATTCGACAACCGCCCAGGTATCACTTGGGGCCGTATCCTACGTTGTTGGGGTATTGTTGGTCTTGGTAACCTTATCGGTTCTTTGATTGTTGCTTTCCTTGTTGCAGTATCACTAACGGGTAACTTCTCTCTAGAACCAAACGCTGTTGCTCAAAAGTTCATTGCTGTTTCTACGGGTCGTAGCCTAGGTTTTGAAAACATGGGTATGGACGGATGGATCACGTGTTTCGTACGCGGCATCTTCTGTAACCTTATGGTATGTCTTGGTGTGATTGGTAACATGACTGCACGCACAGTGTCTGGCCGTGTAGCAATGATGTGGTTCCCAATCTTCATCTTCTTCGCACTCGTATTTGAGCACACAGTAGTAAACATGTTCCTATTCCCACTGGGTATGATTCTTGGCGCTGATTTCGGTATCGCGACATGGTTGAACTTCAACCTTATCCCAACAATCCTAGGTAACATTGTTGGTGGTCTGCTAATGACGTGTGTTCCTCTATACCTAACTCACGCTAAAACTGCGCCTTCTCTAGGTGCTAAGTAATCCTCAATAGGGTTAAACGTAATTTAGTATGAGATTAAGAGCCCCAACAATATGTTTGGGGCTTTTTTAGTTCGAAAGTCCTTAGATTATTGCGCAAATTACTCGCAATAGACTGTTTTGTTATAATTACTTCTATCTTCGTTAGTATTTAGACTGAATATTTATATCAACACCTGATAGTCTAAGGGTTAAGGATTTGGATAAGTCATCATGAATACAGTGACTTATCACATAGATTTAAGCTTGAGATAAAACAAGCAAACCTTCGGAGCGCAGCATGTCAGAAGTATCGTCATCGAATGTTAAAGAAGTAAACAAAGGATTTGTTTCATTGGTAGGTGCAGGTCCGGGCGACCCAGACTTACTTACGCTAAAAGCCGCACGAGTGATTCAACAAGCAGACGTGTTGGTTTATGACCGCTTGGTATCAAAAGATATTTTAGCGATGGCTAACCCAGAAGCAGAAATGCTGTATGTGGGTAAAAAGCTTGATCATCACTGTGTACCGCAAGATCAGATCAACCAACTGTTGGTCACTAAAGCGCAAGAGAACAAGCACGTAGTACGCCTAAAAGGTGGTGACTCGTTTATCTTTGGCCGTGGTGGTGAAGAGTGTGAAACGTTAGCTGAGAATGACGTGAGATTTGAAGTGATTCCGGGCATCACAGCTGCTGCCGGCGCAACGGCTTATGCGGGTATTCCGTTGACGCACCGCGATCATGCACAAAGCGTGCAGTTTATTACAGGTCACTTGAAGAAAGATGGCGAAGATATTGACTGGCAATCTCTTGCTCAGCACAACCATACCATCGTGTTTTACATGGGCTTGAAAGAAAGTCCAAACATTCAGAAAAACTTACTGGATAACGGTATGCGAGCTGACATGCCGGTTGCGATCATCGAAAACGGTACGCGCCAAGAACAGAAGGTGTTTAGAGGTGGGTTACGTGATTTAGCTGATCTTGCTAGCGTCGCAAAGAGCCCAGCGCTGATTGTTGTAGGCAGCGTGGCTCAGCTCCATGAAAAACTTGCTTGGTTTAACAAACAAGCTTGATTGTTTGACCTTCTAGTTGGATCTCTAAGCCACTACTGAGCCCATCAAGAATCAAATACTGCAGCGGCTGCCTTGTCGCTGCATTTCTTGTTGGCGCATAGGCATTTCGTCAATGATATTGGTGATCTGTTTCCAATCTGTTTTGCCACTCCATCGGTGCTTCTCTTTTCCGTCTTTACCAATCAAAACCGCGGTGTGTGATCCTTTCGGGATCTCATAAATGCTAGTGACTGCCTCTAAGTTAAACTCTTCTTCTAGCCAAGTAGGGACTGTATAACCACTCTCAGCAATAACCATAATGACGACATCTCGTTCGTCCAATTGACAGTTATTGAGCAACACTTCATTCAGAAACTCTTTAACTACTGAATCTTCCTTTGGAGCGAAATAAATAACACTGCGGTGCGGTAAAGGCTTTGAGTGAGAATAGGCGGGGTAGGCGAGTACAGAATTGTTGGTTAAGCTCATGATTAATACCGTGCTGATGGTCAGTAGTTTGAGCAAACTAAACCAGATACCGGAGTTTGATGGTTGATTCAAAGTTTGCACCGCTTTGGTTGTGTCGATGCTTACGTTCGATTTGTGTTTTTGTCGGTGCAGCATTGCCAACCTCCCTTCAAAAGCTCTAAGCCTGAGTACGATTTGAATGCTACGTAAAGAAGAAGGTGAAGATCAGACCCACCTAAGAAACGTTCAAAACAAATCCAATTACAATAAGCATAGTTAGGATTACGTTAAAGACACTTAGCTTTACGCTAAAGATATTAGGTTTACGTTAACGATAGCTGGCAGGTTCATTTTTATTGAGTAAAGCGGCTCGCATTTTACAATTGAATAGAATAGGGTATACGGAAAATCTAAAGGTATGAATTTATGGAAAACATAGCAATTTTGGTCGACGTTCAGAACGTTTACTACACGACGCGCGACAAATACCGTTCTAACTTCGACTATAACCAGTTTTGGTATGTTGCCACGGAAGGGCGTAACGTTGTTGCAGCTAATGCTTACGCAATCTCAAGCCAAGATCCAAAGCAGCGTCAATTTCATCATATCCTTCGAGGTGTGGGCTTTAATGTGAAGTTAAAGCCGTTTATTCAGCGTCGAGATGGCAGTGCAAAAGGCGATTGGGATGTGGGTATTGCGTTAGACGCAATAGAACTTGCTGAGACGGTTGATACGATTGTTTTGGTATCAGGAGACGGTGACTTCGAAATCCTTGTAGAGCGAATCAAAGAGCGTTTTGGCAAGCCTGTTGAAGTGTATGGTGTTCCGGGGTTAACTGCTCAAAATCTTATCGATTCTGCCTCAAAATTTGTACCGATTGAAAAAGATTTTCTTCTATAGAGGAAATCGGGCACTTTATAATTGAAATCAATAATAACGATAATTAGAATGCAAACAGTTCTTATTTATCGGTGTGTGTAATGTCTCGCGTTTTAGTTGTTGATGATGATATTCAGTTGTGTGAATTACTGGGTGAAGTGTTAGAAAATGAGGGGTATCACGTTGATACTGTTCATTGCGGTGAATCCGCGCTTGAGTTTATTCAATCTCACCCTGTCGATTTGGTTCTACTCGATGTAATGCTTCCGAACTTAAGCGGCATTCAAGTAGCAAGACGTATTTGTCAGCGTTTTGCTACTCCCATTCTTATGCTAACCGCGCTTAACGACGATGCCTCAATGCTCGATGGCTACCAAGCTGGGGCCGACCAGTACATCGCCAAACCTTTCAATGTTCCTGAACTCTTAACCCGTATTAAGGTGATCTTGCGCCGAGTGGGTTTTGAACGCCAAAGACAATCTTTAGCTTCCTCTAATCACGGCTTGTGCGAACAACTCTCTCGTTTGCCATTAACCGGCACTGAAAAAGACCTGCTAGATTATTTGGTTAAAAATGACGGTATTGTTGTGTCCAAATCTGATTTGCAAATCCATGTACTCAAGAAAGAACTGTGTCCTTTTGATCGTAATTTAGATATGCATATCAGCAATATACGTAGAAAGCTCGTTCAGGCCGGTTTGTCTAAACAACATATTAAAACCGTTCGTGGTAAAGGTTACAGTTACCTAGAGTCGGTAGGAGCATGAGTAAAAAACTGCTGCGTTGCCCTGATTTTATTGCTAGGCGTAAAGACGGACTCACTTTCCAACTGTTCAGTTACTTGACCGTCATTTTGGTGAGTATTTTGATCCTGCAAGGGGTAGCAGAAAGAGCCTTGATGAAAGCGCTGCTTAAAGTGCCAGAATCGGTTAAAGCGGAGATGCTCGACCTTGCTTATCAAGCGAATGTGTTGATTGAAGAAGGGGACATGGATGAACTCGCGGACTGGGGCAATGCTCAGCAGTATTATCTGTTCGTCATTGATAAAGACAATCGTCCGATCACACATCGTCACATGCACCCGCATTTTGAATTTAAGCTCAAATACTTAAGAACGTTGGATCACCAACTTAGTGATCGTGTGAGTAAGCCGATCTTCGGTCTACCACTGGATAACGGTAAAACACTGGTTATCCAACTACCGCACCAGTTTCACCCCGCAAAATCTTTTGCGCCATATTCCTATATGCTTAAAGCATTGATTGCATTGGTCGTTTTGTCTCTGTTCTCGATTATCATGGCCAAAAGCCTGCAGCAACCGTTGGACAGGTTGAGAGAAGCGAGCCGTAGACTGGCTCAAGGTGACTTTACGGTCAGTGTGGTGTCGGAGTTAAATTCCACCACGCGTGAATTCAACGAGCTTGCACACGATTTTGATCATATGACCTTTGAGATTAAATCTCTGGCTGAAAAGCAACGTCGTTTGATTCGTGATGTCTCACACGAGTTAAGAACACCATTAGCAAGGCAAAATCTCGCACTACACCTTCTGCGCAGCAAGGTTGATGATAAAAGCATTGGTTTGCTAGAACGAATGGAAAATGAAACAGAAGAGATGAACAAGCTGGTGGGTGAGATACTTGAATTTAGCCGCTTAGAAACCTCTCGCTATGACTCCAAGTTAAGCTTAATGCACCTTGAGCACTATTGTTCAATGTTGATCGCGCAGATGCAAAATGATTTAAAACCGAATCAAACTTTGATTGGTTCCCTAGAGACGCCGACATCAATGGTGAACGTTGATGAGAGGCTACTGCTTCGAGTCATTGGTAACTTGGTCGGGAATGCCATTAAATACGCGGGTGAGAACGCTCATGTTGTCGTGACGACATATGAACAGGTCATAGATAAACGTTACAGTGTCATATCTGTAGAAGATGACGGTGATGGCATTCCTGATAACAAGATTGCAGGTATATTCGACCCGTTTACACGAATAGAATCAGCCCGAGACAAACAGTCTGGCGGTTACGGTCTAGGCCTTGCGATTGTTAAAGAAGCGATGGGTGTGATGAATGGCCATGTAACTGCTGAGAATAGAGAAGGTGGGGGGCTGAGAGTGAACTTGATGTTCCCAATCGGTGATTAGCTTTCCCAATTGATAATTACCTTAAATTGATAACTGTCCCAACTCAGTAGTACTGACTTAAGCGATACCCAATAAAAAACGCCACTGCATCTGCAGTGGCGTTTTTCTTTATGCGCTTTGATATGAGCTAGGCGTAGCCATTAATTACGCCAGAACTCAAAGACAAGAGCATCAGATAAGCGAGATTATGCCTGTTGGCGAGCTAGCTTAACTTCTTCTTCCTTCTCACCTGCTGCAGGGTCGTTGAAGCGAGACTCATCAAGAGCGCCTTCAGACTTAGCAACGATGATAGATACGGCACTATCACCTGTGATGTTTACAGCGGTACGAATCATATCAAGAAGGCGGTCAACACCCATGATTAGAGCAATACCTTCAAGCGGTAGACCCACTTGGTTCAATACCATCGCTAGCATAACAAGACCAACACCAGGGACACCTGCAGTACCCACAGACGCCAGTGTCGCCGTTAGGATAACCATTAGGTAATCACCCATTGAAAGGTCGATGTTGTACGCTTGCGCGATAAACGCCGTCGCAACACCTTGCATGATTGCAGTGCCGTCCATGTTCACAGTTGCACCTAGTGGTACTGTGAAAGAAGCGACTTTGTTGTCTACGCCCATGCGGTTCTTAGCTGTTTCCATTGTTACTGGAATTGTTGCGTTCGAAGATGCCGTTGAGAATGCAAACATGATTGCATCTTCCATCTTACGTAGGAACGTAATCGGACTAAGACCTGTGAATCCTTTAAGCATCGCACTGTAAGTCACCAAGCCATGCAACAGCAGGGTACCAGCAAGCACTAAGAAGTATTCTGCTAGGTTCCAAATTGCACCTAAGCCAAGGCCAGAGAACAGTTTCGCCATCAAGAAGAATACGCCGTAAGGAGCAAGGTTCATTAGTAGCGCAACTAGCTTCATGATCACTTCGTTTAGATCAGAGAAAACGGCAGCGATACGTTCGCCGGGTTTGCCCGCTGCACTGATTGCGATACCAAACAACACTGCAAATACGATAACTTGTAACGTTTTGCCCTCAGCCATCGCCTGAATAGGGTTGGTTGGGAACATGTCGATGATAACTTGGCCCAAAGATGGGGCATCCGCTGATTTGAAAGAGCTCGCAGCAGTAAGATCCGCACCAGCTCCAGGTTGGAACAGGTTACCGATAGTTAATGCTAGAGTGATGGCTACGGCAGTAGTACCGATATAAAGTGCAAGCGTTTTGCCACCCATACGGCCAAGAGTTGATAAGTCTTTAAGAGAACTTGTACCGCACACTAGTGAAACGAAGACTAGAGGCACAACAAGCATTTTTAAACTGGCGACAAAGATTTGTCCGCCTACTTCAAAGAGTCCGTTAACGATGTAGTTGTTAACAAATCCGCTGTCTGAAAAAAGGGATTGAATGGCGAATCCCGTTAATATACCTACGACCATACCGAGGATTACTCGACCAGTCAGAGACATAGGTTTCTTGGTATTCATTTAGAACACTCCTTATTATTTATAACTTTGATACCTTTTCAAAGTGAGCAGGAGATTAGCAGTCGGTTGTTCAAATCGAAAAACAAAAAATGAGTTTGGAATTATAGATGTGATCAAAATCACTGATAATTCCGTCAATTAAACAAAACCAAACAAAACAATTCACCATAAATTTACATTTATCGAGGGTTTTATACATAAGGCTGCCATTTCAAAGGTAGTAAATAAGAAGAGATGATTTTCTTATTGATCGTCACACCTCAAATTGACCTGGCCAATAACGCAGTTTCAAAAAAACTGGATGGCGACAACCACTTTTAAGCGTAAATGTTCTCTAAATATCAGTATTGAAATGGGTTTGTTTAACTTTATAAAAACGCCTTTCCGCCACGCCTTTACAAAACTTTACGAATGCAAAGAATGTAAATTTAATGCAAATGGTAATAGTTATCACTTATATTCTCTCCCGAAATGATTCAGTGGTACCGGAAACGGTTCAGCGAGCACATCGAATAAATAACAAAGTGCTCGTCTAAAAGAATAAAAACGGAGTAAAGGACATGTTTTCAAAGAGCCCATTGGCTTTAGTGATCGGCGCAGTATTAGCTTCACCAGCAGTATTGGCAGAAACAGTAAAAACAGACGAGCATATGGTTGTTGAAGGTCGTGACTACGGTTATAAAGCCGACACGAACACAACAGCAATGCGCATGGAGGCGACTCAATTAGAGACTCCGGGACAAGTTTCAGTAATCGATGAGCAAATCATCGATGAACAGCGTGCTAGCACTTTAGGTGAAGTACTGAAGAATGATGCGTCTGTTGGTGCTGGTTCTAAATCAACTAACCGTGAGCGTTTCACCCTTCGTGGTTTTGATCTAGATAGTAGTTCTGGCTACTTACGTGACGGTGTTCAACACTGGTCTCATTACCGTCAACCTGTAGAGCTTCTAGAGCGTGTAGAAGTACTTAAAGGCCCTGCAGGTCTACTTTACGGTAAATCAGCACCCGGTGGTCTTGTTAATATGGTTTCTAAGAAGCCTACATACGAAACTCAAGTCAACGTAAGCCAAGATATCGGTTCTGATAGCTACACGCGTACTACTGCTGATGTAAGTGGTTCATTAAACGATGACCAAACTTTACGAGCTCGTCTTATTGTTTCACAAGAAAACCAAGATTCGTACCGCACGCGTTTTGATGGAACAGATGTAGAAACTGATCGCTTTGTTGGTGGTTTATTTGTTGATTACGATATCAACGAAGACATGATGTTGTCTGTTCATTACGACCGTACTATTGAAGAGGGCGATCTAGATAACGGTTCTAAAATCGATACTTCTACTGGTAAAGTTATCGACCCTAACACAGTAAATGATCAACGTTTTGCTCAAACGGACAACGACGTTGCAAACTACGGTGCATCTTTAACTGCTAACTTGAACGAAGCTTGGTCTGTGAAGACAGGTATCAGCCGCCAGTTCTATGAACGTCAACGTACAGAGTCAAATAACACCGTTTACAGCAGTGGCTCTGATTTTGGTTATAAAGTATCAGACCGTCATGATGAGTGGACATTTGATACTGCTTACGTTGACTTTACAGGCGACTTCGATGCACTTGGCGTAAACCACCGACTACTTGTTGGCGTGAACGGCTTACATTACGATTACGAGCGTTTATACGATTCAGGTTACGCATGTTTGAATTCTACAGAAGCTGAAGCAGCGGCAGCATGTGGCAATGGTTTTGATATGCCTTCTAACGTTAGCTACAAAAATGATAGTCAAGTAGATCACTCAGAGAGCCAACACTACGGCCTTTATGTTCAAGACTTAGTAACACTAAATGACCAATGGCAAGTTCTTGCGGGTGTTCGTTTTGCTTACGACAAAACTAAGAGCAGTAAAGGTGTAGAGGAAAGTTACAACAACATCCTTCCTAAAGCAGGACTAATCTACTCTCCAGCTCCAAACGGTTCGATCTACGCGGTTTACTCTGAAAGTTTTGAACCTGTTGGTGAGATCACAGATCAAGATGACGTAAACTTTGGTCAGTCTCAAGATGCTAAGAAAGGCACACTTTACGAGCTAGGCTCTAAGTGGGAGCTGTTTGAAGAACGTTTATTTGTATCTGGTGCGGTTTTCCAAATCACTCAATCGAACATGCAAGTGACGGAAGATCTAGACCCGGCAAACAACAACGGTAAAGACGCACGTACAACTCAAGTTGGTGAACAAGTTCACACGGGTGTTGAACTGGCTGCGACTGGCTACATGACGGAAGCATTCTCAGTAAGTGCATCTACAATGTTCCTAGATGCTGAGTACCAGAATGACCCATCTCTTGAAGGTAAAACGCCTGCTGATGTCCCAGAGTTTACTGCGAGCATTTGGTCTACTTACTCGTTTAATAACGGTACTGATGTAAACCTAGGTGTTTACCACGTAGGTGAGCGTTACACGGAAGATTCAAACACCTTCAAAAAAGATGCTTACACTCGTGTAGATATGGGTATCGCACACACAATGAAGTATGACGAGAACCTAGATTTCGTTGCACGCTTCAACGTAGAGAACTTGTTTGATACTGACTACCTTGAAGGCGGCAGCACGAGCAACGTTGTTGTTGGCGAAGGCCGTAACTACATGGCGACTTTACAGGTAAAATACTGATTTGTTAGTAGGGTACTATTGTTAGCCTAAATTCTAAGGGGAAAGTTTCGGCTTTCCCCTTTCGTGATTCTGCTATTCAGTAAAAATATCCCTAGTAATGAGAGTGACTTTTAATGATAATGAGAGTGCTTATCAATAAAATTCATTTGACCTTCTTCTATAGTAAATGACTACAATTATGAATCTTTTAAAAACTAGCCTAGCGCTTGCCATCAGTTTGGTTGCAACGTCTTCTATGGCAAACAGCTTGGATCAAGCTCAATCAATTCAAAACAAGACCAATAACGCGTCGGCTTCGAGCCAAAAGGTTATTGATAAAAGCTCACAAGCGACGTTAATGCTGCAAGCTGAGATTGAGCGTCTGCAAGAAGAAGTGAAAAATCTAGAAATCTATCACGATCACCTTGCTGCATTGGTTGAGAGCCAGAATCAAGAAGCTCAGAGCATTGAAGGGCAGATCGACGAGATCAAATACACACGTCAAGGTGTTGTGCCTTTGATGTACCAGATGATTGATGGCCTTCAGCAGTTAGTTGAGCAAGATGTGCCAATCAGGAAAGAGCAACGTCTAGAAAGAGTTGAAAAGCTGCAAGCAATGATGACTCGTGCTGATGTGAGTGATGCTGAGAAATATCGTCGTATCTTAGAAGCTTACCAAATCGAGATGGACTACGGCATCAAGCTCGGTGCTTACCAAGGCCGTGTTGCATTGAGCAGCGACAGAACGATTGAAGCAGACGTGTTGCACCTAGGTCGTATCTCTTTGGTGGCTCGTAACTTAAATGGCAGCCAATACTGGTCTTGGAATCAAACACAAAATCAGTGGCAAGAGCTAGATTCTTCAATGAAATCTGAGCTAGATAAAGCTTACGACATTGCAAGCCAACAAGCGGCGCCAAGCCTAATTACTTTACCTGTTTCTTTAACTGTTGCGGAGGTTAAGTAATGAACTTAAAGCCATTAGCAGCATTGCTTTGCATTACGTCTATTTCATTTTCTGCTTTCTCTGCATCAGACACGACGGCTCAGCTAGTTAATAAAGCAAAATCAGAGAGTCGAACTCAAGCTTCTCATAACGTAGTGCGTGAAGCTGATTTCAAAAAGACAGAACAAGAACTGAAAGCGATCAAAGCTCAGCTTGAAGCGAAACGTACCTCCATCCAAGGTGCGACAGATGTTCTGACTCAAACCTTCAGTGATAACGAAAACAAGCTTGCTCGCTTAGAAGAGAAGCTGCGTTTAGAAACCGGTAGTTTAGGCGAGCTGTTCGGTGTCGTTCGTCAAAACGCAAAAGAACTCGGCGCAGAGCTTAGCTCAACCGTGAACAGTGTTGATCGCGCTGAACACACGGCAACTGTTGATCAAATCATTGATGCTAAATCACTGCCTTCAATGCCACAGCTGACCGGTTTGTGGATGAGCATGGTTGAACAGATCCAAGCGAGCTCTGAGCTTAGCAAATCTCAAATTGCATTTATCAATGGTGAAGGCAACACACAAACTGTCGACGCTTATCGTTTAGGCTCAATCGGCCTAGTAACAGACCAAGGCTATGTTAGCTGGAACACTCAGCGTGAAGATGCGATTGCGTATCTGAAACAGCCATCGAATGGTCCAACTTTAGCATCGCTATCTACATTAGCGAATGGCGACGTGTCTAACGTGGTTGTCGATCCTTCTCGTGGGTTCATGCTTGAACAACTAGCGCTAACCCCAAGCCTAGCTGATCGCCTTCAAGCGGGTGGTGTCGTTGGTAAAGTGATTCTTGGCCTGCTGGCTATTGGCCTCATCATCGCATTGGTTCGTGGTATTTCTCTTGCTATTGCTCGTCAGAAAATTCGCGCGCAACTTAAGAACCCTGAGCAAGCGGGCGACAACCCTCTAGGCCGTGTTCTTGCGGTTTACAACAAAGAGCAAAACCAAACCGTTGAAGCACTAGAACTACGACTTTTAGAAGCGGTAGTGGATGAACAAACTCACCTAGAGAAAGGTTTATCGATGCTAAAACTTCTAGCGGCACTTGCTCCAATGTTAGGTCTTCTAGGTACTGTAACCGGCATGATCGAAACATTCCAAGTGATCACACAGTTTGGTAATGGCGACCCTAAAGTGATGGCGGGTGGTATTTCGATGGCGTTGGTAACAACCGTACTTGGTCTTGTTGCAGCAATGCCTCTTTTATTGGCACACAACATTCTTAGCACTCAGGCTGAAAATATTCGCAATATTCTTGAGAAACAAGGTATTGGCCTTGTTGCTGAGCAGGCAGAAAAAACAGTTGAATCAAAAGCTGTGGTTTCACCAGTTGGGACTGCTGCGTAATGGATATTTTGTCGGGTTCTCTATTACCAGCGAGTTGGTTAACGAGTGACTGGCTGCTGTCTTTATCAAGCTTTATGGAGCAGGGCGGTTTCGTCCTGTGGTGGCTAGCGGCTGTCGTCCTAGTTTATTGGGTGCTTGTGGTAGAACGCGTGCTTTATCTTGCGTTCTACTTTCCAAAGCAGCGCCAAGCATGGATTACTAAGTGGCATGAAAGAGAAGACCACTCTTCTTGGCATGCCAAAGCCATTCGTGAAGGTTGGTTGGGGCAAGCGAGTATCTTACTTAACCAGAACTTGAACTTTATTAAGCTGTTAGTCGCTATTTGTCCTATGTTGGGTTTGTTAGGTACCGTTACCGGTATGATCTCTGTTTTTGATGTCATGGCGACTCAAGGAAGCAGTGACCCTAAATTGATGGCTTCAGGTATCTCGTTGGCAACGCTGCCAACTATGGCGGGTATGGTTGCTGCATTAGCGGGCATGTTTGTTCACGCTCGTTTAGCGAAACTGTGTAACCGCTTAGAATTGAAATTAGAAAAATCTTTAAGGAGTCAACGATGAGACTCGGTCGACGTCATTCAAAAAACGAAGAGGCTCAAATAGACCTTACTTCGATGCTTGATATTGTATTTATCATGCTTATTTTCTTTATTGTGACCAGTTCATTTGTTCGTGAATCAGGGGTTGAAGTCAATCGCCCACAAGCGTCTAACGTAGTAAGCCAAAAGGATGCGGGCATCTTTGTTGCGATTACTTCTGCGAATGACATCTTCATCGATAAACGTGTTGTTGATGTTGAACGTGTTCAAGCAACGTTAGAACACTTGTTGCTAGAACAACCTGATGCTTCTTTGGTTATTCAAGCGGATGAACACGCTTACAACGGTACCGTTGTTAAAGTGATGGACGCCGCTAAAGGTGCGGGTGTTAAAAACATTGCACTTGCTGCTGAAAAGCGATGATCTTGGAGGATCTTCATAAATGATTCGCCTATTTCTTGCTTTACCGCTAGCGGGTGCATTGGGCTTAGCTCTGTTTTCTTTTATGGCTTGGATGGTCGATAATGGCCACCAACGTTCACCAGACAACAGTGAAACGTTAAGTTTCAACATGGTAATGGTGGAACAAGAACAAGAAGTCCAAAGAAGACAACGTGCAGTTCCTGAAAAACCAGAAATGCCAGAGCTGCCACCGGAAGCGCAAACGTCTCAGTCACAAGCTGAAGTTACGCCTCTGAATTCGATGTCTTCACTGCCTTCTTTGGATTTGAATACATCGATTGATGGCCTAGCGATTAACGCACCGACATTTTCTGATTTTGGGTCAAACCAACAGGCAATGCCTCTGTATCGAGTAGAACCTCGTTACCCAGCTAAAGCGTTGAAGCGTGGCGCTGAAGGCCATGTGATTATGTCTTTTACCATCGACGAAACGGGACGCCCAATTGACATTCAAGTCACTGACGCAAACCCACGTCGTATGTTTGAACGTGAAGCGATGAGAGCACTTAAAAAATGGAAATATCAACCAAAAGTCGTCGATGGAAAAGCGATAGCTCAGGTTGGTCAAACCGTGAAACTAGAGTTTAAGTTGGCAAAATGATGAAACAGATATGGATATTAGTGGGCTTGTTGTTAATGCCCCTTACAACACAAGCGCAAGAGCTATCTCAATATACTGCCATTCGTGTTCAAAAGGCGCATAAGCTTGCTCAAGATGAACAGGTTAAACAGGCAATTGATGTGCTTGCAGGCTTGGAGCTTTCTAAAGGTTACGACAAAGCATACGTAGCTCGTATGTTGGGTGTGTTTTACTGGCAAGATGGCAAAACTGACGCGGCGATTAAGCAGCTCACTTATGCCGTCGATACGAATTTGCTAGTCGATGAGCAAGCTTGGATAACGAAGCGTATGCTGGCTGATTTGTTGTTGAACGATCAGCAGTTTAAAAACGCGCTTCCGCACTACTACGAGTTAGTGAAAACAGCGCCTGAAAAGGAAAAGAAAGACACGCTTTGGATGCGAATTGCACAAGCTGAATACCAAATTGAAAACTGGTCGAAAGTCCTAGTGGCCATCGGTAATCACGACAAGTTCAATTCAAAACCAGAGTTATCACCTCTATCGCTAAAACTGGGCGCACAGCTTCAGTTAAAGCAGTGGAAACAGTCGATTCCTACACTGGAAAGCTTGATTGAACTTCAACCCGAGAAAGATAACTGGTGGCGTCAACTGGTTGGTATTCAACTTAGGTTAGATCGTAATCGTGATGCATTGAACACGTTAGCACTGGCTGATCTACAAGGTGTTGAGCTGAAGAACTCAGATCGCCGCTTGTTAGCGCAGCTTTACGCGAAACGTGGCATTCCAGAGCGCGCAGCACAAGAAATTAGTAAGCTAGATGATGCGAACAGCGACGTTCAACTTCTAGCAGAGCAAGCAACTTACTGGCAGCTTGCTAAAGAGTGGGACAATGCGATTGAAGTGTGGACGTTAGCGTCTAAAAAAGACACTCAGTATCATTGGAATGTGGCTCAACTATTGGTTCAGCAAGGTTACTACGACCGAGCTCTGGTTGTTTTAGATAAAGTGAAAGACAAAAACAAACAAGCCGACGTTGCGTTAGCGAAAGTGCGTTCATGGTACAAGCTAAAGAATCTTGATAACGCCCTTGCTCAAGCCAAGCGTGCCAATAACATTGAGCCATCTTCTGAGGCGAAAGGCTGGATTAAATACCTGACTCAGCTTAGAACGGTAAGCGATAACGGAAACGTCTAACCGCTCATCGCAAACAGAAGACAAGAACAGTACATAAGAACCAACAAAAGTAAAAGGGTGTCATTTGATCGTTCAAATGACACCCTTTTTAATTCTAGCGACTTAAGCCCATCTAGCGTTATTGTTCGATTGGAATGGATTGATTAAGGCTCGCACATCGTGCCACTAAGCGTTGCACTTTGAATGGCGCCACTGGTGTTAGCGACCCAGTTAATGGTGCAGTCACGATAAGGGTTCTTAAAGGCATGTAAAGTGTAACCATTATCTAGTGGTTTCTTCGTCTCAACCCAAGCATAGTTTCGAGATGCCCAAAAGCTGATAGGACGTGAGCGTTCGGTTAGATACTGCTCTTGTGCATCGGTTATGTCTGAGCCGATGTATTCTTGGACGTGCTCTTCTGTGTTGCTCATTTGGCTACTGCACGCTGTTACGAGCGCTGTAAAAGCCAAAACAATAATACGCATTTCAAAATCCCTTTAAGCCTAATTAGCTATCGTTAAATCGGTTATTAGTCTGTATTTAACAAACCGCATCAACCGAAGAGTCCGCCGTTTGTGTATGATCTTCAAAATAATCCAAAGATCAAATAGCTCCGAAGGTTAATAGTCACGAAGGTAAATAGTCCCAACTTTCATTCCTTAAAGCCACAACTGCTACCTTAAACCAACCTCAATCAAGCATGTTGATATTGAGATTTTTTGAGGTTTGACCTTACTATCGATGACCTCAAATACAAGCTATCCATTCCCTTTAGTACAAGTTAGCAAGAATATGCATACAGTTCGATTACTTCCCATGTAATGTTATGTAAATTTCCTTACGCCGCTCGGCAAACGTAAACAATGTAAATTGAATGCCAATACGAATGATTATCAACTAAATTGACGCCATAAAATTTATAGGTATTGGTTTGTATGTCGTTAAAAAGTAGGGCGGTTCAATCATGGGCTCGTCGACTTCATGTTTATATTTCAATGGCACTTCTGTTCGTTGTTCTTTTCTTCTCAGTGACAGGTATCACCCTGAATAGACCTGAGTTATTTGATTCAAGCCAACCCAATATCCAACGCTCTACTTTAGAGCTTCCTACGAGTTTGTTCACGATCCAAGACGGGCGATTAAAAGCCGACGAAAGTGCCTTCGAAACATTTCTGTTTGAAGAGGCTAATTTGTCTGGCGTTCCTTCTGGTTTAGACATCTACGCCGAAATTGAAGACGGTGAGTTGCTGATTGGTGAAGTGTCTATGGACTTCAAAGGACCAGGTTACAACGCGTCTGTATTTGTTGATGTGACATCTGAAATGGTCGAGGTCGAAACCACGAACTACGGCGTGATAGCGCTGTTGAACGACCTACACAAAGGCCGTAACAGCGGTGAGGTGTGGAAATGGTTCATCGATATCACTGCACTATTGATGGTCTTCTTTGTACTTACCGGCGTGTGCTTACTGTTACCTAAGAAAAAAACACTCAATACCTCCATTAAATGGACGGTGTTTGGGTCTGCAATCTCACTTGCTGTCTATTTTGTCGCCGTACCTTAACCCTTAATTAGCTTGGTGAATCAGGTTTATGAGTCGGTTTGATGAATCAGCTTGAAGAACGAGTTAAAGGTTAAACGGATTTAAAAGGTTGTTAAACATGAAAAAAATGAACTGGAGCAAGGCACTTCTTGCTTTATCTCTTTTGCCTAGTCTAGGTATGGCACAAGCGATTCCTGATACGGCAAAACTTGATGTGAGCTTCGTGCTTCCAAAGATTGATACCTCTATGTATGCGCGTCCTTATGTGGCGGTGTGGGTCGAGAACAGCGAACGAAAATCAGTGAAAACCATTGAACTTTGGGTCGGTAAAGATGAATGGCTGAAAGATCTACGCAGCTGGTGGAGAAAAGTTGGACGTTACGACCGTGAGCTCGTTGACGCCGTGACATCCGCAACACGCCCAGCTGGTAAGTACCGTTTCGTTTGGGATGGTAAGAGCGATGACGGTCAAGATCTAGAGCAAGGTGAATATACGGTTCATATCGAAGTTGTTCGTGAACACGGCGGCCGTAACTATCTTCGTCAGAAAGTATCACTCACAGATTCAAACGCTTCTTATGAGCTAAAGGCAACAGAAGAGACGGGTGAAATCACACTCAATTACGTCGCTAAATAGACAACGCAGCAGTGAACACCGATTGGTTTAAGAATCAGAAAAGAATCGACAGTAGTCATCGTAGGCTCAGATTGAGCGACACGGCTAAAAATTATAAATAATGGAATGAACATGATGAAACAGACAAAAATGAAGGCACTTGCTCTAGCGGGTGTTATGGCGTTCGGCCTAGCGGCTACGACAACAGCACAAGCTCACCCACGCTGGATTTTGCCATCACACTTTACCGTATCGAAAGAAGGCGGTGATTGGCTTACGTTCGACGTGACTGCGTCTCACGGTACGTTTGTTTTTGATAAGCCTGCAGGCAGTGAAAATGCACATGTCATCATGCCTGATGGCCGTAGCGAGCGTCCTAACTTTGTTGTTCGTGGCAAACGTCGTTCAATCTTCGATTTCTACTTTGAAGAAGAAGGCACACACAAAGTTGCGATTAACAACCAGCCATCTTACTACACACAGTACAAAGCGGGCCGTCGTGACACTGTGAAATGGATCAAAGCAAACAAAGCGGAACGTGACTCTGTACTTCCTGAAAAGTCACGTGACGTGGTAACACAAATCAGCTTCACTCGCGCTGAAAGCTACATCACAGTAGGTAAGCCAACGGATTCAGTCTTCAAAATTGAAGGAAAGCTTCTAGAAATGAAACCTGTGACACACCCTTCAGACATTGTTGAAGGCGAACCAGTCACGTTCCAATTCTTCTACAACGGTGAAATTCAAAAAGACGTGAAAGCTGAGATCACTCGTGAAGGCACGCTTTACCGCAACCACCAAGAACAGATTGATGTAGTGAGCGACGAGAACGGCGAAATCACGTTCACTCCAGATGTTGCGGGTCGTTACGTAATGAAAGCGAACTACAAAGGTGAGTTGATTGACAACCCACTGGCAGACAAAGCAAGCGCGAACGTTCACCTAACGTTCGAAACACTGCTTCAATAATCTGTGATGTCGGGGCTCGATCCCTGATTAAGCAACCAAAAACTTAAGGGCTCATTTGAGCCCTTTATCGCTCAGTTTACTACTGAGAATTTGCACTGTGGCTAGGGTACGAACCATGACAATAAAAACAAAACTAAAATCGATAATCACTCCATGCTTGGCTCTGGGACTTGGTTTCGCTGCATTACCTGCGCAAGCACACTTTCCATTGATGAGCTGCTGGTTTGAAGGCAAAACTGTGGCCTGCGAAGCGGGCTATTCAGACGGTAGTAAAGCGATTGATTACGCGGTTGAAATGTACGACTACGAAGACAACTTGATTGCAAAAGAGATGACGGATAAGCGCTCTATTGTTGAGTTTCCAAACCCAGACACTGAGTTCTACCTTGTGTTTGATTCAGGCCACGAGTTTCCTGTTGAAGTAGACGTTGTTGAGATCAGCGAAAAATGATGATTCAAGGCGTACGTGCCGATACGGGCGGCAGAGAAGGTAAATGGGTAGGGCTGATCATTGTGTTCATTCTGAGCTTTGCCACGGTTGCTATCCCATTTCACCAAGCAGAATCGCATATCGAAGCGGTACTTGATCATCAAATCTTAGTTACCGATGTCGAGCAAGAAAACTTGGCGATGTTATCAGAGCTACGTTTAGCGCATGAAGAGATTCGTGACCTTCGTACGGACTCAGACGGCGAATGGCCAAGTGTTGCGTCACTTAAAGATGAATGGGTCGCGCCATTTGTAGAAGACCAGAGTTGGAAGCGCAAAGGTGCTCATACTTGGTTATTGGACGAGCGTGGTTATTATTTTTCTACGCCAAGCGAATATGCGACACCAAGTGAACAAGCTACGCCAACCGAACACGGCTTCGCTGACTCCTTTATTTTGAACGCGAACAGTGTCTCTCCTGAAATCTGGATTTTCTTTGGTGGCGTAGCAAGTCAACCGACTAATTTTGATGAGAACACACTGGAATCTGCTGGCTGGAAAATGGTCGTCAATGAATCAGAAGTTGAGCTGCATGATGCTTCTTCTCATTAAACAATCCGGCTTATAAAAATGCTCACTAATAATAAGAGAATTACTATGCGAATTATGACTCTAATCATGTCGTTATTGGCGGTGTTAATAACACCCAATGCATTGGCAAAAGAATACAAGGTCGACAGCAATAAGCTAACGATTGGCATAACCCTTCAGCCTTACTACAGCTACGTAAAAGCCGTGGTGGGTGACAAAGTGAACATCCTTCCTTTGGTTGATGCTGGCTTTAATCCGCATAATTACTTGCCACAACCGAACGACTTGAAGCGATTGAGCCAGATGGACGCCATCGTGGTAAACGGTATTGGCCATGACGACTTCGCACTAAAAGTCATCTCAGCCGCGCAACGTGATGACTTAGTGGTGATCGAAGCGAACAAAGAAGTGCCTTTACTTCCAGCATTAGGCCAGTCTGTGGGTCAAGGCGCGGTGAATCCGCACACGTTTGTTGGACTTTCGACAACAATTCAAAAGGTTTACACCATTGCGAGTGAGGTATCTAAGCTCGATCCTGACAATGCGGCTTTTTATCGTAAGAATGCACGTAAATACGCAAAGCAATTTCGCTTTATGAAGCGCGATGCGATGTTGTCATTAGGTGAGCTAGATACATCAGGTATGAAGGTAGCGACCACGCACAATGCTTATGGCTATATTTTGCAAGAGTTTGGTGTGGATGTTGCGGCGGTGATTGAGCCTGCACACGGTGTTGAACCAAGTGCGAGCCAGCTGCAAGAGACGATCGAAAAGATCCGCGCATCGGGCATTGATGTTCTGTTCTACGAGCTAAACATGCCAAACCGTTTTGTTGACACGATTGAAGCGGAAACGGGTGTTCAGCTTTACCGTTTCTCTCACATGACGCATGGCGAATATGAAGACGACAAAGTTGAAGTTGAGATGAAGAAGAACCTAGAAACGCTGATCGAAGCAATGAAATTTGCGGCTGCGAATCAAGCTAAAAGCGGGAACGCATAATGTTAGGTCCATCGATTTCAATCAATCAACTTGGTCTGCAATACGACAACAACGTCATTCTTGACGATATTTCACTAGAACTTAAAGCGGGTGAGTGCCATGTAATCATGGGGCCAAACGGCGGTGGTAAAACCTCTTTGCTGCTCTCTGTTCTTGGATTGACGCCTTTCTCTGGTCAAATCAATATTCATTGGCCAGAAAAGCCAAGCATCGGTTACGTTCCACAAAAAGCGACCTTCGAATCAAGCTTACCTTTGACGGTCATGGATTTTGTATTGCTTAACCAAACTCGAATTCCGCTATTTTGGCGTCGTAAGTCTAAGCAATTGGATCTCGCACTCGCACAATTGGATCGAGTGGGTATGGTGACTCGTAGCGATCGCCGAATGGGACAATTGTCCGGTGGTGAGCAGCAACGTGTGTTGTTTGCGCAAGCACTTTTGGATAACCCAAGTTTGTTGGTGTTGGACGAACCAACGACCGGTATGGATGAGCAGGGCGTTCGTTACCTTGAATCGTTAATTCGTGAATGTGTTAATGAAGGCCGTACGATTCTTGCGGTTCACCACGATGTCACCGCAGTGCGTCGTCTTGAAGCCAATGTACATGTTGTGAATCGATTCTTGGTGGATAGTGGTCCACACGAACAGGTACTACATCCAAGTAAGATTGAGAGCTTATTCCAACATTACAGCAGTGGCGCTGCGATGAACAAACCGAAGGAGGTTGCGTAATGGATTGGTTACGACAACTTGCCATAAGTGGCGTTGAAGCGGGCTGGTTATCAGACAGCTTCATGTATGCGTTCATGGTGAATGCACTGGTTGCTGCATTGTTACTGGGCCCGTTACTAGGTGGCCTGGGTACTTTGGTGATTGCCAAGCGTCTGGCTTTCTTCTCTGAAGCGGTAGGACACGCGGCATTAACCGGTATCGCTATTGGTGTGTTGCTTGGCGAGCCACCAGAAAACCCAATTATTGGTCTGTTTAGTTTCTGCATGATCTTCGCTCTGCTTCTTCACTTTGTAAGAAATAGAACCAATGTGCCATACGATACCTTAGTAGGTGTGTTTTTAGCATTAGCTCTAGCGGTAGGCGCAGCGTTACTGATGTATGTAGCTCGTAAGATCAACATCCACATGCTTGAAAACGTATTATTTGGATCGATTCTGACAGTAACAGACCAAGATTTAGCAATTCTCGCAGGCAGCTGCGCGATCATCATTTTGCTTTTGATACCGACGTTCAACCGTATTCTTTTGACTTGTATTAGTCCTGATATTGCCAAGGTTCGTGGCTATAACACCAGCTTCTACGACTACCTGTTTGTCATGATGATCACTCTAGTGACGATTGCAGCGGTGAAAATAGTGGGTGCGGTTCTGGTTGGCGCGTTATTGCTGATCCCAGGTGCTACGGCTCGATTGCTGACTAAACGCATGGGCAGCTTTGTATTGCTGTCGGCATTACTGGCAACGGTCGCGTGTTTAGTTGGAACCGTCTTACCTATGGAGTTAAAACTGCCAGTACCTTCGGGCGCTTCAATCATCATCGTTTCTGCAACATTTTTCCTAGCGGCAACACTATACCGAATTGTAAGAAAGGCATAATTATGACCTCTTTAATGAATCGTATCTCAAGTTCAGTGAAGGCAACGACTCAAGTAGGCGCACTAACTAGCTTATTGTTGGCTGGCTCAATGGTGTCTATCAGTGCTAATGCCGAGGATATCCTCACCAGTACGCCTGTGACCTATGCTTTGGCGACAGAGTTAACCAAAGGCACAGACATTACCACCGAATATCTGCCACCAAAACGCTACGGCATTGATCGTCTGCCAAACTGGTTTGGTACCAAGGGCGCAAGCAAAGTCCTTCAATCCGGCGAGAAGGCGACCGTAGCATTAACGTTGTCATCCATCTGGCAAGCTGACCCTACA
Organism: Vibrio sp. 1CM2L; assembly: GCF_023161695.1. Lineage (NCBI taxonomy): Bacteria > Pseudomonadati > Pseudomonadota > Gammaproteobacteria > Vibrionales > Vibrionaceae > Vibrio > Vibrio sp. 1CM2L. Next base: position 27,438 of record NZ_JALNTT010000006.1, read on the forward strand.
TTTGTTTACGCAAGACAGGGCAATATCCGTTTGGTTGAAGTGGATGCAGCTCAAGCGATCACACCGCGTGCTCAAGGTGTTGCCGCGCTGACGTTATCAAATGGCGATGTGTCTAAATACGCATGGTTAAACCCAACCAACTTAACGCGCATGGCGGCGATTGTTGCTGATGACTTTAAGTTATTGTGGCCAGCGCAAGCTGAGACCATCGATAGCAACCTACAGCGTGTAATGCTTGATGTGCGTGAACTGATTAACAAACAACAAGCAGTTTTACTGGATAACGACGTAGATTCAGTATTGTTGCTTTCAGAAAGCTTGGAAGATTTCGCTTCAGGTACTCAACTGTTTGTTGAAGAGCGTATGTTCAAAGCGGAACTGGAATGGACAGAACAAGACAAAGCCAAACTCAAAGCGATGTTTTCAGAAGACGATGCACTATGGTTAGTCACAGCAAAAAAGCCAACTAACTTAATTAAGTCTCTAGTACCTTACGAGCGTATCTTAGTAGTTGATTCAGTTGACCGTTGGGGACGAGCGGGGATTAATACAAAAGCGCCGTTTGCACGCTGGGAAGTTCGGCCTTTTAAAGGCTAATCAGCGCGATTAAAAATGGTAGGATCAAAAAAGCAGCCCAATTAGCGGCTGCTTTTTTTGTTCTTGTCTGTTGGCTCTTGGAAGAGTATCAGACAAGAGAACTGCGAGTTTACAACTTACTCTGCAGCTTTTGTCTCTTCGGCTTCAACAGTCGCTTCAACTGTGCCTTCAGCTTGCTCTTGAGCGGCTTTAGCCTGTTCTTCAGCTTCCATTTTTGCACGGTCAGCTTTAGAAATGTAGCGAGGCTTGTTGCTACTATGCAGTTTAGAATTCGCCTGTTTCTGCTTCTTTTTTAGAATTTGATTGATTTTTTTCTTACGGTTCATTGCTGCATAGCCTTGTATTTAGTTTAGGCGGTGGAGGATAATCATTTTAGCTCTAGAACTCAATATTTACATGGTATTCAGCAAGGAAAATATCACTATGCAGGCCGTCGAGACCGAACGTTTACGATTAAGAATGATCACGCCTCAAGATGCGGCGTTTATTCAGCGATTATACAGCTCAGAAGATTTCCTGCGTTACATTGGAGACAAGGAAATCAGCGACACTGACAAGGCAGTTGAATACATCAAAAACAACATTCTTAAGATGCATGAAGAGAAGGGTGTTTGCCTATTGATAGTTGAAATAAAGGACGCCTTAACCCCAATTGGTATTTGCGGATTAATTAAAAGGGATACCTTAGATTCTCATGATATTGGCTATGGCTTTGTTCCAGAGGTGTATGGGCAAGGTTTTGCTCAAGAAGCGGCACAAGCAATAATTGAACAAGCTAAGCAGAATGCTGATATCGATCATTTAGTCGCCATCACTACCTCTGATAACATTCGAAGTATCGCACTGCTAACTAAGTTGGGTTTTGTGTTTGAGCGAATCGAAGACGTATTAAGTGAAAGCGTTAATCTCAACCTGTACGGTTTTTCTCTGGGCAATTAATCATGTTTCAACATAACAACATTCTTCAAGGTGAACTCGCAACGGAGTACAAAACCGTTATTGCGATGGTACACATCTACTGTAAAGATCACCACGGTGCAGTGCGTCAGGATAACGCGTTATGTGAAGAGTGTGAGCAACTGTTGCGTTATGCCGAAACGCGATTGGATAGATGCCCTTATGGCGAAGCAAAACCGACCTGCAATAAGTGCCCGATTCATTGCTATAAACCTGAACCTAAAGAGCAGATGCGTTTAGTCATGCGCTATGCTGGGCCAAGAATGTTACTCAAGCATCCTATTTTAGCGATCAGACATCTGATTCATGAGAAACGGAAAGTACCCGAAAAGCCGCTGCCGAATGTGTCGAACCGCCATATCCGAATGAATAAGAAGTAACTTACGTTTTAAAGTGGTTGCTGAAGAAACGAAAAAGGTCTGATTTCTCAGACCTTTTTGATGTAGATACGCTTCTATCTCAGCTTGAATGTAGCCAAGTAGCCTATGCCGCTTGAGGCTCGTCGTAAGTCACTGTGAGGTTGTTGATCCAGCGTCGGCTTAGGTAGCGATGAGAACAAATTGCCAGTTTCACCACTTCTTCTACCAACATCAAACCATAGATGTATTTGAAATCCCATCCAGCGACAAACGCGCCGTAAACACATACTGGAATACCGACCATCCACATCGCGATGAAATCCATACGCAGGCAGAACGCATTATCACCACCTGCGCGAATAATACCGTTGATGATCACCATGTTCAGCATACGAATCACCACAGCAAAACACATAATGGTCATTGCAGGTGAAGCGAGCGGGTAGAGCGCATCTGTAGAAAGGTTCAGCCATGTTAGAACATGCTCTTTGCCCATAAACAGTAGCAATCCAACAACCGCGCCGAAGCCAACGACGGCTTTAATGAAGGTCAGCCCCATACTCATTGCGTCATCAAACTCATCACGGCCTAATGAATGACCAAGCAACACTGAACACGCCACCGAAATACCAAAGAAAATCGAGTAGCACAGTGATTCAAACGGCGCGAGCATTGAGAACACGGCAAGTTCGGTTGTGCCCATGTGGCCGAAGATCATTTGGTACGCCATAGTGCCCATTGCCCATAACACGGCATTCATCGTTAGTGGCAAAGCAATACGTCGGTAAGACAACCATAATGACGGACGATGTGGTGAGCTAGGCGTGGTTAACAACCAGTGTTTACGCATGCGCATGTAGCCATACATTAAGCCAACTTGAATTGCGCGAGCGAGTGTCGTCGCCAGTGCTGCACCTGCTACGCCCATAGCAGGAATACCAAAAGCACCTTTGATTAGAACGAAGTTAAGTGCAATGTTGAGTGCAATGGTCACCGCGCCTAATAGTAGTGGGGTTACGGTGTCACCTGATGAGCGCATGCTTGCTTCTACCACGACAACAATGTGAGTCAGAAGTAGAACTGGGAAGCCATACCATAGGTAAGTCGCGCCAAGTTCAATCACGGTTTGATCGCTGGTTTGCAACATCATTAAAAACTGAGAACCAAGAGTGATGATTGCAGTAACAGGCAACAGAACTTTTAAACCAAACACCATCGCGATAGATGATACTGTTCGCGCGCTTTTTCGGTCATTCTTTCCCCAGTATTGAGCAACTAATGTTCCGTTTGCTGAGGCCAACCCTGCCATAATCATAATAGCAACGAAGTGCCATTTTGATGCAATTCCCACAGCCGCAGCTGCTTCCATACCATAATCACTGACCATTAGTACGTCAGCAAGGGCAAGAATAGCGACAAGCGCACTTTGCAAAGCAACAGGCAAACCCAGTTTAACGATACGAGGTAAGATGCTCTCTGGCTTGTTATTCATAGATGAGTTAGGGTTGATGTTAGTTGTCATAAGCTCTCCGATTTATGGCAGAACTATAGTGATTTGAGCGAAGTAACAACATGTTTAAAAAACAACAAAACCTGTGCGAATCCGTCATTGATTCAATGAGACCAAAATCAACGTGGCATGATGATGTTTTTCTCGCTGAACAGTGCAAAGAACGTTTTTTGACCGTTGAAGATATTCCAGAGATGAAAAGCTTTGGTGTCTATATGGGTGGCATGGCGAAGCTATATGATGGCTACTGGGTTGAGCGCGAGTCCGTTAATGTTCATACGTTGATTTTTACTATGGAAGGTGGCGGCATTCTAACAACCGCTACATCGGTCCAAGCGATTACGCCTTATACACTTGTGGTGCTTCCTGCTGAAACCCCTTTTCGTTTTGAACTCGATCCTCAATATAATTATTGGAAAATGGCGTGGATGTTGACGCCTGACACTAAGCAATGGCAGCACATAGCAAGTTTAGGACAGGGGATTGTGCCTTTTGGAGAGTGTGAGCAGATCTGGTCATTAATGAACTTGGTTTACTTTGAGATAGGCGGTAGAGCCAGTTACCGTAAGTTACTCTTGAGCGAAATTATCCGAACATTAACAGGGTTTGAGCCTAAGTCGACCAGCACCACTGCACGTGTTCAAGCGCTCTATAACGAAATTGAAAGTAGTCTGCACCAGCCATGGACAGTGGCAGGGATGGCTGAAAGAGTGTTCATCAGTGAAGAGCAACTCAATAGAGTCACCAAGACGCTATTCAACCTCTCACCGCGCAGTAAATTGATTCAATTACGCATGGATAAAGCCACCAGTCTGCTGAAATATCAAGATTGGTCAGTCTCTATGATTGCTAATCGCTTAGGCTACAAAGATCCCTATAACTTTTCGCATCGTTTCAAAAAGCATTTCGGTTTGTCACCCAGTCAATATCGAAAGAGTCATCGACTTCCTGGTTAGCCTTGCATGTTTCCTCGATCAATTACGCAAGATCAAACTTTTCAGTAATTTTACTGTATTGAGCTATCTATCAATTTAGTATTTTTGCTCTATTCGATAGTATTGGAAATATCTCAGAAGACGACTGCTTATGCAACATGAGGAATTAATGCAACAAGTTATCAGCGAGACGGATGATTTAGATCTCCCGTCAAAGCTCATTTTAAACAACAAAGAGTTTCGTTCAGGCACTAAAATCGTACGCAAGCATAGCTGCGGTTCGATTGTAGGAACGCTTTCAGGGCCTCACCGTAAAGTACTTTTTTATCTTCACCAGAACAAAGGCCAAGTAGTCAGTAAGCAAATTTTGAAGCGTGTAGGTTGGGCTGGTAAAGCGGTGACATGTGCGTCTGTATTGGTGGCTATTTACGAGATCAGAAGAGTTCTTGACTGCCGTTGTATTCAAACTGTTTCCAACGAAGGGTATGTTATGGCGGACTAAATAATCCTCTATTTATATCCTGTTAATATCTTAATAATAAAAATTTAATCTCTTTACCGTACGAATTCCATTGATTATCGTCAAATCTAAAACGTCCAGTTATAAGCGACGTTATATAAATACGACTGAATCTGACTTTGTCGCTGGCTATATAGTAAGGGAATGATACAAAAATGGACTCTTATCCTGTAATAGAAACGAACCACTCTGAAAATAACGTAATACTTGAATTAAACGGAAAAATTGTTGAACTCAACACCAAACTTATTCGCAATGTAGAGAATGGCTACGTACTGGCTACCATGCCTTTGGCGTACCGAAAGATCATTTTATTTATGAATCGACATCGAGGTGAATTGTTCAGTGTTGGTCAGTTAAAGAAGATTGGCTGGGAAAGTGAAAAAGTAACTAACTCTTCGGTGATTGTGGCTATATCTGAAATAAGATCATTATTCGGAGATGGACTAATCATTACCATTACTGGTGAAGGTTATGTATTTCAACCTTAACGTTCAGAGGTAATAGATTTTATCTTCTGATCGTTGATGTTTATTGTCGTTCTTTCCTCCAGACGACATAAACAAAAAGGGCCCTTCGTTTAGACATAAAATCTTAACTCGGAGCCCTAATGACACGTATCTGGTGTCTGTCTATTGAAGCTTACTCGCCTGCAATCTGTAGGTGAGAGCGCTTTAAGCTAGCAATCAACATGTAGATCGTTGTAGCAAGTAGAGACGCAAACAGGTATGTGAACAATCCTGCTTGTGAATCCATGAAGCTGTCTGCAACGATTGGTCCCGCAACAGAACCGATGCTGTAGCAAAGTAGCATAATTTGAGTCACTGACACCAAGTAACTTGGGTCAAGGTTACGGCAACCCAAGTTAATCGCGATTGGGTATAGCGCAAATGTCGCCATGCCTAATACGAACAAGCTCATACCTAGTACGTAGAAATCGTGATTGATCGTCAGCACACCAATGCTTGCAACCCCTAGCAGGCAGAACAAAGCCATTAATAGCACTTGTCCTACGTGGTGAGATAACCAAGTCACCATCGGCTGTACAGCCATGCCACCCATGATAACCAAAGCCATCAAACCACCAATGTCTTCGTGTGCAATGTTACGTTGAGCAAGTTCAACTGGCATCAAGCCGTAAATCGCACCTAGCGTTAATCCAGACACAATGCAGCCAATTAGCGCGCTGTGGCTTAATTTGCTGATCTGCTTTAAAGACAAAGATTGCGCATCGTGGATCTGTGGTGGTGTTGCTTGTCCGAACATCAAAACAATGATCGCACCAAACAGAAGGGTGAACATTGCGATGAAAGGTACGCCACCAGTAATACCTAAGTAACCGATACCAAGCTGACCAACTGCTGAACCGCCGTAAAGTGAACACATGTAGATAGCGAGACGTTTTGCGCGTTGTGACTCGTCACCGCTCATTAGCCAAGACTCTACAATCACGAAGATACCTGCAACCGCCACACCAGCCACAAAGCGAGCTAACAGCCATACTGCTTGATGTGGGATCAATGGCAATACAAGGATCGTTGCGATGAACACACTCAATGCGATGACGAAAGCGTCTTTGTGACCAACACGCGCAATGGCACGTTCAATCAATAATGTACCAGCCAGTAGCCCTGCATAGAATGCACTCGCCAACCAACTCGATAGATCTTTGTCTAAGCCATACTCAGACAGCATTAATGGTAATGAACTCATTAAGTAGCCTGAAGCGATCGCGTAAAAAGACAATGCAATAACAGGAACCGTTATGCGAGTTGTTGGTTGGATGTTGTCCAATGCAGGAGCCTCTGATAGTAAAAGAAACGATGAATTTTCCGCGACTATGGGGGAGAAACTGAATTGGGTAAAACGAATAAAAATGGTCGTTAAGATAAAAGAAATTTATCGACTAACGAAACTAAAATACGGTTGCGATATTTGGTGGTTTGACGAGATTTTATGCGGTCAAAAAGTCGTTAAGCCCTTGTTCATTGGTAGTTTAATTTAGAAAAAGATTGCAGCGTGATTGTGTATTTCTAATTTGGATTGAATGGGAGTTTAAGTGTTAGGCCGTTTCTTTACGGTATTGGCGTGGCGAGTTACCACTCCACTTACGAAAGGCATGACGAAAGTTAGCGCTATCAGAAAAACCAACGCGTTCAGATATCTCTTCAATACTCATTCGAGTTGAAGAAAGGTAGTGCCGGGAAAGGTGAAAACGCACATGATCCAGTATCTTCTGATAGCTCGTATCCGCTGCTTTCAGGTGACGACGCAGTGTTCGAGAAGACATGCCCAGTTCTGAAGAAATGGATTCTATCGATGGGTAACATCCTGGCCTTTCTATCAGCATCTGAGAGACTTTCTCTTTGAGGCTAGTCGGAGCACTTACTTTTGCCAACATGTCATCACACGATTTTAAACACATCTGTAAAGTGATGGGGTTGGCGGTAGGAAGAGACGAATACAAGGTGGTTGCGTCGAACTCCCATTCAAGACGGTCACTATTGAATTCAACCGGGCAGCGGAAAATCTCTGTGTATAGATCGCCGTATTCAGGTTTTGGGTAAGGGAAGCGGATCACTTGAGAGGGAAAGGGCTGTTGCAAAACTTCTTCACATAAACTGTGTATCGCCGCAAACCAGTATTCACAACAAAAGGGCAGTAAAGAATCGAGTTCGATCAGTTGCTCTGCGCGAAAGTAACCAATGTTGTCTTCTACAGACATGGTTTTCCTGAGGACAGGGCCAGCAAGTTGCAGGTATTTGAACCCGATTAAAAAGGCATCGAGTAGTGTCTCGCTGCTGAACACTGCATAACCGAGCACGCCGAAGTCACTGAACCTCGCTTGTTGGCCGACTTTAAGCCCCAAACCGTCTTCGTTGGAATTCGCTAATGCGTTACTGAATACAGCAAGCTTTTGCGCCAAAGTTATGTGTGTATCGGGTGTGTTGAGTTGGAGAGCATCGATGTTACTGCCTTCGAGCAACGCTTCGATACTGAGAACAGGCCACAGGTAACGATGTAGCAACTGAAGATCCAGAATGCCGAATGCTTGCATATCGGGTTCGTAAACTGCGGTGTATTCCATAAGCTGCCTCTTGTTGAATATCGATATCTTAACCGAACTTTTAACATTTACGCCTGTTGCTGGTTCTCACTTTCCCAAGCTTGTTCCAAATTTTGGTTTATGTGTGCAAGGTTTTATTGGGCTTGCGCAGGCTGTGTCCGAATATCACCGGTTTTTGTCTTTTTGAAACCTGTTCGAAATGTTATCAAAATGTTGTAATTTGTTGGGCTGCACATTGGAGCGTCACAAACATTTTGCTCAATAACGACTCTTATCTACATGACACACCAATGTGCAGGCTCGTGATGACAAGAATGACACTTATTACAACGATTAGAACGTCTACGGTGACCGTCACAAACAGGTCTAAGCCGCATAAGGAGATCATGGATGCACAATCTTGCTGTTAATTTGGAGCGTAGCGCTTCGCTTTTTCCAACTAAAGCCGCTCTGCGTATGGGATCAGATGAAATCAGTTTTTCTCAGTTAGAACAACTTTCTGGAAACGTGGCTGCTAACTTGAAAAGACTTGGGTTGCAGAAAGGAGATAAGGTCGCGTTGTCATGTCCGAACGTCACTTACTTTCCGATAGCCTACTACGGGATTCTAAAAGCAGGCTGTGTAGTCGTACCTTTGAACGTGCTATTTAAGGCCAGAGAGATCGCTTATCACCTTAATGACTCCGACGCGAAAGCCTATTTATGTTTTGAAGGCAGTGAAGAGCTTCCAATTGGTCGCTATGGTTTACAAGGCTTTGATCAGGCAAACCACTGTGAACACTTTGTGGAGATGCCTATTCCAACAAGTGCAGACACTACTTCGGAAAGAAATGAGCAGCATGAATCAATAGCCGATTGGTTGGCACAACCTTTTGCTCCTTTTGAATCTCTGGCCTGTCATGGAGATGATACCGCTGTGATCCTTTATACCTCTGGCACGACGGGTCAACCCAAAGGGGCAGAGCTTTCTCACACCAACATGCAAACCAATGCGATGTCGTCACAGTATCTAATGAGATTGGAATACAGCGATACCACAATGGCTACACTTCCTCTGTTCCACAGTTTCGGCCAGACAGTGATGATGAACGCGAGTGTGTTGACGGGTTCAACCATGGTGTTGATTCCTCGTTTTGAACCGTCATTGGTTATTGAACAGATCATTAGCCATAAAGTCAGTGTCTTTGCTGGCGTTCCTACCATGTACATCGCGCTGCTAAGAGCGGGAGAAGAATCTTTAGAGCGTTCTGAACAGGTTAAGCACAGTTTGAGGTTAGGCGTGTCTGGAGGTGCTTCTATGCCGCTTGAGGTTATTCGTCAGTTTGAATCTCGCTTTGAGTTACCGGTACTTGAAGGATACGGGCTTTCAGAAACGGCGCCAGTTGCGACATTTAACCATATTGATGGCGATCGTTTGTCGGGAAGTGTCGGTCAGCCTTTATGTGGCCACCTTATCAAGATTACTGATATACAAGGCAACTCTGTCGCTATGGGTGAACTGGGCGAAGTCTGCATTAAAAGCCCAAGTGTGATGAAAGGCTATTATCAAAGGCCAGAGGCGACAGCTGAATCTATTCGTGATGGCTGGTTCTTAACGGGAGATATTGGGCGTGTTGATGAGCACGGCAATTTGTTCATTGTTGACCGTGTTAAAGACATGATTATTCGTGGCGGTTACAACGTTTATCCACGTGAGGTTGAAGAAGTCTTGATGTGTCACCCTGATGTCGAAATGGTTGCGGTGGTAGGTGAGCATCATGATCATTTAGGCGAGGAGATCCACGCGCATGTGGTGCTTCACGAACATACGCAATGTGATAGTGCCGCCTTGATAGCATGGTGTCGTGAGCAACTCGCCGACTACAAATACCCGCGTAAGGTATTCATTCGTAAAGCCTTACCCATGACAGCAACCGGAAAAATCTTGAAGCGTGAGTTACACCCACTAGAAATAGCGGAGATGGCAAATGGATAGTTATGATTTTATTATTGTTGGCGGTGGTTCTGCGGGTTGTGTCATGGCTTCGCGGCTGTCGGAAGATCCTAATGTGACGGTTTGCTTGTTAGAAGCGGGCGGTAAAGACACGAGCCCATTCATTCACACACCCGTTGGCGTGGTTGCGATGATGCCAACCAAACTCAACAATTGGGCATTCGAAACCGTTGAACAGCCAGGTTTGAACGGTCGTAAAGGCTATCAGCCTAGAGGTAAGACACTTGGCGGGTCTAGCTCTATCAATGCCATGATGTACGCTCGTGGGCACCGCTACGACTACGATACATGGGAAAGCTTGGGTAACACAGGTTGGAGCTATGATTCGTGTCTGCCTTACTTTAAGAAAGCCGAAAACAACGAAGTTCATCAAGATGAGTTTCATGGCCAAGGTGGTCCTCTTAATGTGGCAAACCTCAGGTCGCCAAGCCCTATGTTGGAACGCTACTTAACAGCCTGTGAATCGATAGGCGTGCCTCGCAATGAAGATATTAACGGTGCGGCGCAGTTTGGGGCGATGCCGACGCAGGTAACTCAGCTAAATGGTGAACGATGCAGCGCTGCCAAGGCTTACTTAACGCCAAACCTTTCACGATTAAATCTCACGGTCGTTACTAAAGCCACCACACATAAGGTCTTGTTTGACGGCAAGAAGGCGATTGGCGTCGAGTATGGCTCTAACGGGCAGCGTTATCAGATCCGATGCAACAAAGAAGTGATTCTATCCGCTGGCGCGTTTGGTTCTCCCCAGTTGCTATTACTGTCTGGTGTCGGTGCTCAAACTGAACTAGAGACGCATGGAATCGAACAAGTTCATGAATTACCTGGAGTGGGCAAGAATCTGCAAGACCATATCGACTTAGTGCACTCGTACAAATGCAGTGAAAAGCGTGAAACCTTCGGCATCTCGCTGCAAATGGCCTCTGAAATGACCAAAGCCTTACCGCTATGGCACAAAGAACGCCGCGGTAAGATGAGCAGCAATTTTGCAGAGGGAATTGGTTTTCTCTGTTCGCAAGATCATATCGCTGTTCCGGATTTAGAGTTTGTATTTGTGGTGGCTGTGGTTGATGACCATGCCCGAAAAATCCATATTAGTCATGGCTTTACCTCTCATGTCACCTTATTGCGACCGAAGAGCCACGGCACCGTAACGCTCAATAGTAATGATCCCTATGATCCACCTAAGATCGATCCTGCGTTTTTCAGCCATCCTGAAGACATGGAGGTCATGATTAAGGGCTGGAAGAAACAGTATCAAATGTTAGAGAGTTCAGCTTTTGATGATATCCGTGGCAACGCTTTCTACCCTGTGGACGCCTGTGATAACAAGGCTATCGAGCAAGATATTCGCAATCGTGCAGACACTCAGTATCACCCGGTGGGGACCTGTAAAATGGGACCTAATAGTGATTCATTAGCCGTAGTGGATAAAGATCTCAAAGTTTATGGATTGGATAATTTGAGAGTCATTGATGCTTCTGTGATGCCGACTTTGATTGGGGCAAACACCAATGCGCCAACCATTATGATTGCCGAGAAAGTCGCAGACCAGATCAAACAGGAATACGAGTTAGGTAAGCAAGAAGCTGGCATTAAAGCGAAAGGCGAAGCTGTGGTTTAAATCAAGAAGTTAAGTGATAACCATTAATAAAACAGTAGGTTAGAGAGTCTTGGTTTGATAAGACTCTCTAACCTATTTTTGTGTGCTTACTTAGAATTAAGTAATGCTAAATCGATAGCTTAACTAATAGTCTAAATAATAGTGTTATTTGGTTAGAGCTTGATTAAGCCACTGATCGAATTGACCTTTTGGCAGTGCACCGTTAATCGTATCGACACGTTTACCGTCTTTAAACACCATCACGGTCGGAATGCTTCTGATTTGATACATTGCTGCGAGCTGCTGCTGAGCTTCAGTATCAATCTTAACGAATCGAACATCTCCAGAACGCTCTTTTGCAACGTCGCTGAACACGGGCGCGAAGCCCACACATGGGTTACACCATGTTGCCCAGAAATCGACAACTACAGGTTGTGAACTGTTCAAGATAGATTGGAAATTAAGTGATGTTCCCTCGATAGGAGCGCCATCGAGCAGTGCTGTTTTGCACTTACCACAAGTTGGGCTTTCTGAAATTCTTTCTGAAGGAACTCGGTTTACGCCATTACAAGAAGGGCAGCGTGTGTTGAATGTAGACATAACTTTCTCTTTTTATTGCAACTCCGTGGCTAACGCGATTTACGAATCACGCACAGAGCGCTTATACTGTTTAAAACAAGAATACGATACTTAAATAAAAACAAACAATAAACAGGTAAATGATGACAAAATTTTACGCCGAAATTACTGGCTGGGGAAAGTGTCTGCCACCAGCCGTGCTGTCCAATGATGATCTAAGCACTTTCATTGATACGTCTGACGAGTGGATTCGAACTCGAACTGGTATCGAAAACCGTCGTATCAGTCATGTAAATACCTCTGAACTTGCGACTGTTGCAGCGAAACATGCCATGGCGTGTGCTGGTCTAACGGCTGAAGACATCGACCTCGTTATCATCGCGACGTGCAGCCCTGATTCTCTTATCCCAAATACCGCGTCTAAGGTTCAACAGAACTTAGGCATTAAAAGTGCAGCGGCTTTCGACCTTAACGCCGCGTGTACTGGCTTCATCTACGGTGTTGAAACAGCAACTCGACTGATTCAAGCGGGCAACTACCGCAATGCAATCGTTGTGGGTGCAGAACGTCTTTCATTCTTCATCGACTGGACCAAGCGTGATACTGCGGTTCTTTTCGGTGACGGCGCTGGCGCTGTGGTTCTATCACGTACTGAAGAGCAAGTGGGTTTACAAGAAGCTCAAATCGGTTGTGACGCAGAGGGCCGTGACATTCTAGCTGTACCAAAATTCGGTACTTCTATGGACCGCTTCGCTGCTGATAACGGTTACTGGGACTTTGATTTCGTAGGCAAAGAGATCTTCAAGCGTGCAGTAAAAGGCATGGGCGCAGCGGCACACACAGTGTTGAGCCGCACAGGTATCTCAACCGACAACATCGACGTTGTGATCCCGCACCAAGCGAACATCCGAATCATTCAAACTCTGTGTGATATGGCGGGTATCGATCGTGAGAAAGCGTTTGTTAACATCCAAAATTACGGCAACACATCCGCAGCGACTGTGCCAATCGCATTGTGTGAATCGCTAGAGCAAGGTTTCGTTAAGCCTAACGACAACATTCTTGTTGCAGCATTTGGTGCTGGTTTAACTTGGGGTGCTGGTCATATTAAGTGGGGCAGCCGGGTTGAACCACTAGGTCAATCGGATGCTAAGCTTCCAGAAGCTGATAAATCGGCTTTAGAGCTTCTAGAAAGAGCTATTTTACACTGTAAAACGCGTCCTAATTCTGAGAGCGAGTAGCTGCATGACTCAAGTTCGTTTTATGACTGAAGCCGACCTCGATGGGGCGGCTTTGGTTCATCAATCTGCCTTTATTCGACAGAAAAATTCACGCGATTGGTTACAATGTAACTTAAGCGCGTCACCACGCTTTCTTAACTTTGTTGCTGAAAGCGAAGGTGAAGTTGTTGGCTACATTATTTGGGTTCAGAAGAGCGGGTTTAGACCTGAAGCTGTTTTAGAACTAGAGCAACTTGCCGTGTTACCAACTGCGCAGGGGAAAGGATTGGGTAAAAAGCTGATTCTTGACTCCTTGCCGCAAGTGAAACAGAAGCTAGCAGAGCAAGGCTCGACACTAAAACATGTGCTAGTGACGACCAGAGCGGATAACTTTGCACAAAAGCTCTATCAGTCGACATTAGGCGCTGAAGTCGAAACTACGATTTCAAACCTGTACTCTGCTGATGAAGTGCTTATGATAGCTCGCAATGTAGGTGAGCGAATCTGATCGCTGAGTGATTAGAACTCATTATAATCAGCGATATAAGTCGACCACGATCGATTTACGTTTAATTAGGGACTTCTACAGTCCCTTTTGTTATTTCTTAGGAAGTGTTTTGAAGAAAGTTTTAGCAATTGGCTACGTTTGGCCAGAACCGAATTCATCGGCTGCTGGCAGCCACATGATGTCTCTTTTACGTTTATTTAAGAGACAAGGTTGGTCAGTTGAATTTGCAACACCCGCTCAAGAAACCGAGCATATGATTGATCTCTCTGAAGAGGGCATCACAAGCCAATCTATACAGTTAAATTGCGATAGCTTTGACGATTACATTGAAGAACTGCAGCCCGATGTCGTGATGTTTGACCGTTTTATGATGGAAGAACAGTTTGGTTGGCGCGTTGAGAAGGTATGTCCGAACGCGTTTAAGCTGTTGGATACTGAAGACTTGCAGTTCCTGCGTAACGCCCGCCATGAAGCCGTTAAGAAAGAAACTGAACTGACCAAAGCACACTTATACAGTGACTTAGCCAAACGTGAAATTGCCGCGATTCTGCGCTGTGATCTTTCGTTGATCATTTCAAGTTACGAGATGGAACTGCTTCAATCTGAGTTCAATATCGATCCCAAACTGCTTCATCATCTGCCTTTCATGGTTGATCTTAATACGCTGCCTGAAAGCACGAAAAGCTTTGAAGAACGTAAGAATTTCATGACGATAGGTAACTTTAGACATGCCCCGAATTGGGATGCTGTGCTTCAGTTACAGAAGATTTGGCCGAAGATTCGCAAACAGCTGCCTGACACTGAGCTTCATATTTATGGATCGTATCCGCCGCCAAAAGCGACCGCATTACACAACCCTAAAACCGGTTTCCATATCAAAGGTTGGGCGAAAGATGCTCAAGAAGTGATGGAGCAGGCACGTATGTGTGTCGCGCCACTGCGTTTTGGTGCGGGCATTAAGGGTAAGTTGCTTGATGCAATGAAGCTTCAAACTCCAAACGTGACCAGTGAAATTGGTAGTGAAGGCATGTTGCCGCAAGGTGAGTTGCAATGGCCGGGCGCGGTCGCAGACGATATCGACGCGTTTGTTGAACAAGCTGTTGCTCTTTATAAAGATGAAGAGAAGTGGCTCAAGGCTCAAAGTCAGTGTCATTCAATTCTTGAAGCGCACTACGAACAGAATCAACTGGGCGACAAATTGATCGAGCGACTGATAGCGCTAGAGTCTGAGCTTGAGTCTCATCGACTGGATAACTTCTTTGGCTCTATGCTGAAGCACCACAGCATGGCGAGCACTAAGTACATGTCGCAGTGGATTGCTGAGAAGAACAAGATCAAATAGCTGTTCTTTACCAAAGACAGAATAAATCTTAAGCCCTTAGGTTAACGCCTAGGGGCTTTTTTCATGGGGGAAGCTTCTTGGCTTTTGGCTTTAGACACTAGACTTGCAAACCGAAACATAATGTCGTTACATTAGCATTGACTAATTTATATTCATTAGTAAACTCTAATTTAAATGTTGGTGAATTAGATTTTAGTTTGTGGATAGGATAGGTCGGTGATTAGTTTGATACCTTGGGATGCATTTTTTGGTGGCATGCTGCTAGGCGCCTCGGCAATTATTTTGATGTTGGGCATCGGGCGAGTTGCGGGAATCAGCGGAATCGTTAGCCGCTTATTGCCGTCTAAAAAGCAAAAACGCTTAGAATCAGGATCTGAATCCAGCTCGGACACACGTATTGAAAAAACCGAGAAACATTGGCGACTTGCCTTCGTTGTCGGAATGATTGTGAGCGGTTGGTTGTTGATTCCGACTGGCTATCAACTTCCCCAGTTAGAAGAGATCAATTTCGCAGTGGTTATCATAGCCGGCCTTCTGGTGGGCTTCGGCACTAAGGTTGCAAATGGCTGTACGAGTGGCCATGGCATTGTGGGAATGGCTCGTTTGTCTAAACGTTCTATTGTCGCGACTTGTGTGTTTATGGGTGTGGCAATGGCAACGGTGTTGGTTAAGAATCTGATTGGTTTGGGGGCGTAATGAAAAACTCTTCATTTACTATCGTTATTGGCTTGCTCGCAGGTCTTCTTTTCGGCTCTGGCATGATCATTTCAGGCATGGTTGATCCAAACAAAGTACTTGGCTTTTTAGACATTACTGGTGACTGGGATATCAGTTTGGCATTCGTCATGGGTGGCGCGTTATTGGTCTTCGCTCCGTTTTATCATTTGGTCATTAAAAAGCGCGCTCAAGCCATCAATGGCGAGTCGTTAGATAGCCGTAACAACCCGCTAATCGACAGAAAGCTGATTCTAGGTTCAACTGCCTTTGGTTTAGGTTGGGGGATTGCAGGCTTTTGCCCGGGCCCTGCAGTGACAAGTCTTAGTGGTGGTAACCCAACGGTATGGCTGTTCGTCTTAAGTATGCTGGTGGGAATGTGGCTGGCGGGGCGAGCGAATAAAACCTGTTAGTAGTGCGCCTATCGTATATCAGATAGGCTTGATATGACCATTTGAGAGGCTGACACGCTTTAACCCAAAAGCCAGTCAGCCTCTTTTTTATATCTATCTGATAGTCGTTGAAACTGGGCAATGGTCGCTAAGTTTGTAATCAAGCACATCTTGCGTTTCAAATACCACCTGTTTCGCAGAAGATGCATTTAGTGACTTACTCACCACAATATGATCAATGACAGAACGGAATTGGTGCGTGCGATGGTTATTGCGGTTAGAGCGCACCTTACAATCTGCTCGAGTTTTTCTTGTTGCCAACTGAGCATCGGTATTTTGCGTCATATCTTTCCACATCCAATCTCTTGAGTAGGATAGGTTATGGTTGAAGTCGCCTAGTATCGCGTAATCCTGACCGTTTCTTTCTCTTTGCTGAATCCACTTATTAAGTTGCTGTGCTTGGTCTTTGAGTCTTGAACAATCTCGGTTCGACTTGTAA
This sequence comes from Vibrio sp. 1CM2L, assembly GCF_023161695.1. Lineage (NCBI taxonomy): Bacteria > Pseudomonadati > Pseudomonadota > Gammaproteobacteria > Vibrionales > Vibrionaceae > Vibrio > Vibrio sp. 1CM2L. Next base: position 44,232 of record NZ_JALNTT010000006.1, read on the forward strand.
GCGCCGCTGCAACCCGCCTTTAAATGCACAGACAACATGTGAATAGGCTTGCTTTCCGTTTCTACGACCATGTAACTGGCAAATCTAAGCTTGCTGTTAGCGCTCGACTCCAGTGGGAAGTCAGCGTAGTCGGTGAGTGTGATTCCTTTACGAACCGCGAACCCTGTGTATTGGTTCACTTCTTTGAACTGATGGTTGATGTTTGCTGGTAATGCTCGGTCAGACATCAATATCTTGTATTGATCGCCAGCGATGTGCTGAATGGCATTTACGTCGTCGACTTCTTGAAAGGCGACCACATCCGCATCTAAGGATTGAAAGTATTCTTCAAGTTTGTCGAAATCAGCTTGATCACGTTGGGCAGAAAACTTATTCACAGCCTCGTTGGTTGATAACCATTCGATATTCCAACTGGATATGGTCAAAGGTTCAGCAAATGTCTGGCTACTGAGTAAGCAACCTAACATTATCCAGTTTTGAAGTCGTTTCATCCCAAATATCCCTAATTTTGTCGTCCAATATAGTTGAGCCGTTATCCTACAACACTTACCAAAAATTCAACTCTTTTTAGCAGTTTTTTTATTGTTACATTGTTTCTTTTCGACTTGAGAACTAGCGTAATAATATTGAATTGATCTTAGTCAGCGTGAGAGTTTTATTGATCCAAATCAATACTCAAAGTTGGTGGTTCTCGTTAAATACGCCACAATATCTAGTGTTAGTTAAACGATAAATCGCTCTATATAGTGTGTTTGTGGATAAGTCTGTGAATACCTCAAGAGTAAGGAGAAGTGGTGAAATCAATCGTAATCAAGCGTGATGGCTCAAGAGCTCCATTCAGTAGAGATCGCATCCAAGCTGCAGTGGAAGCAGCATCAGACAAAGCCGATAAGGAAATTGCTATTTATGCACTGAATGTGGCATTAGCAGTTGAGTTGAAGCTCGAAGACTACGATGAAGTTCATATCTCTGAAATTCAAACCATGGTCGAGAACGAGCTAATGCAGGGACCATACAAGTCTCTGGCTCGTGCCTACATTGAATATCGTCATGACCGCGACATCGCACGTGAGAAGCAAAGCGCTTTAACTCGCGAGATCGAAGGTTTGATAGAAGAAAGCAATGTTGATCTGATCAATGAGAATGCCAACAAAGACGGTAAAGTGATCCCAACTCAGCGTGACTTGCTGGCGGGTATCGTGGCTAAACACTATGCAAAAACTCACATTTTGCCGCGTGACATCGTACAAGCTCACGAGTGTGGTGACATTCACTACCACGATCTAGACTACGCACCGTTCTTCCCAATGTTTAACTGTATGCTTATCGATTTGAAAGGCATGTTAACGCACGGCTTTAAGATGGGTAACGCGGAAATCGACACACCTAAGTCGATTTCTACAGCGACAGCGGTAACGGCGCAAATCATCGCGCAAGTGGCGAGCCACATTTACGGCGGTACAACGATTAACCGCATCGATGAGGTTCTAGAACCTTACGTGATGGCGAGCTACGAAAAGCATTTATCTCTAGCAAAAGAGTGGGACATTCATAGCCCAGAAGCTTTTGCTATCTCTCGTACAGAGAAAGAGTGTTACGACGCGTTCCAGTCTTTGGAGTACGAAGTAAACACGCTACACACGGCTAATGGTCAAACACCATTCGTTACGTTTGGTTTTGGTCTAGGCGAAAGCTGGGGTTCGAAACTGATCCAGCAATCTATCTTGAAAAACCGTATTGCAGGTTTGGGTAAGAACCGCAAAACAGCGGTATTCCCTAAACTGGTGTTTGCAATCAAAGATGGTTTGAACCACCAGAAGCAAGATCCAAACTACGACATCAAGCAATTAGCGCTTGAATGTGCGTCTAAGCGTATGTACCCAGACATCCTCAACTACGACAAAGTAGTAGAAGTGACAGGGTCATTTAAAACGCCTATGGGCTGCCGTAGCTTCTTGAATACTTACGAAGAAAACGGTGAGTTGATTCATGAAGGCCGTAACAACTTAGGTGTTGTTAGCCTGAACTTGCCACGTATTGCGATTAACGCAAAACAAGATATGACTAAGTTCTACGAACTGCTTGATGAAAAACTGAAGCTGGCTCGTCGTGCGCTAGAAACTCGTATTTCTCGTCTAGAAAACGTGAAAGCGCGTGTTGCTCCAATCCTATACATGGAAGGTGCATGTGGCGTTCGCTTGAAAGCAGACGACTCTATTGCTGATATCTTCAAGAACGGTCGTGCATCGGTTTCTCTTGGTTACATCGGTATCCACGAAGCAATGACTGCGCTTTACGGCACAGACGTTCACTTGTACGACGACGGCGAAATGCGTGCTAAAGCGCTTGAGCTGGTGGAGTACATGAAGCGTGAAGTGGAATCTTGGACGAAAGAGACAGGTTACGCATTCAGCCTATACGGCACACCAAGTGAAAACCTATGCAGCCGTTTCTGCAGCATCGACACTAAAGAATTTGGTGTGATTGATGGTGTAACAGACCGTGGTTACTACACCAACAGCTTCCACCTAGATGTGCAGAAGAAGGTGAACCCATACGACAAGATCGATTTTGAGATGCCTTATCCAGAAATCTCTAGCGGTGGTTTCATCTGTTACGGCGAATTCCCGAACATGCAGAAGAACATCGAAGCGCTAGAAAACGTCTGGGATTACAGCTATACACGCGTTCCTTACTACGGTACGAATACACCGATTGATGAGTGTTACGAGTGTGGTTACAACGGTGAGTTTGACTGTACCAGTAAGGGCTTTACGTGTCCTAAGTGTGGCAACCACGACTCAACCAAAGTATCGGTAACACGCCGTGTTTGTGGTTACCTTGGTAGCCCTGATGCACGACCATTTAACTTCGGTAAGCAAGAAGAAGTTAAACGCCGAGTGAAGCATCTTTAGTAAGCTCTAAGATTATTAGCTAGCTTACTTAGAAGAGCTACGTTTCAAGAAATAGGATTGGTATCGGCGCTATGTCGATACCAATTCATTTGTTTCAACTCTCGCTACTTTTCGAGTTAAACCATTAAGCCATCACGAGTTCTCAATACTGCCTTATGAATTATCACCAATATCACCCAATCGACGTTGTCAATGGCCCAGGAACACGCTGCACTTTGTTTGTGTCGGGTTGTGTGCACCAGTGTCGCGGGTGTTATAACCAATCGACGCAAAGGTTGGACTCAGGGCATTTGTTTACTCAAGAACTGCAAGACCACATTATCGCTGATCTCAATGATCCGCGAATTAAGCGTCGTGGCTTGTCGCTTTCTGGTGGTGATCCTCTGCATCCTGCAAACGTGTCTGAAGTGCTTAAGCTTGTTCAGCGTGTAAAAGCAGAATGTGAAGGCAAAGACATCTGGATGTGGACGGGTTACGAACTCGACGAACTCGATGATAAGCAGAAGCAAGTGCTTGAATACGTTGATACCTTGATTGATGGTCGTTTTGAACAAGATAAAGCAGATCCAATGTTGGATTGGCGTGGTAGTTCAAACCAAATCATTCATCGATTCACTGACTTATAGGTTTGCTGACTGATAAGCTTGTTCTCATTTAGTACTCTCGCAAACAGAAACCGAAAAAAGGGCATCATCGTTAGCGCAATGCTACAAATCAGCCCTTGGGTGTGAGTTCTTTTGAATTGATCGCCTGCACGTCAATGTCAGTTTGGCGCTTGCTTAAATAGCAATGTGCTCAGGCTCGTCGATTAGGTTGTTTATCCATTTCTTGGATTGAATCCTATGACTGGTCAGAATTATTTTGGCGAGCTCTTCCAGCAGTACGATCATCAAAACCCATTCTAGCGGCCAACCCAACACCAGCGCAGTAAAGTAGGCAAGGGGAATACCAATCGCCCATTGGCCAAACAGGTCGATGAAGATGCTGTAGTTGATGTCTCCACCACTTTTTAGCACACCACCAATGCCAACCATATTGAAGACTCTTAGTATCATGCCGAGTGCCATAACTAAGGTGACGTTAACGGCTGTCTCTTTGAGCTCTAAGTGAGTAAGGCCGATCATGTATACGATCGCGGGTTTGGCAAACCAACACACCAAGGCTAATAGAGCCGCAAGCCCACAGCTGACCAATACATAACCCCAAGCAGTATTCTCAACACGTTGATAGTTCTTCGCGCCTATCTCGTTGCCTAAAATGATCGAAGCCGCGACTGCAAACCCCATGAACGCTGAGATCAAAATGCTTTCTACTGGTGATAACAGTGAGATTATCGCAAGCTCGCCAACACCCATCTGACCAACAATAACGTTATAAATCAGTATTCCACCCGCCCAAGCCGTATCATGAACCAACATTGGAATTGCTACCTTGAAATATTTCTTTCTATGCTTCGGCAATATCGCATCTCGCCAATTAGTCAGTGTTGGGAACAGGTGAGCGTAGTGTCTCTTCGCCATAACAAGCAGGGCTATTGTTTGAAAGAATCTAGACACCGTGGTACCAATTGCCGCGCCAACCACCCCCAGTTCAGGGAAGCCAAATAATCCGAATATCAGCAATGCATTGAGAATCGCGTTGACGATGATCGCCCAGATACTAATTTTGGTGGGTAGCTTAGCTTCGCCCACCGAGCGCAGCGCGCTTTCTAGCGGCACAACTATAGCGGTACCAATAAGGCTGGCTCCTGTTATCCAAAGGTAATCCGTTGCCAAGCGGACGTAATCAGGGTCTGAGGCCACCACAGACACGACTGATTCAGGAGCCAATGTATAAATGAACACAAAGGGGATGATGGCAAAGACAGACAATGCCCATGATTGCGCTAATGTGCGTCTAATTCCGTTGAAATCTCCCGCACCGAAATATTGTGAAGCTAGCACACTGACGGCACCGCTAATCCCGGATACCATGATCAAGTTGAAGAAAAATATGCGGTTACCTACACCAACCGCCGCGGTAGCTGAGTCACCCAGTTGGTTAACCATAAAAATGTCGACCACGCCGAGTAATGAAAACAACATAGTTTGCAGCGATACAGGCAAACCGATGTGTAACAGCTTTTGCCAAAAATCTTTGTCTAGATGACGATATGTCGAGCGCATCGCATTTCCCCTGTGGTTAATATGCGAGAAGTTTATCGGCATTTGTTTTGGCTGTATTGTTCAGGTTCATCACAAACTTTTGCCAAACTATCTATTTTAAAAAGCTGTCTATTTGTCAAAACGATCTATTTTCAAAAATTTCAAAAATTTCAAAACTATCGAATGATTAAAGTGGTGGTTTAATTGCAGGCAAACCTAATGAGCGACCAGTGAAATGAGTGAGAAACACGAGCGCTACGAGATCTCAGATAAGACACACCAAGAGTTTGTCGATCAAACCCATGTATTGGCATTCGAAGAACTGGGTATCGTTCAGTGTGGGACGGCGTCGTGCCGAGATTTCTTTTCGGTACATCGGAAGAACCCCCAGAAACACATGCTGCTATACACAGTTAGGGGCAAAGGGTGGTTAGAAAGTGGCGCGTGTCGCTATCTTCTAGAGCCAGGATCATGCATTACAGTTCCTGCTGGCATAGAGAATGGCTTTGGGATTGAAGAAGAAACATGGCAAATCGCATGGATCTTTCTCTCACCAGATAAGCCATGGGGTAAAGTAGTGAGTGACGAAGTGAGTTACACGTTGTCTCCGGCCGCAGAAGTAGTCTCGTCGTGCATTCACACTCTATTGAGAAGCATTGCCTTACCCATCGATTTGGGGGGAGCGATTGCCAATCACAGTGTGGCTCAAATAGAGTTCATGATTAATGCGCCAGTCCCGCAGCAGCAATCACGTAATTTAATTCGTTTAAGACGCGTGTTCGATAACGTACAAAAGCAGCTCCATAAAGAGTGGAACGTTCATGAGCTTGCGAGCTTGTTCCCGTGCTCAGAGCCGCATTTCCATCGTTTGTGCCAGCGCTATTATTCACACAGCCCAATGACTCATATCATGCGTATGAGAATGGAATACGCAGCTCGTTTGTTGAAATCGAGTGATTGGTCGATTCAACATATTGGCGAGATCGTGGGTTACCCGAATGCAGCTAACTTTAGTACTCGATTTAAGGCTTGGTCGGGAATGACACCAAGGCAATTCAAACAAGGTATTTAGCCGAAAATCAACAAGGTACTTCTTAAACAAGCTACTGATCTTTTGATAAAGCACTAAAATTGTTCGAAATTTGTGCTGTTTCATGACGTAAAATGACCAATCTCTGATTACTTATTCTAACTAGGCGCTTCTATTAAAAAATGTTTCTGATTTGTCTACGATAATGTTAACGTGAAACTCATTACTTGAATTTCAAAGGGTTGTGACTTTCATGTTTTCACATCTACCAAAACCAACTTTAGATCCAATTCTATCTCTTTCTGTTGCTTACCGCGGCGATACTCGTACTGATAAAGTCGACTTAGGCATTGGCGTTTACAAAAACGATCAAGGCGAAACTCCGATCATGAAAGCCGTTTCTATGGCTCAAGATATCGTTGTTGAAACGCAGAAAACCAAAGCTTACGTTGGCCTAGCAGGCTGTGAAGAGTTCAACCAGAGCATGGTTGATCTGCTGCTTAAAGGGACTTCTGCAATGGATCGCGTTGCTGCGATTCAAACACCAGGTGCAAGTGGTGCACTTCGTATGTTGGGTGACTTAATGAAAGTTTCTCAACCAGACACCACGGTTTGGATTTCAAACCCAAGCTACGTTAACCACAAACCGGTGATGGAAGCGGCAGGCTTAAAAGTTCGATACTACAATTACTTCAGTCCTGAAACGAAGCAAGTTGATACTGCAAGAATGTTGGATGATCTTTCAAAAGCGGGTCCATTAGACGTGGTACTACTGCACGGTTGCTGTCATAACCCAACGGGTGCGGATATCAACTTTGAAGCGTGGCAGGAAATCACCAAATTATCTCAGAAGAATGGTTTCTTACCGTTCGTTGATATTGCCTACCAAGGCTTTGGTGATGGCCTAGAAGAAGACGCAAAAGGTCTTCAACACATGGCTAACAACGTCGAAGAGATGTTGATTACGACATCTTGCTCGAAGAACTTCGGTTTATACCGTGAAAGAACGGGCGCTGCGATCGTGATTGGCAAGAACAGCGAACACGTTGGCAATGCTAAAGGTAAGCTTCTTACTCTTGCTCGTTCAACTTACACAATGCCGCCAGATCATGGTGCAGCTTTGGTTAAAACAATTCTTCAGAATCAAGAGCTAACCTCGATTTGGAAGCAAGAATTGAGTGAAATGCAGCAACGTTTGTTAAATCTGCGCCAAAGTTTATGTGATGAATTGCGAAATACTTATAACACGTCACAATTTGACTTCATTGAAAGCCATAAAGGCATGTTTAGTGTACTAGGCTTTAAAGAAACTCAAATGAATCAATTACGTGAAGAGTATGGAGTCTATGGTGTTGGTGACGGACGCATCAATATCGCAGGCCTTTCCGAATCTCATATTCCTTATGTAGCTAAAGCGATAGCCAACGTTTCAAAATAGAAGGTGACTGAATGTATAACTGGAAAGCGATTGTAGTTTTAATGCTAAGTGGTGGCCTGTTTGCTTGTTCGACAACGACTCAAGTTCCTGTCGAGCCAGAGCAAAAGCCTCAAGTAGAACAACCTGTTGTGGATGACTCTTCAAAGACTGACGCAATTGAAGGCGAGAAAGTAACGGAACCTACGGAAAAGCCTGAAGAAGTAAAACCGACTGAGCCAGAAGCGAAGCCAAAGCCTGAAGAAAAGCCAGCTCCAAAGCCGACTAAAACAAGCGATGGTAAACTGATTCTTGGTGAAGAAGAGTGGGTGTTTGTTCCTGGTTTGAAAGAAGCGTTTAAAGCGCGTGTAGATACAGGTGCAACAACATCTTCAATCAGTGCGGTTGATATTGTTGATTTTGAACGTGACGGAAAAGACTGGGTTAAGTTCAAAATCGAACATGACGGCATCACAACGCAAGAGATCAGCTTACCGGTAGAGCGTTGGGTTAAGATCAAGCAGTCGAGCGCGGAAGGTACACAACGACGTGCTGTGGTTGTCGCTTCAATTCAAATCGGTGATCTGAAAGACAAAACTGAGTTTACTCTAGCGGACCGAACGCATCTTTCTTTCCCACTTCTGTTGGGTAGAAGCTTCTTTAGAGATGTTGCGGTAGTAGATGTAAGCCAAAAATACGTTCAAAAGAAAATTACTAAATAATAGTTCTGCTCGTCATCAAAGATTTTCGTTTTGAAGAGCTATAGTTTCAAAGTGGCGAACTTAAAAGACTTTTAGTGTTGATAAATGAAATCCCTACCAGTTCTGCTGGTGGGGATTTTTCTATTTACACCCCAATAACGTATGAAAAGCATCTAAATGGTCTATGTTTACTATTCGTTTACTGTTTAGCCTCGACAACGTGATCGAGATCTCTATATAATCCGCGCTTCGATTTTTGTTTAATCCATACTTTCGTACTTCTTATTTAGGTTCTTGAAATAGCCTAATAATTATCTGTCAGTACACGCTTAGGAATTAGTTCTTTGATATCTACCGCGAACATCACAATGCAATTTGGCGCAGAGCCGCTGTTTGAAAACATCTCTGCTAAATTTGGTAACGGCAACCGTTATGGTTTGATCGGCGCTAATGGTTGCGGCAAATCAACGTTCATGAAAATCCTAAGTGGCGCATTAACGCCAAGTTCGGGCAACGTTTCTATCACTCCAGGAGAAAAACTGGGTGTGCTAAGCCAAGATCAGTTCGCTTTCGAACAGTACAGCGTTATCGACGTTGTGATCATGGGCGACAGAAAACTGTGGGAAGTAAAACAAGAGCGTGACCGCATTTACTCTTTGCCAGAAATGAGCGAAGACGACGGCATGAAAGTCGCAGAACTTGAAAGCGAATTCGCGGAAATGGATGGCTACACAGCAGAAAGCCGTGCTGGCGACATCCTAATTCAAGCGGGTATTGAAGAAGAGTTCCATTTCGGCTTGATGCAGCAAGTTGCTCCAGGTTGGAAACTGCGTGTGTTATTGGCACAAGCTCTGTTTGCAAACCCAGACATCCTGCTTCTTGATGAACCAACCAACAACTTGGACATTCACACGATCAACTGGCTTGCTGAAGAGCTAAACCAGCGTAAATGTACAATGATCATCATTTCACACGATAGACACTTCCTGAACTCTGTGTGTACACACATGGCAGATATCGACTACGGTGAGCTGCGTGTTTACCCTGGTAACTACGAGTACTTCCTAGAAGCATCTGGCTTGATTCGTGAACAGCTTCTAGCAAGCAACGCTAAGAAAGCGGCTGAAATCAGCGAGCTTCAAGATTTCGTAAACCGTTTTGGTGCTAACGCATCTAAAGCAAAACAAGCTAGCTCTCGTGCCAAGAAAATGGATAAGATCACGCTTGATGAAGTGAAATCATCGAGCCGTATGAGCCCATCTATTGATTTTGGTGAAGGTAAGAAACTGCACCGTCAAGCACTTGAACTTCAAGACCTTGGTCACGGCTTCGATGGCGAAACATTGTTTGCTGGTGGTAACTTGCTGCTTGAAGCGGGTACTCGTCTTGCGGTTGTCGGTGAGAACGGTGTGGGTAAAACCACGCTGCTACGTTGCCTAGTTCAAGAGCTAGAACAAAACGAAGGCATCGTTAAATGGTCTGAAAATGCATCGGTAGGCTACTGCCCGCAAGATAGCACTAAGGATTTTGATAACGACCTGAGCATCTTCGATTGGATCTCACAATGGCGCACAGTGAAGCACGATGACCTTATGGTACGTGGCATTCTAGGTCGTCTATTGTTCACTGCTGACGATGCGAACAAAAAAGCGCGTAACTGTTCTGGTGGTGAGAAGAACCGCCTGTTATTCGGCAAGCTAATGATGCAAGACATCAACGTGCTTGTAATGGACGAACCAACGAACCACATGGACATGGAAGCAATCCAAGCCCTGAACGACGCGTTGAAGGTTTACACGGGCACGCTTATCTTCGTAAGTCATGACCGTGAGTTCGTTTCTTCACTGGCAACACACATCATCGATGTAAAAGATCAACAGCTAGTGAGCTTCCAAGGTACTTATGAAGAGTACTTAGATCACCAGAAAAAGATGCTGATGGTTAATTTATAAAGCAAGTCGCTGGCTCAGGTCGTGAACGACTAAAAGCCAGCGAAACTAACAAACAAAAAAGCCCCGAACATTAATATGTTCGGGGCTTTTCTATGTAATATGTTCAGCTATTTATTACTCAGTAACTAAACCTAGATTAGAAACCAAAGCGAGCCGACATTAAGATTTGGTGGCCGTATGTGCCGTTATTGCGCATATCAAGACCAACAGACAGTTGATCAGTTGAATGGAAACGAGCACCGATACCCACAATTGAACGAGTGTCATCGTTGTCGATCAGTTGACCAAGGCGTGCGTTAACTTCAACGTTTGCCATTAACCAAGCTCTCAAGCCAAGGTTAATTTCTGTTTTGATGTGGTTGTCGTCATTACGTTCAATGTTGTGCAGTAACATTTGGCCAGTAACGTCAGCAAATTGACTGATTGGGCCGTTGAATCCCATACCTACTGCTGCATCCCAATCACTTTCAAATTCTGAATCGATACGAGCAACAAAGTGAGAGTTCTGAGTGAACATTGTTGTGACTTCACCACCGAAAGTACTTGGGCTAGTACCCATGCGCAGCTCGAATGTGTTGTAGTTAAAGTTGTTTGCAGACGCAGAGAATGAACACAGTGCAGCGAGTCCTAAAAGGACAGTCTTATTCGTGCAACCTAGCATGGTGACTCCATATAAATTGTATTTTGCGGCAGTATAATACAAAAAAGCCTGCAATATGCAGGCCAATTATTTGAAGTCGGTATTTTTATATTAATCGCTTATAGAACCTGGATGTGGTCCACTTCGATTTCCGGTGTCTTGCCGCCTTCATATTCGCCGAAAATACGAACTTTTGTATCAGCGGTCAGTGGCTGTGCTAGGCGGATATCATCATCCAGTTCGATTTGAATTTCACTCTGGCCATCAGAGAAGACAAACGTGTCATTCTTTAGTTGGCGAACAATCTTACCATCCACAATTGCTTCTTGCTCTGCGAACATGCTTGTGTCGGCAAGCAGTGTCGCAACAGAAACGGTTTCAATCGGTCCAGTGTAAGCAATAGCGCTTTCGTGCTTGTTGCTGTTGTGGTCACTAGCCATTGCGAAAGTAGGAGCAAGGATAATAGTAGATGCGATAGCTAATACAGTCTTTTTCATGGTGAATCCCTTAATGTTGTTTTTAGTAGAAACGTTTTTCTGAATTTGAAACGTTTCTTTTCGTTAGTACGTTTTTTGTTGAGTCGCCTGTTATCGTTCACAAGCTTCGTTTCGATGGAGCCATTAAACAACACTGGGGTTGAATCCAGAGTGAGTAACACATTCATTTTCCATTCATTTTATTGAGCATCTACTCGGCAATGACGTTAAGATGGTCGCAGAGAAATATTGCCCATAGCTATAAATTGAAAATTAAGAAATTAAGAAATTAAGAAATTAAGGATTTAAGTACAAATGCGAGCACCATTAAGTGCCCTTATGGTTCAAGGGACAACGTCAGATGCCGGGAAAAGTGTTTTGGTGGCAGGTTTATGCCGTGTTTTGGCAAGAAAAGGAATCAAAGTGGCACCTTTTAAGCCACAAAACATGGCGTTGAACAGTGCTGTGACAAAAGATGGTGGCGAAATTGGCCGTGCTCAAGCGGTTCAGGCGCAAGCTTGTAATATTGAGCCAACTGTTCACATGAACCCTGTATTGCTAAAGCCTAATTCAGATACCGGCGCGCAAGTGATTCTACAAGGCCGAGCGCTGAGTAACATGGAAGCGACGGGCTATCATGATTACAAGAAAGTCGCGATGGATACGGTTATCGATTCGTTTGACCGACTTTCTGAAGAATATGAAAGCGTGATGATTGAAGGTGCGGGAAGCCCAGCCGAAATCAATCTTCGTGAAAATGATATTGCTAACATGGGGTTTGCTGAGAAAGCGGACATCCCAGTGATCATCGTTGCTGATATTGACCGTGGTGGCGTTTTTGCGCACCTCTACGGCACATTGGCTCTATTGTCTGAATCTGAACAAGCTCGTGTAAAAGGCTTTGTGATAAATCGTTTTAGAGGCGATATCGCACTTCTTCAATCTGGCCTTGATTGGCTAGAGGAAAAAACCGGAAAGCCAGTCATTGGTGTCTTGCCATATCTGCATGGTTTTAACTTAGAAGCGGAAGATGCCATTACCTCTGCTCAAGAGTCTGACGGAGAAGCTAAGCTTAAGGTGGTGGTGCCAGTGCTAACCCGAATCAGCAACCATACAGACTTTGACGCGTTAAGACTGAATCCTTCGATTGATTTACGCTATGTCGGTAAAGGTGAACGTGTAAACAACGCTGATTTAATTATCTTGCCGGGTACAAAATCGGTAAGGGCAGATTTGGATTACCTAAAGCAACAAGGTTGGGATAAAGATATTCAACGCCATCTGCGCTTAGGCGGCAAAGTGATGGGTATCTGTGGCGGCTATCAAATGTTGGGTAACATCATCCACGATCCTGATGGTGTTGAAGGCGCGCCCGGCAGCAGCGAAGGGTTAGGGTATTTGGATACTGAAACGGCCCTTACACAGCAGAAAACCTTAACCAACGTACGCGGCACTATGACGCTGGATGGCAAAACAGCACAAGTAAAAGGGTATGAAATCCACGTAGGCAAGACTGATGTCAAAGAAACAACCTTACCGGTTCAGTTAGAATCTGGCAGCCTAGATGGCGCTGTGAATCAAGATAACTCGATTTTTGGTACTTACCTGCATGGCGTATTCGACAATAGTGATGCGTTATCGCTTATTTGCGAATGGGCAGGAGCCAACGATGTGACCGCGATTGACCACGAACAGCTTAAAGAGCTGGGTATTAATCGAATCGCTGATGCCATCGAAGAGTACTTAAATCTAGACCTGCTCTGGCCAGAATTAACCGCTTAAGCCGCCATTTAGAAGTTAGCTAAAGAACCTAAACGAACAATAGATAAGTGATAACAATGAAAAAGCGAGTCTTCCTTTTAACCATGGCCCTAACTTCGGCACTGACTTCTACTCATCTTTTTGCTGCCGAAAAGCTACGAGTTTACGCTGCATCGTCGATGACCAATGCGGTTAATTTGCTGGTTGAAGAGTTTGAGAAAGACCATTCTGTCGATGTGATTCCTGTGTATGCGAGTACGTCGTCTTTGGTGCGACAAATCGAAAGAGGAGCACCAGCAGACATTTTTATCTCGGCAAATGAAAAATGGATGACGCATTTAGTCGACCGTAAATTGGTTTCTAGTGACAATGTCACAAATTTATGTGAAAACGAACTGGTGCTGATTTCACATAAAGAGACATCGGTAACTTTAGACCTATCAAAAGGTGAGCAATGGACTAAACTTCTTACTAATGAAAGGCTTGCCGTGGGTAACACCATGTCGGTTCCTGCTGGTATCTATGCGAAAGAAGCGTTAGAAACGTTAGGTGTATGGGACGATGTAAAGACTCGATTAGCACCAAGCAACAATGTTCGTATGGCCTTAGCCTTAGTCGAGCGCAGTGAAGCTAAGCTTGGCATTGTCTACAAAACGGATGCGTTGCTTTCTAAAGAAGTTAACCTAGTGTCGACCTTCCCATCAGATCTGCATACACCAATACGTTACCCTGTAGCTAAGTTGAGTGATAAAGTCGTCGCAGAAGAGTTCTATACTTTCCTAAAGAGCGAAAAAGCGAAAGACACCTTGAACAGTTTTGGATTTGAAGTGCGTTAAATGATGTATTTATCGGAATACGAATACCAAGCCTTAATGCTGAGCTTAAAAGTCGCTGGGTTTGCCATCTTATGGCTTATCCCTATTGGCATTGGTCTAGCATGGCTGCTTGCTAAGAAGCAATTTGTAGGCAAAAGTATTGTAGAGAGCATTGTCCATTTACCCTTGGTACTTCCACCTGTGGTCATCGGCTATTTACTGTTAGTTATGATGGGCAGGCAAGGCATTATAGGCTCGTGGCTCAATGACGTGTTTGGTATTGTATTCAGCTTTAGCTGGAAGGGCGCGGCACTCGCTTGTGTGGTTGTGGCGCTGCCGCTGATGGTTCGCTCTATCCGACTGAGCCTAGAGACCGTAGACAGTAAGCTTGAAGAGGCGGCTGCAACATTGGGCGCTTCACCTCTTCGTGTGTTTTTCACGATCACTTTGCCCTTGATGATCCCAGGGATCATCACCGGCACCATGCTTTCATTCGCAAGAAGCTTAGGGGAGTTTGGCGCGACCATCAGCTTCGTTTCAAATATCCCCGGTGAAACTCAAACCATTCCTTTGGCTATGTATACCTTTATTGAAACCCCTGGTGCGGAAATGGAAGCGGCGCGTTTGTGTGTTATTTCTATTGTGATAGCGCTGGGTTCATTGATGCTATCCGAGTGGCTCAACAAAAAGTCAGCACAACGCTTGGGAGGCAATGCATGAGTGCTTTGATCCTCCAATATCAACAACAACTTGGTGAAACCTTCTTTGATATCGACTTGGAATTACCAAGTAGTGGCATTACGGCAATTTTTGGTCGTTCTGGTGCGGGTAAAACCTCACTTATCAATGCGATCAGTGGCCTCAAACAGCCCGATAAAGGTTTGATCAGCGTATCTGGCACGACACTGTTCGATAGTGAAAATGGCATTAATTTGCCGACTCACAAACGCAACGTCGGTTATGTGTTCCAAGAGTCGCGATTGTTTCCACACATGAAGGTGGCAGCGAACCTTAAATACGGCATGAAAAGCGTCGATAAAGCGCACTTTGAGCAAATTGTTTCGCTGCTGTCTTTGGGTTCATTGCTTGATCGCTATCCGGCTCGTTTGTCTGGCGGTGAGAAGCAACGTGTGGCGATTGGCCGCGCATTGTTGTCAAAGCCGAGCATTTTGTTGATGGATGAACCTTTAGCGTCTCTCGACTTGCCCCGTAAGCGCGAAGTGATGCCATTTCTGGAAAACTTATCCGAAACCGTCCAAATCCCGATCATCTATGTCACTCATAGCCTCAATGAAATTTTACGCTTGGCAAATCACCTTGTGATTATTGACCAAGGCAAAGTGATTTCATCGGGTGTGACGGAAGAGGTGTGGGCATCGAGAGCTATGCAACCTTGGCAATCTTTTTCAGAGCAAAGCTCGTTGTTTGAAGCGAAATTAGCTGAACACAATGACGATTATGCGCTGTCTCGCCTGATGTTAGGAAAGTCGACGTCGTTATGGGTTCAGAAAGTATCGAGTGAGCTTGGTACTACAGTGAGGCTACAAGTTAGGGCAAATGACGTCTCTATCACGCTAGAACAGCCGAAAGGGACTTCGATACGTAACATCCTTCCTGTCACCATTAAAAGCGTAGAGACGCACCAACAAGGCACAAATAAGCAGAGTGTCGCTGTCGAGCTAGAGTTAGAGTCCGGATGCTACCTATGGGCAACCATTACTTTGTGGGCGCTGGATGAATTGAATCTAGAAATCGGGCAGCGTGTTTACGCACAAATTAAAGGTGTGAGTGTCGCTCAAAGAGATATCGCGGTAACGCATTAACCTGAGAAGGTCAGCTTTTCGATATTGTCGCGATACTGCAGGTTCTAGATTCTGAAAATACGATCTTGATTCCATGAATGGAGACATGCGTCATTTTTATACGGTATAACTGCCAGTTTTGCGCCACACTGTATGAGTGTTAAAGCATATTATTTGTCGAATCATATGAACATTAGCAACAAGAACATACAGACGTAACGATCGAACTACAGAAAATAGCGGATATAAAAAAGCCGCGTGTTTAAAGCAACATGCGGCTTAATCTTAAGTATTACTGTTAGCGCTTAGCCTAGTTTTAGGCAACGAGCGACTTACTTAGTAAAAACTTCTTTGAAATCACGCTTCAAGATTGCATCACGACGAGCTTTCTTGATTTGTTTAACCATGTCTTTTACACAGTTGTGTAGAACTTGGTCTAGCAGTTGAGCACGATACTCTTCTTTTTCTTCGTCAGTCATGTCTTCTGGAAGTTTAAGAGTAGGGAACTCTTCCATCACGTTAACACCAGCGAAAGCTTGGCTAACTGAGATTAGAGCGTGGAACTGCTCGAAGTTGTCTAAAACATTTTGTGCGCTTGCTGGAAGGCTGTCCCAAGCTTCGCGTACTGCTTCTTCAGACACTTCGTGAATAGAAGTAACCATAAAGTGCATCTCTTTTGGCACGCCATCAAATTCGATAACTTGACGAAGTTCTGGTGAGATGGTGGTTAAATCGATTTCTTGTTGTTCGTTGTTTGTAGCGTCTGACATAGTATTTCTCTTTAAAAAGAAACAATGCTAAAAAGATCTGTAAAAAAGTCAATATAATATAGAGATTAGGGCATGATTTAAGCCCAAATTTGAGCTACTTTGAATATTCAACACTAGATAAAGGTGATGTGATGATAGAAAAGGGATCTTCGATGCGCATATTGCTGGTTGATGACGTTCAACTAGATAGGATGCAACTTGCTATCCGACTCAAGCAACTGGGTCATATTGTAGAAGCTGTCGGTAGCGGAAAAGAAGCCCTGAGTGTTTATTCTGATTTTGATCCTGAACTCGTGTTACTTGATATCAGCATGCCAGAGATGGATGGTTTTGAAGTCGCTAATGAGGTTCGAAGCCGATTCCCAGAATGGGTTCCCATCATCTTTCTTAGTGGTCACGAAGAACCTGAGATGATCGCGAAAGCGATTGACGCTGGTGGTGATGATTACCTGATCAAACCGGTAAACAAGGTCGTTTTAAATTCTAAGTTGATTGCGATGCAACGTATCGCGCACATGAGGCGAGAGCTAAAACAAAGCACAGCCAAACTCGAAGAACTGAACATCCTTCTGCAGCAACAAGCCAACGAAGATGGCCTGACCAAATTGTATAACCGTCGATATATGGATACTAAGCTTGAAGAGAGCATAGCGTGGCACGGAAGACGTAATATATCCATGACAGTCATACTTCTAGATGTAGACTTCTTTAAGCCTTACAACGATAATTATGGACATATTCAAGGGGATAAGTGCTTACAAGGGCTTGCTAATACCTTGAAACAGCTGTTTGTTCGTGCGGGAGAATTTGTCGGTCGATATGGCGGTGAAGAGTTTGTTCTGATTCTTAGCGATACAGACAGTGAAGGCGCTAAGGTACACGCAACACGAGTTAAAGAGGCATTGCATGAGATGAACTACGCTCATGACCACTCAACGGTATCGGATAGAGTGACAGCGTCACAAGGTGTGTTGTCATTTGTGCCAGAAGGTGGCGAATCTATTGCGTCTATTTACGAAAAGGTCGATCAAGCGCTTTATCAAGCGAAGCAAAGTGGTAGAAATACCTTTGTACAACGCAACATTTTGGAGCTTGCTCGTTAGTTGGCGAGCTCTTTTAGATATTTGAATTTATACTTCTAATAGCGTTTGAGCTAGGAAGTGCTTTAAGTGATAAAAGAAATGCCACATTCGAAGTCATTTTCTATGACTAACACATCTTGGACGCTTGCGGTTCCTCTATTTTTTACCGCTTTGCCGGCCACTGTTAATGCCAATACGCTATCTGATCTTGTTCGAAAGGATCTAGAGCAGAGCTTTGCCACCAGTGTATTGCTCAACGACACCGATGTTTTCACTTTTGGCATCAACAACTTTGATCCCAATAAAGTATTTAGTTTGGACAATGAAGACATCGGTTCGAATGATTCGGTGAGTCGTCGACAAAACATTACCTCCCTGAGTTTGCCTTACACATTTGAACTACCCAGTTACATTGAAGACAACCATCAAGAGGTGACGCTGCGCTTGTCTGCATTGCGGATCGAGAACGATGTCGAGTACGCGGCAGCAAATAAAAACGATTTTCAAAAAGAGTCGGTAGTGTCTGGCTACGTTGAATTCGCGAATGTGTCCCAGTTAGACGAATATTGGAGCTTCAGCTCTGCAATCGGTAACCACATCTCTTACTACCGCAATGATTATGAATATCGCGCTTCGTTGCTAAAGCCTATTCAAGACCAACTGGATGGCGTATATCTCAATACTGATGCTTGGGCTTACATCATCGAGCCTAAAATTAAGCTGATGTACGAAGATAAGAATGACTGGGGAAAGTATAAATTGAGCACCAGTTGGCATTACTTTAATGGCATCGGCTGGGGCGAGGCGAACAATGGCAATGTCGGCCATCCTGAAGGGTGGTATATCGCCAATGAAGCCAAGGTTTTCTATGATCTCGTTCGTTGGGATAAGAACATCACATCGATGTACTCGAGTATAAGACGAATTGATATTGGTGGTGACACGGTGGCCTCTATGGGTACCACATCTTACTACGAGGGCAGTGTTGGCTGGTTACTTAACCCAAACCTGTTTAATGAGTGGGTCGATAACGTGGGAATTGGTTTTACGATTAACTACGGAAGTAGCTTAAAAGGTGGCAGCTTGGTTATCTTCTTCAACCAAGATTAAGCTCTCTTTTTCCAGTTAAGCTAATACAGCCTCAACTAATTGAGGCTTGTTGTACTTGAAAGAGACAGTTATTGAAGCAGAGTGCTATTAACGTCTTAAGCTATTTAGATCTCTAGCACTCAATATCTTTCGCTATCAACCATTGTTAACGGTCAATACACAGCTTGTTTCGACCGGTTTCTTTCGCTTTATACAGCGCTTGGTCAGCAAGCTTCAACACCTCTTCAGGATGTCTGGTGGTTGTGCTATCGGAAAGTCCAATACTTACCGTCACATTCACTACTTCTGATGGTTTGCCGTTCTTGCCACGCTTTTTCATACCCACTTCATGATCGTCGGGGCGTTCATGGCTATTCCGAATCGTCATGTCGTAGTTTTGAACCTCGGAAATCAGAGCTTGAAGGTGCTCTTTAACTTGTTCCGAATGTTTGCCTTTGAAGATAATCGTGAACTCTTCTCCACCATAGCGATAAGCTTTAGCGCCGCCTGTGGTTTCCCTCAGAATACGCGCCACCAGTTTTAACACATCGTCGCCAATGTCATGTCCGTAGGTGTCGTTGAATTGCTTAAAGTGATCGATATCGACCATCGCCATCGAATACTTACGCCCCAAGTGCTTCATATCGACTTCTAAGGCGTGTCGACCGGGAATGTTAGTCAGTTGGTCGTTAAAGGCCATATCATGACTAGCAGACATCACATAGACGATGATCAGTGTGCCTGACAGCGAGAACATGGTGCTCGAGATGTACTGAATATCGAAGAAGATGAACGTACAAGAAGAAAGCAGGATAGCGCTATAAACCACAACATCGATAGAGCGGTTATACACCAACACGAGAATGGCAGTAAGGCCAAGTAAGCAAAGGCTATACAACACCAAAACAAAAGGCAGTTTGGAGAAGTCTCTGACAATAAACAGAAGACCTTCACTCCATGATTCAAAACCGCCGGCATGGAAGTGAGAGACGATCAATTGCGCCCACACCATAAACAGAACGAGAACGATGGCGTAGAGCAGCATCGACTTTGAGTTTACGCCGTTATCAGGGAAGGCATAAACAAGTAAGCAAGTGACAGGTACTAATGCCGCAAGTAACGAGAGCTCTAATAGCGTTGTGCCAGTATTGAGAGGCGTTTGTAAGCGAACTTGGATGATCAGATAAGCGACAAGCATGGTCACCGATACCATCGCCATTCGACCTTGTCTGAATGTGTGGCATAGCAGAACCGCAACGCTCAATAAAATGTAAGGGAGGTTGTTAGCAAACCCTAAATTTGAGTCCGTCACGAGGATGACGTTGTCCATACCAACGAACAAAATTGTTAACAGGACTAAAGGGAAGCAAAATCGAAACATGCTCGACGTTACAAAAGATGATGCCATTTATGTGGTGAGCCTAACTATATTGATGATCTTATTATTTAATACTATGCGTAGGATACGGTTAAACAAGCGATTGCCAAGCTTTTTGCCTAAATTAGAGCAAAAACATAGTCATAGGTCGCTATTGGTGCAATCATTTTTATATGTATTTGAGTTGCTATTAACCTTAGAACGAACTACACAGTATATATGAGAAATTAATTAGTCGTTATAGATACTTAACAAAATCTGCTCTTACGTTGGCGCTGTCACTTAAAGGGCTTGATGATCAGTTATCATTGAGTGACCTTTTCATTAAGCGACGAAGATCTGTAATGAAGTCAGAGTAAGATTAAATAACGCCTAAGTTTCAACTATGGACAGTAAAACCTATAACTGAGTTATAGAAAGCTATTAGGAATTGCATGGTTTCAAGTGACTTTAGAAACGACTGCGACTAGAAAAACCGCTACAAATGGAGGTGTGGTATGCAAATTAGTGTTGATGTACATAACTATATGGAAACTCTGGTAGGTCATGTATTGGCTACCGAGGAATATGTGTCTAGTTATACCAACGAACAGCTGGCCGATCTCGCGTGCTTGGCTTTGGGTCAGCTAAAACCTATCTATATTCGTTTTGATATCGATTTTCTGTCAGCATTGCCAGAAGACAAATTGGTGCTCTATAAACGCAATAGTGAGATCGCGGTCAAAAATGCAGAAAGTATGATTATTGACGATCGAAGACGCGAACGTGACGACAATGTGCCTGTTATATTTAGTCAACACAATTTTGATGATGACGTAGAATTACAATGGTATGAAAAGCCGTTGTTGAACCGTAAACAGTCATGATAGTTTAGGGTGAATACGGTCATTTAAGGAGTAAAAAACGTGGGATTCTTTTCTAGATTATTTGGTGGCAAAGAAAAAACCGAACAAAAAGTAGAGATTGAGCCAGTCGAATATAAGGGTTTCAATATCTATCAAGATGCCATTGCAGAATCTGGTCAATACCGTGTTGCTGGGCGAATCGAGAAAGAATTCGATGGTGAAATCAAAACTCACCGTTTTATTCGTTCAGATGTTGTTTCAAACAAACAAGATGCCGATGAATTGATGCTCAAAAAATCGCAGATGTTCATCGACCAAATGGGCGACAATATATTTAGCTAACCAATTAGGGTTAGAATTGATGTTGGTCATAATTTAGAGAGCTTTCAGTGTATATGCTGAAAGCTCTTTTTAGTTTTAGGGACAAAGAACAGCTAGTAGGTTGTTATTAAAAGGATTATTTGCAAGTGGTTTGACCTCTTCGTTCGAGACGGTCGTCATTTCTTCAAATGAAGCGCTCAAATTCCATCCAAATCGTTATAAGTAATAACTTTTCCTGTTCTTTGAACAAAACGCTTGAAGTATTAGTTGTCGTTAGATACAAACGAATAAGTCATTCGTGCCAATAGTCAAGGAATAGCTATGCAAATTGGTGTACCAAGAGAAACGCTCGCAGGTGAAACGCGAGTCGCTGCTTCACCGAAATCGGTAGAACAGCTTCTAAAATTAGGATTTGAAGTTTGTGTTGAATCACAAGCAGGTGCGTTAGCAAGTTTTGAAGATGCAGCTTATGAACAAGCTGGAGCAAAAGTTGTCACCGCAGATGAAGCTTGGAAATCCGATATTATCTTTAAAGTTAACGCTCCGATCGTTGACGAGTCTAAAAATGAAATCGATCTTCTTAAAGATGGCGCAACATTGGTCAGCTTTATTTGGCCTGCTCAAAATCCAGAATTAATGGAACAATTGTCCAGTCGTAACATCAACGTGATGGCGATGGATTCTGTACCACGAATTTCAAGAGCTCAGGCGTTAGATGCATTGAGTTCTATGGCAAACATCGCGGGTTACCGTGCTGTTGTTGAAGCGGCGCATGAATTTGGTCGATTCTTCACGGGTCAGATTACGGCAGCGGGTAAAGTTCCACCAGCAAAAGTACTGGTTGCTGGTGCAGGTGTTGCTGGTCTAGCAGCAATTGGCGCTGCGGGTAGCTTAGGGGCGATCGTTCGTTCATTCGATGTTCGTCCTGAAGTTAAAGAACAAGTTGAGTCGATGGGCGCTGAATTCTTGGAAGTGGATTTCAAGGAAGATACCAGTGCTGGTGACGGCTACGCAAAAGAGATGTCTGAAGCATTCAATAAGAAAGCTGAAGAACTTTATGCAGCTCAGGCAAAAGACGTCGATATCATCATTACGACGGCCCTGATTCCAGGTCGCCCGGCTCCTAAGCTGATTACCAAAGAGATGGTAGACAGTATGAGTGCAGGTAGTGTGATTGTAGACCTTGCGGCGGCCAATGGCGGTAACTGTGAATACACGGTTGCGGATCAAGTCATTACAACGGCTAATGGCGTGAAGGTGGTTGGTTACACTGATATGGTTGGTCGACTGCCGACTCAATCATCTCAACTGTATGCAACGAACCTAGTTAACCTTCTGAAACTGCTTTGCAAAGAGAAAGATGGCAACATCAATATCGACTTTGAAGATGTTGTTCTGCGTGGTGTTACTGTCGTTAAAGAGGGTGAGGTCACTTGGCCAGCTCCACCAATTCAAGTTTCAGCTCAACCACAACAAGCTAAGCCAAAAGCGGCTAAACCAGAGCCTAAAGTTGAAGAACCCGTTTCTCCAATTAAGAAAGCGGCGGGTATGGCGGTAGCTGTTGGTGCATTCGCTTGGGTAGCTTCGGTTGCTCCTGCTGCGTTCTTATCTCACTTTACCGTTTTTGTTCTCGCTTGTGTGGTGGGTTATTACGTAGTTTGGAATGTAAGCCATTCTCTGCATACACCTTTGATGTCCGTGACTAACGCGATTTCAGGCATCATTGTAGTAGGTGCACTGTTACAGATCGGACAAGGAAGTGGCGTCGTCACGTTCTTATCATTTATTGCCGTATTAATTGCAAGTATCAATATCTTTGGTGGCTTTACAGTGACCAAACGTATGCTTGAAATGTTCCGTAAAGACTAAGGAGTAACAGATGTCTGAAGGATTAGTACAAGCAGCTTATATTGTTGCTGCTGTATTCTTTATTATGAGCTTGGCTGGGTTATCGAAACAGGAATCTGCGCGTGCAGGTAACTATTACGGTATCACGGGTATGGCAATCGCGTTGATCGCAACGATCTTTGGCCCTCACTCTGCAGGTATAGTGTGGATCATCATTGCTATGGTGATCGGTGGTGGTATTGGTATCCACTACGCAAGAAAAGTAGAAATGACTGAAATGCCTGAGCTGGTGGCGATTCTGCACAGCTTCGTAGGTATGGCGGCGGTACTTGTAGGTTATAACAGCTACATCGATCCACCTGCTGCTGTTTCTATCAACCCTGCAGATATTCATGCAGAGCACGTGATCCACCTAGTGGAAGTGTTCCTTGGCGTGTTTATCGGTGCGGTGACGTTCACGGGTTCTATTGTTGCGTTTGGTAAGCTTCGCGGCGTGATCTCTTCGTCTGCATTGAACATCCCTCATAAGCACAAGTGGAATCTAGCGGCTATCGTAGTTTCTACACTATTGATGATCATGTTCGTTAAAGCGGACGGCAGCATGTTCGCGCTAATGGTGATGACGCTTATCGCATTCGCATTCGGTTACCATTTAGTGGCATCGATTGGCGGCGCAGATATGCCAGTAGTTGTCTCTATGCTTAACTCGTACTCTGGTTGGGCAGCAGCAGCGGCAGGTTTCATGCTTGCAAACGATCTGCTTATCGTAACTGGTGCATTGGTTGGTTCGTCAGGTGCGATTCTGTCTTACATCATGTGTAAGGCGATGAACCGCTCTTTCATCAGCGTAATTGCTGGTGGATTCGGCCAAGAAGTGGTTGTCTCTGATGGCGATGAAGAGCAGGGTGAACACCGCGAAACATCAGCTGAAGATGTGGCTGATATGCTGAAAAACTCAAAGTCAGTAATCATCACTCCTGGGTACGGCATGGCAGTAGCTCAAGCTCAATACCCAGTGCATGAAATCACTGAGAAACTACGAGCGCAGGGTATTAATGTTCGATTTGGTATCCACCCAGTAGCGGGTAGATTACCGGGTCACATGAACGTACTGCTTGCTGAAGCTAAAGTGCCTTACGATATCGTTCTGGAAATGGACGAAATCAACGATGACTTCGATGAGACAGATACTGTATTGGTAATTGGTGCGAATGACACCGTAAACCCTGCAGCACTTGAAGATCCAAACAGCCCAATTGCTGGTATGCCAGTACTTGAAGTTTGGAATGCTCAGAATGTTATCGTATTCAAACGTTCGATGAACACAGGTTACGCCGGTGTGCAAAACCCACTGTTCTTCAAAGAGAACACGCAGATGCTGTTCGGCGATGCTAAAAAGAGCTGTCTAAGCATCTTAGAGCATCTATAGAGATCACCTCTAAGCAATCTGTAATAACTCGATAAGGAGCTCATTTGAGCTCCTTTTTTTATCTTACGAAAGCGACTCTATGTCTGAGATCAGTTGCTACGAAGTAAACGAAGCTGATGCAAAACTTGTCGCAATTGAGGTTGGGCTGGTCAATCAGTCTACTAGTACGTCTGTACAGTATGGCCGTAATATATCGGACTTTATCTCTGTAACTCGCCATTCTCACTGTTTTTCATGCGGTTAAAAATTTATCTTTGATAGCGAATGGTATATATTTGGTTGATCTATATGAATTTGCGTTGGTTTGTGATCATCAAAAGAACATTTACTCTTCTTATCGCTACGTTGTCTGTGTCTGCAAACGCATTTGCTGACTCTTTACCTGAGCGTATCGATAATTTCACCAAACTCTTTGATCATGAAACGGCAATCGAATCTTACGATATTCGAGTGCTACAGGCTGATTATCCAACACGTTTGATCATGCCGTCTTCTATGCTGCCACAAACAGCAGAGTATCCATTAAAAGACATCCAGCGCTTATACCAGTTATCAAAAACCTGTAGCGGCAAACTGCCATTAAGCCCGTTGATTACTGAGCCTTTAGTTTTTACTCGTGCAATGTGTAAAGGGACCAAGCTTTCTGACCGTTGGTTTAGCCGCAGTGGTTTAATTCACCCTGGTGGTGGTTCTTATGCTGCACGATACGTTGAGAAGTACCCAGAAAAGTTCGACTCTCTGAAGCGCTTCATGCATATTCAAGAGCGACCAAATACCGAACATGACGAACTGCTGTCTCGCTTGCAACAAATGGATAGCGAAGCCATCACCGCGCTGCTTGCTGGTGCGAGTATGTTTGTTGAGCTCGATGAAATGTGGGTAAAACGCGGCGACAGATATTACCTGTATAAAGAGTCAGTCTGGAACGAAAACGCCACGCTTGCTGGGTTATCGTTTAGCTTGTCTTCAGAAGGCAATAGCTGTTTTGTTCAGCGTGGTAACGTGTGTTGGGAAATAGAAGATCATTCAGAGCTTCTGCAAGTCGCCATGTTTATCTTGGTGATTGCCAACATCATGCTTGTCTTAGGTTGGGCGATTTACCGCTGGAACAGTAAGAAACAAGAAATGAAGAGTCGCATGCTGGTTCTTCAAATCCTAACGCACGAATTAAGAACGCCGATTGCGAGTTTGTCATTGACGGTGGAAGGGTTCAGACGTGAGTTCGAACACTTACCAGAATCGGTATATGATGAGTTCCGTAGGCTGTGTGAAGATACGCGTCGTTTAAGGCAGTTGGCGGAAGCAAGTAAAGATTACCTTCAATCAGACAACCAACCGCTCGCAACAGAGTGGGTGCCAAGTGTTGAAGAGTGGCTCCAATACAAAGTTGAAGAAGACTTTGCGCCGGGGATTGAACTCCGTGTAAACAAAGATATAGCTGCAAAAGTGAACGTATATTGGTTAGGAACGTGTATCGATAACCTAATCAGAAATGCCGTGAAATACGGTGTGGCTCCAGTAATTCTAGAACTGAATACTTCTGACAAGAAGCTGACATTCAAAGTTATAGATAATGGAGACTTGTCTCGCAAAGATTGGGGGCAACTAAGAAAGCCATTCGTAAGTAAGAGTGGACTCGGTTTAGGTCTGACGATAGTGGAATCTATGGTCGGAAAAATGGGCGGTCACATGACGCTTATCGGCCCCCCAACAACATTTATTTTGGAGATACCTTGTGAAACAGACATTGCTTCTCGTTGAAGATGATAAAAATTTAGCTGACGGTTTATTAGTTAGCCTTGAGCAAGCTGGATATGAATGTTTGCATGCAGAACTGATCTCTGAAGTTGAAGGCTACTGGGAACAAGCGGATCTAGTGATTCTAGACCGTCAACTTCCTGATGGCGACTCAGTAGATTCACTTCCAGGTTGGAAGAAAAAGAAAGATATCCCAGTTATTTTGCTTACGGCTCTCGTGACAGTCAAAGACAAAGTAGCGGGCCTAGATTCAGGTGCAAACGACTACTTAACAAAGCCATTCGCAGAGGCTGAGCTATTTGCTCGAATTCGTGCTCAACTTCGCCTGCCAGATTCTGAAGAACAAGATGCATCAAAAGTTATCGCTCAGAATCTTGTTATCGATAAAGCGACACGTGAAGTGTTTTTCAATGAACAGGAAGTAACGTTAACGCGCACTGAATTTGACCTTCTATTGTTCTTGGCAAGTAACCTTGGACGTGTGTTTACACGTGATGAACTGCTTGACCATGTATGGGGTTACAACCATTTCCCAACAACACGTACGGTAGACACACACGTTCTGCAACTAAGACAGAAACTGCCGGGGCTAGAAATTGAAACGCTGCGTGGCGTTGGTTACAAGATGAAAGCGTAATGAGAATAGCCTTACTTCCACTATTAATGTTTTCTTGCGTAGCGAATACCGCGCAAGCAACGGATTGGTTCAAGAGTAGCGATGCTCTGACTCAAGTTCATAAACATCTGCTAGATAATGATTTACCTCAGATGTTTGATTCATTAGTGGAAGTTTGGCAAATCAACTCTTCTCAATCACGAGAAGATCACCTCAATGAACTGTTCGATCAAGCATTGAACAAAGATTGTGGTAAAACGCTCACCAGAAAAACACTCCCAGATTGGATCAGTTCCGTAGTCGTCAAAAGACACATCATTCAAAGCCCTGGCCGAGATACCTTTCGTGTATCGATTAATGTCGAATCCGAAAACAACATTCAAGACATTACCTTCGAGAAGTGGGTCGATAAGATCGTTTCTTCGGACAGTGAGTTAACCAAAGACAGTGAAGTGGTAAACAATGCATCGGTGAGTCTATACCGCAAGCGTTACAATTTAGCCTCTCAACTTGAATCCGGTTTATATCGTTTAAGCGTAAAAGATGATGGCGGAAAGTCTTGGAGCACTTGGATTGTTTTGGGTGAAGTTGCCATGCGTCAACAAGTTCGCTGGGCATCAAAAGACACGTGGCGAATCGATAAAAAAGAACTACTCAATCCTTATTGTCCACTTCCTAAGCTCGAAATCGGTTTGTACGATTACGTTGATGAACACTATGAACAGGTGTGGGGCAAGAGCTACGAATCTGATTATCCAATGAACCTCACTGGCGAAGAACTTCCCAATGATCGCTATGTTTTGGCGGTTTCAATGGTACATTCACGCTGGCAAGGTGACATAGCGATAGAACAAGCACAAACTATCAGTAAAACTTATGATATTTCTAGCGAAGAAGAGTTAAAGTAATTTAAAATTGTGCCGTTAACTATGTAAGGGATCTAACAAAGATAAACGGCATGAAAAAAACTACAAAACTACTCGCAGCGTCAATTGCATTCGCCAGTCTTCCTCTTTCAGCAGCAAACTACGCCATTGAAGCGCGTGGTGATGCGATGGGTGGTGTTGGTGTTGTTTCAGCAAATTTCCTAACAGCTCCATTCTATAACCCAGCACTTGTTGCGATTTATCGTCGTAATGATGACATGGGAATGATCACGCCAAGTTTCGGCGGTACCTATAATGACCCTAACGACATGAAATCGAATATCGATAGTGTCGTTGATGCGTCAAACACCGCAGACTTAGATGCAGCGCTTAACAAACTTGATGGAAACCAAGCTAATGTAGAATTGGGTGGTGTTGTCGCGTTTGCTCTTCCTAATCAGTTTGTCGCGGCAAACCTTTTCGCTAAAGCTTATACAGAATCCTTTGCGACTCCTAATGTTTACACGACAGGTTCAGATGAAGACAAAGTAGAACTGTCTACTGTTGAAGCTGTTTCAATCGGTGTAGCAGAAGTTGGCCTTTCTCTAGCAAAATACCAAACCTTTATGGGGCAACACATCTCTTTTGGTATCACACCTAAGATCCAACGTATTTACACGTATAACTATGTTGCGTCGGTTAATGATTACGATTTGTCTGACGTTAGAGAAAACAGCGATGGCGACACTGCGTTCAACATGGATGCCGGTGCACTTTGGTTTTTCGGCCCGTTCCGAGTGGGTGTTGCAGCAACTAACTTGATCTCTAGAGACATCGAAACCAAAGACACGACAAGAACACTTACCAGCAGCACAAGTAGTGCGACACACCAAGTTGGTGGTAAATACACTTACCAACTAGAGCCGGTATACACAGTGGGTGCAGGCATCGTTTCTGATTACTTTACGTTGAGTGTTGATTACGACCTAAACGAGACAGAGAAGTTTACTTCGTTCGAAGACAACGAACAGATGATTCGTGTTGGTACAGAAGTCGACCTGTTACGTCAGCTTAAGCTAAGGGGAGGGTATTACAAGAACCTGGCTTACTCTGATTCAGAAGGCACAGTGACAGCTGGTATTGGTATCTCGCCATTGAACTTGTTTCAGCTAGATCTAAGTGCGAACTACACAAACGAAAATGCAATGGGTGCATCAATCAATTTCCTTGCTAGTTACTAACAGTCCTTATATAGTTCTGCTCCTAAATAAAGGAGCAGAACATGCTAAACGACTTACCAACCCTTTCTCACGAAGAACAACAGAAAGCTGTTGAACGAATTCAAGAAATGATGACCCAAGGCATCAGCACAGCACAAGCTATCAAAATCGTTGCTGAGCAAATTCGTGAAGAAATGAGTAATAAAGAAGAGTAGGGCATCAGCCCTTCTTTTTTAACTCCTTAGTGCACTATAACTAAATATATTACCCTCCAGTATATTATATCGTACATACCTAATCTTTAGTTACCCTAAATCCCGACCTATCCAAAATTCTTAAATACTTTTTATTCAATAAGTTACGTCAGAGTAATTAACTTTTCAGGCTTTCCTTGTCCTTGAGTTGTAATTAAATTACAGCAAGATCTGAAAGTAAAACAATCGCCGTTTTAGGTGTCAGGATTTATGTCACCACGTCTAAGTGACTAAATATATGCCGTTTTTTACGACTAGTGACGTTGTGACTTGTGTTTTGAACGGACGAGAATCCATGAATGTTCAGAAGCAGACAAATGAGGATTTCATCGAAGAACAGGGCCAGACAAGCCACAGCGGTAATGTCCAAAACCGATACCGCGAATGACTTACCACCGCTTAGAGCAAGCTTCGTTAGTACATATGTGCTTTACAGAACAAATATTTAGGTAGCTTACGAGGCGTAAAGGAGTTGTGTTGAAGTCGATAAAGGAACGACACGTATCAATTTGAGAATGCTAATGATGGCGGTATTACGGATAGTGTGTGTGCGAATCGATTAGAAATCTGATGAGAGAGCAAAGCTTATGGACTTGTTTAGTCAGCCGTTAAAAGTGTAATTGCTGACAAAATAGAGAGTAGATATCGACAGGGTATTGATGCGTGTTGATTGAGTATTAGCAGAGAGTTGAATGTGTACCTGCAGTCCAGTCTAGCGAGCCTTAATAAAACGTAACGACTTGGTTTCGTCCGTTATCTTTAGCTTGGTAGAGTGCCTTGTCTGCACGCTTAATAGCTGAACGAATCGATTCATTCTGTGTGAGTTGAGTAAAACCAACGGATGCGGTGATGTGAAGCCCTTTGGGCCAAGTGGTTTCGTCCATTGAAGAGGAGAGTTGAGCAATAGTTTCGTTACACTGTAGCGTTGTTTGTTCTATGCAAACTAACAAGAACTCCTCGCCGCCCCAACGATACAATAAGTATTGCTCACCAAGGTTGTCGATCACCGTTGAGACAAACAGAATAAGAACTTGATCACCGGTTTCATGACCGTATTGGTCGTTGACCTGCTTAAAATGGTCCAAATCAAACAGAGCAATGTGAATTGTCTTTCCTTGTTGTGCGAGGCGTTCAAAATCGTAAAAGGTATCTAACGCTTCGGTTCTGTTACGACAGCCAGTTAGAGGGTCGGTAGTCGCCTTTATCTTTAACTCTTCGATTTCTTGGGCTAACAAGCGCTGTTGGTTTACTGAAAACATTCTCGCTCGTCTAGCTACGTATGACGCCCCACAGACATAGCAGACCGCGTAGATTACCCATAAGCTAATCAAGAGCTTCCATAACATAACCTTGTCCATTATCTTACCATGGAAAACGATGCTCTCGACCGTGAGAGTATGGTGGCCATCGAGCGTGCTAGCTCCCAGCCCCAATTCAACTGAAACAGCGTTAGTAATATCGACTCCGCTGTTGGTTATCGGGTGGTTGTAGTAGTCAATCCACCATAAAGGGACATTGAAGTAGTCTAAATCGATGTGTTTCCTATCCGGGAATGAGAAATCTAAGCGATTGAACTTGTTAGAAATAGGGTCGCCTTGGACGCTGTAGTTTGCGTCGTGGTTACGTATGTAGAATCGAAACCTTGGATCCTCTTGACCTTCATATTCCATATTGATGGTGACAGAATCAAATGTGGAGAGATCTAAGCCTTTACCTTCAGTCGAAAGAACAAATTCAACCTCACAGAAAGGTGAACTATAGGTGCGATTAAAGTCACACTGTAACTCGATTTTGTCCTTTGACTTGTATAATGACCCTATGGTGCCGCCATCATGGTCTCTATCTGTGTTTACGCGTGTAGGGTATCTGTCTGGTGTGATGATGTAGTTCTTATCCATAATGGTATGGAAAGAGATCAGCGACAGCACGGTAATTGCCA
The DNA here is from genome assembly GCF_023161695.1 of Vibrio sp. 1CM2L. Lineage (NCBI taxonomy): Bacteria > Pseudomonadati > Pseudomonadota > Gammaproteobacteria > Vibrionales > Vibrionaceae > Vibrio > Vibrio sp. 1CM2L. Next base: position 75,297 of record NZ_JALNTT010000006.1, read on the forward strand.
GGCAAAAAACAGAGAAGAAGATGTTGAGTTGTCTGAATGCTTTGTCGCTCATAATATATTTCGTACGTAAACCTGTAACATTATGCGTGATGGAGTATGCAGGCGCAACTAGGGATTCGATTTTGGATTGAGTTTGGCTAGTATCGTTTGGTTAACAAGCCAGATACAGTCGTTCTTCACCAAATAATACGCGTCCAGCGATCGATATATGCCTAAATAGCGTTGTTTTTGTTCGGTATTTATACGAAAGGTGACGTTTTTAAGGGGTTAATAATTTAACTGTGTAAATGCACAGTTATTGTTTGGGTTCTTTATTTTGTGTTCCATAGGACCAAGCTTTACCTGTACAGCTAGCTACAGTGTCACTTTATTTGTTGACTACATGTGTCGATAAACCATTAAACGCTTTATAAGCTTTCTAATCTCAGGCGGTAACACCATTGCGACTTTAAAAGCGGGCATATCAGCTAGAGAAAGCAAGAAAATCAAAACAAAGAACAATGGGTTTCAAGCTACTCTTAAGTTTATTGCTAAAGCTTATCTAAATTCAATTGAACGCAATTTCAAGGTAAACCGTGATTATGGATCTCCCAAGTATCGGTGTTGTGTATCAGCAATAAGTGTAATGAATCTATACAAACATGTTTGCGGCAGCTTGGCATGGTGTTTCAAACAACATAGGACAAGCATTGCCGTTTAATAATCTCGCTAAACACAAAGTACTAACGCTAGAGAGTCGTTAGGAAGGTTTGACAAATCTGTGTGCGAATTTACGTAAAAGACCAACTTTATTAGTTGATGGATTTAAACGAAAGCTCAGCATGTGCAGTTGATAGGAAACATTGGTCGCGTGTGTGAAATCTGAAAAAGAAACAACAGCAATGCTCACAAGAATCATACACAACGCGGCGGTCCGTTAGTGCAAACAAAGAAGTGGCAAGATAAGTTTAACCAGACGGACAAAGTTTCTCGTCAATTAGATTTGCTGAATCAAGATTGAATTGTGTAGACGCTGGCCGTACATATAATTATTAGATTTCAAATGCGCTAAAAAAACTCTGAACGGCGCAAGAAGCGTGAGAGTAAGTTGAAACAAGGGTTTTAAGGACAAACGATGAGAATACTACCTTTAGAATTAACTATACTTAACTGCGTATTATGTACGTGGGGGTAAAGGAACGAGCCCCCATTTAGTCGGGGCCGTTTTCCTCTAACACTCTAATAACTCTCTCATTTTTCTGTTTGTTAGGCAGAAGGCCAAACACCACATTCTGATCCGTTTCGCCTAACATATCACCGATCTCGAACGCGACGTCCCAATCCATGCCAGAGATGCCTCTTCGCCAATTGTAGAGCCGTTTGTCACTTACTTTGAGTTTTCTTGCTAATTGATACTCTGAAGGTAGGTGATACTTGGCTTTTACTCTATCTAAAAGTGCATTTGTATAGTTAATAGCGTGCATATAATTTCCCGTCCTTTGAAGCGATTAAAAGATAGAATCCTCCGAATTACCATCCCTGACAGGCATTTCCAGTAGGTAAAAATTCGGATAGGGTGAACTTGATCGGGGTAGATATACGCTAGAAGGACGTATGAAAAATCATGAACCAGACGTGGATGAAACACTAAATGCTGCAGAGCAAGCCGTCAAAAATGGCAAGCTGAGATCGAGTGTCAGATTGTTGATTGTCTCACTGAGACAGATCTTAGAACGCCAAAAATTGGCGGTCAAAAACCGTAGCAAGGGAGCTTAATAGGCTTTGATTTGTTATGAACCAACTTTGCCCAAAGAAAACCTCTCAACGTAAACGAAGTGCCCGTCCTCTAGCGGCGCTGAATCGTGGCCGTTGGATTAAACTGCTCGATAACCCATCTCAATACGATTATTTGTTGTCGCCATCTGGCAAGTCCACACAACGCCAATATCTAACTGATGTCGCGCGCGTCATGGATTACCTTGTCAGCGAACTGGAGTTTCGAACCAGTAAAGTCGGTGTGGTGACCGCGAATGGTTTCTTATTGCGTACATGGGCGAATGTCGCGAGGGGAACCGGATTACCTGAATGGCGCGTTAAACAATGCGCGAAGTATGCAAAAGATCGAGGGTGGATCACGTCGAAACAGCCTCGCGAAAACATTAATGGGGATTGGTACGGACTGGCGTCGATAAAGCGTATAACAGACAAATATTTCCGCGATATTGGTTTGAACTTGGCGTATTTGAACGCGAAACAAGCCGCGACCAAAAACCTTAAGAAACTATCGGCCTCAACCGGTGTTCACCTTCGTTATTTACTCACACCCATCACTTTACTACGTAAGTTTGCCCGTCGTGCGACTCAAACTAACGCAGTTACTTTCCCTTAAAGTACATAGGCCAAACTGCGCCTCGATCCGTCTAAATCTTCATATTTGACCTGTTTTCGCCAATATAGTCCTCAGAATGACCGAGTTTGAGCCAGTGGATCTCGAGTTGTGGATAAGCACGTCAGTAACACATGTATGGCCGTCATAACTACTCCATGACGTTATCCCACAAGATCCCAACGCATAGTCTAAAGACTAGTGATCTATCTAAAGATAGATGTAAGGGAGAGTTACTGTTACCCCGTGAAACACGGGGATAACTTCGATAATGATGGCGCTCTACGTGCTCGCAAGCGAGCTGGAGCTTAACAGGTGCGAGACCTTGGGCTGCATGGCGATAAACACGGTAACCGTTGAACAGCCACCAACTTTGAGTCGCTGCGCGACGGCTTAACAGGAAAAGAAGGCGGGATTGAATTTGGATTTTGATAACCAAAACCTATTAGGTTTTATAATTTGATTGCTATAATCTATTAGTTAACGTCGAGAGACAGGGACAACCAACGTCGTGAGACAGAGGAAAAAACAATGAATCACCACCAACAGACTTACCATCAATTGGTTAGGGAACTGGAGAGCGTGCAACAGACGCTCACTCAGTCGGTACCGGACTGGGACAGTACCCCAGCTTTGAAAAAGCCCATAGCCGCTATCCAAGCGGCGCAAGAAGCCAGTCATCATATCGCCAAGTCGACCCAATTACTCAAAGCACTCATGGAGAACTTCCACCTTAGATTGTGTGAGTTGGAGGCGAACCATGGCCAGTAAGAATCCAATCAAAGGCTACATTGCGTGCCCAACACACGGGTGCGGTGAAGTGTGCACGATACATGCTGTTGGCGAGCACAAAATCCTCGAAGGAGGCGACCCGCCTAAAAACAAGCGCCGGCTCGGCCAGCTTTATACGATATGCCCACGTTGCAAAACCAATCAAAGTGCAGGTAAACCGTTTCAAGACTGGTTAACAAACCACATGGTTTCCAGTCCAGAAAAAGCCATCACTGGTTATGCATCCAGTGGTGGTGATAAGTATAACCCAACGCCATCATCGAAAACCAACGAAACCAAGTCGGATAAGGCTTCTTGCGAGATTGAACCGTCAGAGAGCGTAACCACCGAAACCACAAACCTTCGGCTAGGTTGGTCATTATTGGCATTAATTGGAACGTGCTGCCTCTTGTGGATCGCGTTATCAACCAACAAAACATCAGGAGTCAGCCATGAGCACTGATACGCCAACCACCCATGATGACAACGTCTTGGATGAACGTGATCAACAAGCCTTAGAGGCGGTGAATGCGTTGAGACAAGAACGAGAGCAAACGGAACAATCAGGAGATTCTCAAGAGCCCGAATCAATATCTGAAGGGATCAGCTTCGGTGAAGAAGACGCGCGCATGATGTTGTCGTATGGCTTGGGTGTGGTGGAAATGACCGTCGCCAGTGTTTTCGATGTGCCATTTGAAATTGAAACCCAAGCCGGTAATCAGTGGTTAGACGCCGCTTCGCCAATGCTCCAGAAATACGGCCCCGTAGGATTGAAATGGTTCGGGCAATATCAAGGTGAATTCATCTTTGCCATGGCTTCAATGACCTTGATCGGCGGGTGCGCTAAACAAGTGCGTCAATTGAAGCAAGCCCAAATGGAGGCAACCGAGCCCGAAACGCCACAGGAGGCTGATGGTGAAGCTGCCCAATCCAGTGAACAAGAATAACGCCCATAATGCCGAGCATGTTTGTTATATGGGGACGACGGGCAGTTGTAAAACCACGGCCATTCGCCGGCTTAACTTCATTGAGCGCCAGTCTCAAGTGGTAATGTTTGATCCCTACAGTGAGCATCTTGAGGCGCCGCTTAAAGGTGGTCGCGTGCAAGCGTGTTACAGCTTTGACGAGTTCTATCATAAAGCGTGGTTTGCTCGTAAGAAAAAGGCCGCGTTTCGTTTGGCGTTGGTTGAACAAGATCGGACGCGAGAGAACCTTGAGCAGTTCGCTAATATGGTGTGGTCATTGGGTAATGGCCACCATCCTAAAAAGCTGCATTGCGTGATTGAAGAGTTAGCCAAGTTCACGCATTCACCGTCCAAACTCGATGGTATTGCTGGGGAGTTATGGACCGGTGGCCGCGGGTTTGGTTTAGTTATGCATGCGACGTTTCAACGTGGCCAAGAAGTGCCAAAGACGGTGCTTGATGAATCCAAATATGTGTATGTGGGTGCGGTCAGTTCAAGGCGCAACGCTAAGTACATCTCAGAGTATTTCGACATTCCAATCGACGCCATTCTTTCACTGCAAAGCTGCGTTGACCGTGAGCATTTAGGGCGTAAAAAGTTCGCCGATTACATCCTCAAATCCCCAGGATTAGGGAAATGGCAGCAAGGCAAAATCTACCCAAACCGATAAAGGTAACCTAATAGGTTAAACCCTTTACCTAACAGGCTTTAGGGAGTGGTGATTCTGATATGAAAGAGCCACGTTAACAGCATCAATCATTCCAAAGGAACTCCCATGAGATTGAATGTGAAAAACGTGGCGATTGTCGCCGGAATTGCGGCGGTAACGACGGGTGCAATCGTCTTTGCCGTGAATAATAAAGTCGGTGGCCTAGATAAGTTACTCGGTCGTTCTGGCTGGTTCTAAAGGGGATCACGATGTCAGTCAAACCAATCAAACTTAATTCGATGGTTGGCGCGTCGTGGGGACAAAAAGGCACGTTGCCTATCCCTAATGGCCCGACATACCACGAACTTATTCTCGAAACCAACGCGAGCGCGGCGGATATGTTACGTATCGCTATTACGCTCAATGCAGAAGAGATCTATGTCCTGAGTGGCGAAGAGCTATTGATGCTAGAGCGTTATAAGCGACGTGATGCCATTTCGGGGCATTTTGTTATCCCGTTCAGTGACATTGTGGCGCGTACTAAAAACGGAGTGCGTTACACCGGTTTAGTCACAGAGCTTGGCGATAACATCCACCTAGATATTCAGTTCAAGAGCAAAGCGGCTAACGCGACGCCGTTGTCCATTCAAGTTCATGCATGGGTGAGTAATTCTCAAGCCATGCGAGTGTTGGTCCCAATGATCAAACGCGAAACCATGCCAGCCAATGCTCAAGGTGAGAACGAGTTCACCAACTTGGTAACGAGTCCACTTATCAGTATTAGGCGAATGCACTTTATGCACGACAACATCAGCAAGCTTGAAATAGAGCGTGATTTTGTCAAAGAGTACGAAGCCAACACCTTTATTTCAGAGGCTAACGCCAAGCGGAATCAGCGTACGCCACAAGACGGTTATTTCCATTTTGACCCAATTGTACGTGGGTTCTCTATTGATGAGTTGTTTCCAACGCAGCACAGCTCAAACCTCAAGTTTTCTGTCACGACAACGGATGTCCCTGGATCGATACCTATCTTAGTGGAATCGGTAAAAGTCACACGTCCTGAAGTGCTGCAAAGTGGCACAGGCTAAGGAACGGCGATGAAAAGCTTCTTCGATGATCTCTTAGAGTTTGGGTCGGGTGCATTGGATTCCGTGGGGGAAAACGCGTCGTGGCTTTTTCCGAGTAATGACCAATCAACTAACCCAGATAAGACTCAACAACCGAATCATCCTGTCGTCGATGACAGAGGGAACGCCGTGACCACACCACAGGGGCATCGTCAGGCTGATCAAACCTTGCTGTATATCGGTGGCGGAATTGGTTTGATGGTGGTGCTGTTATTGGGCGTACTCGCGTTTCGAAAATAGGGAGAAGGTCATGCCATTAGTGTTTTGGGTATTAGGCGGCGTAGGCGCGGGCAGTCTTATCGGGATCAGCGCGAGCAAAGGAATAACCAAAGTGTTGTTTGTGGTGCTCATTATTGCCTCATGGATTTGGTTTAAAGGAGGGCAATGATGCTCGGATCATTAACATCACTAACGGGTGGTGGCGGCTTGCAAGGTGGTATGGCAGGGCCTGCGACTTCTGGAACGGCAGGTAACACCACGAACAACAGTGGATTCGAAGGCGGGCACATCAGCATAGGTGAATCCAAAGGAATGCCGTGGTGGTTCATTGTGTTGATGGCGCTATTTGCGTTGTATGCGCTGTCGAAACGCTAGCCTACAACCCACGTCATGGTCGTCCGTTCAGCAACGGTTAAAACCGGTACTTAGAGACTACTACGAACAAGCACAAACTGAGGTAGCACAAGGCTTAGAGGCAACGTATCAAATAAGTGACACTGTCATGTTGTTGCGTGGTGAGCAGCTAAAAAACAACACCAAAGAGTTGGTTGTTGTGGGATTGGTGGGAGAAATGGCCACCGGCACGTTGGCCGCCGTTGAGCATGCTAAAAAGCATGGCTTTGATTCGGTACGAGCGCATTTTTATCGTGATGGTGCCGAGCGATTCATTGCAAGACGATTGAAATTACCGGTTCAGGAAATTGAACGTCACGGTGATGAACGGGTTTTACAAATAAGGTTAGCGGATATGGGTGGAAGAAGTTCTTCGAAAAGTCGTCAAAGCAACACCACAACGACCACGAATACCAGCAGCAGTGCTGCGGTGGGTCGCGATAATACCGGCGTGATGCTGTCGGGCGTCAGTGACTCGGACATCAATTTGACCATGACCGATCATGGCGCAATGGCCATTGCTGGACGGACTGCAGAAGAAGCGTTTGATTTTGGCACCCAAGCCTTGAGAGTCAATGAATCGGTCGTTGGAGATTCACTGAACATGGTCGATAACTCGCTGCGCGTGGTCGACAACACCGTTGACGAGGCGTTTGGTTTTGGGGCTTCCGCGCTTGAAGAGCAATCCGAAGTGAGCCAATACGCGATTGATTCAATTAAGTCGATGGCAGGCCAACAAACGGAAACCACTAAAGCGGCGATTGCTTTGGCCGATGGTGCGAAATCGCGAGAGCAAACCGGTACCTCAGAATCGGACAATTCAATGTTGAAGAAACTGTCTCTCACAATGGGGATCATCGGCACCATCATCACGATAGGTGTTTTGATGGCAGGGCGTTCATCATGAAACAGACTCACACACTAAGGCCTAATCAAACGTTGACGTTTAACGCGGGTCAGTCCGGTAAGTACCTTATATTACGCGACACTACGCACTCGTTACTGCTGCAGGGCGATACCATGCGTCCAGTTGAGATCTTTGGTGGTGACACCGTTGATGTGTCAGCGCTAGATAAGCTCGAATTACACAATCATCAGCCCGTAGATGTGACCTTTGAATACCAAGTGTCGGATTTACTGATCATGACTAAGGCTCAGAAAATCAGCGTCAACAATGCGCTGTTAATCAGTGAAATTGAAAAGCCAATAAACGTTAGAAAAGTGCTCGATCCGATTAAGGTTAGTGACATTGTAACTCCAATAAAAGTATCTGAAATACAAACACCTATTACGATTAGCCAGGTTCAAACACCGGTTAATGTCAATCGAGTGGCCGAGCCGGTTACCGTCGACCAAATCACACAGCCGTTGACCGTTGAACGTATTCAACAACCGGTGAATGTTGAGGTCGGAAATACATCACTAAACGTGCAAGCGACCATCACCAATAGTGAATTGAAAGTCACGTCGGATCCTGAGCGGGTGACGTTCGCCAAAATCGGCAATGGGACTCTGGCATTAACGGGGCGAACACAGACCATTCGCAGCAAAACCGCGAGAAGGCTCCTCATTTTACAAGCGGCTTCGACCAACAAAGCGTCGGTCATGGTGCAAGGGTTTTTGGAGTTACGCCCGGGAGGGCATTTGATGCTCAACACTAACCAAGCCGTGAGCTTGAAAGGCACCGCGAGCGACCGCCTTAAAGTAGGAGAAGCGCTATGATGTTGTCATTAACCAATCCTGAGCTTACGAGCGCTAATGATAGTTTGTTGAACGTGGAAGCAAAGCACGACAATCAGATGAAATTCATTTTCGGCTCAAATCGAAAGGCGTCGTTCCCACTTTCTAACCATGTCGAATTGCTCGATTTGACCCTTAGGCGCTTTAAGCAATCGCAAGCAACGCCGCACAACCAGAGCAGTGGTTCCTCTCGGATTTTGGCGAAACCTGGCATCGTCTATATCAGATTTCTCAGGGCCAACAACACGCAAGTGTCTTCGCGTCTCCTGTATCTGTATTTTGCCTCGAATTCCCTTTATGGCTATCCACTGTTTCTTATAAAACCGAAAGCCGCGGCCAAACTTGAAATTACCGTCTCCAACGTTGACGCCAGCATTACGTTGCATTCGAGACTCCTAGTGAAATCGGAGGACGAATGAGATGGATAGTGTTACTCGCCAGTGGCTTACTGGCTGGAGTGTATCTTATGAATAAGAAAACCATCGATGAGTCGGTTAGCAACTTTGTGTTGTCTACTCGCAGTGAAGCTCGAATGCTCGGTGTACATGGTGATTTGAAGAAAGTGGTCCGTAGGGCTTTGCAAATCTCACCATACGATTTCGGTATCACCGAAGGACTTCGCACCGCCAAGCGGCAATACAAGCTCTATCAACAAGGCTTGAGCCAACTAGACGGCCACAAACGTCCAAGTCGCCATCAATCAGGCCATGCGATTGATTTTGTGGCTTACGATGAAAACAGCAAGGTGACGTGGGACTTTAAGTATTACGAAGCGATTAGCAAAGCCTTTAAACAGGCGGCTAAGGAGCTCGAAGTCTCAATCATTTGGGGCGGTGACTGGAAAAGCCTTAGAGATGGTCCACACGTTGAATTGAATCGTTTGGTGTACCCATGATTGGCGCACTACTGAATCTTGTGACCGGTGGCGTAGCGACCTATAAGCAGCTTAATCAAAACAAAGCTGAAGCGTTAAAGCGTAAAGATGAACTCGAAAGTGAGAAGCATCAGGCGAGGGTACGGCGGTTACAAAATGGTGAAGAGCAGGCCAGTAGCCTTGATGATATCAGCATTCGAGATAGGGGATTTAAGGACGAATTTATCCTGTTAGTCGTCTTCGTACCACTCATCTTGTCTTTCATTCCTAATTACGCGCCATATGTTGAACAAGGCTTCAATGCACTGCAGAACATCCCTAACCCTTATTGGTTTGTAGTCGGTGCTGTTGTTGTCGATACGCTAGGCATGCGTGCCATGGTGCGATACCTACTTGAATACTACGCATCTCGATGGAAAATAAAGTGATGGCGTATCTCGAAGCGTTAATCATTGCACTAATTACAGGTGGAGTCTCAAGCCTTGGTACGATTGCGGCTTTGAAAACAGACATAAACTGGATAAAGCGAGTGCAACAAGACCAAGAGCAACGGATACGAAAATTGGAGGACCCCAATGGCTAAGAAAGGGTATAAGTGCAAAGGCCGCAAGCAAAATGGCCAGTTAATGAAGGGTTACACGCTTAGAAATGGGCGAGTGGTTAGGGCTAAAACTACGCGAAAGCGTTACAAAAAACTCTGACAATTCACATTACTAAAAAGAGCCATTTTCTGATAGAAACAGCTTTTTATATATTTTATCGTTATGAGCTTATTATTTTAGCATCTAGTTGCAGAACTGATGATTTAAATCACTGTTATAAATAAGAATAATGGTTATGCTCCTTTTAATCTAACAATCTTCATTAAAAGGATAATTGTAATATGGCAAGATGCACAGCACCAAGAAATGGACACCGTACAGCTAGTGGAGCAGCGGCATGTCCTGCATGTAGTAGCCGCAGTCGCAGCTATGGAGGCTATTCTTCATATTCGCCTCCGTCATATTCATCATACGGAAGCAATACTAGAGGCAGCAGCAGTGGAACAAGCAGTAAAAGGCCTAATTGGTCAAAACCAGGTTCATCTGTGTCTTATACTGCGAGCCAGATACAATCACTCACACCAATTCGAGAAACTGTCGAAAAGAGAGCTACGGAACAACCGGACCTTCGTGACATTTTCCTATGTCATGCTTGGGATGATCGCAAAAAAGTAGCTAAAGAACTTCATGACCTTCTCGAAGAGTCCGGTGTAAACGTTTGGTTTAGCGAAAAAGATCTTGCTCTTGGTGTTCCGATGATGCGTGCGATCGACAAAGGTTTAGCTAATTCACGTATTGGACTTGTTCTTGTAACTCCAGCGATGTTGGCACGCCTACCCAAAGAAGGGGTCGCTGACAAGGAGCTTTCTGCTCTTCTGGCTGGTAACCAACTGATTCCTGTAATACATGACACCACATATGAGGAGCTTCGTAATGTGAGCCCGTTGCTTGCTTCTAGAAGTGGCTTAGATACATCTGAAGATTCAATGGCTGTTGTAGCCGAAAAAATTGCAGAGCTAGTCAAAATTGAGTTCTAGTTTAAATTGATCTAACAGAGCTTTTTCTGGCCGATTCTCAACCTTTGGCATTTGGATAAAGCTAGTGGTTAGACCAAACACTACACGAAAATGCTGTGAGAAGACCAAGCAATAAGGAGCTGTTTTTGTTATGAGATCCGCTCTTGCACTTTTCATTAATAAGCAAATAATTTTCTATCATCCGTCTTTACAGCTAATTAATTAAGTTGATGTTTTATATGGTAAATTATTGTAAGTCACACGGAATAAAGATTACGAAATCTTATTGCTAGTAGTTATCAGTTTACTTTTGGAGAGAGTTAAATGGTGAAAGTACCGAATAAATATAAAGTCAATATTGATGAAAATGAAGGACGACTTCAATATTCAGTGATGAACGAGGAACATGGCTCGCGTTTTTGTCCAATCGATCGAAAAGTTGGTGGGAAAATATATTTAGTTTTCAGTTCAGAGACTGTGAAGTATGTTGGTCGAACATTTCAACCAATGTCTGGTCGCTTTTCTGATGGGATAAACGGTAGAGAATACAAATGGGCCCAAGAAAAACGTAACAATCTTCATGTTCTAACTTGGCACTTTGAAAACATTGATGATTTTGGATTAGAGGCTATTGAGTCTGAGTTGACACTTGCCGTACGAGCATATCAAAAATGTTGGCCAACGCATCAGACATCAATTAATTTTAGATGGGTAAACGAAACCGAGTATGCACATCTTGCTCAGGATTTCGCGATACTAATGATTGAACATTATGCTGACCAATTGAAATTTGTAGGTAGTGACACGAACAAAGTTGACCAAGATTTAAAAAAAGCACAACATCTTCTCAAAGAAATGAGAACCTGTTCATAGTGCTGTTAGTGTTTAGTCAATTGCGTAGGTTATCGTAAGAACTAGCCCTTTGTTCATACTTTAATCTCTATGAGTTGCTCTAAACTAATCTAATGGACACTAAAAACACTCTTTTAAAACTTGTACTCGATGCACAATCAAATTGTGAAGATTGTGTATACGAGCTTTTTTTTCTGATACATGAAGCAGTGCAGCGCTGTGAAATCGGGGATATTGATTGGTATCTAATGAACGATACGTCAGAAAGTGATGTACTTTTGTTTATCTTATTGAATGATGTTGAATTATCTGTTCATTTCAATGAGATCACTCTTATAGAATCTGTTCATTACCTCTTTAGAGTACCCAAAACTAGTTGAGATGAATACTTGTTGCACTAGAAACCAAAGGCGAACTCATTGATTGAGTTCGCTTTTTTTTCAGTTTTTTATTTATCAAAACGAGACTGTAGATTAGAATTAAGGTAACTTATCAAAATAGTGTTTTAGTCATGTCTAGCAGTTTTTTTTACTTACAAGCCGAAAAAAATGAACACAACTCTGGTTTCATTTCGACTCTTGAACAATACGCCAATTCAGAGATGAAACAAATCTATGTTATTGACCGTCCGTTAGGCGATAACAAGTATTCATACGAGTGTGAAAAAGCTCTTGTCATTTTGATTCCAGAGCACAAAATCACCTTTGTAAACCTTGCTCAAAGCCAAGATGAATTTGAAGATTTTTGTGATGATTTTATTGAAGATTTAGGCTCAATTTCTGATAAGTATAGATACAAAGATGAAATTGGTCGTCCTAGACATTGGAAGCGCAATCTAATTTCATCAATCTCAGTAACTCAAATTGATAATTTCGATACTTTCTTAAGTTCAATCCAACTTACAGAACCCTCGGATAAAAGAATCTCAGAACTTTTGATTTCGTTGCTCACAGGTAGCATCAATGACATATCAAAAGTTAACTCTGTTGTAGCCGATAATGTTTTGGACAAAATAAAGCAGAAAATCGTTCTTTTTGATGGTGACCAAACACGATTTATTTATCAAAAGCCTACGAATCATATAACACGTATTCAAGGTTTATCTGGTACCGGTAAAACTGAACTTTTAATGCACAAGCTTAAAGAAATATACCTCGATGAATCTCATGACGACTCACGTATATTGTTTACTTGTCATAACCATATTTTAGCCTCTAGTTTGCGTAAACGTATTCCCGACTTTTTTGATTTCATGAAAGTAGAACAACAAATTTTATGGAATGAAAGGCTATGGTGTGTCAACTCTTGGGGTTCTGCACATGACAAAAACTCTGGCGCATACTCATATATATGTGATTTCTACGGATTGTCATTTTATCGATACAGTCGATTTAATACATTTGACAGAGTATGTAAGCTCGCGTTGGAGCAATTAAAGTCTTTAGGATTGGTGGAGCACAAAGGATTTGCGTTTGACTATATTTTATTAGACGAGAGTCAAGATTTCCCAGATTCTTTTATTGAATTATGTCAACTGGTAACAAAAAAACATATATACGTAGCAGGAGATATATTCCAGAGTATTTTTGATGAAAATCTAATCAGCGAAATTACACCGGATTACTTATTGAGTAAATGTTATCGCACAGACCCTCGAACTCTCATGTTTGCACACTCCTTGGGTATGGGACTGTTTGAAACTCCAAAATTGAGATGGTTGGAAGATCGAGAGTGGTTGGCATGTGGCTATCAGCCTAAGATAGTCGGTGAGTTTCACGAATTGACGAGGGAGCCGCTTAGAAGATTTGCAGACATTGTTGATGCTGACCATTCAAGCGTAGATATTGTTCCAACCAGCGCGATTGACAACGAAGATGCTGAGAAAAAAATACTAGATATAATTAGAGATATTCAGGTAAAACACCCCACGGTAACAGTGGACGATATTGGTGTTATCTTCATAGATCGCGGAGACTATATTTATAAAACTGCGGACAAGCTGTATTTCTCAGTAAAAAAAGAATTTGGTTGGGAAGTTAACAAAGCCTATGAATCTAAGACTAAACGAAAAGGGCAATTATTCGTAAGTAACAAAAACAACGTTAAAGGCTTGGAGTTCCCTTTTGTTATTTGTGTTACAAAGTCGATAACTAAGAGCTTAAGCTATAGAAATGCTCTATATATGATGTTAACTCGTTCATTCTTAAAAAGTTATCTTTTGATTAGTAAAGAGTCGAATGAAGCAGTGCTAGCAAACTTAACTACGGAGTTAGATAAGATAAATAGAACAGGGAAGTTGACAATAAAAACTCCTAGCCCTCAAGAAATAGCTCAGATAAAAACAACAATCACCTATAAAGAAGCGGAAAAACCGTATTATGATGCTGTTCATGAGTTATTTGATGAGTACCAAATCCCTATGGCTGCACGAAACGAACTTTACGAAATTATCAATCGAACAACTAAAACTTTTAACGCTAAGCTGATAAAAAAGGTCATCGAATTCCATATCAATTTGCAGTTATGGGAAGAGTAGATTGAAGCACTTTAAACTTCCTATAGACAATGACTTTAAAGATATATTTTTTGATATCATTAGGAGTAAAAAAGATGTAGTTGCACTACTAATGAATACCATTAAATATGCAACTACTGATGTGAAGGTTGAAGGAGAAGTGGACTGTTACCTACATATTATCGTTGATGATATGAATAGGTTTGTCTATGAATCAAAAGATAAGATATTTTCAATTCGATCTCCTTTTAGAGTTATTCAAAATAACGGTGAGCTAGTTTTTTATACTCAACATATCGCGCAAATTGACAGTATAACGAGCTCTAATGTCTTGTCTCTACTCAGCGATGACAGATTTGAGTCACCAAATTCGTTGGATTTTTTGTGCCTTCTTGAGGAAACTTTTGAGACAGAAGTTGATCATATATGGGCATTTGTCATCGAGCTGATCTCATTTGAAGATGGTTATTTGAGATATGATTATGATCCTGACAATGAAGACGGTCGCTTACATCCACTAAGCCATTTGGATATTTGTTACACAACAGCATCCACATACAAGATTGGTACGTACAAAAGGCCTTGTGTTGAGTTTTTCACTCAGCTTTTAAACAACAAAAAAGAATCGTTATTCTTAGAAAAATAAATGCTCACAAAAGCCTGCTATTAGCAGGCTTTTTTATATCTACTCAATCGATATCCACTTGGAGTCCAACACGCACACGTGATTTTACGTTCACAACGTGATCGATAAGGATGTGGGTAGAATAATCGGTTAGTTATTCGTGTAGGCTAGGAGAGCGAGTAATGTGATTACTTGTGGGTGTTGTACTTGGTCTTATTTGAATTTGGTGGGCACCCAAGGTTTTGCGGGCATACGACGACCGCCACGAAATGGCAGTGGATGTTCCTTAGGTGGGTAAAACTTTGGGGAATCAATTCGACCGTGGCGTTCGACGAGTTGACGATGTTCGTCGCGCCAATACGCAAAACTGAGCAATTCTTTCGGATTAAACTCGCGTCGTTCAGGCGTGATCAAGGTGGCACGGTCAAAGTGAACCCTAAATCCATTCCAACGATGATCTAAGGGCAAATAACCGCGAGCGTGAATGTTCATGAGTTTTTCGGCCATCGGGTTCACAGGGACTTCACCTGAGAGCCAACGTTGGACCGTGATCGGTTGAACGTGAAAAAAGTCCGCGGCGTCGTGGATATCATCAAAGTGATGATGCACGAGATCCGCAAAGTGTGGCGTGAGCATGTGATCTCCTTCAAAAATTAAGACAAGCGTGCAAAGTTTTTTTCCTCCTCATAAAGTGTGTTTGTAGTAGAAAGTCTCTGGAAACGTCGACACGTCAGCGTAAAAATCAGAGACACGAAAACAAAGTATAGCCAACAATATCAAACTCAACGCGCATAAATGTGCAGACAAAATCCATAAAACCAACGACATTAAGGACTTAATTCGGCGTTGTGTGCAAAATCTTCAAGGACTAAGGTACTGAATAGTCTCAGATTTCAACGTACA
This sequence comes from Vibrio sp. 1CM2L, assembly GCF_023161695.1. Classification (NCBI taxonomy): domain Bacteria; kingdom Pseudomonadati; phylum Pseudomonadota; class Gammaproteobacteria; order Vibrionales; family Vibrionaceae; genus Vibrio; species Vibrio sp. 1CM2L. The sequence continues at coordinate 90,856 of NZ_JALNTT010000006.1, forward strand.
CCACTGCGTATTATGTACGTTATGTTAAATAGGTTTTGATGTTTATAAGGCAGGTATCTTTGTGCGATACCCTGCCTTTTTATTGTGTCGATACTCTCTAATTTATACTGTGTATTTAACCATATTGGCTATTTACCATAAAATACCTAATAACCAGTGATAATAATCTTCGATTTTAACCCTAGTATTAGTTAGAGATTAACCGCCAGCAAATTTAACTTTGTAGCCTTTCTTTTCAAGGTGCGCTTTGATCTTATCACGAGCATCACCTTGAATTTCGATGTTGCCATCTTTTACTGAGCCACCGCAGCCGCAAACTTTCTTGAGTTCTGCTGCCATTAGTTTTAATGGTGCGTCATCTAGGTCTAAGCCAGTTACTACAGAAACGCCTTTGCCTTTACGGCCTTTGGTTTCTTTTTGGATTCGAACGATCCCATCGCCTTTAGGACGTTGGACTTTCTCTTCTTCAGGCTTAATACGACCTGTTTCTGTTGAATATACTAGGCTCATAATTTACTTCTTTTGTTGCTCTGCTTTTTGTTTTGCGAGTAAGTAAGCTTCTATATGGCGTTGAATTGCAATCTTGCCGCCTTTGATTAAGCGACCGTTAAACATGCAATACCACGCATTAGGCTCACCGGTGTCATTCTTGATTTGGTAGCCGTTGAAGTTTTCAGTAGAGCCACCAGTTCCTCTCGACTTATTTAATGACATGAATTCTTTTGGATCAATAATAGATGCGGTATCAATCCACCAATCAATACTTTTTTTCACGGCAGCTAGGTTGCCCTGAATAACGTTGTTTTTTAACTTAGCACGCCAAACTGTGTTGTTAGCATCTATCGATTGAAGATGGACGCTTCGGTAAATTGAATTAGCCATATCTATTAATCATCTTTCTGTTTTCACTGCATTAATCATAAGTATACTAATAATGATATCAAGCATAATATGGTAAAAACACCTGTCGAGGTATGGTAATTTGAGAAAAAAAGTCCCTATTTTAACCGACTCTGTGATAATTAATTCATTTGTTGAAAAATTAAACAGCAACGCGACAATAGAAATTATAGATGAGTTGACAGGATTTCAATACTCTCGCAATTCACTGTTGGGCATTTATAGTGATTGGAATCGCTATCATGCGTTCTGTACCAAACATCGTATTAACACACTTCCCGCATCTATAACTGCTGTTCGTCGTTTTCTTGAAACGGAGTCCAACGATAGAAAATACGCATCCTTAAAACGTTACACTGCAACGCTTAGCATGTTACATACTGTGATGAGCTTTGCTAACCCGATCAAGCACAGGCAAGTTCGCTTTACCCTGCTCCACTTACAATCTCATATGGCCGGTGACGCTAAACAAACCAATGCTATGACATCTACGCATCTCACTGGTTTAAATACGTTGCTCTCCCATGATAAAGCAAATCTGAAAGAGATCAGAGACATCGCAATTTATAACGTGATGTTCGAGTGTGCTTTAAAACGCTCGGAGCTTAAGGTGTTATCGATGAGTGATGTTGAGTACGTTCAAGATCATTACCAAGTAACAGTCAAAGATTCTGCTTATCAGTTGTCAAAAATAGCCAGTGTTGCACTTCAACGTTGGTTTTCGTTTACTGGTATACAAGATGAGTTGCCAGTATTTCGTGCGATAGACAAGCATGAAAATATTGGTTTGCAGCCTTTGGATGATTCGTCCATCTATAGGATATTGAGAAGAGCTAGCGACTTACTTCAATTGCCAGAAAATCACCATTTCTCTGGAAACTCGATTCGTGTTGGTGCCGCACAAGAGTTGTCGAAACAAGGCCTTAAGGTTAGAGAGATTCAGGACTTTGGTCGTTGGCTTAGCCCGGCAATGCCAGCCCAATATGTAGGTTTCACGGGAACGGCTGAGAGTGAGAAAATGAAGTTTAAGGCGTTAATACCTTGGCAATGACGGTTCCTAGATAATTTGGATATTACTACGTTGATATAAGTTGTGGCTAAAATGATAGATTCGTAAAAACGGCTGGCTTTAAAAACAAAAAGTGCCTTGGCAGAAAGCTTAAGGCACTGGTTGATTCAGCTCTAAGTGAACGAAAATGAGTTAGAAACCTAAGAAAGGCTCGTTCTCACGCAGTTCTCCAAGAACTGGTTGAATTTGTGGCCGTCATGCTCAACCATTTTAGGGAACATGGAGATTGGCGTCATACCTGGGAAGGTGTTGACTTCGTTCAGGTAGATCTCGTTGTCTTGCGTTAAGAAGAAGTCGATACGAGACAAGTGACGAAGCTTCATCTGAGTGAAGACTTTTCGTGCGCTGTCTGCAATCAATTCACGCTGTTCGTCTGTTAAGTTACTTGCTTCAACTTCAGTGATTGAATGACTGTCTGCACTGTACTTCTCTTCGTAAGAGTAAAATGCGCCATTCGGTGCAATCACCTCACCCGGCTTGCTGATATGTAGCTCGCCATCGATTTCATAAGCAGCAATTTCTAGCTCTCTAGGCACCACTGATTTCTCAACCAATACTTGGTCCGAGAAAGTAAACGCCTTGTTGATAGCCTCGCTTAAATCTTCTACTTGGTTAACTTGGTAACAACCTACAGAAGAACCTTGACGAGCCGCTTTTACAAACACTTTACCCCAATTTTCAAAAGCTTGAGTCGCTTGTGAATGCGCTTGGTCGTTGTTATCTGATAAAAACAGATACGGCGTATTTGGGATGCCAAGTGCGTCGTACCAAAGCTTTGACGTGATTTTGTTGAAGCTGTTGTTGCTCGCTTCAGAGCCACAGCCTAAGTACGGAATCTTAGCCATTTCAAACAATGATTGAATGTCACCTGTTTCACCCGGGAAGCCGTGAATACAAGGCACAATGAAATCGACTTTAGACTCTAGGTTGTCGCCACGTAAGGTTTGATTATTGATATCTAGATAAACCAATTCACCTGAATCAAGACACCAGCCTTCGTTTTTAATTTCAACTCTGACAACGTTAAAATCTGCAACGCTATTCAGTTGTTCAAAAAGGTAATTGGCTGAAACTAAAGAGACTTCATGCTCTGAAGATCCACCGCCACAAAGTAGAAGGATGTTAATGGTGTTCATGGGTAAATTCGGTCCTTGAAACTAGGAATACTGACTTCAATGATAAACAAAAGTCGAAATAGGTACAGTGTTTTGAACGTTAAAATTGTGTTCGAAAGATCGAGCGATTAACTATTAAACAAAACTGTTGGTCTTAAAACAAAAGAAGGAGCATTTGCTCCCTCTTTCTGAATTAAAACTTAGTTCAACTTGTTAAGCGTTGGGTATTCAGAGTTCTTGATGTCATCAATGCTCTTAACAAACGGCTTCAAGTTTTGGAAAGTGGTTGGCAGCGTTGAGATTGCTTTTTTAGCTTCTAAGCGTGTTGCGTAATCACCGTAAAGTACTGTGAACCACTTAGTGCCGTTAACCATTTTGTAGTTTTCCCAAACTGGTTGAGAAGTCGTAGGTAGCATTTTCACGAAAGAATCGACTTTACTCTGGCTGCCAACAGCAACAACTTGAACCGTGTAACCAAAGCGCTGGTTCATATCTTGTTGTTTCTTCGTTGGGCCTGTCACTACTGCAACTGGCTTAGCTTTAGTTGTTTGAGTGACTTTCTGCTCAACAGGTTCGGTTCTGATCACGTTGACAACGTTTTCTTCAACAACGCCTGTTTGCTCAGATTGAGATACAACTGGAGCTTCAACTTTTGCCGTTTTGTACTCTTCTTGATAACTATCTGAAGTTACATTGGTAACGTAGTCGTCCGATACACATGCAGCCAAGAGCAGTGGCAAAGTCACAATTGCAAATTTTTTCATGGAAAGCTCTATATCCTTAATAATAATTACTATAAATCATGCCGATACGTCGGTTTAGAATCAAGTTAACTTTGAGATTATACACCATTAGTGGGTGACCTATTTCACAAACTTTATGCAGTGTTTGCTTATTCATCTGAATTCGGTGAATTTGCCATCAACCCGTGAGTGAAAAGTAAGTTACGATGAACTTACGTGCATTGCTAGGATATGTCTATGAATCATCTTGATCCCCTCCTTAAACCCCGTTCAATCGCTGTTGTTGGTGCTTCTCAACGAGAAACGCGCGCGGGATATATCGTCATGAACAATTTGTTGCACGGGGATTTTAAAGGTGCGGTGATGCCCGTTACGCCAAAATATGACTCGGTGGCAGGCGTACTCTCATACAAGAACATTTTGTCACTGCCTATTGTGCCTGACCTTGCGATTCTCTGTACCAATGCGACCCGTAATGTGGCTATTTTTGAAGAGCTGGCCGAGAAAGGCATAGCCTCTGTCATCGTGCTTTCTTCCGACATGCAGCAACAAAGCGATAATGGCGAAACGTATGATGCACGATGCCTAGCGATTGCTAAAAAACACAACATTCGGGTGCTTGGCTCCAATAGCTTGGGGATTATTGTCCCATGGTTAAATTTAAATGCCTCTTTCTCTCCAGTGACTGCACTGCCAGGTAAGATCGCCTTTGTTTCTCAGTCGGCTGCAGTGTGTACCACGATTCTCGATTGGGCGAACGACAAAGAGATTGGCTTCTCAGCGTTTATCTCGATAGGCAATGGCAGTGACATTGAATTCTCGGAACTCTTGGATTATCTGAGTACTGATTCTCACACCGAAGCGATATTGCTTTATGTCGATAGCATTACTGATGCGAGGCGCTTTATCTCTGCAGCGCGTGCAGCGTCACGCAACCGACGAATTCTAGTGCTAAAAGGCGGGCGAACAGCGAAAGGCCGAGCAGCGGCCATGGCACATACCGGTGGTGCCGATACCTTAGACATTATTTATGACTCTGCGATCCGACGCAGCGGTATGTTGCGAGTTAAGAACTTACATGAACTGTTTGCTGCGGTAGAGACACTAACTCATTCAGTGCCCTTGCGTGGCGAGCGCTTGGCTATTGTTACCAATGGTGGCGGCCCTGCAATTATGGCCGTGGACACCCTATTTGACCGCGGCGGTAAGCTCGCAGAATTATCTGAAGATACGCTCGATAAACTCAGTAAGGTTTTGCCATCGAGTTGGTCTCATAGCAACCCTATCGACATTGTTGGCGATGCCGGCGATCAACGCTATATCGACACCATAAACATCTTGCTCGATGGAGATGAAGCGGATGCCATTCTTATCATGCACAGCCCTTCTGCGGTCGCACATTCAGCCAAAACAGCAGAGAGAATTATTGAAGCGATTAAAAAGCATCCTCGCCACAAGCGCTTTAATATCTTAACGAATTGGTCTGGGGAGTTAACCGCAAGGCCGGCGAGAAAGTTGTTTACTGAAGCGGGTTTCCCAACTTATCGAACGCCTGAAAGTTCAGTGGTCGCATTCATGCACTTGGTCGAGTACAGACGCAACCAACGTCAGTTAATGGAAACGCCGACCACGGCAGAAAAAGTGCACATTGAAGACTTGGCAGATGCAAAAAATTGGATAGAACGCCAACTACTAGATAAAGATACAGTTAGTCTTGATACCCATCAAAACAGTCAGTTTTTCAAGCACTTCAATCTTGATGTGTTGCCAACTTGGATTGCTTCCGACCCAAGTGAAGCGGTGCACATTGCTGAAACGATCGGTTACCCGGTCGCCGTAAAACTTCGCTCGCCAGACATTGCGCATAAGTCGGATGTTCAAGGTGTGATGCTCAATTTACGAAACAGTAGCGAAGTCGCGAATGCCGCTCAGGCAATTCTCGATCGATCTCAATTGTCGTTCCCTACTGCTCATATCCATGGCTTGTTGATTCAAGGTATGGCCAAGCTTGCAGGCGGCCAAGAACTGCGAGTGAAGGTCACAACGGACGAAACCTTTGGCCCTATCATTTTACTTGGCCAAGGTGGCTCTGAGTGGGATGAATCGATTGATGCCGCGGCTGCTTTCCCACCGCTTAACATGACACTGGCGCGTTACTTGATCATTAGGGCGATAAAAAGTGGCAAGATTCGCCTGCAAAAACTGCCTAACCCAATCGACATTGAAGGGCTTTCTGAGTTGCTGGTTCGTATATCGCAAATGGTAGTAGATTGCCCTGAAATACATGATTTGGATATCCATCCAGTATTGGCCAATGGTGACAAGTTCACGATATTAGATGCCGATATCATCTTGAAAGCGTACGAAGGCGATCCACAAGAACGTCTTGCGATTCGCCCTTATCCGGTCGAGCTTGAAGAGAATATCGTACTCAAGGACGGCACCGAAGTGTTGTTACGCCCTATTCTTCCTGAAGATGAACCGCTTCATGCCGATTTTATTAATAGAGTATCTAAAGAGGATCTTTATAAACGTTTCTTTAGTGATGTTGGTGAATTCAATCATGAGGCATTAGCGAACTTTACTCAGATTGATTTTGATAGAGAAATCGCGTTTGTGGTGGTTCGTAAGGAACAAGGTGTGCCTGCGATTATTGGTGTATCGAGAGCGCTAATTAACCCAGAGAACACCGATGCCGAGTTCGCGATTCTGATACGTTCCGATCTGAAAGGTGTCGGCTTAGGTCGTATTCTTATGACTAAGGTTATCGATTACTGCCGTGCGAAGCAGACTAAACAGATGTCGGGCATGACGATGCCAACGAATAGAGGGATGCTGACACTAGCTCAAAAGCTCGGCTTCGAGCTAGATATCAGTTTTGAAGATGGTACTGCAGATATGGTGTTACCGTTACTTTAACGCCCATGTCTTTTTAAGATGTTGGATACACCAAGACTTGGCGTCGCCCATTTTGTTGCGTCGCCAAGCCATGACGATATCGATCGGCTGTGGTTCTGTACCCGAAATCTGTTGCAGAACGCCAGATTCAATCAGCGGCTTAGCAATACTACTCGGCAAGGTGCCAATCCCTAATCCTGTTGTCAGAGCCTCTACCTTTGCAGGGAAGCTTGTTACGGTTAAACGAGGTTGTTTCTCGAGAATGTTGCGACTCAACGCTGGTTGATCGCGTGCAGTGTCTGCAATTGCAATAACCCTGTAACTTTCCCGCGCTTTTTGATCGAACTCGCCAGAACGTTTATGAACGTAGTGGTTCGATGCCGCGACCCATACCATTTCCATCTTACCAATGATGTCACTTTTCATATCGTTTGGAATCGTGTCGAGCTTGGGACATACCAATAAATCGGCTCGGCCATCTGTCAGGGATTCCCAACATCCGGCTAAGATCTCTTCTTGTAAGCGAACACGTGTTTTGCTGATTTTCCCGAGTTCGTCGACCAACGGGAAGAAATTGGCAATAGGAATGATGCCATCAAAGGCAATGGTTAAATCTAGCTCCCAGCCATTAGCAAGAATACTCGCATCGTTAACGAGTTGTTCAGTGGCACCAAGAATGATTCTACCTTGCTCTAATATTAACTGCCCCGCTTCCGTGAAATTTGCACGGTGGCCTGAGCGATCAAAAATCATGATATCTAAGTCTTGTTCTAACTTCTGGATTTGATAACTCAATGAAGAAGGCGCTCGGTCCAGTTCATTCGCTGCAGCTGCGAAACTCCCACGACGATCAATGGCATCTAATATGTGTAATGCTTCAAGTGTTATTGGACTATGCATAGCTTTCCTACTTTATAAATGAGACTTGAATCACAAAAACAGAAGCATTCAGGCTATGAATGGAACTGTAAAAGTCTTTTTAATACAGGTGTTTAAGAGTATTAATTATGAATCAGTTGATAAGATTGAAAATTATTTAAATGCAAATAATAGTAATTATCATTTAGATCCAATATTATCTTTCGCAAATCAAGATAATACTATGGAACTAAGGTAACTATCAGATGTATAAGCAATCCCTACTCTCTGCTTCAATCGTTTTAGCGCTTTCATCAACATCAGCCTTTGCTGACGATTATGCCCTATTTGACGAGGTTGTTGTATCGGCAACTCGTACGAATCAAACACTTATCAATACTGCGGCTTCTGTTACTGTCATCTCGGATAAGCAAATTGAAGAGAACATGGCGAAAGATGTGAATGAAATCTTCGAATACACTCCGGGTGTAACGATGAATTCAAGCTCTCGCCAAGGCGCACAGACTATCAACATTCGTGGCATGGAAGGTAAACGCGTTAAGATTTTGGTCGATGGCTCTTCTCAGCCAGGTTCATTTGATGGTGGTCCATACGCATTTATCAATTCTAGCGGTATTTCAATCGATCCGGACATGCTTAAAAGTGTCGAAATTATCAAAGGTGCTGCTTCAAGTTTACACGGAAGTGATGCTATTGGCGGTGTTGTTGCCTTTGAAACTAAAGACCCTTCTGATTTCTTGAAAGATGGCGAAGACTTCGGTGGCCAAGCGAAACTGTCTTACTCTTCAGAAGATAACTCTTTCAGTGAGCACGTTGCATTAGCTAATCGATTTGGTGATTTAGAAACATTGGTTGCCTACACTCGCCGTGACGGTGAAGAGCTTCAAAACTTCCGCGACTCTAATAACTTAGAGAATTACGCAGTAGAAGATCAAGACACATCTGCAGATAACCTTTTAGTAAAATTGCAATACCAATTGAACGAAAGCCATCGTATTGAGTTTTTAGCTGAGCTAATCAAAGATACTTCTGACTCTGACATTTATCACTCAAGCTACGATAGTTACACGGGTGCAGATGATACAGAGCAAAATCGATTTGCGATTAAACATATTTGGTTCGCTGATGGCGCTATCGCTGACACAGTGACGAGCAAAGTGTCATACATCTCTAAAGAAGAAAATGGGGTGACGAAGCGCTTTAAACCGGCAGGTCCTGGCTTCCCACCTTATGTCCCTGCTAACAATGACAATCTTCAAACAAAAGACTATGAATACACCGAAGATAAGCTTGAGATCGAAACTCAGTTAGATAAAGAGATTAACAACCATTACCTAGTTTATGGTGCAACATACACACATAGTGATATTAGCAATACAAACATGGAGTACAACTCTGATCCTGATACTGATGATCAGCTTTATGTATACACTCCTGATGCTAAAGAGCAGAAGTTTGGTCTGTTTGTACAAGACGAAATTAGCTTAATGAACGACAAACTTGTTGTTACTCCAGGTGTTCGTTTCGATTACTTCTCTACAGACCCTGGTAAAAATACGGGTGAGTCACTTACGGACTTCTCTGATTCTGCGGTAACTGGACGTTTAGGCTCAACATACAAACTTACTGATACAGGCACCATTTTTGGCCAGATTAGCCAAGGCTTTAGAGCCCCTTCTTTCGATGAACTGTACTACACGTATGACAACCCAGGACATGGTTACGTAAACGATCCAAACCCGGACCTTAAGTCAGAAACCAGTATCTCTTACGAGCTAGGTTACCGTCATAATACACAGGCTTCATCGTCTGAAATTGCGGCTTACTACAGTGATTACGATGACTTCATCGAAACAGTGGTAACGAAAAAAGTTGGCGGAACGACACACTACTCTAACGTTAACCTAGATTCGGCAACAATTAAGGGTGTTGAATTCTCTAACACGTTACTATGGGATGTTTTGGTTGGTGCACCTAAGGGTATTTCAACTCACTTCGTTGCTTCATACACAGAAGGTGAAGATGGAAACGGTAATGCACTGAATAGTGTTAATCCTTGGAATGCTGTATTAGGTCTTAACTACGATGCTCCAAACCAAAACTGGGGTACTAGCCTTAAGTTAAACTACACGGCTAACAAGTCTGGTTCAGACATAAACTTCGATGACGAAAGCGGCGGTAACGCTGGTCAAGCTGAACTTCCGAGTGCAACGGTTGTTGACTTGACGGCTTACTACAAGCCAATGAAAGATCTTACTATTCGTGGTGGAGTATTCAACTTAACTAACGAAGAGTACTACCGTTGGAATGATATTCGCGGCGATGATGAGCTTTACAAAGAGAACTCTCAAGCAGAAAGAAACTACGGTATTTCAGCTAAATACGAATTCTAATTCGTTAAAAACCTGAATTGCAGATACTAAAAAGCCAGCTAAATGCTGGCTTTTATTATTTCACTAAAAATTGTATCAAAAAGGGATAAAGTGAAATTACTTCTCTGCCATTTCTTTCTTAACCATTACTGCTGCAGCAATGATGAAAGTGATGATTAGGCCTAGTTCCATGATTAACTCCAAAGAAAATTAACATTAAACATATAATTCGCGTGCATGATAACACAACAGATACAGAATGATACTTTTTAACCACTAATTTACTTTTTATTCGATTTAGATCAAAAAAGATGCCCTAAAGCATCTTTTTGTAAGTTAACTATTCATGAAACAACTAGATTAACCAGGGAAACCATCAGGGTTGGTTGACTGCCAGCGCCATGTATCCTCAGTCATTTCAGTCAGTGTACGTGTTGCATTCCAACCAAGCTCTTTCTGAGCTTTAGCAGGATCTGCCCAACATTCTGCAATGTCACCCGGGCGACGCTCGACAAGCTTATAAGGGATATCTTTACCGCTCGCTTTCTCAAACGCTTTAACCATGTCTAATACACTTGAACCGTTACCAGTGCCAAGGTTGTAGATATGAAGACCATCTTTGCGCCCTACTTTCTCAAGCGCTGCGATGTGGCCATCAGACAGATCCATTACGTGGATGTAATCGCGAACGCCAGTCCCGTCTTTTGTTGGATAATCGCTACCAAATACAGATAGGAACTCACGGCGGCCTACTGCTACTTGAGAGACAAATGGCATTAGGTTATTTGGGATACCTTGCGGATCTTCACCTAGCTCACCACTTGGATGTGAACCTACAGGGTTAAAGTAACGCAGCAGTGTAATGCTCCAATCCGGATTGGCTTTTTGGAAATCGGTTAAACACTCTTCAACCATTAGTTTACTACGACCATATGGGTTGGTTGCGCTTGTTGGGAAGTCTTCAGTAATTGGCACACTTGCAGGATCACCGTATACCGTTGCTGAAGAGCTAAATACCAAGGTTTTTACACCCGCATCACGCATTGCATCAACAAGAACTAAAGTGCCGTTTACGTTGTTGTCGTAGTATTCAAGAGGCTTTTCCACAGACTCTCCGACGGCTTTCAGACCAGCAAAATGGATAACCGCTTCGATGTTGTGTTGTTTCATGGTTTCAGTCAAAAGCGCTTTATCACGAACGTCACCTTCAATGAAGTTGGGACGAACGCCTGAGACTTTTTCGATGCGCTCTAGAACGCTTGGTTTGCTGTTGTACAAGCTATCAAAAAGTACAGGTGTCATACCTGCGTTGATCATCTGGATACTTGTATGGCTACCAATGTAACCCATGCCACCTGTAACTAAAACATTCATGCTTAGCAGACCTTTTAATTAGAATTATTCAACCTATCACTTATGATACAACAAGTTAGGGTGAGCTCACAAACACCGGAACCTATTTACCCTCACGAGCGAACACAAACTGGCCTTTTCCTTTGCGTTTAGCTTGGTACATCGCCTCATCAGCAACTTTTAGAATCACGTCAATATCACGCTCTGAGCCATCAACTAAATGGATACCTAAGCTCGCTCCCACATGAAGTGAACGCTGTTTATAGTTCACTTCTTGCCCGATCAGATCCAACAATCGCTCGGCTAACTTAGCTAACAAGACCTTGTTTGTCTGTTTAATAATAAGAACAAATTCATCACCCGACAAACGTGCAACCAAATCCCCCGCTCTTACCTGAGATAACAATCGGTTTGATACTTCTTTAAGGATTTCGTCACCTGCATCGTGTCCATAGCTGTCATTCACTTCTTTGAAACCATCCAAATCCAAGTAGATAACCGCGAAATGCTGATTTGAATAGTGGCTCGACGTGACAACATCATCCATAACCTTATACAGTTGCGCTCTATTCGCTAACCCGGTTAATGCATCGTGATGAGCCAAGTGTTCGAGTCTTTCCATCTCTTTAACGTTGGATAAATCAGACAGCGTTAATACCATATCAAACTCGTCTTTCTCGTTGTCTGAGGCAATTCGATTCACTTTGACAAACATTGGAACTAACGTGCCGGACGCGCTTTTCTCCCACACTTCGCCTTGCCATTGACCATAGTTGTCTAACGAACTGCGAATTGTCGGCATCAATGATGAAAATTGCTGCCACGAAAATACTTCAAAGGGTGTTTTGCCCACCAGCAGATCAGAGTGATAACCGAGAAGTTGTGTGATCGCCGGGTTAACCATGGTTATCACATTGGCCGAGTTGAGCACGATCAAACCGTCTTTACTGTTTTCGAAAACACCCGCAGCAATACGCTGGCGACTCATGGCCATTTCTATGTCGGTGACATCTTGGATTGCATAAAGAATACGACCATCTTTTGTCAAAGAACGACTGCTCACACGAAGCCAGCGTTTTGATTGAAAGAGATCGGTGGTTTCCAGTAATTCGTCATTAAGTTCAATATTGGCATCAATAACATCTTGTAAGTAACCAGTTTGCTTGGTCGCGATCAACTCTTGGATCAACAAGTTCTCAAGAAAGGCTTCCGAGCACTTAAAAATATCGCGAGTGGCTGCATTTGCATGAACGATGACCCCTTTTTCATCTACAACCAACAATGAGTGCTGAACGGTTTCAATGACCTCATTCGCAAACGATTTCTCTTCTTGGAGTTTGTCCAGTGTAAAATTGATTTGGTTGTCCCGATGTTGAAGCCTTTCAAGCATGGTATTAAAAGCTCGAACCAGCTCCCCAATCTCATCGCGGTTGGTTACGACTAATTTTGGCTGTTCTGATCGGCGTTCAATAAAGGCTTGCATCGCGTCATTGAGGTCAAACATCGGCTCGATAATCAAGCGTTGAACCAATTTGACCAGCACGCCGCCTAAGATCACCAGAAACAGAAGATAGACGGCTGCAACCTTGAAAATATTCGTTAAGATCGAATTAAACGTCTCTTTTGATATTGTCACTCTCAAGTTCGCGATAACAGCGTCATCCAGCGTCACAGGAACGAGTAAGAAGATGAAATGCTCAGAAATAGAAAATTGATGATCGGCGATATCGTCTAATTCTTCTGCGTTTGGCCTTGGAACCAGAGTGTTGCTGACCTGATAGCTGGCAAAAAGCTGTTCATTGATGTCATAGAGCTTCACTCTAACAATATCTTTATCTGCGACAAAAGCAGACAAGATTTCCTGAGCCGATGACTTGTCTTCAAATAGAATCGCTGCTTGTAGGTTATAAGCAACACCTTGTGCTAGCACTTTAACACGCTGGATAAGACTCTCTTTTTCTCTTTCAAAAGTGACAGTGTAATTTACCGATTGAATCGTGACAAAAGTGACTGCGATGAAGATGATAATGGGTAATATCAGCTTGTTTTTAATCGATATGTTATTAATGAAAGACAACATTATTGGCCCTCCACTATAGCGATTCGTAACAGGTTTGAGCCAATGACGTAGTCACCGCGCCTTGCGTTCTCTAGATTGATCTTAGGTTTGAGCTTATTATCGATATGCGTGAGTTCAATGACCCCACCTAGGTCCGTAAAGTTAGGGATATCACTTATTGTCACAGTGTGTGACGAGTGCTCTTGACTGCGGAATTGGTCATTTTCACGACCAGACAAATACGTAATATCGCACTTAGAAGTAATCGACTGTTGAACTTGGATATCGAGTGAACGAATAGATTTTCCCTCTGTAATTGACGTCAGCACTTGGCTTACCTTTTCATCGCCAATCACACAAAAGTTCACAGCGTTCATCGAGCTTTCATCATTCCAACGTATAAAATTCGCAATTCTAAAAAGGTACACCGCTTTCACTTCATAAGGTTTGAAGCTAGCCGCTGAGGTGTTCAACGGCACAATAAGCATCGTTAAAGCCGATAAGGCTAGTTTAGAGAAGCCGAGCTTAAGCCATTTAGAATTCATGAGAGATCCTCACATACACCGACTCTTGATTGACGCTTTTCTGAGATGTGAATTCAGCTTGATAGCCGTCACTCTTACCTATGTTTTCAACAACCATTTCAATTAAAGGTGCTGCGGACGATTTTTTCCATGCGAGGCGCGCATCAAAGGTTATTTCATGTGGGTAAGACTGCCATTTATATTGAGTGCCATCACCTGCTACCCAATAGTCTGGGTAATTCACATTAATGTACTGGCCTATCACATCGAATTGCCAACTTTCGGTGATATTCCACATCAACTGTGCCGTGGCTAAATGTTCATTATCAATATCGTAATAAACACTCGTTTGAGGGCTAGATTTAGTTTCATTACCTTTATTCTCACCTTCTAACGTCGTATAGGCGTAACTCAGGTAACTGGCTAGATCTGCGGTGAGTTGGTAACTCGCGCCTAACTCTAAGCCATAAGTTTTTGCTTTATAATCATCAGATAACGCCCCGACATAGACATGATTTGCAGGGATATCATTCGGGTCATAGCTGTGAAAGTGAAGGTTGTCATGTTCACTCAGGTAGATCGTTGCATCGAGTTCGAAATTTGAATTGTTTGAGTAGCGATAACCCATTTCCGCCGTTACGACGCTCTCTGTTTTAAGACTCGAGCTTGATTTATATACATCTAGGTAGCTGTTGTTTGAGTCAGCATTGTAACTATTGAAATAATAGGTGGAATTGGAATCCATATAAGATGGTGCAACAACCGCACGGCTAAGCCCCGCCCATATGGAATGACGTTGAGTTAACTTATATAAACCACGCAATTGAGGTGAAAGCTCAGTTGATTCATTCTGTGTAAAGTGTTCAACCTTGGCACCAAGAGTAATAGACAGCGCTTCCGTCATTTGAATTTGAGACTGTATAAAAGCATTCGCAATATAATCGTTGGCAGATTGGATGTTGTAGGCTCTACCGTAGTAATCAGGGTTGTACCAATCCACGTCCGAAACTTGGCTTGAGGAGAAATCAAAATACATATATCGCAAGCCACCACCGAGTGTTAGCTGATGGTTTGCCGATAGTTGGTTGATATAAGTAGAGTCAAAATCGAGGGTCGAATAGCTTCCCGGAGCATCTGGCGCGTTATCCTCATTATATTCACCCCATAACGAATATGAGAGTGTCGAACTTTCATCAAAATGGCGAGAGTCGTTGAATTGGACGTAAACAGATTGACTCTTGTTATCGAAATCGTTGGCTTGTGATCCGACAAACGATCCTGAGTTATCATATTGGAACGTATACAACTCCGACTCATAAAAGCTCTTCTCACCACCAATACGTAATGACCAATTTTCTTCTGCATTGCTTGGCTGAAATACCATCCCTGCCGTTTGCGCTTTCCATTTTTCAGATTCGTTTGTGCGATATGTTGGTTCTTCTCGGTACTTATAGAATGCACGCGCATTCACATCGTCATTCAGGCTTAAACCCTGACGAACACTAAACTCGTAATTATCAGTATTAGAGGCGACACCAGAGAGATACGTCCCTTGAGTATCATTGGCAGACTTAGTAATGATATTCACCGCACCATTAACCGCGTTGCCTCCCCAAATTGTTCCACCGGGGCCTTTTAGTACTTCGATACGTTCGATGTCGGCAAGTACATAATCAACGTCGCTCCAATACGTACCGCCATAGACTGGGCTAAACAAGCTTCGTCCATCCATCATCACGAGCATCTTGTTATACAGCCCATCATGAAAGCCGCGTGTCGAAACAAACCATGAGGTTTCATTGAATTTGGTGACTTTGAGTCCGGGTACAAGCGTTAGCACTTCAGCAATGGTTTTCGCCCCACTGCGCTGAATTCGCTCATTAGAAAGCACGTACACCGACGAAGGAATATCAGTGAGTTTTTGTGTTACTTTCGAAGCCGTTTCCATTTCGACATCTAACATAGACAACTCTTCAAGGCTCATCGACATGAGCTGGTCTAGAGAGTTTTCTTGAGCAGAGACAAAAACAGGTGTCGTTAATGCTAGTCCTAAGCAAACCTGGCGGGATATCATGTGCTCACCTAATATACAGATAGATATTAATCCTTTAATCATTAGTTCAACTATATATGAAATGCCATACTGGTAAATCTACGGTGTCGAAAGTTTGAGTTAGGTCACTGTTTATTTATGGTATTTATAAGACCGTCATTACTTACCTCAACGTAAAGGATTAGCACCACGTGACAACGAAGATTTTGCTTAATTGCGACATGGGAGAAAGTTTCGGCAATTGGAAGATGGGCGATGACGAGTCGGTCATGGAATGGGTCGATATGGCAAACATCGCTTGTGGCTTCCACGCGTCTGATCCGCACGTTATGTCCAAGACGATAAAACTGGCGCAGCACTATCACACCCAAATTGGTGCTCATCCCGGTTATCAAGATCTCGTTGGTTTTGGTCGTCGGTCTATTCCACACACCATGGACGAGATCAGTGAACTGGTGTGCTATCAAGTCGGTGCATTACAAGCCCTTTGCCGCTATCACCACTCCTCTGTTGGCTATGTGAAACCTCATGGCGCCCTTTACAACGATATGATGGCAAACATCGATGTGTTTAATGCGGTAGCCCAAGCCGTCGCTGAATTTAACATCCCGTTGATGATTCTCTCTTCATCAGACAATCAACAGTATTTGGATATTGCTGACGATCATGACTTGCCTCTCTTGTTTGAAGCGTTTGCCGACCGTGCTTATTTAAATAACGGACAATTAGCGCCACGTACTCAAAAAGGCTCGGTTTACGTCAATCAAGACGATATCTATAACCAAGTCATGCAAATCATTAACTATGGCTCGGTTACGACTTTAGAGGGCGAAAGACTGCCTATTGAAGCCGATACCATCTGCGTTCATGGTGATAACCCTCAATCCATCGCATTAATTAGAAAAATCAGACAAGACCTCAACGCTTTTAATTAATATGAAGCGTGTGATTGGTATGACGCATGGTCTGAACGCTCGCCCAATCGAGTACCTAATCATTCGCTCGTAAGATCTAATCGCTTTGTATTGGTTTAGACACGGATGTTAAAAACGCCAAATACGCAAATAAAAGGCCGTAAGTAAATCAAAGGCAAACAAACGTATGGAAACGAAATGACGACGAATAAGATTGAATTTAAAATAGCGCCAGTCGCGGAATGCAGCGTTTTGGTGACCTTGACGCTATCGCCTTCAAATAATCAATCTAGCGCCGAATATGCGCAGTACATGGCTCACTTTTCCGATGCCATTCGCCAAAATTTAACATCGGTGTTGATGAATGTGACACCGGCTTACCACACAATATTGGTTGATTACCTACCTTACCGAATATCAGAACAGCAGCTCATTGAACAGCTCAATAATTTGTTGAGTCATGCTCTGTCGTCCTTTTCTAGTGTTACTAAAACTCGTAATACGATTGAGCTTCCTGCCTATTACTCACCAGAAACGGCGCTCGATTTAGACCGATACCAAGACAAAGGCGTGACTCTGGACGATATTATTCAATATCACACCTCACAGACATACAGCGTCAGTGCGATTGGGTTTACGCCTGGCTTTGCGTTTATGTCGGATGTGGTTAATGAGCTTGCCTTGCCCCGCCACTCCACACCCCGCTTAAATGTGCCCAAAGGCAGCATCGCCATCGCGGATACGAAAACAGCGGTGTACCCTTCGGATTCACCGGGCGGCTGGAATATTATTGGCAATTGCCCGCTTCCGTTGTTCGATCATAGCCAATTGAAGAACGCCGATATCACGCAAAGACCGCTGTCTCTGCTTAATGTTGGTGACACAGTCCGTTTCATCGCGATTTCAAAACAAGAGTTTGTAGAGTTGGGTGGAGGCATCGTAAATGGCTAAGACAAAAGCTAAACCAACACTGACGGTGATTAAGCCCGGTCCGTTGAGTTTGATTCAAGACTTCGGGCGATTTGGTGTTGCTCATCTTGGATTAACGCAAGGTGGACCGGTTGATGATTACTCTTATAGCTGGGCCAATCATCTATTGGGCAACCCAGTAAACCAACCGGCGTTGGAAATTACGCTTGGGCAATGCGCGTTACGAATCGATTTTGATTGTGAGATGGCACTATGCGGAGGTGATTTACAAGCGAAACTCGATGGTAAACCACAAGCTAACTGGCGCACTTTTCAAGCTTTTAAGGGCCAAGTTCTCTCATTTGGTTTGCCTAAAAATGGTCTAAGGGCGTATTTAGCGGTTAAGGGTGGTTTCGATGTTCCATCAACTCTTGATAGCTGCTCTACAGTCACTCGTGAAAAGATTGGAGGATTAACGCAAGATGGAGATCCATGCCAACAAGGACAACAAATAGCTTTTACCCAACATCAACTCTCGCGCCCGTTTAAAGCGTTGAGTGTTACCTTCCGATACACGCCTGATTACAATCTACCCGTGAACCTACGAGTGATTGAAGGCTATCAAAGCGAGCTATTCTCCGAGTCAGCAAGGGAGATTTTGTATAACGCGCAGTATCACGTTGACCAAAACTCTAATCGCATGGGTTATCGACTCAGTGGCGAACCCGTCGACTCGCCTGACATTTCGCTGTTGTCAGAAGGCATTGCCCTAGGTGCGATTCAAATTCCACAAGACGGACAACCTATCGTGCTGCTTAATGATAGACAGACCATAGGTGGTTATCCGAAGATTGGATGTGTCGCAAGAATCGATTTACCACGCTTGGCACAAGCAAAACCAGGGCATGCGATATCGTTCAGCAAGGGTGATCGCTTAGGCTTACAAGATGTTTGGTGCCAATGGGCTCAGTTTTTCGGCTATTAGTTTTTGCGATGTGTTATGTGCTAATTGCTATGTAACTAAGAATAGTCAACTAGGAATAATTAGCTAGGAAGATGTCGTTTGGATGAGTCTCGGTATCTAAGTTGGCGTTTGAATGAAGATTCGGCTTACCTATTACAGTAAGCCGAATTGAAGAAGTTAAGCGCAGTCGATGATGATTGGCTATTAAGCGTGATCTTGACCTGACACCTTTGCAAGCGCTTCTGGGTATCCACGTTCTTGCGTCAAATCTATCGCTCTGTTTTCAATATCATTTAGATTAAGTGACATTGTCACTGAGTGCGTATCTTCAATAGATGCCGCCTCTGATACATCAAACCATTGCTCAGCAACCTTTTGTGCCGCTTCTAATGTTGAAGAAGCTTTTACTACTTCAAGTCGAGCATAGCGTTCACCGCAGAATGAAACGTCTGAAGCTCTTAAGCTAGGATCAGTTCCCGGAATCTGTTGTGCACCAAACAAAGGTTTACCACCGACCAATGCAGAGCTGAAACTTGGGATAAACTGAGACATATGCGTTATGGCAGCGCGAGTTCTTAATTCAAGCTGCTCTTCACTCCAACCCGATACGATTTTCTTAAGAAGCTTCGAAGGCAACTGTGGTTGTGATGAATCTGTTGATGATGAAACGAGCCCACCCTCGAATAGAGTAATCCCTTCTGTCATGCCGTGAAGTTGGAACACACCATCAGCATATGGCGTTAATTGCGCCATGCCTTGCGGTGTGCCTCTCGGGCCATGAAAGATAACCTCTGGCCACTCTTCCTTACATTCTTGCGAATATGGCCACTCTGTAACGTATGCAGCTTTAAATTCAACAAGTCTTTGCTGCTTAGAGCCAACAAAGTCGTCCACGATACCCGTTTCAAACCCACTCGCATTGATCAAGTAATCGGTCGTTAGTTGGCAACTTTGGTTTTCGGCATCTGTATAAGTCAAAGACCAACCTTGTCCTGTCGACTCAACAGATTGTAATCGGCTGTTGGTTAACACAGTAGAGTTAGCTTGTTGCCCCAAAGAGAGTTGAGCGGTCGCAGAAAGTCGGAATACGCTCCAGCCATACTCTTGGACCATCGCAACAGGATACTTAAGAGTCTCTAAATCCGTATGTTTGGCGAAAGGAATGCACCAATCATCAAGCGATATTGGTTTCAGAGGCTGTGTTTTCGCAGAAAGTGCTAATAAATCTTGTTTGCTGTACAGCTTATAATACTCTTCCGGATCACCAAGCACTTGGTTGCTTTTATCTTGTTTAACAAGATCGGCATAAGCGCTTTTGATTATCTTGAGACGAGGAAGAAGATCTAATGGCTCTCCACCATCACTGTGCGGAACGGCGATGATTGTCGGACGAATATTGATCGTATGAGGGAATAAGCGGACGGTATCAATTGACTGTGTGAGCAATTGAAGACACTGCTCTACAGAAATATCTCGATACAAATTGCCGCCAGCGTGAAGGTGGCAAATTGGTGGACCATTAACCAAACTCGGCCCTTTTTCTAAGATAGTGACCTTAAAACCCAACTCACTAAAGTGAATCGCGCTCGTTGTTCCGGCAATACCACCACCAACAATGGCAATAGAAGGTTGATTTGTATCCGTTTTGTTGTGGTTCATCGTGTTCTGTAGAATAAGATTAACTGCCGCTATTCTACTTTTGTTCTGCGATGAATTAAAACACATTTTTATCAAGGTCTTAGATAGGCGGGATTTAATATCTATGTAAAAAATATAAATAACCTCTTGACTCAATAACTCCAGATAGAGTTTGAAAGGTTATTCTAACAGTCAAATTTGTCCTAAGTGACGCCACATAAAGGCTGCCTCAGTACTCTTAAAACATAGCGGTTAACTTATCCCTAAAGTTATCCACCGTTTTTGTGGATAACTGTTGATAACGTTCTTGCTAAGTTGCGCAAACCCTTTGTTTACAGGGACTAACCGCTGTTCATTAAATCGGCATTATTGGGCAATTAGTTTTAAAAAATGCTAAAAAGAGTGGAATATAAGGTGCGATATTTTTTACTTATGCTACCGGTTGGTCAAATAAAAAACGGTCTAAAGCGACGTATTATAAATAGTGCATGACTAAGTATAAATAATCTCACTTTTAGACCGTTTTAAGCGCTTGGCTAGATCTCGCTAGCGACTAGCCAAAATCCTTGTTTACTGGTGCCAACAAACGCTTAATTAAGCTATTCACTACCGCGGCCAATGTGATGAACGTTAGCACGGGTAGCGCTATCCACAGCATCGGGTGAAGTGAAGGTTGTAACTCGAAGCCAAAGTTCATAACGCCTGCCACGCTCAGCTCAGAACCGAGCGCTGCAATTGAGCCTGCGACTAACGCCATTAACCCGTACTCACACCAAATAGTATTGAGAATTCGCTTCCTACTCGCGCCTAATGTTCGATACAAGCGTATCTCTTGTTGTCTTTGAGATAAGCTCAATCGCAATAGAGTGAAGATAAGCAACAGCCCCGCCACCACACCTAACGCCGCAAGTACCGTTATCGACCAAACAATCTGTTTGAGCAGCTCTTGGATCTTGCTACCCATCTTACGAATATCCATCAAACTCACGGTTGGGTGATTTCGAGATAGCTCGTTGAGCATCTGATTATGTTGTTCTTCTAATCTGAAGCTCACTAGCCAAGTAGAAGGGATTGAACTCAAGACATCTGGAGTAAAAATGAAGTAGAAGTTCGGCTTCATTTCACGCCACTCTACTTTGCGGATGCTATTCACCTTAGCCGAGACATTCTGGCTGTTGATTGTGAATGAAAGCTCATCGCCTATCTTTAGATCCAGTTGCTCCGCGACATCCGATTCCACAGATACGCCCTGCTCTTGTGTCCAGCTGCCTTCTAACACTTCATTGTACTCGGGTAAGCTATCTCCCCAAGTGAAGTTGATCTCTCGACTTAGTGCGTCTGTTTCGCCTGAGGTATCGCTGTATTCCGACGCTTCAACACCGTTTATTGTCGTCAATCGTCCTCGGATAATTGGAAATGCTTGAGTACGCTCTACTTCGTTTGCATCAATTGTCTCGAGGTAGCTGTCTTTTTCATAGCTTGCAATGTTAAGTGCAAACGCATTTGGTGCGTTCTCTGGTAAGGTTTGCTGCCAATCTGACAGTAAATCACTTCTTACTAACCAGATGATAGATAGCAACATCAGTGAAAGCGCTAAAGAGCCAAATTGAATCCCAGTTGCTAAAGGTGTGCGATTAATTCGGCTCAATGCTAAACGCATAGAAGTCGATGTCGGCAACTTACCAACTAAACGCAGAACAAGCGTACTAACGACCGCAAGCACTAAGAACAAGCAAGCGATACCCGCTAGAACTATCCATACCAATAGATTGTCGCCATACATCAGCATCATTGGAATAATCGGTACCAGTAACAACAAATATTTCTTGTAGCTTTCATTGGACTGGTGACTTGATTGGATAACGCTAATTGCCGAGGTGTTGACCAAGCCAATTAACGGGATACCGAGAGCAGGGACACCAATTAAGATGCTTGATAAAATCGCCAAGATTGCAGGTTCAATACCATAGCTAGGAAGTGGCGTTGGTAATAAGTCGCCCAGAGGTATACGAAGCAAAAACTCTAAGCCGATACCGATAGTAATTCCCAGTACTGCACCGATAGCCACTAACAGAGATACCTGTACAGACAACCATTTAACGATCCACTGCTTGCTTGCACCCAAACTCTTAAGCATCGCGATGGTTTTACGGCGACTCGCAACATAATGTTGGCAAGTGAGTACCAAAGTGGTCGCAGCCATTATCACAACAATAGCAACGGTTAACGAAAGATATTGAGTCGTGCTTTCGAACATATCATTAGTGCGACTCGCAGAATCTTGAGTACGCCAGCGATCACTTGGTGTTAATTCTACGCTGTCTTGCGCGGCTTGCAGTTTTGTATCATCACCGTTGAGAAACAGCCTAAAACTAACACGACTGCCCGGTTGAATCGCTCCCGTGGCATCGATATCACTTGTATGAATCAGAACGGCTGGCATCTGTTGGAACGGGTTAAAGCTTAAGCCTGGTTCTTGAGTGATTCGTCCCGTTATCGCTAAATCGGCATCGCCAATAGTGACAATGTCACCAACTTCAACCTCTAACTGTGCAAATATACGCTCGTCTAGCCAAAGTTCACCCGGCTCAACATGGTTACTTGATGCTTTATCAGCGCCCTCTAAGATCATTTCACCGCGTAATGGGTAATTACTTTCAACTGCTTTCACCGTCACTAACTGCATTGAGTTATCACTGAATGCCATGGTTGAAAAACGAGTCAACTGAGAGCTTTCTAACTGTTCAACTTGAGTGAGGTCTAACAAAGATTGTGGAACTGGGTTTGCTGAGATAAACACGCTATCGGCAGTAAGCGCATCTTTGCCCTGCTTAACAATTACCTGCTCCATACGTTCGGCCAACGCCGACAATGCAAATACACAAGCAATAATAAGCGTTAAAGCGATTGAAACTGGCCACAATTGGCCGTGTCGAATCTCTTCGATACTCCATGAAAACAGGCGTTTATTCAGTCCGTTTGATGAATTCAATTTAGACTTCCTCTATCTGACCGACATGCATCTTAAGTGTTCTTTGGCAGCGTTGTGCAAGCTTAGGATCGTGTGTTACCAACACTAACGTTGTGCCGTGGGATGAGTTCAATTCAAACAACAACTCAACAATTTTGGCTGCCGTTTGTTGGTCTAGATTACCTGTCGGTTCATCGGCAAAAAGGATTTTTGGCTTAATCATAAATGCGCGCGCCAACGCGACCCTTTGTTGCTCACCACCCGATAGTTGAGACGGCAAGTGATCAAGCCTGTCTTTCAAGCCTACTGATTCAAGCAGAGCCGTCGCGCGTTCGATGTCTTCGTCTTCTCCCTTCAACAAACAAGGCAACGTGACATTTTGTAGCGCAGAAAGGCTTGGAATTAATAAGAAGCTTTGAAATACAAACCCTACTGATTCACTGCGGATCTTAGCCCTTGCCTCATCATCAAGCTGTGAAAGTGGCTGTCCTAATAAACTGATTTCGCCTTTCGTTGGTACATCAAGACCAGCAAGCAGCGTCATTAAGGTCGACTTACCCGCGCCAGAAGTGCCGACAATTGCGACAGTTTCGCCTTCACGAATATCGATATCGACGTGCTCTAGGATTGTTAAATGTTCTTGATTAGTAGACACTGTCTTCGAAACAGCTTCTGCTTTAATGATGGATGTATGCATGACTCGACTAATTTCCTTTTTATTCTTTATTTTATTTTCAACCGCTTCTTTGGCTCAAGATACCGACTTAGATTCTAAGTTACTGGTCCTTGGTGATAGCTTGAGTGCTGGTTACAACATGGACATCAAACAGAGTTGGCCAAGCTTGTTACCAGACGCGTTAGCAAAGCATGACAAAACGGTAACCGTGGTTAACGGAAGTATTTCTGGTGATACAACGGGCAATGGTTTAGCTCGCTTACCACAATTGCTTGAAGAACATGCTCCAGACACCGTTCTTATTGAACTTGGTGCGAATGATGGACTTCGTGGGTTCCCACCTAAGCTGATGTCTGCGAATCTTGATCAAATCATTGAGCAGATAAAAGCCGCGGGCGCCAAACCTATAATGATGCAGATTAAAATCCCACCGAATTACGGAAAGCGTTATAACCAACAGTTTGAATACGTTTTTGCAGCGCTTGCTGATCAACAAAACGTGCCACTTTTGCCGTTTTTCCTAGAGCATATCATCCTCAAACCTGAGTGGATGATGAACGATGGACTGCATCCAAAACCAGAAGCTCAACCTTGGATTGCTGAATTCGTCGCCGAAGAATTATATCAGTATCTTTAAGTTTTAATGGTCTAGCTCAATAAATTTTACACAGCTTTACGTTAGCCTGAGTGCATATCACCGTTAACTGTAAGGTTATTTATGCTGATCGAACCTGTTATCAAGGGTGTGGTAGCCAAAAGCGCTCACCCTCTTGGCTGTCAAGAAGCCGTAAAGCAACAAATCAAGTTTGTTAAGAGTGCGCCGCAAATCAAAGATGGCCCTAAACGAGTACTGATTATCGGCGCTTCCTCAGGCTTTGGCCTTGCCGCTCGTATTGCCCTTACCTTTGGCGGCGCAAAAGCTGACACTATCGGCGTCTCATTCGAGCGCGGTCCAAACGAAAAATCCCTAGGTAGTGCTGGTTGGTACAACAACATCTACTTCAAAAAAGAAGCCGAACGAGAGCAACGCACTGCTATCAACATCGTTGGCGACGCATTTTCGCAAGAAACACGTTCACAAGTTGTCGAAGCCATCGAAACCTACTTCGAAGGTGAAGTAGATCTGATTATCTATAGCTTAGCTGCAGGCGTTCGTCCTAAACCAGATTCCGATGAGTTTTGGCGCTCTGCCATCAAACCTATTGGTGAAAGCGTGACTGGCGCGACCATTTCTCTGGAACACGACAATTGGGTGACCAACACACTTGATGCTGCGACGGAAGAAGAAGCCGAAAGCACACTCAAAGTGATGGGCGGCGAAGATTGGGAACAATGGATAGATGAGCTCATCAACGCCGAATCTATTGCTCCGGGTTGTAAGACAATCGCGTTTTCTTATGTGGGTCCAGAAGTCACACACCCTATTTATTTAGACGGTACATTGGGACGCGCTAAGATCGACCTTCACCAAACCAGCCACGCTCTTAACCTAGAGTTAGCTAACTTTGATGGCAACGCTTACGCGACCGTCTGTAAAGCCCTAGTCACTAAAGCGAGCGTTTTCATCCCGGGACTCAGCCCTTACTTACTTGCTTTGTATAAAGTGATGAAAGAGAAAGAGACCCACGAAGGTTGTATCCAACAAATGCAGCGTTTGTTTAGCAGTAAACTCTATGGTCAATCAAAAGTACCGCTTGATGGCGAGCGATTGATCCGTATGGATGACTGGGAACTAGACCCAGAAATCCAAGCACACGTGACTGAGCTACTAGAACAGATGGACGAAAATAACTTCCAAACCTTAGGGGATTACCAAGGGTTTAAAGAGGAATTTCTTCAATTAAATGGGTTTGCTCAACCATCGGTAGATTATAGCCAAAAACTTAATACAGAAGATTTTATAAAGTTAAAGCCTTAATCGAAAATTATCTCATTACTGAGACCCGGATTCACATTTGAAAACCTCTGCATAATTGCGGAGGTTTTTTCGTGCAACATTTCTTATACTTACTAAACGTAAGGTTCATAGTTTATTTGGTTCATCATAATTAACACAGGATGTGTTGATGCATTTAGCATAATTGACTCGGAGTCATATGAAGAAAATAAAAACGATAGACTTAGATATTCCAGACGATATGGAGTCCGGTTGGCAGAACATTGTTGACCTTTTAGCTCAAATCACTCAAGTGCCTGCCGCGCTCATCATGCGTGTTCACGCCAACTACATTGAAGTATTCTCTACTAGTCGCAGTAAAAACAACCCATACAACAAAGGCGATTCTGAAACCTTAGGCAATGGGCTTTATTGTGAAACAGTCATGGAGTCCCAACAACAACTTGTTGTGCCTAATGCCCTGGCCGATCCTGCTTGGGAAAATAACCCAGACATAAAGCTCGGTTTAGTCTCTTATTGTGGCATTCCGCTGCTTTGGCCGAATGGTGAATTATTTGGCACTATCTGCATTTTAGACTCGAAAGAAAACCACTACACCCCTACCTATATCAAGCTTTTACAGAGCTTTCGCACCTCGATAGAATCTCAGCTTAAAACCCTGTTTCAGCATGCTAAGCTCACTCAAATGAATAGAGACTTAAAAAACCGTGTTTACACTCGGACTAAAGATCTTGCGAGTCTTAATTATTCATTAAATCAAGAGATTGATAAGCGAAAAGCAGCAGAGCAAAAGATCAATTTCCAAAAGAATCACGATCTCGCTACGGGCTTTTTAAACCGAAACGCATTTGAATCTCGCTTAAACCACAAGCTACTGTCACAGAGAAGGCTGACAGACAGCTCATTTGCAGTCGTTCATATTGGTTTTACCAACGGCAGACGCATACAGGCACGATACGGCTATAACGCGTTAGACCAAGTGCTTGTTGAATACCGAAAACGCATCGACAGTATTTCTGATATCGATGTATTAACTGCACGCCCTACTTCGGTCGATCTCGTGTTGGCGTTTAGCGTTAAAGATTTGCACCAGCGCTTAGAAGAACTTTGCCAGACGCTCGTTAAAGTTGGTCATTCAGAATTCGATATCGAAAGTGACAAAGTGCATCTACATGCCTTTATAGGGATTGCAATTACGAACGACGAAGATGACGCGGAAAGCATTCTTCAGAAATCTTCTGAAGCGATGTTAGCCTGTAAAGATTCAGGACAAAAGTTCGCTTACTATTCTCAATCCCATACCGAAGAGCAAATCCACATTAATAAGATTGAAGGCTATTTGCTTCAAGCAGTTCGTAATGATGACCTTATGCTCTACTTTCAACCCAAAGTCTGTCCGTTGACGCATCGTTGGGTGGGTGCAGAAGCTTTGCTTCGTTGGCGACATCCTGTTTTGGGCGACATCTCTAACGAAACCCTGATCCACATGGCCGAGCAAAACGGTTTGATTTTCGAAGTTGGCAGCTTTGTTCTACGCAATGCGATTGAAAAAGCCAAAGAGTGGTCTGAATACGTCGACGATTTTAAGATGGCCGTCAATGTGTCTGCGATACAGCTCAAGAACGTACACTTTGCGGAACAAGTGGTTCACCTGCTCGAAACCTATCATCTAGAGCCTCGTTTCTTAGAACTTGAAGTCACAGAGAGCGGCCTGATTGCCGACGAAGTGGTTGCCAAGAATACCTTGGAATCTCTGCATGATAGTGGCGTTACATTGTCACTAGATGACTTCGGTACGGGCTACGCCTCTTTCAGTTACCTGAAGAAGTTCCCATTCGATACCATTAAGATTGATAAGAGCTTTATCGACCAAATGCTCAACTCACACGAAGACTCGGAAATTGTTCGTTCTATTGTCCAAATAGCCAAAAAGCTCGACTTAAAAGTGACGATTGAAGGCATAGAGTCCGAGGTTCAGGAGCAATTTATTATCAATGAAGGTTGCGATGTGGGCCAAGGTTACCTTTACGGAAAGCCAATGCCGAGCCAAGAATTCGAACACAGCTTAATCAATCAAAACTATTTGGGGACAACTCGTTACGCTTAAAGCGAAAAAGAGCAGTTAGTTTTGGATTTAGGCCTACTTTCTCTTTACTCTAAAGGTGGTGATTTTTATAATCGCCGCCTTTCTGTTTTTATCTTTCCCCTTATATAGGCATTCCTCGTTATGGATCAGTTGACTGCAAAGCTTAAAAAGCTCGAAAAACAAAACTACCGTGCATATCAACAAATTAAAGGTCAATACGACTTTGCTGATTTTGAATTACACATCGACCACATCCAAGGTGACCCATACGCGTCAGCTTCTCGTTTTCGTGCAACGCGTGCGTGGTCTTTGACCGGGTTAGATTGGCTGAAAGAAAAATCTTACGAATACCAAGTCGCCGCTCGTGACTTTATCGCACGTAGCTTCTCGGAGTTCGCGAAACAAGAGTCGACCGTGTCTATCGCCCTGACGGGTCAAACCGTATTAGACAACACAGCTGTTGTATTCACAGACCACGGCATCGAAATTCGTTTCCGTATTAATTTACCAGCTGATGGTCGTAGCATTCTTGCTAAGAAAGCGAACAACATCATCACTTTCTACTTACCGAAGTTTATTCGTCGCGCGACGCTTGAGCGTGAGTTAAACATCGATGCAATGATCAAACATTGTGAAACGATTGAAGACCAAGAAGCACTGCGTGCTCAATTGGATGAAAACAACTTAGCGGCGTTCGTTGCAAACGGCAGTGTGTTACCTCGTATCGCGGGTAACTGTGACCTTCCAATGAAAGACGCGGTACCTTTCGCGGCTCCAGAATCATTGAGTGTTACTTTAAATACTCCAAACCAAGGTGACGTGACTGGCTTAGGCATTCCAAAAGGCATTACGCTGATCGTTGGTGGTGGTTTCCATGGTAAATCGACACTGTTGAACGCCGTTGAACGTTCTATCTACAACCATATTCCTGGTGACGGTCGCGAAGGTATTGTAACTGCGATTGATACGATGAAGATCCGTGCTGAAGATGGTCGATGTGTGCACAGCTTGAACCTGTCAAACTACATCAACCATTTACCAATGCAGAAAGACACGTCTGATTTCAGCACACAAGATGCGTCAGGCTCTACGTCTCAAGCGGCTTGGTTACAAGAATCGATTGAAGCCGGCGTTCAAACTCTACTTATCGATGAAGATACTTCAGCGACTAACTTCATGATTCGTGATGAGCGTATGCAAGCGCTGGTGTCAAAAGGCGATGAGCCAATCACGCCACTTGTCGACCGCATTGGTCAACTTCGTGAAGAGATGGACATCTCTACCATTGTTGTAATGGGCGGTTCTGGTGATTACCTAGATGTCGCGAACACTGTGATTCAAATGCACGACTACCAAGCGGTAGATGTGACTGAAAAAGCAAAAGACGTGATTGCTCAGCACCCTACCCAGCGTACTAACGAATGTGAAACTGCTTTAGAAACGTTTGTACCACGTTCATTGAACCGTGCTTCACTCATGAACATTCTGACTGACGGTAAGTTCCGTGTTAACGCGAAGGGTAAAGAGTCACTGCGTTTTGGTAAGGAATTCGCAGACCTTTCTGCGCTTGAGCAGTTAGAATCACCGTCTGAAGTGAACGCGATCGGTTGGGCTTGGTTCCAATTCGCACAAACTCCAGGTTGGTCAAACAACCCTGCGAAAGAGTTCAACGCTATTTTAGAAAACGAATGGCACGCTAACATGCCTAACTACGGTGACTTGGCGAAACCAAGAACATTGGATGTGATGGCTGCTCTGAACCGTATGCGTAAATCTCAGTTCAAGCCTTCGAACTGATTTCGTTAAATATCGGAATTATTGTGCTTGTAGGCTTTTGAAGTTTTAATCTTCTAATTTACAAAAGCTTCTAAGCCACTAAGTAAGCAAATTAACCTTCTACGGCTCTCATTCTGAGGGCCGTAAATTTATCTAACCTCTTTTGACCTAACCTCTAGTGTCGTCAAAACTCTTGAACTTTAGAAATTCATAAAACCAATCTTTACATCAATTACTTATCATCTTGTGCAATAAGAAAACTATAGGCGCTGTTTAGTGCCATCTAATACTGTCGATCCCAAAAATCATGACATAGCTTTTACAAAACCCTAGTGATATTCAGATAAAGTCCCGATTCGACAGGTGTAACCAAATGTAACAAAACCTTGAGGCTTCAATGAATCATAAACGCGTTAAGATGCGTGACCATAAAATCGAAGTGAACCTATTCAAAAACCGCGTAATCGTCGCGTTTTGTGGGATCTTGATGTTCACTCTTGTCTTAGTCGGTAATCTATACCGACTTCAAGTTGATAACTTTAAAAGCTATCAAACTCGTGCCGATGGCAACAGAATCAAAGTATTACCTATCGCCCCTACTCGTGGACTTATTTACGACCGTAACGGCGTGTTGCTTGCAGAGAACAAGCTTGTCTTTGATCTGACCATGATTCCAGAGCAAACCGATGATGTCGATGCAATGCTCGCCAAGCTCGACAAATATGTCCCCCGTGATGCTGAGCAGATCGCGCGTTTCAAAAAACGCTATCACAACACCCGCCGTTTTAAATCTGTAACTATTCTAGAGAACTTAACGGAAGAAGAGATTGCTAAGTTCTCCGTGCATCAGTATCAGTTCCCCGGCTTATCTATCGATACCAGCTTAAAGCGTTTCTACCCGAACGGTGAAGTACTTACCCATGTTCTTGGTTACGTGGCGCACATCAATGATAGCGATCTCAGAAAGCTTGAAGAACAAGGGATAGAAGCGAATTATCAAGCGACAACAATCATAGGTAAGCTCGGCGTTGAACGTTATTACGAAGATATCTTGCACGGCACCAAAGGTTATCAAGAAGTCGAAGTAAACAGCCGTGGGCGAATAGTCCGAACCATTGAGTACGTGCCGCCTGTAGCTGGCAAAGATATCGTGTTAAATATTGACCTAGAGCTGCAAAAATACGTCTTTGAGCAACTTGATCACCGAACTGGAAGCGCGGTTATTCTCGATCCGAAAGACAACAGCGTGTTGGCGATGGCATCAAGCCCGAGTTACGACCCTAACCTATTTGTCGACGGCATTTCGAGTAAGAACTATCAACGCTTATTGAATGATCCTGCTCACCCGTTGGTAAATCGCACCACTCTAGGCGTTTATCCTCCTGCTTCAACCGTTAAACCATTTATGGCTGTGGCAGGACTGCAAGAACATGTCATCTCTGAAGATACGATTCGTAACGACCACGGTGTTTGGAGAATTCCTGGCTCTAAACGAAACTCTAAATCGTGGCGAGACTGGAAACGTTGGGGGCACGGACCTGTCGATGTCACTCAAGCCATTGAAGAGTCAGTGGATTCATTCTTCTATCAAACTGCTTTTGATTTGGGTATTGACCGAATTTCAAGTTGGATGAACCGATTCGGGTTTGGTGAACCGACAGGCATCGATATCTATGAAGAAAGTACCGCCAACATGCCGACTCGAGAATGGAAGATGATGCGTTATCGCACCCCTTGGTATCAGGGTGATACAGTTCCGATTGGTATTGGCCAAGGTTATTGGACATCGACACCGATGCAACTTGCTAAAGCAACATCAGTATTGGTTAATCATGGTAAGGTGATGCCACCTCATATCTTAAGAGCCACGTTAGATCACGGTGAAGATTTCAGTACGCAACAACTTGTCGAGCCTGAGCCAATGCCTTCAATCACCGAAGTACCGGATAGAATTTGGGATGTGCCAATCAACGCGATGCGACTCGTAAACCACGGCAGTCGAGGCAGCGGCAGACGTGCATTTAAGGGAACGGAATACACGAGCGGCGGAAAATCAGGAACTGCACAAGTGTTTGATCTTGCGAAAGATCAGGTCTACAACTCGAAGAAACTCGCTAGGCATTTACTTGACCACGCGCTTTACACGGCTTTCGCACCGTATGAGCACCCTGAATATGTCGCAACTGTGGTTATTGAACACGGTAACGGCGGTTCAAAAGTCGGTGCACCTTATATCCGTAAAGTACTCGATTATGCGTTTGAACATAAAAGTGGCGAGAACAAGGATCACTCTTAGCACCAATAACTTAAGTCACTACAACACATAGCGTAATGACGACAAAGCCCCACTTGTGTCACTCACAATGTGGGGCTTTCTGTTTTAGGGTTCTACTCAACTAGGCCGCTAAAAATGCCTGTCGATTATGAGCTTCTTAATACATGCCATGCTTCACAGAGCGTCTGGAATTTTGCGGTGTTGCCCTCGTCTCTGTCTGGATGCCATCTCAATGCCAGTTGTCGCCAACGTTTTCTAATTTCATGGTGTGTCGCGTCTAAAGGTAACTCAAACAGGTTCAATGCTCGACTTCGATCCATATCGAGTTCATCACCACCCACAAACTTTCTGTACCGAGTCCAAAATTCGTTCAACAGCCTTTTGACTTCGCCTTCGTCCGCTTCATAGTTCACCCAATTAATGTAGTACTCTCGAAGTGGGTCTTGATGATCGATGCTGTGACTGCTTCCGTGATAACGACCATTCATCAATTCGATGTCCATCGCTTGGACTTGTAGCCAACCATCAGGGTGTAAGGTTTCTTGAAGCTGATAAAGCGCATTCATGATAAGGAAGTTCTTCTTAAACAACTCTTTCTCAGGCACTGCATCTAACACTGGCACAAACCCAAGGTCGTTCAGATGAGCTGCCAATGTGTGTACTTTCCATCCGCTTGGCTTTTGCTTAAGCACTTCCATTATCGGCCAAAGCAATGGGTTTTCCATATGGCAATGAAAGTTGGCTCTCACATCTTGATGATTCGACATAGTTGACTCAGTTAGCTTTTCTTAATTGATGGATTGTTCGACTTGTGGATACTATAAGTAACCTGTTTCTCATCCGTTGCGTATCTTCTTTAATTGAAAGCGATTTTCTAAGATTTGTCGAGCTTGAGGACAAACAACTTGCTAACGCTTGGCTTAAAAACACCTTTCATCGTCAAAACTGAGTACCATTTCGTTGAATACAACCGTTAGTAATAAAGCCGCTCTTTTTTGGTCCGGATACTAAAAAGGTCAGCGATTTAGCTGACCTTTCACATCTACCCCAGTTTTAGGGACGAAGCATTTAACTAACTAGATAACGCCAAGCTCTCTTAGACGTTCCATTAGGTATTCGTTTGCTGTGTACTTTTCAGATAGCACTACTTCTGGTTTCGGGTGAAGGAATAGAGGCAAAGAGATACGAGACTTCTCTTGGCGTTCACCTGATGGGTTGATTACACGGTGAGTTGTCGATGGGAAGTAACCACCTGATGCTTCTTGAAGCATGTCACCGATGTTGATGATCATGTTACCGAAGTCACATGGAACATCTAACCACTCGTCATTTTGAGCTTTAACTTGAAGGCCCGGTTCGTTTGCAGCAGGAAGAACTGTCAGCAAGTTGATGTCTTCGTGTGCCGCAGCGCGGATTGCACCTGGCTCTTCATCACCTTGCATTGGTGGGTAGTGAAGAACACGAAGCAGAGTCTGTTCACTGCCGTTGATCATTTCTGACAACGCAATAGAGAATTTCTCTTGTACTTCTTTAGGAGCATGAGCTTCAACCCAACCTAGCAGCTCTTGAGCAAAAGCATTCGCACGTTGGTAGTAATCTAGAATCTGTTCTTTCAGCTGCTCAGGGATTTGGCCCCAAGGGTATACGTGAAAGTACTCTTTGATGTCTTTTACAGTGTGGCCCTTAGCAACTTCAGACACTGAAGGTGGAAAATATCCATCTTGTGTTTCAACATTAAAGTGGAAGTTCTCTTTTTCTTCAGAGATGAAGAATTGGTACCAGTTTTCGTAAATTGACTCAACAAGCTCTTTCGGGATTGGGTGGTTCTTAAGAACACCAAAACCAGTTTCACGTAGAGAGCGAACAAATTGTTCTGCTGCGTCGTCAGCAAGGTAATCGACAGTTTCCAGTTTCATGACTTTCTTTCTTGTTATGTAGTAATAGAGCGATTTTAAGGATCGCTTTGTTGTAAATCAAACTTTTGTGAAACTCTAGCAACCGTTTGTCTAGATACTGGGCGATAACGCTACTTTTCAACAAATCTGGTGATTAAAGCCCAATTGAACGCTGTTCATTATTGTGTAACACTATTAAAAACTTCGACGAGAGATCTTGATATGACAATCACGCCACTTGCTCAAAATCGACCATTACTGTCATTGACGACGCTGTATCTGATTGTGTTTCTATTTTCAGCGTTTGCTCCCTCTTCAAGAGCGGTATGGATTGCCGAAATTGTCCCAGCGCTTGCGATATTGGTCGGTATCTGGTGGTTATCAACCAAGCTCACCTTCACTAAGACAGCCTACGTTTTGATGTTTATCTGGCTGATTTTGCATACGATAGGCGCAAAATATACCTTCGCGGAAGTGCCATTTGATTGGTTCAATAACATGATAGGTTCAGAACGGAATAACTTTGACCGTGTCGCGCATTTCTCTATTGGCCTTTATGCTTACCCACTCGCTGAGTACTTGATTCGTAAAAAACTGGCTCAACCGGTGCTTGCATGTTTCTTTGCCTTATTTGCGATCATGAGTGTGGCTGCAGGTTATGAAATTATCGAATGGTGGTATGCGGAGATTGCAGGTGGTGATGAAGGTATCGCGTTCCTTGGCTCACAAGGTGATATTTGGGATGCACAGAAAGATATGCTGTGTGATACCACAGGCGCAATTGTCTCGCTATTACTTCTTAAGCTTCAAGGGCGTGTCAGAGCTTACTGAGCTCAATTTCTTTACTCTGAGTATCAAAAGCAACGTTGAAATGCCACACACAAACTGTGCTGTGGCATTTTTTTTCAACATTATTTGCTCGTTTATAATGACTGGTGCTTTCATCGTGACGGGTTATTTCATCGTTACCTTGCCACCAACAAACTTGTAGGCTGGTGTACCTCGAACCAAGGTGTCTCGCGCAAATTCAATCCCGCATTCAGGGCATACACATGGCTTTGTCGTGAAATCTTCAACGATACGCTCCTTAAAACATTTCACGAGTGCACCTTTACCACCTTTCCGATACTTAAAAAGCTGCGTTTTACATTTGGCACAGAAAATCTGAACCGTCTTGGTCGGTTGTTTCTTGTTTGGTTTAGCCATAGAAGTTAATGATTGAACTCTTTATTTCTTAAGTTTAGCGGCGACAAGAACCAAGCTTATCCCAAGAAGTATAACGGTTGATGAGACAATAAATTGCATGGTGACAGGTTCAGATAAAAGTAATACACCACCAAGTGTCGCGATAACTGGAACAGAAAGCTGTGCAATAGACGCGACCACGGTATTCAGTTTTTTCACTACGTAATACCACAAACTATAACCCACACCAGAAGCCACAGAGCCCGATATAACCGCGTAAATCAAACCTTGTTCAGTGATAGACACTCTCGTTAACGCATTAGGTATAAAAACTAATAAGCTCAATGCCACAAGGATAACTAGCGAACTGAATCCAAAGTTAGCGGTCGTCGATTGTAGTGCGTTTGACGATTTCTTTCCTGCCAATGTGTAAATGCCCCACCCAATTCCGGCCAGAGACATCAAGATGATAGAAACTAAGTCGGGTGCCTGTGCCGATTCCGTTGGCATTAACAAGTAAACAAGCCCTGCCACAGATAACAAACATCCGCACCACTCAATGAGTGACATTCGGTTTCCAGAAAACAAGTGCGCGGCAATCATCGTGAATTGCACTGCGACAAACAACACCAGCGCACCAAGACCTGCGCCAAGCTCTAAGTAAGCAAACGAAAAGCCAAACATATACACGAGCAGTGACAATATTGATGTTAATTGAAACTGTGATTTGAGCTTTGTGTATAGCGATGTGTTGTTTGCTAACTCACTTTTAGCTTTAGATTGGGAAGATAAAGCGAATAAAATCAGAAGCGTAAGCGCACCAGATAAGATGCGCACGATCGAAAAGCTCAAAGGATCAATCGTTTGATCCATTAAGGCCCAGCGACACAAAACTGAATTAGCAGCAAATGCCACCAGCGTAATAAATGTAACCATCAGAGTTTGCATCGTTTTTTCCTAAATGAGTTGTTTGGTCCTAATTGAGTTTTGTTGGATTTCAATCAACGTCAGGCTTCACCCAAACTTGGCTAAAGTCGAACCAACCTAATGCATTACATTTCGCGTTTTGCAACGTACCACATTGATCTTTATTAACGCCTAACCAGCAATGGAACATTGGAATTAATTGATTGCTTTGGACCAGTTGTTTACCTAACTGTCGTGCTGGGAATTGCTCGAATTCTCCCGAACGCCAACGGTCAATCATGTGACACCATTGGTCGAAGTCTTCTGCCGGGCTAGATTCATCAAGAAAACTGTAGTCCATTAGCCAACCGGCTAAAGCGTCGTCTCTGTTATTGGCGATACCCATAGGGTTAATCCAAACATCAACATCATCGGCGTGCGGAGGATCGGTTTCGTAACCGTAAAGATCAACATCGACGTTGTATTGCTTCAGCACCGTGACAATAGCCTTAGCAAGCGTTGGAAACATTGGATGTTGGCATTGATACGCCAATCTTATGGTTGGTTTGGTATTTGCTGGTGGACAAACTGGCACCTTCAATTTTATGTCATACCAACCAGGTTTTATGCCATAAGCGTGCAGTACGCCCAAATCGATAACGGTCTCTTTTGGAATATGAACAAACAGATCCGCCGCATTCAACGCGTTAGATAAAAACTGTGCCCATGCAGGATCTTGTGCAATACCTTTCTTTCTATTGAGCAGTAAATACGTGCAGCCAGGATCGAGTTCTACTTCATCGCTATCGCCACGGTCGGCCATTACAGGTTTAGAGAGACTTGGGTAAACCATTGAAGAATAAGCCTCATCCACCACCCAAACTTCAACGCGATCAATTAACGGTCTGAAACCAAAGTACCCATTGAAAGCGGTTAACACGAGTTGTTTCTCGTCGTTCTTTTCAATGCGATAAGGTCCCGTTCCAATCGGTCGAATATCGTAATCTTCACCACGTAACGTGATCGGTAAAGTGACTTTGGCGACCGACTCCGTTAGCGCGAGCGGAAAATACTTGTCTGGGCGTGTGAGAAAGACATCTACAACACAATTTGCAGGTGAAGAGACATCTTTGATATGAGAAAACATGTTGAGAGGTTCGAGCGCAAGCAGTGTATCCACAACATGATTGGTTAACAGAGGCTCCCCGTTATGAAAGCGAACACCGGGTCTCAAGAAGAATCGCCATTGGTAATCGCTGATTTTTTGCCATGAATGAGCCAGATCGGGTTGGAGCTGGTCATTCTCATCTAGACGAGTCAACCCACTGAATACCTGACAAGCGATATGTTGCTCTGAACGACGCATCGATTTGGTTGGGTTAAGCATTGAAAGCGGTCGGTAATAAGGCAAACGAATAACTTGTTCGCCTTCTTGATACTGTACACCCAAGTAGTTTTGAATAACTTGGGTGAGTTTGGCAGCATTGTGATCAAGCACTGACAGCGCCTGTCCAATTTTTCCTTCCTGCAAGTAGCGTCTTGCTAGGTTCTCGCTGACATCACAACGATTCTGTTTAAAGATAAGTTGAGATAACTTCCCTCGACCAGCTGCTGGTAACCACTCTACCCACCCTTCTTCTTCAAGCTTGTTGAGTACCATTCGGGCATTACGACGGGTACAACAAAGCACATCCGTGATGTCGTCGAGTTGAACATCAGAATCTTTACCATCGAAGTATTCAAACAGGGTTTCAAATTGAACGCGAAGTCTTGGGCTGCTCATAAAGAGGAAAACTTATTCAAAGGACATTGAATTCAGTTTCCCTATTTTATGGCGTAAAATCAATATTACTGACACGATTTTATTGTGAATTATTGAGTACGACATCCTAAGATGTTATTCAATCTAAAGGGTTAAGTGCTTTTACCGTAAAGGATTACGTTACATCGCAGCCAATTTCATTGGCGATTTCACGAAGCTGCTGTTCATCGTCTAATTTTATCGACCATTTACACTCAGAACCGTTAGCGGAAATGACATTTGCCCCTTTTCCGATCAATTGAATTGCATCAACTTGAGCTTGCAAAGTGACTCTATGCTCACCATCTAAACGAACAACCAATTCATGTGCGGTTGCGATGACTTTTCCACTTTTAAACGTTATGACCATGGGCTTCTCGGGTTACTTCTTTAAATACTGATTGCTTGTTCTAAGTACTGATTACTTCTTCTAAAGACAAAACCAGCGTACGACTGCCTACTCTGTTATCGCTTATGTTTCTTCACGGCAATGGTTAAGCGGCTGGTACAAACTAAGCGTTGACGCTCATCAGTGATATTGATCTGCCATACTTGAGTAGAGACGCCCAAGTGAATAGGCTCAGCAGTACCGATGACGTGCCCTTCGCGCATTGACCTTACGTGGTTCGCATTGATATCGAGCCCAACGCAATAATAGCCTTCTGGTACGCAGAAGTTTGCTGCCAATGAGCCAAGCGTTTCTGCTAGCACAACTGATGCTCCGCCATGAAGCATACCCAGTGGTTGGTGCGTAAAGTGACAAACCGGCATGGTTGCCACCAAAGAGTTGTCATTTACTTCGGTGTAAACAATGTTGAGGTGTTCAATTAAGGTATTTTTTGAGGTCGCGTTGAAGGTATCTAGGTCAACGGGCTTTTTCCAAATACTCATGTGGGTTCCTTAATTATTGATCTTGTTATCGCGTGCATAGCTTTTTTCTATATTACTGGCTGTTAGTTATCTTACAGCCCTTAGTTATTACGCAAGTTGATGTTAACATGCATAAAAACCGAATACACAGAGGATATTGTATGACGTCATGGATGAAGTTTGCCTCGCTTCTCACACTTGCAGGCCTAACCGCGTGTAGCGCTTCTCCGACAGGTAGAAACCAATTGCTGCTTTTTTCAGATAAAGACATGTCTCAGCTTGGAGCACAATCTTTTGAACAAATGAAAAAAGAACAACCCATCAGCAAAGATGCCAAAACTAACGCTTATGTCCAGTGCGTAGCGAACAGCATCACTCAATATATTCCTAAACAAGGTTTTAGTGAATGGGAAGTTGTTGTGTTTGATAGTGACCAAGTTAATGCATTCGCCCTACCTGGCGGAAAAATCGGTGTATACACAGGGTTACTTAAGGTTGCAGTCAATCAAGACCAACTCGCAACGGTTATTGGTCACGAAGTGGCACACGTTCTAGCGGACCACAGTAATGAGCGCCTGTCTCAGTCTCAAATCGCTAATACTGGCTTATCTATTACTAACGTCGCGTTAGGCGCATCTGAGTACAAACAGTATCAAGGTATGACGATGGCCGCGTTAGGATTAGGCGTTCAATATGGCGTTATTCTGCCGTATGGGCGAACTCAAGAGTCTGAAGCCGATGTTGTTGGTTTAGAGTATATGGCTCAAGCAGGGTTCGATCCAAACCAAAGTGTCAACTTGTGGCAAAACATGGCGAAAGCTTCAGGCGGTAATCAACCGCCAGAATTGCTTTCTACGCACCCTTCCCACAGTACGCGTATTAAAGATCTACAAGCAACGATAAAAACGCTTCCTCAATCAGGGTCACCAAGACCAAATTGCAAAGCGTAATCTAAGTAAGAATCGCCTAGCTGGTGTAAATACAAAAATGCCCTATCCATATTGGTTAGGGCATTTTTAGTTTCTTGCTTGCTAACAGTTCAAGTGCACTAAGCTGCTGGATAATTCCAACAACAGAAACTCACTGGTTAAGTACCAAGAATTTGTAATGGTAGGCTTAATAGCTGGTCACCGGTCGATGCAAAATACCAGATAACACCAATCAAACTGCTCACTAAACCTACATACCAAACGAACGACACGACTTGACCGTATTTGTCTAACGGTAACAAGTGACTGTGATGACGTCCTTTCCATTCGAACAGTATTTCAACACTGCCCATAATCAATAAGAAACCAAACAGGGTCAAATTCAATTGATAACTCAATACCACGCCAGCAACGGCAGCCGCGACACAAAGTACAATGCCAAGCACACTGTTCATCGAGAAGCTGATACTTTTAAGAACATGTCCGCCATCGAGAGGCAAAATCGGCAATAGGTTGAACAGGTTTAATAGAGCATTAAATACCGCAAGGCCGGCAAAGAACATTTCGCCCGTCGCCCAATACAGCACCATAAATACTAATGACAATATCAGGCCGAACAATGGCCCCATGATTGAGATAACCACATCTTGCCAACGCGTATTAATCTTTTCATCGGATAACGCCAAGCCACCAAGAAATGGTATCAAATAGATCCCTTTGGTCTTCATGCCAAAGTATTTCATCGCTCTAATATGACCGTACTCATGGAACATCAAACAAGCAATCAATGCGAGTGCAAACTGAATTGAAAACAACCATGAATAGGCCGCTAAACTCGCAGAAGCAAGTACGACCTTGATTAGCTTGGCGCTTTTTAGCGCTTTCATACCAAGCGACACCAACCCAATTAAGCTAAAACGCTTCTCTGGTTTAGGAGCGACAACAGGTGTTTGTTGTTCGATATCTTTGGTGTTTCGATTGCCTTCGGTAATGGTTTGGCCATTGACTAATGCTTTATACGTCATCTCAAACGGTTGCCACTGAACGGTCGACTCAACGTGACACTGCAACGTTTCTTCGCCAGCGCGTAGTGTAAATTCGTGTTTTCGTGCGTCTTCTTGGTCTGTGGTCGCATCTAATTGAGATACCAAAGTGTTATCCCAATACAATTGTTGCCACCCTGCCATTGACCCCTCTAAACGAAGCGGTTTACCAAGAAACTCTATCGCGAGTAATTCCAAACTTTAATTCCAATTTAATGACTTCTAACGAGTGTCGATATTATGCCGATTTAGCGATCGGCGGTAAACATAAACAAAGTTGTTACATATTGAGCAATTGAACACTATTTGTACCAATAGCTGACAGAAACATTCTGGTCACACCTCCAACCACGAATAAACTATTGATTGTAATTATATTATTGATGTTAAAGTGCCGCCCCTAAAAAATATAACCTCACAAAATAACAACTATTTCTTTGACTTTATATAAAACATGAATTTAACATGCTGTTTACATTAGAGCTTCAACACCAACAATGCTCAGTGTGTTTTCAAACAATAATAATGAAATTCGATGCCCTAGGAGGGTCAAGGATGAAAACAATACAACGCTCTCTCGTTTCGCTTTCTGTGATATTTGCGTGCAATTCACTTGCGGCTGGCTTCCAAGTTGCTGAGCATTCTGCCTCAGGTCTTGGTCGCGCATTCTCAGGTGAAGGCGCTGTAGCCGATAACGCGAGTGTACTAGCGAGAAACCCCGCCGCAATGACCCTATTTGATACAGCCCAATTTTCAGGCGCGGTTTCTATCGTTGATCCAGAGGTTAACGTTTACGACGTTGACACTAACGAGCATTCAAAAGATGTTGCTCCATTGCAAGTCGTGCCTGCCGCATATTACATCAGCCCAATCAACGAAAAATGGGCTTGGGGTATCGGTATGTTCACCAATTATGGTGTTGCTACGGATTATCCTGATGACATCTCGGCAGGTGATATGGCTGGTGACACGTCGCTCCTATCTGTAAATCTAAATCCAAATATTGCGTATCGCGTGAATGAATCATTTAGCGTTGGTGCAGGTTTAAACCTTGTGTATGCGGAAGCTGAACTTACTCGCCATAAAGGCGAGCTCGCTAACTTTGTTGGTGGAAATCCATCTGACAAACTTATAGGCATGACCGGTGAAACATTTGCCTATGGTTGGAATGTTGGCGCGATGTATGAGCTGAACGAAAACAATCGCTTTAGTATCGCTTACCGCTCTTCTGTTGATCTTGATTTCGACGACGGTGAATTTACCAGCTACGACTCAGGTAGAGCAACATCTCCCAAGGTTGATGGTCGTCTTCAAATCGAGCTTCCTTCTATTCTGGAGCTTTCAGCATTTCACCAACTTAACGAACAGTGGGCAATTCACTACGGTTGGCAACAAACTGATTGGAGTACTTTTAAGGAGTTGAAAGCAACAAGTCCAGATTGTACTGACAACGGTGTAGCTGGTCAGTGCTTCTACAAACCTGAAAAATATGAAGACAACAATCGATATTCACTAGGCGCGACGTACCAACTAAACAGTAAGTGGACATTAAGAGCTGGATACGCTTATGACGAACAAGCTGGTGAAGCAACTTTAAGCATTCCTGATAGTGATCGTATGTGGTACAGCGCTGGCTTCACTTATGTTTGGAGCGAAAATATGACTGTCGATGCCGGATTCGCACTTGTTGTAAGTGATGACGGTGAGTTCACTGAGACAAATGGCGCCCAGCAAGAAAGGACTTTCGAAGCAGAAGGTACCGCTTACCTTTCTTCAGTTCAGCTTAACTACACTTTTAACTAAATCAGGATCGTATCATGAAACGTAACTTTAAGATCTCTCTACTATGTTCAGCGATCCTGCTAGCAGGTTGTGGCGACAACACTGAAAGTTCGGGAACAAGTAACCAACAACTTGAAGCCTATCTAGAAACGTCTTTGGCAAGAGCGACAACTCAAAAAATGCTCTTGCAAGGTAGTAATGCATCAGTTCCTTTAAGTAATAACCTACTATTTGACTCTACAG
This sequence comes from Vibrio sp. 1CM2L, assembly GCF_023161695.1. NCBI lineage: Bacteria > Pseudomonadati > Pseudomonadota > Gammaproteobacteria > Vibrionales > Vibrionaceae > Vibrio > Vibrio sp. 1CM2L. The sequence continues at coordinate 133,581 of NZ_JALNTT010000006.1, forward strand.
ATGGCACGTTAGCGATCCCAACAGGTGGCGACGATAGCATTTCTAACCCAAAAGCAGCATTAAATTATGCCGATGGTTTTTCGACCAGTATGCCAATTTACATCGAGTTTGAAGGCGACGGTTTTGGTGATACTCCTGGAGTTGTTACTTCCGGAGTGACATTGTTGAAGCTTTCTAAAAAGCTAACAGACACATCCACAGCGGCTCAAGTACCAACACCTGTTGCTAGCTCTGAATACACAGTTTACAAAGTAGGCTCAAACCTAGCAATTACACCTAATACTCCTTTTGATGAGAAGTCTGAATATTTGCTTGTTATTACTGATGATGTTACAGATGTAAATGGTAACCCAGTAGGTACATCGCAAAGCTATGCGGCTCTCAAAACAGCCACTAAAACTTATTCAACCGGTGACTTAGCTAGTGCGCAAACTTTAATTAAAGGTCAAGAAGCTATAGCTGCGGCTGTTGGTGTTGATGCGGAAAAGATTGTGTATTCAGCTTGGTTTACTACAACTTCTGTTGGTGATGTTCTTGCCTCTACTGCATCGTTGATTGGTGGAATGATTGATGCTGGAGCCCCACTTTCGACTTATTGGAATGGCAGCGCAAACCCAAATAATGTCGATCTGACAAACGCTTACAATCTTAGTTTAGATACGTCATCAACAACACCGTTTGCTACAGCAATCGCTGCAGATGCTGACTTTAAAAAATATCTTGCCGATGACGATGCAACAGAAAATGCCACTTTGATTGGAGGCATAAATCTCCTTTACTCTAACGCTGGTATCAGCACTACGTCGGTAAACGTGACTAAAGGTACTGTTCAACTCCCATATTTCTTGGAAACCGATCCAACTAAGTTCTCTACAACGCCATTTGCATCAGCATTGGACAGTTTAGCGGTTATCAAAAGCGCACTAACGGATAGCTCTACAAGTTCTTTCGTTGGTGGAGAGTTGGTTAAATTAGGATTAGATCCAACAAACCTTAGCGCAGCTGATGTCACGACTTTAATGGGAAAAACACTCACAAAGGACGCAAGTGGAACAGCTCTAGATAGTGATCGCATCGTCACTCAGTATTCACCAATACCACAAATTAAATCACTTGAAGCTGTTGATGTGCTTTTGTTTACCCCCACAACTGGCACGCCTTCAGGTATAGTCATTTATCAGCACGGTATTACCACTGTAAAAGAAAACGCGTATGCATTCGCTGCTAATTTAACAGCCGAGGGTCTTGCAGTAATAGCCATTGATCACCCTATTCATGGCTCGCGTTCACTTGCCGGAGGTGCTATATCAACTAACGATAATGCTCTGTACTACTTGAATCTAAGTGCTTTGCCTGTTGCCCGTGACAATATTCGTCAAAGTGCGCTTGATGTAATAGGTCTTCGTATGGCACTTGAAAAAGTGGGTAATGACTTTACTGGTACACCATTAGCCGGAGTTGATGTAAAAGACACAACCGTTAAGTTTATGGGCCACTCATTGGGCGGCATTACCGGATTTACTTCTGTTGCTACATCAGAAATTGCTGGCACACATAAATTTAGCTCGGCGGTATATGCTAATTCAGGTGGACACATTGCTGAATTGTTGTTCGCATCGGAAACCTTTGGCCCCGAAATTAAACACAATCTAGCTAAACAGTTAAATGCAACGTATCGGGATTCAGTGGCTTCAGCTTGTACTACGGACGACATTGAAGATGGCGATTGCTATACCGCTTTTGCTAAGGAAAATCCAACTAGCGCCGCAGCAATTGAAACTGAATTAGTTGCATTTAAAGTCGCCGCTCAAACCCTTATTGACACGGTCGATCCACATTCACTAGCAAATACTGAGGACCTGTCATCATTTAGTTCTAGCTATCCAACGTTGTTGATCCAGTCGCAAAATGATGAAACGGTACCAAACAATGGCAATGATGATAATGGTGCACCGTTATCATATACGGCTTCATTTGTTGGCTCTGAAGGGTTAGATTCGACGTTAGGATTGACTGACTCAACAAAAGCTAGCACTTCAACTGGAAACCGAGTGTTTGTTCAGTATAACGAAACGGCTAAGCACTCTACGATCATCGGTCCGCAAGCAGACCTTTCTGATGCCACTCATACCCTATCAATGAGAGCTCAAGTAGCTGATTTCTTAGAATCGGATAGCCTTGATGCAGCAGCACCGGATGCTTTATTGGAATAACTAAGACTTAAGCTTTTTCACTAAACCAAATGCCAGCCTAACCGCTGGCATTTTTGTTCCTGTGACTAGCTAACCTTCCCTAGTTAAACGTTTGCATAAAACTTTAAAACACAAATGGTTGATCTCAGCTAAAATTAATCAAGACAGAATACCGTACGACCTCTTTCTTTATTGTAAATAAAGTGGATAATAGCCCCGTAATTTAATACCTAATAAATGTGAGTCCATTATGTCTTCTGAAGCTACTATGCTAGAACGCTGCCAATCTAAATGTGAACTATGTGGTTCTGATTCTTCTCTTACTGCATACGCAGTGCCGCCACACAGCCACGTAACAGTGGATCACGGCATCATGGTATGTGACAAATGTCTTGGTGAGATTGACGATCCTAAAGATATCAACCACTGGCGTTGTCTGACTGACAGCATGTGGAGCCAAGAAGCGCCAGTTCAAGTAACAGCATGGCGTCAACTTACTCGTCTGAACACAGAAAGCTGGGCTCAAGACGCGCTAGACATGATGTACCTTGAAGAAGAAACGTCAGTTTGGGCACAAATCGGTATGTCTGCTGATGACAAGCCTCTTGATGTGAACGGCGTTGAACTTAAGAAAGGTGACGACGTAACAGTAATCAAAGACCTGCCAATCAAAGGTACTAACCAAGTGATTAAGCAAGGTACTGTTATCCGTGGTATCAGCGTTGGTGACGATCCTAAGCTTGTTTCTGGTAAAACAAACGGCGGTCAATCAATGTACGTAATCGCTGAGTTCTGCCGTAAGAAGTAATTCTTCTTTTCGCTGAACAAAATCTAAAAAGGCGCTAATGAATAATTAGCGCCTTTTTAATATCTCAAATTTTCACGACTTAAAACTATCAATAAGTTGCTCACGGTACTCTTTAATGACCGACACCAAAGAGCCTTTGATACCACTGACTTGTTTCGAGTGCGGACACCACAACGCGAATCCAAATTTGAATCCTTCCACCATTTGCGCAGAGTGAATGGGCTCTATTGAATGTTTTGAAAATTCAGAGTCGGTAAAAAAGGCTTTGGGAAGAAGTGCCCATCCAAAACCCTCTTCAAGCATTTTGATCATTAACGAAAGCTGATCGATCTCTTCATAGTCAGAGCTCACGATAATCTTTTCAGACATACCTTCGTCAATCAGAGACTTCAATACGAACTGTTTAGAGTTCCTAAGTGCTACTAATACTTCGTCTTTATCAATATGTGAGAGCGCTCCACCTTTCTGTCCGAATGGATAGAACTCAAAATGCCCAAGGAAAGTAGAATCAAAACTGTGCATCGCTCGGCTATTGTGAGCATTCACAAGTCCAAAGTGATATTCCCCACTTTGTATTCCTTGTTTAATTTCGTTCTTATTCCTAACCAGAAAGTTCACTCGCATCATTGGGAAATCGTGCTTAAGTCGTTTTCGTATATCGACCAAAACACGTTGTGGAACGAAACTAGAATACGCGATTGTTATTTTCTCTAACCCACCATAAGAGAGGCTCAACGCCACTTTGTCAAAAGTACGAGCTTGCTCAATCGTCTGTTTTGCGTAGTGATAAAGGAGGTGCCCGTCCTCCGTTGGTTCAACAGAGCGCCCGACCCTTTCAAAAAGATTCACCGCAAGGTGATCTTCCAAGTTTGTAATCACCTGACCCACGGTCGTTCTGTGCTTGTTAAGCTTTACTGCCGCCTTGCTAAATGACCGCTGTTCATAGACGGTCACAAACGCGAGAAGTTGTTCAATACTAAAGTTCATTTTGATGTACTTACTTTCTTGGTCATGCATACGAGATAGAAAAACATCTACTGCATCAGAATAATAATGATAAAAAGACAGCGCAAAAGTGACTACTGATTTGTATCTTTGCTGCCTATCCTTCCTAGTATATACCTAAACCAGTCTGTATTTGATGGATCTGATCCTCTATATACGATTATTAACATCACCGCATTTCCTTTATCGTTATCTTCTTAAAACGATAGAGACAGACCCATGAACACAATGCCACATGAACTCGTGTGGGGTGAGATCTACTTCCCTCCTTTGCTATTGGTTATCGCTTTAGCCTATGTATTGACGATATTGACTGGCTCAATCGCGACAAAACTTGGGCTACATAAATATGTCGCTTTTCCTGCAATTGCCGAATTAAGCTTGATCGTAATTTTCGTCGGCGTTATCGGTCAATTCATTACCATCTTCTGAGGCATTCACCTTGATTAAACGTTATCTCATCACGCTACTACTGGTCGTTGCCGCAAGCTCTGTGGTTTATAGCTATTACCAATCTTATTCGAGTAACCCCTGGACTAGAGATGGTCAGGTCAGCGCTTACATTGTTTCAATTACTCCCCGAGTTACAGGGCAAGTAACTAAAGTCCATATTGAGGACAACTCACAGGTGGCGAAAGGCGACTTGCTGTTTGAGATCGACCCAAGCATTTATCAAGCGGCCTACAATAAAGCGTTGGCGACACAGAAACAGGCTCGCGCGCTCTTAGCAAAAGCTAAAAACGAAGAGCAACGTGCGTTGAACTTAGAAAAGAGAACGCCCGGCGCTATGCCAGTGCTGACATTGAATAACCTGAATAACGCGGTTGAGACAAATGCAGCGAACGTTGCACTAGCAAAAGCCAACGTTGAAGAAGCGCATTTAAATCTTGAATACACCAAAGTGTACGCGCCAACCAACGGTTACATTACGAACTTAAATCTACGAGAAGGCTCTCAAGTCGTCGCTAATACACCGGTAGTTGCGCTGATCGATGAAGACAGTTTCTGGATCGAAGGCTATTTCAAAGAAACTGATCTGGTGAATGTTGGCCCTAACGACAAAGCGCTTGTCACTCTTATGATGCACAACAATATTCAATTGGAAGGCCATATCAAAAGCATTGGCTTTGGTATTGCAACACAAGACGGCAGCACAGGTAATGACCTTCTTCCTAACGTGAACCCAAACTTTCAATGGATTCGTCTTGCTCAACGTATACCAGTCAAAGTAGAGCTTGATAACGTGCCTGAAGACTTACAACTTCGTGTTGGTATGACAGCTTCACTCAAAATAATCAAATAGTTGGATAGCTTTTATGTTCAGTGCATCAACCAAAGAAGCCATTAAAGCGGCTCTCGCTATTGTTATCTCTATCTGTGTTGCGTTGTGGTTTCAATGGGAGAAACCTTATTGGGCGGCAATTGCGGTTGCGGTCATGACACTGAACGAGAGCTTTGCTCATTCAATAAACAAAGGTCACAACCGATTAATGGGCACTTTGTTAGGGACGGGTTATGCCTTTTTCTTGATTGCGATGTTTTCGCAAGACCGTTTTCTATTTTTGATGTTTTTCACCTTATTTCTCGGTACATGCATCTTCATGTCGAGTGATGAGAAATACGGTTATGTCTTTTCTATAGGCTTTGCAGTTTGCTCCATCATCTCTTGTATGGGCGGATTCGATAACCAAATTACATTCTATTTTGCAGTGCTTCGAATACAAGAAACTCTATTAGGTGTTATCACCTTCTCGATTGTTTATCGTCTGATCTGGCCTGTAAACACTGAGCAGAACTTTGTACAACGATTTGAAACAAGCAAAGAAACGCTGATAACAGCAATGAGCGATACCAACAACCTTGATATAGAAGCCTTAGAGTCCAATACCGCTAATATTGAAAAGCTCTATCAACTGTTGGATTTGCCGCTCGCTGGCAGTTATCACCTAAAAGAAAATATTCACGCATGGCGTTTACGAATCAACGAAATGGCGCATATTCAAGAGCGTCTACTTGAGATCGCCTCGGGTGAACTGACTCAAGCTATTGATTGGGTCGCTCTCACCAAAAAAATGGAAAAACTGGAGTTAATGGCGCCAAACACATCACTAATTGATGATGTGCCATTTGTGATGAGTGAGAAGAAAAACGTCTCTTGGCACCATGAGCACCGTACGTTTGTTCAACACCTTAATGAAGATGGGAGAAAAATTTTACAAGGTGTCTCGATGTTCGTCACGTCGTTATTGGTTTGGATATACCTGCCTGTACCGGGTGGTTTTATTTTTCCGATGATTGCTGGCATATTTTCTTCAATGCTTCCTACTATGCCGCCAAGTGTTATTAAGGATGCATTTTTTGGTGTCATTGGAACGGGCACGGTTATCTTGCTGCAATATATCTTTATCATGCCGATGATGACTGAATTGTGGCAATTGGCGTTGTTCTATTTCATCAACAGCATAGTGATATGGAAAGTGTTTGCGACACCTAAACTTATGGTGCATCGAATACTTGGTATAAACCTGCTGGTCGTACTGACATCTGGCGCGCTTAATCTAACACCGGTTTATCAGATTCAAACACCATTGCTAATGTTAACCACACTGCTCATCATTTTGATGATAGGAAAATTATTCACAGACCTATTTAGAGTCAAAAGTATCGCTTAGTCTCGTTACGCGGATTCGCTTAACTTGGGATAAGAAAAACAAAAAAGGCGCAATTAAGCGCCTTTTGAATGTCTATTACTTACTGATTCATATAGCTAGCTGACTCATATAGCTTACTGACTCAAGATCAGTTGTTGTTTAGCCACACGTCTTGGTTTTGTGGAGCTTTCTTCTTCTTTTTCTTCTTGCCTGTACCAGCCGGTGGCGCAACAGGTTTTAGTGCAGCGATAAGTTCAGCTGTCGCTTCTTCATCCACTTCAAAGCCTTCTATTTGCTCACGCTCAAGACGAATCTTGTTCTTCTTCTCGATGATTTTGAAGTGGTGGTAATCTTCGTGATCGATCAGAGATAGTGCAAGACCAACCTCACCTGCACGACCACTTCGGCCGATACGGTGCATGTAGTCTGACGGGCTACGCGGTAAGTCAAAGTTGATTACCACTGGAAGCTTCTCAATATCCAGACCACGTGCCGCAATGTCTGTCGCGATAAGAACGTCAATCTCGCCAGATTTAAAATCTTCAAGAATACGAGTACGTGAACCTTGTCCTTTATCGCCGTGGAATACTTCAGCGATGATGCCGCGCTTGTAAAGCTTGTCTGCTAGGTGCTCACAGCTGTTCTTCGCATTAACGAAGATCAGAGCTTGGCGCCATTCGTGTTGTTGAATTAAGTGTGCGAGTAACGCTGTTTTGCGACCTTTTTCTACTTCAAATACACGTTGAACCAGTGTGCTCGCATTGGCACTTTGAAGTTGAACTTCAATTGGATCATTCAGTAGTTCGTGAGTCAGCGTTTTAACTTGCTCAGGGAAAGTTGCAGAGAACAACAAGGTTTGTTTCTTGCTCGGCAAGAGCTTCAAGATTGCATCAAGTTCTTCGGTAAAACCTAGGCTTAGCATTCGGTCAGCTTCATCAAGCACTAACGTTTTTACTTTGTCTAGCTTGATAGCGTTGCTTGAAATAAGGTCAAGCAGACGACCCGGTGTTGCGACTAAAATATCAGTGCCGCCACGTAGCGCCTGCATCTGAGTGTTTACCGATACACCACCAAACACACAAACCGTTTTAATCGCGCCATTGAAATGCACAGCGTAAGACTTAACGCTGTCAGCCACCTGCTTAGCAAGTTCACGAGTAGGAACCAAGATAAGGCCAGAAACGAAGTTACCTTTGCCTGAACGACGGTCTAAAGGTGCATCTTCATGAATCTTTTGTAACAGTGGAAGTGCAAATGCTGCGGTTTTACCTGAACCGGTATTTGCGCCTGCAATTAAATCGCGTCCTGCTAACACACTTGGAATAACTTGCGCTTGGATAGGCGTTGGCTGTTGGTATTCAAGCTCAGATAAACGAGCCATCAAAGGTGAGATTAAGCCAAGATCAGAGAAGTTGGTTGGTGTTGTGGTGTTAGTCATTAATTGCAGGAACTCAAAGCTAAAATAATAGCGCGCTATATTAACGTATTTCAGCAGTATTACGTAACTAAATCGCCCTTTCGCTTCTATTTCACTGATTAATACCCGTCAGAAACCAAGTTATCGATGTGAGAACCTCGATACTCACCGTACCAACTTCGTCTAAGAGTATTCCAGCTACACAGTTGTCGTGGGTTGCAGTTAGTTCAGCCACCCTGCTACCGTTTGTTCCGGTGCATACGAATTCGGCTCGGTTAACCAAACGGCTACTGCGTCTGGTGTAGCGACGAGTGGCTCAAAATTGATATTAAATTGCCATTCAGACTCACCACGTTGATAACCATCGTAAACCACAACAAAATCGTGCTCAAGTTTCTTCCCTCTGTTCTCGCCCGCCTTAACACTGGTGACTTCGTTCATCGCCAGTAAAGCTATATGAGCAACATAATCCCCTTTGCCTTCATAACTTACGCTGAACGTATCGCCTTTATGGTTGACCGTTAGCTTGGGGTTATTTTGTTGTTTAAGCGAAGGCAACGTTCTGTCTAACCAGTTAAAGTAACCGCGCCACTCTTTTCCATCGACAACAAAGCCCGGCGTGTAAACCCCACTTGTTAAGCCGTAAGCTTTATAAAGTCGTTGCTTCTGACTGAACGCCTTACTCGCGAACTTGTCGCCCCAACCTAGGTAATCCCAATAATCGACGTGATAGGCAAGCGGAATGATTTGTGTCCAAAGTTTGGGATGGTCTTCAAAAGTACTTAGGTAAGCATCAGCAGGTGGACAACTTGAACAACCTTCAGAGGTGAAGAGCTCGATAACCTGTGCGGGCTGGCCTTGATTACTCCAGGTTTGTGCAAGCGACACTGAGGAATAGAAGCCGATCGGTAAGGCAAATAAACAAAATTTGATCAATGATGAATTGCGTTTGGCGTGTGACATACCGAGATCCTTGTACAAAGCGAATTGAATGACGCTCAAATACAGACCGTGATGCCTAGGTTTTTCTTTCAGGTGCTTAATTTGCGAAGAGATAGAGTTTATTTCAGATACAAAAACGCCAGCTTTAGAAGCTGGCGTTTTCTTAAAATTCTATATTTACATGTTAACGCTGAGATTAACTGTTAATACCGATATCGCGTTGCATGTGACCAGATAGGTCGCTTGCGTAGTAACTACGTGGAGAGTTGTCTACGAAAAGAATATCGAAAATGTGTGCAATCAATCCTTTGAAGTTAACCGAGTAGGTCTTCTTATCCATAGAGTTAGGAACAGCGATAGTATTCATTTGTACTGCTTGAGCCATGATTGCCTCTCTATAAATTTATTAATGTGTTTCGTTCTGATGACAAGAATAATAGGTGATCTTTTGCAGGTTAAAAAATGACTAAAATTAGATTTTGGGATTAGTTTTTCTAATAAAACAAACCATTAACAATACCACAAAATAGATATGCAGACCATGCGAGTATATATTCAATATAGTGTTTAAATCATGCATTTAGTACAAATACCCCGCAAACAACAGTGGCCAATGTCACAGAAAATTTACATAAATAAATTTTCCACTTCATCAGCCACGTGTTCATTATCGACTTTTCGATAAGTTATATTTGTTTTTAATTTACTTGTTCAATGCCTGGCTTCTTCGCATAAACCGACGCTATAACCGCAATCGTCATAGTCGAAATCAGCACAGCAAGCGACCAATAAGTTGGGATAGCCCACTCACTGTCAACCAATAGCATTTTCACACCGATGAACACCATGATGAATGCCAGTGCCGGTTTCAAGTAGATGAACTTGTCCATCATACCTTGCAGTACAAAATACAACGAACGAAGGCCAAGTAACGCAAATACGTTTGCCGCTAATACCAAGAACGGTTCTTGTGTTACCGCAAAGATCGCAGGGATAGAGTCCAATGCAAACATCACGTCCATGACTGCGATCGCACCGATGACCAACATCATTGGCGTGAATGCCCATTTAGCACCCTGTTTAACCAATAATGCAGGACCATGGAAATCTTCAGTTACCGGCATCACTTTACGAAGTAGCTTTTCAGGCAGTGTATTCACACTCTCCTCTTCGCCCTTGTCCAATGCCAGCTTAATACCTGTACCAATTAAGAACGCAGCGAACACGTAAAGCACCCAGTGGTATTCCGCCAATAGCTGTGCGCCTAGTGCGATCATAATTGCACGAAGCACCAATGCACCAATTACGCCCCAAAGAAGCGCACGAGGTCTTAGATGCTCAGGAACTTGGTATTGAGCAAAGATCATCGCAAAAACAAACAAGTTGTCTACGCTAAGGGATTTTTCTAACAAGTAACCTGTAATGAATGACACGGTTGCTTTTTGCGCTGTGTAGTCACTGTTCGGCGCATAAATGTCCCAAAATAGGTAAATAGAGCCAGCAAACAAAAACGCAAGTACAAACCAGAAAACACTCCAGATTGCCGCTTTCTTGATAGTAACGTTGCCGCCACGAGTCTGATAGATATCAATAGAGACGAGAATAACCGTCAGCAGGAAAAAGCCCGCATAAGTCGTCATGATTGGCGATGAAAAAAAGGATTCACTATTTGTAGATAATAGAGATTGAGTTGAGTTCATTATTCCTCCGGGCGGAAGAACTGTACAAAGACCTTCCGCAAACAAAGCATATCAAGCTCCATTACGGATCTTGACTGTGATTGCGTTGGTCTCGTTGAAGTGAAATATGGGATTTCACCTTTACATACCGGATAGACTCTTGGCCTAACGAGATGACGATATGTAAACTTGCGCTAACTACTCCCCAAACGCGTGGATAATAATCCTCTGATTGTGTTTCGTCTATATAAATTTGCACGGAAAAAGCAAAAAAGGAGCAATCTGCTCCTTTTTTATTTCTTTCACTTACGCTTGGTATCGCGTGTATTGATAGTAACAATACTGCGACTGTTCAAAAGCTAGTCTTATCCAGCGCGCGGAGCCATTACAAACCTGTAGTCGGCACCAAATACACTAACGCTGACCAAACTGATACCCAACCGACAACCGCTACCGCATCTAACCAATCTTTCTTATCCATGCATATCTCCACAAGAAGGCGACCTGCAGAGATGAAGCATAAACAATGCCAATTTTATAAATAACCCAACGTAATAACATTAAGCATCAGCATCAGGTGTGGTTATCTAAAACACTCCATGCAATTCAACGGTTCATTGTGTTGAAGCGACTCTGGGTGGTCTTGTAGAAACTCGATGAAGCAGTCTGCCATAGAGTCAGTGGTGACCGTGCCATCACCTATCATATCCAACACAGCGTTATAGCCCTCTTTCCCTTTCATTGTGTAGGCAGACGACGCACCACGGTAAATACGGTTGCGAGAAACAGCCTGCCAACCTGAATCATCAGAGTGGATTTCTAGATGGTGAATCCGGTGTCCTAAAGGCGCTTCTTTGTGGTAGCAAAACCTTAGGTTGTGCGTATAGGGAAAGCTGCCTGAACCTGTGCCCACGACGCCATTATCCAGGGCGTTATTGATTGCACCTTCAAGCATGCCAGCGATCGTTTCACCTTTTACTTCATACACACCAATGGGTACGGCAAACGGTAGTAGTTTTCCGGCAATATCGGCAACTGAAACATCGCCGCTATTCAGTGAATTTCTAACACCACCTGCGTTGTGAATAGCAAAGTCAACGTGATGCCCTTTCTTGTTCATTAGATGGTGAAATGATTGAGCAACCAGCGGCGCGAGTTGGCTCGGGCCTTTATCATCTGGAATACGTACATGGCGAAGTTTAGTGTCAGCATGAGCAATCACTTGTTGCTGAAGCTTTCGAACTCGCGGCTGGTATTTATCCGTCAGAATGCTCTGCAGCTCAGGATCTTTCTTACACACTGCAATATTAGGGTGATTGTTTAAAAACTCACACGCCATATCGTGGGCATCGTCTTGTCCTACTTCACTCAGTTTTGCATCTATAAAGAGTCGACGGCCTAATAACAGTTCGTTTTTACCATTGAAGTGCGTCACTTTGCCTTGAGAATCGAACTCGATTTCGCAGTGTCCTAGGCTCATGGCGTGGAAACCCGCTTGGACAACATAGGTATCGCCAATTTTGACACCGTATTCATCATCTTTAACCAAGCCGATATCAGAGAAATCACCTTGTAAGCGATGACTATGACCACCAACGATGACGCCAATACCTGTTACGTTGGCTGCTAACTCTAAATCAGCCTCGTAGCCAAGATGACTAAGTAACACAATCTTGTTGATGCCTGCTTGATGGATTTGCTCAATGGTCACTTTTGCTGTTTCCAAAGCATTTTCAAACGGTGTATCGATATCTGGGTTAGCGATGCCTGCCATCTTGTCGATGCTTAAGCCGAATATTGCGACCTTCTCGCCATCAAATTCTTTCGTTATAAAAGAAGCACTTCGTGTTTCAAGCAGATAAGGCTTAACAATGTCGTTGTCCGCTAGCGTATGAGTTTTATTGATATCCTCATTCGATAGATTCCAGTTACCGGCCAACAGCGGGAATTTGATTCTTTTCGCGAAAATCGCAACGGGCTCATTACCCATGTCTAACTCGTGATTACCGAGCGTCATGGCATCTATATTAAGGGCATTCAACAAATCGGCATTGGCTTTTCCCTTGAATAAAGAAAAGTACAAAGTGCCCTGGAAGCAGTCTCCAGCGTGCAGGAACAAGGTTCCAACCTTCTGACGCTGGGCATCTTGTTCTATTTGTTTGAAGCGTGTTGAAATTCGAGCAAAGCCACCAGCACTGACATAAGGTTCAATGATGTGGTTGTTCATTTTAAGTGATAGCTGTAACGAGGTTGGTTCAAAGTATGAGTGGGTGTCGTTGATGTGTGCCAACACTATTTTTGTCGGCTTATTCTTTTTAGTCATATTTTCTTCTCTCTTTGTCCCTTCATACTAGGTCGAGAATCATGACAGAATCGTGAATTTTATGAAACTGCACTGCAAAAAAATACTCGAGATAGATCAAAAATCTCATTTTGCGCCGTATTAATAAACAACGGGTTTTGTGACAGGTGAGCATACCGGATTTGGATTTTTCGATTATGATTAAAGATATCTGTTAGCTTTCAAATAATTAGCAGAGCCTTCCGTTAGGAGTAAGCCTATGCAACTAGAAAGAATCGAGATTTCTGGCTTTCGAGGTATCAAGCGTATGTCACTCGCGTTTGACGAGCTAACCACGCTTATTGGTGAAAATACTTGGGGTAAGTCTTCATTATTGGATGCCCTTTCCGTCGTTCTGCCCTCAGACGGTGTGCCATATCACTTTGAAATGACCGATTTTCATGTCGATTACTCAGTTTCACATCCACAGTCTCAACATCTTCAAATTGTTCTCGCCTTAAAAGCTAACGATAAGAGCGAACTTAACGCAGGTCGTTATCGCAAACTCAAACCTACTTGGGTTCAGGATGAGTTTGGCGTATTTCGTATCTACTATCGTATCAGCGCGACGTTAGAGCAGTATGAGACAACCACACACTATGCATTTCTTGGTTTGGACGGTAATCCGCTCAAGCTTCATCATTCAGAAAAGCTTGCTCAAGAATTAATGACCTTACATCCCGTGATTCGTTTGCGTGATGCAAGGCACTTTGATCGTCCTTTCAACGGCAAGTCCCTTAACCACAATGCTCACCTGCCGACTAATGTTCACGCTAATAACGGTCACGCTAATAATGCAAATTCAAACGGGAATCATCACGCTAGCAATGGAAATGGCACAAACGGAAACGGCGCCAATAACGGTAATGGTCGCCAAGCAAGAATAGAAAAACGAATCGACAACACATGCCGTCGTTTAATGGCGATTCCCGGTCATGTTAATAAAGGTGAAATGCGCAGTAGTCTAGAGTCGATGCAAAGTCTGATTGAGCACTATTTTTCTTTCAAAAGTACTTCTCGTCGTAACCCTAGAAAACAGCGAGACGGATTGCTTTATTCTGCGGGTGCCAATGATCAGAGTATTCATCAACTCGTCGAAGAGACTAAAAACAAACAAACCCGCTTATTATTCATGGGGTTACTTAACGCTTATCTACAAGCTAAAGGGCCAAACGACTTAAGACGATGTGCACGCCCTCTTTTGATCCTTGAAGATCCAGAAGGTCGATTGCACCCAACACACTTGGCAAGGGCTTGGAGCTTGATGCAGAAATTGCCCATGCAGAAAATCCTCACCACCAACAGTGGCGACCTACTCGCAGCAGTTCCACTCCAATCGATTCGTCGCTTGGTACGTCAGTCAGACAAAACCATCGCCAATCAACTCAACATGAACCACTTCAGTAAGGATGAACTTCGTCGAATTGGTTTTCATATCCGCTTCCACCGCTCAGGGGCGCTGTTTGCTCGATGTTGGCTATTAGTAGAAGGTGAAACCGAGGTTTGGTTGTTCAATGAACTTGCCAACCAATGTGGCTATAACTTAGCAGCGGAAGGTGTGCAAATTATTGAGTTCGCCCAATCAGGACTTAAGGCGCTGATTAAGGTTGCACAAGAGTTTGGCATTGATTGGCATGTGGTGACTGACGGCGATGCCGCTGGTAAAAAGTATGCCGCGACAGTGTTATCGAAACTCGGTAATGATCAGGAAAGACATCGACTCACGGAACTGCCTGATAAAGATATCGAGCATTATCTATATATGAATGGGTTTGAGAGCTTTTTCCGTGACATGGTTAAGATTCCCTACGATCACCCTATCCCTCCAAAGAAAGTGGTCGCCAAGGTATTGAAAAAACACGCAAAACCCGACCTTGCACTTGCCATTGTTTCTCATTGCGAGAATCAAGGACAAGAATGCATTCCGCTTTTGTTAAGGTGGACATTAAAACGCGTGATCACCATGGCGAACGGAAACACCTAAGCATAATTTGTCTTATAGATACTATCAGTTGCTCTACTGATGAAATATTTAGCTAGTCGCCTCAACCAAAAAAGGCACACCGAACGGTGTGCCTGTATAAATCGATATACAAATTAATTGGGGGTTATCTTGCAAGAGTTCACAGTGACTAACTAAGGTTAGGTTAACGAATTAAGCCTTTGCCTGTTTAGAGTGTTGTTCAACAACTTCCGAAGATTGAGTCGATTTCTCGTGAAGCCATAGCCCCGTTGCTTTCATCAAGTATCCAAATACACCACCAAGCAGTAAAGATGGTACTACAAGTTGCCAATCGCCACCTGCAGCAAACGTCGCACAGCAACCAATGAAGGTTCCTGGGATATAACCAAGCCACGCTTGTTTCGCTTGAATACACATAAAGAAAGCCACAATAGCAGTAATCATGTAGCCTAATATCTCTAACCCTGCAAAGGTTGAGCTTTCGATAATCACCATTGCCCAGAATACGCCAGTCATGTTGGTCAATAAGCTACCTGCTAGTCCTTTAACGCCGCCAGTTGGCGAAGCAAAGTAACTGGTGCAACCTAAGAAACCTGCCCATGACAATAAGCCGAAAGAGATAGCAATCCATCCCCATAGACCTGACAAAATACCTGTTGTTAATGAAATCGCGACTAATGTACTCATACTATTTCTAAAGCCTAATTACGTAATTGTCCGCAACCGGATTTAGCCTCACTTAAAATCAAGTAAGCATACTATGGGAAGATAGCCCTTATTTAGCCGATCATGATCACATTAATAATGTATGCAGTTACCCATTTATCACCAGATAGAGACCGAAATCGCTTATTCAACAGATTTAGTTATTAGCCTTTTATCAAATCTATCTTACAGAACCGATGGCTTGCCTTTCATCATGCGCTTACCTTCACGCTTGATACATTCAGAAAGTGGGTTCTCTGCCATGTCAGCGCGCCAAATAAAGGACAAGGTTCTTTCCATTTCAAGCTCAGGAACATTCAACGTCACCAGTTGGCCTGACTCAACAAACTGTTCGACATCTAGATAAGGTAAACACGTTAAATATGGGCCGTTTGCAACCAAACTTCTTAAAACAGGAACGTGTTCATACTCTCGCCAAACATCGAGATCGCCAATTAAATGGTGAATAGAGCTATCAAAAACTTTGCGAGTACCCGAACCATGTTCGCGTAATACCCACTTTGCTTGTTCTAATTGTGCCAAGCTGACTCGTTCACGCTTCGCAAACGGGTGATGAGCCGATGCAACCACCGTTAAATGGTCAGTACACCACACTTCTTGGTGTACTCGGTTGTCATCACAACGACCTTCGATAACGCCCAAGTCATATTGATAATCTAATACACCATCAATGACTGCGTCGGTACTTTGCACGCCAAGCGAGATTCGCATCTCAGGAAAGTCGTTATCAATAATACTGATGAGATCCGGAACGAGGTGTTCCGCTGGAGTTTGGCTAGCACCTAATTTGAGTTCACCACTCAACAAATGCTGCTCGTAAAAACCCATCTCAATTTGCTGCGCATCTTGCAGTAAACGCTTCGCTTTTGGCCTTAACCACATGCCCCAATGAGTCAGGGCCATTTGCTTGCCCTGCCTTTCAAACAAAGGCCTGCCGAGCATTTTTTCCAACTGTGCAAGAGACATACTTGTCGCCGACTGAGTCAACGCCAATTTGTCTGCTGCCTGACTAACGCTCCCGGAGTCTGCTACTGCATCAAATACCGCGAGTTGCTTTAATGAATAACGCAAAATTCATCCTTAATGCTTTTAATTATTTGTGTCCTGATGCTCGTTTTTTATAAAGCCGATGAGCAATCAATTTCATTCTACGCGTAACCAAATCTATATCAATAAATTTGATGTGGTTTCTAAAAATTATCAATTTTACCTCTACCCCTCAACGCCCTAATCTGAAATGGCAGGACACAACGAGCCCTGCAAAACATTACTGATTAACCAAGTCATTAACACTAGGAATTACACATGACGGATTGTTCAAGGGGGGGATATGGCAACCAGCACTTCTGAAAATCATCAACTGTTCTCACCAACAGAAATGATGGCGGAAGCAGAAAAGTTTGCATTAAGCAAAGCAAATAAAACCAGCAGCATGACATTGAGTTTGGCAATCATGGCTGGCGCATTCATCGGGCTTGCTTTTCTATTCTACATCACGGTAACCACGGGCAGCGCTGATGCTGGATGGGGGTTAAGTCGCTTAGCTGGCGGTCTTGCCTTCAGTATGGGTTTAATCTTGATTGTGATTTGCGGTGGTGAGCTATTTACCAGCTCAGTGTTATCAAGCATCTCATGGGCTAACAAGCAAATCACCTTCACGAAGATGCTGTCTATCTGGGGCAAGGTGTATGTCGGCAACTTTATCGGTGCCATGTTCCTATTGGCTTTGGTAAGCGCAGCAGGCTTATATCAACTGGATGGCGGGCAATGGGGCTTAAACGCTCTAAACATTGCTCAACACAAGCTACACCACAGCCCTGTTCAAGCGTTTGCTTTGGGTGTGCTTTGTAACTTGTTGGTGTGTTTAGCGATTTGGTTAACGTTCAGCTCTGCTAACGCAATGACCAAAGCAATGATGACCGTGTTACCCGTTGCAATGTTCGTAAGCTCAGGCTTTGAACACTGTGTGGCGAATATGTTCATGGTTCCGCTAGGCATCACGATTCAAACATTCGCCCCGGAAAGCTTCTGGATGCAAATCGGTGCAACACCAGCGCAGTACGCAGACTTAAACGTCATGCAATTTGTCACAGCAAACTTAATACCAGTGACAATCGGCAACATCGTAGGTGGTTCAGTATTGGTCGGCTTAGCCAACTGGAGTATCTACCGTCGCCCACAACTTAAAGCAGCAAAAATTACCGCTATTACACAAACAACAGAAATTACGTCAGTTAAGGAAATTACTATGAACACAGCAACTACTATCAAGCAAATCATGAACACTCAACCAATTACACTGAGCGTAGAAATGCCAACATCAGTCGCGATTGATACACTTTTAGACGCGCAACTTGTTAGCGCTCCTGTTTGCGATGTTGAAGGCCGTCTAGTGGGTATCTTCTCTGTTCATGACGTAATGGTTGACCTTTGGTGCCAAGATTACATCCCAACTAAAGGCCAGAAAGTCGTAGACCTAATGAGCCGTGACGTTGTGGCAATTGATGCAAACGACAAACTAGTAGATGTTGCTGAGTTCCTATGCATCGACAAAGAGCAATTGTACCCGACGACAAGCATGGGCTTCGCTACTCGCCTGACATCTCTTTCTCTAGAAGAGCGTGCAAAAGCGATGAAAGTAAACCAACCACATATGCTTCCAGTGTTAGAAAATGGCGTAATGGTGGGTGTATTGACTCGCATTGAAGTGATGCAAGCACTGCGTCCAATCTACGGTGACCGACTAAACGTGGTTCCTAAAGCTGAACTAGAAACAGCTTAACTAATCTTAAGTTGAACTATTAGGGATTAGTAGTTCAATTAGATAACTCAATCATGGCAACGTTGACTGGCTAGAGGTAAATGGTGGCTTTTAACGTACTAAACGGTTTGACACAAAACAGACCTAAACACGTTGCCATTTCTCTCAATAAAAAAGGCGCAAAGTGAAAACTTTGCGCCTTTCTCTATTTCTAACTGTTGACCTATTTAGTATCGATGATGTCTCTAAAAAATGTTGATACCTGTCAGAGAGCTAGAAAGCTAGAAAGCTAGAAAGCTAGAAAGCTAGAAAGCTAGATTACTTCTTTACGCCTTCAACGTGTAGATCCATATCTACATAGCTTGAAGCGCCCATTACTGGAATGTTGAAGTCAGCAAGCTCTAGACGAGTTGTACCAACGAAACCTGCACGCTCACCGCCCCATGGGTCTTGACCAGCACCGATGAATTCAGCTTCGATAACGATAGGCTTAGTTACACCGTGAAGTTTCAGATCACCCATAACTTCAAGTTTGCCGTCACCTTTATCAACCACTTTTGTGCTGTTGAATGTCGCATCAGAGAACTTACCAGCATCGATGAAATCACCGCTACGGATATGCTTATCGCGCTCTGCGTGGTTTGAATCAAGGCTTGTAGTATCAACCGTTACGTTTACTGTAGACGCTTCAACGTTGCTTTCATCAAATGAGAAGTCACCTGAGAATGTGTTAAAACGACCTTGGATAAAGCTGTAACCTAGGTGGCTAACTTTAAAGTTAACCGAAGCATGCGCACCTTTTGTATCAATCACGTAATCAGCGGCGTTCGCAGCGAAAGGCATTGCCATTGCAAATGCTAATCCTGTAGCGATAATTGACTTTTTCATTTTGAAGCTCCTATCATTTTTCGTAGCGTATCGTCTTTGTCGATAACGTGGTGTTTTATCGCCGCTAAGGCGTGCACTGATGCCATGATGATCAGTACCCATGCAGCATAGTAGTGAATCGTTCCTGCGAGATCAGATTGGTTTGCAAACAGTTCACCCATACTTGGTACAGTAAACCAATTGAATACGTCGATCCCGCGACCATCTGATGTTGAAATCAAATAACCTGAAATAAATAAAACCGCTAAGTTAATGTACATAAAGCCGTGAGCGATCTTCGCTGCTGCAACTTCATAGCTTTTACCTTCCACTTTAGGTGACACGGTAACTAACTTCCAAACCAAGCGGATAACGGTAACAGCAGCCAAAAGAATGCCTACCGAGCGGTGGTAGTCTGGTGCTGTTTTGTACCACTCGCTGTAGTATGAAAGATCAACCATCCACAGGCCTACACCAAACAAACCAAATATCGCGAGTGCTGAAATCCAATGCATCGCTCTAGCTAAAGGGTTGTAATTTCTAACGTTGTTGTCCATGCATCTCTTCCGAATGTTAACGAGTCGTGTAGTTTTGAAAATCGTACCCTACACTAAGTTTGTGTAACATATTATTTACCAAGCTTTACATTAGTTACATCATTTCAAATTAAACGAGTTATTCGAAATTTTTGAACAAGTTGCTTTATTGATAAATTTCTTTGTCTAACAAGCGCTTGTTGGGTTTAAATCTCAACGATTTGTTCGATCTCGTAGAGTTCATCTGAGATGTCTAACATCTTACGTTCCATCACTTTTTGAGCGTCTTCTATCCCCTTGTTGTAATACACTGCGCCAAATTTTTTGCTGATGAAATCGACCAAGAACTCCGTGTCGAACTGACCAAGCTCCACATCGAGTTCATCTTGCAGGTACTTTTGGAGCGTATGAGTAAGCTCAGACTTTTGTTTCGAATCTAATTGAATGGTCATGAATGTTTCCAAATAAAGAGTAGGTAGATCAATCGTGATTCGCTAACTAAACTATAATTTCGTTAGCTCACTGTAACTTTGCTAATCAGTCGAAGTTTTCTAACTAGCTATAATTCCTCATAATTTAGTTTACAGACCAGTAGAGTGCCAGTGCTATCCATAAAATCGTTCAGTTATGGCTAATTTTGATAGAGGGATCAAGAACTCGCACTTTGACGATAGGTAATGGCACCGCAATTACCGTACTATTGCCCATCAATAAGATAGTAACCGTGTATAAGGGACTTCATTGTTATTAGATCTAGTGATTAAAAGCGTTAATCAGTTTCAAGACGATTGCCTAAAGCTCTGTGAACGCCACTACCCTACGGTGCACAATCAAGGGATCAGTGAGCACCATATAGGAAAGGCATTTGCTCGCCGAATGGAGCACACCTTCGTTAGCTTTAATCATGCAAGCAACATCAGCCCACTTGAAATGCTCTCTTCTGGCGAAACGCCTCGACACTTCCGAATATCTTCCGAAATCGGTACCGTTTGGATGATCAGTCATCATATGGTGAGCGCTGGGAAAACCTGTCGTAAAAAGTTGATGTTGGACATCCATAATTGGCAACAAGAGTATGGATTTTCCATCCAACCCAATGACGTTTTGATCATTGTCTCCGACCATTGGATTAGCCGAAGTAAAAACAGTGGCGAATTATTGCATTGGTGGATGGGTGAACTCCCAGACGAGATCACGGAATATAGTCAACAAGGTATCACGCTAAGAGAGAGTGATTCTCAATTCGCTACTGACTTAAATAATAATTTTAAAATCAGCCCTTGCTTCATTAAATTTGGACACCCTTTAAAGCGGTCAGGAAATCAACAACTGGTTCGTAAATACCTGCAACTTTACGCAGTACTTCAATGGCAGTAAGAATACGGGTCAACTTTTTTAATCAGTCTTGAAAGTAAATAGTTAGACCTTCATCCCAATATTTTATAAAACCCAACTCAAGCCCTACCCAATAATCAATCAAAGTTTATCTTTGATAAAATAATAACTTATCAGCTCATCGTTCATATTTTGAGAAGTAGATATCATTTATATGCAAACAGAGTTGTTTGTTAATAATGTAACTTTGACATTCCCCCATAACCTGAGGCTTTATCCTTACTTTTACCTGGTGTATTAGCGCTGAAAGCTTATATTGATTGGTGTTGATATGAGATAGATTACTCAGAGATTAAATTCACAATAGTCATTATTAATGGTGAATGATAAGTAATTTTAATGACTAATATCAATTATCATGCTGTTTTTTCGTTAATTATATTTATTTAAATATTGGCTCTACAAATGAGTTTTTATTAATTGACAATTTACTTACACCTGTCAATATTGTGACAGCCGCGACATGTACGTCCGCCATTGAATAAGCCCTCTTTACTAGCGACTATGATTTTATCAGACAGAAGTGAATTTATTAGCTGTATATCCGTAGATGCTGATATGCAGTTTATTGCGAAATACCAAGACCTGACGCTTAGAAGCGTCTATCAACCTATATTCGACTCTTCTATGACTCAAATAGGTGTTGAGGCTTTGGTGCGCATTTCAAATAACAAAGGTGATATTGTTCGTCCTGATCACTTCTTCCATTCCGACGAAACCTCAAGCACAGACAAAATCAATGTCGAGAGGCTGAGTCGAGCGATTCATATCCGTAACTTCGCACAATCGACAATCCGTCATTTACACCTATTTTTGAACGTTCTTCCAAACGTTGGTGAGTTGTTTGCTGCAGAAAAGGTCAGCGACAGCTTGTTAGCTAAACGCCTTCACGAGCTTAACCTTTCATGCGAACAGATAGTGATGGAGTTGGTAGAGTTGAATGCAGAAAGTGAAGAGCGTTTGAAAGATGCCGCCCTTTCGCTTGCCGATAATGGCTTTCAAATAGCGGTCGATGATTTTGGTACACAAGCATCAACCGAACAGCGCGTTCGTCATATTAACCCTCATATCATCAAGATAGATCGCTCGGTTATGTTGGACTTTGAACAAGGCGACACTCGAGAAATGGAGTTAGTACTTGATCTTGCAAACCAGATTGGCGCAAAGACAGTGATTGAAGGTATAGAAACCCAACAACAACTCGAAGCGATGCAGGGTTTAGGCTTCAATATGTATCAAGGCTACCACTTAGCCATGCCAAAGCCGATTGAATTAGACATACGGCTAGCAATTTAGAACTGCCCTCTATTCTCTATTCTCTATTCTCTATTCTCTATTCTCTATTCTCTATTCTCTATTCTACAGGAAGCCGCTTTACCATTGGTTAGCGGCTTTTTAATACCTACCTCTTTCTTAACGCAACGCTCGCTGACGCTATAGTCTCTTAGCACGATCTTGTATCGCCAAGTCACACCCATAAAAAAGCCCAGTCGAATTTGACTGGGCTGGCTTAAAAGAATCTGTTTTATATCAATCCCTAATAACCCGCAGTGGACGGTTTGATTCTATATAAAATAGCGAACATCACTGGTACTACTATTAGCGTTAGTACGGTAGCAAAGCCTAAGCCTGCCATGATGGTAATCGCCATCGAGCCGAAAAATGCATCGAATACCAAGGGAATCATGCCCAAGATAGTCGTTAGTGCTGCCATAGATACCGGTCGCACACGACTGATCGCGCTGTCTACAACCGCTAGGTATGGGTCTTTACCTGTTGAGAGTTCGGTGTTGATCTGGTCAAGCAGGACGATTCCGTTTTTCAAAATCATGCCGCTTAAGCTCAGTAGGCCAAGGAACGCCGTGAAGCTAAATGGCATATTGGTACCTAACAGACCAATCGAAACACCAATGATAGAAAGTGGTACCGTAAACCAAATCACAAGTGGCTTACGAAGCGAGTTAAACAAAAGCATGGTGATGATAAACATCAACAAGTAACCCATTGGCAGTGAACCAAATAGAGATTCTTGTGCATCTTTAGAACTCTCGTACTCACCGCCCCAACTAATGTTGTAACCTGCTGGTAAATCGAGTGCTTCAACCTTTGGTTTTACGCGAGAAAACAAGCTAGCTGGTGTTTCATCACCCAATACATCGTGATCTGCTAGAACCGTTAACGTACGCTTTCTGTCACGACGTTGAATCAACGGCTCAGACCATTGAAGTTCAACTCCATCGATCACTTGTTCTACAGGAATGTAGGTTTGCAGTGATGGGCTCCAGATCTTCACATTGTTTAGTGATTCAAAATCAAAACGCTCTTCTTCAGGCAGGCGTGCCACGATAGGTAACATATGCGTACCATCACGCAGTAAGCCGATGTTGTAGCCACCAAACGCCATCTGTAACGTCTCGGACAGATCTGTCTTTGAAATACCAAGACGACGAGCCTTTGATTCGTTAAACAGTGGCACGAGCTCTTTGGTACGTTCACGCCAGTCGTGACGAACATTTCGAGAGCCTGGGTCCGCTAACAAGATATCTTCTACTTCAACCGCAATACTGCGCAAGATTTGTGGGTCGGCACCACTAATACGAGCCTCGATTTTTGAAGCTGGTGACGGGCCAAACTCAATCAGTTTAAATTGGAACGTCGGTTGTTCAAATTTATTGGCCAAGTCCTTGTCTAGCCCTTCTAGGACTTTAAACATGGTGTCACGGTCAGTCGTTCTAACTTGTAGCTGACTGTAGGCTTCGTAACTTTTCTCTGGTTGATATGTCAGCGCAAAACGTTGCATACCCTGCCCAACCGTTGTTGTCACAAACTCCACGTCATCTTGCTGGCGAATGTAGCTTTCGACTTTTTCTGTCTGCTTGATCGTTTCACGAACATCAGTGCCTTCCGGCATCCACATGTCGACATAGAACATTGGCGTATTTGATGGCGGGAAGAACTGCTGCTTCACCATACCAAAACCGACGACAGAAACTGCTAATAGCGCGACCATACTTACTACAGTAAGCCATCTAAATCGAAGCGCTACTTTCAGGCACGCACCAAATACAACGAACAAGATGCCTTTGTAAGGGTCTACGTTTTCATCAACCTTGTCTTCTTCTTTAAGCAGCATCTCAGCAAGGAATGGCGTTAGTGTTAGTGCTGTTACCCAACTCAAAAACAGTGAGAAACACAGTACCCAGAACAGCGAACCCATGAACTCGCCTGTCGCATCTTTCGACAAGCCGATAGGCGCAAAGGCTGTGATAGCAATAATGGTTGCACCCAATAGTGGCCATTGCGTTTGTGTCACGATGTCTTTTGCTGCTTGAAGCTTAGTCTTTCCTTTCTTCAAGCCAACCAGAATACCTTCAACGACAACAATCGCGTTGTCCACCAGCATACCGAGTGCGATGATCAAGGCACCTAGCGAGATACGGTGCAGTTCGACATCGTTGTAGTCCATCAAGA
Source organism: Vibrio sp. 1CM2L (assembly GCF_023161695.1). NCBI lineage: Bacteria > Pseudomonadati > Pseudomonadota > Gammaproteobacteria > Vibrionales > Vibrionaceae > Vibrio > Vibrio sp. 1CM2L. The sequence goes on from NZ_JALNTT010000006.1 coordinate 158,335, forward strand.
TGAACGTACCGAACACCGTCAGTAGCAATACTAAACCAATGATCAAACCACTGCGTAAGCCCATCGCGAACAGAAGTACGATGATAACAATTGCGACCGCTTCCACTAGGCTGATCAAGAAATCAGCAACAGACTTGTCCACTTCTTGTGCTTGGTTGTAGAAGTAATTCAACTCAACACCGGCTGGCTTAATGCTTTCTAAGCGATCAAGTTCTGCATCAAGCGCATTACCAATTTCCACCACGTTTACGCCCGATGAGAACGCAATACCTAGGTTGATGGCTGGTTTGCCGTTGTAAGTTAATACATTACCTGGTTTTTCTTGGATTCCGCGGGTGACCTCAGCGACATCTTTCAAGCGAATTAGGTTACCCGTATCGCGACCATGAATGATTAAGTTTTCTAGCTCTTCAACTGTACTTAGCGTGCCGTTCGGTTTGATCGTTAGGCTTTGACCATTGAGCATTACCTCACCAGCCGATACCACACTGTTTTGCTGTGCGAGCAATGATGTCACTGTCGACATGTCTAGGTTTAACGCCGCTAAACGCTCAAGTGACATCTCAACGAACAATTGCTCTTGTTGGTCGCCTGCGATACTAACCTTGCCTACGCCTTCAACCAGTTCGATTTCACGTGTGAGATAATCAGCATACTGTTTGAGTTCGACGTAATCGTATCCATCACCCGTCAACATGATCATCACGCCAAACACATCACCAAAATCATCGATGATCTGAACAGAGTTAACACCACTCGGTAGCGTTGGCTGTAGGTCATTGATCTTACGACGCATTTCATCCCAGATTTGAGGTAGCTCATCCGGACCATAGTCCATCTTCATGCTCACCATAATTTGAGACATGCCATTCGACGAGGTTGAGGTAATCTTGTCGATATAAGGCAGCTGTCGTATCTCTTTTTCAAGTGGATACGTCAACTCCTCTTCAACTTCCATTGACGTTGCGCCAGGGTAAGTTGAAATAATCATTGCATCTTTAATGGTAAAAGCTGGGTCTTCTAAACGCGATAGGTTGCCAAAAGACGACACACCGCCAATGGCTAAAATGACTAGAAACAGCCAGCTGATTACTTTGTTTTTAATTGAATATTCTGCGATGTTCATTCTGCTTTTCCTGACAATTGGATTCCGTCACGGAGTTTTCTTAGATTCGAGTTTACGAGTCGATCACCTTGCTCAACGCCATGAGCGATTAATGCGCCTTGGCCACTGATCTTGTCGACTTCTACTTCGCTTTTGAATGCTTGTCCGTCTTCCATTTTCCACACATAGAACTGATTCGCTTGAGAGCCAGCTTCTAGCGTTGTCATTGGTAATTGGTAGCCTTGAACATCGCTCAGGCCCGCTTTCGCCATATCTACATTGACCGTAACGCTTGTGCCCGGCAGAATTTCACTTTCAGGCTGCTGCATCTGCATCCAAAATTCGTAAGTACGGGATTGTGGGTGCAGTTCACTGGTGTGTTCTAGATACGTCAGTGGATATTGGCCTGTGTGACCGCCAAAGGTCGCCTCAGGACGATAGCTATTTGAACGCATGTCTGGGCTAATTGACGCCAAGATCGAATCTGATACTTGAATTCGCACATACACTTTGTCGTTCTGGTACACACTCAGTAGTGTTTCTCCAGGCGTCGTGTTTTCGAATCGTTGCTTATCGACAGTTGAAACTGTTCCTGAGAACGGCGCTAAAAGCTCTGTGTAACTTAGCTTGCGTTTCGCCGCCGCCAAATTCGCCGATGCGAGCTTGTAGTTAGCCGTCAGTTGGTCGTGTTCTGATTGCGATAACATTTCGCTGCCAAACATCTCAGTACCACGGGCCAACTGTTTGCTCGCCAGTTTGAATTGAGATTGAGCGTCAGTCAGATCTTGGACGTACGTTGCGTTATCTAAGGTGGCTAATAACTGCCCTTTTTCGACATTGTCGCCCGCTTCTACTAATACTTGTTGAATCTCGCCTGCTAGCTTAAATGCCAAGGGAGTCAATTCAGCTGGCATCACCTGTCCATTAAAGCTTCTGAACTGATTAGTCAGCGGTGCGCCAACTTCAAAGGTAGAAACCAACAAAGGCGGTTGTTCACGGTGTACAGCTTCATTATTACAGGCTTGAAGTAACAGAGCCGACGCGACAACAACTGATAATTTTGAAAAGTTCATTAAATACCGCCCTCACGAAGCCAAGCTTTTACTTGTTGTCCGTCTGATAACACATCCACACCCGCTTCAACGATAAGGTCGCCAGACGACAATCCATCGATAACCTTGCCTTGCTCATCAAGAAGGACTTGTACTTTAGAAATCAATTGAGAGTCAGGGTTATAGCGCCATAATTCACCATGGCCTGCTTCTTTGTTTAACCAAGCTGAATCCACAATACCAATGCCGTAGTCAGATTTACTTTTCTGAACTTCAACTTGCGCTGTCATGCCAGAAAGTAGATTGATGCCTTCTTGCTTTTCGATAGACACAACCGCTTGGTAGCTGTTGGTGTCTTCATCTGGTTGCGTTGAGATTTCTTTAAAGCGAGTCGGGATACGAATACCGCGGTGGCTGTCCATCACAACCCACATGTTTGAGCTCGTTAGGTCTTGAATAGAACGGTCTTCAAGCTTTGATACTGGAATTGAAAACGTCACATCCATTTCACTGTGATTCAAGATATTCAGTACAGGCTGCTTTTCTGCGATCAATTGATATTGCTTTCCAAACACCATCGATACCACGCCATCGAATGGAGCAACTAAGGTGGTGTAGCCAAGGTTTGTTTTTGCTTGGTCCAACTCAACTTCAGCGGCAGTAAAGGTGTTCACGGCTTGGTCGTAGTAATCGGTACTGACCAGTTTTTTCGCATACAACTCAGAAGCTTGTTTGTATTGGCTGTTCGCCAGATCAAATTTAGCTTGGGCTGCGTCAACGGCAATACGGTAATCCGTCGCGTCTAATACGGCTAACACCTGACCTTTCTTCACTTCTTGTCCCATACGAACATCGAAGGTTTCTATATCACCACCCACTTGGAAAGAAAGTGCCGCACGGTCAGTTGCATCAACCTTTGCAATGAAGCTATCAAGATCAATATCAGTCTGTTGCGGGATTTCGAACAGCTTGACTGGCTTGATTACCTGCTCATTTTCCTCTGACTGAACTTTGTCACATCCAGTTAGAGAGCCTGCGAGCAATAGTGCTGCAATAACAGCTCCCATGCGCTTGCTCGATATGGCATTGATAGACAAATTGGACTGCATGATGTCTCTCCATTTAATTATTATGATTTATTACACAGGTGGGCAGTATATTTAATATTAAATAATTCTCAAGCTTTACTTTCCACTTGTGCAGTATTTTTTATTTCAGTAAAAACAGTGTAGAATGTGGTAATCAGGTAATTATGTGAAATGAAGATGACCGAAAAGAAGCAAGGTAGAAGAAGTGCAAAAGACGCCGAAGAGACGCGTTTTTTGATCATGAGCGTTGCCGCAGACATGTTCTGTGACTTTGGCTACGATCGTGTATCACTGCGAAACATCAGTGAAAAGGCAGGCGTATCACATAGCCTTATCCGCCACCACTTTGGTAGCAAAGAAAAGATTTGGCATGCGATAAGTGATTGTTTACACGATTATTTTCAGTCTTACATCAGTAAGATTATGGAAGAGCTGCCAAAAGATGTTGCGCCAAATATCGCTATCTACCTGTTTAGCATGCGTCTGTTCACCAACATGATTCACTCACGTAGGCCAATGCAGCTTATTTCGGACTCTGTTCGCCAAGAAGACAACCTTGTCGATTACTTCATCGACAATGTCGGCGATGTTGAAAAAGAAATTAACGGCCTTGCCGCTGAATACAATGCAGCTAACCCAGACAAAATGATCAACATTTATGAAGTTAAATGGCAAATGATCATGTACGCAAACGGCGCTGTATGCCTCACTCCCTTTATGGAAAGCACTTGGAATGAAGGCGATATGGTTACCTCACCGGAAGATGCCCTACTTAAGCATTGGCAGCTTTTCAACACGCAGATGGTCAGCAAGTTCAATATTGAAGAAGAGTGGGTTCTTAATCCAACCTCGATTGAAGAGCTGATTTACGAAGTGCCATGTGAATGGAAGTGTAACCAGGAACATAAAGCTTAATCGGCTTCATACCCATTAAGAGCTTATAAGATACAAAAACGCGCCGTTACAGAAGTCACTGTAACGGCGCGTTTTTATATGTATAGATCTTTAAACTGGAGCTTTGTCCAGCTTGTTAACGACGGGCTTTACCGCGATTTTGATGAATCTTAAGCTTTGCTTTCATCTTACGTTTTTCTGATGAACGGCTTTTGCTGCGACCACCACGATCGGGCGCTAGATCTTTTTCAAGGCTTGGTTCAAAGCCCTCTAGCCACTCTTGAGGCAAGCGCGTATCAAGTAATCGCTCAATGTCACCCAGTAGGTACGCTTCGTCCTGACTCATCAAAGAGATCGCTAAACCGCTGTTGCCTGCACGGCCAGTACGTCCGATGCGGTGAACGTAATCTTCTGCTTTGAATGGCATGTCATAATTCACAACTTGTTCTAGCTGCTGAATATCGATACCACGGGCTGCCACGTCGGTTGCGATCAACGCGCGAACTTTGCCTGACTTGAAATCGTCTAGGGCTTTTTGACGCGCACCTTGGCTCTTATCGCCATTGATTGATGCCGCTTTAATGCCGTCTAACTTAAGCTCTTTAACGAGAGCATCAGTGCCTTGCTTAGTCTTAGTGAACACCAACACTTGTTGCCAGTTTTTTGAGCCAATCAAATACGCTAATAATTCACTTTTACGCGACTTATCTACCGGGTAAACCATCTGTGTTACGGTTTCAGCGGTGCTGTTTTTTGGCGTAACTTGAATTTCACTCGGCTTCTGCATCATACGGTGTGCAATCGCTTTGATTTTGTTATCAAACGTTGCAGAGAAGAACAGGGTTTGACGCACTTCGTTCATGCGAGAAAGAATACGTTTGATGTCAGGCATGAAACCCATATCTAACATACGGTCAGCTTCATCCAGTACCAGTACTTCCGTTTGGCTCAACATGATGTTTCTAGTGAACATGTGATCAATAAGGCGACCAGGCGTCGCGACAAGAATATCTGCGCCACCGCGTAGGTTATCAGTTTGAACCTTCATGCTAACGCCGCCGTAAGCCACCACGACTTTAATGTCAGTGCCCTTTGCGTAGCTAGTTAAGTTATCGAAAACCTGTTGTGCCAATTCACGAGTTGGTACTAACACAAGCGCACGAACGAGCTTAGGGTTCGGAATAACGTTGTCTTTTGTCTCGATTAATCTTTGAATAATCGGTAAACCAAACGCGGCCGTTTTACCTGTACCCGTTTGAGCACCAGCCAGTACATCTTTGCCTTCTAATACCAATGGAATCGCTTGTTCTTGAACACTGGTCGGAGCCGTAAAATTAAGCTCTGATAGCGTGGCAAGAAGATGCTCAGATAATCCTAGTTGGTTAAAAGATTTTGTAGATTCAGACATAGTATGATGCTCAAAGATTAAATAGGCGCGGATTGTAGCAAACCTGCATTACGCTGTTTACCTTTCCTTTTGATTTTTCTTCATTTGAAGCGCATTAAACTGCTTCGCTTCTTCTAAAACGTTGGGATAAAGCTCATTAAAGTGACACTGCAACGTATCGTAGTGACGTTCGAGGTCATCGTAACATGCCTCGAGCATACCGAGCTTGGGCCTTCTCAACGCCATTCGCTGCAATACCACCTCTATAGACGACATGTCTTGATAGCTCTCTAACCATCGATGCTCAGCCATTTTCTGATGAACCATAACGAAATTTTCTGGCCAGTGCGGCTCTTGATGTTCAAAGATCTGCTCATGGCTATCTAAACAAAAACGCTCTAATGTCTGCTGTGAAAACTGAGCCCAATGATTGGCTAAGCAGTGATCCCAAAATACATCGAGTGCGATAGGCGCAAAGCGTCGTGTTTGGTCTGAGAAAAGTGATTTTGCAGAACGAGATACATCATGACGATCAGTATAGCTATCAACAAATCGATGAAGCCTAATGCCGTCAGAAAGGGAGTCAGAATAGTGTTTATTAGGGTCGCCTTTAACAAAATCACCCAACAGGTTACCTGCTAAGTTACTGTTACAGTGCTTGGCGATGTGAAGGTGTGCGAGAAAGTTCATTGAACCTCATTAAAGTATCGAGAACTAAGTAACATGGTAAACGTACTCGTTTATCTTCGCGAACTTTAATGAGGATAGTTTTGGTATGACGTGTGAGCGAATAAGATTTGCTCAGTTTAGAATTGTTTGCTTTGAGAAGCTTTAGCTAAGAAAACTTTTAGCTTTAAAACGTTTCAGCTGAAACTGAATTAAAGATCTTAAAAGCTTAGTTTGAAGACTTGAAAAGCTCTTCTGCTAACTGTTTCACTGTCTGTTCATAGTCAGACAAATCAATGCCAATTTCCATAGCATCTAACAACTCTAGACTTTCGTCATTATAAGATTGGTCACTCATTGTGCCCCCTCTATTCCTTGATGTGGACATGATGTCCTATTAACTAGTGCACCATCTTGGACTTATATTATGTCACTTTGATGAACGCACTCTACTCTACCCATTCCATATTCATAGCTTAAAGCTACTCGCGATCATTAACGCTTTTTTACGCTAAAGGGGTATACGCGAACGACATATGTACTGTCACCTTACACCAAGTACAACAAATTACTCTATAAATTTTGAAGCTGGTCATGGTCAAACGTTTGCTTTGCTCATTTGAATGCTGCCACGCCCCTTTATGTAAATATTAATTTACAGTGGATATTTTTAATTACATTAGGCATTGCATTTGGAATTAAACTCAATCAGAATACTTCAAAATCGAGATATTCTTTGGGTTTATGCGCTTAAGCTAGAAGAATTACAATGAAAACACACCCTAACGTAAAGAATTATATACAATGAATAAATCAAAGGTTTTTGGTAGTACTTTGATCATTGCAGGCACAACTATTGGTGCTGGCATGCTCGCTCTTCCACTTGCTTCTGCAGGTATTGGCTTTTCAACTTCACTTTTCTTGATGCTGGGTTTATGGGCGTTAATGGCCTTTACGGCACTATTAATGGTAGAGCTTCACCAATTCGCAGAATCTGACGCTACCCTGCACACGTTAGCTCACACCATTTTAGGGACAAAAGGAAAGTGGATTGCGAGCTTCGCGGTGATGTTTCTTTTCTACGCTCTGTGTGCGGCATACATAGCTGGCGGCGGTGCGCAATTTAACCAACGAATTTCCGATATCGCAGGTATCGAACTCAATGCTCAAATCACCACGCTTCTATTTACCCTATTAGTTGCTGGCGTTGTGACGATTGGTACACACAGTGTTGATAAAGTTAACCGCGTTTTGTTTGGCTTAAAGCTTATCGCGATGGTTTTGGTACTCAGCTTCTTAGCGCCAAACATTACCTCTCAATACCTAATGAGTATGCCTTTACAGCAAGGCCTGATTGTGGCGGCGATTCCGGTTGTGTTTACCTCTTTTGGTTTCCACGGCAGCATCCCATCAATCGTTCGATACCTAGATGGTGACGTCCGTTCTTTACGTAAAGTAATGATTATTGGCTCGGCACTGCCTCTGCTTATCTACGTTTTCTGGCAAAGTGTTACTTTGGGTGTGATTAGCCAAGAGCAATTATTGTCTGATACAAGTTTAGGCGCGCTATTAGTCTCACTATCGCAGACTGTTCATCAATCCAACCTAAGCGTGATCGTCGGTGTGTTCGCGGACCTTGCACTACTGACATCTTTTATTGGTGTTAGCTTGGGCTTATTTGAATTTATGGGCGACTCACTGAGCAAGAAACTAGGTAACGCGAAACGTGTTAAGACAGCTGCTATCACCTTCTTACCGCCACTGGGTTTTGCCTTATTTTACCCACAAGGCTTCATCATGGCTTTAGGCTACGCAGCCATTGCACTTTCAGTGCTCGCGATTCTGTTACCAACAGTGATGGTCTACAAGGTTCGTTACACTGATTTCTCTGTCAAACCTCAATCTGCAGAAGCCAGTTACCAAGTGTTAGGCGGTAGCAAAGCGCTGTTTTTAGCAGGTAGCGTTGGCGTATTTATCATTGCCATTCAAGTTCTTATTTCAGTAGGGTTACTGCCTTCTTTGGGCTAATAAACCTATAAAGAACTAATTTGCTTGATCCAGGTCTCATAAACAACATGTCACTATCATTAATTTTCACAATTAGTCGATTGAAGTCACATTTTTATTGAGGTCGGTTATTTAGAGTCCACGGTAAAGGATTTACCGTGGAGTTTTTATGAAAGAAGTACAATTTCGAACGATAGACAAACTGTTTATCAAGATGTCGATCAACGACAAGTTTTGGGTCATTTTCTTAATCTTTTTTGCCGCTCTGGCAAGCCTAGCTGGACTCAACTACGTCAACAAAATGGAGCACATTGACGTAACTGCAAAACAGCAGGTCGAGTATCAACTGCAAGGCATTTTATCAGCATCAGATTCCCCTGCTTCTGTTCGCTCTGTTAGTCAGCAAACTCGCGCTCAACAAACCACTATTTCAAACAATGGTTCGGTGACTGCCACAGCACTCGCACAAGATGGCAACTACTACTCACTTACCGTTTCAACTAACGATATACAGAATCAAAAGCAGCAAGCACTGTACACTTTATTACTGAGCTTTTTGTGGTGTGTGCCTTTTGGTCTTTTCTGTTACTGGGTAGCGACCTTCCTAGGCGGCGCACTTTGGGTTCTTTACTCAACGACTCAAAAGATTGGTGATGGTGACTTAACATCACGCCTTGGCTTCCACCCTGGCCGTGACGAATTTGGTACGATTGGTTGTGCGCTTGACCGTTCAATGGACACGCTTAGTGAGTTAGTCAACAACGTAAACCACAGTGCAGCAACGCTAAGTGAAACGTCGGCTTCTTTCGAAACAGAGATGAAGCGCAGCGAAACACAAATCATGAGCCAAAACGCCTCTCTGGACTCTGTAGCGACAGCAATGGATCAGATGACAGCTTCGGCAAATGAAGTCTCTAACATCTCTGCCCGTTCAACTGAACAAACTGAGCAAGACGCGCAGCAAATCAATGATAGCCACGCGAAGGTTCAACAAGCCATCTCGGAAATCACCACCCTTTCTTCTTTGATTGAGCAAACCTCGTCTTCTGTTACTAGCTTGAATGTGAACACGAGCCAAATTAACGAGGTCATCACGACGATCAATGCTATTTCAGAGCAAACTAACTTACTTGCTTTGAATGCCGCGATTGAAGCCGCTCGTGCGGGCGAACAAGGCCGAGGTTTCGCTGTTGTTGCTGATGAAGTAAGAACACTGGCAAGCCGCACTCAGTCAGCTACCGTTGAAATCCAAGCGATGATTGAACGCTTGCAGCAAGAGAGCCAAAATATCGCGAAGATCACCGAACAAACAGTTGATCAAGCGCAAACCAGTAGCCAGCTGATTTCGGACATTGGTCACGACGTCAACTCGATTGCAGATTCAGCTCAAGCACTGATGGACATGAGTATCCAAATCGCAACATCAGCCGATGAGCAAAGTAACGTTGCCAATACGATTGCAGCTGAACTTAACGATATTCGCAGCCAATCCGATGTGATTAAAGACGTCGCTCAAAACTCTTCAAATGGTGTATCTAGACTAACAGAAGCGTCGGTTTCTCTGTCTCAGACGTTGGCACGATACCGTACTTAAGGCTCAACTGGCGAACTAGCGGCGCGAGTTGAAAACAAACTAATGAGGACTCGTAATGGGTCCTTTTTTTTGGCTTTTGTTTAATAACATTACAAGAGGCATGGTCAATAACGATGACATTATCAATTACCATGAAGCAAGTCGCAAAGGAGAGATTAAGAAGTGTCAGAACTGTCTAATATTCGAGCTTAGGAGTAATCTAATTAAACGGGTCTTTTTTCGCTTACCCTCTTGCTGCAGGTGACACATAATGAATAAAACAGAAACACCAAACACCGACGACATTACATGCCCTTTATGCCAACACGACGAGTATCTGCTTTCAGAAAGTGGAGAGAAGTTTACTTGTGCATCTTGCGGTTTCCATACCAAACAATTTAGTAAGGTAGTCAGCCTTCAATTAAGCACTACCCCACCAAAGCTGCAGAATTCGATATACCACCATTTGAGCAGTGCTTGCCATTAATCCAAACTGAAATTTCTTCTAAACTGTAGATATCCTGAGCCGCGAGTTCTGCTGAGTCGGCTTCGGGATCTACGATTGCTTCATCAATACTCGGGCGTAATCGAAACGATTGGATACCCGCGCGAACACCAGCCTCAATCCCTTTCAACGTATCATCCACATAGATGCACTCATTCGGCAGAAAACCCATGTTCATGGCCGTGTACATGATTAGATCAGGATCTGGCTTCCAACTGTTAGCATCAAAAGCTGAGTACACTTTGCCTTTGAAGTCGTCAAGCATGCCTGTCATCGCCAATGAAGATTCAACTCTAGATTTCGGTGCATTGGAAGCGATACAAAACTCGATATCTTGTTGTTTTAGGAATTCAATAAGTTCGATAGCACCGTCCATCGGTTTTAAATGACGCTGGAACAGCGCTTCTAATTCAGTGCGATATAATGGTTCAAGTGTATCAATAGAGATAGATAGCCCAAGACGTTCTTGTGTATCCATTAAGATGTCGGCTAGCTTCCCGCCTTGAAAGTGCGCATAGCAGTCGTTGACATTTAGCTCCGCTCCAAAGCCAGTGAAAACGTTCACCAAAGCTTGGCAGCACAGCTTTTCACTATCGATAAGTGTTCCGTCACAATCGAAAATCACACATTTAGTCTGTTCTAACCGCATAGGTATCTCACTTAGATTGAATCCAAGTTTTATCCTATAGTGTTCTTTCAATGGGCGAGATGATTGAGGTAACAGTTTGCGGATACAGGCTTATTTCTCTTCGCGAAATATGGAGTTGATCACTTTATCGCTCGGCATAAGCAACAGTTTTCATCAAATTAACCCAGATTCTGCGAAACCAAATACTGCGAGGTTTACATAAGTGACTCAATTTCAGTGGAAAATATAAATCACCACTTCCTAGCCGGATCGTGGAGAATAGATAAAGAAGCCAAGACGTATAGGCAACTCAAAGAGAGCGACGGTTAGCTAACAACCGACTCTTTTAATACCTTTGCTTCAATAGTAGGTGCAGACGCATATTCTACAGTTCCAGTATCGGGATACGAATCTCGGATAGCGACAAACTCGGGTAAGTGTTTCAGTAGCAATTTAGTAAGCTGAGGATCAAACTGGTAACCACACTCTCGCTCGAACAAATCGACCACCATCTCTAACGGCCACGGTTCTTTGTAGCAACGTGCACTAAGCAGCGCATCAAATACATCGGCTACAGCTGTGATACGAGCAAACAGGTGTATTTCATCTCCCACTTTGCCATTCGGGTATCCTGCTCCATCCCAGCGCTCATGATGTTCGTTAGCAATGATTGCTGCGAGGTTGGTAATATCACCAGATCCGCTCTTCAATAAGTTGTAGCCAGCCGTAGTGTGAAGCTTCATCACTTCCCACTCTTGGTCGGTTAATTTCCCAGGTTTATCCAAGATCGATTCAGGGACAGAAATCTTACCCACATCGTGCATTGGGCTAATGATCTCAATCATCTCGACCTCACGATGGCTCAAGCCACGATACTTCGCAAGCAGTGCAGACAACTTGGCTACACGCTTAACGTGATTACCTGTTTCGCCAGAGCGGGTTTCAATTGCTTCTCCGAGAACATGAATCATATCCTTTTGAATATTCAAGGTCTGTTTCTGAAGCTTTAGGATTCGTTTGTTCTTATTCGCCAACTCTTTCTTTTGGCGCAGAGTAACGAATTGCATCAAGATGATCAGGCTTAAACCCGCAATCACCATCGACAGCCCCAATAACAACTGGAAGTTTTTGCGAATAAAGGACGAAGGCTCGTTAATGAAAACCGCTTCGTCAGGTAACGCGTTCGCACTAATCCCGTATCGCTTCATTGCAAGGTAATTGAATACAAAACGTTTGTTGTCTCCGGGAGTTAACGGTGTCGTAAAACCAAGAGGAAGGTATTTATCCAACGCATCGACAGCCTCTTCACCCATGCTTTGTGAGTGATTAACGTAGCCACCGAGTACATCACCCGAAATATAGAAATGCCACAAAGCAAACACCGGAGCGGCACTCGCTTTTGACAACGTATCCGCAATCTCTTGGTAAGTGTGGTAAACCCCTTGCTTCAACTCGGTGTTGTAATGACTGAGCAACACCGCATCGTCCGCAGAGATCCCTTCCAAAAACTGACTCGTATGCTCCAGCGACAAGTCTCGTATCTCTACGAGATTGATATTTGGAATTTCAGCCATCATTTTGTTCATTTCTTTATGAATCAATTCAGACGTGACACTGTAATCATTTACAAAATAGAGATTCTTTAGATTAGGTCTTAATTTGGAGATCAGCTTAATATTAACGTCTATCTGATCGTTCTCATAAAGCACGGTTGCTCTGTCAGACACCGCGTACATGTCGGTGCTGAAATCATTGATGCCGCCTGCAACGACAGGTGTGGAGCGATCAATCAAATTAGGCAGAGATTCAAGAAAATTGGCCGCGTTATCGTCCGTCGCAATTACACCATCAAATTTATAACCTGCATATTTCGTACGTAAGTAGTGCGCAAGAGAGTCGTAATACTCTGGGCTGTGAACACGCTTTGAATCCAAATACTCTATTGAGAGTTTAACTTCGGTTTGAGACTGGCTGAACGCACTGTCTATCCCTTTTTGGAAGTCAGCAGTCCATTGATAAGAAGGTTCGTATGAGTGTAAAACTAGGATGCGTTTTATATCCCAGTCGTTAGCAAAGCTGAGTGAAGAATAAGCGCTAACACACAATACAGCGATTGATATCAATAGCTTGTACATACAATACCCTTTAAATAAGACGGGGTATTGTACTTAGATTAACGCTTTGTCAAAGAATCTTTAGTTCTCGATCCACACTTTATCGCAAGAAGCATGATCTTGTGCCCAAAAATCGTGTAACTGCTTAGCAAAGTTGTTGATACTTTGACCATTTCCAGCAACGAGATCCGAGATCAATAGGGAATCATCCGCCTTTGTGACGATAGCGCTCGCCACAACTTCACCGTTTTGAGTACCAATATATAAGACATGATCGTCAGAGAGCATAATTTGGCTCAAGAACTCAAGCATGTGTGCCCTTTCGGTTTCATCTTGGTAAACGCTTGCTTGGTTAAGTGAAAATAGCACGGTCAATTTATGGAAATCGACTTTATGCAGTTCATCAATTTGGGAAGGAGTTTGATCTTGTGCTAGGAGTTGGTATGTCTTGGATGGGAGTTTGCTTTGATAAAGTTCACGGCCGAGAAGGCTCTCTTTTGCGGGGTAAGCAATATCGAGCTGACTAAACAGCCATTGGTTTTTCTTGTGTGCAATTTCAGGTATTTCGTTATTCATTCTTTTAGTACCTACGGTTAGTATCCCCAAATATCGCAGTTATTTGGAAGACATACGGTCGGCTGAGGTGCCGAGCTACAAGCAGAGAGCATACAGAGCATGACCAAGGCCAACAAGTACTTTAAATGCTTCATATTTTTCATTATCCAACAACATCCTTTAAGAACTTAGCGAAAAGCTCTACACTCGTATTCAAGCTTTCAATATCCTTATAGTAAACAGAACTATATAAATAAAAAGGACTTCTTATGAAAAAAGCCTTAATAGCAGCAGGTATCGTGACAATGTTAGCTGGCTGTTCGGACAACGAGGTTGGCGACGTCTCACTGGGTTTCTTCACAATGAAGGATATCAAGATGTCTTCATTAGATGACGATAAGATCGCGGGTGTTACCTGCCATATCGCATCAATCGAAGCAAACCTTAGCCTTTCTGATCCAAGTGATAGCTCTATCTCTTGTCGTCAAACAGGTGAAATTACACCAGAAATGATTGCTCAAATAGACAAGAGTAAGTCTGGCGAAGTGGTATTCAAGCAATCGAAAAGTATCTTCTTTAAAACAATGAAGGTTCGTCGTATCTACGATGCAGAGAATCAGTCGCTGCTTTACTTGTCTTACACCACCAAAGAAACGGAAGGCAGTTTCAAACATAGCCTTTCAACTGTTCCTCTTTGGGGTACAGAGGCTTACGTAGATCCAGCAACACTTGTTCCTGCTGAATAGCCTTAAGCACAAGTAAGCCTAATCCCCTGTACAGACATTGTGCAGGTGATTCAAAATGTAATAAAAATGAAAGAAACAGAAACAAAATGTGATATCATGCGGCAAAATTTTTTCACTGTATTTTTCATATGAAGTTTCCTGGACAGCGTAAATCTAAGCACTACTTTCCAACTCACGCACGTGATCCGTTGGTCAACCAAATTCAACAAACGCCTAAGCTTCACCGCGCAACGATTGTCGGTGTTGGGCAAACGATTGTTGATATCGAAGCCCGTGTTGACAACGAGTTCTTAGAAAAATACGAGCTGAGTAAAGGTCACTCACTGGTATTGGAAGAAAGTAAAGCAGATGCGCTGTATGAAGAGTTAGTTGAGCGCGGTTTGATCACGCATCAATACCCTGGCGATACTATCGGCAACACACTGCACAACTATTCCGTACTTGCAGACAGCAAATCTGTCCTGCTTGGCGTGATGTCTAAGAAGATTGAAGTTGGCTCATTTGGTTATCGTTACCTTTGCCGCACTTCCTCTCGTATGAATCTAAACCACCTTCAAACTGTTGATGGTCCAATTGGTCGTTGTTACACGCTGATTTCTGAAGATGGCGAACGTACGTTTGCAATCAACGAAGGCCACATGAACCAGCTGCTTCCAGAAAGCATTCCTGAAAAAGTGTTCGAGAAAGCGTCTGCATTGGTTGTGTCGTCATACCTAATGCGTGGCAAACCTGAAGATCCGATGCCAAAAGCGGTACAAAAAGCGATTGAATACGCCAAAGCGCACAATGTGCCTGTTGTACTAACACTTGGTACTAAGTATGTGATCGAAGGCAACGCTGAATGGTGGCAAGAATACCTGAAAGAAAACGTAACCATCGTCGCGATGAACGAAGATGAAGGTGAAGCGCTAACGGGTGAAAAAGATCCTCTATTGGCAGCTAACAAGGCACTTGAGTGGGTTGACCTAGTTCTATGTACTGCTGGCCCTATTGGTCTATACATGGCAGGTTACACTGACGAACCAGCGAAACGCGAAACCACACTGCCATTGTTACCGGGTAACATCCCTGAGTTCAATAAATACGAATTCAGCCGTGCGATGCGCAAGCAAGACTGTAAAGACCCAGTAAAAGTGTACTCTCACATTGGCCCTTACCTAGGTGGCCCCCTTGAGATTAAGAATACCAATGGTGCTGGCGATGGTGCACTTTCAGCACTACTTCACGACATGGCAGCAAACAGCTACCACCACGTGAATGTACCAAACTCAGAGAAACACGAACATACTTGTCTAACTTACTCTTCACTGTCTCAAATTTGTAAGTACGCAAACCGTGTAAGCTACGAAGTGTTGACTCAGCACTCTCCTCGCCTTTCTCGTGCACTACCAGAACGCGAAGATAGCTTAGAAGAAACATACTGGGATCGTTAATCGACCATATTAGGCAGTTACCTCTTAAAGGTTAACGCCAAGTGAGATTACCCATTCCTTGAAGGGCTGCTATATGCAGCCCTTTTTGTATTCAACACCAATATAACTGCAGCTCAAGGTAATCAGATCGAATATTTTGCTCGTTTAAGATTTGATCTCGCGCAATGACTCTTTAGATCTGTTATCTTCCAGCACATAATTCGTGTGGTTTGCCTTTACTTGGCAAATTTATACAGTACTATCGCCACGCAAACGTTTACGTACCACCTTTCGGTTCTGATATAAGGATCAAATATGCTGTCTGATATTGATATTTGTCGCTCTACTCCCCTTAAAAACATCAGTGAGGTTGCCAAGCAAGCTGGCCTGCACCACAACGAACATCAGCCATTAGGGCAATTCAAATCAAAAGTGTCTCTCACATCACTTGAACGCCTCGCCAACCAACAAGATGGTAAATTAGTCGTAGTCACGGCGATCACACCGACACCTCTTGGTGAAGGCAAAACCGTCACTACTATCGGATTGGCACAAGGCCTCGCAAAGATTAACCAATCGGCCATGGCCTGCATTCGCCAGCCTTCAATGGGTCCGGTATTTGGCGTAAAAGGCGGTGCTGCGGGTGGTGGTTACTCTCAAGTTGCCCCTATGGAACAATTAAACCTGCATCTGACAGGCGATATTCATGCTGTTACGGCCGCTCACAACCTCGCCTCTGCCGCCATTGATGCACGTTTGTATCATGAACAGCGTGAAGGTTTAGAAGCCTTTGAAGCACGCTCAGGCTTAAAAGCACTGGATATCGACCCAAGCAGAATCGTTTGGCGACGTGTACTTGACCACAATGATCGCGCATTACGCATGATCACAGTTGGCAAGAACGAAGCAGACAAGACAATTAACGGCTTTGAGCGAGAAGATGGATTTGATATCTCAGCAGCTTCAGAGCTGATGGCTATCCTTGCTCTAGCCAATGACCTTCAAGATTTGAGAAAGCGAATCGGACGAGTGGTACTTGCTTACAACAAACAAGGCTTGCCGTTAACCGCAGATGACTTCAACGTCGCAGGCGCAATGACCGTAACAATGAAGGATTCTATTGAACCAACATTGATGCAAACCCTTGAAGGCGTTCCGATCCTAATTCACGCCGGGCCTTTCGCGAACATTGCACATGGTAACTCTTCAATTATTGCCGATAAAATAGCGTTAAAACTGAGTGACTTTGTCGTGACCGAAGGTGGTTTCGGCTCAGACATGGGCTTTGAGAAAGCGTGCAACATAAAAGCGAAAGCGTCGAACAAAAAGCCCGATTGCGCTGTGGTTGTTGCAACATTACGTGGATTAAAGGCCAACTCTGGTTTATACGATTTGAGACCGGGCACTCCATTACCAGATTCAATCTTTAATGATGACCAAGACGCGCTAATTGCAGGCTTTGAGAACCTAAAATGGCACATCAACAACGTTAAGCAATACCAAGTGCCTACAGTTGTTGCGATTAACCGATTCCCACAAGACTCAGCTCAAGAGCTCAATGCTTTGAAACAGATGATCACCGACTTCGACTCAAGCGTTAGCGTTGAAGTAAGCGAAGCATTTGGTCAAGGTGGCGAAGGGGCGACTCAACTGGCTCACGCCGTGGTAAAAGCTTGCCAAAAACAGAGTGAATTTACGCCTTTGTATCACTCAGAGCAAAGCCTAGAAGAAAAACTGATGGCAGTCGTTGAAGTTGGCTATGGCGCGGCAAGTATTTCGCTATCTCCACTGGCTAAAAAACAACTGGCTGAATTCAAACTGCATGGCTATAGCGACCTATCGGTTTGTTTGGCAAAAACACCGCTATCGATCTCGACAGAAGCACACGTAAAAGGTGCACCTACCCAATTTGACGTGCCTGTTAGAGAACTAAAACTGTGTGCTGGTGCTGGCTTTATTTACGCGTTGTGCGGCAATGTGATGACTATGCCAGGCTTGCCTGATAAACCGGCGTTCATGTCGTTAGATATTGATAGTAATGGAAATATCGTCGGCCTTAGCTAGATAAATGGAAATTAATCGCGATTAATTTGGCTCAATTTTCAGAGCGGTGTTCTATATTGAGCAATCATTCCCTAACGAAGTGATTGCTCAACAATCAAGCCCAAGTGCAAAAAGTTGCACTAAAATCGTAGTTATATGCGAATCTTGTTTTAACTTCTGGGTCAAGATCACATTAAAAACCTTATAAAATATATAGTATTGCGCTGATTCTTTGAGGACAGTGATGAATACAAGTATAAAAAAACTAGTCAGCCAATTTCTATGTACCATCTTTGCCCTAGGACTAGTCCCTGCCCTCTACATAAACTCTGAATTCGACAGGGTTGAAGCTCAGCACACGCTAAATATCAAACAGTCCAGTCAGAACCAAATCGAATACAGCTTTCATGAGCTCGCTGTTATTGTTGAGCAAATATCTAACGCTGTTCCTTCTATCGCCGACTCTCAAACACTACTCCGAGCGATTCAAGAACCTTCTATTATCCATAAAGAAACCCTGCAAGATCTTTGGGTGATGTTAGCTCGTGGCCAAAAATACTATTCCCAGCTTCGTTATCTCGATCTAGCCGGCAACGAAGTGTTCCGCGTTAACTACAAAGACGGTCAAGCAACTGTCGTCCCAGAAAACGAACTGCAAAACAAATCCTCTCGAGATTACTACAAGATGCTTCAGAAGTTAGAGATTGGCGATGTCAGCTCTAGAGGCATTGACCTAGAAATGGAAAATGGAGAAATCATTCACCCGTTAACGCCGGCGCTTCGCATTATGACGCCAGTCGCTGAAGGGAATCGAATCATTGGTTACTTCATTGCAAATCTAAACATGCTTGAGATTTACAAGCGTCTTCATTACCAAATCGGAGACTCAGCTGCAGTCCCGGTCATTCTAAATAAAACTGGCCATGTCATCATGGGCCCCGATCCGGCTGAATCATTTGGACATGTTTTAGAGTCACGTTCAGACAAGACATACGCAAAGCTATATCCGGCGCTTTGGAAAGACATTCAATCCAACTCTTCGTCTAGCTATTTCGATGGTAAGAACTGGTATTTCCACTCTGACATCAGCCCAAAGATAAAGCAGTTTGCAGGCCCTATTTACATGGTTCTTCACATTGAAAATCAGCATTTCAGCAGTCAATACCGACAAGAAAAACAAGCGATTATCGTTCAGATCATCACCTTATCTTTCTTGATTTCGATGATCTCCGCTGGCTTCGTATTGTGGAACAGCAACCACAAGAAGAACAGTATCGAGAGCCAACTTGCTAAGGCTGCGATGAATGGCATGTCTGCCTTGGTGATTACCGACAGAAACAACCGAATCATCAAGGTAAACCAAGAGTTCACCCGTGTGAGTGGCTACGAGTTAGAAGACGTAAAAGGCCGCCAACCGTCCATGTTTGCTTCTGGTCGCTACAACGAAGAGTTCTACATCAAGATGTGGAGCATCATCAAAGAGAAAGGCATGTGGGAAGGCGAAGTGGTTAATCGTCGCAAAGACGGGTCTTTGATCACGGAAATACTGCGAATCCAAACCATCAAAGATTCGAAAGACGTGATTCAGTTTTATGTCGCTTCATTTGTGGATATCAGTAAACACAAAGAGCTAGAAAACAAACTGAGAAACCTGAGTGAAAAAGATGCCTTAGCTGGGTGTTGGAACCGCCGTAAGTTCGATCTTGAGCTGCGAGATGAGTGTTCTCGTGTGAATAGATACCCTACTCGCGAACAATCTTGCTTAGCGATTTTGGACATAGACCACTTCAAACGCATCAACGACAGATTTGGTCATGATTATGGTGATAGAGTCATTCAAACCGTTGCTCAGGTATTACAACGAGAGTGCCGAGAAACTGATTTTGTGGCTCGCATTGGTGGTGAAGAATTTGGCGTTATTCTACCTCATACCACAACGGAAGAAGCTGAATACGTTCTCAACAGACTGAGAATTGCTGTCAGCCTTGAACTCGATAACGTGGTGACGGTCAGTGGCGGAATCACCAACCTGACCAACGACCCTGCTCTTAACTACAAGTGCGCCGATTTAGCACTCTATGAAGCCAAAGCAGCAGGCCGAAACAGTGTTTGCTTATTCCTAGACAGCGAAATGAGCGAAATCGCCTAACAGAAAATCGATATTGTTCCGCTAGGCTATCAGTTTGGCGGTTTAACAACCCAATCCTTTCAATCAGCTTGGTGCTGGATAGAACTCTAGTTTGTTCCCTTCTACCACCAGAATACAATCCATGTTCGCAGCATGAGCAGCCTGCTTACCTAGGTTGGTATCTTCAAACACAACACACTGCTTTGGCTGCAAACCCATACCAAAACACGCATCCAAGAAAGTATCCGGATTTGGTTTGTGATTCTTAACGTCAGTTGCTGTCACTAGCATATCGAGCTTACTCAAGATATCTGTCTTATCCAGTAACTGTTCGGCACTTTTACGTTGACTACCCGTCCCGACTGCAATCTTCTTGTTACCCAGATGCTCTAACAACAGAGAGTGAGTACAAGGGATAACGTCACCTTTGTCTTCAATAGCTGCAAACGACGCCATCTTAAACGTAGAGACCGCTTGTGGGTCGAGCGATAAACCGTATTTGCTGTTCACCTCACCGGCTATCTTATAACTCGGCATGCCACCCAAGCTATGCAGCCAAGACGCTTCAAAATGAAAGCCAAACTCTTCCGCCGTTTGCTGCCAAGCCTGTACATGTGCAGGCATTGTATCGATCAACGTACCGTCCATATCAAAGATTAATCCTTCATATGCCGTTAAATCTATTTTCATCACTACTACCACTCTTTAATAAAGTTACTGATACCATAACCAATATTCAGTATCATGGCGCCATATTACTGTTCAAAATGGATGTTTATGTTACAAATATCTAACTCTGTTTCGATTCAAGACTGGGAACTCCAGTTAACAGCGATCAGAGCACAAGGAGCCGGCGGTCAGAACGTCAATAAAGTATCGAGCGCGATACATTTACGTTTTGATATCAAGCACTCCACTCTACCTGACTTCTATAAAGAAAAGCTCCTAGCACACAAAGATAGCCGCATCACTAAAGATGGCGTGATTATCATTAAGGCGCAGCAGTATAGAACGCAGGAACAAAACCGAGATGACGCTTTAGTGCGTTTGAAAGAACTTATCTTGGAAGCAACAAAAGTTCAAAAAGTGAGACGAGCGACTAGACCTACACGCAACTCCCAAAAGCGAAGAGTCGATGCCAAGAAACGAAAAGCTCAGACTAAATCCCTAAGAGGTAAAGTTCAGTAGTTTGTTTCTTTTCGCTATTGATTTATATGCCTCCCAATAAGACGAAGAGTTCTAGAAGCTAGATATCTCTAAATGACATTTCGGTCTTATTTAGTTAGCTTTCACTAAAGTAAGCTTAAACCTAAAACTCAATTCTTGAAATTGCCTAAACAACAAGGCAGCTAGGCGTATCCCCCAGCTACCTTAAATAGATTTCGAAAGTTCAATTAGAACTTGTAGCCAACAGTTAGGCGAGTTTGAACCTCGTTGTCTAGACTGTTATCAGCATCGTATTTAAGCGCATTAACGTCTGCGTAGATGCCGTTGTTAAATGTAGTACGAACACCAACACCAGCAAAACCTGCTGTATCACCAGCAGTACTGCTATCGCTCTCTGTTTCTCCAATAGCGCCATCAGGAGATAAGCCGTAATCAATTTCACTAATATCAGTACTGTTAACAGCTACACCGAATTCAGCGTAAGGCTTTACATCTAGATACTGAGTTTGGAAAGTGTAACCAATATCCGTAGATAGTGTCATCGTTGTTGATTCATAGTCGTTGTTATCAACGTAAGTGGTTCCATCAGGGGTTACTTTATTGCTGGTAGATTCAGCCGTACCTTTACTTATTGAAGCTTTGACACCAACGATCTTGTTAATATCATAACCAGCTTCGATGACAAAAGACTGACCAGACTCAGAATCAAAACTTTTAACATCACCATCTTCTTGTGTAGTTGTACCGTTCTGTGTAGAAGTTAGAGAGTTAAAGCCTACACCAGCCCCCAAGCGCCAGCCTGAATCTTCAGCCATTGCTAAGCCAGATGTCAGACCAAGAGTAAGAACGATCAAAGTTATCTTTTTCATAGTAAGTTGCCTTAAGTTGTAATTTACGAATTTAAGCAACATCCCTGCGCTTCAGTATTTGTAGGTTATCAACCACCATGAAATGAGCACAAATGATATAGATCTATAACAGTAATGCGTCATACACATATCATAAATAAGCTATTGTTTAATCTTACTTCTCCACCTTCCTTTATTTACACAGCCAAAACCATTGCCCGACCCTTTTATCAAAAACTAAAAAGCCCCATAGGCAAACACCTTGGGGCTTAAAATCTCATTAAGTAGTAATACGTTTCCCATAACTCTCTGTGAAATAGCACCACCAAACAGCTGCGTGGAAGAGTGAGCTGATGGCATCATGCACTCAGTGGACACATTATCCTAGAAATATCTGTCAATTTAACTAACGAATAGATCCATTACGCTGTTTATTTGAAAGAAAGACTACTGCTTCTTTTTGACCGACAAAATCAGCTTGATCAACAACAGGCGCTCTTCGCTGGTCAGCAGACGACTGACCGCCGCTACATCTTCCGCTGTCGCTTGTGATGCACCAACAATATCAAGTACCACATCCAAATCCGTCACTTTTAATGTTCTGGTGATTGAACGATACTGAGACATCTTGATGTCCGCCTCACCGCGTTCAATCCTTTGATAGGTTTTTAAGCTCATTCCTGCACTCGAGGCTAACTTTTCTTGAGACAAGTTGGCTTGCTTCCTACGCTCAATCAGCGCCATTATTATGGGTTCTTGTGACATAAGCTCATCATCAAAAGACAGTTATGTCCTAAATTCAGCAAGAAGCAGACCATATTGACTTGTGATGGTTTACATAAGCCATCAAAGGCATATTATTCGCTTGATAAAAAACGTTACGTTTCATAAACCTTCACACTGATATCAGTTGTGAACGTACAGGCTAGGTAACTTGAGTATTCAAGTGTTGGGAAATTAGAAAAATTGCAAATTGCGAATAAGAAAGACGTCATATTGGAAATTGCGAATCGTTATAAATTGGCATTTCCTTGCATTAAGCACGCATTAGAAACGGACAATACCCGCTCAGAAATTATTGCAGTGCAGCATAGGCTACTGACTTACAAAGAAGTGCTTTTGCACGGAAGTATGTTGGAAGAGAAAGAATTGAAGCAGGCCTTTTCTGCTCTGAACCAAAATGAAAAAGGTGTCGCACAGAGCGGTATTCAAAGCATCAACGACGCAGTAAAAGAGATGGATGTGATTGTCGAAAGATACAGTAGAAAAGCGTCTACTGTACTGAGTGTGTAACCAATTAGTATCAACGAGTAGCTTAAACCTTTCAACGGCTTAAACAAACAGAACAAAGCAAAAACGGCCAGTCATAGTTGAATGACTGGCCGTTTGTTTAGATAACATGAAGACGTGGGTATCTAACGAGACATCGCTCTTCTAAACCCACCGAGCAACATCAACGCGCCTAGCAAGCCAAACGACACACTGCCTCCACTGCCGCCTGAACCAGATGAGCTTGTACCAGCAACAGCAACTCGTTTTGCCTCTGTCGCGGTAAACTGGACAGTTTCTGTGCTATCGATTACACCGTTAGTTACATCCGTAATCCAATCTTTATAATCAAATATCTCGGTAAAGACCGATGTAACACCGATGCCCGCACCACAAGTAGTCGGCCCAAAGCTTGTTATGCCAACCTGCTCATAAGTTGAGCCGTTTTTCCAAAACACCGGTCCGCCAGAATCACCTTGGCATGTACCACCATATAAACCGTTATCCGGTCCATCACCATTAAAACAAATTTGTTTGTCTGTGACTAACGGACCAAAGACAGCTTTACAGTTCGCAGTGTCTACGTAAGTCAAATCAACTTGTTGTAGCAATGTTATACCCTCAACATCAGTTTCTATGTCGCCATGACCAACAGCAACGAAATCATTCGCGACATTAAGATATGTATCAAATTGGGGAATAGCAGTTTCAGCAGAAGACGGAAGGTTGAGGGAAGCTTCTAACTTTAAAATCGCAATGTCATTTCTTAACAGTTGATTGATACTATTTGAATAATCAGTTCGGTAATACACCTCTGATACTCGTACTTTAGGAATGTTTCCGTTAGGGAATAAAGAAGTATCTTCCAATTGAGGTACAACCACGGTAAACAGTTGTACACTTTCATCACCGTAAATACAGTGCGCCGCTGTCAATACATGGTAATTATCTAAGATAGTCGCACCACAGTAAGGGCCTGTTGAGTAAACACCGTCATAATCAATACGATCAATGAACAGGCTCGCCATCGAAGGAAACTCAGCTACTGTAGCGTCGCTACCATTCACAATATAAGGTGTTACACCCACATCAGGAGTACTTTCGTCCGTGTTTTCCGTTGCCATAACACTTGATGTGTAAATCAATGGCGCTAAAAGCCCTAAAACGGCTTTACGAACCGGACTCATTGTATGGTTTACGTTCATAGTTAACTCCTTGTAACCCCTACTACTTATTTACAAAAATGATGAATCGTCACCATAACACGTCACAACCGTGATTATAGTAAGTATTTGTAACGATATCGCCACATATCTCATTTTATAAACGAATTTTAAGTAACCGTTGTTTGTGGGTAACGCTAAACCTTATACGCTCGCAAAAACATACGCTACCAAAAACAAAAAAGCCTACCGTTAGGCTTC
Organism: Vibrio sp. 1CM2L; assembly: GCF_023161695.1. NCBI lineage: Bacteria > Pseudomonadati > Pseudomonadota > Gammaproteobacteria > Vibrionales > Vibrionaceae > Vibrio > Vibrio sp. 1CM2L. Next base: position 182,946 of record NZ_JALNTT010000006.1, read on the forward strand.
CCAGTAAAGAGAAGCAAACAATAGGCTTTCATTTAACTTTGTGGTTTCTCTTAAAAGAGATTAGCCACGGTAGTAACGTTGAGGTACGAATGGCATTTTTTCTACTGTCATAGGTAGCTTCTTGCCACGAACTTCAGCGAATACTTCAGTGCCAATAACCGCTAGGTCAGTACGAACGTAAGCCATAGAAACAGGCTTGCCCGCGTTAGGACCCGCAGTACCACTTGTTACAACGCCAATTTTGTTGTCTTCAGCATCGAACAGCTCAGCGCCTTCACGTACTGGTGCTTTAGTCTGACCAACAAGACCAACACGCTTGCGTTGAACGTCTTTAGTCGCGATTTGCTCAAGGATGATATCAGCGCCAGGGAAACCGCCTGCACGTTCACCGTCAGTACGACGCACTTTTTGAATGCCCCATAGGAGGCTAGCTTCGACTGGTGTTGTTGTTGTATCTAGATCGTGACCGTATAAACATAGACCACACTCAAGACGAAGTGAGTCACGAGCACCAAGGCCAATCCACTCAACTTCAGCTTCTGAAGTCAGCTTACGCGCTAGTGCTTCAGCGTGATCGTTCGGTACTGAGATCTCGTAGCCATCTTCACCCGTGTAACCACTGCGGCTCACGATGCATTCAACGCCATCGATATCGACTTTTTGAACATCCATGAACAGCATGTCTGCAACGCTTGGTTGGAAACGAGCAAGAACTTCAGATGCTTTAGGGCCTTGAAGTGCCAATAGAGCGCGGTCATCAATCACTTCCATCTCTACGTCAGCTGGAAGGTGCGCAGTAAGGTGGTCGATATCTTGTGTTTTACAAGCCGCATTCACAACAACAAATAGGTGATCGCCTAGGTTTGCAACCATAAGGTCATCCATGATGCCGCCCTGCTCATTAGTAAAGAACGCGTAACGCTGTTTACCAGAAGGAAGGTCGATAATATCTACAGGAACCAAAGATTCTAAGACAGCAGCTGCGTTCGCACCATGTAGACGAAGTTGCCCCATGTGAGAAACATCAAAAAGACCGGCAGCGTCACGAGTGTGTAAGTGCTCTTTCTTTACACCTAGTGGGTACTGAACTGGCATATCGTAGCCAGCGAAAGGAACCATTTTCGCACCCTCTTCAACGTGAAGTGCGTGCAGTGGTGTTTTTAGTAGGTCTTGATTAGCGTGTTCTTGAGTCATTTTATTCTCCATGAAGCGTTGCAGGCTGTCCAAAATCAAGTCTGCCGCTTATATCTCTATTTAGAGTCGCCTCTAACGATACGGATTAACGTTAGAAACAGTAGATAGTAAAAAGTGATGTCTTTTATATAGGCTTATATTGTTAGCTTTATAAATATGAATAGCTGTACAAATTCCATACAACTCACTTTCTAAGAATTCACTTCAGTAAACTTCAATCAACATGAGTAAACCGTGTTTACTATAATAAACAAGCCTGAGTGAGTTTTACACCCTTAACAAGATTAAAACAGCTCAAAATGTGACATTTAACAATTTAAAAACAATTTATAGATGCATACAAAAACGCGATATTGATGATTTTCACATCAATATCGCGTCTGTTGGCTAACGTTCGAAACAAAAGCAAACGTTTGCATTCACTATAAGAAATTCTAAGTTTGTTAACTTATTTTGCAGTCACCCACAAAATGAGTGCATCTTCTGTACTGGTCGAAATCAGCATGTGGCCCATATTGGCATCGTAATACATGCTATCGCCTTCACTCATTGGCACAGGTTCGTAGAATTCTGAGTAGAACATCACATCGCCAGAGATGATCATTAAGAACTCTTCACCGTCATGACGCACCCAATCATTATACTCTTCAAAAGTGCGTGCTCTCACGCGGCTCTTAAACGGCATCATCTTCTTATTTGAAAGCTCAGTCGCAAGCAGCTCATGTTCATAAGTCGGTGTTGGGTGCGGCTTACCTTGGCCAGCCTTGGTTAAGTCGCGACGTCCTGTTGCCACTTTTTTTCTCGGCGGCTCAAAGAGTTGCGGCATATCTATTTGCAAACCCATCGCCAATTTTTGCATTGCTTGAAACGTTGGTGAGATCTGTTCGTTCTCGATTTTGCTGAGCGTAGAGCGAGCCAAGCCTGTTCTTTGGCTTGCTTCTTCTAACGTAATCCCAAGCTTGCCGCGGATATCTTTAATACGCTGGCCAAGCCTAAGTGGTTCGATATTCTGGTCTAACGTTTCCTTCGCCAACGTTAAAGATGGGTACTCATCATAAATGTCTTCTGACATAGGTCCCTCATTAATTTCTTGCTTCCTGTCTATTAATTTCATTGTTGCATGAAGCGCTTTGTTGATTAAAGAGCACACAGAGAAATAAAGCGTGCTCCCCGTAGCAAAACAAGAAAAGTTGTTTCCTATTGGAAATTTTTGTTGAAAATTGATTTTATCGGAGCTATGTTATCGACTTGTTAGATGAAGAGATACTACTTCAGCTTGAAGCAAATGATAGATTTAACATTTGTAAGAGCTGTTTTTTACCCGAACTTTTTGGGAAACAATTCGTGCTGCATTGACCCTACAACGATCGCTTATACGCTGTAAGAGTATATTTATAACGCAATTCACGTTTATCTATACCTATATAGCGCAAACGATACCGATGCAGAAATCAACGTAAGACCTAATGGACTATAAAAACAATCACCATTAGCTTAAAGAAAGGTCTCGACAATGAACGCTTACCAAAACCATAGCTTAGACAGTTTTTTCTCTACGAACCTATCTGCGACTGACGACGCAGTATTTGCTGGAATACAAGCAGAGAACACTCGTCAAAACGAACAAATCGAACTTATTGCTTCTGAGAACATCGTTTCTAAAGCAGTAATGCAAGCTCAAGGCACCTGCCTAACCAACAAATACGCAGAAGGCTACCCAGGCCGTCGTTACTACGGTGGTTGTGAGCACGTAGATACAGTTGAAGCTATCGCGATTGAACGCGCTAAACAGCTGTTCAAGTGCGAATACGTAAACGTACAGCCTCACTCAGGTGCTCAAGCGAACGGCGCAGTTAAACTTGCCCTACTTCAACCTGGCGACACTATCCTAGGTATGTCTCTAGACGCTGGTGGCCACCTTACACACGGTGCGCGCCCTGCAATGTCTGGTAAGTGGTTCAACGCAGTTCAATATGGCGTTGACCGCGACACACTTGAAATCGATTACGAAGCGGTTCGCGCTTTAGCAATCGAAAGCCAACCTAAAATGATTATTGCTGGTGGTAGTGCTATCCCACGCGTTATTGATTTCGCTAAGTTCCGCGAAATCGCTGACGAAGTTGGTGCTATCCTAATGGTCGATATGGCACACATCGCGGGTCTTATCGCGACAGGTGCTCACCCTAGCCCACTACCACACGCACACGTTGTGACTACAACAACGCACAAAACACTTCGTGGCCCACGCGGCGGCATGATTCTTACTAACCACGAAGACATCAACAAAAAGATCAACTCTGCAGTGTTCCCTGGCCTTCAAGGTGGCCCACTAATGCACGTTATAGCGGCTAAAGCAGTGGCGTTTGGCGAAGCACTTGGCCCAGAATTTAATACTTATATTAATTCAGTGATCGACAACGCAAAAGTTCTTGCTGAAGTGTTGCAAACTCGCGGTTGTGACATTGTGACTGGCGGAACAGACACGCACCTAATGCTGGTTGACCTTCGTCCTAAGGGCTTGAAAGGTAACGTAACGGAAGAAGCATTAGAGCGTGCAGGGATCACATGTAACAAAAATGGCATACCATTCGACACAGAGAAGCCTATGATTACTTCGGGTATTCGTTTAGGTACGCCAGCTGGAACCAGTCGTGGTTTTGGCACTGAAGAATTCAAACTTATCGGTGAATGGATCGGCGATGTACTTGATGGCTTAGTTGAAAGCCCTGAAGGCAACGCTGAAGTTGAGCAACGTGTTCGCAAACAAGTTAAAGAGCTTTGCAAGCGCTTCCCTCTTTACCGTTAAACCGTTTTTAAGATTTAAATTAAAACCTCATAAATTTTTGGAGAATAAGCAATGGACAATACACTAAAGTTTGCAGACAGCCACGAGTGGGTAAAAGACAACGGTGACGGTACTGTGACTATCGGTATTTCTGAGCACGCTCAAGAGATGCTAGGTGACGTTGTGTTTGTTGACCTGCCTGACACTGGAGACGAAATCGAAGCTGGCGAAAGCTTCTCTCTAGTTGAATCAGTGAAAGCAGCTTCTGATATCTACGCACCAATCTCTGGCGAAATCGTAGAAATCAACGAAGAATTAGAAGATAGCCCAGAGTTAATTAACGAAGAATCTTATGAAGGTGGTTGGATTGTTAAAGTGAAGATGTCTGATGCGTCTGAACTAAACAACCTTAAAGATGCGGAAGAATACCTAAGCTCTATCGAAGAAGACTAATAGGTAACCTCATTACGATAAAGCTGCTCTTTTGGAGCAGCTTAATTTTAGGGGCTAGCTCACGGCTCCAGAGAGAAAGTAGAACATATCATGACTGAATTACTTCAAAGCCAATTACTGAAAGACTTGGGTACGCAAAACGAGTTTGTTGCTCGTCATAACGGCCCTAATAAAGCAGACCAGCAAAAAATGCTTGAAGCGATCAACGCGACTAGCTTAGAAGCACTGATCGACGAAACGGTTCCTGCACAAATCCGTCTTGAAAAACCAATGACACTTGCTGCTCCATTGAGCGAAATGGACATGCTGACCTCTCTTAAAGAGATCGCTAACCTAAACCAAGTGAAACGTACTTTCATTGGCCAAGGCTACTACAACACATTCACTCCAAACGTTATCCTACGTAACGTTTTAGAGAACCCAGGCTGGTACACAGCTTACACACCATACCAACCAGAGATTTCTCAAGGTCGTCTTGAAGCTCTACTGAATTACCAACAAATGGTAATGGACTTAACTGGTATGGAAATCGCGAACGCGTCTCTTCTTGATGAAGCGACAGCGGCTGGCGAAGCTATGACACTGTGTAAGCGTGCTGGCAAAAGCAAGAGCAAAGTATTCTTCGTTGCTGACGATGTTCACCCTCAAACACTAGAAGTTGTTAAAACTCGTGCTGAGTACATCGGTTTTGAAGTAATGGTTGGTGCTCTTGAAACACTTCCAGAGCAAGACGTATTTGGTGCATTGGTTCAATACCCTGGAACAACAGGTGAAGTTCGCGACCTAACAGACATCATTGCGAAAGCTCAAGCAAACAAGACTCTTGTAACGGTTGCAACTGACCTACTTGCTTCTGCTCTACTTAAGCCAGCGGGCGAAATGGGCGCAGACGTAGTAATCGGTTCGGCTCAGCGTTTCGGTGTTCCTATGGGTTACGGCGGTCCACACGCTGCATTCATGGGTACTCGTGAAAAGCATAAGCGTACAATGCCAGGTCGTGTAATCGGTGTTTCAATCGATACTCACGGTAACCAAGCACTACGTATGGCAATGCAAACTCGTGAGCAACACATCCGCCGCGAGAAAGCGACATCGAACATCTGTACAGCTCAAGCACTTCTAGCAAACATGGCGTCTTTCTACGCGGTTTACCACGGTGCAGAAGGCCTTCGTACTATTGCTCGTCGTACACACCACATGACAGCTATCCTAGCGGCAGGCCTGACTAAAGCGGGTTACGAGCTAACGAACAACAGCTTCTTTGATACCATCACGCTGAACACCGAAGACAAGACAGATGCACTGTACGCAAAAGCGCAAGCAGCAGACATCAACCTTCGTCGACTTGTTGGTAAAATCGGTATCAGCTTAGATGAAACAACCACAGTCGACGACGTGAATGCCCTATTCGCTATCTTCGACGTGAAAGAAGACGTTCAAGCGCTATCTTCTGACATTGCATCAAACGAATTTGCAGCAATTCCAGAAAACTGCCGTCGTGAATCAGAGTTCCTAACTCACCCAGTATTCAATACGCACCACAGCGAAACGCAAATGATGCGTTACCTAAAACAGCTTGAGAACAAAGACTTCTCACTAACGCACGGCATGATCCCACTGGGCAGCTGTACGATGAAGCTGAACGCTGCTGCTGAGATGATTCCAGTAACATGGCCTGAGTTTGGTTCAATTCACCCATTCGCACCTCTTGATCAAGCAGCGGGTTACACAGCGCTAGCGAAAGATCTTAAAGAAAAGCTATGTGAAATCACTGGTTACGACGATTTCTCACTACAGCCTAACTCTGGTGCATCTGGTGAATACGCAGGTCTAATCGCGATTCAACGTTACCACGCAAGTCGCGGTGAAGGTCACCGTAACGTTTGTCTGATTCCAAGTTCTGCGCACGGTACTAACCCTGCAACAGCATCAATGGTTTCTATGAAGGTAGTGGTTGTTAAGTGTGATGAAGATGGCAACATCGACATGACAGACCTAGCAGCGAAAATCGAGAAGCACAAAGAAAACCTATCAAGCATCATGATCACTTACCCTTCTACACACGGCGTATACGAAGAGCAAGTGAAAGAAGTGTGTGAACAAGTTCACGCAGCGGGCGGTCAGGTTTACCTAGACGGCGCGAACATGAACGCTCAAGTAGGTCTAACTTCACCTGGCTTCATCGGTTCAGACGTATCTCACTTGAACCTACACAAAACATTCTGTATCCCACACGGTGGCGGCGGTCCGGGTATGGGTCCTATCGGTGTTAAATCGCACCTAGCACCTTTCCTACCAGGTCACATCGAAAACGGTGTACAGGGATCAGACTACGCGGTATCGGCTGCAGATCTAGGTAGTGCTTCAATCTTACCTATCTCTTGGGCTTACATTGCAATGATGGGCGAACCTGGCCTAACAGACGCGACTAAAGTGGCGATTCTGAACGCGAACTACGTGATGGAAAAACTACGTCCTCACTACCCTGTTCTTTACCGTGGCACTAACGGCCGCGTAGCGCACGAATGTATTATCGATATTCGTCCACTTAAAGAAGACACAGGCATCAGCGAAGAAGATATTGCTAAGCGTCTAATGGACTTCGGTTTCCACGCGCCTACTATGTCTTTCCCAGTAGCTGGCACACTAATGGTTGAGCCAACTGAATCTGAAGATTTAGAAGAGCTAGACCGTTTCTGTGAAGCGATGATCGCTATCCGTCACGAAATGGCAGCAGTGAAAGCGGGTGAATGGCCACTAGACAACAACCCTCTAGTGAACGCACCGCACACACAAGTTGACCTTTCAGGCGCAGAATGGGATCGCCCTTACTCTCGCGAACTGGCTTGCTTCCCATCGAAAGCAACGAAGAACTCGAAGTACTGGCCAACAGTTAACCGTGTAGACAACGTATACGGCGACCGTAACCTAATCTGTTCTTGCCCAAGCATCGACAACTACGAAGACTAATTTTTGTAGATTTTAGATAAACAAAAGCGAACCACTTGGTTCGCTTTTTTGTTTTTCGGATTCCAGATTATATGGCTAATAAAGCATTGACCTTACCGTAAGGGAAAGGTTTAAGGTTGATCTAAACCAACACTGAATTAGGAATTAATTATGGGATGTTGTAACAAAGCACCAAAAGGTGGAGCCCCTCTTGGCTTACTTCTAAAGGTCACGCTTGGGATTGGTCTTTTTGTGTTTCTACTGGCTCTGTGGCATTAGACCATGCTCAAAGCTTACAGCAAGAAACTATCGTATATAAAAAACCTAGAAAGGTATTACTGGTGTGAATCTCCCTAGTGATTATTCCTCACCAACCTCTTGTTTAAGTTTCTTAATATTGAGTCGACTTATTTCATCTTGCAAGGGTTGTATAACCGTATGCCAAGTTCTAAATCCATAGCCGACCATTACACTACCAATTGTTATAATCACACTAATGCAGGCGATGAAGAAGTTTTTATTGCTACTAGATACTTGTAGCTTACTTTCAATAATTTGAAGTCGAGCTTCTTCTTCCAAAGAGCGTGCTTGTTCAGGGGTGTTACTCAACTTTCGGTGATCGACGGTAAGCTCATATATTAGATTATTCGATGACTGATTGACGAACAACAGTGCTCCTGACGCAAAAACGACCAATAACAAGCCAAATAACGCATAAAATTTATAAATATTATCTGTTGGTAACGGAATCCGACTTTCCACAATGCCTCCTTAATTTGCAAACGACCTAGCGTTCACTTAAACGAACGTTTTTCAAGCTATCTTGCTAGAAAAAGGCTACTAATTATACTCTTAACGAATTTAAGTAACTATCACACACGCAATAGCCTTCTTATAGCTTCTACAGTAAGTGCTGATAATAAGACAAATTTGATATCTGTTGTTGCTAGGTAAACCAGCAAATCGATCGCTATATTAAAAATAAGCCAACATAGTTCGTAAACTCTTCTCAACGCAATGAATTGATAGAAAACATTTTTCCTCGCCCTAAACCTGGTTCTAGAGCAGTCTATGGTTTTGGATTCACTGTTTACATCACATTCACCAACAGGATCTAAAATTAAATACTGCAGACAATATTTATAGTATAAAAGCTCAATTATTTGCTTTCTCAATAAATTAGTTACTATGCCAGCAGGAATATGCAAAGCGAGGTGTAATTCATTTCCATATTCTTCACTATCTCCTTTTTTCAAGTTCCTATATGGAAGAACTGATCCAGTAGTGACTAAACTTTCCAAAAGCTCGGCTCCGACGATCATCTCAATGATCGTTAAAAATGCCCATTTCCATAGACCAACTTTTTGCTTTAATTCATCATTCCTAAAACAAACTTCCTTTAAATAGCCTCTTGTACGACCGTTTGTACTATCAATTACCTTGTAGTTTTGTACCATAGTTACGTAAAATCCAAAGTGAAAGCCCGCATGGCCATTGATACAAAAATTCAATGACCACATAGAATATTTTCATCTAGTTCCTTATGCTATCAATTGTACTAGCCTTTGCGTTTCCATAACAATAACCCATATCGCCAACTTAGTGATTAGCGTGGCAAATATATAATTTAACTGCCTCGCATGATTCCCAAGAAATCATGAACTTACGCGCGTTAAACCCGTGTTGTAACCATCGGAACCTATCCGTACCTCGGAACAAGTGAAACTCTATAAATCCAATGCTTGACCCTATACGGTAAGGTGTTTATATTGTCGCCCGCCCAACGGGGCACATCCTAAAATGCACACCGGCCATCCTGCCATCATTCGTGTATTTATATTGGTGTTGTGAACTTCCATGCTAACGAAACTTCGTCCTTTTACTCGTGAATCGGGTGCGCTTATGCATCTTTCGATTCCAATCATTTTGACTCAAATAGCTACCCAAGCGATGGGATTTGTCGATACGACAATGGCTGGCCAAGTAAGCCCTGCCGATCTCGCCGCAATTGCACTTGGCACTAGCCTTTGGATTCCTGTATTGCTGCTACTGCGTGGCGTGATTATGGCGTTAACGCCTGTTGTTGCATACCACCGTGGCGCACGTGACTTTCAAAGTATCTCTGTTGAATTCTTCCAGATGGTTTGGCTCGCATTAATTGCTAGCGTGCTGCTTATCGCTTACTTGGTGAGTGCGAAACCGATTTTAGAATGGATTGGGGTAGCCGCTGAGATCATCCCTATCGGCAGTGACTATGCGTTTGCCCTAGCCTTCGGTGTGCCTGGTATTGCCCTGTTCTACACCTTGAACGGTTTCTGTGAAGGTATGAACAACACCAAAGTGCCAATGATCATTTCTGTGGTTGGTTTGTTGGTGAATATTCCGGTCAACTACGTGCTTATCTACGGTAAGTTCGGCTTCCCAGAAATGGGCGCTGTGGGTTGTGGTTGGGCAACAAGCTTGGTGTATTGGCTAATGTCGGGAGTGCTGTATTCCTACATTAAAGGTCATCACCATTACAAGACCATCATCAACTTTTCAGATGCGAAGCCAAAAGCAAAAGAGATGCTTCACCTTCTAAGATTAGGTTTACCTATCGGGATGAACATTGCAGTGTGTGGTAGCATCTTTGCGGTAATCGCACTGATGATTGGCCGTATTGGTGCTGAGAACGTAGCAGCAGCGCAAATTGCACTTAACATCTCGAGCCTGACTTACGTTATTCCAATGAGTATCTCGTTTGGCATTACGATTCGTGTTGGACACGCTTTAGGTGAAAAAGACGAACTAGGCGCAATTGAACGCAGCAAAGTCGGTATCTTGGTTGCAGCGTTAATTTCATTGCTTTCGGTTGCGATGTTCCTGCTGTTCCCGGAGTGGATCATTAGGCTTTACACCACCGACCCTGCGATAAGTGCAACGGCAGCGGTATTGTTAACGTTTACCGCGATGTACCAATTCAGTGATGCATTGCAAACGTCTGCTAACGGTGCATTACGTGGCTATAAAGATACTAAGATCCCAATGATCTTAGCTATCGCTTCTTACTGGGGCTTGGCACTACCACTCGGTATGGTGTTGGGCTTAACAGACCACATTGTTCCAGCAATGGGTGAAGAAGGCTTTTGGATTGGCATTCTAACGGGATTAAGCGTATCAGCTGCATTGATGTTGCTTCGCTTGCGATACGTAATTAAGAAGCGTGACTTGCCACCAGCAGATGTTGCAATAGCAAGCTAAGATAGACAAATAAGCTAATACAAAAAAGCGCGTTATTCCCATTTGGGAATAACGCGCTTTTTTATTGAATGTCTATAAATCAGTTGATGTGTTCGGTTTAACAGTTGTTGTTAACTATACGAACTGTACACTCACACCCTTCAGTAGGACATTGGCTGCCATTGGTTCGGCCAAAAGAGTCATAAAGAACAAAGCAACCTTGACGTTGCTCTAGATCAGCGTCTGTTATATTCGTACTATCTAGTTCTGCTTGAGTAAAGTCATAATCATACCCAACCACAGTGTGTCGATTACCGAGTTCTGAAGTTAAGCTATCATCATCCGACAAAGTTAGGAACTGGAGCATATTTAAGGCATCTCCTGATTCACCTTCACTTTCTGGGCAAAGTGTTCCCCAGTCGACTTCAACTCTACCGATACCAAAATCGATTACGTAGTTGCTCTGATCACCTGGGTTTGTTGCGTCAGGATCAAGCCCTGCGATAATAGCTTTAGAAGTCACTTGCGTGATCACGCCTTCCATCGCACCCGCAACACCTTCAAGTACCGCTTCTCTTGCTGACTCTTGAATACCTAGAAATCTAGGAGCCGCAGTTACTGCCAACACTCCGAGTATGATAATCACCACGATCATTTCCATTAAAGTAAATCCGTTTTTCTTCATGACATACACATCTTTTGATAACTTAAATATTCGATAACCCAATGAATTACCTATAACTATACACCTCAAATAGGACTCATAACACTCCACGGCTATCGGTTTTTATAACGCAGGTATGTGGTATTTGTTCCCTTTAGAGGTATCAAAGATAACTGGAAGCGTTGTCACATAAGGTGTCAGAGGGTTTAAGTTCGAACTAATGCGTGGTGCAACTGAAAGCATCGATGGAAGAAGGTTTAATTGATTTATTTGAACTGAGGCACGCTGCGTATAACCAAAGTTAGACCATTTTTGACTCGGACTTTGTGTTTCTCCACTTAAGAAAGCAAGAAATGAAATAGAACCCATAAAAAAACGCGCTACTACCACGGGTAATAGCGCGTATCTATCAATCGTTATGCGACTATCGCAACATTAGTTCACAGCTTTAACGTAAGGAAGCACTCGGAATCCATCACGTACTTTTTGGCTTGGAATGTAATGACGGAAAGCTAAGTTAAACACACCAGAATCGTTCTCTGTTTTGATGTTGTTGACTGCATCATCACCACAACCAAAGCTTACTGTGTAAGTGCCATCTGCATTTTTCTCAGCCGTGTTTGAGCTTACATTCGCCACTTCACCAAACATGAAACCTTGCTTGTTGTAGACAGTTACCGACCAAAACGCTTGGTTTTTAGGGTCATCAAAGGTTGCCTGATGACAAGTGTCTGCCGGGAAGTTGCCAGAGACTTCATAAATATTGTCATCTAACTGCGCGCCACCCCAACCGATAGCCGCACCCACTGCGTACTTCTCTTTGGTAAACATCTCTTTTGAAGCATCTTCAGGGCTGGTAAACATACCAAACGTCGCCTGAGCACCATCGCGTTTTAGTAGTTTTGGCATTTCCATCTTAAGGTTTTTCTCTACCTCATCGAATGATTTCTCATCCACTTGCATTGCCATGAATTCGCCGTCTGCTTTTGCATCAATGCTCATCTGATCTTGGATTTTATGAACTTCATCTTTGGTGAACGTCGCATCAGTACGAACGATGACATACACGTGGTCGCCACTGTGAGTAGAAAGATCAAACGTACCAGAACCGTATTGCATTGGCTGAATGCGGTGGTCTTCTGTAATCACCTCCATCGACATGTATTTGCCTTCAGGAATCTCAGGTAGCGTAATCGTCGCGCCTTGTGAAACGTTAATCACAGCCATTGAGTAGTACGTGTCTCGGTTCATTCGAACCACAGGCTGTTTATCGGTTGGCGTGAGTTCGCGTTTGTGTAGGAATTTATTAACGCCAACAAGCTCTTGGTTTTTCAAATATTGGCGTGACGTTTCGTACACCGCGTAATTGTCGACGGTAGTCACTTCACCATCGGCATTGAAGAACTCTGTCAGAGTTGAAACTTCTTCAGCTGCGTAAGAAGAAAGAGAAACTGCGCTTAAACCTAAAACTACTAATGCTAATTTTTTCATTGTTGACCTCTAATAAAATCGATAACGCTAAATCAATACATAGTCCATTTGTTTTTGTTCGAACAGTTAGTTCGTTAACCGCTCAACTTGTGAACAATGTTATCAAGGCAGCATAAATTCACAAATGACATCGCCGTATAAGAGATATGCAGCGAAGTAATGTTACTTATCAACCTTTATTCTTGATTAAAATACAAACAATACAGTAGCCTATTTATAGACCATGCAATTCAGTATTTCCAAGGTGAGTCTTTAACAAAGATATGTTGATCGCGTATGTCGAAATTATTTTCGACTACCCTTAGCAAAGGTGATTTAAATAGTTGCTTTAACTAACAATATTTATCTTTTCGCCATCTGGTGACCTGAATCTCACTTGATTAATTAGTCAATAGGTAAGCAAATGAACCCAACGTTAGACTCTATAAACCAACTAAAGCAGCAGATGGAATCCTCGGTAATTGGCCAGCAGCATATGGTCGACACATTACTGGTTGCGCTACTTACAAATGGTAATGTTCTGTTAGAAGGATTACCCGGAACAGCAAAGACTCGTTCTATCAAATCATTGGCTTCTGCTCTAGAAGTTGACCTTGGTCGTGTTCAATTTACGCCGGATCTTCTTCCTTCGGACGTAACAGGCACAGAGGTGTATCAAGACGTTGATGGCAAACCGACGCTTACCTTCCAACCGGGCCCAGTTTTCAACAACTTATTACTGGCCGATGAAATCAACCGTTCTCCAGCAAAGGTACAAGCTGCGTTGTTAGAAGCGATGGAAGAGCGACAAATCACTGTAGCGGGTAAGACTTACAAACTGCCTGACCTATTCATGGTTTTAGCAACACAAAACCCAGTTGAACAAGAAGGGACATACCCGCTGCCAGAAGCGCAAATGGACAGATTTATCATGAAAATAAATCTCGATTATCCAGATGCGGATGCCGAAGAGCAGATCATTAAGATGGTTCGCAGTGAGGAAAAACCAAGCACTGAGAAGCACGCACCCATTGATCCTCAATGCATTTTTGATGCTCGTGATCAGCTACGCGACATTCATTGTAGCGACGCGGTTCTTAAATACATTGTCGCGATTGTGGTGGCAACAAGACAACCCGAGTTGTACCCAGAATCTCCCCTTTCACAATGGATTGGTGTTGGTTCAAGCCCACGTGCAACCATCGCGTTAGACAAATGTTCAAGAGCGATGGCATGGCTAAACGGTAAGGACTTTGTCGACCCTGATGATGTTCGTAAAGTGGTTCATGGGGTTCTGCGCCATCGTCTGATTCTGTCTTACGATGCACTGGCCGAGGGCATCAGTTCAGACAGAGTTATCGACGAGATTTTGTCTCAAGTTGCAGTAGCGTAACGCGAGAGGTCACCATGGAGACGAAACCAACACTTGATCCCGATATCTATACCGATCTAAAGGCATTGCGATTGTTGAAATACAAAGCGCATGGCTTTGACTTTCTGCCTAATCAGCCAATCAACAGTGCGTTAACGGGTCGTCATGTATCTAAGCTACGTGGACGTGGATTGAACTTTGAAGAGATGCGTCACTACCAAATTGGTGACGATATTCGCACCATGGATTGGAAAGTGACGAATAGAACGGGCAAGCCACACGTCAAAATATTCTCTGAAGAACGCGAGCGTAACGTTTATGTCATGGTCGATCAGCGCACGAGCATGTTCTTTGGCAGCACAGGTCGAATGAAATCTGTGGTTGCTGCAGAAATCGCAGCTTTGATTGCTTGGAAGGTCATAGACAGTACCGATCGTGTGGGTGCCATTGTTTATAACGATAGCACTGCTCTGCCTATTTCACCGCAACGCAGCGCAAATCACGTACTCAAAATACTCAATGAGATTGCGAGTAAGAATCAGCAGCTCAAAGCGGGAAAGGCTCAAGACACCCAATCCAATTCGTTCGCTAAATTGTTTCATCAGGCGCAAAGGTTGGTTAAGCATGATGGGTTAGTGATCTTGATTACCGATGGCTACGGCTATAACGAGCGAAGCGAAGAGCAAATCAAGGCTTTGTGTCAGCACAACGATGTGGTGTTGTGTCATGTTACCGACCCATTGGAACATGATTTAGCCACGCTGAATAAGATGGTACTCAGCGATGGGCAATTGCAATTATCCGTATCAGGCCAAGAAGCACAGTTACGCGATGCATTTGCCAAAGGCGTGGTTCAAGCCATAGATAATTTCACGGCAGTGGCGAAAAAATATCGAATCCCTGTATTGCCATTCAACACCGTCGATCCCACCGATGTGCAGCTTAGAAAAGCACTCGGCGCGAGTTAAATAACTGAGAATGCAGACTATGACGACTAACACTGGGCTTGAGCCTTTACAGCCAGAGAACGTGAATCCATTGATGGCCTCTTTGTCTGAGCCTTCTTTGCCAGAAAGTATCTCGTGGCTACCGAATGCACCAGGCTGGTACTGGCTGCTCTTGTTGCTGTTTTGCTTCGCTTTATATCGTGTCTTTTTAGTTATTCAAAAGTACCTAGCAAACACATACCGACGCGCTGCCTTGGTAGAACTCGAGCAACTCTCTTTAGAGGCTCAATCCGGTGACATTTCATCATTTCAAAAGCTACCACAACTGCTACGAAGAACCGCATTGTACGCCTTTCCTCGTGCAGAGGTCGCCCCTTTAACTGGTACAGATTGGGAAAAATGGTTAGACGACCATTGCACTAATCGCCAATTTTCAACCGAGTTCTCTACATCAGAACTCGCAGGCGTACTTGCTCAGCTCGCCTACTCTTCAGCAGCGACATTAACGGAAGAAACACGAAACGCCATCATGGAGAACGTTGCACTTTGGATAAAGCATCACGAGGTGTCACATGATTGAATTTGAATACCCGATAGCGTTTGCATTGCTTTGCTTACCCTTTGCCGTGTATTGGTTATTGCCTGTTTACAAAGAGTCAAAAAGCGCGATTCAAGTGCCCTTTTTCGATCGCCTGATTGCCGTCTCTTCACAGGAGCCCTCTGAAACCGCGGTCAAGATGAGCCGCCGTAAAGTGCAATGGCTATTGGTCATTATCAGCTATCTTGCTCTTATCGTTGCGATTGCCAAACCGATGTGGGTAGGCGAACCCATTGAACAAAAGAAATCCGCTCGTGAAATTATGGTCGCACTTGATCTGTCAGGTTCGATGTCAGAAGAGGATTTTGCCGATAAAGAAGGCAACAAACACGACCGTTTAACCATTGCAAAGCAGGTGTTGCGAGAGTTCGCAGCCCAGCGAGAACATGACCGCTTGGGGTTAATCTTGTTTGCCGACTCTGCGTATGTTCAAGCGCCATTTACTGAAGATATTGACGTGTGGCAATCGCTGCTCGAAGACGTTGAGCTTGGCTATGCTGGATTTCAAACCGCTTTTGGCGATGCGATTGGCTTATCAATTGCCGTATTCGAACAAGAACAGAGCCGCCAACGAGTGATGATTTTACTAACCGATGGTGATGACACAAGCTCGAAAATGCCTCCTGTCAAAGCCGCCGAAATCGCCGCCAAATATGGCGTGAAGATTTACACCATTGCAATTGGTGACCCGAGTACCAAAGGTCGCTACAAGATGGATCTTCCAACATTGGAGAAGGTATCAGCCGCAACTGGCGGGCAGATGTTTCATGCCATGGACCGAAAGCAACTCGAACAAGCTTACGCAACGATAGATCAACTAGAACAGCAAGAGTTCGAACTGTTATCTCACCGTCCTAAACACAGCTTGCACCACTATGCATTTGGCGTGTGTCTGGTGAGCAACCTACTCGCTGCCTTAATCGTGTTTGGTGCAAATCTGCGTCGTAAAAAAGAAATAAAGCGCGTTATTCGCCGTAGAGAGGAGCTAACCAATGACTGATTTCAATACATTGTTTGGTGGTGATATCACCCAGTTTCATTTCATGCGCCCATTATGGTTGTTAGCACTGGTCCCGTTCGTGTTGTTTTATCGCGCACTCGTTCAACAAGACGATTTAGTCGCGCAGTGGCAACCTGTCATGTCTAAAAACATGGTGGAACATCTGTCTCTCAACCAAAATCGAGCGCGCATGGTTTCTCCTAATCGATTGTTTTTGGTGTTTGCGGTTCTCGCCACGCTCATTATGGCGGGTCCAACGTGGCAGCAACAACCTTCACCATTTTTTGAGGACAATTCCGAGCTGGTCATCGCCTTGGATGTCTCTGATTCAATGAATAAAACCGACATTCAGCCGTCACGATTAGAGCGCGCTAAACAGAAGATCAATCAGCTCGTTGAGATGCGCGGCGATGCAAAAACCGGATTGGTTATATACGGTGGCAGTGCCCATGTCGCTATGCCTGTCACAAAAGACAAAGAGTTAACGCGATACTTCCTCGATGTATTGGATGGAAGCTTGTTACCAGATAATGAGAGCAAACCGGCTTCGGTGTTAAAGCCAACGCTCGAGCTAATCTCACAAGCAAAAGCACCATCAACGGTTTTGATACTGACGGACAAGACCAATGACCAAGCGATAGAAGAATTCACTAAAGCGTTTGAACAACAGCAACACCAAGTGATCGTTTGGGCGATGGGTGAAAACCCACAAAGTGGCGGAAATGGCACAGCAGGTTTAACAGAAACTCAACTCACTTCACTGTCACAACTCGCGCAAGCAGGTCATGGAAACATGGTTTCATTCACCCACGACGCTAGCGATGTAGACGCGGTTTATCAAGGCATTCAAAACAACCTGTTTGCGGTCAGCGATAGCGCCCTACCTTGGTTAGACGCGGGCTATTGGTTGCTATTCTTGTTGCTGCCGATTCAATTGATGTGGTTTAGAAAAGGGTGGACGCTACAGTGGTAAATAATAAACAGGTAGCGAATCCAAAGGTAATCAATCAAAAGATTGATAATCTCACGAAGCCAACCTCTTCGACTCCGAACCAATCCAGTCGCTTAGCTTGGTTATCCAAACTTAAGCCAATGCACTTTTTGCTTGTGCTTATTGCAGGAAATCTGATTTGGGGAATTTCCGATAAGCACTCATTTTTTGATTTTTGGCTATCTAGCGATCAACACGCTTATGTCGAGTTCAAACAAGGCAACTACGCGCAAAGTGCCGCTCTGTTCGATGATCCAACATGGAAAGCCTACAGTCGTTATCTGTCAGGTGATTTCCTTGGCGCGATTGATCAATTAAGCCCACAAGTAAGTAAACAAGGTGGCAAATCGTTAGCGTTGACTGATTTCGCCAAGTTAATTGTCGCAAACAGCTACGCTCATACAGCCCAATTTGATAAAGCCACGGCGCTTTACAACGAACTATTGAACAACGAAAAGTATTTAGAACAAGCGACCAACAACCTCGCCGTTGTGGAAGCTGCGATAGAGAAGATCAAGAACACACCACCGACAAAACAAGATTCAGAAAAAGTCATTGATGATAGGAAATTGGTCGACGAAGAACCAAAAGAAGAGAGTCAGAAGGAGCTCGTGATCTCTGACCAAGTTTGGCTAAAACAGGTCAGACAAAATCCATCTAAGTTTCTAAGACAAAAATTTCAACAGGAATACAGCAATGAACAAAACTAAATCGACCGTCCAAGCATTCTCCCTTATGAAATGTTCGTTTGCTGCCTTATCCACGATGGTGCTTTTAATTTCAATGCCTGCAAGTGCTATTAACCTAGACCAGCTTGTCAGTGACGGTGAATTGAAGCTAAACGTTGAACTTAAAACTCAAGATGTCGCTGTGAAACAACAAGTCGCACTCGACGTTGAAGTATTGAGTACCCGCCCCTTTCAAGAAGAGTTGGCATTACCTTACTTAGATATGCCCAACACGGTCGTAAAGAAAGATGAGCAGAAAGTTGCTCGTTCAGCACGCACAATTGAAGGCATTAAGTGGTTTACACAAAAAGCACGCTACTATTTGTACCCAATGCAAGCTGGCGAGTTTACTGTTCCTGAATTGAACATTCCCGTTAGTGTAGAGCTTACCAGCGAAAACGTTGTTGAAGGGGCAATTCAATCGCAACCCATTAACTTTACATCCAAAATACCCGTGAGCAACATTGATACTGACGCGTTGATTGTTAGCCCAAATGCTGAGCTTTCAGTATCAACCGATCGTCCGTTAACCGACGAATTCGAAGTTGGCCA
Organism: Vibrio sp. 1CM2L; assembly: GCF_023161695.1. NCBI lineage: Bacteria > Pseudomonadati > Pseudomonadota > Gammaproteobacteria > Vibrionales > Vibrionaceae > Vibrio > Vibrio sp. 1CM2L. The sequence continues at coordinate 201,868 of NZ_JALNTT010000006.1, forward strand.
CGCTATCACTGCAACGTATACATTGAGCGTGGCAAACTCACACATGATGTTGCTGCCGGAGATCAATATCCCAGACATTTCCGGCGTTGAGTTGTATCGCAAGCCAGCAGTCAAAGAAAACGTGTTTAATCGCCTGAATAAAAGCAATACCGCGACACTCAAACAACAGGTGACGTTAATTCTTCAAGAACAAGGGAAAGTCGTCTTACCAAAACAGACCATGACATGGTGGAACACAAAGACCAATCAGCTAGAATCGTTAACTGTAGAGCAGCAAACGCTTCAAGTCGGTGACGCAAAATTATTAGACTCACTAAGCAACACTTTAGGATCAAGCGACGGGGCTCAAACCTTATCGAATTGGCTAAGCCAATATTGGTATTACTTGGTCATTGCGGGAATATTCTTTGCTGCGATTGCTCGACTGATCGGAAATCACTTCATTGATTTAAAGCGTTATTTTGTCGCACGTCAGCAATTGAATACCAAAAAGTTGAGTATTCAATTTTGTCGACACGTTGAAGAAAAGCAGTACAGCAAAGCGGTGCAAACTATCTATGAAATTACGGGGCGAAAAACCTTGTCGAAAGGCACGCTTCAACGGCCTCTAGATTCTGAATCAAACGACATTTGGAAGAAGTTATTGAAGCTTGGCTACGCAAAAACTACAGAAGGCTCAGTTTCTTCCTCCCTCTCAGTTTCACTAGCAGAAGCCAAAACACTGTTAAAAGCCATCAATGACTCGCCCAAAACCCAAAGAACACCGTTTAGGTTTAATTGGAATCTGAACTAAGCGGTGAACTTAACTTAGGCTGCGGTGTTAGCAAAGACGTTGAGGTCAGCTTTCACAAACAACGTCTTCAATCACGGACACCCCTAAGTTCTTGAACCATTGATGGGCAGGGCTGGTAACGGTTCTTTTATGCTCAATCAAAAACAGTTCGAACATTAACTCGGGAACATTATCTAGAGAGAATATCGGCACTATCTTGTCGCCTATTCCCTCTAGTTCCGTCAATTTATGGGTCGCAACCAAAATTGTATTCGAACTCTGCATCACTTCCACCAAAGTAAGAAGCTGTCCGCTTTTAAATGCAATATCTCTCTGCATTCCATTCTTAACTAAATAAGTGTCTACAGGGTGTTGCAGCCCGTAATTCGAGCGAATATCGAGCGTGAGGTCGACAAAACGAGATTCGAGGCACTGCTCAAGCGTGACATTTTTAGCTTTCGCTAAAGGGTGATGTTCAGAAACGTAAAATACCGGATAGATCTGCCCAAGACTCACGTATGGGAATTCGATTGGATTGCTCGGGGCTTCGATGTGAATGGTAAAATCCACATCTCGTGACAGCAGTTGGCTAGTAGGCGTTTTTGCAATCGGATATTCGATAAGACTGGCGTTTGGCGCATCGTGCATGAAGCGTTCAGCAAGGGGCACAGAAAGCATCCGACTCATTAATGGCGGTACAGAAACAACAAAGGTTTGAACACATTCAGCAGGATCAAACGCAGATTTCGTTACTAGGCTTCGCATCGCCAATAGCAACTCTTCTAAAGGTGCTTGCAGCTCTAACGCTTTTTGCGTGGGCACTAAGCCATTCGACTCTCGATAAAACAGTGGGTCATCAAACAACTCTCGCAAACGACTTAAGGTACGACTCATCGCAGGCTGAGACAGATACAAGGTATTGGCAGCTCGCGTTACGTTCCTCTCTTTGATTAAAACACTTAACGACACCAATAAGTTTAGATCCAGCCGAGAAAGCTGTTGTTCGATAGTCATCATAAGACATGCATCCGAGTAATATCACTCGTTAAATAATTGCACCATTGTGACTAACAAACAAGTCTCTGTTTAAACGATGTCACTTATGTCCAACTAAAAAGGCGAACCCATCGGTTCGCCTTTCTGCTTACGGAATCTGGTTTATCGATTTATCGATTTATCGCCAAATATGAGCCAGCAGCAATCATTATTCCACCAGCACTTTGGTTTAACCTTTTATGTGCGCGTGGCGTTTTCAACAAACCTGCCATTCTGCCCGCGCCTACAGCGATAAGCATTAAACCGGACATTAAAGCAACAGATGCTAAAGCAGAAACCAAGACGATATCTTGTGAGCGCAGAACAGTCAGATCAATGAAAGTCGGCAAGAACGAAATATAAAACAGAATCACTTTAGGGTTTGATGCTGAAATCAAAAAGCCTTGCGCGAAACTCGCGAGTTCGGATTTCTGACTCTGTTTGGCCGCAAGTTCCGCAGAACCTTGCACTTCAGGCAGCCTCTTAAACATCTTGTAGCCCAAGTAAATCAAATAAGCTGCACCAACGTAGCGAATCACCTCAAACGCAATCGACCAATTCTCGGCAATCGTTGCTAGACCAAAACAGGCAAGCGCAAGGTAGATAAGATCACTGCATATCATACCTAACGAAAGCGTGACGCACTTTCGCCATCCTTGAACCATAGCACGAGCTAAAATGGCAAATACGCCAGGCCCCGGAGTAATACCAAATATAAACATGGCAATAAAGAATGTAATCGCACTTTCTAATGACATTGGACTGTCCTTTTCTATAACCCAACATAATTGATCATGAACGTATCATGCTGTCTTGAGTCGAGTAAAGAAAACGATCAATGCCAGTGAAATAAAACGGAAACTGGTTTTAAACTGGATTCAATGTCGCCCACTTTGGAACAGCAAGTTGTTTACTAATCGACAGGTGGCGTATGTAAATCACAAGAGCAATAGAAACAATCGCACTCACATCGGTATATTGTGGAAGCAACGCCAGTGTAGTCGCATGTAATGTACAGCCTAATGCAACAGGGATTGCGTAAAGCTCTTTTGATAACAGTAGCGTCGGACGTTGAATCAAAACGTCCCTTATAACCCCTCCTCCCACGGCCGTAATAATACCCAACATGATTGGACCTAGCGGTAGCCCGAAACCTAAGCTCCATGCTTTTTCAGTCCCTTGAATCGCAAACATGGCGATAGCAATCGCATCGACATAAAGGTTGATCGTATGAAACCAACGCTTCTTCAAAAACGAAACACAGATAAAGCCGATTAAGCTACTCACAACCGCAATCCAGACATAATACAGTTCCTCTGACCAAAACACGGTCACATCGAGCAATACATCACGTGTGCTGCCTCCCCCTACTGCTGTGATTACACCCAATACCACCACAGTAAAAATATCCGTCTTTTTTTCACTCGCTGCCAATACCGCAGAGAACGCGAAAGCAGCAGTACCAAGGACAGAGATAGTATTTATGAGTTCCGTAGTTGTTACGAACATTTGATGACCCTTTAGATGCTAATTTGGTGATAAAAAAACAGACGTGAAACCGAAGTTGCCGCGTCTGCTTTTATTAACGTTTGTTTAGGTAGCTTTATTTGGTAACGCTATTACGCACCGCTTTACCCGGGTAAACATTTGGCAGCACTTTAGAGTCTTCTACGACTACTGTTCCGTTAACCACAACATATGGGATACCTGTTGAAGGCAAACCTGGTTCTTTAAGTGTCGAGTTGTCCGTTACCGTTTCAGGATCAAACATCGTGATGTCAGCATCAGCGCCCACTTGAATACGACCCTTTTGGCTCATTTGGTTAATACCATTGTCTTGCAAGAACTTAGCTGGCATGTAAGACATTTTAGAAACCGCAGACATCAATGGCATCAGGTTGTCTTCACGAACCATTTTCAATACTCGAGCTTGAGTACCAGCGGCTCTTGGGTGTCCTTGTAGACCTTCATAAGACGTATTCCAGCTGTAAGCCATCATTCCATCCTCTTTCATCAGTGGGAAAGCATCACTACCAACGATTGTTGACTCATGAGCGAGCGCGTTTTTAAGGTCTTGATCCGTTGCACCGTAGAACATAACACTCGCTTGAGGGTTCTCTTTTAGCAACTGCTCGTATCGCTCTTTGGTTAGAGGTTTCATTGTTTCTGTTTCAATAATGTCTGAGTAATCTCGTGCCATATTGCGCTGGTAGTTTTCTGGCTCTAGGTAGTCCGCCGCTGCAATGGTTGCACCATAGTTATATGGGTAGATCTCTGCTGCAACGTTCATGCCTTTGGCTTTTGCATCGTCCAGCATCTTAAGTGCGACTGGTGTTTCATTGAGAGTTTGCTGGTGCATGTGCTGAACCAACAAACCACCACCATAAATACCCACTCCAGATAGCATCTCTTCAATACCAATTAAGCCCGATGTTGGTGGAAGTTGGCTTGAGAATCGGCCGTGCAAAAACGTTGGAACACCGTATTCACCCGCAAGTCTCTGCCACTCTTTAGTTTCGATGGTCGTTGCCGCTTTAGACATGTAACCTACTGGAACACCGATACCTAAACCGCCATCTTTGAGCTCCTTGTCGACCATTTCAGAAATCGTCTCTATCTGCTCTCTTGATGCAATCTTAGTCATTGAATCACCAGAAATCTTCGACGCTTTTGCCTCTTCGGTATCAAAAATATCGTTAATCATTGTACCCGTGCGTGTGTGGTAATCGTCGTTAAAGACTTTGGTACGAATACCCGCAGATGACACGCTCGCACCAAAGTTCGTTTGTGAACGGCCTTCCAATCGTTGATACCAATCACTCACTGGATAAGCGCCAACTTCTAGAGCCAATGGCGTCGTAACACCACTACGTAGTTGTAGCTTTTGCATGACTGGAATCGCAACAACGTGTGAGTGAGTATCAATAAAGCCAGGTGCAACAACTAGCCCTTCAGCATCAATCATTTTATCGCCTTCGATAGCATCGCCAGTGATAGCGACGATCTTTCCATCTTCAACTGCGACATTGGCAACTTGGTCATAGCCCGTTTCAGGGTCCATAACTCGACCATTCATGATAACGAGATCGTAAGCGAAGACACTTGGTGACATTGCCACCAGCATTGCTAGGGCCGTACGTCTGATTTGAGTAGCTTTGATTTGCTTGTTCATAATGTTGACTCCAAAGGTAAATAAGTAAATTAAGTCAGCGTTGTCCGCCTCTTTGATTTGCATTATTGATGAACTTTGTCAGTCTGATAAATCACATAGGACGGACTCAACACATCCAAATTTCATCAAGTAGAGTAAGTTATTGATATTGTTAAGAACCCACATCTAAACACGGCTTACTTTGATGATAGTATTTTTGAAATTATTTAATTTTCTTAAATTCGTGTGAAAGTTAGCGGGTTAAGCGACTCAATTAGTCACGCCACAAACGAAAAAAGGCAGCGCTATTAGCGCTGCCTTCCGGTTATACATCAAAAGTTAGAAATAGAATTTGTAGTTAGCCCAAACAACCGTATCGTCGATATCAATAGAACGAGTTTGGGACTGCATATAACCAGTGGTGTTATCGACTCTTAACTGCCCCCATCGAGTTTTATCGTTAGAGAAAGGCGTCGCAATCATTAATGTTGATTTAAGCATCGACGTTTCAATATCACCATTTAAATAATTGTACTCTGGCCATGCGCCGATGTAGGTACCATCTTCACCCAACTGATACATCATATAGAAAGCGGCTGATCCGCCGATCGCTTCTTTCTTGTCAGCATCAAACGACAACACTGACGCATCAGAATATTCACCTGCCAATACGCCTAAGCGCGGGAATAGCTGGAGTCCTTTCACCCCTGTATCAATCGCTGCAACTCCGCCCAATGACGCAGAAGTAAACATCGAGTTATCAATAACGTCGAGCGATAGCGCAGCTCTTGGAACAATTTTGTTCTCTGTTGAAAAAACATGGAAATATTGAACTCGACTGTCAGAATATTTCCCCTGTTGAGTCATCGTTCCTTCGACGGTGAGCATGCCTGTCTGCCCATTATCAAAATGAAAGTCTCCAGATATTGAGCCCTTTACATCGCCTTGGTTACTCATACCAAAATACGCTGAAGTGCTCGTTTCCGTTAAGTCTGACGGGTTCGGCTCAGACTCTGCAGCGAATAGAGGCGCTGCTGCTAATAAAGGAGTTGTCGCTGCAATTGAAAGAATAGATAGTGAAAGTGTTTTGCGGTTAATCATCATATATACCTGTGTAAGTTAAGTTATCACCCTCCTATGAATGAGCGAACTGTTCGCCCTCGTTTCCGTACACCGATATTATTGAATGGAACTGATCTATCTAAAACTCCACTTGGACGGATGTAACACGTCCAATTAATAAATTCAGTTGCTCTGTTGATATCTCCTAATCCCCTCGATAAACAACCACAATAAGGACGAGTTTGATCCATCATTGATGATTCGTTTGATGATCCATACCACTTTAATATCGTCTGCATCCCCAACAGCAAAGATATTAAAGAGGCAACATGAAAAAGCTAACAACAACACTTGGACTATCAGTCGCACTTTTTAGTGCGTTCTCCGTTCACGCAGGCACCCAGGAAATAGAGTGGATTGATCTTGTGCCAGCGCAAGAACAAGCCATGATCAGAGAAGCGACACAGCCTTTCCTCGCCGAACATTCTTGGGATATGCCAGAACAAAATAAGTTAGGCTCAGTAAGAAAAGAGCTTGATGGGCAACGCGTTAAGATTCCGGGATTCATCATTCCTCTTGAAGGTGATGATGAGATCGCTACTGAGTTTTTGTTGGTTCCTTATTACGGTGCCTGCATACACGTACCGCCACCACCGACCAATCAAATCATCTATGTAAACTCTCCTAAAGATGTGAGCGCACAAGGGTTATGGGATACGGTGTATTTGACGGGAACCCTGAGAACGAAAGATACCTCGACAGACGTTGCCGATACGGGTTATCAAATGATTGATATCGAAATCGCACCCTATCAATAACAAACTCCTGTACCGCTGCGCTCCAACCTCCCCCCAAATAACTATTCTGCCCAACTACGACGCACATCATAGTTGGGCATATGAATTACCTAATCCTACGAATATCTGATACGTTATACTTAATGGACTAACAATTGAGTACAACGTATGAATTTTAGTATTGAACAGTTACTCGCCTTTGTGACCGTTTACGAAGAGCGTTCATTCAGCAAGGCTGCAGCCCGATTAAACAAACACCGTACAACCACTGGCCAAGTCATCAATAACCTTGAAGACGTGCTAGCTGTTGAGCTATTTGAGCGTATAGGTCGCACAGTAGAACCGACCGAAGATGGTAAGCTTCTTTATCACTACGCTAAGTCTGCGATAGAGCAATCTCGTATCTTCGATAATATCGCGCTAAGCCTCTCTTACGGTGGACTGGAAAGCATCAATTTTGCCTATCCAAGTATGACTCCACATCGCCTGCTCTCTTCCATACGAGCCCAACTCGACCAAGACTTTCCAAACATGAAGGTTAACTTTCTGGTGAGAACAAAGAGCCAGATTGAACAAGGCTTAGCAAGTGGTGATATTCACTTTGGCTTGGTGATGATCGACAAAGGCAAAGGTATGTACAGTAAGGACTCGACCTTTATTGGCCATATCGAGTTTTTGCCGTTTGTGAAAAAAGGAGGCAAACTCTCCCAGCTTTCGCCAACAGAAGCATTAACCGCTTTACGCAGCACACGTCAGTTCGTTTTGAGTGCGTTTAAAGATGAAGGCCTCAAAGAGAAGCTCTTAGTATCAGCGATACACGAAGAAGTTGATCAACTTGCCTTGGTTATAAAGTTGGTTCAAGACGAGCTCGGTTGGGCGTGGCTACCGAAGGTGTTGTCAGAATCACCCTATGTAACTGAAAGCTTGGAAACACTGGAGTTAGACCAACTGAAGATGGGAATGAAATTCTCGTTTGCGCTATGGAATCCACATTCAAAACAGATCATGGAAGTGAAAAAGTCGATCATGACAGCGACAGATGCCTACGTTGAACGCTTTATTGCACTGCAGAACCCGTTGAATTAGAAGCGCTAAAGTAAGCATGGCATTGGTGCATACTTGCTTATGATACAAACAAAAAAAGTGATCCTAATGGATCACTTTTTTTGTTGGTTAGTTGGTTAGTTGGTTAGTTGGTTAGTTGGTTAAAGATAATTGGCGATGAGATTAAGGTCTTCTAGGCCATTTAATCGTCCATTTCGCAATACCGGGTCGACACCTTGCTGGAAGTAATTATCCCAGTCTAATTCTAGGTGGATACTGCCTTCATTATCTATCGACATAACACTGTCGGTCGCTTCACTATATTGGTAATCACTAAACAGCGCATCACTGAACCAAATTCGTGACAACTTGTTCATCAGTGCTTTGTCTTTCTTCGACGGCGATGCTTCTTCACCATCCAATTTAAACGGCTTGTTGAACACAAATGGCAGCTCTGAACCATTACACGCTCCACTAATACAAGAGACGGTTTTTAATGCATCTGAAATATCGACGCTTCGCTCTTCGCCCTTGGTATTGTAAGCCCAAACATTGAAGCTCGGTTTGTAGTCAAACTGGTAAAACGTGACGGGTTGTTGCGACTGCTTTGCTTTAATACGTGATGGGCCACTAAAGAGCATGTCGTTCATCATCATTTTGAACTGCCCCATATTTCGCATTGCATTATCGAGCTCACTTTCGTCATTTGGATAAAAGTCGGTAAGCGACAGTAGCTCGCTTGTACTGTTTCGATTTTCAAGTCCAAAATACAATTGACTCACCGCTTCGTAAGCCGATTTAGGCAACACGGCAAGCAGATCTTCCAGTTCAAGTTGTATGGTGGCTTCGCCATCTGCCGATGCAAATAGCGAATCAATATCTGTTGATGCCTCATCACTTTGCACCCAGTTTTGAATCGCATTAATCCAGTCTTGAGAGGTGGCGTTATCACTTTGCAGCTCTGGTGATTGTTCCAACACCAAATCGAGTATTTTAGGAATAAGAAACGTCAGAGTTGGCAACATACTCATCGTGTTCGAGTCTTTTGCATTAATGCCGATTACCGTTGGAACGATAAAATCGGACTGATACGGTTGTACTGCATTTTGACTGCACGCCCCGAGTAGAGATGTCTTTTCACACGCCAAATAAGGTGAGAAAGGCATTAAAGTCCCCATGGGTGTATGGTCTGCCTTGCCTAATGATATTGGTGAATATTCATTTACTAATGGCAGAATACTTTTAAGTAGCCAATCTTTGATACGCGTTGTCGGTGACAATAGTGACTCTTGAGTGAGCAATACTTCTTCCAAAGATGCGTCAACAAGATCTAGCTCGTCGTCTTGGCTCTTCGCAACATCGTAGCTTCGGTATTCAAAGCCATACGGATTACTTTGCATGATACTACGTTGAAAATAGTCATTAGCCTGCCCTTCTTTCTCAGCTTGCTGCTGCAATATCGATACAGACATCGCGCCTGATCCTTGCCCCATCAACGTGACATTCTGAGCGTCTCCACCAAATGCTTCTATGTGTTGGTTTACCCACTCTAGCGCTGTTTGTTGGTCACCAATGCCGTAGTTGCCACTGTTGTTTTCGCCCTTAACCCAATGACTCCCCAATACGCCCAATCGGTAATTGAATGTAATGAAAATAAACGGGTTAGTCTCTGCCGATCCTTGAGCCACAATCGTGTCTCCATGAATAAGCTTGGCAGACCCCGAGCCGTACTCAAAGTCTCCACCGTGTATAAACAGATAGACAGGTAAACCATCCCCGCTTTGTGTTCCCTCTGGGCGCCATAGGTTCAAGTTGAGACAATCTTCAGACTGCGATTGAGCTGTTGCCTTTAACTGTGGGCACGCGTTACCAAACTCGGTTGCATCAATCGTGTTCTCTAAATAAGTCAGTTCACTATAGGCAAAGCGATTTGCATGGCCAAATTGAACGCCTTTAAAAGCTTCAATATCAACCAAGCTCTCTTCGCCTTGAGTGTCTTGAATCAAAACGGATTCTTGCAATGCCTTTAGCGTCGCGTTGCCAACATTCGCGGTGATTATTTTCGCAGGCAGCGGCATCAGTTGTGGTTGCTCTGGCGTGGTTCCTGAGTCTGAACTTTTGTCTGAACCACACCCGATAAGAAGTGAGGTAATGCCGAGAGTAAGTAACGTTTTATTATTTAAATGAGAACGCTGATTTCGCTTAACAGTTGGAAATTTAAAAGTCATGGTTGAGCCTGCATTTGGTTATGTTTATTGCTTCACAATGCGAACTCCCTGCGCGTTATACTTTCCATTGATTCGTTGTTTATTCTGTATTCAGTTATCAGTGTTGGGTTAATGAAGCGAGTTTATGTCATAAAAACACATCCAGTTAATCTCCTATGACGGATGAAACCCTCTCCACAAACACTCACATCTCATGCTTAAAATCGATAGCCAAAATTGACCGTCATCGAATCTCGCGTTTCACCTTTGTTATAAAGAAAGGTCAAATTGTAGTTCTTACCTAATTGTTTATTCACACCCACCAAATACGCCCACTGAGATAAGCTCACACCAATGTCATAATCAAATTCCAAGTCACCCGCAACCACATGCCCTGCCATTCTTGAATCCAAACCTTGGTACTCAGCACCAACAAATAGTTGAGTACGATAATCAACAAGTTGATAGCCAAGCATTGGCTGAACAGTCACAATGCCATCTCCCCAATTGTCAGTGTCTTTTAAACGCGTTTTTGTATAACTGCCCGATACAGAAGCAAAAAATTCTTTATAACCCACAGACAAAGTTGTCCCTAAGCCCACGATGTCATACTCCAAACTCAACGGAATTTTCACACGACCCGTTTGGCAAAGTGCCGACAACTCACTACAAAATGCATCCCCAAGGTGTGGTAGTTTGTTGTTTAATTTATCTCGGAGAAACTCACCCGCCTCACCAGTGTATTCCGCATCAACTTGAGCATCGACGTTGATTTTTCCAACCAAACCATAAACATTCCAAAACGGTAATATATTGAGATCAGCTCTAAGCGTTAAACTTTCAGCATTAACAGCTCCGATACTAGCGTAAGGGTCGAAAAGATCATTCAAGCCCACACCTTGAATCACGAAATCAGTGAATGGGATGTCCATGTTCTGGTTCCTGTACGCGACAGACACACCAAAAGGCAATGGCAAATCGATTCCTTGGCGGCGAACCATATCGCCCATCAAAGGAAACACTCGGTCTAGCACAACACTCTCTTCTCTCATTCGCGGATCCGATACTTGCTCAAGCATTTTGTGGTCTAGGACTGTCACCTCATTTTGCTCATCATAAATAGCAATTGGCCGAATCATCGTGTTCATACGCACTGGCTTATCGCGCTTCATACCTTCAACTTCGATGTGCTTACTGTCGATAATAAGCTTTCCTGAATCGAGTCTTTTAAAATCAAGTCGTTGTAAGTAACTCTCTATTTGGTATCCATTGAATTTAAACGGCTGATCGTTATAGATACTCATCGTCTGTGGCTGCCCATTAACGAGTTCGACTTTCACGCTTAAATGACGGAAGTACGAAATATCCTGGGGTAATGCATACTTTGAGTACTCAAAGAAGATATCGACACGACCATTACCATGATCCTTAGCTTTAACTGAATACGGGTCGTAGCTCTCAGCGTAATGCCTCAGTCGATATTCGGTTCTGACAAATGCTTCAATTTCATCGATGACTTGCTCTTGTTCATCAAGGTCATCGGGATTGTATTTAATTCGCAGATCAATGTTGCCTTTGGTATCGGTGTTCTTTACTAAGAAGACTTTTGATTCACGAACGTTGTCTCCAATTACAATTTTGCGAGTCGCATATTCAACCAAGTGTTCGCCTTGCATGAGAGAACTCATGGCCAACTTAGGAATGTCTTCACTGAGCGAATAACGTTTGAAAATCTCTTTACCAGGATGATCAGCTTTCGATTCAGCTGATAGCGCTGAAAACGAAGCCCACCAATAAAGCGGGGTTGCGAACAAAACGAGGGTTCTAAAGCTGAACAGATTAAATATTTTCATTATTTGAGTGCCAAATACTTCCACCAAATACCTAAAGCCATAGATAAGGCAGATTAAATTTAATGAGTGAACCCTCCTGTTCACCAAATCATAACGACCATCAAACCTTCGATATCAGAATGAAGCTTCTTTGGTATGGCTACATTTTACGGTCTATTTCCCCATCCCTTGAATCATGTATGATGGACCAAACCCATCACTAAAAATGGACTCTGCCGTTAATAACCGTTATTAGCCGTTAGTAAAAAGAGTCTTAGACTTAGACTTAGACTGGTATTTTGAATATTTAAAAACCACTCCCTAAGCTAATATAGAAAGCGTTTTCGTCGTCGCTTCGAGCCAAGTCCATACCAATTCGTAACCCATATCGGCGAGCTATCTGATATCTAAACCCGACTCCATAAGCTCCTACTGTTTGGTCTTGGCTAAGTTCTGCTTCTTCTTTCGCCTGACCGTATCCATAAAACCCAGACACATTCCAACGATCATCAATGTCGAAAACAACTTGAGATTGGAGAGTGGTAATCTCATCCCCTTGATATCGATAGGAAGACACGCCTCTCAATTGGATATACGGTTGAGTGGTTGGCGAAAGAAACAACTCATCTGATTGAAAGTTTTGATAATTGGCCGCAAAAGCCAGCGTCCATTGTGTTGCCAATGGGACATAGACTTCCCCTTCGACATCTAACTTTCGGTATGCTTGATCACTGCCTAATTTTTCATCGTAAACCATGTAATCAGCTGAAAATTGATAGCCACTGGTTGGGTAAAATAAGTTATTGCGAGTATCGTAATCCGCAGTCAATCCTAAACCCGAAGTCACAATGGTTTGACCTAAGGTGTACTCCATCAACTTATCAACGATCTGACTGTCAGAAGTTATCTCGGTATAAGAAACGAACTGTTTAACGCCCAACATGAGAGGCGTATCTGACACTCGAAATTGGAATCCTTGCTGCAAAACAACACCGCGAGTCTCAGTTGAAAACTCTAACGGTTGGATGTCCGTAGTTTTTTCATTCGGGAGCTCTAATGACAAATCTTTATAGATACTAAGATTCATTTGCCCAGCCCCAACACCACCCGAGTAACGAATGGTGTCGTTCAACCATGTGTGTCGATGCCCGACAAAGGCAAACCACGATCCGTTTTCTGTACCCGCTGCGCCCAATACTGTTATCGCACCAGGAACAAGCTGTGCGCCTCCATCGATAGCATTGAGTGCCGCTTGTTTTCTTTGCTGTTTCTGCTCGTCAGTTTCATGCATGAATACGCCGACAAGCCCCCCGCCATAACCAACGGCAGGTTCGGTAATCAAAACCGGTACAGGCAAGAAACCCACGGCGTTTTCTGCTATGTGGTGACCCATATCGAATTGGTCGTCCACAGCATCGAAAAATGAGCCATAAGAAACGGAAGAAAAAAGAGCGCCGATTAGCGAGACAGAATGAAACAAGTTAGATTTAATCATTTTTGCACTTTGGTTTAATGGCAGAGTTTACGCCTGCTGGTTAAGCTTCCATGCAATGATCGAATTCGTCTATTAAAGTCCGACGAGGAGTTTGATAAGCGATTGATGACGTTTTATCGAGGCGGTTTACGAGGTGAGCCTACAAAAAGAGGAAGGCTATGTGCTTATACAAACACATTAGCCCTACTCACTGAGTGGTAACGTTACTTGTTGTTAAACAAAGACTTCACATCAATATGAGCCCAGTTGGTATCGCTACCAAGCGCAGGAAGTTTCACCCACATTTGCAGCTCATTTAAGTCAGCTACGACTTGGTAGTTAGTTAGATCCACATCTTGATTAGTTGGCTTAGTCACACCACCATTTTCTTTGAAGCTGCCATCTTTGTTATACAGTGGTAAGTCAAATATGTTACGCATTGCCTCAGCATCAATGTGACCGCACAGGTCATCATGGCGTGCATTTAAGTTATCAAAACGTTTTAGTGAAAAGCTTTGAGTTTCACGGATACCCAAACCCCAATCTGGGTTTAAGAACGTATTAACCGTCGCAAACGAGCTAGCGTCTTTATCGCTGACGCGTTTTCTGTTTTCTTGGATTGTGTTCTCGTAAGCACAAGCCTGACCGCTTTTATCCGCTAACATCCAGATTGAAGCAATATCAGTACGTGACGCTTGGAAGCGTGAGCTAAGAGCTTCGATCGAATCAGATTCCGCCATGTAATCGACGACTGAGTTTAAGAAAGATGGCTTCTCAACCGATACAATATTACCGCCCATTGATGTACCGTCATGCAGATCGGTATACACCCCCTTGTCGTTAAAACCAGTAACCATCCACTGCCAACCTGGCCAGCTCACATTCACTAATGCGTTTGAACCATCTGTTGGGTTATAAACCGTTGTATAGATTGGGAAGTCTAGGAACAGATCACTCCAGTCCATATTACGACCAACAACCGAATGACCATCGACCGTGCTTTCGCCCCAAGTCGCTAACGAAGAACAGCCAGAGAATGAGTGAAGCTTTCCAAGGTAAATCGCCATTGGACCACTTTGATCTAGCACGATGACTTTTTCCAGCGGCCAGCCTAGACCATCTGCTACACCTTGGAAGTATTGCTTACGACGTAAAGAAAGTGCTGCGAAAACGCGAGTGCCAAACAATTCATATGCTTCTTTTTGGCTGATTAGCCCTTTATCAAATTCAGGCTGAACAATAACGTCGTACATCGCTTGCATGTGCTCTTTTGACAAGTTTCCGTACTGCTTGCCCATTTCATACCAGCTGCCGTTAAGCTGCAGGACGTAAAGCATTTCCTCGCCAGTTTCAAACATTGTGCCGTTTTCGAATTGTGCTTTAGTAGTAAGTGTTGAAGTGTTCATAATGACCTCTATTTATCTAAGTAAGTTGGTTTGTTTCTTTAAGATGGGGTCATTATATGGACGATTTTTAAATACCAACAATTCGATATGACGGACGAAACTCATCCAAACGTAAATAAGTACGAGCGCATGAGATCAGAGAACATGGTTACAGCGAAGACGAGTTGGAACTCAAGAAGCAAGTTAGATAAGAAGAGAGATAGAGAAAGGATATAGCTAAGCGTTTAGCCAATACATAACAGGGCATGTCATGCACAAAATAGTGAGCCAAACAAAAGGCGAACCTATTGGCTCGCCTTAATCATTTTATTGGTCAGTATCGTTTAGTCGTTACGAATAGGTGATAACAGCTCAGGGTTAACCACCAAGTTTCTCACTCCGTGGGCGTGGTCTTCGTTAAAGTCATTGCCTTCACACCAGCTCCCCACTGTCGCGATGTTTACTTTCGCTACTTGTGGACGAACGCTCCATGTTACTTGGAAAGGTGAACCTTGTTCATTGTAACCAGGACCCGTTGTAGAGCCTGCGTATTGAATCGCTGAGCCCGTATCTTGTGGGATGTTTGGTGCTTGGTGTAAACCGTTCACTTTTGAGTGTTTAGCGAGCGCTTCAAAGTCGAGTGCTTTGTCATCATTCACTAAGACTAAAACTTGAGTTTCTACACGCAGTTGCGGGTTGGTAATTGCGTCGTTAAAACAAGCCCCTAATGTTTCACCCGGTTCAACTTGCGCCGTTGAATAAACATAGTGAACTTCAATGGTGTCACCCGAATGCAAAGAACCATGCTCGCTCGGACAAATCTTGCCCTCAAATGGTTTCAGCTCAGCTGAACTCAACTTGCCTGTATATTTAAAGCCACTCTGGAATCCCTTACCATCACCGTTACCAGCGTATTGAGTAAACTCGCCGCCTTTATGCTCAGCATTTTTATGGAAGTGAATATTACATAAGTTCATCGCTGTTGAATCAGGGGCATCCGAGAACAGTCCGGTATTTGTTCCTTCTAATGAACCCAAATCTCGTGGAGCTTGCGGTCCAAAACCTTGTCCTTGGGTATTTTCAGAAAGCTTCGCTCTTTGTTCTACGATAACACCATCTGATACAGACTCATGGTTCGCGTCTGATGCATTTGCATGAGCTGACAACATCACCAATGCGGCACTTAAAAACACACTCTTATTCTTCATTTTTCTTCCCTAGAATATTGATAACTAAACCTAAACCGACTTAACAGCAAACATCTTACTATGCTCGTAAGTGAATATAAGACTTGTCTTTGTAAGATTAGATTTCATTGCTTACTTTGGGATGAGTATTAGAACCCTTGATGCATATAACAAGTCAAACAGGGTAAATTCGGCGAGTTCCTTCCAGAACGAATAATTTCCTATTTTCGTTAACCGTCGCCTGACTCAGCGCTCAGATAAGTGAACACGATTCTTAGGAAAAATGGTGACCAAATTTAGAAGATCAAAAAAGGCGAACCATCTGGCTCGCCTTCACGTCTCATTCTATCTATTGGTTAGCGTTCTTGGCTGGCGGTTTAACCATTACCGGTGGCAAATATCCCAAACGTCATGACATTCAATGCATCTGTCACGCCCTCTAGTGATTTAATCACGGTCTTAGTCGGTTGGTTATGACGAATAAAATAGCTTCCGATGCCTTTTTCACCGCTACTGTTAGCATCGCTTTCCGTTGTTTCTGTCGCTGCTACTTGAGAAGGTTCCACTGATTCTGGCTCTGCATTGGCGTGAGCTATCGTGTCTTTATTTGAATCAAGGTTAATGAGTGGTTGATGATTAACGATTGAATCATGGGAAGAATCAACGCTGGTCTCAGCGTTTGTATCGCTTGAAGTCTCGAGGTTACTCTCTCCCTCTACGCTTTTCGACATAGCGTCTTCGTTGCTCAATGTCTCATCGTCTAGCTGATGATTACTCGTTGAAGAACAAGCTGTTAAGAAGAACAGGCCAACGATGAATATGAGTAATTTTCTCATCATAATGATAAAGCACGAATTAATAAAACATTGTTCGATTGTATTTTATTTGGGTGGCGACATCCAGTGATAAGTGGAGTAAACACGAAAAGTTACTTTCTTGAAGAGTAAACAAAAGCGTACGGGTTTAGTGCCTAAAACTAATAATTCGAGAGCTCAATCAGATTGCCATCAGGATCTCGAATATAAACAGAAACAATTTTCCCTATTGCACCTGTTCGTGGTACTGGCCCTTCTTCTATCGCGACGCCTTGCGATTGGATGTGTTCGACAACTTCTGCAATTGGTGTATTGGTAACAAAGCAGAGGTCTGCACTTCCGACCTGAACACGCATTGCCTTTGGCTCGAACTCGCTACCACTGAGGTGTAAATTGATCTTCTGCGTCCCAAATGACAACGCCAACCTGCCCTCACCAAATTCGATGGGCTTCATTCCAAGCACCCGTTGGTAAAAGTCGACCGTAACTTGTAAATCACTCACGGTTAATACCAAATGATCCAACTGACTGATTTCCATCATTACCTTCCTGTAACTAAGAGTGATAAGGGCTTATTGGCGGTGACTAGGCATAGTTAGGTGAACAATATCATTCGACAACCCACATAACTCATAACAGACATGTAGGTTGGAATGACTGAACTTAGCCTTCGCGCTTACTGAGCGTGTAGGAAACTAAACTATCATCACCTACCTTGAACACCCAAACATTCTCGCCATCTACAAATTGAAATTGATTGGTTGATTCAGTCGGCTTTAATTTACCAATAAATTCAGACAATGCTGGCTCATTGATGATGAAGCTTCCTTCTGAAGTATTCGCATCCAGATCGTTATTCACTCTCCCGCCATTTAGCCAGCCAAAGATGCAGCCAGTGCTAGATAATATTCAGACCAAAGACGTCTTTTACATCGAACAATACCTTTTGCGTTCTTGCCCTAGAGACTTGAGTGCCATTGCGTAAAATTTCGATGAGTTGCGCTTTATCATCCAGTAACTCTGATCTTCTTTCACGAATAGGGCGAAGCATCTCTTGTAAGCACTCTTCCAATACTTTCTTAGTTTGTCCATCGCCTAGTCCACCTCTTTGGTAATGCTCTTTTAGTTGACTGACATAGTTAGCGTCTGTGTGAAAAGCATCAAGATAAGTGAACACGATATTGCCTTCTACCTTACCTGGGTCTTCAATTCGTAGATGATTTGGATCTGTATACATGGATTTAACGGCAGCTCTGATCTCTTTCTCTGTTGCACCCAAATTAATGGCGTTGCTCATCGATTTAGACATCTTACTTTTACCATCGGTACTAGGGAGGCGAGATGCATTGCTGAGAAGCGGTGTGCATTCATTCAAGATTGGTTTGCCAGAGAGCGAGTTAACCTTTCTTACAATCTCATTGGTTTGTTCTAACATCGGCAGTTGATCATCACCGACAGGCACTAAAGTCGCGTTGAAAGCGGTGATGTCTGCCGCCTGTGAGATGGGATAAGTGAGGAAGCCTGCTGGAATTGAACGTCCAAACTCTTTGTTCTGAATTTCGCTTTTGACCGTTGGATTACGTTCCAAGCGAGCGATAGAAACAAGATTACTGTAGAACATGGTGAGCTCAGCTAACACCGGCAGCTGTGATTGCAGACAAATCGTGGTCTTGGTCGGGTCGATACCCACCGCAAGATAATCAGCGACCACATTAAGAATATTGGACGAAACCTTTGAAGGATTATGGGCGTTGTCGGTAAGCCCTTGCATGTCGGCAACCAATATCGTTTGGTCGTGAATATGCTGCAAAGAGATTCTTTGTTTAAGTGAACCGACGTAATGACCCAAATGCAAAGGCCCAGTTGCTCTATCGCCAGTCAGAATAATTTCAGGCTTATTGGTATGGCTGTTGCTGTCGATATGGCTGTTTGAGTTGGTATTCATGGTGTATCTCCAAGTTAGAAAGGCTACTGGAGATAAAAAGAGGCGACATTTTTGATGACATTCTTAGCTACCGTCCAGCAGCTAAAGAATGTGAGTATCCCGTGCTGCTCTGTTAAGAGCACCACCAAAAGAAAATTGAAGTTGAAGCAGAATTAAATTTCATGGTTAAAACCTATCAACAATACAGACGAGCGACAACTGTTATTTACGCGCACCAAGAAAATAGGTTTAAGATTAACAGGTTATAGGCTTAATCTTTACTGGAACACAGTTCAGTGATTCGGGCACACATAGCTTGGTTGACTGTGAAGTGGGAGTTAAGGAAAGTTAGTTGGGCAAGTGCCGACTCAGCGGTGCGCTCGTAGCCTTGGGTAAAGGCTGGTAGCAATTGGGCAAACTTAGGAAAGCGTGCTTCTAGCCTTCTATCCGACATAAATTCATCAACGAATTCAGGCTCAGACTGTTCAGTTTGATCCACAAGATCAATCAAACGATCGAGTGCGTAAGATTGAACGAACCGACTGCCCGACAGCTTTTCGCCTCGGTTATAACGAGACATACCCACATAAAGATTGGTTAGTGCCTCACCAATGATCCACTCTTGGGAGTTTGCGTGTGCCTCGCCTTTTGCTGGTGGAACACAACACTGCGTATCAAATTCAGGTTGTTGCCAAACAATGCGCCCTTCAGCAAATGGGATATGCGCTAACTCGTGGGGTTCAAACACTGCAAACTCACAAAAGATTCCGTCAGCGTACAGAACTTTATAGCCATCGACGGTATTTCTCACCGCGTAGTCGATTGGGTGAATATCTGATAGCCAATGCAAACTGTCTAAGAAATACTGCTTATGCCCCGTTTGTACTATCGCGAAAAAATCGACATCTGAATACTGATCAAGTCGTTCTGTTTCAATACCTACCGAGCCCAATCCCAGTAAAGCATGAGCCTTACCCGATGCTTCCAAAGACTCCCCAATCGCATCTAAACGCTGTAGTAATTTTTCTGGTGTGTTTATGTGTTTTGTCTGCATCACTTTATCCGTTTGCATTGCTCAATCCCTATCAAGTTGAATGCCACTCAACCTAACTGATAGTTAGAACATCTAAGAAGCTTAATTTATAAAATGTGTGTTTTGGATAACGATCTGCGCAAGTTATTGCTTCGTTTAAACTCATAAATCATCCACCAGAGTCCGACTTTCTATCCGATTTACATCGAAGACTTGGCTAAATACGCTGTCATTTCTTGTGGTGGCACCATGCCTCCGCCTGTCGCCCACACAAGGTGTGTTGCATTCGCTAGCGTCGACTCATCAATTTCTAGTCGTGCAAGGTATTCACTATTTTGCTCAACATGAATCGCACCCGGCATACCTGCTAGTGCAGAAGGCTCAAGTTGAATGCCTTCTGCTTGGTTCAGTTCGCCTAACAATTGATACATACGTTCATCGGTTAATGTGTAATAACCATCAAGCAAGCGCTCCATCGCGCGCCCCACAAAACCTGACGCCCGACCAACCGCTAAACCATCTGCGGCGGTGAGGTTGTCGATACCAAGATCTTGCACCGCAATCTCATCATGCAATCCCGTATGAACACCGAGCAACATGCAAGGTGAATGAGTCGGTTCAGCAAAAATACAATGGACATGATCACCAAAGGCCATCTTCAAACCAAATGCGACACCACCGGGACCACCACCTACCCCGCATGGCAAGTAAACAAATAACGGGTGTTCTTTATCTACTGAAACGTGTTGTTGCTCAAATTGCTGTTTGAGCCTTTGCCCTGCCACCGAATAACCAAGGAACAGGGTTTGCGAGTTTTCATCATCAATGAAAAAGCATCGAGGATCTTGCTCTGCCTCTTTACGTCCTTGTTCCACTGCAACGCCATAGTCTTGTTGATACTCGACCACGTTAACACCGTGCTCTCGCAGTTTACTTTTCTTCCAAGCTCTCGCATCTGCCGACATGTGAACAGAGACGGTAAAGCCCAATTTGGCACTCATGATACCGATCGACATGCCTAGATTACCTGTTGAGCCAACCGCAATGCTGTATTGTTGGAAGAAGTCACGAAACTCAGGTTCGAGCAACTTACTGTAGTCATCGCTCTCACACAGTAACCCGGCTTCAATAGCAAGCTTCTCGGCATGCGTTAGTACTTCATAAATACCACCCCGAGCTTTGATTGAACCTGAAATCGGTAAATGGCTGTCTTTCTTCATCATCAAACGCCCTTTTATAGGCTGCTGATAATGCGCTTCCAATACTGATTTCATAGATGGAATGTCAATAAGCTCAGACTCGATGATGCCATTGGTCGATTGAGTTTCCGGAAACGCCTTAGCTAGATAAGGAGCAAACGTTTGTAGCCTCATGCTTGCATCGTGAATATCTTGTTCGCCTAATCCCACATAGGGTAAACCTTGCTCCAAAGTCGTGATGTTTGGGTTAAACCAAGTCACTTCATCGAGTGCCGCTAATCGTTGAAGCAGTGGGAAATCTGAGATGAGCTTGTCGATATTCAATGCAGTCATGGGTGACCTTTTCTGGCTAAGCGCATACTGCGCTGGTTCAATCATTAGTAAACCTATTTAAACGGTATTTGTGTAATCATTCAATGATCTGTAGGCTAGCCTGTCTTCTCATAAGCAAACAGTAGAAAAACCTATGAGCGCCTCTCTTCGTAATAGCATTTTCGTCATGTTAGGGATTTTATTCCTAGCACTTAACCTTCGTGGGCCTTTTACGAGCTTGGCTCCTGTGCTTTCTCAGGTTATGGAAGGCCTCAACCTTACATCGTCGGCTGCTGGCTTCTTAACGGCTTTGCCACTGTTAACTTTTGCCTTGTTCTCACCCTTAGTCACCAAGATATCCCAACGAATTGGTCTAGAGCCTAGCCTACTATTAGGCTTAGTTCTGATCACGTCCGGGATTACACTGCGCTCTGCTGGGTTAATCCCAACTTTGTATATCGGCACGGTGATGATCGGGCTTGGTATCGCAATTGGTAATGTGTTGTTACCCGTTGTAGTGAAAATTAGCTTCCCGACACGCATCGCTACTGTGACTTCTTTGTACATCTTTACGATGGGCATCGGGTCGACGTTAGGCTCAAGTTTGATGGTGCCATTTTCAGAACTCACCTTTTTCACTATGACAGGTTGGCAATTAGCGCTGTTAATGAACTTGGTATTTCCAATATTAGCTTTACTGATCTGGTTACCTAAAATCAGAAAACGTTCATCTTCTGCTAACGATAACAAGCAACAAGACAAACCTCTGCCGATGAAGAAGATGATTAAAAGCGGCGTTGCGTGGCAAGTAACGTTAGCGCTTGGGCTTAACTCATTTACCTTCTACTCTTTGGCAGGCTGGTTGCCACAGATCTTGAACGACCTTGGCTACAGCGAAATCGATGCAGGCTACATCTACGGCTTCCTGCAATTTTCGACTATGGTTCCGGGGCTGCTGTTACTGCCATTCTTAGCCAAAAGTGACAATCAACAATGGCTCATCACTCTGTGTGCATCGAGTGTGTTTGTTGGATTGATTGGTCTGCTGTATTTACCTGAGTTTGCGATTTTTTGGGTGGGACTGTTTGGATTAGCTAACTGCTCGACGTTTATTATCGCGCTCTCTTTTGTTGGCTTGCGTACATCGAATAGCAGCCAAGCCGCATCATTGTCGGGTATGGCTCAGGGAATCGGTTATGCATTGGCAGCCACTGGTCCTACGCTGGTGGGTAAGCTTCATGCTCAGACAGATTCTTGGAGTATTCCTATTCTGCTGATCGCATCTGTTGCCTTTGCGTGCACGATTTTCGCAGCATTGGCAGCACGAGATAAGAAAGTGAGCGTATAGGCCAAACAGAATGATTATGGTGTCGCGACTCTATGGCTGACGACGGTTTTGATGTATTCACTTGGCGACAAACCAAATTTGCCTTTAAAGCGCTGACTAAAACGCCCTTCCGATTGGTAACCGCAAGACTGAGCCAACATCGCCACGTTCTGCTGTCCGTTTTGCATCAGATAAAGCGCGTGACTCAAGCGAACTTCAGCCAACACCTCTCGATATTGCATACCTTCTAGTTTCAATTTACGGATAAGCGTGGCTCGGCTCATCGCAAAACGCTCCGCCACCGACTCTAATGGATGCTTCTCATCTGGTGAATGTGAAAGATAATGGCTAAGCTTTTGGCTAAACGAGACGTTGGCACTGGCAAACAGTCGATGCAACACCCCTTTTTCAGCTAATTGCTGGTACAAGCCCTGCAGCCAAAACTGTTGAGTCTCTTTGCTCATGCTCTGTGTATCAAACGAAAACAGCGCATTGAGTGAGTCTTGTAAGTTTCGATCCGCTTTCACTGTAGGCAGTCCCAGATCATTCGACCGTTCCTCACTTAAATCAAGCATCGCCTGAGAAGGTTGGAATTGAAAGCTGAACACTCGCGACAAGAAGCGCCCTTTGTGGGGCATGTTCTCAAAGCTTAGTGAAGCTGATGCCTCACACAACAGCAGCTCAGAATGTGAGAGCTCTGCCGCTGAATCTTTCCAAAACAGGCGCTTACTGCCTGTAATGATCTGAATGATACTAGGGGATAGAATCCTCACATTACGCAGTTTTTGTAACTGCTCTGCACGAAAGATCGTCACTTGATATTGATGATTCATCTCATCCCCTTGTTTACTTATTATGTACGTGTATAAGCTTTTAACGTACACAAGCTATTAACGTGTATAAGTTGCGGTCAGTTTCGCTTTGTCTAAAGCCATGCTGTTCAACGTGAATCCAACCACTGCCGACGGCGTGTTTTCGTCGAGGTTAAGTTTGTCCGTTGGCAACGCCCAAACTGTGAACTGGTAACGGTGCATGCCATCGTTTTCTGGAGGACAAACGCCACCGTAGCCAACTGTACCGTAATCAATGCGACCTTCTTTGCCACCGACTTTAGACATGTCGACACCGCGAGGTAGCTCGTTCACATTTGCAGGGATATCAAACGCAACCCAATGCCAGAAGCCACTTTCAGTCGGTGCATCTGGATCATAAGCTGTGATAGCAAAGCTTTTGGTGCCTGCTGGTGCATCTTTCCACATTAATTGTGGTGATAGGTTATCGCCGTCACAACCCCAACTTGAGTATTCAAAAGTCTTCGCCATTGGGTGACCTTCTTGAATATCGTTGCTGGTTAATTCGAACGCCTGAGCAGAGCCTGCAGCCAAAATACTGATTGCCAATACTGATTTGATGATGAGTTTCATAATGGTTCCTCTTATTAGGTATGAGCCCAGTATAGTCCCCTCAATCCGCCCAATAATGACAGTAAGTACACAATTATCTAGTTTATTTCAAATAAATGATACTTACTGTATTTTTAATTTATTATTTAAAAGCATGACCCACTCGACAATTTGTTGTTAAAGGAACACTTGTTGACATTCAGGTTACAAATCGCGCCCAAAACTCTTTAGACTCGCCCCACGACTTTTAACGAGAATGATTGGATGCGCAGGTTTACATTAGCTCTTTGCTTGATCTTTTGGCTCCCAACTCTAGCCAATGCCCAAAGTTTGCAAGATAAGTGGCAAACCCTGTATCAACTGAGCTGGCAATCATCTCCAATCTTAGTATCTCAACAAGAGTTGGCTCAGTATCCGAAAGTTCTGCTCCATGAACGTAGCCGCTATCCTGATTTCAACCAATTCAGTTGGGACGACATCGCAGCGTTAGCGTCAATACAAGATCACTGCCAAGCAATTGAAAGCAGTAACCCTTCATTACATGACGCGATCGAGTTCGAGCTCGCTCTGTGTCAGCAACAAGCATTGGATTCGATTTGGTTTGCAGCACACTCCAAACGTCACCCTGCCGGTGGCAGCTTTGCTGATCGTTATTTGGCAGCTTACCCAGACGTAAGCGAGCAAATACGTCCATTTTTGAATATTACCAACCCACAGCACCCTTTATATACCAAGCTAGAGGCTCTCACTGCACAAGGCAGAGAAGCTCTGCTCAATGGATATCGCGCTTGGCAACAAGATGATGTACTTTGGTTAAGTGGCGAACAAGGCTGGAAAGCCATTCCCTTAGATGTTTGGCAACCTATCGCAGAACAACAAGAGATATCTTTGGCAGGTGATACCTGTACTTTTCGTTACAGCAACGTGTGCTTAAGCGAGCCTAGCAATGACAACCTGATCATGAAAACCTTGATCTTTTCATTACTGTTAACGTTGCTTTCTGGGCTCGCTAGAGTCTTATACCTAAGAACAAAACAACGAAAAGAGAGGCAGTTCGTTTTACAACTCCTTACTCATGAACTGCGCACGCCAATTACTAGCCTAGGTCTAACCGTCGAGATGTTCAGAAATCGCTACGATGACTTTTCTGATGAAACTCAAAGTGCGGTTTGGCGTTTAATCTCTGACTATCAAAGGCTCTCTCAACTCACCGAAAACAGCAAAGTGTACCTAAGTTCGGATCAGTCAGAGCCTTTATTAAAGCAAAACGCATCATTAGAAGAGTGGCTTGATCATGTATGTGAAAAGCACAATATTTCTTATCAATGTGAAGCGCGTGAAGTTGAACTGAACCTTCCCTATTACTGGCTAACCATCTGCTTGGATAATCTAATCAAGAATGCCAAACAACACGGTAAAGGTAAGGTGTTGGTAAAGGTCGAACTCGGAGACAAGCTGACGATTGAGGTACAAGACGAGGGGCACTTCCCTTCGCCGATACAACGACTCATGTCTCGTGTCACGCCAAGTGAAACGCACAAACTGGATAACATGGGTATTGGCTTGACTATTGTCGAGCACTTGATGAAGCAAGCGAATGGCCGCATCATTATTCTTCGTAACCCAACCCGATGTATTTTGGAAATTGCTTATGAACACCCTACTGCTGATTGAAGACGACCAACTGCTTGGACAAGGCCTCGTCAGCTTCTTTGAATCCAATGGTTACCAATGCCTTTGGGCGAAGGATTCAGAGAGTGCCAGTAAGCAATGGTTTCGAGCCGATCTTGTGATATTGGATCGACAACTTGAAGATGGTGACAGCTTGCAACACCTTCCAAACTGGTTACTCCTCAAAGCACTACCGGTGATTGTGTTAACCGCTAAAGTAGAAGTTCAACAACGTGTTGAAGGA
The DNA here is from genome assembly GCF_023161695.1 of Vibrio sp. 1CM2L. Lineage (NCBI taxonomy): Bacteria > Pseudomonadati > Pseudomonadota > Gammaproteobacteria > Vibrionales > Vibrionaceae > Vibrio > Vibrio sp. 1CM2L. Next base: position 227,742 of record NZ_JALNTT010000006.1, read on the forward strand.
TTAATGGCGGGAGCCAAAGATTACGTGACTAAACCATTTTCAAACGATGAATTACTTGCTCGAGTCATTACCCATCTACGTCCGTTAGGTGTGAGCCTCTTAGCTTACGCAAATATCCAAATCAACTTGTCGGAACGGATCGCTTATCTGGATGAAAGCCCAGTCACACTAAAACCTAAAGAGTTTCAGCTATTGGTACTGTTTGTTCAGAACCAAAGTCGTGTGTTTCACCGAGATGAATTACTCAATAAGATTTGGGGTTATCAGGCCTTTCCTAGTACCCGAACTATTGATAATCACATACTGCGCTTACGCCAGAAACTGCCCACATTGAATATCGAAACACATCGCGGCGTTGGTTACCGCTTGGCCGGGGAATCATAATGAAAGTTACTTCGTTAACCGCACTGCTCTGCACATTACCGCTCGCAAGTCATGCGGCTTGGTTTACTGACACGCCATTGCAGCACACCTATCAATCTCTGCTTGAGGGTCAACCTCAAGTTGCGTGGCAAGAGCTGCAAATCGCACTCGATCAACAAACACTCGATAGTGAGCTTTGGCTGCCAGTCAAACAAGAGATATTAAGCCAGACTCAATGTGGAACCTCACTAAAACAAAGTGCTGAGCCGAAACACCACATCCAAGTCAGCTTCATTCGACGCTATGGCCTGTCGTCGCACGGTTATCAAATCAAAGTCTCTGCCGAGCAACTCAACAAAGGCTTAGAAACCCAAACTCTTTCTTTGGTATCGCCTAAAGGCAAAGTCCTTCTCGATGGGCAACTCACTTCCAACAATGAGTATCAGGAGATTGAAACCAATGAAATGTTCATCAAACCCGAATCTGGTGTTTATCAACTTAAGATAGGTTCAAATCACTACCCTATTATTGTCGCTTTAAATGACAGTAATCGATGGCTGACGCTCGAAAGTAAACTCAGCGAACCACATATCGTCCTCTCGCCTCCAAAGGTGATCGACAACTGCCCTGACGCTAATGTGAGTTGGCAATGGTTTGATGAAAACTACAACCTGTTAGGTTACAAAGTGCCAATCAAAACAGCGGAAGCACCCGTTCCCACAGAAAGTCCACTAGGAACCAAAGCCAAGCACTTGAGTGCTTCGGTTGAAATCTTTGAATACCAAGGCGCTATTGAAGTCCAATACGTGCAACGCGTCGCCGTGCCTTTCTAATGGAACACCACTAAAGCCAAACAGAAAATAGAGACATATAGGTGACAAAGCACTAGCGCTACTTAGGTGTAATAACCGTACTTACCCTTTACGGAATCTAAATATGCTCAGCGTACGTCACCCACTCAATCTTTCTAATTGTGCCATTGTGGCTTTGACAACAGCTTGTCTGTTTTCGTCCAACGCACAAGCAAGCCAAATAACGCTCACCAGTAATAGCAGCGGCAGCAGTATTCGCGACAACGCTAACAGTGCTACCAACAATACCGTCGCTATCTCATCGAATACTTTAGGGATAGATTGGAACGGCTTAAGCGTTAACAGCGCTGCTCTCACTGTTGATAGTAAACCACAGAAAGCGACCAATCTGGTTATTGGCTTTTCCGATAAATCTGACTCAGCAAAAATCGCCACTTGGACCTTAGTACCCAGCGGGATAAACGTTGAGGCAGAGCTTAATCAAGACCAGCTCACTTTTCAGTTCAGCTTGCCTTCAAATATTCAGGTGAAGCGACACGATCCCATCAAGTTGACGTGGTTTGATCTTGCCGAACAACAAACTCAGACCCTATTTCTTCCTTTTAGTGAAGGCATGCGTGTTCCTACTGATAACAAGCTTTGGGCAAGTTATCTCGTCGGCAACCATTCTGGAAGTAACACCACTCAAGACTTAAAGATGCCTTTTTGGACGGTGCAGCAAAACAATCATTTCATTAGCTATCAGATGGTTAATGCAACCAATAATCAACTGCTCTTTTCAGATGCATCCTCTGATACTTCCTCTAATTCAAAGACCAAAATTGATATGAAGGCATCACACCAATTTACGATGCTCAATCAATCACAGCCTTTTATTGTTCGTATCACCCTTGGAGACTCGTGGTTAGATGGAGCGAAACACTACCGCGATTGGCGCATCGAAAATGGCCTTTCTGAAACACTGGTTGCTAAACAAAAGCGTAATCCGGATGTGAGTAAACTGATCGGCGCAAGCCACATTTACCTGTTTGGCAAAGACCCATTGAGCATCCAAGATGTGAGCGACTGGTGGGGATTGAAAACATGGTATCTAGAGGGCTCTAAACTCGGCGTTTCTGGGGAAGCGAAAAGAGAGCTGTCATCACTTTCCAAGGGCAAAGATTGGTTCAGTCAGTACCACAAACAACTATTATTGGACTCTATTAGCCAATCGTTGCAGGTGTTATATCCTGTTGGTAATCCGACACTCGAAAACAACACGATTAAAGCGCAATACAAAGCAGCACAGGATAAGAAGAACTGGTTGCTAGAGCACGCTTCCCCTTACCTAAACTCGTCAGAGACTTGGGGGCAAGCATTGTCTTCAGACATGGTCGCTAATCTAAATAAGGCAGGTTTAAACAAACTGTGGCTAGGATTCGACAATTGGACGCCAGCATTCTATCAACCTAACGCCGTGACTATGGCAAAACAGTCCGGATATCTGGTCGGTACGTACGATTCCTACAACACAGCCATTCCTGCGAAGCTCAATGACAACTGGCTAACCGCTCAATTACCAGAGCCGATGCGTCAGAGTTGTGCCATTGAACTAGCGGATGGGAGTTTGAAAAAAGGATTTCGTGGAAACGGCTTTTACTTAAACCCGAATTGCCATCTAGAATACGTAAAACAGCGCGCTCAAAACATTATGAGATTCGGCAACTTCAACAGCTTGTTCTTAGATGTTGATGCAACCGCCATGGCACGTGAAGATTACAGCGGCTTTATAGACAGTCATATCAAGAGTCATAACAATGGCAATGGCAATGGGAATGGCAATACAAACGAGTCGGACATGCTTTCTGCCTTCAACAACCGAATGCTGTGGCTTAGCGAGCAACCATCGTTAGTATTGGGATCTGAAGACGGCAACAGCCTAACAACAAAAGGCATCGCGTTTGCACACGGCTTAGAAACGGTTGGTTTTGGTTGGACAGATAAAGACATGAAAGAGAACCGCCGATCTCCCTATTACTTAGGTCGTTGGTACCCAGACCACAAGCCTGACTTCTTCTTTAAACCCGCCGAGGTTAAAGAGCCCTACAAGTCGCTACTGTTTTCGCCACAATATCGAATTCCGTTATACCAAGCCGTTTTCCATGATGAAGTAATCAATACGCACCATTGGCATTCAGACAGCCTTAAGTTCACCAATGTACAAGCAGAACGTGACTTAACCGCCATGCTGTACAACACACCACCGATGGTTCACTTGACCAGAGATGAAGCTTTATCAAGTTCAAGCCCGAGAATCAAAGCACTCAAACACTATCAAGATGGCTTTAAACTGATGCACGAACAGTTATGGGATAAACAGTTGGTCGATTTCGAATGGTTAGACAAAAACGGCGATGTTCAACAAACGAAGTTCAGTGACGGGAGTAAGATCATTGCCAACTTCTCCAGCAAGGCATTTCGTCACAACGGTATCGATATTGCTGGCCTATCGATCAAAGCTATATTGGCGAATGGGCAAGTTATCGACTGGCTGCCCAATCATAGTTAGCTTCGATACGGTTTAGACAATAACGAATAATAGGAAGCCTAAGCACTTAACCGCTAAGGTTTACCCCGTTACTTTTGCTTCCTATTTTGAAAGGCAGTCAGTAGATAGTCGATAAAGACCTTTTTACGTTTCGGCATCAACTGCCTGTCTGCATACACTAGGCTTACTGAAACTTCCGGCATCTCATATTCAGGTAACAAACGAATCAGCTTACCTGTCTTGAAGTGCTCACGACAAATGAATTCAGGAAGCACCGCCAAGCCGAGCCCATCCACACACGCTGTTAGGCATGCCGTGATGGTATTCACCCGCAACTGACACGGCAGATCGATCAAAATCGATTCACCGCCTTCTAATTGTAAATGCCACTTGGGTAGACGCGCGGCCTTGTTCACCACCTCAATCATTCTAAATGGCGGTTTAAGATCATCGGGCGAAGAGATTTCATCGAACTGTTCTAAATAATCAGGGCTGGCTGCCAATACACGCTTTGATGTTGTGAGGTAGCGAGAAACCAAGCTCGAGTCCACTAGCTCACCAATTTGTGCGTAAAGATCGATCCCCTCCGCAATGATGTCGACTTCTCGATTCGACAGTTCTAAGTTCAAAGTCACGTTTGGGTGCTCTTTTAGGAAGCTGTGGATGTATTTGGCTAATACTTGATGCCCCAATTCGACAGGCAACACAACATTCAACTGCCCTCGGATCAAATCCTGATTGGCAGAAACCTCTAACTCAGCTTGGTTCATAATCTCTTGCATCTGCATGCTCGACTGATAAAAGCGCTCCCCCTCTGGCGTTAAGACTAAACTTCGTGTCGAACGAGTGATCAACCTCACACCTAAGTGCTGTTCTAGCTCATCTAGCTTTCGGCTGACGGTCGACTTGGTCATGTTCAACGCTTCTGCTGCGTGCGTGAAACTCCCACAATCAACAACTTGTGTAAAAACAGTCACAGCATTTAAGTCCATCGTACTTCTCCCAAAGTGCCATTAGTTAGATTTTTGCAACAGTGTTTCCCTTTTTTCCTATCTTATCAATCAATCGAATTCATTTACAATTCGTTACATCTAAATAAAAACAAAATGAGAAATAAAAAATGACAGAGAACAACAACGCTTCGCAAACAGTAAGCACAAAAAAACGTAAAAAAGCTCCGCTTATTGCTACTGCGATCATGCTGTCATTGGGTTTAGCCGGCGCTGGATACTGGTACGGCTATGGCCAGTACTTTGAATCTACCGACAATGCCTACCTACAAGGCGACATCACGAATATTAGCCCTAAGGTGTCTGGCTATATTGTCAAGTCTTATGTGAGTGATAACCAATCGGTTAAAGAAGGTGATTTGCTGGTTCAAATCGATGACCGTGATTACCAGTCAGCACTCGCTCAAGCAAACGCCCATTTAAGCGTCGTGCAATCAGACGTCAAAAATCTAGTGGCACAACAAACGTTACAACGTAGCAAGATTAATCAAGCAGAGAGCCGCGTTGATTCTGCACAAGCTGAATACGAACGCGCGATTCAACAAGTCGTACGTTCTCGTAGCTTACTAAAACGTAACTACGCGTCTCAAGATGAAGTCGACAGCATGGTTGCACAACAAAAAGTGACTCAGGCAGATTTAGAAGAAGCAAAAGCAAACCTCGTTGCAACCAATGACCAACTAACCGTTATCGCTAGCGAGATTGAGCAAGCAAACGCATCCGTGACCGAAGCTCAAGCCCAAAGAGATCAAGCACAACTTAACCTGGATTACACCCAAGTTTACGCGCCAGCAGATGGCGTGATTGGTAAACGCAGCGTACGTGAAGGCTTGCTGATTCAAGCAGGCGCACCACTTATGAGCTTGGTACCAAACAACCAAGTGTGGATTGAAGCCAACTTCAAAGAGACACAGCTAAGCGGTATTCACAAAGGCCAAACGGTTGAAGTCGAATTAGATGCCTTTCCGGGTCAGCCACTTGAAGGCGTGGTAGACAGTTTCTCCCCTGCGACTGGCGCTAAGTTTGCGCTCTTACCACCAGAAAACGCGACCGGAAACTTCACTAAAATCGTTCAGCGTGTACCGGTGAAAATTACGATTCCAGATCAGCAAGAGTTGAAAGGTCGACTGCTTCCTGGTTTGTCTGTGGTAGCGACCATCGATAAACGAGGCTAGACCATGAGTAACGTTGGGATTGTCACCCAAACGAATGACGATGACGAGGTTTCGAGACGCCATTGGATCGCCCTATTTGGCGGCTTGATCGGCGCGTTTATGGCGATCTTGGATATTCAGATCACCAATTCGTCTCTCAAAGATATTCAAGGTGCGCTGTCTGCCACCTTGGATGAAAGCTCGTGGATTTCTACGTCTTACCTAGTCGCAGAGATGATTGCTATCCCACTCAGTGGTTGGCTTTCTAAAGCGCTCGGTAAACGCCGTTATATCACGTGGACGACGGCCATCTTCACCATTTCATCTTTGTTGTGTTCGTTTTCTTGGAATATGACCTCGATGATTGTATTCCGCGCGATGCAAGGCTTCAGTGGTGGTGCTTTAATCCCGCTTGCTTTCTCGCTGGTGATTCAGTTATTGCCTGTCAACAAGCGCGCTGTGGGTATGGCACTGTTTGGTGTAACCGCGACCTTTGCTCCATCGATCGGCCCTACCTTTGGTGGTTGGCTGACGGAGAACTTCTCGTGGCACTATATTTTCTACATCAATATTCCGCCTGCTTTGCTCGTGATCACCATGATCAGATATGGCTTGGACGATGAAAAGCTCGACCTTGGCACGCTTAAAAAAGCAGACTGGTTTGGTATCGCCACCATGGCATTAGGGCTAGGTTGTTTGGAAGTGGTACTAGAAGAAGGTAACCGTGAAGAGTGGTTCAGTTCGAGCTTTATTGTTGGCTTGAGTATCGTCTCTGCTGTGAGTTTGGTTTACTTCGTGACAAACGAACTTCAACACAAGAAGCCATTGGTTAACCTGCGGCTATTGCGGGATGGGCAGTTTGCGATGTCCTGTATCGCCTATTTGATTCTAGGGATGGCGTTGCTTGGCTCTATCTATGTTCTGCCGATGTATCTCACTCAAATTCAGCAATATAACGCGATGGAAATTGGTGAAGTATTAATGTGGATGGGTTTCCCACAGCTTCTGATATTCCCAATTGTGCCTAAGCTAACACAGATTATTAAGCCTAAGTACTTGGTTACCTTTGGCTTCGCGATGTTCGGTTTTAGTTGTTACGTAAATACACACATGACAATCGATTTTGGCGGACAACAGCTAATTTTATCCATGGTTCTGCGTGCTATTGGTAGTCCGTTCATCATGGTTCCGCTGTCTTTGGTTGCCATGAAAAACATCAGTAAAATGGATACACCAGACGCATCAACGTTAACCAACGTGATGCGAAACTTAGGTGGTGCTTTCAGCATCGCGATTATCGCTACGCTATTGGATAACAAAACCCGTGAGCACTTGGCACACATCAAGGAATCGTTACCTTCCGTGAGTCAACTTGGTTGGCAGACGCTTCAGCAACAACAAGCGTTTTTCATTCAGTCAGGAAGTGATGCGGCAACTGCAATGCAACAAGCGCAAGCAAGCTTGCTCGGCACAATGCAACGTGACGCTGCCATCATGGCTTACAACGATGTGTTCTTAATGATGACGGCGTTCTTGGCCCTAGCCGCAGTCTTGATTCTAAACATGCGTGATTAGCGCTGGAGTTTCGGTAAATAAAACTTCAAGCAAAGAACAACATTTCGAATAAAAACTCGAATAATAAAACAGAGAGGTGAGCTTATCGGTTTGCCTCTTTTTTATTTCTAAAACACGTATAACCCCACAAAAACCAGGTAAAAGTAACCTGCGTTTGAAGGATTTCATAAATGTTTTAATTACCAATAGTTTATTGAGTGTTTGTATGTGATATAGGCACCTTGACAATGTGCAACTTGACACCTAGATTAAAAATAACATTTGGTATTGAGGAAAATGGATTTGACCTTACCACCTGACCTACGAGTTTTAATTGTCGACGACTCCAAGAGTGCAACTATTCTAATAAAGCAGCAACTCTCGAGCTTGGGCATTTCACATGATTGCATCTTTATTGCGACCGACTATCGACAAGCCATTAAAGCGGTCGAGACGCACTCTTTTCATGTACTCCTCATTGACTACCACTTAGAACAGTCTTTTACTGGCTTTGAGCTGTTGGGTATTCTGTATCGAAATCGCCTGATAGACCATACTGTGGCAACAATCTTGCTCTCTGGGGATATGCGTCAGGAAACAGTATTAACCGCCCTTTCAGGTGAAGCACACCACTTCGTTTCTAAACCGATTAATACTCAAACGTTGGGTAAAAAGATCCAAAGTGCCGTGTCCGTTTCGAAGAAGCTCACCCAACTGAATGATTTATATCCAATTGCCAGTCAAGAGAGATTAGCTCAAGCTTTGGCGATCTCCCCTAATGGTACTAGCGTCCAGTTCGAAGCGACATTGATTGAACATTTAATTGCAGGTAAGAAATGGCAGTTACTCACTAGCGTCATTAACAACTCGAAAACCAACATGCACCCAACAAAATTGGTGGCTGAGGCGCTCGTTCTCGACAGCTTAGGCAAGCCAAATTTAGCCATAGATAAGCTCCACAATTTTCTGATAGCGCAGCCACTCTCATTGAGCGTGATTGACTGCTTAAGCTGTATCTATGAAAAACACAAGATGCTGCTGCCTGCTCTTAAATTGGCGATTCGTGCATTTGAGATGACACCGAGTATCAGCCATCGTGCAATCAGGGCCATCGACTTAGCTGAGAACGCAGATAACACACATATGATCATAAAGTTAGGTGAAATGTATGCTACCCACATTTCAGCTGCTGACATCGATGTCATCCATTCCATTGGTGCGCACTTTAATTCGTTAAAAGCAACGTATCAACGCGAGACGCAGCTAAAGTACAAACGTATTTTGCTTGAGCACGCCAACCAATTCACCGAGTTGGTAAACCTGAAACTTCCGGTAAAACAACAGCAGCAAGTTTTGGCCAGCCTTGCCCTATTTCAGAGCAGCATATTGCTCATCGAAAATAGCCCTCAGGTTGCCCACAAAAAAGTGATTAGAGCTTCGACCCTGTTAGCGAATAATTTCCAAAGCCAACCGACTTACTTGCTCGCTCAACTATTACCACTGCTCGTCCACTTTGGTGAGTACTCTCTTTATCACTTAGCAGTGGAATGCCTAAAATCTCGGGGAGAAGCAGTAAGTCACAAACTTGAGTCCAAAAATGTCGACCCTTCAACGTGTATAAACATTGAAAACTTTGGGTCGATCCAAGAATTAAAGGACTACATTCACAGTTACCCATATTCAGTTGCCGCCAAACTTGACTATATATATGCCGTCCATAAAGCTCATATAGATGAGAAACTTAGCGACGACTATTTAGAAGAAATCTTACAATTAGAACTTCCTCCAAAATGGAACCAATGGATTAGTGATTCATCACGGTATGGTTTTTCCACTAAGCCGCCTAGCCCATTTTCAACATGCAGCCGACAGGAGTCCACATGCTAGACTTTGATGCTTTAAACGCCTATTTAGACAACGACAGAGAAGTCATTTACGCCGTTTTGTCTACATATCAAGAAGACCATGGCAATTCGCTACAAGAGATCGAAGAGTTGGTTCAACAAAAAGATTGGGGCAAGCTTCATTTTACCGTGCACACCTTAAAAGGCATCTTAGCCAGTTTTGGGGAAGAAACGGCGACTGTTGCATTAGAAAGAGTTGAACAAAACACACTCAATAAGCTTGCGCCGCAAGCTGATGATCTTTCCGTTATCTACAGCGAAATGAAGATCATTAATCAACAAATTGATGAGGTTCTTAGCACTTATTAGTCGATAGAATTAAGACGTGCGTGGCGATACTTAATAGCCGATACAGCTAAAAGAGTTGAGGTACTTGGAAACATTGAACCTCAACTCTTACCATTTTTTCATCATATCCCTTCTCAATTATAGATCTAACCCACACCTATAAATTCACGGAATTTATCTAGGCAAAGCAATACATAACACATGCTTTATAAACCAGCCATCTTGATGTTTTAAATGAAAAACCAACACACTGGATGAGATGCAAAATAGTTAAATATTTGTAGATCTTTTTGTGACGTAAACATACGAAATTGCATTTTATTTATTGGTAAAGAAGAAACTGTTATCTACACTCTAATGAAACCAAGCGTTAATCACTTGGTGGCATAATAATAAAATAAAACGTTCAGTCGGCTAGATAAGGACAAGGAAATGAACAACGATAGTTTTGCTGCGTTTCAGGGGCTCACGGATGAAACACCCATTACCGAATCATTTTCTACCAGTGCAGACCCTTATGCTCATTATCTGAAAGATATTGTTGGCATTGATCTGCTGTCGCGTGAAGATGAAGTGTATTACGCAAAATTGAATCGCGCGGGTGATAAAAAAGCGCGTGATGTTATGATCGAATCAAACCTGCGCCTTGTTGTGAAAATCGCAAAGAGTTACCTAAAACGTAAAGGTAATAATTTCACCCTGCTCGACCTAATCGAGGAAGGCAACATTGGCTTGATTAAGGCCATCGACAAATACGATCCAGAACCAGGTTATCGTTTTTCAACCTATGCTGTTTGGTGGATCCGCGAAAACATTGAAGCCGCACTGATGAACACGGGTCGAACCGTTCGATTGCCAGCCCACGTGTGTAAAGAAATAAACAGCCTCGCCTCAAAAAAGCTCGATGTAAGCAAAAAAATGAGTAAAGAGGTTTCAATTTCTGAGCTATCAGACAGTTCTGGTGTTAAGGCCGAACGCGTCGATCAATTGGTGGCGTTAAGCGGGTTTATTGACGTGACGACAACGGTTGGAACTAGCCATGCGCCTATGGTTCTTGATCAATGCGAAAGTGAATATATCCCCGACCCTCAACAAGATTGTGAAGATCAATCCTTTACCCAAGCTCTAGAACAAATCATCCATACACTTCCTCCAAAATTACAAAAGGTGCTAATCCACCGTTTTGGTTTCTTTGATAACAACGTGAAAACGCTGTCTGAGGTCGGAAAAATGTTGGATGTGAATGTTTCTAATGAACGTGTTAGACAAATGCAGAAAGAAGCGGTCGAGAGAATTCAAAAACGACTCAAATTTGATGGTTGGGTGTAAGTCGTAACCCAGTTGAGAATTAGTTGAAAATAACGTAAGTAAAACAAAGATCCTTTAGGGTGAGCCTCCAAGCTTGCCCTTTTTGTTTGCCTGATTCGCTAGAAAAACAAAAAGATCTTAAGCACACAAACCCAAAGTCGCTAATGGCGAAGGAAAATTGCCACAGCATTAACTTACCTTAGAGAAGTGACTCGCTCACTGCGCAAAATGAGATAATTGATATAAGTGGTTTCAAGACAATCTTGTTCCCACACTGATAAAATCCGTTTGGCCGCAAAATAATAATCTTTGTTTCTCAACAGCATCCCAACGGTGCGGCTAAGCTTTTCAAATCGAACGTGATCGCTCGCAGAGATGTAGTCATCTTCACTTTCAATAATCGGTGCTAAACCATCAGCAAACCAATTATTCAATATTTCTCGCATCTCTAATTCGGACTCAGGCACATCCACACTCGACAACTCACGATGTTGAGGTGGTGGCACTATGTACTTCGACGCTTGCGGTGAACTGACATAACGATACATGTCGCCCCTCCTGTCTAACTGACCCTTCTAATAATTAAGGACATATTTACCTGTTCTCAAGTTTATTTAGCGAAACAAACAACAAAAAAAACAAATAAAAAAAAGCCATGTATCAATAACTCTACATGGCTTTAATGAGGGCAACTTTACGCTGCCCTATCTCCTTGTTGGCTTAGACTAAATGTCGGTTTAGACTAAAACTAAGCTCTCTCGATTAAATCGAGCTTTGGTCGAAGTCGTTGCCTTGATCAGTTCCAGTTTGAGAATCTGAATCGAAGCTTCCAGAGTCGTCCGTGAAGTCAACACCTTGGTCTTGACCACCTGAACTTGTCCAGTCGCTGCCACCAGATTCCATACCCGCCATGTCCGGTTGCTGTTCTTGCGTAGAACCTTGCATGGTGTATTGATCATCAACCTCAACTTCAACAGAACCGCTAGCACCGTCTATTGAGCTACCCAATTCGTCGTAACCTTGGAATTGGATCTCGCTAGTACCTTCGTAACCTTCTGGTAGTTCGACAGATACAGGCTGCTCTAGGTTGCCACTGATTGTGAAGCTACCATCACCGTTATCCAGTGCGTTGCTCACAGTAGCGCCTTCAGGTAAGCCAGACATATCAGCGTAATCAACCGATTCGTTACCACTCACCTCATCTGGAATCGAGATAGAGATGGTATCGCCCGGTGCCGCGGTTACATCTGCTGTACTGTCTTCAGTTTCAGCATCTTGAGCTTGGTCATCAGCTTGTTGAGCCACTTCCACTTGTTGCTCTTCTGTTGCTTGAGCAGCTTGGACTTGTGGTTCATCACTTTGCACTGATTCATCGGCTACTTGGATACTTACACTGTGGCTTGATACTTCACCGCCGTCGTTAACTTCAACATTCATCGCTAAGTTGCCATCGAAGTCTTCGTTCGGCCAGTAAGTCCACTCACCTTCACCTGATTCGGCAAAGAAGCCAGCATCGTTCGCGTCTGCAACATCAACAACTTGTGCAGAATCACTCACGCCCAATTCATCCACCAGCTGTGCATCCGTGATAGTTAGTGAACCATCATCAGCTAAGGCATAACCTTCGCTCGCCGCTGCTTCATCTCCGCCTTGGATATCCACATTGAAGAAGCTTTCGATGCGATTTTCGCCATCGGTCGCTATAAACCCAACTTGAACATCACCGGTGTAGTCTTCAGCAGGAGTGAATTGATAGTTACCTTGGTTATCGCTCTCAATTACGCCCTGACCTTCCATCAAGCTTACTGACTCAATGCTCAAGCTGTCGCCTTCTGCATCGCTCAGGTTCGCTAACATGTCTTCATCAGTGAACGATAAGGTGGCATCCGCTGCGATTTCCGTCGTCGTGATGCTGTTAACTTCTGGTGCTGCATTCTCTTGTGAGTCGCCTTCTTTCACGACTACGCCAGTTTGCTCATCATGAAGCACGCCATCTTTATCAACCACGTAAGCAATGTCTGCTTCGCCAGTAAAGCCTGGTGCTGGTGTGAACGTCCAAGTGCCATCGCCATTATCGACAATCTCACCTTGGCTGCGGTCGGCAAGATGAACCAGTTTCACTTCATCATCGCTGTCTGCATCCACATTCTCAGCCAAACCAATTAGGTCGTCCGCCGTTAGGATGATGGAATCACCCGCTACGGTCTCGAAATCACCCGTATCGATGCCATCATCAAACGCTTCTGGCTCATCTCCGTAATCAACGGTTGTTGCACTTACGGTTACGAAGAACTCACCATGGAAGTCTTCAGGAGGCGTCATTTGAATGTTTGAGATATCCCAGTCGAACAGGTCGATGTATTGACCCGGTTCGGTAATCATCACGGTATTCACACCATCGGTTACCTCGAATCCAACAGGGAAACCTGTCATCACCAAGTTACTTAGTGTTTCTGAGTCATCGACTAGGCCAACGTTCAGTCCCAAGTGACCTGTTTCATCTTCACCGAAGACTAATGGACCGTCATGGTCGGTGGTAATTACCGCACCATCTGCAACTGGACGTACGAACACAGGAACATCAAGAACCGTCTCAAACTCACCGTCACTTACGACAACTTGTAGGTCAGAAACGCCTGAGAAGTCGCCTGTTGGTGTGAATGTCCAAGTACCATCACCGTTGTCTGTTACTTCTCCGCCATCTTCACCGTCTGCGGTGATAATGCGAGAAACAACAAGGTCAGCGGTATCAATGTCACCGAACAAGTTCATCAAGTCGCCAGCATCGAAAGTGAACGCGCCATCTTCGTTTGTGGTCATCATTGCGTTGCCGACGTTGAATGGTGCGTCGTTAACCGGAATGACATCCACATTCAGCGAGCCATCAACCACTTCTTCACCGTCAGTAGCTTGATAACCCAGTTCTACTAAGCCATTGAAGTCTTGAGTAGTCACTAAGTGATACATGCCGTCTGGTTGCTGAGTTAAGGTCGCGTTCGCTGGAGCTCGAACTGTGATGCTTTCAATGCTGATCTCGTCGCCATCAAGATCTGTAACTTGACCCGCGATGTAAGCAGGGTCAATCACCATGACCACATCTTCTTCGCCTTGCATCTCAATGGTTGGCGCTTCAGGTGCATCATTCACTGGCGTAACATCGATGTTGCCGTCGACTGAAATAGTCTCTTGACCGTCGCTAACGTTAAACGTCATCGGCACATCGCCATTGAAGTTTTCGTTTGGCGTAAATGACCAAGTACCATCTTCGTTGTCTAGCAACTCACCTAAGCTAGGGTCGATTTGTAGACCAGAAGCCGACAGCTCGTCTGCGGTGTTATCGATGTCGGTAGCTTGAGCTAACAACATGTCTTGTGTGATAAGAATGGTGCTGTCTTCGGCTGTGGTTAGTTTCACATCCTCAGACTCAGGTCCATCATTCACAGCCAGAACTTCGATTCCTGCCGTTGTTGTTGCAGTTGCACCGTCATCATCGGTTACAACCACATCTAGGCTAATATCACCATTAAAGTTCTCGTTTGGCGTGAAGGTCACAGACCCGTTATCGTTTTGAACCAAGGTGCCGTCAGAGCCTGAGTAAGTCACGCTTTCAAGCGACACTTCACCATCAACGTCAGAGCTATTAGCAATTAACTGCTCAGGGCTGATTGTGATGGTGCCATCTTCGTTCATTTGGTAAGACGTAGAACCCGCTACCGGCGCATCGTTAACATCCGTTACCGTCACACCAATATTGGCATCGACTGTCTCAGTGCCATCAGTCACTGTGAAGCCTAGGTTGACATCGCCATTGAAGTTCTCGTTCGGAGCAAAACTATAAGTGCCATCACCGTTATCCGTGAATACACCTTCTGCGCCCGTGTAAGACACATCCGTGATAGACAAGTCATCGCCGTCAATGTCTGCAGAACCTGCTAATAGGTCTGCATCCGTGAAGATTAGCGTTCCATCTTCCTCAACGGTAAAGTTTTGGTCTTCTGCTGTTGGTAGGTCATTGACTGGGTTAACCGTTAGGTCGACGCCAGCTTGAACAGTTTCAAGGCCATCTGACACATCGAAGCTCAAATCAATGTCACCGTTGAAATCAGCATCCGGCATGATAGTAAATGAACCATCTTCGTTTGCTGTGACGGTTGCATTGTCACCCGCGGATAGGTTGCTTGCGGTCAGTGCATCACCATCAACATCCGATGCGTTCGCCAACAACTGCTCTTGAGATAGCGTAATTGAACCATCTTCATCAACCGAGTAAGCCACGTTTCCGGCCACTGGTGCGTCGTTAACTGCAATAACTTCAATACCAGCGGTGGTTTGAGCCGTTGCACCGTCGTCATCAATAACCGTCACATCAAGGTTGATGTCGCCGTTAAAGTTTTCGTTTGGTGCGAACGTTACCGAACCATCTTCATTTTGAACCAAGATACCGTCTGCACCTGAGTAGCTCACGCTATCAAGCGACACTTCACCGTCCACATCGGAGCTATTAGCAATCAACTGCTCAGGGCTCAATGTGATGGTGCCATCTTCGTTCATTTGGTAAGACGTTGCGCCTGCCACTGGTGCATCGTTAACGTCTGTTACCGTTACGTCGATGTTTGCATCAACCGTCTCTGTACCGTCAGATACTGAGAAGTCTAGACTTACCTCACCATTGAAGTTCTCGTTCGGTGCAAAGGTGTAAGTGCCATCGCCATTGTCGGTGAACACACCCTCTGCGCCAGTGTAAGACACGTCGGCAACTGAAAGCTCATCACCATCAATATCAGAAGCACCCGCTAGCAGTTGCTCGTCTGTAAAGGTAAGTGAACCGTCTTCTTCAATGGTGTAAGCGACATCTTCTACAACTGCGATGTCATTCACTGGATTCACAGTAAGGTCGGCCGTTGCAACAACCGTTTCAGTACCATCAGAAAGGTCGAAGCTTAGGTCAATATCGCCATTGAAATCGGCATCCGGGGTAATGGTAAATGAACCATCATCGTTTGCCGTAACGGTCGCGTTATCACCCGCGGTTAGGTTTGCAGCGGTAAGATCATCGCCGTCCACATCCGATGCTTGAGCAAGCAGTTGCTCTTGGCTTAGCGTGATTGAACCATCTTCATCCACTGAGTAAGCCAAGTCACCTGATACTGGTGCGTCGTTGACTGCTATAACATCTATTCCCGCAGTCGTTTGAGCGGTTGCACCGTCTTCATCTGCAACGGTTACATCTAGGCTGACATTGCCGTTGAAGTTTTCATTTGGTGCGAAGCTGTAAGTACCATCACCATTGTCAGTGAAGATACCGTCTGCGCCTGAGTAGGAAACGTCGCTAACGGATACATCACCTTCAATATCTGAGCTGTTCGCAAGAAGCTGCGCTTCATTGATGGTAATCACGTTATCTTCGTCAACGCTGTAGGTCGTTGAACCTGCAACTGGCAAGTCGTTAACAGCAATGACGTCGATACCTGCGGTTGTTTCAGCGGTTGCGCCATCTTCATCCATAACAGAAACATCAAGACTGATGTCACCGTTAAAGTTTTCGTTTGGAGCAAAGGTATAAGTACCATCACCATTATCAGTGAATACACCATCAGTGCCGCCGTAGCTTACATCGCTGACAAACACTTCCCCTTCAACATCCGAGCTATTCGCCAGAAGTTGTGCATCGCTTAGGGTGATGCTGCCGTCTTCTTCAACGCTGTAAGTTGTAGATCCCGCTACCGGTACGTCATTGATTGGAACAACTTGAACATCAATATTCGCCGATACAACATCAGTACCATCACTCACATCGTAAGTTAGGTCGACATTACCATTGAAGTTCTCGTTTGGCGCAAAGGTGTAAGTACCATCGCCATTATCCGTGAACACACCGTCTGTGCCTTCGTAGTTAACCGACTCGACAGAAAGGTCATCGCCGTCAATATCCGTTGCACCAGCCAATAGCTGTTCATCGGTAAAGGTTAGCGAGCCATCTTCATTAATGGTGTAGTCGTGGTCGTAGATTACAGACAGGTCGTTAACTGCTGTTACGGTCACGTCTAGTTCCGCTGGAGTAACCCCACCGTTACCATCGTCTACGTTGTAGCTAATCGAGAATTCACCATTGAAGTTCTCTTCCGGTGTAATGGTGTAAGTACCGTCACCATTGTCAGTGATAAGAGCGTTCTCAATGGAAACATCTCCAACACTTGGTTCGTTTCCGCCCGTATCACCAGAGTCATCACCTTCATCGCCGGTTAGCAATTCAGAGATATCAATGCCGTTTTCATTCGCAAGCGCTTCTTCTGCCGTTGGCAAGTCGAACGCATTTTGAGTGCCGACATCTTGGCTTGGAACAATGATGCCATTCACGATATCGAATACATGCCAGTGGTCACCTGATGGGTTATCAGATAAATCCGGGCTGAAGGTTTCAACCAATGTATCGCCTACAAACACCTGAACTTGTACATCTTCAACACCATCTACATCCCAACTTCTGTTGGTGTAGTTGTGAACTGAATAGTGCATGTCAGCATCTTGGTAGTTTGGAATGGTAATGGTTTCAGGACCATGGCCATTAACATCATCAACATCTTGTTGAACAAGGTTACCTTCACCAAGATCATGGCTCATGTCGCGGTAGTAAATATGGTCTAGCTCATTGCCATTCTCTGTATCGTATAGCCATAAGTGGTTATCCATATCTCGAGGACTTTCACCCCAAGTCACCACGATACGCATATCTGTTTCTTCAAGTACTTCAGATATAGCGGTTACGCCACCATTCACATCTTCGCCCGCAGGGACAAGGAAGCTACTGGTGATTGAACCTTCTTGCTCAATGGTAACCGTGCCTTGGTCAACGACTGAACCTGTAACAGAGTAGTTACCTGAATCATCCGTTACTGTGGTGTAGCTATTGCCAGCACTGTCGGTCAAGGTGACTTCCGCACCAGACACTGGATTACTGGTTTCAGCATCCAACACGGTACCGGTTACGGTTGTTTCATCGCCCTGCTCTCCAATAATTGCGGTCATGTCATCGTCTTCGATGTCAGTCGCGAATTGTAGGAGCTCTTCTTGAGTAATGGTGTATGAACCATCTTCTTCAATGGTTATCGCCACATCAGCAGAAACAATTGGCGCGTCGTTAACTGGGTCAACGGTTAAGCCTAAGTTAGCGGCAATTGGAGTGTCGCCATCGCTGATGCTGTAGGCAACGTCTATGTAGCCATTGAAGTTTTCGCTTGGAGTGATAGAGAACGTACCATCGCCGTTATCGACAATCGTTGCATCGTCACCCACTAAGGTTAAGTCGGAAGCGACAAGGTCATCGCCCTCAATATCAGCGGCATTCGCAAGTAACTGCTCCTGCGTAATAGTGATGACATTATCTTCATCAACGTTCGCGTAAACATCAGATGTCGTTGGCAAGTCATTGACTGGGTTTACCGTCAGATCGGCGTTCGCCACAATTGACTCAGTACCGTCCGAAATATCAAAGCTTAGGTCGATATCGCCATTGAAGTTCGCATCTGGCGTTACCGTAAAGGTGCCATCGCCATTATCAACAACGGTTGCATTATCGCCTGCGCTTAGGTTGCTTGCGGTCAGGTCATCGCCATCCACATCAGAGGCTTGAGATAGCAACTGCTCTTGAGTCAGAGTAATCGAACCATCTTCATCAATGCTGTATGCCAAGTCACCCGATACTGGTGGATCGTTAATTGGAAGAACATCAATACTTGCGTTGGTGGCTACTGTCGCACCGTCTTCATCTGTCACCACTACATCTAGGCTAACATCGCCATCAAAGTTTGCATTTGGTGCAAAGCTGAATGTGCCGTTACCGTTGTCAGTAAAGATACCGTCAGCGCCTGTGTAAGTAACGCTATCAATCGCCACTTCGCCTTCAATATCCGAAGAGTTCGCCAACAGTTGATCTGCACTGATGGTGATAACTTCATCTTCGTTGACTGAGTAACTGGTTGAGCCTGCGATTGGCGGATCGTTCACCTCAAGTACGGTGATTCCCGCTGTGGTCGCTTCTGTTGCCCCTTCTTCATCGGTAACAACAACCGCTAAGCTCACATCACCATTGAAGTTCTCGTTTGGAGAGAAGGTGTAAGTGCCGTCACCGTTGTCTTCGAACACACCATCACTGCCAGTGTAAGTCACGCTATCAATCGCAACCTCACCTTCAATATCTGAAGAGTTGGCTAATAGCTGTTCGTTACTGATCGTGATTGAGTTATCTTCATGCACAGTGTAAGACGTACTACCCGCTACAGGTGGATCGTTCTCAGGCGTCACGCTCACATCAATGTTGGCTTGAACCGTATCCGTGCCATCTGACACATCAAAGCTGAAGTTCACATCACCATTGAAGTTCTCGTTTGGCGCAAAGCTGTAGCTTCCGTCACCATTGTCGGTAAGCACACCATCAGCACCCGTGTATGTCACACCTTCGACTGTTAGATCATCACCTTCAACATCCGTTGCACCCGTTAACAGGTCAGCGTCAGTGAAGTTAAGAACCCCATCTTCACCAATAGTGAATGCTTGATCTTGCAACTCTGGCGCATCATTGACAGGTGTTACCGTCAAGTCTAGGCCAGCAGCAACCATGTCTTCCCCATCGGTGACATCGTAACTAAATTCGATATTACCGTTGAAGTTTTCACTCGGTGTAATGGTGAAACTGCCATCGTCGTTCATTTGAACGGTCGCATTTTCATCATTGGTGGTTAGGTTGATTGCTGATAGGTCATCACCATCAATGTCGACAGCGTGCTCTAGCAACTGCTCTTGAGTTAGCGTGATGCTATTATCTTCGGCCGTAACGGCACTGATATCACCGTCAACCTCTGGAGCATCGTTCGCTGGAGAGATATGAATAGTCACATCTTGTGTTGCCGTTGCGGTGGTGCCCGTATCAACATCAGTCGATGTCGCATTAACGGTTAGAACCACATCCCCATTGAAGTCACTTGAAGGGGTAAACTCTAGCCCTTCTAGCTCGCCAGGTTGCAATGACCAAGTGCCATCACCGTTATCGGTACCTGCAGAAAGTGAGCTACCTTCTGGCACATCTTCAATCAAGATAGCGAGGTTTTCTGAGCCATCGGTATCGGTTAGCGCCGCATCAATATCAAGTGGTACAGGTGTATCTTCAGTACCAATGATTTGGTAATCCGCGTCAGACACTGTGATTTCGATGTTATCGATACCAAACGACTCGTCAATCACGCTTTGATTCAGAGTTGAACCGAAGCCTAATTCAAGTTGGCCGTCTTCAACGGGTACCGTTAGGTTGATTTGGTGTGCTTGGTCGTTCCAACCACTGAAACCTTCACCTTGCGATACGCCGTGAACCACTTCACCGACTTCATTGCCCGCTGAATCGTACAACGTTGTCGTGCCATCTTCAGTACGGAACGCTGAGTTATCTAACGAGGTAAGCTCTTCGCCACCGACAAAGATTTGGAAGGACTCACCATCCCATGAGTCAATTTCGTAGAAGTTGAACGAGATATTAACTTCGCTCACATCACTTGGAATATCGTAAGTTTTGCTTACGGCCTCCTCGCCACCAGTGCCACCAATACGACCTAGCATGTCACCAGATTCGAAGCCTTGTGAGCTTTCAGTGCCTGTATTCCAGCCGTTTGAGCCAGACTCGAAGTTGTCTGAAGCAATCACTAGGTCAGAAGCAATCGACAGCTCTGGCATATCAACCACAGATTGAACATCAATTGTCGCTTCTGCTGGTACTGTCGCGGTACCGTCATTCACGTCGAACGTCACATTCACATTGCCGTCGAAGTTTTCATTCGGAGCGAATGTGTAAGTGCCGTCACCGTTATCAACCAAAGTACCGCTATCTGAAGCCACATTTTCAACCGATAGGTTATCGCCATCAATGTCGCCCGCATTTTGCAGCAGTTGTTCTTCAGTGAAGGTAAAGCTGGTGTCTTCTTGAGTCACAAATTGTGGCTCACCGACTGTTGGCAAGTCATTAACGGGGTTAACCGTTAGGTCAGCCGTTGCTTGAAGCGTCGCATCACCATCGGTAATGTCGAAGTTCAAATCAATGTCGCCATTGAAGTTAGCATCTGGCGTGATAGTGAAACTACCATCATCGTTTGCTGTAACTGTCGCATCACCCCCAACGGTTAGGTTAGCCGCTGTTAAGTCATCGCCGTCAACATCACTCGCTTGAGCAAGTAATTGCTCTTGGCTCAAGGTAATTGAACCATCTTCGTCCACGCTGTACGCCAAGTCGCCCGATACCGGAGCATCGTTAACAGGCAGAACATCTATGCTTGCGTTAGTCGCTACGGTTGCGCCTTCTTCATCAGTAACGACAACATCAAGGCTTACATCGCCATCGAAGTTAGCGTTAGGTGCGAAGCTGAATGTTCCGTCACCATTGTCGGTAAAGATACCGTCTGAACCTGTGTAGTTAACGCTATCAATCGCCACTTCACCTTCGATATCAGAAGCGTTCGCCAACAGTTGCTCTGAACTGATGGTGATAACTTCGTCCTCGTTGACTGAGTAGCTGGTTGAGCCTGCGATTGGTGGATCGTTCACCTCAAGTACAGTAATACCCGCGGTGGTCGCTTCAGTTGCGCCCTCTTCATCAGTAACGACGACATCAAGGCTAACTTCGCCGTTGAAGTTTTCGTTCGGTGAGAAGGTGTAAGTACCGTCACCATTGTCTTCAAAGACACCGTCAGCGCCAGTGTAAGTCACGCTATCGACTGCCACATCACCTTCAATGTCCGAAGAGTTAGCAAGTAACTGTTCGTCACTGATGGTAATTGAGTTGTCTTCATGAACGGTGTAAGACGTGCTACCTGCAACCGGTGGATCGTTCTCTGGTGTCACGCTGACATCAATGTTGGCTTGAACCGTATCCGTGCCATCTGACACATCAAAGTTGAAGTTCACATCACCATTGAAGTTTTCGTTTGGCGCAAAGCTGTAGCTTCCGTCGCCATTATCAGTAAGAACGCCGTCGGCACCTGTGTAAGTAACGCCTTCAACCGATAGGTCATCTCCATCAATGTCGGTCGCACCTGTCAGCAAGTCTTCATCAGTGAAGTTCAAGATGCCGTCTTCGCCGATGCTGAACGTTTGATCTTGTGGTTGTGGAAGGTCATTAACTGGATTCACGGTTAGGTCAGCCGTCGCAACCAGCGTATCTGTACCGTCGCTAATGTCGAACGTTAGGTCAATGTCACCATTGAAGTTCGCATCAGGCGTAATGGTAAAGCTGCCGTCATCGTTAGCAACAACCGTCGCGTCTCCATCAACAATCAAGTTAGAAGCAGTAAGGTCGTCGCCATCTACATCACTCGCTTGAGAAAGAAGCTGCTCTTGGCTCAAGGTAATCGAACCGTCTTCCTCAACACTGTATGCTAGGTCGCCTGATACTGGTACATCGTTGATTGGTAATACATCAACCGTAATAAACGTATCAACTTGAGCGCCGTCTTCATCTTGAATGGTCACATCCAACTGCACTTGGCCGTTGAAGTTTTCATTCGGTGCGAAGCTACATGTACCGTCACCATTGATTGAGAAGATGCCGTCTGGACCGTCGTAGTTGATCTCAACAAGCTCAACATCACCTTCAATATCAGATGCATTCAGCAGAACTTGAGACTCACTGAAAGTCAGTACTGAATCTTCATCGATAGTGTATGACGTTGGGCCAGCAACTGGCGGATCGTTCACTTCTAGAACCGTAATGCCCGCTGTAGTCGATACGGCTGCATCGTCTTCATCCACAACAACCACATCAAGGCTAACTTCGCCATTGAAGTTCTCGTTTGGAGAGAAGGTATATGTACCGTCGCCGTTGATTTCTAGAACACCGTCACTACCACTGTAAGTCACGCTAT
This sequence comes from Vibrio sp. 1CM2L, assembly GCF_023161695.1. Lineage (NCBI taxonomy): Bacteria > Pseudomonadati > Pseudomonadota > Gammaproteobacteria > Vibrionales > Vibrionaceae > Vibrio > Vibrio sp. 1CM2L. The sequence goes on from NZ_JALNTT010000006.1 coordinate 250,562, forward strand.
CAATCGCCACTTCACCTTCGATATCCGAAGAGTTCGCTAGCAATTGTTCGTTACTGATCGTAATAGAGTTGTCTTCATGAACCGTGTAAGACGTGCTACCCGCAACCGGTGGATCATTCTCTGGCGTCACGCTCACATCAATGTTAGCGGTTACCGTATCGGTACCATCTGATACATTGAACGAGAAGTTCACATCGCCATTGAAGTTTTCATTTGGTGCGAAGCTGTATGTGCCATCGCCATTGTCGGTTAGGACACCGTCTGCGCCAGTGTAAGTTACACCTTCAACACTTAGGTCGTCCCCTTCAATGTCCGTCGCACCTGTTAATAGGTCTTGGTCATTGAAAGTTAACACGCCATCTTCGCCGACTGTGAATGTCTGGTCTTGTGCTTCTGGACCATCGTTCACTGGTGAAACCGTTAGCTCTAGGTTGGTAGAGACAACATCATCACCATCAGATACATCAAACGTAAAGCTAACATCGCCATTGAAATCAGCATCTGGCGTTAATGTGTACGTACCATCACCGTTATCGGTAATCGTAACGCTCTCATCATCGGTTGCTAAATTCAGAGCCGTCAGCTGATCGCCATCTAAATCGCGTGCATTAGCTAATAGGTCTTCTTGCGTAATGATGATTGAACCATCTTCTTCAACCGTTGCAGAAACCGGAAGTGCTTCAGGTACGTGCTCAATGTGCGCGCCTGTCGCGTTAATGTAGATGGTTTGAGAGACCGTTTCAGAATCATCATTCGATAGCTCTGTTGCGGTTGCCGTTACATGAACTTCAAGCTGTTCGTTGAAGTCTTCTGGTAGCTGAATTTGTAGTGCATTTTCGATAGCCGTTGTTGGTAAGTTCACCGTACCATCAGGGCCAACCGTCACTTCACCGCTGTAGATTTGGCTGTTCACTTCACCGACATCGATTGTGAAGTTGAAATCTGTGTAGTCAGCATCACCGCCGCCATACAAATCTTCAAAGCCGTAAACCAGCTCGCCGTCTTCATTAACCGTCGTGCGAGTATGTTCGATACCATCTTGGTTTAGCTGAGAGCTTGAACCACCATGGAAGATCGCGTCACCATTCTGGCCTTGAATCACGGTCTCGGTTCCATCTGCCGCAACAAAGACAAGTTGAGGATCAACCGTATCCATGTTCGCAGGTGAACCATCCTCAGCACGGAACTCATACTGACCGTCTTGCATCGCATCAAAGTCGTTGTGCTGATGTCCGTTTGGAATTAAGAACAGGTTAAAGCTTTCGCCTTCCGCAACTTGGAAGCTGAACTGTTCTTGCCCAGGAACAAGGTCACCACCACCATCGACTTGTGAGGCATTCTCGTAGACGATTTCAACGCCCGTGATGTTGCCGTCTTCGTCAACTTTGTAGTAACCCGCTGTGTTTTCGTAACCAGCCGTCTCACCCTCAAATGTGACTGTGATTTCAGTATCGTTGTAACTGGTGATACCGTTGTCTTGGTTATTAATTACCCCTTCGTTATCGTAGGTAATCACTGAGCCTTCAGGCACACCATCAACCGTTACCGTCAGTGTTTCTGATAGATCTTGGTCTACTAGCGCAGCCGCAATATTAAGCTCAACAATGCCGCCTGGCTCAACCAGAATTGCTTCATCATCAACGTTGACACCATCGCCATCCGTGATAACTAAGTCAGGCGCATCAGCTACGGCTTCAATGTGAACATTGATGTCTTGTTCAACTTCATCTGTACCGTCTGTCACCGTAAAGCTGAACTGTAGGTCGCCACTGAAGTGCTCTTCAGGAACGAAGCTGAACGTGCCGTCACCATTGTCGGTGACTGTGCCTTCATCGCCAGAGTAATTGATGCTAGTAACGCTTAGGTCGTCGCCATCAATATCAATCGCACCACTCAACAGATCCTCTTGAGTGAACAGGATGCTGCCATCTTCTTCAATGTGGTACATGCCTGGAGCAACAATTGGAATGTCATTCACCGGATTAACGGTCAATGTCATATCATTAGACGTGCTCAGCTCACCGTCGCTCACCTCATAAGTGAATGCGATATCACCATTGAAGTTTTCAGAAGGTGTCACTGTGTACGTGCCATCACCGTTGTCGACAATGCTGGCGTTCGGATCATTGGTTTCAAGCGAAGTAGCAAACAGCTCATCGCCATCTTGGTCGCTCGCGTTCTCCAGCAGCATTTCTTGTGTGACGAGGATAGAACCATCTTCGTCGACATCAGCCACCATTGGCGTCGCTTCTGGCGCATCGTTGACGAACTCAACTTTTAGGTCGATGTTTGCGGCAACCACATCCGTGCCATCGCTCACATCAAACGCTAAGTCAACATTACCGAAGAAGCCCTGCTCTGGTGTTAATGTGTATGTTCCGTCGCCATTGTCTGTGACTTCTACCGTGTCGCTTGCACTCGTCACATTCACAACTGACAGTTCATCACCTTCAACGTCTGTCGCTTGTGCCAGTAACTCAGCTTCGGTAATAGTAATCGCTTGACCATCTTCCGTAGTGAAAGACATGTCAGGCACGTCTGGCGCATCATTGATTGGATTTACGGTTAGGTTGAGGTCAGCGGCAACAGTTTCGATCGCGTCAGTGACATCGTAAGTAAATTCAATCTCACCAAAGAAATCTGCACTTGGTGTAATCGTGAAGCTACCGTCTGGATTTTCTACAACAACCGCATTTGGATCGTTGGTCGCAAAGTTAACCGCTTCAAGGTTATCGCCATCTACATCGGTTGCATTCGCTAACAGATCCTCTTGAGTAATAGTGATTGAACCATCTTCATCAACAGCGGCTTCAATTGGACCACTCACCTCAGGGCCTTCATTGACAATTTCAACGTCGACTCTTGCTGTACTTGGTGCGCTTGCTTGCCCGTCACTGATATCGAAAGTCAGATTCACTTCACCATAGAAGTCTTCTGCAGGTTCGAAGGTAAAGGTATTATCACCGTTATCCGTTAAGGTACCTTGCGTTTGGTCTGCAAGTAATAGGTTTTCAACATGAAGAATGTCGCCATCAACATCGGTCGCGCCAGACAATAGGTCTTTCGCTTCGATGATCATGGAGCCGTTTTCAAGCATTTGGGTGTGCAATGGCTCACCCGGAACCGGCACATCATTGACCGGTACAACCGTTAGGTCTAGATGCGTTGCAACTTCATCAGTACCATCAAACACCTTGTAGTCGATGTCGATTTCACCATTGAAGTTTTCATTCGGCATGAACGTAAACGTACCATCACCGTTATCAACTAGCTCACCGTTGTCACCACCGTAAGTGATGTCAGAAATAGACAGCGTATCGCCTTCCACATCTGTGGTGTTCGCTAGCAAGTCATCCGCACTGAACGTGATACCTTCATCTTCGTCTGTCGATAGAACAATCGGGCCAGAAACGATTGGCGCATCGTTCACGGATTCGAAGTTGATGTTGATGATGTTGCTGTCTGTCAGCTCACCATCCGTAACTTGGTAACCGAGTTCGATTTCACCATGGAAGTTTTCATCCGGTGTTACCGTCCAAGTACCATCACCATTATCGGTGAGTGTTGCATGCTCTGAGTTTTCACCCACTAGCTCGAGATTCTGAATATCGAGGTCGTCGCCATCAATATCAGATGCTTGCGCCAGTAGTTGTTCTTCGGTAATCACAACCGAAGCAAACTGTGCAGAACCATCGGTATCGACAGTAATATTCGGAAGTTCAGCCGTTAGCTCGATTTCGTTGTCACCCGCATGGATATTCAACTCAACCGTTTCGGTGATCTCTGAACCATCAACACCAATCGATGTAAACACGGCTTCATCATGACAAGTTTGTGACACTGTCATGTTTTGAACCACGTAAGTACCATTACCTTGCACGGTACCAAGTTCAAAGTAAGACACCGGCTCATTTACCGTAAGCGTATAGTCCGTTTCGTAATTGCTACGGTCTTCTTTGTGGTAAGTCATCGAATCGATTAACTCACCATCATCGTTGAACGCGCGAATTTCCACTTCAGTAAAGTGACGAGACTCTTCCATGAACCAGCCACCCAAACCATCAAGGTGGAAGCTGATTTCATTGATGTCTTGACCTTCAACCGAAACGGTCAGTTTCTCATCACCACTTAAGCCTTGGCGGTCTGTATCACCAATACCGTGACCAATGTGGGTGTTACCATTCCAGGCACCAAGAGGATCATCGTTACTTTGAACGGTTACTGTTAAGTCGCCATCCGAGAACTCACGAGTATAAGGGTCGACTTCTGTACCCCAATCGTCCACGCTCGCGTTATCGTCAAACGTACCGATTTGCGTGGTGTGTGTACCGTTAGCCAATGCGTCATCATTTGGAATAAAGCGTACTTCTGTGTCAGCAGGAACTTCTTGTCCTACTTCCAGCACCACCCATTCGTCATTCACATTCGCTTCAATGATGCCGTTTTCTGGCGCTTGGTCTAAACGTAGTGCTGGCTCTTCACGAAGTGTTACACCAACTGTTTGGTCTTCTTGGGCTTGAATGAAGATTTCATCGCCCGCTTCCGGCGCATCGTTGACAGGATTAACCGTCAAGTCGAGTGTCGTCAGAACTTCATTCTCACCATCACTGATGTTGTATGTGAAGTCCAACTCGCCATTGAAGTTTTCTGTGTGCGTAATGGTGAATGAACCATCGTCATTAGCAACAATTGTCGCATCTGGATCGTTGGTTTGTAGGTTAGATGCCGTTAGATCATCACCTTCAACGTCCGTTGCGTTCGCTAGCAACTGCTCTTGAGTAATGGTAATTGCGTTATCTTCATCGACTTCAGCCTGAATGCCCGAAGTTTCAGGTCCATCATTCACAGCAATAACATCGATGCCAGCGGTTGTGGTTGCGGTTGCACCATCTTCGTCAACGACAACAACGTCTAGTGAAATATCACCATCGAAGTTTTCATTTGGCGTAAAGGTGTAAGTACCATTGCCATTATCAACAAAAGAGCCGTCATCACCGGAGTAAGTTACTCCAGACAATGATACATCGCCTTCTACATCGGAAGAGTTTGCCAATAGTTGCTCATCACTGATCGTGATTTGGCCATCTTCTTGAACTGTGTAAGATGTCGAGCCCGCAACCGGTGGATCATTCTCAGGCGTTACGCTGACATCAATAACAGCTGATGTTGAATCAGTACCGTCAGAGACATCGAATGAGAATTGAACATCACCATTGAAGTTCTCGTTTGGAGCAAAGCTATATGTGCCGTCGCCATTATCGCTAAGAACACCATCTGCACCTGTGTAGAGCACGTTTTCAATCGACAATTCATCACCATCAATATCCGACGCGCCTGCAAGCAGGTCAGCATCGGTGAAGAGTAACGTACCGTCTTCTTCAATCGTGAACTGTTGATCTTGCGCTTGTGGCAAGTCATTAACCGGATTCACGGTAATGTCTAGGCCAACTTGAACTGAACCACCATCGTTATCGATGATATCGAAGTTCAGGTCTAGGTCACCGTTGTAGTCGGCGTTAGCTGTGATGGTGTAGCTGCCATCATCATTGTGTTGGATGGTCGCATTTTCATCAGTAGATAGGTTGATAGCTTCTAAGTTGTCGCTATCGATATCACCTGCTCGTGCTAGCAATTGCTCTTGGCTTAGCGTGATGGAGCTATCTTCATTGATGGTGTAAGCCAAATCGCCCGATACTGGCGCATCATTGATTGGCAATACATCAACGTTAATGTGTGTTTCAACCGTTGCGCCATCTTCATCTTGAATGGTCACACCCAGTTGTACTTGACCATTGAAGTTTTCGTTGGGTGCAAAGCTGCATGTACCATCGCCATTTACAGTGAAGATACCGTCAGAGCCATCGTAGTTAATGCCAACGAGTTCTACATCGCCTTCGACATCCGAAGCATTCACAAGAATCTGAGATTCACTGAACGTCAGAACCGAATCTTCGTCAATGGTGTATGACGTTGGACCCGCAACCGGTGGATCATTCACTTCTAGAACGGTAATGCCCGCGGTGGTTTCATCAATCGAACCGTCTTCATCGGCAACAATCACATCAAGGCTGATATCGCCACTGAAGTTTTCATTAGGAAGGAAGGTGTAACTGCCGTCACCATTATCTTGGAACACACCATCTGTGCCGCTGTAAGTTACGCTGTCAACCGACACGGCACCTTCAACATCAGAAGAGTTTGCAAGCAACTGTTCATCAGAGATTGTGATGGCATTGTCTTCATTGACCATGTATGAGGTTGAACCCGCAACTGGCGGATCGTTCTCAGGCGTCACACTCACATCAATATTAGCGCTGACTGTTTCTGTGCCATCAGACACATCGAAACTGAAGTTCACATCGCCATTGAAGTTTTCATTTGGCGCAAAGGTATAAGTACCATCACCGTGGTCGGTCAGTACGCCATCACCACCTGTATAGCTAATACCTTCAACGGTTAAGTCGTCGCCATCAATATCGGTGGCACCGGTAAGTAGGTCGGCATCTGTAAATTGAAGCGTACCGTCTTCTGCGATACTGAATTGTTGGTCTTGAGGAACCGGCAAGTCATTAACTGGGTTAACAGTAAGATCGGCGGTTGCTTGAACCGTGTCAGTACCATCAGTGATGTTGAATTGAATATCAATGTCACCATTGAAGTTCGCATCTGGAACGATGGTAAAGCTACCATCATCATTGGCGGTTACTGTTGCGTTACTATCTACCGTTAAGTCGCTTGCGGTTAGATCTTCGCCTTCAACATCGGACGCTTGAGACAACAGCTGATCTTGGCTCAGTGTGATTGAGCCATCTTCATTAACGTTGTATGCCAAATCACCGGATACTGGCGCATCATTGATTGGCAATACGTCAACATTGATGACGGTTTCAACCTCTGCACCATCTTCATCACGAATGGTCACATCAAGCTGAACTTGGCCATTAAAGTTCTCATTCGGAGCGAAGCTACAAGTGCCATCACCATTTACTGAGAAGATACCATCAGGGCCATCGTAGCTAATACCAACAAGCTCAACATCCCCTTCTACATCTGAGGCATTAAGCAACACTTGAGACTCACTGAAGGTCAGTACTGAGTCTTCATCAATGGTGTAAGACGTTGGGCCTGCAACTGGCGGATCGTTCACTTCAAGAACATTGATACCCGCAGTCGTCGCGTCGGTCGCACCATCTTCATCAGCAACAACCACATCCAGTGCAATTTCACCGCTGAAGTTCTCATTTGGTGAGAAGGTGTAAGTGCCGTTACCATTGATTTCTAAGACACCGTCGCTACCAGAGTAAGTCACGCTGTCTAGCGATACATCACCTTCAATATCTGAAGACGTTGCCAATAGTTGTGCATCAGAAATGGTAATCGAATTGTCTTCATTCACCGTGTAAGAAGTAGAACCCGCAACTGGAGGATCATTTTCCGGAGTCACGCTAACATCAATGTTTGCAGACACGGTATCTGTACCGTCTGACACATCGAAGCTAAAGCTCACATCGCCATTAAAGTTTTCGTTTGGAGCAAAGCTATATGAGCCCTCACCCAAGTCAGTCAGTACGCCATCAGTGCCTTCATAAGTGATGCCCTCAACCGTCAGGTTATCACTTTCAATGTCCGTTGCGCCTGTTAATAGGTCGGCATCGGTGAAGATTAACGTGCCGTCTTCTTCAACGCTGAACTGTTGATCTTGTGGTACTGGCAGGTCATTTACTGGGTTAACGGTTAAGTCTGCAGAGGCTTGAACCGTATTAGTGCCATCTGAGATATCAAAGCTGATATCGATGTCGCCATTGAAGTTCTCATCTGGCGTAATAGTGAAACTGCCGTCGTCGTTAGCTACAACCGTTGCATCACCGCCGACCGTTAAGTCGCTTGCGGTTAGATCATCGCCTTCCACATCAGACGCTTGCGATAGAAGCTGCTCTTGGCTTAGACGAATCGAGCCGTCTTCATCGATTGAGTACGCTAGGTCACCCGATACAGGCGCATCATCAACCGCAGTTACGCTCACATCAATATTCGCAGACACCGTATCGGTGCCATCTGACACGTCAAAGCCGAAGTTTACATCGCCATTGAAGTTTTCATTCGGAGCGAAGGTGTAAGTTCCGTTACCGTTGTCGGTCAGGATACCGTCGCCACCGTCGTAGGTCACACCTTCAACCGTTAGGTTGTCACCTTCAATATCTGTAGCACCGGTTAACAGATCTGCATCGGTAAAGATGAGCGTGCCATCTTCTTCAACGCTGAACTGTTGATCTTGAGGTACTGGTAAATCGTTAACTGGATTAACGGTCAGGTCAGCTGAAGCTTGAACGGTGTTAGTACCATCTGAGATATCGAAGTTGATATCAATGTCACCATTGAAGTTCTCATCTGGTGTGATGGTGAAACTGCCATCATCATTTTGAGTAACTGTTGCATCGCCGTCAACCGTAAGGTCGCTGGCTGTCAGGTCATCGCCTTCTACATCAGACGCTTGCGATAGAAGCTGCTCTTGGCTTAGACGAATCGAACCGTCTTCGTCGATTGAGTACGCCAGGTCACCAGAGACAGGTGCATCATCAACCGCTGTTACGCTTACGTCGATGTTTGCTGACACCGTATCGGTACCATCTGACACATCAAAGCCGAAGTTTACGTCGCCATTGAAGTTTTCATTCGGAGCAAAGGTGTACGT
>NZ_JALNTT010000007.1:0-105613 GCF_023161695.1 Vibrio sp. 1CM2L
GTAGTTCAGTTGGTTAGAATACCGGCCTGTCACGCCGGGGGTCGCGGGTTCGAGTCCCGTCCACTCCGCCACTTATTAGAGAAGCCCTGCTAGCAATAGCAGGGCTTTTTTACATTTGAAGAAAAGTGTTTTGCTTTTAGATTGGATGAGTGCTGTAAAGGCACTGAGCCCCTGCTCTTCATGCTATTCCGGCACATATTAGAAAGCCTAGTCTGACGACTAGGCTTTCGTCGTTTCTGGCGTATGTGTTTGGGATATTGGCTACAGATTCTTATCACTATCTATGAGATGTCTCTCTGGCCGTCAGGAGGTGCTTCTTGGGAATATAAGCGGTTACTTCTAACTCTGGTAGTTGAGCTAAAATAGAGCAGAGCATCAACCTGAGGGCTTTACTATGTGAGATTCCCCATTACGCTCGCACTTTGCTTTAGGGAATGATGAACATTATTGCTTTTGGTACGTATAGGATAATTGTTGATTATGTTCGTATTGGGACTCGTTTAACTGCTCTCTAAACCATACCAGATACACGTATCTGAAACTCTTAGACTGACTAAGGAAAAGGTAGGGTGTTTAACACTCCAAGCTATCACACTCACTGTGGATAAATAGAGATGTTGACTTGAAATGACCATCAAGCAAACCTATCTCGCTATCTCGCTATCTCGCTATCTCGCTATCTCGCTATCTCGCTATCTCGCTATCTCGCTATCTCGCTATCTCGTAGATACAAAAACGCCTAGCGTTTGCTAGGCGTTGATAAATAGTATTTCTAATACATCGACTAAAGTATTTGTTTAAGGACTCTGTCGGCTTTCACACGAGTGATCTTACGAATCAACTTCTGAACTTCCATCGGGTAGCTCTCTACCTTGTCTAACTGCTTATAAGTACAGATAAGCTGAGTGTGTTGAAGGATGTTATCCACTTCAGCCTGGAACTTGTCTGTTAGGTGATGGTAGTTATCTTGGATGAAGATACCGTTCTCTAGATCCAGCTTCCAGGCGCGAGGGTTTAGGTTATTACCTGTTAGTAGCATGTAGCGCTTATCTACCCATATGCCCTTTAGGTGGAAGCTATTGGCATCGTGTTGCCAAAGTCGAATTGATAGATTACGGCTAGCAATATGAGCTTCATTGGCTTTAGCGAAACGGCGTAAGTTCAGTTCGTACAGGTATGGCAGACCACCAATCGTTTTAAACTCTTCTTCTGGCGAGATAAAGAAATCATTTGCTGTCTTATCGCCAACAACAATGCTGACCTTTACACCACGCTTAAGTGCTTTCTTCACTTCTTTAGCTAGGCTAGGTGGGAAGTTGAAGTAAGGTGTGCAGATGAAGATTTCATCTTTAGCTTGAGCGACGAGTTGATTGATTCCCTGGTTCAGACGGTTACGTCTTTTACCGATACCAACCAATGGTGTTACAGCAACTTGGTCTGCTGAAACCTCTTGACCATCGAATTGATACTGAGACCTTGCCAATGATGCTCGAAACTGACGAATCGCTGGTTTCAGTTCTTTGGTTGCAGGCTTGTTCTTATCAGCCAGGTCATAAACAGCGCTGTCCGCAATCATCTGTTCGTGTACGTAGGCAAACATTGAGTCAGCAAGCGCCGCGTTGTTTAAAACGTGGTAACGATCAAAGCGATAGCGGTCATGGTAATTCAGGTAGATATTGTTAAGGCTTGCACCGCTGTATATCACGCTGTCATCGACGATAAAGCCTTTTAAGTGCAATACGCCAAAGACTTCTTTGCCGCGAACTGGAATGCCATAGACAGGCACAGAATGCTGATATTTTTCTGCAAACTCTTTATACATGGCTGCATTGCCTTCAGAAGACTCTGCACCAATCAATCCACGCTGCGCTCGGTGCCAATCGACACAAACGCTCACGTTTAATTCTGGGTTCTTTTGCTTTGCTTCATATAAGGCAGTTAGGATCTCACGGCCAGCCTCATCATCTTCAAGGTACAAAGCGACTAAACTAATACGAGTCGTTGCGCGAGATATCTCATCAAGTAGGCGAGTTCGAAACTCTTGCGCTGATAGTAGTACTTCAAACTTGTCAGGATTCTGCGCTATGGTTGGCAACTGTATGAATGGATTCCTACTGGCAATCATATTGACTGTTTTACCTTAAAAATATGCAAAATTGCGAACCTTTAATTTTACCAAAGGGATAGCACCAAATACTAGATAATCGAGGCATTCTCTAACAAATTTGCTGATAATGCATAGGAATGAGATCTTTTCCGCTATTCGAATAGCGCTGGTATAAAACTCTTAAACCATTTGGTAGATTTTTAGGGTCTACTTGTACGAATTTGTGTCGCGCGTAAAAATTGGTGAGATGAGCGTACGCAAAGCAGTAATCGTCTTCCGTAAGCGTATGTTGCGCACAATAATCCATAAGCTGGGAGCCTAATTGCTGACCACGATGTTGTTTTGATATAGCCATACCGGTAAGTAAGCGACTATTTTCTATTGTACGAAAACGCACGACACCGCACAGCTCGTTATCCAGTAATAACGAGTAGATCAGTTCACTCTTATTCGCTTTTCCCGTTGGGTAGTGTTCTTTATAGAAACGTTTAACTAGGGGAACCTTTACTGGGTCTAATTGAGTAATGATGACATTGTTCATTCAGTCACTGCGCCATTGGTTTATCTGCTGTAGAATGACCGCAGTGTAAGTTAATTGAATATCGCCATGCAATTCCATCTCAATGCTAGTTTAAAAAATGTTCATACTTTTTCCATCGATCAGACGTGTGATGCGTTGGTTGAAGTCACCACTACCGAAGAACTGATTTCGCTTTACAAAGACCCTAAATGGTCAGCTTTGCCTAAGTTGATACTGGGTAAGGGCAGTAATATGCTTTTTACGGAGCACTTCGCTGGCCTGGTCATTGTGAATAAATTAGCCGGGATTGAGCTGGCCGAGACGGACAGTCATCACCTACTGCATGTAAGTGGTGGCGAGGATTGGCCAAGCTTGGTTGAGTGGAGTGTGGATAAGGGGTTGGGTGGTATAGAAAACCTAGCAATGATACCCGGTTGTTCAGGCTCTGCTCCGATTCAGAATATTGGTGCGTATGGTGTTGAGCTGCAAGATGTATGCGAGTATGTCGATATTCTGTGTCTGGATACTTATACAGTTAAGCGATTAAGCAAAGAAGAGTGTCTCTTTGGTTACCGAGATTCTATCTTCAAACACGCTCTCTACGGTAAAGCGATTGTTGTTGCGATTGGTTTAACGTTGCCGAAAGAGTGGGAGCCATGCAATCACTATGGCCCGTTAAAAAGCCTAGCAGCCGATACGCTCTCTCCTCGCACTATATTTGATGAAGTGTGTGCTATCCGTTCAAGTAAGCTACCAGACCCTAGAGTACAAGGGAATGCGGGTAGTTTCTTCAAAAACCCTGTGATCACCAAAGATCATTTTGATCGCTTGTTAGCTCTATATCCAAATATTGTCGGCTATGAGAGTAATGACATGATCAAAGTTGCTGCTGGCTGGCTGATTGATCAATGCCAGTTCAAGGGTGTGACAGAAGGTGGCGCTCAGGTTCACCCCAACCAAGCATTGGTTATCATCAATTATGATGAGGCTTCTGCTGTGGATATCCTTAAGCTTGCAGAGCGAGTGCGCCAGTCCGTCTTGAATAAATTCGATATTCGATTGGAACATGAAGTGCGCTTTATGGGACGAGACTGCGAGACAAACCTAGACAAGGCTTTGGAGTCATTGGCATGAGAGAACACAGTACCAAGCTTGCACTATTGAGATGCCTTGCTGACGGTGAGTTTCATTCAGGTGAAGACCTAGGTGAAATGATTGGTGTGTCACGAGCGGCTATCAGTAAGCACATTAAGGGTATTCAAGAGTGGGGTTTAGATATCTATCGATTACAAGGCAAGGGTTACAAGCTAGCCAGTCGTTTAGATATGCTTGACCAAGAAAATTTGTCTGCAGTTAGTCGCGATGCTTCTCTTGAACTGATTCCCATTATAGGTTCTACAAACCAACACCTATTAGAGCGTAATAACACCCTCGAATCGGGTTCTGTCTGTATTGCGGAATATCAAGCAGCGGGCCGTGGGCGTCGTGGACGAGAGTGGGTGTCGCCATTCGGTGCAAACCTATATCTTTCAATGTATTGGAGACTCGACGCCGGGATGGCTGCCGCTATGGGGTTAAGCCTTGTTGTTGGTGTTGCTGTTGTTGAAGCCTTGGAAGAGATGGGTGTTGAAGGTGTAAAGCTCAAATGGCCGAACGACCTCTACCACAATGATAAGAAGCTTGCAGGTATCTTGGTCGAGCTGTCAGGACAGTCTGGTGGCGCTGCGCATATTGTGATTGGTTTAGGGCTAAACTTATCCATGGATCCAACAACATCAGGTATTGGCCAGCCATGGACTTCCCTTAAAGAAGTGTGTGATGGGAAGGTGCCAGACCGTAACCAGTTAGCGCAGGCTCTGATCAATGCTTGGGATAAGTCACTTGTCGACTATGAGTTGAAAGGAATGTCCAATTTTGTAGAGCGTTGGAACCGCTTGGATAATTTCTTAGGTCGCAATGTTAGGCTGATCATTGGACCTAGAGAAATTGAAGGTGTTGTTCAAGGCATCGATGAACAAGGCGCTGTATTGCTCAAAACTGAGAATGGTGTCGAGAGCTATATTGGTGGCGAGATATCGCTAAGAAAAGGCGACTAAGGCGTTACTATTTTCTTAGTAACACTTCTTCAACCATATGATCTGCGCCTTTACGTAGAATCAAGTGAGCCCTTTCTCGTGTCGGAAGGATATTCTGTTCTAGGTTCAAGCCATTAATTGAACTCCAGATACCTTCTGCTTTGTCCAATGCGGCTTGGTTCGATAATTTAGTGTAATGACTAAAGTAAGAGCCAGGCTTAGTAAACGCGCCATCTCGGAATTTCATAAAGCGATTGACGTACCATTCTTTGATTTGTTGGCTATCGGCGTCAACATAGAGTGAGAAATCAAGGAAATCTGAAATAAACACGCGATGTGGCTCGTGTGGATAATTCATTCCGGTTTGCAAGACATTAAGCCCTTCAATAATAAGCACATCTGGTAGATCGACGCACTTAACGTCATCGGTAATGTTGTACGTAAGATGCGAGTAAACAGGGGCTGTGACATTTCTCTTGCAAGCTTTTACATCCGAAACAAAGTTCACTAAACGCTTGATATCGTAAGACTCCGGAAAGCCCTTTTTGCTCATCAACCCTTTCTCTTCTAACACCTCGTTTGGATATAAAAAGCCATCGGTTGTCACTAGTTCAACTTTTGGGTGGTTTTCCCAGCGAGAGAGTAGGGCTTTAAGCAGACGCGCAGTGGTACTTTTGCCAACGGCTACGCTACCCGCAATACCGATGATAAAAGGTGGCGCTTTCTCTTTCTTATCTAGAAATTGGTGGAGTACCGAGTTTCTATTCTGTCGGGCTGCCACATAGAGGTTCAATAGACGAGATAGCGGTAGATAGATCTCTACTGCCTCTTCCATTGTGAGCTTTTCATTGATGCCTTGAAGCTCTTTTAAGTCGCTCTCAGAAAGTGTCATCGGAACTAAATTCCTTAGCTCAGACCAACGTTCGCGGTCAAATGACATAAATGGGCTCATACAAAACTCTATAGTGGATAACAAAACAAGTGCATGGAAAATACATCAAGCGATAGATAAATAAAATATCTTCCTGTACTAGATGCGGGTTAAAGACGTAAACCTTGAGCTAAATAGCCGTATGTAGGAGTTTGCTCAGAGAATTTTGCACTTTTTTTCAATTTGCTATTGCAAGGTGGAAAATCATTCAATAAAATGCGCCCCACTTGTGCCGACTTAGCTCAGTAGGTAGAGCAACTGACTTGTAATCAGTAGGTCACCAGTTCGATTCCGGTAGTCGGCACCACTTTCTCCCTTCCTTTAAAGCAAGCGAGAGAAAGCTCAAAATTTGGAGAGGTTCCCGAGTGGCCAAAGGGAGCAGACTGTAAATCTGTTGGCACTGCCTTCGATGGTTCGAATCCGTCCCTCTCCACCATATTCTAAAGGTTAAATAGCTCAAACAGAGTTACGTGTTGCGTGCATCGTATAATGGCTATTACCTCAGCCTTCCAAGCTGATGATGCGGGTTCGATTCCCGCTGCACGCTCCAACTCATTTTGTGTGCTGATATAGCTCAGTCGGTAGAGCGCACCCTTGGTAAGGGTGAGGTCCCCAGTTCGACTCTGGGTATTAGCACCAGTCTAAAGCTTCTTCTCCTTTAATAAAGAAAACCATTTTTTTTGGTTGCGTGGTCTTATTTTAAGCCACCTAATCCGTACCTAGAGGGACACCCCATGTCTAAAGAAAAATTTGAACGTACGAAACCGCACGTAAACGTTGGTACTATCGGCCACGTTGACCACGGTAAAACAACTCTAACTGCTGCTATCTGTACTACACTTGCAAAAGTGTACGGTGGTGTTGCTAAAGATTTCGCATCTATCGATAACGCTCCAGAAGAGCGTGAGCGCGGTATCACAATCGCAACTTCTCACGTTGAGTACGATACTCCAGCACGTCACTACGCACACGTAGACTGTCCAGGACACGCGGATTATGTTAAAAACATGATCACTGGTGCTGCACAAATGGACGGCGGTATCCTAGTTGTTGCTGCGACTGACGGCCCTATGCCTCAAACTCGTGAGCACATCCTACTTGGTCGTCAAGTTGGTATCCCTTACATCATCGTATTCATGAACAAATGTGACATGGTTGATGACGAAGAGCTACTTGAGCTAGTTGAGATGGAAGTTCGTGAACTTCTTTCTGAATACGACTTCCCAGGTGATGACCTACCAGTTATCCAAGGTTCTGCACTTGGCGCACTAAACGGCGAGAAGCAGTGGGAAGACAAGATCGTTGAGCTTGCAGAAGCACTAGATTCTTACATTCCTGAGCCAGAGCGTGCAGTTGACCAACCGTTCCTACTACCAATTGAAGATGTATTCTCAATCCAAGGTCGTGGTACTGTTGTAACTGGTCGTATCGAGCGCGGTATCCTACGTGTAGGTGACGAAGTAGAAATCGTTGGTATCAAAGAGACGACTCTTACTACTTGTACTGGTGTTGAAATGTTCCGTAAACTGCTTGACGAAGGTCGTGCAGGTGAGAACGTTGGTGCACTTCTACGTGGTACTAAGCGTGATGACGTTGAACGTGGTCAAGTACTTTCTGCGAAAGGTTCTATCAACCCACACACTAAGTTTGAGTCTGAAGTATACGTACTTTCTAAAGACGAAGGCGGCCGTCACACTCCTTTCTTCAAAGGTTACCGTCCACAGTTCTACTTCCGTACAACTGACGTAACAGGCGATATCACTCTACCTGAAGGCGTAGAAATGGTAATGCCAGGTGACAACGTTCAAATGACTGTTGAGCTAATCGCTCCAATCGCAATGGACGAAGGTCTACGTTTCGCAATCCGCGAAGGTGGCCGTACAGTTGGTGCTGGTGTTGTAGCTAAAATCTTTGCATAAGATTTGACGAACCACTAGTAAAAAGGGCATCATTTGATGCCCTTTTTCTGCGCTAAAAAAAGAGTTGGATGTTTTGACATCGATTTTTGCTCTTAGCAAAGAATTAAACGGTCTTTTTGACTAAAATGACTGTTAGATGTGTTGTTTTGCAACGCAAAGGAATGTGCCCTGCAACAGCGGGGTTATTGTCGTCTATATTTAAGACTTATCACAGGTTGGTTTTATGAAAGCAAACGCTGAAACTCCTGATAGCTCAGGTGCAGCAGATACAATGAAGTGGATTGTCGCTTTTGTTCTGTTGGCTGCTGCTGTTGTGGGTAATTACCTGTATGGTGAATTGTCTGTTGTAATTCGCGCTGCAGGTGTAGTTGTGCTGATTGCTGCCGCACTAGGCGTTGCAGCAACAACAACTAAAGGTAAAGCTGCGATCGATTTTGCAAAAGAATCTCGTATGGAGATTCGTAAAGTTGTTTGGCCTACTCGCCAAGAAACTATGCAAACTACATTGATCGTTTTAGCTGTATGTATTGTTATGTCTCTAGTGCTTTGGGGAATTGACGGCATTATGGTCCGTCTAGTTTCTCTAGCAACTGGGGTGTAGAGGGTTCTGATTCATGAGTGAAGCTCCAAAAAAACGTTGGTATGTAGTTCAAGCCTTTTCTGGCTTTGAAGGTCGTGTTGCACAGTCGCTACGCGAGCATATTAAAATGCACAACATGGAAGAACTATTTGGCGATGTGCTAGTACCTACTGAAGAAGTAGTGGAAATGCGTGCAGGTCAACGCCGTAAAAGTGAACGTAAATTCTTCCCTGGCTACGTATTAGTTCAAATGATCATGAATGATGAATCATGGCACTTAGTACGCAGCATTCCGCGTGTTATGGGCTTCATTGGTGGTACCTCTGATCGTCCTGCACCAATCACTGATAAAGAAGCTGATGCTATCTTGAACCGTCTAGAGAAAGCGAGCGAGTCTCCACGTCCTAAGACAATGTTCGAAGCGGGCGAAGTGGTTCGTGTGAACGATGGTCCATTTGCTGACTTCAACGGTACTGTTGAAGAAGTAGATTACGAGAAAAGCCGCATTAAGGTATCTGTATCGATCTTTGGTCGTGCAACACCGGTTGAGCTTGAATTTGGTCAGGTTGAAAAACTGGACTAAAACTCTAAGTTTTGAATAAGCTGTGGATAAATACTTCATAAGTTGTTCAAAATAAAAGAGTATAAAAAACCACCTTTTTAGGGTTGTTAAAGGCGCGAATTATGATTATAATTTCGCGCCTTTTTGCTTCTGTGGAAGTAAAAAAGAGTTAATTGAATTTATGGGGAGCTCGCCTTGCGGCTAGCGCATGTACCCAAAATATTAGGAAATATCATGGCTAAGAAAGTTGAAGCTTATATCAAACTGCAAGTTGCAGCTGGTATGGCAAACCCAAGTCCACCGGTTGGTCCTGCTCTAGGTCAACACGGCGTGAACATCATGGAATTCTGTAAAGCGTTCAACGCAAAAACAGAATCTGTTGAGAAAGGTCTACCTACTCCAGTAGTTATTACTGTTTACAACGACCGTTCTTTCACGTTCGTAACTAAGACTCCACCTGCTGCTGTTCTTCTTAAGAAAGCTGCTGGCGTTAAGTCTGGTTCAGGTCGTCCAAACACTGAGAAAGTTGGTACTGTTACTGACGCTCAAGTTCAGGAAATCGCAGAAACTAAAGCTGCTGATATGACTGGTGCTGACATCGAAGCAATGAAACGTTCTATTGCTGGTACTGCTCGTTCAATGGGCCTAGTGGTAGAGGGATAAGATCATGGCTAAACTTACTAAGCGTATGCGCGTAATCCGCGACAAAGTTGACTCAACTAAAGAATACGAAATCAGCGAAGCTGTTGCTCTTCTTAAAGAACTAGCGACTGCTAAATTCGTTGAGTCTGTAGATGTTGCTGTTAACCTAGGCATCGATGCTCGTAAATCTGACCAAAACGTTCGTGGCGCAACAGTGCTACCTCACGGTACTGGCCGTGACATCCGCGTTGCTGTTTTCACTCAAGGTGCAAACGCAGAAGCTGCTAAAGCTGCTGGCGCAGATATCGTTGGTATGGAAGATCTTGCTGAGCAAGTGAAAAAAGGCGAAATGAACTTCGACGTAGTTGTTGCTTCTCCAGATGCAATGCGTGTTGTTGGTCAACTAGGTACAATCCTAGGTCCACGCGG
Organism: Vibrio sp. 1CM2L; assembly: GCF_023161695.1. NCBI lineage: Bacteria > Pseudomonadati > Pseudomonadota > Gammaproteobacteria > Vibrionales > Vibrionaceae > Vibrio > Vibrio sp. 1CM2L. The sequence goes on from NZ_JALNTT010000007.1 coordinate 9,766, forward strand.
CCTTATGCCAAACCCTAAAGTTGGTACTGTAACTCCTAACGTTGCTGAAGCGGTTAAGAACGCTAAAGCTGGTCAGGTTCGTTACCGTAACGACAAGAACGGCATCATCCACACTACTATCGGTAAAGCATCTTTCGAAGCTAGCCAGCTTCAAGAGAACCTAGAAGCTCTTCTAGTTGCTCTTAAGAAAGCTAAGCCTTCTTCAGCTAAGGGTTCTTACCTGAAGAAAGTAAGCATCTCTACTACGATGGGTGCTGGTGTTGCTGTTGATCAAGCTAGTCTTGACACTCAAGCAAACTAATTTGCTTAGGCGCAGATTTAGTGTATACTTCTGCGCCTAATATTTGTGGTTGGGTGGTTTTAAAGCAATTTGAAATCATCTATCCCAAGACCGTAGGCGCTGTCGATTTTCATTAGATTATTGATAGCTTAATAAAACCTACGTAGGCGATGTTGTGGTTTGAAATGAATTTATTCATTTTTAAATAACATCGTAAACGCTCATTACATTTTGTATTGAGTGCTGTAATCACAACCAGAGGTTAATCCAAATGGCTTTAAATCTTCAAGACAAAAAAGCAATTGTTGCTGAAGTCAACGAAGCTGCCAGTGGTGCACTTTCTGCAGTTGTAGCTGATTCTCGTGGCGTTGAAGTTGGCGCAATGACTTCTCTACGTAAACAAGCTCGCGAAGCGGGTGTTTACATGAAAGTTGTTCGTAACACACTAGCACGCCGTGCGGTTCAGGGTACAGACTACGAGTGTCTAGTAGACACTTTCACTGGTCCAACTCTGATCGCATTCTCTAATGAGCACCCAGGTGCTGCAGCGCGTCTTTTCAAAGACTTCGCTAAAGAGAATAAAGATTTCGAGATCAAAGCTGCTGCATTTGAAGGCGCAGTTACTGATGCTGAAGTACTAGCGACACTACCAACTTACGACGAAGCTATCGCACGCCTAATGATGTGCATGAAAGAAGCTTCTGCTGGCAAGCTGGTTCGTACTATCGCTGCTGTTCGCGACCAAAAAGAAGAAGCTGCGGCATAAGCCTTGCTTTTCACTGGTTGCTATTTAAACTTATTGTTGACTTAAAAGAGAATTGTTATGTCTATTACTAACGAGCAAATCCTAGACGCAGTTGCAGAAATGTCTGTAATGCAAGTTGTTGAGCTTATCGAAGCTATGGAAGAGAAATTCGGCGTTACTGCAGCTGCTGCTGTTGTAGCTGGCGGCGCAGCTGGCGGCGACGCTGCTGCTGAGCAAACTGAATTCGACGTTATCCTAACTGCTGCTGGCGCTAACAAAGTACAAGTTATCAAAGCTGTACGTGGCGCAACTGGCCTAGGTCTTAAAGAAGCTAAAGGTCTTGTAGACTCAGCTCCTGCAGCGCTTAAAGAAGGCGTTGACAAAGCTGAAGCTGAAGCTCTTAAAGCACAGCTAGAAGAAGCTGGCGCTTCTGTTGAAATCAAGTAATTATTACTTAATTTCTTAGCCGCAAGGCTAATGGCTGGTGGTTTATTAACCACCGGCCTTTTTGCGCTGTAGGGCTATGACGAATTTTCCGCTGTTTAACCGTCATAATCCGAGCAAAAAAACAGTCATTTTTTCGAAATGATTGTTCACTACAGTAAACAGCTGTTTGTCACCGCCCCCTCTTGAAGAGTGTTTTGGGTGGTTTGGGTCACTTATCAGCGAGCTGAGGAACCCCATGGTTTACTCTTATACCGAGAAAAAGCGCATCCGTAAGGATTTTGGTACTCGTCCACAAGTTTTGGACATTCCATACCTGTTATCGATCCAGCTTGATTCTTTCGACAAATTCATCGAACAGGATCCAGAAGGTCAATACGGTCTTGAAGCTGCTTTCCGTTCTGTATTTCCAATTCAGAGCTACAACGGCAATTCTGAGCTGCAATACGTTAGCTACCGTCTTGGTGAGCCAGTTTTTGACGTTAAAGAATGTCAAATCCGCGGTGTTACTTACTCAAAGCCACTACGCGTAAAACTACGTCTAGTTATCTTTGATCGAGATGCACCAGCAGGTACTGTAAAAGACATTAAAGAACAAGAAGTCTACATGGGCGAAATTCCGCTTATGACAGACAATGGTACTTTCGTAATTAATGGTACCGAGAGGGTTATCGTATCCCAGCTGCACCGAAGCCCAGGCGTGTTCTTCGACAGTGATAAGGGTAAGACCCACTCATCAGGTAAAGTTCTTTATAACGCACGTGTAATTCCTTACCGTGGCTCATGGTTAGACTTTGAGTTCGATCCTAAGGATAACTTATTCGTACGTATCGACCGTCGTCGTAAGCTACCAGCATCGATTATTCTTCGTGCACTTGGTAAATCGACTGAAGAGATCCTAGATCTGTTCTTCGACAAAGTGAACTTCGAAGTTAAAGACCAAACTCTTCTTATGGAGTTGGTTCCTGATCGTCTACGTGGTGAAACTGCGTCATTCGACATCGAAGCAAACGGCAAAACTTACGTTGAGACTGGTCGTCGTGTTACTGCTCGTCATATCCGTCAACTTGAAAAAGATGGCGTTGAGCACATCGAAGTACCAGTAGAGTACATCGTTGGTAAAGTTGCATCTAAAGATTACATCAATGAAGCAACTGGCGAGATCATCGTTGGCGCGAACCAAGAGATTAGCCTAGAAGCACTTGCTAACCTGTCTCAAGCAGGTCACAAGGCTCTACAAACTCTGTTCACGAATGACCTAGATCACGGTCCATTCATGTCAGACACTCTACGTGCTGATAGCACAGTAGATCGCATCTCTGCATTGGTAGAAATCTACCGCATGATGCGTCCTGGCGAGCCACCAACGAAAGAAGCTGCAGAGTCTCTATTCGAGAGCCTATTCTTCTCTGAAGAACGTTACGACCTATCAACTGTAGGCCGTATGAAGTTCAACAGCTCTATCGAGCGTGAAGAAGAAGAAGAGCGCGGTACTCTGGATGAATCAGACATCATCGAAGTGATGAAGAAACTGATTGGTATCCGTAACGGTATTGGTGAAGTGGACGATATCGACCACCTTGGCAACCGTCGTATCCGTTCTGTAGGTGAAATGGCAGAAAACCAATTCCGTGTTGGTCTAGTTCGTGTAGAACGTGCCGTTAAAGAGCGCCTAAGCCTTGGTGACCTTGATGCAATCATGCCTCAAGATCTTATCAACGCTAAGCCGATCTCTGCTGCAGTTAAAGAATTCTTTGGCTCTTCACAGCTTTCACAGTTCATGGACCAAAACAACCCATTGTCAGAAGTTACGCACAAACGTCGTATCTCTGCTTTAGGTCCTGGTGGTCTTACTCGTGAGCGCGCAGGCTTCGAAGTACGTGACGTTCACGTAACTCACTACGGTCGTCTATGTCCGATCGAAACGCCTGAAGGTCCAAACATCGGTCTAATTAACTCGCTATCTGCGTTTGCACGTTGTAACGATTACGGTTTCCTAGAAACTCCGTACCGTCGCGTAGTAGATGGTGTAGTAACAGAAGAAGTTGATTACCTGTCTGCAATCCAGGAAGGTCAATTCGTAATCGCGCAAGCAAACACCATTCTTACTGAAGAAGGTACGTTTGCAGATGAGCTAATCACAGCTCGTCAAAAAGGTGAATCTGGTCTTCACCCACGCGATCACGTTGACTACATGGACGTTGCGACAAACCAAGTAGTATCTATCGCTGCTTCGCTTATCCCGTTCCTAGAACACGATGATGCGAACCGTGCATTGATGGGTGCCAACATGCAACGTCAAGCTGTACCAACACTTAAGGCTGATAAGCCTCTAGTCGGTACTGGTATCGAACGTAACATCGCAGTTGACTCTGGTGTTACAGCGGTTGCTAAACGTGGTGGTCAAGTTCAGTCTGTAGACGCTTCTCGTATCGTAGTTAAGGTTAACGAAGATGAATTGGTACCTGGCGAAGCTGGTATCGATATCTACAACCTAACTAAGTACACGCGTTCGAACCAAAACACATGTATTAACCAACGTCCAACTGTACTTCCTGGTGAACCAGTTGCACGTGGCGATGTTCTTGCTGATGGTCCTTCAACAGACCTTGGTGAACTAGCTCTTGGCCAAAACATGCGTATCGCATTCATGCCTTGGAACGGTTACAACTTCGAAGACTCGATCTTAGTATCCGAGCGCGTAGTTCAAGAAGACCGTTTCACGACAATCCACATTCAAGAACTATCTTGTGTGGCTCGTGATACTAAGCTGGGTTCTGAAGAGATCACAGCTGATATTCCAAACGTAGGTGAGTCTGCTCTGTCTAAACTAGACGAGTCAGGTATCGTTTACATTGGTGCTGAAGTTAAGGGTGGCGACATCCTAGTTGGTAAAGTAACCCCTAAAGGTGAAACTCAACTGACTCCTGAAGAGAAGCTACTACGTGCTATCTTCGGTGAGAAAGCATCTGATGTTAAAGATACTTCTCTACGTGTACCAAACTCTGTTTCGGGTACTATCATCGATGTACAAGTCTTCACTCGCGATGGCGTAGAGAAAGACAAGCGTGCACTTGAAATCGAACAGATGCAGCTTAAAGAAGCTAAGAAAGACCTAACTGAAGAGTTCCAAATTCTTGAGGGTGGCCTTCTTAACCGTGTTAAAGCTGTACTTCTGTCTGGTGGTTACTCTGAAGCTAAGCTTGATACTATCGGTCGTAAGCAATGGCTAGAGCAAGTTCTAGAAGACGATGCGCTACAAACACAGCTTGAGCAACTTGCTGAGCAGTGGGATGAGCTAAAAGCAGACTTCGATAAGAAGTTTGAAACTAAGCGTCGTAAAATCACTCAAGGTGATGATCTAGCGCCTGGCGTTCTTAAGATTGTTAAAGTTTACCTAGCGGTTAAACGTCGTATCCAGCCTGGTGATAAGATGGCCGGTCGTCACGGTAACAAAGGTGTAATCTCTAAGATTAACCCTGTTGAAGACATGCCATACGATGAGAAAGGTCAGCCTGTAGACATCGTACTTAACCCGCTGGGTGTACCATCGCGTATGAACATCGGTCAGATCCTAGAAGTTCACCTAGGTTTGGCTGCGAAAGGTATCGGTGACAAGATCAACCAAATGGTTAAGGAACAACAAGAACTGCATAAGTTCCGTGAGTTCCTACAGAAGGTTTACGATCTTGGTGATACTCGTCAGAAAGTTGATATTGCTGAACTGTCTGATGATCAAGTTCGTACACTGATCAAGAACCTACGTGGCGGTCTACCGATTGCTACTCCTGTGTTCGACGGTGCTTCTGAGTCTCTAATCAAAGAACTACTTAAACTGGGTGATCTGCCAGAATCTGGTCAGCTTAAACTGTTTGATGGTCGTACTGGTGATTCGTTTGAGCGTCCTGTAACTGTTGGTTACATGTACATGCTGAAACTGAACCACTTGGTTGATGACAAGATGCATGCTCGTTCAACTGGTTCTTACAGCCTAGTAACTCAGCAACCACTTGGTGGTAAAGCTCAGTTCGGTGGTCAGCGTTTCGGTGAGATGGAAGTATGGGCACTAGAAGCATACGGTGCTGCATATACTCTACAAGAAATGCTAACAGTTAAGTCAGATGACGTTAACGGCCGTACTAAGATGTATAAGAACATCGTAGACGGTAACCATAGCATGGAACCTGGTATGCCTGAGTCGTTCAACGTACTGTTGAAAGAGATTCGCTCGCTAGGTATCAACATCGAGCTAGAAGACGAAGAGTAATCCCTCCTCTTTTTAAAAGAAGATAGGATTATTTGGTAAAAGGGAGCTTGCTACAGCAGTGAGCTCCTTTAACTCCTTACAGGAGCTGAATGTGAAAGACTTATTAAACTTTCTAAAAGCACAGCATAAGACCGAAGAATTTGATGCAATCAAAATCGGTCTATCTTCACCAGACATGATCCGTTCATGGTCTTTTGGTGAAGTTAAAAAGCCGGAAACAATTAACTATCGTACGTTCAAACCTGAACGTGATGGTCTGTTCTGTGCACGTATTTTTGGTCCAGTTAAAGACTACGAATGTCTTTGTGGCAAATACAAGCGCCTGAAGCACCGTGGTGTTATCTGTGAGAAGTGTGGCGTTGAAGTTACACAAACTAAAGTTCGTCGTGACCGCATGGGCCACATCGAGCTAGCTTCACCAGTTGCTCACATCTGGTTCCTAAAATCACTGCCGTCTCGTATCGGTCTGCTAATGGATATCCCTCTACGTGATATCGAACGTGTTCTTTACTTCGAGATGTACGTAGTAACTGAACCAGGTATGACTGATCTAGAAAAATCTCAGATGCTTACTGAAGAAGAGTATCTGGATCGTCTAGAAGAGTGGGGTGACGAATTCACTGCTAAGATGGGTGCTGAAGCGATCAAAGATCTGCTTGCAACAATGGACCTTCATCAAGAAGTGGAAGAAATGCGCGAAGAGTTAGAAACAACTAACTCAGAAACTAAGCGTAAAAAAGTTACTAAGCGCCTGAAGCTAGTTGAAGCGTTCATTGCATCGGGTAACGATCCGCAATGGATGATTCTGACTGTACTTCCGGTTCTGCCGCCAGATCTACGTCCTCTAGTACCACTAGATGGCGGTCGTTTTGCGACTTCAGATCTGAACGACCTTTACCGTCGTGTGATCAACCGTAACAACCGTTTGAAGCGTCTTCTAGAGCTAGCTGCTCCGGACATCATCGTACGTAACGAAAAGCGTATGCTGCAAGAGTCTGTTGATGCACTTCTAGATAACGGTCGTCGTGGTCGTGCTATCACTGGTTCTAACAAGCGTCCTCTGAAATCTCTTGCTGATATGATCAAGGGTAAACAAGGTCGTTTCCGTCAGAACCTTCTAGGTAAACGTGTAGACTACTCTGGCCGTTCTGTAATCACAGTAGGTCCATACCTTCGTCTACATCAGTGTGGTCTTCCTAAGAAGATGGCACTTGAGCTATTTAAGCCGTTCATTTACAGCAAGCTAGAAACTCGTGGCATGGCTACGACAATCAAAGCTGCTAAGAAGATGGTAGAGCGCGAAGAAGCTATCGTTTGGGATATCCTTGACGAAGTAATCCGCGAACACCCAGTACTGCTTAACCGTGCACCTACACTTCACCGTCTAGGTATCCAAGCGTTTGAACCAGTACTAATCGAAGGTAAAGCGATTCAGCTTCACCCACTAGTGTGTGCGGCATACAACGCCGACTTCGATGGTGACCAAATGGCGGTACACGTGCCTCTAACTCTAGAAGCACAGCTTGAAGCACGTACACTGATGATGTCGACGAATAACATTCTGTCGCCAGCGTCAGGTGATCCGATCATCGTACCTTCTCAGGACGTTGTATTGGGTCTTTACTACATGACACGTGACAAGATCAACGTGAAAGGCGAAGGTATGTACCTTGCTGGCCCTGCTGAGGCTGAAAAGGCATACCGTACTAAGACTGCTGAGCTACACGCTCGCGTTAAAGTACGTATCACCGAAACTGTAGTAGACGAAGATGGTAACAGCACTACTGAAACGAAGATGGTTGATACAACTGTCGGCCGTGCAATGCTATGGCAAATCGTTCCAGCTGGCCTACCGTACAGCATCGTTAACCAAAAGTTAGGTAAGAAGCAGATCTCTACTCTTCTTAACGAGTGTTACCGTAAGCTTGGTCTAAAAGATACAGTAGTATTTGCTGACCAAATCATGTACGCAGGTTTTGCATACGCTGCACTTTCTGGTGTTTCTGTAGGTATCGACGATATGGTTGTACCTCAAGCGAAATACGATGAAATTGAATCTGCTGAAGAAGAAGTTCGCGAAATCCAAGAGCAATTCCAATCTGGTCTTGTTACTGCGGGTGAGCGTTACAACAAAGTTATCGATATCTGGGCATCTACGAATGACCGCGTTGCGAAAGCAATGATGGATAACCTATCTTCTGAAACAGTTATCAACCGTGACGGCGAAGAAGAACAGCAAGAATCGTTCAACAGCATCTACATGATGGCCGACTCGGGCGCACGTGGTTCTGCAGCTCAGATTCGTCAGCTAGCAGGTATGCGTGGTCTGATGGCGCGTCCAGATGGTTCAATCATCGAAACGCCGATCACAGCGAACTTTAAAGAAGGTCTAAACGTCCTTCAGTACTTTATCTCAACGCACGGTGCTCGTAAGGGTCTTGCGGATACAGCACTGAAAACAGCAAACTCGGGTTACCTAACTCGTCGTCTAGTAGACGTTGCTCAAGACGTTGTAGTACACGAACATGACTGTGGCACGCATGAAGGTATCGACATGATGCCTCACATCGAAGGTGGTGACGTTAAAGTTGCACTTTCTGAGCTTGCTCTAGGTCGTGTAGTAGCTGAAGATGTTCTTAAGCCTGGTACTGAAGATGTACTGATTCCACGTAATACTCTGATTGATGAGAAGTGGTGTCAAATCATGGAAGACAACTCAGTAGATAGCATGAAAGTGCGCTCTGTTGTTACCTGTGATGCAGACTTCGGTTGTTGTGCACAGTGTTACGGTCGTGACCTAGCACGTGGTCACCTAGTGAACCAAGGTGAAGCTGTTGGTGTTATCGCTGCACAATCTATCGGTGAACCGGGTACACAGCTAACGATGCGTACGTTCCACATCGGTGGTGCGGCATCTACTGCAGCAGCAGAGAACAGCATCCAAGCTAAGACAACTGGTACTGTGAAACTTCACAATGCTAAGTTCGTAGTTAACAAAGATAAGAAACTGGTTATCACTTCTCGTGCATCTGAGATGACGATTATTGATGAATTCGGCCGTACTAAAGAGAAGCACAAACTTCCTTACGGTTCGATGCTAACCAAAGGCGACAACGCAGCAGTTACTGCTGGTGAAGTTGTAGCTAACTGGGAAGCGCATACCATGCCAATCATCACTGAAGTGGCAGGTCGTATCCAATTCGTAGATATGATCGATGGTATTACAGTTTCTCGTCAAACTGACGATCTAACGGGTCTTTCTTCAAGTGAAGTTACAGACGCAGCAGCTCGCCCAGCAGCAGGTAAAGATATGCGTCCAGCTATCAAACTTGTTGATGAGCAAGGTAACGACGTAATGATCCCTGGTACTGATATGCCAGCTCACTACTTCCTACCTGGCAAAGCGATTGTAAACATTGAAGATGGCGCTGAAGTTGGCATCGGTGACACACTATCTCGTATCCCTCAAAAATCGAGCGGAAACAAAGATATCACCGGTGGTCTACCACGCGTAGCTGACCTATTCGAAGCTCGTAAGCCTAAAGAGCCTGCGATCCTTGCTGAGCACACAGGTACTGTGTCTTTCGGTAAAGAAACGAAAGGTAAGCGTCGTCTAGTAATCACTCGTGAAGGCGGTGACGCTTACGAAGAGATGATTCCTAAGCATCGTCAATTGAACGTGTTCGAAGGTGAGAAGATTGAACGTGGTGATGTAATCGCCGACGGTCCTGAAACTCCACACGATATCCTGCGTCTACGTGGTATCCACGCAGTAACTCAGTACATCGCGAACGAAGTTCAAGAAGTTTACCGCTTACAAGGCGTAAAGATTAACGATAAGCACATCGAGACTATCGTTCGTCAAATGCTACGTAAGTGTACAATCACTCATTCTGGTGACTCTCCGTTCCTACCTGGCGAACAAGTTGAGTACCACAATGTTAAGATTGCTAACCGTAAGCTAGAAGCTGAAGGTAAAGAACTAGTACGTTTCGAACGTGACCTACTAGGTATTACTAAAGCATCTCTTGCAACTGAGTCATTCATCTCAGCTGCATCGTTCCAAGAAACGACTCGCGTACTAACAGAAGCTGCGGTTTCTGGTAAGCGTGATGACCTTCGCGGTCTGAAAGAGAACGTAATTGTTGGTCGTCTGATCCCAGCTGGTACTGGTTTCGCATACCACCAAGAGCGTCAAAAGCAACGTGAAGAAGAGCAAGAAGGTCCTTCAGCTGAACAAGCTACTGACAATCTAGCAGCACTTCTAAACGCTGGTTTCTCTTCAGAAGAGTAAGCTCTACGAGTAGTCTCTAAGAGATAAGAAAAAGGCACCTTCGGGTGCCTTTTTTGTATCTGGCGTATTGGTGTTTAACGAGAGGCCTATCGTTCAGAATCTGATAGGATTGCTTGATTGCTTGATTGCTTGATTGCTTGATTGCTTGGCTGGTGGACTTAGTTGAGAGTACTTTCTCGAAGGCAGTTTTGGGTGTTTACAGAAATGTCGTGAGGATGAAACTGGTGACAAGTGTTACGTCTGGTTATCGCAAAACATCAGAGTAGGGACGAACCAATAGGCTCTGCTAGAAGAGTTGGATGCTTTTGGTAACGCTACAGACAAAACAAAAAGCTTGCACAGAGGCAAGCTTAGAAGATGTTAAGTCATTACGCTCCTGGTGGAACCGCTAGGCTGTCGGCAATTTGTTGTATCAGCTGGTCTTCAACCGCAAACCTCGCCTCAAGAATCTCACCAACGAGTGATAGCTCACTATCAAAGCTTTCTAATGTATCGGTCGCTTCAATGGCAGCGTATTTATCGGTGAAGTTGAGCAGTGGATCGGTAGTAAGAACGATATGACCATAAGATTGGTTGATTTCGTCTGTTGCTTTGAAGCCAGTAGACTGCCATTTGTCCATCACCATGTCATAGATTTTGAAATGACCTTCGGAGATGTAATCAACAAGATGTTGGCTGAATTTTTGGAGCTCTTCTGGAGAAGGCAGTTCGGTGATTGCAGTTGCTTTCGACGATGAAGGCTGCAGAGCGGCAAGCTTACAATACTCAACGATTAGAGACTGTCGAGTTTCGAGCCAATGATCGATGACCTCATTAGAGCCACCCCATTGTTCTTGTATTTGTTTGAATTTATTTAGCATGACCATGTCCTCATGATCTGATCACAACCTTGTGATCAAGTAATTGCCTAAGCAGGGTCCGTTTTATTGGTAGCTACTAAAAGTAATAGCTTGAAATATTCTCTGCTACAACTCTAGTATGAAATTAGATTGCCAGTAAAATGAACGAACTGCAAGCAATGAGGCATAGGGATGTTAAAAAAAAGTGATAACAAAATGACAGAGCAAGCTTATTGGTGCGTCGTGTCTGGTAGTGATATTTGGGTTAATAATGATCAGTTTCCGTTTGGCTCTGCTGAAGAGCTAGGGCTGAGTGTGGAGCATGCAATCTGTATTGGTCAGCATCAAGGTCGCAAGGTGTATTGGCTCAACGATTGTGATGTGGAGAATGAGCTGAGCATGATCAGCCTAAGAGAGTTACTGCACTGGCCTGAAGCGAGTTTCTTGACTGCAAGCAAAGCCATCCAATATGGGCATATGACTCAAAGTATGCGTTTTTGCCCTCAGTGTGGTGGTCGAAATCATCTCAATCATAACCAGGTGGCGATGCAGTGTGGAGATTGCCGCACACTTCATTACCCTCGTATATTCCCGTGCATCATTGTCGCTGTACGAAACGACAACAAGATATTGCTTGCGCAGCACCCAAGACATAAAACAGGCATGTATACCGTGATAGCGGGCTTCCTAGAGGTCGGAGAAACCTTAGAGCAGTGTGTGGCAAGAGAAGTCAAAGAAGAAACGGGTATCGATGTCGATAATATTCGTTATTTTGGCAGCCAGCCATGGGCGTTTCCATCGAGTATGATGATGGGCTTTCTCGCAGATTATGCTGGTGGTACGCTTAAGCCTGACTACAGCGAGCTATCGGATGCTCAATGGTTTGACGTAACAAGCCTACCTGATGTTGCTCCTGTTGGAACCATTGCGAGACAGTTGATTGAGAAAACCGTTGATGACGTGATGAAAGATGGTGTGACGGAGCAGATGCTAGAGCACTAATTTGCCTGTGATAGTATTTGGCCTATAGGTGGTCAAAAGCTAAAAAAAACCCTCCACAAGTGGAGGGGGTAAGTAAGATGTCGTTATGAGATGCTGAGTAGTGACTACTCAGATGTTATAATTGTAATTTTCGCTAGCGAACAAATTTTTAACATGCTCCCGTAATTGGGTGCAAATTAAGCATTGATTTAAAAGTTAATAACTTGATCTAGGTTGCAAAGCACACAGCTTTTACCCTTCAATCAGTGTTAGAATACTTGCCATCAAAACTAGACAAGATTGAATTGGAATTTAACGGAATGACCGAATTAAAAAACGATCGCTATTTACGCGCACTTTTAAAACAGCCTGTTGATTACACACCGGTATGGATGATGCGCCAAGCTGGCCGCTATCTTCCTGAGTACAAAGCAACGCGCGCTGAAGCGGGCGATTTCATGTCTTTGTGCAAAAACGCTGAACTGGCATCAGAAGTAACACTTCAACCTTTACGTCGTTTCCCGCTTGATGCGGCAATCTTGTTCTCAGACATCCTAACTATCCCTGATGCAATGGGCTTAGGCTTGTACTTTGAAACAGGTGAAGGCCCTAAATTTGAGCGTCCTATCACGTGTAAAGCTGACGTAGAGAAGATTGGCCTACCTGATCCAGAAGGTGAGCTTCAATACGTAATGAATGCCGTTCGTCAGATCCGTAAAGACCTGAAAGGCGAAGTGCCACTGATTGGTTTCTCTGGTAGCCCATGGACTCTAGCGACATACATGGTTGAAGGTGGAAGCTCTAAAGCATTCACTAAGATCAAGAAGATGATGTACGCAGAACCACAAACGCTGCACCTGCTTCTAGACAAGCTGGCTGACAGTGTTATCGAATACCTGAACGCGCAAATTAAAGCGGGTGCTCAATCGGTAATGGTATTTGATACATGGGGTGGTGTACTGACTCCTCGTGACTACAACCTATTCTCACTGCAATACATGCACAAAATCGTTGATGGCCTAATCCGTGAAAACGAAGGTCGTCGAGTACCGGTTACTCTGTTCACTAAGAACGGCGGCATGTGGCTTGAGTCTATCGCAGCAACAGGTTGTGATGCGGTTGGTCTAGACTGGACAATCAACATCGCAGATGCAAAAGCTCGCATCGGCGACAAAGTTGCTCTGCAAGGTAACATGGATCCTTCAATGCTTTACGCTCAGCCTGAACGTATTCGCGAAGAAGTGGGCAGCATCCTTGAAGGTTTCGGCGACGGTGGTACAGGTCATGTATTTAACCTAGGTCACGGTATCCACTTAGATGTACCGCCAGAGAACGCTGGTGTATTCGTTGACGCTGTTCACGAATTGTCTAAGCCTTACCACAAGTAATTCTGAGTAAGATGATTGAAAGCGCTGTTGGGAAACCAACGGCGCTTTTTTATTGCCTGAAATTGGCATTTGATGGCGGTTTAATCTTGTTGTGTGCAGTTAATTAAGCATTTGGATCATGGTAGGCCAAATGCTCTGAGATGTGTTTCCTGATATAAGGAATGACTTCATTTTCAAACCAAGGGTTCTTCTTGAGCCAGATATTATTGCGTGGCGAAGGGTGGGGTAATGGCAAAAACTCAGGCGCCCACCTTTGCCAATCACGCACGGTTTCGGTCAATGTGCTGGTGGTTTTGTTTGTTAGGTAATGGTTTTGTGCGTACTGGCCAATCAGCAGTGTCATTTGAATATTGGGTAGAGATTGCAGCACTTTGTTATGCCAAAGCTCCGCGCACTCTTTTCGTGGTGGAAGATCGCCACTTTTCCCTTTCCCCGGATAACAAAACCCCATAGGCACAATCGCGACTTTTTGCTCGTCGTAAAAAGTATCGCTATCTATCCCTAACCATCCTCTTAATCGTTCGCCACTGGCGTCATTCCAAGGGATCGACGACTCATGCACCTTAATACCCGGCGCTTGACCTATGATCAGCAAGCGCGCGTTTGGATGTGCTTGAATCACCGGGTTAGCACCGTGTGATAGGTGAGGCTCACAAGCTCGGCATTGTCGAATCTCTTTAAGTAACGAAGAGGACATCAGTAACCTTTATCAAAATCGATGACATGATTAAGCGTAAAGCCATCTCGCCACTGTTGATAATTCTCTGCGAAGATCTCGACGACTTGTCTTGGCTCACTGAGTGCAGCGATATGTGGCGTAATGGAGACTTGTGGTAGTTTCCAGAAAGGGTGTTCCTGAGAGAGGGGTTCACTTTCGAACACATCTAAAAATGCGTGTTCTACCCATCTGTTTTTTATGGCGAGCAACAAGGCTTTATTGTCGATGCTTTCCCCTCGCCCGACATTAAACAGCAACACATTAGAGCAGTAACCTAACGTGGTTTGGTTCAACAGCTGATAGGTTTCAGCGGTTGATGGCAAGGTGTTGACCACAATATCGGCCTGCTTGAGGGCAGCCTCTATCTCATTGATGTGGAACGTCTCTTTAAAGGTTTCTTGTTTGGATGGGATGCCCGTACGGTTGACACCTATGGTATGAATACCAAAAGCTGCGGCAGTTTTGGCCAAATGACTGCCGATTGACCCTGTACCTAAAATCACCATAGTTTTGTCAGTTAGGCTAGTATAAAGCTGTGGCTGCCAGTTTCGTTGTTGTTGATGCTGGTGGTAATGAGGGAAGTGTCTACAGTGACTGATTGTGTAACCCAACACGTATTCTGCGATAGCCGGGCCAAAGATGCCTTTGACGTTGGTTAGCGTATAGTCCTGACGCAGATCTGGCTGAGTGAGTTTATTGATTCCGGCATAGGTACTCTGTACCCAGTCTAGCTCTTTAAACTCGCCGAGGCGCTCTGCGATTAGAGGTGGTGACGCCAAGACAATCTGTGCTGATTCGGGGTTTTGAGTGATTTCTAGGTCGGGTAAATCCTGGTTTAGAATCAGTTGCGTATAGGTATCGTCATGCTCAGTAAGAATATAGAGCTTATTCGTAAAATTGTTCATCGGCTTACCTTTTCCCCCCAGGGTTTATCAAGTACACTTTCGCTGTCTTTTTCTGCAATTATTGAGTGACTATGCTTCAGAATCCACTGCAGGTTCGTCTAGAAAAGTTAGAACCTTGGCAACAAATTACCTTTATGGCGTGTCTATGTGAGCGTATGTACCCTAACTATGCCATGTTTTGTGAGAATACAGAATTTGCGGAAGCTCGAATCTATCGTGATGTTTTGGATAGCATTTGGGAAATCCTGACGGTTAAAACAGCAAAGGTGAACTTTGAGCGTCAACTTGAGAAGGTTGAAGAGCTATTCCCTAGCGGTGATGATTTTGATTTTTATGGTGTTTATCCAGCAATGGACGCATGCCAAGGCCTAGCAACGCTAATTCATGGTCTGCTTGACCGTGAACATATGTTGGAAGCGGTAATTAAAGTGAGTCAACAATCGGTGAAGACGGTTGCTGAGCTTGAGTTTGCTCAAGGCGCTGAAGAAGTGACGAACGAAAACCAGAAAGAAAACGAAGCGGTGTGTGAAGAGTGGGACGTTCAGTGGGCCATTTTCCGACCTCTACGTGAAACGACTGAGCGTGACTTAGAGTTGATCAAAGACCTACGCCACGAACTGCGTGAAGACCCAGTCAGTAACATTGGTGTTGCGCTATAATTCGCAATTGCACCAAGGTACGAATAAAAACAAAGGCTCCCTAGGGAGCCTTTGTTGTATCTGACGGTATCAAATTTAGATTAAGCGTCTTTTTTGTCTTCGTACTGCACTTTGTCTTTTGATGCGTCGTCGTCATCCGGTGATTTTGCATCTGAAGAGTCGTTGTCTGCTGGAGTTTCTTCCTCTAGCTCGTCCTCGTCATCGCGGTTTTCGATAACACCGTGTGTCTCTTTCCACTTTTCCCAGCGTTGGAACGCCAGTTCTTGCATGTCAGTTGTCTTATCTGCTTCGTCGACAATCTCTTCACCCACTAGGTGCTCAAAGATGTCTTCTAGGGTGATGATGCCCTGAATGGTGCCATACTCGTCCACAACTAAAGACAGTTGCAGGCGGTTTGCCATCATCTGGTCAAAGGCCTTAGCCAAGCCCATGTTGTTCAGCAACACGTGGATAGGGCGCATTACTTCACCCAGAGCTTTCTCACCACAACCGGCTTGCTGCAATCTAAACAGCTCTAGGCGGTGAACAAAACCTATGATGTTGTCGCTTTGCTCGCTGTAAACCAGCGGACGTGAGAATGGCGTGTCTTTATGTTGTTCTAGGAACGTATTCACACTCATTTCCGCATCAACACGGAATACCACTGGGCGCGGCGTCATTACCTGAGTCACGGGTACATCTTGAATACCCAGTAGGTTGCTCAGGATTTTTGATTCGCCTTCTGCAAACTCGCCACTCTCTTTTGCCAAAATTGCCATTGCAGATAGCTCATCACGCATTTTGGGTGCTTGGTGGCCACGAGCAAGACGTTTGGTGATCTGTTCTGAGAACCACACGAACGGTGTTAGGAAGAACACCATCCAACGAAGCACGCTTGCCGAAGCAGGAGCAAGTTGACGCCAGTAGGTTGCACCAATGGTTTTTGGAACAATCTCAGACAATACCAAGATACCCAGCGTTAGCACGGCAGAGAAGACACCTAACCATTGGCTACCAAAAACGACAGCCGCTTGTGCACCTGCTGTCGCAGCACCGATAGTATGCGCGATGGTGTTGAGCGTTAAAATTGACGCAAGCGGGCGGTCAATATCTGTTTTCAGTTTGTCTAAAGACTCTGCTGCAGGGTGCCCATTTTGTTTTAGTTGAGCAATGTAGCTCGGACTAATACTCAAAAGTACAGCTTCCAAAACAGAACAAATGAAAGAAACTCCAATAGCAATGGAGACGTAAATAGTTAGCAGCAGCATGTTTGCCCTTAAATTAAATTGTACGCTTTAGCAGCGATTCAGCGTGGATTATAGTGAAAAAGTAGTGGCTAGGTCATCATTAATTTTGCTCTCAGCCCCTTTTAAACAAGGGCTTGCTTAATAAAATCAGTAACAAATTGTGAGTTATTACTCATATTATGGCTAAAACTACGGCATTAGAGCTAAAGATCGACGACAAACCTTTGCCAGATGGGGCATTTATGTTTTAGAGTGAATTGAATTCAAAAATACAAAGAAGGGAAACCTAAAATGAACAAGACTCAATTAATCGACTTTATTGCTGAAAAAGCGGACCTTTCTAAAGCACAAGCTAAAGCTGCTCTAGAAGCGACTCTTGGCGGTGTTACAGATGCTCTTAAAGATGGCGATCAAGTTCAGCTAATTGGTTTTGGTACTTTTAAAGTAAACCACCGTGCAGCTCGCACTGGTCGTAACCCAAAAACTGGTGATGAGATCCAAATCGCTGCTGCAAATGTTCCAGCATTTGTTGCAGGTAAAGCGCTGAAAGATTCAGTGAAATAATCTAAACTGTACCGAGGTAGTCGTATTCCACCTCGGTACAGGTTTTTATGAAAAAAGCATTTCTTCTCGTTTCACTATTATCTACATTTCTTATTGGCTGTTCTTCAACAAGCCCTCGCAAAAACCTAGAGCAATTTGAAACTCATACCGGCGGCCAAGTTATGGGCGACGCGACAAGTTTCTACTGGGTTACAAACAAGCTAACACAACCTCATACTTCAGCTGACTACGTCACTGTCGGCGATTACGGCTGGTACCAAACTGACTATGCTTGGTCAGAAGGCGTGCTTCGTGAATTCATTCGTGAAGGCGAGCAGCGTAACTCTTCTAATGAGCTGGTTCCTTATCGTGTCCATGTGCGTTTCAATAAGTCAGGCGAAGCTGTGTATCAACAGTATCGTATTGATAGCAAAATCTTACCTATCCAAGCCAAGCAACTCGAAAACTACCAGAAAGAAGCTAAGTCGGTTCTAGATACTACGATGAAGCAGAATGACGAAGGGCTCAGACTGGTTCAGGGTTACTGGGATGGCAGCTCTTTTAAGACGTGCGCTGGTGGTGAATTTGATCGCATTGAATTTAACCAGACCTTACCAAGCTTCGTGATCGACCGATTGGCATCTGTGGAAAGCTATGCGGCGTTTCTTGGAAGTGATTCACTGGGTAAGATGAGCGTGGAAGAGTTACTGATGCTGGCTGAAGACAGCCATGATTGTGTCGTTAGGCCATCATTGTTGAAAGAATAGCGATTAATCAAAGGATTGAGAGTATTTGGCCTACTGTAGGCCAAGTGCTGATTTGTCTGTACAGGTACAAATTCTGAGTAAAGATTGATTAATAAAAAAGGCGCCTATCGAGGCGCCTTTTGCTGTTATTCGCTTACTGTTATGGAAAGTAAGCGAGTAACCAGATTGATTACTGCTCTTGCTCGCGCGCAATCGCACGGTAACCAATGTCATTGCGGTGGAACATACCGTTCCAGCTAACTTGCTTCGTCAACGCGTAAGCACGCTCTTGAGCTTCAGAAACCGTGTTACCCAGTGCCGTTGCACAAAGTACACGACCACCGTTTGTCACCACATCGCCTGCTTCGTTATTTGTCGTACCCGCGTGGAAAACCTTTTGGCCTTCAACTTCGCTTGTTGGTAGTGAAATAACGTCACCTTTTGCGTAGTCAGCAGGGTAACCGCCAGCCGCAAGAACAACACCGATAGAAGCGCGTGGATCCCACTTCGATTCTGCTTCGTCTAGTTTCTCGTCGATAGCCATTAGGCAAAGCTCAACAAGGTCTGACTCCATACGCATCATGATAGGTTGCGTTTCTGGATCGCCGAAGCGGCAGTTGTATTCGATAACCTTAGGTGTGCCGTCAGCATCGATCATTAGGCCAGCGTAAAGGAAACCAGTGTAAGGTGCGCCCTCTGCGTCCATACCACGTACCGTTGGGTAGATAACTTCCTCAAGGATACGGTTGTGGATTTCAGGCGTCACAACTGGGGCTGGAGAGTAAGCACCCATACCGCCAGTATTAGGACCCGTGTCTTTGTCGCCAACACGTTTGTGATCTTGGCTGGTGGCCATAGGAAGAACGCTAGAACCGTCAACCATTACGATGAAGCTTGCTTCTTCGCCTTCAAGGAACTCTTCGATAACCACGCGGCTGCCAGCTTCGCCAAATGCGTTGCCCGCTAGCATGTCTTTGATTGCGTCTTCAGCTTCTTCAAGTGTCATCGCAACGATAACGCCTTTACCTGCTGCAAGACCGTCAGCTTTTACTACGATTGGCGCGCCTTGCTCACGTACGTAAGCGATAGCCGGCTCAATCTCAGTGAAGTTTGCGTAGTAACCCGTTGGAATGTCATGACGAGCTAGGAAATCTTTAGTGAATGCTTTCGAACCTTCAAGCTGTGCTGCCGCTTGAGTTGGACCAAAGATAGGAAGACCCACTTCGCGGAATGCGTCAACCACACCAATAACTAATGGCGCTTCAGGGCCAACGATAGTTAGTTCGATTTTTTTCTCTTGAGCAAACGCCACTAAACCAGCGATGTCTTCAACGCCGATGTTTACGTTCTCTAGTTTCGGCTCAAGTGCAGTACCTGCGTTACCTGGAGCAATGAATACTGTTTCAACGTTTGGGTTTTGTGCCGCTTTCCAACCCAAAGCATGTTCTCTACCGCCAGCACCGATGATTAATACGTTCATGTTTCAATCCTTAAGTCTTTAATTCTTAAAAGCCCCTCAAAATTGAGAGGCTCGATAGCTACTAATTGTTTAGATGGACTAAATATTAGTGGCGGAAGTGACGCATGCCCGTAAAGATCATCGCCATGCCGTGTTCGTCTGCTGCTGCGATAACTTCGTCATCACGCATAGAGCCGCCCGGTTGGATAACACACTTGATGCCAGCTTCTGCTGCCGCGTCGATACCGTCACGGAATGGGAAGAATGCATCTGATGCCATTACACAACCTTCAACCTGTAGACCTTCGTCTGCAGCTTTGATGCCTGCGATTTTCGCAGAGTAAACGCGGCTCATTTGGCCAGCGCCAACACCAATTGTCATGTCGCCTTTCGAGTAAACGATAGCGTTAGATTTAACGTATTTTGCTACTTTCCAGCAGAATAGAGCATCTTTTAGCTCTTCAGCTGTAGGTTGGCGTTTAGAAACCACTT
The DNA here is from genome assembly GCF_023161695.1 of Vibrio sp. 1CM2L. Classification (NCBI taxonomy): domain Bacteria; kingdom Pseudomonadati; phylum Pseudomonadota; class Gammaproteobacteria; order Vibrionales; family Vibrionaceae; genus Vibrio; species Vibrio sp. 1CM2L. The sequence goes on from NZ_JALNTT010000007.1 coordinate 29,752, forward strand.
TAAGGTCATCTTCAGACACCATGCCTTGGTCGCGGTCTTGAACTAGCAAACCACCGTTAACGCGTTTCACGTCAAAGCCAGTTGTCTTCGTTGTCCACTCGCCACACTCAAGTAGGCGAAGGTTTTTCTTAGCCGCTACGATTTCTACTGCTTCAGCAGAAACTGATGGTGCAATGATAACTTCAACGAATTGACGCTCAGTGATAGCCGTTGCTGTTGCAGCGTCTAGTTCACGGTTGAAAGCGATGATGCCACCAAATGCAGACGTTGGGTCTGTTTTGAATGCACGGTCGTAAGCTTCTAGGATGTCTTCACCTAGTGCTACACCACATGGGTTAGCGTGCTTAACAATCACACATGCTGGCTGGTCGAACTCTTTCACACACTCAAGTGCTGCGTCAGTGTCAGCGATGTTGTTGTAAGAAAGGGCTTTACCTTGAATTTGGCGAGCTGTAGAAACTGATGCTTCTTCAGGGTTTGCTTCAACGTAGAATGCGGCTGCCTGGTGGCTGTTCTCACCGTAGCGCATGTCTTGTTTTTTCTCGAACTGTTGGTTGAACGTGCGAGGGAATTTAGACTCTTCGTCTCCTTCCTTGTTCTCACCGTATGATGGAACCATAGTGCCGAAATAGTTTGCGATCATGCCGTCGTAAGAAGCGGTGTGCTCGAATGCTGCGATAGCGAGGTCGAAGCGAGTCTCTAGTGTTAGAGATTTATCGTTCGCGTCCATTTCAGCGACAACACGCTCGTAGTCGTGTGCGTTAACAACGATAGTAACGTCTTTGTGGTTTTTAGCAGCAGAGCGAACCATTGTTGGACCGCCGATGTCGATGTTCTCAACAGCCTCAGCAAGGGTACAACCTTCTTTAGCAACGGTTTCTGCGAATGGGTATAGGTTTACAACAACCATATCGATAGGGTTGATACCGTGAGTTTCCATCACGTCATCATCTTGACCACGACGGCCTAGAACACCACCATGAACTTTTGGGTGCAGAGTCTTAACACGGCCATCCATCATTTCTGGGAAACCAGTGTAGTCAGATACTTCTGTAACAGAGATGCCTTTTTCAGCAAGCAGGCGAGCAGTGCCACCGGTAGATAGGATATCTACACCACGGTTAGCAAGAGCTTGTGCAAATTCAACGATACCAGTTTTGTCTGATACGCTGATTAGAGCGCGGCGAATTGGACGAGCGTTATTCATGCTTCCATCTTCCTCAAATTCATGGGGTTAAAATAAAGATATTTGCCAAAAAAGAACTTGTTTCTATCTTCTTAGCGTGGATTATCTTAGATACCAGTAAGAGATAAAATATTGGCCAGTTTTGGTAAAGACCTTTTGGGTTAGTCTTATGATTAAGCTATAAGATAACCAACTCCAAATTTGATGGCGCAGATTCTAACTAATTTATTACAAAAAAGCTCGCGCAATCGTTTGGCATCTCAAAATTAATTATGAAAAGTGCCATTTCAGCCTGAAAAGTAACGATAAGGTTAATTGTGGAATGGACGAAACAGTAGGAAAAAACATGTTTCAGATCGGTGAATTAGCGAAGCGATGCGGTGTGACAGCCGATACCTTGCGATTTTATGAGAAGAATAACCTGATCGCGCCAGCCAGTCGCAGTGAGTCGGGTTATCGCCTATATGATGAAAATAACCAGAAACAGGTGACCTTTATTCTCAAATCTAAAGCGTTGGGGCTGAGTTTGGACGAGATTAAAGAATTGCTTGAGATTCGCCTCGAGGCCACACAGCACAGTTGCTCCGAAGTGAAGTCGATTACCTCAGCAAAGCTAGAGATGATTGATGAGAAGATTACCGAATTAACTAAGATTCGCACTGCACTTAAAAAGATTAATGATGCGTGTTGTGGCCACGTAGACGACGATGCAAGCCATTGTTCGATTCTAGCAGCCTTGGATTCGGCAAATGTCGACAAAGGGCGTTGCTGTCGTACTGGAGAGTAATCAGCCACCTATCACGGTTCGACAAGCCAAAAAAAAGCCAAACTCAACAATGAGCTTGGCTTTCAATTCAATAAATTACGAAAGAACGATTAGTTCATGCCGTATTATAAAAATACACGTCTCTCCCAGTCTGGGTTTATCTCACAATAATCTAGCTAATGTTAGCATTCACAGGCGTTGCGGTCACTATTGCGTCTCTCTTTGTCTCTCCTTATTATTCTTCGTCTACAATAAAGTATGGTGCTAGATGTGGTACTTGAGCGGTATTTTATTTCCTTTTCGTAATTGCAAAGTTTGAGGGCGGTATGAGCAAAAGCAGCAAGCTAACAGCGACTAAAATCGAGAGTCTTAGCAAAACAAAGCCAGTAAAGGTTACGCGATACCGTGACGGTGAGGTTGATGGGCTTAGTGTTATTCACAGAGTGACAGGGACAGTCTCGTTTGTGCTTCGTTACCGCATCAGCGGCAAAGCAAGCGAAATCAATTTAGGCAGTTACGATAAGGTCACGCTCACGCTAAAGGACGCCAGAGAAAAAGCTAATTCGATGCGTAGGTTAATTTCTGAGGGAGGCGACCCCAAAGTTCAGCGAAAACTCAATAGAGATAAAGCATCAACAGAGAAGACGGTTAGAGCTGCCCTTGAATACTGGCTAGACAACGAAGCCTCAAAGACTAGAAAGAACGCTGACAAGCACAAGGCGCAGTTTGAACGACATGTTTACCCGCACATTGGAAGTTTGCCACTCTCCGCATGTGAAACTCAGGACTGGGTTGCTGTATTTGACGCTATTACCAGTGGAAAGCATACGGGGCGACCTGCACCAAAAGCTAGCGGGTATGTCCTCCAGAACTGCAAGCAAGCAATAAAATATTGCCGTGTGCGAGGCTTTGCTAAATCTCACGCACTGGATGATCTTTTAGTTAAGCATATTGGTGAGAGCCAAGACGCAAGAGAGCGCATTCTAACCAAGGCTGAACTAAAATCATTATGGATGTGGACGCACGATGAGCGACAGAATAGTTATTACACGGGGTTAATACGTTTATTGGTGGTGTTTGGTTGCCGCTCTCAAGAACTGCGATTGTCCAAGGTGTCCGAGTGGGATTTAGACACAATGGTATGGACAACCCCAAAGGAGAACAGTAAGACAAACGTTGAAATAGCCAGACCCATTCCTGAGCAGGTTCGCCCTTTGATTGAGTCCTTGATTGAGCGCTCAAGATCTAATTACTTGCTGAGTGAGCTTAAGTCTCCAGAGGCTGTGTCTATGTTCGGGCGCGGCTTGCACAAGAGGCTTGAGCATGACAATGCTTGGTCTCTGCATGACATTCGGAGGACTTTTGCAACAATGCTAAATGACCTTGAGGTTGAGCCGTATGTGGTCGAGCAAATGCTAGGTCACTCACTAGGAGGCGTAATGAAGATTTACAACAGGTCGCAACACATACCGCAAAAAAGGGTGGCACTTAGCGTTTGGATGAATGAACTAGAGGGGCTTTGCAATGAATAAGCGCGGAAACAAGTGGACACCAGATCATGTAACAGAGCGAATTCTAGCACGTAACGCCGCTGAGCAATGGCTTGAGCTTGCTCCTATTAGTGACGACCCATCAGTGAGCAGGCTAGAGATGGGCGCTAAATGGATGCTTGGGGAGTTTCTGGCAGGGCGTGACCCTAGAAAGGGCTTACCTATAACAACAGGTGAAAGAATTAAGACAGGCTCAACAGAGGTCTTTAGGGATAACGAAGACCCACGGCCTGACCCTCGCGATAAGTTTTTTGAATTGCTTCACACTCTTTGCGTTCATGAGGGAGTAGCGGAGGGTGCTCGCGCCTTTCTGGACGACAACCCAAGCATGATCGAGGTGGGAAGTTTTAAGTCTCTTGCCGATGCAAAGTCGGACAAGATTTATGAGCGAATTCTTAACAATGTAGGCCATCACCTAGGGGTACGCACTAGTAAGGATAAAACTGCCAATAAATTCAATAGGGTAAGGTCTGCTTATGTTGATGATGACTCTCTCTGGCTGCCACGGGTTAGGGCTTTCGATAAGTTTCGTGCAGAGCAAAGCCGCCTACTTGATGAAATAGCCGCCAGTAATGACATCAAAGAAAAAGAGAGATTGCGCAATCAGATTGAAGAAGCAAGAAAGGAGTTAAAGGAGGTTATAGCTCAAGAGGATTTAACTAGGGCTGAACTTCGCACCCGTTCATGGTACAAAGGCAGCTTGCAGGGGGCTGTTGGTGGTGCTTAAAGAATGATTTTGTCTCTCAAGCCCCGCAGGGTAAGGGTTGTTTAGTTCATCTTGAATTATAAAACCCAAAGCGCAGCGCTTAATGCATGCGTTCGCATTGTGTTGTTAGCGTGAATTCCACCCCCTCAAAAAATCATCACTCTCATGGTGCACTTACAGTGTGAATCACACCCCTTTCAACTACATCACCTAGTCCTCACCGCGCCTAAACCCTTATATGACGGGGCTTTCAGCTATTGGTGGGGATGGTGATGGCGAACTACTCCCCTTTACCCCCCTTCCGACTGTTATTGGTTACCAGTTTACCTTTTTTACCCTATTTATATTCACCACCTTCACCAAAGAGTATAAAAGATAATAAATAGAGTGGCTTAAGTGCGATGAAGAAGGGTGATGAAGGTTTGGTGAGGGTGATGGTGCAAGCGGCTAGTAAATAAAAAGCCCCGCAACGTGCAGGGCTTTGAGTTAGGCTGTGTTTCTTACTTTTACTGAGAGTGGTAGGTAATATTCCCGCCGTCTCGCCCTAAGCGTTCTAGATTCAATGAGGCCGACTTTCTCCAGCTTGGAAAGCGCCTTGCCTACAGACACAGCGTTGTCTACTCTTAGGCTGGGTACGAGCTCAATTATTTCTGATGAGGACATCCAGCGGTAGTTGTGGGTTTCTGAATCTGCACCAGAGATCATGTCCTCAAGAAATTCAAAGGCAGGAGTCTTAGCGTCATGCTCTTCATTTGCTTTTGTTATCAGCGAAAGCTCCTTCTCGGTTAAATGCCAAGAGCTCCCACTATCATACATCCTCTTAACTTCAAGCCAGAACTGCCTGAGCTCATCCGGTCTGCTTTGGGTAATTCTGCCCTCATTGTATTCCCAACCAAGGATGCTATTGACGGCCTCCATGTTTACGGCCTCTTTATGCTCAATTACTGCATACCGATCCGATCCTGTTTCATCACGAAGAAAACCCGTACCATTAACCGTTCCTATAAGGGTCGTTTTTCTTGGTTTTGAGACCTCAGTGCGTGCATAAGGAGGTCTAAATACATCTGAGCTCCTAGTAATAAAAGCCTTTAACGCCCCCTGACTACGCTTAGTTGTTTGCTCCAGCTCGCCGAGCTCAACAATCCACGCCTTGACCACTTTGGATACCGAGTCCTTATCCTCTGGGTTTAATGATTCGCCCTCCAAGTAAGCTCCACTCCCGACTCTGGCGAATCGAGAAATAAAAGCTGATTTTTTAAAGGATTGACCACCTTGTAGGACTGGCACAAGCTTACCCACAAATGACTTCTCATAGAGAGCTGCGACACATGCCGTGAAAAACTTGGTCATCACCACTCTTGCTAGGTTGGTGTCACGTGCGTTCATTGCGTTTATTAAAGGTAAGACCCTAGGCTTTGAGTCCCACTCATCTTCCTCTAACCATCTTTTTACTGGGTGGTACTTATTGCGCCCCGCTACTGACTTGAAGTGTTCGTCAAATGCTCTTCTTGGCAAGCCCGCTTTCTCTGATTCGCTCATGACAAGCGAGCGTGCATCTTCCAGTTCGAAACACACAGGCTCAAGCGTTTCTGTGCTTACCAGTTCCATGCCTAGATTCATTTCATTGAGGGTGGCTTTTAATCCTAACGACCTTAGCAACTCAGCTAGGTTGTCAGCTGTGCCAAGCACGCGCCCATTAAAGGTATCAGGGAATACCGCTGAGCCATGTTGCTGCGCGTCAGTTAGCCCCATTACAGAAAAGGCATCCATCATTTGACTTGGTGTGTATTTTGAGGATGCGCTAGGGTTGAAATCTTGTACGAAATCCATCCACTCGCCAGCATCATCCTTAGAGTACCCGTCCTGAATGGCTATGTCATAAACCGCTTGAGCTATTACGTAGCGCTCTGGGGGCTTACTTTCAATCACAAACAGGTCTTTAGCGGCCTTTACGATTATCTTGTGCTTATTGCGTTTGAACTCGCCCTCATCAAGAGCTTGGACATCATCCATTGATGACCTAATTGAATCGTTTAACAGGAAGCTTATTACGATTCGCTCATGATCAACGGGCGTTTTGCGCTTGGTTGTTTTAGTGCTCATTTGTTAGACTGCCTTAAGATGATTAAGGGGCGTGACTCGCCAAAGTGAGCCCCTTAATTGTTGCGGCGCTCTCCAGTTAGTTCTGGAGGGCGTTTTTTATTGCTTCTATAATCCAGTATGATTTAACAGTGACTTTATTTATGGTGTTCTGGGGTGTGTTTTTAACCCTGAGTACCACGCTCAGCACCAGTTTAAAGCCTCTCCAACCTCCAAACGTGAGAGTTTGAGTAATTGACCGGATGGCAGCGAATGCAAAATGAAATCATATTCCGCGCCAAAAATCTGTTCGCAGCTGCTACTACATCCGGTACGTTATTGACGAACACCTTATCTCTTAGTACATGCGTTAATCGTTCCTCATCGGTCGAGCTGTCAACTATTGCGTCAATCATTCGCAAGTACGCATATGGCACTTTCTTACCACTGCCTTTCACCTTGCTGTGATGCTTACCGCTCTCTAACTCGGTCTTGACCGATTGTCTGAGTAATGAGAACTCCGCCAGTTCATGCAGGCTTGAGAGGTCAGTCAGGTCTTCGCTATCAGGCCTCAGAAAGACAGGCTCAAGAATGGCAATTCTCACCCCTGATTCTCCTCTACCCATTGCTGTACCAGTTCACACCTCCACCCAATAGTGCGCCCGTTCATACGTACAGGTTCTGGGAACTTCCCTAACTTAACCCATTTCCAAATAGTTCTACGGTTCATTCCGATCATCTCAATTACGTCTGAGTAACGAAGTAGCTTAGTTGTCATAGTTGTCTCTCTCTGTCTGTGGAGGTGGCAATACTGCCTAGCACACTGAAAGCTCAACACCCTTTTTGAGATTTTCTGAAATGGGGTGTTGCGGGGTGGTGAGAGCCTTCAATATTGCATCTCAAGAAAACACAACAAGAGAGACGAAAGCATGAGCAAGCACAAGCCGTGGGGCGATACGAAGGTTGGTTTAATTAGGCGTTTAAATTCGGGGCAAACACTACCTCAGGCGATAAAAGCATTGGGGTTGACGCCTACCAACCTCTACTACTGGCGTAAGGACATCGACATTATTCGCGCAGAGGTGAATCTGCAAAGCCGCTTGCTAGAAGGTGCGCAGCAATGAGTTCGCACAATCTAGAGCGGCTAGCTAGTGCGCTCAAAGAGCATGACATCAATAAAGCGATTGGTGTCAATGGTGCTGTAGACATCTTCAAACAGGTATCAAAAGGGCGTCACACTATAGGTGGGGTCACAGGTTACACCAGTGCTAGCCAGACAACTGTAAGGAAGCGGATGGACAAGTTATCAGTTGGTGGTTGGTTGATTAAGGGGGAAGTAAATAGGGTCTACCACTACAACCTTAGCGAGAAGGCTGTAGACGTACTTGTCAAAATTAAACAAGAACAATGAGAAAGCCTCCAAATACTGTTTTTCAAAAAAAGGCAACAAAAAACGATACAGGGTTAACTGGGAGTAGCTAGAGGGAATGGGAATTTTGTGTCTCTAAAAAAAGTAGGGTCACAGAGGGCGGAGAGGGGATGAAGGAGGAATAGCTCTGCTTAACCCCATGCACACAACAATTTATTTTAACCAACAGCAACAAACAGCGCGATTGTGAAAGCAACAAACCATTAATCAACTAAACAGAAAGAGAGCAAAACATGAGCAATGAACGATACAGCCAGAAAGCAGGCGATGCATACAACAAGGCCGTCAAATCAGGCGATGTAGAAAACACAGAGGAAGCATGCGAGGCGTTCCTTGACCAGTGGCATGCAGACAACCCGAGTGACACTGACGATGACGAAAAGAAGAAAGACGACCGAGCACAGCAGCGCGGCGAGAGCGCAACACCAAACCTTGACGCATTCATTGATCGCGCAAAAGCCCGCGTCCGTCCAAAGGGTGAAAAATAATGCCAGAACTTAAACCATTTTCTATCGAGCAGGGGCGCAAAACCCTTATAGACAATAGCCCTGAGTCAAATACTGACGGGTCAGAGCATCAAGAGTACGTACCACAAACAGAGGCTGAACTGCTCGCCGCGCTACGCTTCAAGCAGAAAGCCAACGCTGAGCACATTCGCACCCTTCTGACCGGAACAGTTGAGACCCTTGCACCGTGGGATGAGCTCGGGCTACTCACTCAAGCGCGCAAGATGGACAGCTACACGGTCGGCGTGGTCAATGATATTTTGATGAGGGTCACAGAATACCGACACAGCCCGAACCCGCGCACAGTGAAAGAACTCATTGCTGTGACCGTTGAGCATGTGAACAGCAGCGGCGAGAGCCTACGCGCTGACCATTACGCCGTTGAGGGTGAGCTTGCTCTTGCAGTAGCCGCAACGCTGAAGCCACTCGAAGACGGAGCGGCGCAGGCACGCAAGGAGCGCCAAGCCCGACTCGACATGATTCACGCCAAAGAAGAAGCACCGATTGAGCGCCATGAGAAAGAGCTCACTCGCCTGCGTAAAATGGGGCTTGCATGAGAACGCCTGACATTTGGTTGATTGACCCACAGACAGAGGACGCCGACATAATCGGCGTTACTTTCCTGAGTAAGAAAGGGAAGCCGCTCAAGTCTGTCATTTTTGGCGATAAGCAAATAACAAAGGCTCAGTTGCTGCATAAATTCTCCTTGCTGCTAAAGGTTAACCAACAGCGCGGTGCTTACATTCTCGACAAGCTAGCCGATGCTGTTTATTTGGACGCTGACGAGGCACTGAGTGAGGTAAACCGCCCAATCTATGCACGTCATACAATCCAAGGTCTTGAGCGCTTAGAACGCAACAGGCGAGCGCGTGAGCGGTACGCAATGAGAAAGGCGGTAAAATGAAACCAACACACAACGAGCAAGGCGCAGCAGTCTCAGTGCTGTTTCAGCCACTAGGACGCGCAGACCGCAGGGTTTGACCGTTGTATTGTGGCGCTCTGTCTGGCTGTGTTGTTGTCCGACCACACTATGAATTACCAGACAGGCACTAAGCCGCTCGCCACCACACCGAGCGGCTTTTTTGTACCTGCCACAAAATCCAACCCGCTCAAATTGAGCACATTGGTTTTTTATGCCTGTCGTAAAGTGGTAAGTAAATTAATCGGTCATGCCCCAGTATTTGCAATCCCTCTCAAACGTAAACTAGAAATTAATTTGCACAAAACATGCAACAGGATATTCAAAGATGAATACAACAAATACAACAAATACAGCACAACGAGCACGCAGATTCATTCGCGCTAACCGTGACAACTTCCTCAGCAAAGCCCTAGCGTTTAGCGCTCTGCTGGCTCACTCACTGGAGTTTTACTACGTGACCCGCGTTGATGCTGACCGCATGGTCATCGACTTCGCTGACGGTTCAAACGTTCGCCTAGTGACTCATAACTCAGCAGTAGCTCAAGAGGAGCACGCATAATGAAAAAACTGATCACACTTGCAGTAATCGCGGTTGCTGCAATCTCACTAGGTAAGGTGGCAGGCAACTATAAAGGTCAGCAGATGGCTGAGCAGTTCGCAGCAGACGAGCGCCGTGACGCTGCACTTGCTGAAACCTTTAATCAAGCTCAAGAGGCAGCGCCTCAAGCGCCTAGTATCATTGTTCCGGTTGGTAGCCCTAACCGTGCTGACTACTGCGGCAAGAAGTATGACCACGACCACCCGAAAAATGACGGATTCGGCAACCCTATTGCACTCACTCAATGTCTTAATGGAGACCGTGACTAATGAAGCGACTAATTACCCTAGCTGCACTAACCGCGGCACCATTCACGGCTCAGGCGTTCGATGAGGCTAGTGCGGGCAATGCGGGCGTTGACTTGGCTCGCTTCTCGGTTTGCTTTCAGTATGCAGAGGCGAACGGCGCACCCGCTGAGCATGTTGCTCAGTTCGAGGCAATCGTTGATATGAAAATCGACAACCTTTATGAGCACCCTGATCTAGAATACGTTGCCTTTGCATCGGCAAGAATGGGCTCGTCAATTGAGAGCATCAAGCAAGCGCACATCGACAACCCTGAGACGGTTCAGGGCTTCAATGAGCTGTGCAACCTAAACCGTGAGTACCAACTCTAATTTACAAGCTTTAACTGCGTAAAACGCTCAGCCCCTGAAAATTAAGGAGCTACAAATCAGTGAATACTCAGTGAGCCGTCAGTGACGCGTTCGTATTACGAACGATTCAGTGCAACAGCTACACCAATTCGTTAATTTAGATTCCACTCTTGTACTCAGAGTGCGGGGCGTGATGGCTGCATGATAAATTCTAATGTGGTGCTTTCGTTATTAATGGTGCTTTATGTGGTACTCGTCCAGATAAAAAAAGACCCTGCGGGGTTGCAGGGTCTTTTAAATCAATTTCTTACGGGCTTTATATTAATTCATGCCGTATTTTTTAAGTTTCTTGCGAAGAGTACCGCGGTTAATACCCATCATGGTTGCTGCGCGAGTTTGGTTACCGCGAGTGTACTGCATGATAGTGTCTAGTAGTGGCTGTTCAACTTCAGCTAATACTAATTCGTATAACTCGCTGACTTCTTGACCGTTTAATTGAGCAAGGTAATTTTTCAATGATGCTTTAACTGAGTCACGTAGTGGCTTCTGCGTGATTTGGTCTTGTGATGTAACTGTAGTTACTGTCAATGCTTCTGAAGTCAGATTTTGTTCGAACATATTCGGTCTAGCTCTTCTCGTAATTATGGTGCAACGTTATCAAAAAAACCTTCTAGCGCTTCAAGCTGCAGATCACCTGCTTCGAATGCGTTGAAGGTACGGCGAAACTCACTCGCTTGTTCATGTTCTTTTAGATACCAACCCACATGCTTACGAGCGATGCGAGGGCCTAAAAACTCTCCATAAAATTCATGTAGAGCGTGGACATGACCAAGCATGATGTCTTTCACTTCCGAAATCGGGAGTGGGTCCATCGTGGTGCCGTTTTCCAAATAGTGTAGGATTTCGTTAAAAATCCAAGGACGTCCTTGGGCAGGTCGACCTATCATTAAAGCATCAGCGCCGGTGTACTCCAGCACAAACTTCGCTTTTTCCGGACTATCGATATCACCGTTAGCGATAACCGGAATAGATACTGCTTGTTTCGCTGCTTTAATGTGTTTGTATTCTGCCTCACCTTTGTACATACAAGCGCGAGTTCTTCCATGGAGCGCAAGAGCTTGTATGCCGCAGTCTTCGGCTATTTTCGCGATTTGGACACAGTTTCTATTGTCTGTATCCCAGCCTGTGCGCGTTTTCAACGTTACTGGAACGTCGACAGCATTTACCACCGCTTTCAGAATGTCTTCAATGAGTTCTGGATGCTGTAGTAAGGCTGAGCCCGCAAGCTTCTTATTCACTTTTTTGGCTGGACAACCCATGTTGATATCGATGATTTGCGCACCGTTATCGACATTAAATTGAGCAGCCTCGGCCATAAGCTGTGGATCTGCACCAGCGATTTGTACTGAACGAATGCCCGATTCGCCTTCATGTACCATGCGCTGCTGAGACTTTGACGTTTTCCAAACTTTCGGATTGGAGGACATCATTTCACTGACTGCCATCCCCGCACCGTAGCGAAGACACAACTCACGGAATGGTCTATCCGTTACGCCAGCCATAGGAGCGACGATTAGATTGTTCTTAAGTTGATAATTTCCGATTTTCAAAAAATGTCATCACAGTTCTGTACCAGCAAGGGCGCGCATTTTACGCATTTTTTCGCTGCGTGAAAAGACTAATATTTGAGCATTTACAATTTGTTTTTGTAATTTGTTTAAATTTCAGTCAATTAGCGCCCAAAGTCTTGTCTAGCCTTGCTTGCGACCTGAGATTCGACACCATTCTTGTTGTTCGATGATCGGATCAATGTGAAGCTCATCACGATAATAAGCCGCAACATCTTCTGCTTGTGTATCTAAAACACCCGACATCGCAAGTACACCATTTGGCTTAACTAGGCCTTTGATGATGCCAGAAAGGTCGCGTAATGGACCTGCAAGAATGTTGGCTACAACAACGTCTGCTAGCAAACCTTCCGGTTGATCTTGTGGCAAGAACACCTCTAGTTGCTCAGCAACGCCATTGCGTTGTGCGTTGTCTTTTGATGCAAGCAGAGCTTGAGGATCAATGTCGATCCCGATAACTTTTGCCGCGCCTAGTTTGATCGCAGCGATCGCTAGGATGCCTGAGCCACAACCGAAGTCGATCACGGTTTTGCCTGCAAGGTCTAAGCCTTCAAGCCACTCCAGACACAATGCCGTTGTCGGGTGAGTACCTGTACCAAATGCAAGGCCTGGGTCTAGCATTACGTTAACAGCGTCAGGTTCAGGGATATCGCGCCAGCTAGGGCAGATCCATAAACGCTCACCAAACTTCATTGGGTGGAAGTTGTCCATCCATTCACGTTCCCAATCCTTGTCTTCAATTTGCTCTACTTTATGAGCAAAGTCTGCAGGGAACATGTTGCTTGCTTTAATCTGCGCTAGAACGACACCAGTATCAGTCTCAGCGTCGTAAAGCGCGAGAATGTCAGTATCACCCCAAAGGCGAGTTTCACCCGGCAGAGGCTCAAATACAGGGGTATCTTGTGCATCCAGGAAAGTTACAGAAAGAGCACCAGTCTCTTCCATTAACATGTCGCCGATTTGTTCGGCATTTTCATTGGTAGCATTAAGCTTGATTTGAATCCAAGGCATGGCTGCATCTTCTATATGAGAAAAATTGGATGGCGAGTCTAGCAGAAAATATGAGCAAATTCACCAAAACCCCACGGAATATAATGGGGATTAAAGATTGATTATTTCGGCGGTTCAAAAACAAAAATGCTCACCGAAGTGAGCATTTTGACTGTTCTTAAACGAACGGATTATGACAAACCAAGTTTCTTCTCAAGGTAGTGGATGTTTGCACCACCGTGTTGGAAGTTTTCGTCGTTCATAATAGACAGTTGAAGCTCAGTATTAACGTTAATACCTTCAACAATCATTTCACCCAAAGCGTTCTTCATACGAGCGATAGCAACATCACGGTTCTCACCGTAAGTGATCAGCTTACCAATCATTGAATCGTAGTGTGGTGGTACTGTGTAACCAGTGTAGATGTGAGATTCCCAACGTACACCCATACCACCTGGAGCATGGAAGCGCGTGATCTTACCTGGAGATGGCAAGAAACGAACGGGATCTTCCGCGTTGATACGACATTCGATTGAGTGGCCGCGCAGCTTAATATCATCCTGTGTGAATGATAGAGGCTGACCAGCAGCAATGCGAAGTTGCTCTTTCACTAGGTCAATACCCGTTACCATTTCAGTAATCGTGTGTTCAACCTGGATACGAGTGTTCATTTCGATGAAGTAGAACTCACCGTTCTCGTATAGGAATTCAAATGTACCTGCACCGCGGTAACCGATCTCGATACATGCACGAGTACAGCGTTCGCCGATGTACTTACGCATCTCTTCAGTGATACCTGGAGCTGGCGCCTCTTCCACAACTTTCTGGTGACGACGCTGCATTGAACAGTCACGCTCACCTAGGTGGATAGCATTGCCTTGGCCATCTGCAAGCACTTGTACTTCAATGTGACGTGGGTTTTCTAGGAATTTCTCCATGTAAACCATGTCGTTGTTGAAACATGCTTTTGCTTCAGCACGAGTCATCGCGATAGCTTCTGTTAGTTCTGCTTCAGAACGAACAACACGCATACCACGACCGCCGCCGCCGCCAGATGCCTTGATGATAACTGGGAAGCCAATGCGCTTAGCGTGCGCTTTGTTTTTCGCTTCGTCGTCATCAAGAGGACCGTCAGAACCTGGTACACAAGGTACGCCAGCTTTCTTCATTGACGTGATAGCTGACACTTTGTCACCCATCATGCGAATGGTTTCAGCTTTAGGGCCAACAAAGATAAAGCCACTGCGCTCTACCTGTTCTGCAAAGTCTGCATTTTCAGATAGGAAGCCGTAGCCAGGGTGAACAGCTACTGCACCTGTCACTTCAGCTGCGCTGATGATACGAGGGATGTTTAGGTAGCTATCGATACCACGAGCTGGACCGATACAAATGGTTTCGTCTGCAAGCAGTACGTGCTTAAGGTCACGGTCAGCAGTTGAGTGAACCGCTACCGTTTTAATGCCAAGCTCTTTACATGCACGCAGAATACGTAGTGCAATCTCACCACGGTTCGCGATTACTAATTTATCTAACATAATGAGTGCTCTCTATTATTCGATAATTACTAGAGCTTGGTCGAATTCTACTGGTTGACCGTCTTCAACTAGGATAGCTGTTACAACACCAGATTTATCAGCTTCGATTTGGTTCATCATTTTCATTGCTTCAACGATACATAGCGTTTCGCCAGCAGTTACAGATTGACCAACTTTAACGAATGGTTTTGCGTCTGGGCTTGGAGCGCCGTAGAAAGTACCAACCATTGGAGAAAGAACTTGGTGACCTGCTGGAACTGCAGGAGCCGCTGCTTCTGCTGCTACAGGTGCCGCCGCAGGAGCTGCTGCCGCTACCGGTGCTGGAGCAGCTGCATATTGAACAGGTGCTACAGGTGCAGTGCTGTTACGACTGATTCGTACTGACTCTTCACCTTCAGAGATTTCTAGCTCAGAAATACCAGACTCTTCAACCAATTCGATTAGCTTTTTGATTTTGCGAATATCCATTGTTTCTTTCTCTTTATCTGTTAATTGAACTTACTCTATGACTGAGTAGGTTAGTAATAGTTCGTTGTTTATGTTTACTTTGAGTTGAGCTTGCTGAGCGCAGCGGTCAAAGCAAATTGATAACCTTGGGCACCTAAGCCACAAATCACACCTTCTGCTTTATCAGATAGGTAAGAGTGGTGACGGAATGGTTCACGCGCGTGAACATTCGATAGATGAACCTCAATAAATGGGATTGCAACGCCAAGTAGTGCATCACGCAGTGCCACACTGGTATGTGTAAAGGCTGCTGGGTTGATAATAATAAAATCAACATTTTGATAAGCACTATGGATCGCTTCAATCAGTTCATACTCACGATTTGACTGTAAGTGAGATAGCTCAACATCGTGTGCTTTCGCTTGCTCGGTCAGTGAGCTAATAATCTGGTCAAGTGTTTGAGAACCGTAGTGTGCAGGCTCTCTAAGGCCCAACAGGTTAAGGTTTGGGCCATTTAAAACTAGAATGCGAAACTTTGTAGACATCGTGGGGCTATCTTCCTTTATCGTGTTTACGAACGTGAATGTTGCCATTTTATTGAAAATTTGCGGTTAATTTCTAGTGAGAAAAACCCAAATTTAAAAATTAGAACCAGATTATAGCTAATTCAGCGCAAATCGCAGCAATTTACTGGTCTAATCTCCTATTGATACAGCTTGGAATTGTTACCAACTTAACAAAAAAGCGTCTTAGCCTTAATTTGGGGCGGGATATTTGAGATCAAGATCAGCCATAAAAAAACCGCCACATAGGTGACGGTTTAGAAAGTGCTGTTTTAAACAGTGATTAGCTGATGTGACTGGTTGCTTATGCCAGTTCTGCTTTCTCGGCAATCAGCTTATCAACCACGCTTGGGTCAGCTAGTGTCGAGGTATCACCTAGGTTACCTGTATCGCCAGTCGCGATTTTACGCAGGATACGACGCATGATTTTACCCGAACGAGTTTTTGGTAGAGAGTCGGTCCAGTGCAGTACATCTGGCGTTGCAATTGGGCCAATCTCTTTACGTACCCAGTCTTTAACTTCTTTATGAAGCTCTGCAGTTGGGAACTCACCATCATTCAGCGTGATGTAAGCATAAATCGCTTGGCCTTTAATATCATGAGGGATGCCCACAATTGCAGCCTCAGCAATCTTATCGAATGCAACTAGAGCCGATTCAATCTCAGCAGTCCCCATACGGTGACCTGATACGTTAAGCACGTCATCGACACGACCAGTAATCCAGTAGTAACCGTCTTCATCACGACGAGCGCCATCACTGGTAAAGTACATGCCTTTAAAGGTCGAGAAGTAAGTCTGTTCGAAGCGGTCATGATCGCCATGAACGGTACGCATTTGTCCTGGCCAAGAGTCAAGAATCACTAGGTTGCCGTCTGTTGCGCCCTCAATGATGTTACCCATGTTATCAACCAGCGCCGGTTGCACACCGAAGAATGGACGAGTTGCCGAGCCCGGTTTTAGGTCAGTTGCGCCTGGTAGCGGTGCAATTAAGATACCGCCCGTTTCTGTTTGCCACCATGTATCAACAATAGGAGACTGCTCATTACCGATTGTTTTGTAGTACCACTCCCACGCCTCTGGGTTGATAGGTTCACCCACTGAGCCCATGATTCTTAGGCTGTCACGAGAAGTACCTTCAACGGCTTCATTGCCTTTCGCCATCAGTGCACGAATAGCCGTTGGCGCAGTATAAAGAATATTAACTTGGTGCTTATCGACCACTTCACTCATGCGGCTGGTGTTCGGGTAATTTGGCACGCCTTCAAACAGAATCGTTTTTGCGCCATTAGCAAGCGGCCCGTAAACAAGGTATGTGTGGCCGGTAATCCAACCCACATCGGCTGTACACCAGAAAGTCTCGCCTTCTTGGTAATCGAATACGTATTTGAATGTCATTGCTGCATAAACAAGGTAACCACCTGTGGTGTGCATAACACCCTTAGGTTTACCCGTTGAGCCTGACGTATAAAGGATAAATAGTGGATCTTCTGCGTTCATCTCTTCTGGTGGGCAATCTGCAGATACATTAGCAATAGCATCGTGCCACCACACATCGCGGTGTTCGTGCCATGCAACATCACCGCCAGTGCGTTTGAATACCACAACCTTCTCGATGTTTTTCACTTCAGGGTTCGTCAGTGCTTCATCAACATTCTTCTTCAGTGGCACCGCACGGCCGCCACGCACGCCTTCATCGGCAGTGATAACGACTTTAGAGTTTGAATCGATAATACGACCAGACAGTGCTTCTGGTGAGAAACCACCAAATACGACTGTGTGAACCGCCCCGATACGGGTACACGCCAGCATAGCTACTGCCGCTTCTGGCACCATTGGCATGTATAAACAAACCACATCACCTTTGCGCACGCCTTGCTCTTTTAGAGCATTCGAAAACAGGCACACTTCTTTGTGCAGTTCATTAAAAGTTAGAGTTTTGTCATCTGCCGGGTCATCGCCTTCCCAGATGATAGCGACTTCATCACCGCGCTCAGCAAGGTGGCGGTCGATACAGTTAGCCGAAACGTTAAGCGTGCCATCTTCAAACCAGCGAATATCAATGTGGCCAGGATCGAAAGAGGTGTTTTTGACCTGTGTGAAAGGCTTGATCCAATCAACGATTTTTCCGTGTTCACCCCAAAAACCTTCAGGGTCAGAAACAGATTGCTGGTACATGGCTAGGTAAGTGTCATTATCCGCGTGTGTGGTTGATTTAATATTTTCTTTTACCGGATAAACGTGGGCTTCACTCATTGCATCTCTCCTTGTGCCTACATTCCTAATGAACTGGCAACTTCCTTTGTGTTCAGTTTCTAGGTCTATTACAGAACCGTCTGTGTGTTATCACTCTCGGCTAGGACGGCGATTTCCACAATTAGACTTTAGGATGAGACGCTGCTTTTCACTTACAAAATAGCGAGTTAAGTTCATTTTTGAGATGTTGCTCTCTATGTGAAGCGCCAGTGGTTGAATTAAGAATAAGAAGAGTTGAAACGGGGCAGGTCACCATGTTTCAGGCGAACAAAGATCAGCGCAGCGGAGATAGCGTCTTGTAATGCATCATGTTTATTGACCGGGATGGGTAAATCGAGCTGGCGACAGATGGCATCCATGCTGAGATCAAAATAGGCATTGGGCAGCTGTCTTTCAAGTTTGTCTTGATAGAGTTGGCTCACTTCGACTAATCGGTTAGGCAGTGGAAATCCAAGCTGTTTTAAACAGGCGCGGTCGAGAATTTTTTTGTCATAGCGGATGTGGTAGCCGACTAAAGGACGATTTCCAATGAAGTTCAGTAGCTCGATTAAAGCCTGTTTTTCTTCGATGCCGTGTTTTAGATCTTGATGACGAATACGGTGGATTTTTATTGAATTGCAATCAAGCGATTGCGGGGCGCGCAATCGGACTTCAAAAGGTTGGCTGGTAATGATTCGGTTACCGATGATCTTGGTCGCGGCAATAGTAACTAATTCTGCCTGATTGGGGTCTAGGCTGGTGGTTTCACAATCGAGCGATACATATTCATGATCAATAGGCGCAGTAAACAGAGGCTGATAGAGAGAGCCTTTGAGCTTGTGATGCCAGTAATAGCGAACCAACCTATTCATCGTTCAATCGCCTAATCCCGTATCTGATAGTGGTAGCCGAGCCATTGCTTGAATTTCTTTACTACGTGCAGGCTATGACGAAGCAGATCCCTGTCTGCTCGCTCCATCAGTTTGACGTTAATCTTGTTGCTGCTGTGCTGCTGAGAAAGCCTTTGGGCTAAGCGCCACTTAAAGAATTGCTTGAGCGCTTCACTGAGATTATCGGCGGTACTTTGCTCTAATACTTTCTTGCTGACCAACTGCTCAATGCGTTCGAAGGTGTTGTTTACGGTGACACCATGCTCAAGACAAAGTGCTCTCACACCATGCACGATAGGGAAAATACCGCCTTGTTTGATATCGAGCCCTGACTTGGACTGCTTCACATTACCAAATAGGGTGAGGGGAACCGAGAAGTTCAGCGCTGGGCGGCAGAACTCCGTCAGAATCAATTCTTGTCCGAGCATCAAATCACTGAGGTGCTGTTTGACTGGTTTTAATAACTCTCTATTACCCGCCACAGCGTGAGCATCTGCCATGATCGCAATATCCATCACGGTATCTGGCGTGGCTTTTTTTACCCAATGGGTAAGGGTTTGTTTCCACTCTTGTTCTGAATGCACCCATTTCGGGTTGTTGACCATCACGTTGCCCGGGCACAGTGGGTAACCCAATTGTTGAAGGGTGTGGGTGAGGTCGTTCATGGCACTTTGGCATTGATGCCACTCCAAGCCATCTTGAATTATTAGCGCGTTGTCTTGATCGGTTTTGAGAATTTGTTCCCCGCGACCTTCGGAACCCAATACGATTAGGCAGCAATGATTATGCAGTGCCGGTGGGATCACCAACTCAAAAGCCTTCTCTATGATCTGTTCGTTGACCGCAGAAATCAGTTCCATGATAAAGCGTGTGCGAATCCCATTACTGAGCAAGCTCTCGACCAGTTGACGTTGTTTGTTGGATGCCATTGCCAATTCTTCAACGCTGGTGGCGCGCGCAATACGCAAAGTAAGAACGTGGGAGTGTGTGGAGAATGCACTGAGGATCTGTGTCATATCCACCATGCCGACCGCATTTTTACCATCACAAACCATCAACCTTTTTACTCTATTTCTGGTCATGGTAATCATGGCGTTAAATAAGAAATCGCCTTGGTTCACGTGCATCACCGGAAACGTTGCGATCTCACCAACAGGCGCATCCAGTGGGAAATTATCGAGCATCACAGCATGCAATAAATTGGTTCGAGTGACGATTCCATACGGTAAGGAACATGATGAACCAAAAGCTTTTGGATCATCATGTTCCAAATGAACTAGGGCCGAGTCTAACCCTTGTTCTTTAAGGGTTTGAGTGACTTGGTTGATCGGTTGGTTTGGTTCAAGTATCAGTGGTGGGTGATAGATAGAGTCATCCACTTTGGTCAATATAAACTCGGCAAGATTCTGTTGCTGCTGGGCGGCTTCTATCAAAGCTTTTCGTGTTGATAGGTTGCTATCAAAGTAGGCAGCGAATTGGCCATTGGCGTGGTAAAGCTCAAGAAAAACATCGGTGGGCAGCAGATAACTTAATGTATCTTCGAGTGCGATATATTGGTGTTTGGTATGAGGTTCAAACTGGCTGCGGACATCAAAAATATCGTCATTGGCATAGTGTGCGTAAATCTCGCCATCACTGCTCGCGCGCTCTTCAACTGCCCCTTTGATCAAAATGTGCAGGTGTCGGCTCGGCCTTTCAGCTTCCAGTATCACTTCTTGAGAGCGGTAATACACCACGTCTAATGAAGAGCGAAGCTTCAACTGTTCGGTGTCGGACAGGCTATCGAAGGGCGGGTGCTGCATATTAAATTTGTCAGGCATAAGCATCACAATAAGAAATGGGAGTCTCTAATCAGTCTGACAAAATACCAGCGAAGCTCCAGACGACTTTAGTCTAAATGCGAGTGTGGGTATTAATGAGCGTGAAATCTCTTGTTGAAATGCGATATCCAGACCCATTGAATATGGGAATACGATCCCAGTAATAATTCCCTTTTTCATCGTATGCGAGATAGGCATAATTGGTGCTGCCTTTTTCCGCACACTTTATAGGTTATTTATGTTTAGCCCTTCACCCTATGGCTGGATCTCTCAGTATTTTCTTGGTTTCTTTTTTGCGTATGGCGTGTACTTGCCATTTTGGGCGTTGTGGTTTGAAGACCAAGGCGTGTCTGCTGGTGATATTGGCGTATTGATTGGTATCGGTTTTGCGACTCGTTGTGTGGCCAACTTAGTGATTACGCCGCGTATCCATAAAGTGGAACACTTGATGCCAGCGCTACGCTGTTTGAGTTTCGCTGCGTTGCTGTTTGTCGGTTTCCACTTCTTCACCGGTGGCAGCTTTATACTGATGTTGTTGGCAACGGTACTGTTTAACCTCTGTTGTGGGCCGATCATTCCTCTTTCTGATGCGATGGCTAACCATTACAGTCGTTTGAAAATGCTCGACTACGGCCGAACTCGCCTTTGGGGCTCAATTGCCTTTATCGCAGGCTCAACGGTAGTTGGCTATTTGGTGGCACAATTTGGCACAGACATGATTTTGTATACTGCACTTGCGGGCGTGTTGTTGTCATTGATTCTGGCGATGAGAAATCCCAATGTGATGCCAGTAACGCAATCTGAGCAACAAGCGGCACGACCAAAACTAGGTGAACTGCTGCGTGAGTCGTCAGTGGTGAAATTTTTAGCTTTGATGGCGCTGCTGCAAGGTAGTCATGCGGCTTACTACAGTTTTAGTGCGATTTATTGGAAAGAAGCGGGTCACTCAGAAGCGATCATCGGTTACTTGTGGAGCTTAGGTGTTGTTGCTGAAGTGGCCGTATTTGCTCTGAGTAAGCGATTATTCTCAGGCTGGTCACTGCGTACTTTGTTTGTCGTCGCGGCTATTGGGGTGATGGCGCGTTGGGGTATTACCGCTTCTACCACAGCGATTTTCGCACTGGTTATGGTGCAGTTGCTGCACGGTGTGACCTTTGCGATGGCACACATCGCCGCGATTCAATACATCCAATCTGAAGAACAAAACAAGATGGTTGCGCTACAAGCCCTGTATAACGCGATTCCATTAGGTGCCTTTATTGCACTGATGACCACCTTAAGTGGTTGGGGTTATGAGCTTTGGGGTGCAAATATCTTCTGGGGTATGGCTGCAATGGGTGCACTTGCTCTGTTCATTAAGTTGGATGAAAGAAGTTCAGTGGTTGAGATTAATCAATCAGATTCGGAACAGTCAGAATCTCACAGCAAATGCTGATAATTAGAGTCTAAAGCACAGAATTTAAGCGATGCGATTGAGTTAATCACCCATCCTTAGTTAAATGAAACCTCTCCCTTATGGAGAGGTTTTTTTATGGATGAGAAAAGGGTGTTCAATGCAAGGATGGATAGTAATTCCTGTCTCTTTAGCCTACTTGGGCGTGTTATTTCTGATCGCTTGGTATGGAGACAGACAGGTTCGTTGGCTATCGCGTTGGCGCCCGTGGATCTATAGCCTTTCGATTGCGGTGTATTGTACCTCTTGGACCTTCTATGGAACGGTTGGTCAGGCGAGCAATAACCCTTGGTCTTTTTTACCCATTTATCTCGCCCCGATTCTGGTCTTTACACTAGGGTGGCGGATCTTGGCGCGGTTGATCCTGATTGCGAAGCGAGAACACATCACCTCGATTGCCGACTTTATCGCGGCTCGTTACGGAAAATCTCAGGGCTTAGCGGTAGCTGTGACGGTTATCGCAGTGGTCGGTATTCTTCCTTATATCGCGCTGCAACTGCGCGGTATTACCATGGGGTTGGATATTGTTGCTCCTAGTCTGGCTCAAGATTTTGGCTATCAGGATTATCACGTCTCTTGGTTTGTGGTCGGTGCTTTGGCTATTTTTACCATGCTGTTTGGTACAAGGCACATTGATAACACGGAACATCACCGTGGCATGATGATGGCTGTGGCATTTGAGTCCATCGTTAAGCTGGCGGCATTCCTGATTGTTGGTCTGTTTATTATGTACTTGGCGATGAGCAGCGACAAAATCGACTTGCTTGATGTGGCGGCTTCCACCTATGAATCACCGAATATTCCGACTCTAATCATTCATACCGTTTTAACCATGTTGGCGATTGTTTGTCTGCCACGCCAATTCCATACCATGGTGGTAGAGAACGAACGTCCTCAAGATCTACACACAGCACGTTGGTTATTTCCGCTTTATCTGATTTTGATGGGGTTGTTTGTTCTTCCTATCGCATGGGCGGGGCAAGGGCTGCTTCCAAGCATGCCTGCAGATACGTATGTGATTAGCCTGCCGATGGCTGAAGGCGCCAATCATATTGCCTTGCTTGCGTTCCTTGGTGGTACGTCTGCGGCAAGTGGTATGGTGATCGTATCGACTATCGCATTGGCGATCATGGTTTCGAACGATTTAGTGATGCCATTGCTTCTGCGTCGCATGCGCCTAACTCAAAGAACCCATCGTCATTTTTCGGGGCTGCTACTCGTAATTCGTCGCGGGCTTATTTTATTGCTTCTGCTTGGTGCTTGGTTGTTCTATCAGGCGCTCGACACCATTCACTCCTTGTCTGCGATCGGCTTCCTTTCGTTTGCGGCGATTGCTCAATTTGCTCCGGCACTGATTGGTGGTTTGTACTGGCGTCTGGGTAACCGAAAGGGTGTGTATGTCGGCTTAATGGTCGGTTCAGTGATTTGGCTGATTACCCTGATGAGTCAAACCAGCATGTTGGCAGGCGATAGTGAAAGTAACCTTTTGCTGTGGATGATCACGCCGCCAGAACTGCTCAGTAGCTGGAATATCAGCAGTTCGAACTGGGGCATTGTGCTGAGTATTGTACTTAATACCTTGTGCTATGCCGTGGTTTCGATGTCGACCAGGCCAAGCCTAAGTGAGCGCTTACAATCAGCAGCATTTGTTGGCACGCCGCTGCCTGAAAATGAGAATATTAGCCTTTATCAAAGTCGTGTAACCGTGGCTGAATTAGAGATGTTGGCGTCGCGTTTTGTCGGTCGAAAGCGAGCGAAAAGTGCCTTACACAGCTATTGGCAACAACACGGGCAGCCGTTACTTCCTAATCAACAAGCACCTGCGAGTTTGATTCGACACGCAGAGCGTGTGCTCGCCGGTGTATTCGGTGCTTCGTCTGCTAAGTTAGTACTTACTTCCGCTTTGCAGGGAAGAAACATGCAGCTTGAAGAAGTCGCGACCATCGTGGATGAAGCTTCGGAACTGTACGACTTCAGCCGTGGTTTACTGCAAGGAGCGATTGAACATATTGGCCAAGGCATCGCAGTAATAGATAAACAAATGAGGCTGGTGGCGTGGAATCAACGTTACTTAGAGCTGTTTGAATTTCCTGCGGGTTTGATTCAGGTTGGGCGACCCATTTCCGATGTGATTCGCCATAATGCCGAACAGGGTTTGTGTGGTCCGGGTGACCCAGAAGATCACGTTCGTCGCCGTGTTTATCACCTTGAGCAAGGCACTCGACACACCTCTTCTCGTATTCGTCCTGATGGCCGAGTAATTGAGGTGCAAGGTAACCCAATGCCAAGTGGTGGTTTTGTGATGAGCTTTACCGACATCACGGTATTCCGACAAGCAGAGCAAGCGCTAAAAGATGCCAATGAAAGCTTGGAATCGAGAGTGCATGAGCGAACTCAAGAGCTCGAAAAGCTGAATCATCGCTTGGTAAAAGCCACGCAGATTTCGGATCAAGAATCACAATCTAAGAGTCGTTTTCTAGCCGCGGTAAGCCACGATTTGATGCAGCCGCTTAACGCCGCTCGCTTGTTTGCTTCGTCACTGTCTGAGGTAGCAAAAGAGCAAGAGGTGAAGCAACTGTCATCTCACATCGAGAGTGCGCTTGGCGCCGCAGAAGATTTGATTGGTGACTTGCTGGATATCTCTCGATTGGAATCCGGAAAGTTAGAAACCAACATTCACGCGATTGCCGTGCATGACGTGTTAACCAACTTGAACGCAGAATTTAGCGCCTTAGCGAGACAGCAGAAAATTGAGTTTAAGATGATCCCATCGTCACTGTTTATTCACTCAGACCCTAAGCTGTTAAGGCGTGTGATTCAGAACTTTTTGACCAATGCGTTCCGCTATAACCCGGAAGGGAAAGTGGTACTGGGTGCGAGAAGAGTGAATGGACAGGTTCGAATCGATGTGTGGGATAACGGAACCGGTATCGATGAAGATAAGCAACAAGAGATCTTCGAAGAGTTTACTCGTGGCAGCCAAGTACGAGCCGATCAAGGATTGGGGTTAGGGTTAGCAATCTCGAAAGGTATTGCTCATGTGCTTGGCCATCAAATTTCGATGCGCTCATGGCCGGGTCAAGGCAGTGTCTTTTCCATCACCTTGGCTAGAGCGGAAAAAGTGGCTCCAGTTGTGCAAGCTTCGACGCCAATGGCGACCAGCGACATCGAACATCTCAAGATATTGTGTGTCGACAATGAACGAGAAATCTTAGTCGGCATGGAAAACCTGATTGGACGTTGGGGCTGTGAGGTTAAGACGGCGGTTGATCTGGTCGAAAGCTTGCAGTGCCTAGATGAGGGTTGGCTGCCAGATGTCATTTTCTCTGATTACCGTCTGGATAATGGCAGGACGGGTCTGGAAGTCTTACAGCAGTGTCGCTTGCGCCTTGGTGATTCTTTTGAGGGTGTCATTATTAGTGCTGATAGAACCGATGACATGTTGGCAGCGATCAAGGCCAACAGCTTCAGCTTCATTGCCAAGCCAGTGAAGCCATTAAAGCTCAGAGCGGTATTGAATCGCGTGAGTTAGTTTAATTAACTATTAGATATTAAAAAGGCCTCAGCTGAGGCCTTCTTTGTCTCTGTTATTTCTGTGAATGACTATTCGTTTGTTAATTCAATAACTAACCAGCAATGCCACCTTGTGTCAGTGTGGTTGGATCAAGCAGTTTACTGAGCTCTTCTCGGCTTAGATCGGTTTCTCTTTCTGCGACATCCAGAATTGGTAAGCCTTCTTTATAGGCTTTCTTGGCAATATCAGCCGCCTTCAAGTAGCCAATCACAGGATTAAGTGCGGTCACTAGGATTGGGTTCTTTGACAAGGCTAAATCGAGGTTATCTTGGCGTACCGTGAAGGTCGCGATGGCTTTGTCCGCTAAAGCGACTGAGCTGTTTGCCAGAAGTTCAATACTCTCTAAGACGTTATGAGCAATCACTGGCAGCATCACATTCAGTTGGAAGTTACCTGATTGTCCAGCTACGGTAATGGTGGTGTCGTTGCCAATGACTTGCGCCGCCGCCATAGCTGCAGCTTCTGGAATCACAGGGTTTACCTTGCCAGGCATGATCGATGAGCCTGGCTGCAGAGCCTGTAGTTCAATTTCTCCTAAGCCAGCCAACGGACCAGAGTTCATCCAGCGAAGATCGTTTGAGATCTTCATGATCGCAACTGCTGCAGTTTTGAGCTGACCAGAGAGCGCAACGATCGCGTCTTGACTGCTGAGGTTAAAAAAGAAGTTTTCACTGGAGCTAAAACTGATCTTTGTCGATTGAGACAGGTTACTCGCAAATTTATCGGCAAAGCGTGGGTCAGCATTGATCCCTGTTCCAACCGCAGTGCCACCTTGCGCTAAAGCCTTGATAGCGGGCAGGGTGCTCTCTATTGCTTGCTTGGCGTGTTCTATCTGAAATTTCCAACCACCTAGCTCTTGAGCAAAGGTCATTGGCATCGCATCCATTAGGTGAGTACGGCCTGTTTTTACTACTTCAGCAAGCTGTTGCTGTTTAACGGTAAGTGCTTCAGAAAGGTGAGTTAGTGCTGGCAACAACTTGTTTTCTGCCATCAAAGCAACGCTCACTTGAATTGCGGTTGGCACCACATCGTTACTGCTTTGGCCCATGTTGACGTGATCATTGGGATTCACGTCGCCTTGCAAGCTTCTTGAAGCAAGCGTAGCAATCACTTCGTTGGCATTCATATTGGAGCTGGTACCAGAACCAGTTTGGTAAACATCGATCGGGAATTGATCGAGATGTTTGCCCTCAATGATCTCTTGGCTGGCTTCGGCTATCGCATTGGCGATATCACCCTCCAGTAGACCTAACTGAGCATTGGTATCTGCCGCTGCCTGTTTAATTAACGCCAGTGCTTGAATAAAACTGGTCGGCATCTTGTGCGAGCTAAACGCGAAGTTATCCGCTGCACGCTGAGTTTGTGCCTGGTATAGCGCATCGGCAGGGACTTTCACTTCGCCCATGCTGTCTTTTTCAATCCGAAATTGTAGGGTCATGTTCTATCCTATCCTTGTTAGCCAAGTGGGGCTTGGACTTGTTGTAGTGTTTGGCTGAGATTCAAAAAACGCGCTTGGCCTTGAGGTTGCTGGCAGTAGTGGCGTTTCAAATAAAATAGTGGTGAGTGAATAGAGTCTAGGCAGATATGACGAAAGGCGAAACTGCGCTCAGGAGACTCAATCGCTTCAATCAAATGAAAGAAAACTTGGCGTAGATACAGCTCGCACAACAAGATGTTTTCTTGAGCGGCATGCTTTTCATAGTAAGCCGAAAGCGTCAGTGCACACTCGATATACTCTCGAATTACAAACGGCTCATGGCCTTGAACTTGTTCTAATGAAGCAAAGCGATCCTGTGCTTTGTAAAACCTCGAATAGAGAACCTGCTGCTCTTTCATCATCATCTGCATCTCTTTATTGGATGTTAATGATAATTATTATCAAATGGGGTTTTAAAAACAACCCTTTGTTTCTCTTTTTATAAAGTGAGCAGAAAAAGAAAAAGCCGATACACGAAGTATCGGCTTTCTGGAGTCAGTACCTAATCCCTACAATGTAAGTACTGATTCATTTTTTGCTAAACATCTTTGTTTAGTGGTCGTGAGCTTCACCTGCACCTTTCGGGTAACGGATGTTCTCAACCATATCTTGTACATCTTGTGGTACTTCAGCAGTTACTTTGTTTACAGCAATCGATACTACGAAGTTTAGACACATACCTAGCGTACCGATGCCTTCTGGGCTGATACCAAACCACCAGTTTTCAGGTGTGCTTGCTGCTGGGTTAATGAACTTGAAGTAGATGATGTAGCTTGCTGTGAAGGCAATACCTGACAACATACCTGCAATTGCGCCTTCCTTGTTCATCTTCTTGTAGAAGATACCTAGGATAATCGCTGGGAAGAAGGATGCTGCGGCTAAGCCGAAGGCAAACGCTACTACCTGTGCTACAAAGCCTGGTGGGTTAATACCTAAGTAACCGGCACCGACAATCGCGACCATGGCTGCTAGACGAGCGGCTAACAGCTCCTGCTTGTCGGTCATGTTTGGTCTGAAGCCTTTCTTCAACAAGTCATGTGAAATCGACGTTGAGATTACCAATAGTAGACCCGCGGCTGTTGATAGTGCGGCTGCTAGGCCACCGGCGGCAAGCAGTGCTACAACCCAGTTTGGTAGTTTCGCTAGCTCTGGAGAAGCCAGTACGATGATGTCACGGTTAATCTTCATCTCGTTGCGCTCATCGCCCGAGTAGAACATTTTGCCATCGCCGTTCTTATCTTCCCAACCTACTAGGCCAGTGCTTTCCCAGTTTTTGTACCAGCTTGGTGCGTCTGCTGCTGCGACACCTTGCATGTCAGGGCCGTTGATTGTTTCGATCATGTTTACACGAGCGAATGCTGCAACGCCTGGTGCTGTTGTGTATAGCAATGAGATGAACAGTAGTGCCCAACCCGCTGAGATACGAGCATCACGTACTTTTGGTACCGTGAAGAAACGAATGATTACGTGTGGAAGACCCGCAGTACCGACCATTAGAGCCGCACAGATGAAGAATACATCTACCATGCTCTTGTTACCTTCGGTATAGGCGGTAAATCCGAGTTCTTCGGTCAGTCCATCCAGTTTATCGAGAAGGTAAACATCCGTGCCTGATAGCGTAGAGCCCATACCAACTTGTGGAAGTGGGTTACCTGTCATCATGATTGAGGTAAAGATTGCTGGAACAAGGAAGGCGAAAATGAGGACACAGAATTGAGCTACCTGCGTATAAGTGATGCCTTTCATGCCACCTAGTACTGCGTAGAAGAACACAATACCCATACCAATGATGATGCCTAGGTTAATATCAACTTCTAGGAAACGAGAGAATACAACGCCCACACCACGCATCTGGCCTGCAACGTACGTAAACGATACGAAGATTGCACAGAATACCGCTACCATACGTGCCGTTTTCGAGTAGTAACGCTCACCGATGAAATCAGGAACCGTAAACTGACCGAACTTACGTAGGTAAGGTGCTAAACATAGCGCAAGTAGTACATAACCACCTGTCCAACCCATTAGGTAAACCGCACCGTCGTAACCAACGAATGAGATGATACCTGCCATTGAGATGAATGATGCTGCCGACATCCAGTCAGCGGCGGTCGCCATGCCGTTTGCTACTGGGTGTACACCACCGCCAGCAACGTAGAACTCACTAGTAGACCCTGCACGAGCCCAGATTGCGATGCCGATATATACTGCGAAAGTAATACCGACGAGAATAAACGTCCAAGTTTGAATATCCATGTTCTAGCCTCTAGTCTTCCTGTACGTTGTATTTTTTGTCGAGCGCATTCATGCGGACAACGTAAATAAATATCAGCGCCACGAAGGTGTATATCGAACCTTGCTGAGCGAACCAAAATCCTAGCTTGAACCCGCCAAACTGAACGGTATTGAGGGCATCCACAAATAAGATGCCAGCGCCGTAAGACACTGCAAACCAAACCGCGAGCAGTGTTCCCATAATTCCCAAGTTTTCCTTCCAGTAGGCTTGAGCATGTTCCGTAGATTCGAACGCCATTGCCTTCTCCTTTATTCCGTTTTCGTAGAAACCGTTTTTGTAAATGGCTGTGTTAACGTAATGTTACGATTTAGAATGTAGCAAGGATAAGTAAAGGGATCTGTGCAACTTTAGTCGGGACACTATTAGCGCTAATTCACTGAAATATGGGCGTTGGAAGGAATAACCATAGAAAAATGTGATGTTACAATGTTGTTAAATTAGCCTAAGGTCTAACAAAAACGCATGAATTAGACTGCGAGTCATAAAATTTAACAACTAAATGACTGAGAAACGGTATTTAGTCCTGCATATGACACGAAGCGAAACATAAGTTTGTTATAGTATCAGCGGCACTTTTACCGACCGTGCCTTGCTTAACGGCAGAAGATCAACATGCTTAAAGCTCGGGTTTTATTCTTTGGGGGGACGAATTGGACGCAATAACTATTAACCACTTATTTTTAACTGGTGCGGTGCTCATCGCTATCAGTGTGCTTTTTTCGCAAGTGTCCTCTCGCTTGGGCGTTCCTATTCTTTTGATCTTCCTTTTCGTTGGCATGCTAGCCGGTGAAGATGGACCCGGTGGCATTAATTTTGATGATTACTCACTCACTTACTTGGTGAGTAACCTTGCGCTTGCTGTGATCTTGCTTGATGGCGGTATGCGAACCAAGGTTGCGAGTTTCAAGGTCGCATTTTGGCCGTCGCTCTCGCTCGCGACAATAGGCGTGGCATGTACCGCGACTCTTACTGGTTTGATGGCTGCGTGGCTGTTCGACTTATCATTGATGCAAGGCATCTTGGTTGGCGCGATTGTCGGCTCGACCGATGCGGCTGCGGTATTTTCTCTGCTGAAAGGGCAGAGCCTCAATGAGCGTGTTGGCTCAACCCTAGAAATTGAATCCGGTACCAACGACCCAATGGCGGTGTTCCTGACGGTAACCTTAATTGCGCTGTTGGGCACGCCTGATGCTGAAATGGGGATGAACTTCCTACTGAAAAGTTTCGCGATGCAGTTTGGTATCGGCACCCTTGTCGGCATTGGTGGTGGTTGGCTTCTATGGAGTCTTATCAATAGAGTACAACTAGCTGACGGCCTTTACTCTATTTTGGTGCTCAGTGGTGGTGTGGCGCTGTTTGCGTTCTCCAACATGCTTGGCGGCAGCGGTATCTTATCGATCTACCTTGTAGGCCTGTTCATTGGTAATCGTCCGACGCGCTCTCGACACTCTATTCTTAATGTTCTTGATGGTATGACGTGGCTAAGCCAGATCGTGATGTTCTTGGTATTGGGTTTATTGGTGACGCCATCAACGTTGATGGACATTGCTCTGCCTGCGCTAGCACTGGCCTTCGGTATGATTTTGTTTGCTCGTCCGCTGTCGGTTTGGTTGGGTTTACTGCCGTTCAGAAGCTTTACCACCAAAGAACGCTGGTTTGTTTCTTGGGTAGGTTTGCGTGGTGCAGTACCGATCATTTTAGCGGTATTCCCGATGATGGCTGGCCTGCCTAATGCTCAGCTGTATTTCAATATCGCCTTCTTCGTGGTTATGGTTTCGCTGATTGTTCAAGGTGGTAGCTTGATGAAAGTCGCAAGACTCGCTCAAGTGACTTTACCACCGACGCCAACACCGATTTCTCGTACCGGTATGGAGATTTATCCGACCAGTGAGTGGGAGATGTTTGTCTACAAATTGAAAGACGAGAAGTGGTGTGTCGGCGAGCCGCTTAAACGCTTATCTATACCAGAAGGGACGCGCATTACGGCACTGTTTCGACAAGATGCGATGCTTCACCCATCAGGCAGCACCGTGTTAGAGGCGAACGATATCTTATGTGTGCTTGGTCAAGACAAAGATTTGGACAGCTTAAGTTCGTTGTTCAGTGAGGCGCCTCTAGCAGAAGAAGCGGCACGATTCTTTGGTGACTTCTTCTTGGATGTTGAACTATCAGTTGCGGCAGTGAGTGATTGTTATGGTATTGAACTTGGCTCGGAAGAAGAGCGAGAAATGACGCTAAAACAATTGGTTGCTCAAGAGCTTGGTGCACACTCTGTATTGGGTGATAGCTTCGAGTGGCATGACATCACTTGGGTGGTTGCAGAGATAGATGATCATAAAGTCGTCAGGTTGGGTTTATGTTTACCTAAGACGACTTTAGAAGAGGATATCAGTGAAGCTTAATTGTGGACTTCTTGTAGCAAGATAACCGCTTGAGTACGATTTTTCACATCCAGTTTACGGAAGATGGCCGTCATATGTGCTTTGATGGTCGCTTCCGAAACATTCAATTCATACGCGATTTGCTTGTTCAGCAAGCCGTCAGAAAGCATCCCTAATACCTTGTATTGCTGAGGCGTCAGTGTGGAAATCTTTTCTGCAAGGTCGCTACACGCTGCATTATTGGTGATAAGCCCTTCAGGGAAGAACGGGTCGCCATTCAGCACTTGATTCAGTGCACTCACCAACTCACGCATATCACTCGACTTAGGAATAAAGCCAAAGGCGCCGTGGCTTTTCACCTGAGTGACCACGCTGGCATCTTCACTGGCAGAGACCACCACTATCGGTAAGTCTGGGTATTCAGCACGCAGTTGAATTAGGCCAGACATGCCGTTTGCACCCGGCATTTTCAGATCGAGCAGTAATAGATCCGGCTCGTCTTCCTTCTTTAGCAGAGTCAGTAAGGCATCGAGAGAATCGGCCTCAAGCAGGTTCGCACCACTGATCGCCATATGAACTGACTGAAACAGGGCGTTGCGAAAGAGAGGGTGGTCATCAGCAATGATGATGGTATAGGTCGAGTCCATGACGTTCATACTTTTAACAATTTAGTTAATATTTATTATCATCCTGATTGAGTGTGTGGACAATATCTATGCATTAAAAGTCTGAACCATATCGACTTTTATCCCCGGAATAAGAAAGCGTTACTCTTAATAGCAAAAAAGCCGCACTGCCATCTCGTTACGGAGGGGCGGTGCGGCTTTCTATTCGGCTTATATTTTAGTGAATATTGCCGTTATAGCTGGTGGTTTTGCATGTGTTTTAAGAATACATCAGCAGGCATAAAACCGGTTACACGAGCATTTGGAACATGGTTACCCTCGCCATCCCAGAACTCAATCGTCGGTAAACCAAGTACCTGTAATTGTTTAAGCAGTTCAATATCTTGAGGCATGTTTCTCGTTACATCGGCTTGTAGCAGTACGAAGTCAGAAAGCTTGTTTTCCACATCAGCTTGATGGAAGGTGTACTTCTCGAACTCTTTACACGCCACACACCAATCGGCGTAGAAGTCGAGCATTACAGGCTTACCGAGTTTCTTGGCTTCAATGAGCTGGATTTCTAGCTCTTCAACCGTGTTGATGCGTGCAAATTGGATGTGCTGTTCTACCGTTACGCTCTTTTCTGCAAACCAGTAATTGAGCGCAGGTTGAGCTGATGCGAACAGGCCAAGCATCGCAATGATGCCAACAGCGCTTTGTTTCCAGCCACCAAATGGCAGTGCATTCTTGCTGTGGTAAAGCCAACCAAAGGCGATAAAGCCAAGACCAGACCAAAGCACGGTTGCCCACAACTCAGGAATGATTCGCTCTAGCAGGAAGATAGGCGCGGCAAGCAAGATAAAGCCGAATACGATCTTCACCTTGTCCATCCAGCTGCCCGCTTTAGGCAGTAGCTTATTACCAAACACTGCCACTAAAATCAGCGGAATACCCATACCCATGGCTAACGCGTACAGAGCGATCGCACCAGTAAATAGGTCGCCACTCTGAGCCACATACAGCAGCGCGCCTGACAATGGCGCCGTGGTACAAGGTGAACACACCAAGCCAGAGATAGCGCCCATTGCGAACACGCCCAAGGTATTACCACCTTGCTGCTTGTTGCTTTGATTGTTGAGCCAAGTTTGAATGCTGCTTGGCAGCTGCAGGTTATAAACGCCAAACATCGACATTGCTAACGCCACGAACAGAACACTCAGCGCGATCAGCACGTAAGGGTGCTGCATAGCGGCTTGGAACTGCATGCCTGCTGAAGCAACCACTAAACCTAATAAGGTGTAGGTTAACGCCATGCCTTGCACGTAAATAAACGACAGCATTAACGCGCGACCTTGGCTGAGCTTGCCACCACCTAAAACGATACCCGTTAGAATCGGATACATCGGCAGCACACACGGCGTAAAGGCTAAACCAACACCGAGTGCTAAGAATAATAGAGGGGTCCACCAACTGTCACCGAGCTTATCGGCTAAGCCTGCTTCTTTTGAAACTGGGGCATTTGGCTGTTGAGTCGTGTTACTTACAACGTCTGCTTTCGGAGACGTTGGTTGCGTAGAAACATCGGTTTCGTTGCTAGCAGAAGATGAAGCTTGTGAGCCACTACCTTGCGAATTAGGAGAACCTGTTGCTGTGAACGGTTCAATGTCGATGACACGAATCTCTGGTGGGTAGCAGAACCCTGCGTCCGCACAGCCTTGATACTTAACGATCAGCTGTGAGCCATCTTGGTAACTCTGCAGAGGGACTTGCACGAATAACGGCTGAGTATAAATGCTCACCTCACCGAAGAATTCATCTTGGTGCGGCTTACCATCTTCTAATTCAACATTACCGATAGCGAGATTTTGCCCGGTGAACGAGAGGCTATGTTGATAGAGGTAGTAGCCCTCTTTTACTTGCCAGTCGAGAAGGACTTTGTCGTCTTGCTGGTAGTAATTGAAAGGGAAAGCTTGGTCTACAGGGACAAAACCATTGTTATTGCCTCCGAAGCTTGGCTCGGCGTTGTCGTTCCCAAATAGCGCCCACGCAGGCTGGGTGAATAGGGAAACACAAACAAAAAGTAATGTGGCAAGTCGTCGCATACTATTTAGTCATCAAAATGGAGTTGAAGGTATCTTAACTCAATCAGACCGTAATAGTTTGCTATTAGTTTCATCGGCAAACAAATATCCCCTAAGGCGGGATAGCGATTTTATTGGGTAATCGAGCGGGGATCTGCAATTCAACTTGAGTGACTTGCCCTTGTAAAAGAGACATTTAGGCAACACCCAAGCGTGCTTTTACGACTTGTTCGCAAGCATCAATATTCATCGTATCTTTTGGAATAATAAGCACAGTATCATTGCCGCCAACGGTGCCGATAATCTCGGTGTGTGGGTCGATGTCAACTAATCTTGCGACTAATTGTGCACAACCTGGATGAGTTTTTACGATGACCATCGCTTGGTTATGAGTGATGAATTCGATTTGCGATGAGATGGATGCATCGACACGAACCGGTGCACTTTCAACCGTGATGCAGTAAACCTTTTTACCGCAAGCATTCTGAATTTTGACAACGCCAAGCTGTGACAAAATACGAGATACGGTCGATTGGCTGATACCGGTATAGCCAATATCGACGAGTTTCTCTCGCAGTTGGTTTTGGGTTGAGAAGCTTTGTTGTTGTAGTAAGCGTTTGCACGCTGCAGTCAGTGTTTTATCTTCAGCTGAATACAAGCAACCGTGCTCAGTGATTGGGTTCATGAACAACTCCTTAAGGTCAACATGTGGTTATCGCTTGTCCATAGCGCCGAGCGTACTCCCAAAGCCGTAGAGTACGATTGTTAAATAGGGCTTACCGATGAATCCCGAAATAAAGAGGGAAGGTATGCGTGATGTATGATCGTCTATCCATTGAGTCTACCACTAAAGGATAGTTATCTTTTTGAAGGGGATCACCAAATAAAATTCTAGTTAATTGCTTTTATTTTGGAGTTTTATTCTTTTGTTAAATGGATATTTATTCCAAGTTTGGCATAAATATCCATCGGTATTAGGGTGCTTTGGAGACCGTGATAATGGCGCTAAGGGTTAGCGAATTTCACTCATGATCTCGCGAGAGAATACTTTTTCACAGTAGTGACATTTTAGCTGCACGTTTTCCTGTTTTAGCTGCACTTTAAAGCTGCTTTCGACTGGCTCACCGTGAGAAATACAGTTGCTATTCGGGCAAGAGTAGACACTGTTGATTTGCTCTGGCAGCACTAATGTTAGCTTGTTGACCACCTTGTACTCTTCAATCTGATTTACTGTCGCTTGCGGGGCGTACAGAGCCAATTGGTTGGCTTGTTCTTTGGTCAGGAAGATGTTCTCAATCTTGATAAGATCTTTATGGCCAAGCGCTGACGATGGCAGATTTAATCCCATGGTGATGCGCTGCTCGGTCTTGTGCAATTTAAACAACTTGAGGATTTTGATCCCAAGGTGAGCAGGGATGTGGTCAATGACGCTGCCGTTACGAATGGCTTCTACTTGTAGCTGAGTTTGTTTAACCATGACTGTTTCTCCTGCTTATAAAGTGTCGTTTAGAACTAGGGCTAATAGGGCTTCGCGAGCATACACACCGTTTTCCGCTTGCTCGAAGTAGTAAGCGTGTGGCGTTTTATCTACGTCGGTTGTGATTTCATCGACACGTGGTAGTGGGTGAAGCACCTTCATGTTTTGGCGTGCATCTTTCAGGGTATCGGCTGTTAGAATGTAAGCCGATTTCATGTGCGCGTATTCTGACGCATCAAAGCGTTCTTTCTGTACGCGAGTCATGTACAAAACATCAAGCTCAGGCACCACTTCTTCAATGCTGCTGTGGGTGCTGTATTGGATGCCCATCTCTTCCAGCTCTTCACAGATGTAATCCGGCATCGCTAACACTTCTGGCGCGATAAAGAAGAAACGCACGTTATTGAATTTTGATAGTGCTTGCGTCAATGAGTGTACGGTACGGCCATATTTTAGGTCGCCAACAAATGCCACATTGAGGTTGTCGAGCGTGCCTTGCGTCTCGTAAATCGAGAACAGATCCAACAAGGTTTGCGTTGGGTGCTGATTGGCACCGTCGCCACCATTCACAATTGGCACACCGTTAGAGAACTCAGAGGCTAAACGTGCTGCGCCTTCTTGTGGGTGGCGCATCACAAAGGCGTCAACGTAAGAAGAGATAACCTGCACTGAATCGGCAAGTGTTTCGCCTTTTTTCGCCAGCGATGTGTTACCGCCATTATCAAAACCGATGACCGTGCCACCTAGGCGTTGAACTGCGGTTTCAAATGAAAGGCGAGTTCGAGTTGACGGCTCAAAGAAGCAGCTCGCCACCACCTTATTTTTCAGCAGCTCTGGATTTGGCTCTGCTTTGAGTCTTGCGGCAGTATCGACAATAAGCTCCAGTTCATCACGAGAGAGTTCTGGAATGGAGATGATGTGCTTGTTAAATAACGAATGCGCCATAACGGGTCTTCCTTTTTCTATGCATACAGTCAAATTGCGGACAAAAAAAAGCCCCCTAAAAATAGGAGGCTTCGAAACGATCAATAGAGCAAAATAAAAATGACACCACCGCCACTCTTTGGCGTGTAGTTTGACAATTATGTGCGACAGAATTGCGGTTCATTTTTTGCTCTCTTTAGACAAATTGCGGAGGATTATACTCAGATAAAAAGGCCATGCAATACTTTCTGTAAAGTATTCATTTAATGGATTTTTATGCGAAATCACATCCATTTCTAGCTTCTATTTAAGCCTTTGTTGGAGCTGCGAATCTCAGGCTTTTTCAGGTAATAATCTTTTCTAGTACGTGAAAAAAAATGCGGGTTTTATCCAAGGTCAAAATCCCAAGAACGCCACCCGCATTTCCCTGTTACTGCACTGAACTTGTCAATATCTTGCGAACAAGTGCGTGCTTAACTTCTTAACTTCTTAACTTCTAACTTTTTAATTTATTAG
Source organism: Vibrio sp. 1CM2L (assembly GCF_023161695.1). NCBI lineage: Bacteria > Pseudomonadati > Pseudomonadota > Gammaproteobacteria > Vibrionales > Vibrionaceae > Vibrio > Vibrio sp. 1CM2L. The sequence continues at coordinate 66,979 of NZ_JALNTT010000007.1, forward strand.
CTGCCAAGTGTTGCAACCATTACTGCTTTGATGGTGTGCATGCGGTTTTCTGCTTCATCGAACACGATTGAGTATTCAGACTCGACCACTTCATCCGTCACTTCTACGCCATCTTTAAGCTGTGGATATTCAGCAGCAAGCTGTTTGCCGACTGTTGTATCTTCGCCGTGGAAAGCGGGTAGGCAGTGCATGAATTTCACATGTGGGTTGCCTGTTGCCTTGATCATGTCCATATTGACTTGGTAAGGCATCATTAGGTTGATGCGCTCAGCCCATGCTTCTTTCGCTTCGCCCATCGATACCCAAACGTCGGTGTATAGGAAGTCACAACCTTGCACGCCTTCTTGAACATCTTCAGTCAGTGTGATTTTGCCGCCAGTGTGTTCTGCGATTTCACGACATTGAGCCAGTAGCTCTTCTTGTGGCCAGAATTGTTTTGGAGCAACAAGGCGAATGTCCATACCCATTTTCGCAGCGCCAACCATTAGAGAGTTACCCATGTTGTTGCGAGCATCACCTAGGTAAGCAAAGCTGATTTCATGCAGTTGTTTACCACGGCCGTATTCCGTCATGGTTAGGAAGTCAGCTAGGATTTGTGTTGGGTGGAATTCGTCAGTCAGACCATTCCATACTGGAACTCCAGCGTAAGCGCCTAGCTCTTCAACAATCTCTTGACCGAAACCGCGGTATTCAATGCCATCGTACATACGGCCAAGAACGCGAGCGGTATCTTTCATTGATTCTTTGTGGCCAATTTGAGAGCCAGATGGGCCTAAGTAAGACACGCGAGCGCCTTGGTCGAATGCCGCTACTTCGAATGCACAACGAGTACGAGTTGAGGTTTTCTCAAAGATAAGCGCAATGTTTTTGCCAGTCAGTGTTGGCTGTTCGTAACCGTTGTACTTCGCTTTTTTTAGCTCCATAGAAAGATCTAACAAGTGTTGAATTTCGCGTGGAGTGAAATCTAGTAGTTTTAGGAAGTTACGATTGCGTAGGTTAAAAGCCATGATGTATTCCTTCTTAGATTTAGGCGCTTTCTTGTTACAGGGAAAGAAAATTCAAGAAAGCGCGATTCAATTTTTGTGTATTAATTTCAGTTCAAACGGTGATTCAGTTTTCTCGCAAGGTTTGAAAAGCTCGCGAGTAGATTAATCTTTGGTGATGTTGGTGCCCGCCAAGCCTTGCAGGATTTGCAAACCATCTTCGAGTGCGCCAATACCGACGACTTTGCCGCCTTGCTGAATGAACTCGCACGATGCTTCAATTTTTGGCCCCATTGAGCCTGCATCAAATTCGAATTGCGCCAGTTCACTTGGTGTGGTGCTGCGCAGTGCGTGTTGAGTCGGTTTGCCCCAATCAAGGTAAACAGCGTCCGCGTCGGTCAAAATAAGCAGTGCATCCGCATCCAGTTGTTTCGCTAAGAAAGCCGCAGACATGTCTTTGTCGATAACCGCTTCAACACCGACTAATTTTCCGTTCTCTTTTTTCACTGGGATGCCGCCGCCGCCAGTACAAATTACGAGGTGGCCTGCATCGATAAGTTGGGTGATCGCTTCGTGTTCAACAATGCCAGTAGGGCGTGGGCTTGGCACAACGCGACGGAAGTGTTGGCCGTCTGGTTTGACGATCCAGTGGAATTTCTCCGCTAGTTCACGCGCTTCCGCTTCTTCGTAGATCGGGCCAATCGGCTTAGTTGGATCTGCGAATGCAGGATCGTTTGGATCAACCGTCATTTGCGTCAACATGCACGAGATGTTGCGGTTTGGCAGATAGTTCTTGAACTCTTGCATCAGCATGTAGCCGATCATGCCTTGAGTCTCACTGCCCAATACATCTAGCGGATATGGATTTACTTTTTTGTATTCCAAACCTTGCAGAGCCAGTAAACCAACTTGTGGGCCATTACCGTGTACTAGAACCACGTTGTACACTTTCGCGATTTCAGAGATGGTTTTAACCGCTGTTTCAATATTACGGCGTTGAACATCGGCTTCTAACGGTTCACCGCGACGAAGTAGGGCGTTACCGCCGAGTGCAACAACAACAGTTTGCTTAGTCATAATTGTGTTCTCTCATTTTGGCCAAGCTGAGATTATTTAAGATCGTTCAGCTTGGCCGTTTTCGTCTTAGTGATTAGATACCATCACGCTCAATTGGGCAGCTCATGCAGCGTGCGCCACCGCGACCGCGGCCAAGTTCGTCTCCTGGAATCGGAAGAACCGTGATGCCTGCTTTGTCGTATTTTTCATTGGTGTATGTGTTGCCTTCGTAGCCAATCACGACGCCAGGTTTAACCGTTAGAACGTTGTTTGCATCGTTCCACTGCTCACGTTCTGCATGGAAGTTGTCACCACCGGTCGTGATTAGGTTTAGCTTGTCTACGCCAAGTGCTTTTTCGATAGCCGTTACGAAGTAGCCTTCTTCTTTCACTTTTACAGAGCCAGACTCATCGCCAGTTAGGTTCCAGCACTGCACGTCTTTACTCACCACTTCAGGGTAAACAGAGAACGTATCTTCGTTCATGTGCGTCATCACGGTGTCTAAGTGCATGCAAGAGCGGTGTTTTGGTAGCTGCATTGCGATAACTTGTTTCGCTTGACCGTGTTTGAATAGGCTAGATGCTAAGTGCTCAACACCTTGTGCTGTTGTACGCTCAGACATACCGATAAGAACCGTGCCACGACCGATTACAAGAACGTCACCGCCTTCAATCGTTGAGTTGTCATAGCTGATGTTTTCTTCATCGCCGAAGTATTTAATGAAGTCTTGGCCAGCGAATGTTGGGTGCCAGCGGTAAATAGCGCGAACGTGGTTGGTTTCACGTTGACGAGCAGGTTTCGCCATCGGGTTGATGGATACGCCACCGTATACCCAGCAAGATGTATCACGAGTAAATAGGTGGTTTGGTAGCGGTTCAATAATGAAGTCGGTTGGTGCGTGCATGCCTTGCATCATTGAAGATGATTTCATTGGCATTTCAGCGTAAGACAGACCGCCCGTTAGGATTTTTGCTAGCTCTAGGTTTGGTAAATCGCCCAAGTAGCAGCGCACATCGTTAGCAAAAGTTTTGCCTAAGCGGTAATCAGAAACTTGATGATTCAAAAGCCAATCTTTCGCTTCTGGCACTGCTAGCGTGTCTGCTAGTAGGTCAGTAAGAAGAAGAACTTCAACACCTTGATCACGAAGCGTTTGAGTAAATGCGTCATGCTCTTTACCTGCACGCTCAACAGCCAGTACGTCATCAAATAGTAAATCGTGACAGTTAGAGGGTGTTAGGTGAGTCAGTGCGCGTCTTGGACGGTGAACTAGAACGCGGCGTAATTGACCTATTTCAGAACCTACATAGAACTTACTCATGATCGTCTCTCTCTTATATATTTGAATTACTTTTATCGCTAAGAGTAATTATTTATTTTCAGTTGAGAAGAATGAATTATTTATTCATATCTCTTGTCTGGAATTAATATTACGCCTGCTAGTCAGGTATTCTTAGAGATCTATCACAAATCGTTTTTTATCCCGCAGCCCTTTAAAATTAAGGGTTTTAACAAACTTTATGCACTTTTAGTCATGACTAATACCTTCTAAATAGTTAGCGGTTAGGGAACTTTATGCACGCTTTTTTGATGAAACTTACTAGAATCTAATTTACGAGGGATTATATGCAGAATAGTTTTATTGATAAGAGTGTACTTAGCTTGGAAGTATGCAGTGTTTTTATTTAGATATTTAATTTTGGATGTGGAATTAATTATTTATTAACAAAGTAAATGCGAATAAAGCCGTTGTGATCACATTTTAAAATCGGCTATTTAAGTGTGTTTTTTGATAAAAAAGGGCATTAACCCTCGTCTATTTATTAGGCTATAAATTGCTTTAAATATAATTAACGCTAATAAGTGACTAACTATTTGTTTAAACATCATGGTTGAAAATAGAGTGTTATTTCATCAAGCTAATTTGATGTTTAAACCTAGGTTTGATTCTTCTATTGCGAGTGCTTTGAGTTTGGTAGAGCTTAGCTACGAACAGAAGATACCTTGAATATCGCGTGTATGGCTTTGAGGAGCTGTTTCAGTAGCAGAGGGTTACATTGAGGGAGTGCAATAAAAAAGCCGCTGTAAGAAGCGGCTTTGGATGAGAAAGGAGTGAAGTGCTGTTAGTTAGATAAGCGCACCAATACTCAGTACAACAATGCAGAACACCATCAAGATACCGACTAGTGGCATCACCCACTTAACCCAGCGCACGTAAGGGACGCGAGCAATCGCCAAGCCACCCATCACCACCGCTGAGGTTGGGGTGATTAGGTTCACCAAGCCAGATGCTGATTGGTACGCAGTGATAACCAGGTCACGACCTACACCGGCAAAGTCAGCCAATGGTGCCATGATTGGCATGGTAAGTACCGCTAAGCCAGAGGTTGATGGCACTAAGAACGACAGTAGAATCTCTAAGAAGAACATCACGTTAATGAAGATAACCGAAGAAAGCCCCGTTACCATCTGTTCTGCAGAGAAGAGAATAGTATCGGTGATCATACCGCGGTCCATCACCACCACAATACCACGTGCAATACCTATGATGAGCGCAACGCCAAGTAGGTCGCGGGCACCATCAATGAAGCTGGTGGTAAACTCTTCTTCGCTCATGCGAGCCACAATACCAACGATGATGGTTGCTGCTAAGAACATCGCTGAGATCTCAGCCATCCACCACCCAGCAACGGATACACCGTAAATCATCACAGCGAACGAGCCACCAAAAATGGTCAGAATCAGTTTGCGAGTCGCGGTGAATTCAAGTTTTTCGCCGCTCGCATTACCTAAGAAGTGCGCTTTGTTCTCTTCGTATTTGTCGTAGACAATTGATGTTGTTGGATCGGCTTGAACCATTCTTGCGTAGCGCATTACGTAGGCAACACAAATACCCCAACCAATAATCAACATCGCAATGCGCAACACGATACCGTCTGTAAATGGAATACCAGAGGCGTTGGCAGCGATCACGGTTGCGAATGGGTTAATCGTTGAACCCAGCACCCCAATACCTGCGCCAAGCAGCACGGTCGCAGCGGCAACTAGAGGGTCAAAGCGAGCTGCCATCATTACAGGCACTAGCAATGTATAGAAGGGCAGTGATTCTTCCGCCATGCCGTAGACGGTACCACCTGCGGCAAACAGTGCCATCAGTATTGGTATCATCAACTCTTCTCGCCCTTCTAAGCGGGCGGTAACGCGTTCGATACCGGCATCAATAGCTCCCGTTTTGGTTACTAGCCCTAAGAAGCCACCAATGATTAAGATGAACAGCGAAACGTCGATAGCCGCCGCTTCATAGCTATTGTGGTCGTAGAAGCCGTCAATAGGCGCTAGCAGTACATCAATCACGCCTTGAGGGTTACCTTCTACCGCTTGATAGGTTCCGGTTACAGGTACTTCTCGGCCTAGCTCTTCATTCATTGCACGGTCGTATTGGCCTGCTGGAACAATCCAGGTGAGCAGTGCGACGAACGCAATCAGAATAAATAGAATGGTGTAGGCAGAAGGGAATTTAAAGTTGGCAAAGAAGCCGCCCTTTTTTTTCTCGCTTGGTATCGTTTGAGCTGTCATGGCTATCTCCTTACATCATCTTAAATAGAAGTGATGTGAATTAGCGACTAATGATTTATAGATTGTAAATACACAGACACTTATAAAGCACTCAACGATATAAAGTTGCTGACTTTAAATTAAGTTTGTTTTTATATTTACTAATCCAAATGAAGTTAGATTTAATTTAGCTGCGGTTATTTTATTCCTTACTTTGGTATTTAAGTTTGGTGCTGTTCACAAAAATAATGGCTAATGAACGGGCTGAAAAATGGCAGAAGATCGTCTAGGTTTTTTGGTTAGTTAGCTTGGATTAATATTCGTTGTGGATTAACTGGAAGTGGGAGGAGATTGATTTGGTAGGTGTTGTTTATGATCGGTCTGAATAATCTTGGAATTTTATTCAAACTTTATTTTTAGGCGTTTTTTAAAGTTTATAATGGTTATTTGATGCGTATCAAATAACACATTGAGTAGAAAACAAAAAAGGAAGCCGAAGCTTCCTTTTTAATGTTCAATCACCAGCGAATGTTAGATAAACAGACCGCCGAATGCGAAGCCTAGTGCTACCGCAGTACTGATTGTTACCACACCTGGAATGAAGAATGGGTGGTTGAATACGTAGTTACCGATACGCGTTGAGCCTGTGTCATCCATCTCAACCGCTGCTAGTAGCGTAGGGTAAGTTGGAAGTACGAACAGCGCACTTACCGCAGCAAAAGAAGCAACGGCTGTTAGTGGTGCTACGCCAATCGCTAGTGCTGCAGGCATCAGTGCAACCGTTGTTGCGCCTTGAGAGTAAAGCAGCATAGAAGCGAAGAACAGAACAAGAGCCAGCATCCAAGGGTAGTCAGCAAGTAGAGCACCAGCAACGTCTTTGATTTCAGCAACGTGTGCGTTTACAAACGTTGAACCTAACCAAGCTACACCAAGTACACATACACACGCCGTCATACCAGAGCGGAATGTTGGTGCTGAAGAAATCTTAGCTGCGTCAATCTTAGTGAACATCACGATAGCCGCTGCTGCTGCTAGCATCACAGACATGATTGCTTCGTTACGACCTAGTGCTGGGTTTTCAATTAGGCCAACAGAGCTAGAGATAGCCGCTGCGTAACAAACCACGAAACCAATTGCTGCTAGGAAGATGTACGTTGCTTTCTTCGCTGTAGGTAGAATTTCGCGTTTCTCTTCTGTCGCCAGTTTGATTAGGCCTTTCTCTAGACGCTCTTGGTAAACAGGATCGTCTTTCAGTTCGCTACCCATGTAGTTAGCAACAACTGCACCAACCATACAAGCGATGAAGGTTGTTGGGATACAAACCATCAATAGCGTTAGGTAATCAACACCAAATGGTGCCAGCATTGCTGCGAAAGCCACAACCGCAGCCGAGATTGGCGAAGCTGTAATAGCAATTTGAGAAGCGACAACTGCGATAGACAGTGGACGAGAAGGACGAACGCCTTGGCCTTTCGCTACTTCTGCAATAACAGGAAGCGTAGAGAATGCTGTGTGACCAGTACCCGCCATCAGTGTCATTACAAAGGTCACAATCGGCGCGTAAAAGGTGATGCGTTCAGGGTGTTTACGCAAAAAGTTTTCGGCAATTTGTACCAACCAGTCCATACCGCCAGCAACTTGCATTGCAGCAATTGCGGTGATAACTGACATGATGATCAAGATTACGTCGATCGGGATGAAAGATTGGCTTGTTGGAACGCCAAGAATAAGTGAAAGGGCAATAACACCAGCACCACCGGCAAAACCAATACCGATACCGCCAATTCTGGCCCCCAAAAAGATAAAGAGCAGGACGACAAACAGTTCTACTGCAATCATAAGTAACACCTCATTTAGATTTTATTATGTGAACATTCGCCGCTGGAATGTTCACATAATAGTTCTATGGTTTAGATTCAATTTGGCAAAAGCGCAACCAACAGAAATCCACAAAATAATCATGGTTAACCGTATTGGAGCCTAAAAAAGGGCTCCGTTTGGAGCCCTTTCTCGCTAACTTTATTCGTAGCGCTTCGCTTTATACTGAGGATGCATCAAATTTTCAACAGAGAAAATGTCATCAAGTTCTTCTTCGGTTAATAAACCGCGCTCTAGAACCACATCACGCACGCTCTTACCTGTCTCAGCACAGATCTTACCAACAATGTCACCCTCGTGGTGGCCAATGTATGGGTTTAGGTAAGTGACGATACCGATAGAGTTAAATACGTGTGATTCACATACTTCTTTGTTTACAGTAATGCCGTCTACACACTTGTCGCGTAGGTTCACACAAGCGTTTGTTAGGATGTCTAGAGACTCAAACATGCTTTGTGCAATAACGGGTTCCATTACGTTCAGTTGCAGTTGACCACCTTCTGCAGCGAAAGAAACCGTGTTGTCGTTACCTAGAACTTTAAAGCAAACTTGGTTTACTACTTCTGGCACAACTGGGTTTACTTTAGCAGGCATGATTGAAGAACCTGCTTGCAGTTCAGGTAGGTTTAGCTCGTTCAGACCAGTACGAGGGCCAGAAGAAAGCAGACGTAAATCGTTACAAATTTTAGACAGTTTCACGGCTAGACGCTTAAGTGCGCCGTGCGTCATTACGTATGCGCCACAGTCAGATGTTGCTTCGATTAAATCTTCAGCCGCAACACACTCTAGGCCCGTTACTTCTGCTAGGTGTTTAACTGCTAGGCCTTGGTAACCCGGTGCTGCGTTCAGACCTGTACCGATAGCCGTTGCGCCTAGGTTAACTTCAAGCAGTAGTTTTGAAGTGTATTCTAGGTTTTTGATTTCTTCATTGATGGTTACAGCCCAAGCGTGGAACTCTTGGCCAACCGTCATTGGAACTGCGTCTTGAAGCTGAGTACGACCCATCTTCAAAATCGTGTTGAATTCTTGGCTCTTAAGCTCGAATGCACCTTTTAGGTATTCGATCGCATCAATCAGTTTACGAACGCTGTTGTAAACAGAGATACGGAAGCCAGTTGGGTAAGCACAGTTTGTCGATTGGCTGCGGTTTACGTGGTCATTCGGGTTGATGAACTCGTATTGGCCTTTTTCTTTGCCCATAAGTTCAAGAGCCACGTTCGCAACAACTTCGTTTGCGTTCATGTTCACAGAAGTACCAGCACCACCTTGGAAAACGTCCGATGGGAACTGATCCATGCACTTGCCCGTGTCTAGAATTAGGTCACAAGCTTGGATGATGTATTTAGCCACTTCGCTTGGAATTACACCTAACTCTTTGTTTGCTAAAGCCGCCGCTTTCTTAGTCATCACCATACCGCGAACGAATTCAGGTACATCTGAGATGGTTACATTTGAGATGTTGAAGTTTTCAACTGCGCGTAGAGTGTGGATGCCGTAGTAAGCATCAGCCGGAACATGACGTTGACCTAATAGATCTTCTTCGAGACGAGTAGCTTGAGGAGCTTCAACTTGAGCTTCTGATTGAGTAGCCATAACAGGATCCTTAGAGAATTATTCTGATTATATAGTTAGTTATTAGCCTATTCTGTGTGCAAATACTCCGTTCGCTAGAATATTGGGCTGATAAATCCGTCCTGACTTATGTGGCACATGATACTGTACTTAGCGCATAAAAATATTAAGTGGATCACCTTTTTCGGTTTTGTTTAGTCAATATTTTGCAAAGTTATTCTTGGTCAATAAACACGCTTATTTACAGGATAAATTTGAGATTGTTAGGGCTTTCAGCGTAAACTGCAAGTAACAAAGGAGGGCGTGTGTTTCCTATCTTATTATTACTATTTATCTTCGTACCCATCATTGAGATTGGGCTATTTATTCAAGTTGGTGGCTTCTTAGGATTGTGGCCAACTATTGCGTTGGTTCTGATCACTGCATTTGTGGGTGCATCGCTGGTTCGTAGCCAAGGTATTCAGACACTTATGTCTGTGCAAGGTCGTTTGCAACAAGGCGAAATGCCAGCACAACAGATTCTTGAAGGCGTGATGCTTGCAGTTGCCGGTGTATTGCTGCTGACTCCGGGCTTTATGACGGACGCACTTGGTATGTTGGTACTGCTGCCAGCACCAAGAGCGATGATTGCCAAGAAAATGATGGAAAAAATGGTGGTGACCAATATGTCTGGCGGTTTCCATGCGGGTGGACAAGCTGGTTTTGGCCAGAGCCCATTTGGACAAGACCCATTCAATCGCGATCCATCTGACCAATCAAAAGACGGCAACACCTTTGAAGGTGAGTTTGAGAAGAAAGACGACGACAACGATCGTAACCGCTTAAACTAATTAATTTTTCTCTCTTTATACAGAGGAAAAACAGAAAAGGCTCTTACCTTTATCCTTCGCAAGAAAGTGATAATGGTAAGAGCCTTTTTTATTGTCTGTCGTCTGCTGTTACTTACTTTTTACTGTTGATAACAGATAACAGATAACAGATAACAGATTAGTTTGAGGGTTAGGTTATACCGCGCCTTCAAAACCCATTTGTCGCCATGCTTCAAAAGCAATGATTGCCACTGCGTTAGATAGGTTGAGGCTGCGTGCGTCTGGCATCATTGGAATGCGAATGCGTTGTTCCATTGGCATGCTCTCGATGAACTCAGCAGGCAGGCCGCGAGTCTCAGGGCCAAACATCAACACATCACCTTGTTGGAATTTCGCATCAATGTGGTGGCCTGTCGTTTTAGTGGTGCAAGCAAAGATGCGGAAATCACCCTCGCGTTCATTCTCTAGATACTCAAGGAAAGCTTCTAGGTTCTTGTGACGCTTTACTCGTGCAAGGTCGTGGTAATCCAAGCCAGCACGACGGACCTTCTTCTCTTCAAAATCAAAGCCTAGCGGTTCAATCAGGTGCAGGTTTGCGCCGCAGTTAGCACATAGGCGGATGATGTTACCCGTATTGGGTGCAATTTCTGGTTCGTATAGAGCGATATCAAACATGTTGGTTCACAAGAGTAATCAAAGATAGCCCGAGTATACGGTGGCAAGCTGAGTGAGTACAGTTCGCCACCCTCAGCTTAGGCTTGGTTCGCTAGGGCTTGCGCGTAGTTTTCAGATACGGCATTCCAATTCACCACGTTCCACCATGCATTGATGTAATCAGGGCGACGGTTCTGGTAGCTGATGTAGTAGGCGTGTTCCCAAACGTCGAGCGCAAGAATCGGTTCGCCATCACTGGCTACGGTATCCATCCACGGATTGTCTTGGTTCGAGGTTGAGACGATTTTCAGTTGTCCTTGCTCTACCACTAGCCAAGCAAAGCCCGAGCCAAAGGTATTGATCGCCGCTTGAGCGAACTGATCTTGGAATGTCTCGAAATCTCCGAAGGTACTCTTGATAGCCTCACCAAGCTCGCCCGTCGGTTCACCACCGCCGTCTTGCGACATGCAGTTCCAATACAAGATGTGATTGTAGTAGCCGCCGCCATTGTTACGCACGGCCGGGCTGTGCTGAGAGATGTTGGCGAAGATCTCGGTCAGAGATTGCTGTTCTAGCTCGCTGCCAGAAACCGCTGCAACAAACTTATCGTAGTAGGTTCTATGGTGCTTGCTGTAGTGTACTTCCATCGTCTTAGCGTCAATGTAAGGCTCTAGGGCATCGTAAGCGTAGGGTAAAGCAGGGAAAGTGTGTGACATGGTAAATCCTCCTTAATTAGAGGATTCACCATAATGATAATAACAATCATTATCAACTGTGATCTTTGTGGGGGTATTACACCGGTAAGATAGGCAGGGTGATTTCGAGCTGTAATCCACCTAACTGGCTACGGGTTGCGGTGATGGTTCCGCTGTGTTGGCGAATCGCGCTTTCAGTAATGGTTAATCCAAGACCTGTGCCGCCGGTATTACGATCACGGGCAGTGGAAACGCGATAGAAAGGTCTGAAGATAGAATCTAATTCATCATCAGGTACACCATCACCATTATCATTGACGCAAATTGTTAGCTGATCTTGAACCACATGGAATTGCACATCGACTTGGTCTTTACCGTAGTAGATGGCATTGCGTGTAATGTTGTCTAGCGCACTCATCAGCAGCTTAGGGTTGCCCGAAATAGAGCGTTCTGGGATCTCCGAAAACGTCAGTTGTTTACCCATCTGTTCGGCTTCAAACTCTGCGTCCTTTAAGATCTCTTCCCATAGGCTCGAGATAGGCTGAACCTCACGAGTAATATGGCTGTCGACCTGCATACGAGATAGCGTCAGCAACTCACTGATCATCTGTTCCAAACGCTGTGCTTCGGTATCAATGCGTTCTAACTCTTGGCTCTCACCTTGTTTACGAATCGCCAGTGCATTGGCCATGCGAAGGCGTGTCAGTGGGGAGCGGAGCTCGTGTGAGATATCAGAGAGCAGGCGTTGTTGCCCCGAAATCATCTGGTTTACCGCTTCGACCATCTGGTTAAAGCTTTCACCGGCTTGTCTGAACTCTGAAGTACCTTTCTCGAGTGTTGGATCGACCTCGAATTGACCTTTCGCCACACGTTGTGCCGCGCGTTCTAGCCTGCGAGCGGGTTGACTCAGTGCCCAAGCTAGCCAAAGCAATAGCGGGGTACTCGCCAGCATAACCGCAAGCAGTAACTGCAGAGGTCTATCAAACAGGCGTAACAAGAATGGCGGTGGTTGAGTCCACTTTATTCCGGCGTACATCAACAGCTCTTCACCCGCGAGTTTGATCGGTACTGGACCTGCCACCATGTAGTGTCCGTACAGTTTTTGTTTCGGCACTTCAGGGTTATCTATCGAGGTAACAAAGTTGCGAATCGCTTTAAGTTTGTAGTCTGAATGCCTTTTCGAGGTAAGGACTGCGCCCTCAAGATCGGTCAGGTAGATGCGAGCGCGAGAATCTTTGCGGCTGCGTGGAGCCTCAAGTTGGAAGACAATTTTGCCCAGATTTGGTTCTTTGGTGTAGCGTTTCTCTGTGATTTTAGCGATACGTTCGAGTTTATCGAGGTGATCTGCGGGCACATCTCGCGCGACTCGAGGGTCTAAATGGGGAAGTGACAGCACCGACAAAAGCACCAGTAACATGGTGAACCAAAAGATAGCAAAGATACGTCCATATAAGCTGGTGATTTTAGGTATACGCATTAATCTTCCTCTACCAATAAGTAGCCACGGCCTCGTAAGGTTTTGATGCGTGATTTACCGTCAGTGCGCTCAGGAATCTTCTTACGCAGATTGGAGATGTGCATGTCTATCGCACGGTCAAATGCTGCGAGCCTTTTACCTAATACATCTAGGCTCAATGCTTCTTTGGTGATCACTTGCCCTGGGTTTTGGATAAGGTGGCTCAGTAGTGCGAACTCGGTTGTGGTGAGGTCGATGAGCTCACCATTGCAGTAGGCTTCTTGTTTGCCAGGGAAGACTTCGATGTCTTGATATTGAACTCTATCACTGGCCGCTTTAGGCGTGGTGGCGGTTTGAGTTCGACGCAAGATAGCTCGAATACGCGCTAACAACTCTCGGTCACTGAAGGGTTTAGGCAGGTAATCGTCCGCGCCAAGCTCAAGACCAATCACACGATCGATCTCTTCACCTTTAGCAGTCAGCATTAATACTGGTGTTTCCCAATTTTCTCTCAGTTTCTTTAGTGTTTCCATGCCATTAAGACGCGGCATCATCACATCCAAAAGAATCAGGTCTATCTCATCATTGATAGCTTCAAGTCCTGCATAGCCATCATTGGCTTCGGAAACAGTGAAGCCCTCAAAGCTCAGAATGTCTTTGAGTAAGCTGGTTAACTCGGTGTCGTCATCAATAAGAAGAATGTTCGCCATTGGGAAGCCTTAATTGGTTATTTACACTTTAGGGCATGTTGGCCTTTCGCGGTTAAATTTTGTTCGAGATAAAAGCGTTTTAATCGCGGCGAGGGGGAAGTAGCCTAGTCATTCTAAGCAAATTCCCCTCAACAAAGAGTAAAACGCTTTTAGCCGAACCCTTCGGGCAGCATTTGCTGGTCATTTCTACTGCGTTATCGGCTTCTCATGTAGGCTAGCTACACATCAAAGCCTCTGTCTTGTAGAAATACCCAGGCAACTCGCTGCAAAAATCAGCTCGAAAGATCAACATGCCCTCATAATACTGCTAATTATTCGTCAACTTTCACTCTTTACGATTCTTTACGCTTTCTAAACGTCACTTTACGAGGGAAAGACTAATCTATATCTAAGCGCTGAGAAACAGACGCAACACATGACTTATTATACCGAATTGAGGCAACAATTATGAAAATGACTAAGAAACTTGTACTAGCAGCTGCGGCACTTCCACTAATGTTAGGTACAGCAAGCGCGTTCGCATATGGCGGCGGCGATAAAGGCGACCACAAAGGCATGCACGGTAAATGTGGTGGCTTCGATAAGAAAGTGATGCGTCAACTAGACCTGACTGATGCACAAAAAACAGAATTGAAAGAGATGCGCGAAGCCAACCGCGCTGAGATGAAAGAAAAACACGCTGGCAATAAAGCCGATAAAATGGCGAAAATGAAAGCGCACCAAGAGAAAGTTCAAGCATTGGTACTGGCTGACAACTTCGATGAAGCAGCAGCAAACGACCTAGCAAGCCAAATGGTCGAGAAGCAAACTGAGCGTCGCGTAGCAATGCTTAAGAAGCAACACGAAATGATGAGCGTACTAACGGCTGAGCAAAAGACTCAACTGAAAGAAATCCAACAAGAGCGCATGACTAAGTGTGCTGACAAAATGGAAAAACGCATGAACAAAGACAAGTAATTCATTGTTTGAGAAATCAGCGTTGAATGAAAGTGTTTAGAAAGAAGCGGCCGAGTGCCGCTTTTTTTGATCCTTAAAAATGAATGCTTTACATCATGGCTGTCATATTCAATTGGTTGTTTGCAGGTTATACTTTGTGCTATCAGTCACTTTATAGCCAAGTTATGAAACAAGAATACGCACGTTTAGTTACGCTCGCCGCTTGGGCAGCCACCACCATCGCCACTATTTTATTGATAGTGAAAGTCGCAGCGTGGTGGGTGACAGGTTCTGTGAGTCTGTTGGCTTCCGTCGTGGATTCAATGCTGGATATCGCGGCCTCTGTCGTTAACCTTATCGTGGTTCGTTATTCTCTGCAGCCTGCCGACAAAGAGCACACCTTTGGTCATGGTAAAGCTGAATCGCTTGCTGCATTAGCGCAGGCGATGTTTATTTCAGGCTCTGCATGTTTCCTTATTCTCAATGGTATTGAGCGCTTCTTCCGACCTCATGAACTGAACTCTCCAGAGATTGGTATCTACGTCAGCTTATTTGCGATGGTGATGACCTTCGGTTTGGTTCGATTCCAAAAGCATGTGGTCAACAAAACAGGCAGCCAAGCTATTGCGGCCGACTCTCTGCACTATCAATCAGACCTTTATATGAATGCCGCGATCATGTTGGCACTGGCATTGAGCTGGTTTGGGATTGGTCAGGCGGACTCAGTATTCGCGGTCGGTATTGGTATCTACATTCTGTACAGCGCTTATCAAATGGCGATGGAAGCGGTTCAGTCTCTGCTTGACCATAAGCTGCCAGATGATGAGCTGAAACAGATTAAAGAGACATCATTGAGCGTGGAAGGCGTGTTGGGTGTGCATCAATTACGAACGCGTCGTTCGGGGCCAATTCGCTTCATTCAACTGCATCTAGAATTGGAAGATAATATCCCACTTATTGAAGCGCATCGCATTTCTGACGAAGTAGAGGCTAAGCTTATCTCCGTGTTCCCTGATGCTGATGTATTAATTCACCAAGACCCGTATTCGGTGGTATTTGGACCAGAGAAGCAGCAGAAATTCCACTCGTGGTAATGCGTGCTAAAAATCAGCGGGCAAATGGTAAGTGAGTGGCTTTTGAACTAAAGTGAGTAAAAATTATTAACTGTTAGGTGATTCAAAAACCACCTTAGTAACAATTAATGTTGATTCTGATGTGAATCAACAAAGTTATTGAGTAAAACTGTAATACTCTTACAGAAGTAGAAATGTTACATAATTTTACGCGATTTGAGTGCTATTCCTGTTGAGGAAATGTAACATAACGCACAAATATAGATTTAAAATCTTGTTGATATACAATCAGCAAGAACAAGAATTGAATAATAGATTCCCAAAAATCGAGGGTGAGCATGATTAAGAAGATCGGTGTTTTGACCAGTGGTGGTGACGCTCCAGGTATGAACGCAGCAGTTCGCGGCGTTGTTCGTACTGCGTTATCAGTTGGCATTGAAGTTTACGGTATTTACGATGGCTACCAAGGCCTTGTTGAAGACCGTATCGAAAAGCTTGACCGTTCAAGCGTATCTGACGTAATCAACCGTGGTGGTACCTTCTTAGGTTCTGCACGTTTCCCTGAATTTAAAGACGTTGCTGTTCGTGAGAAAGGCATCGAGAACCTTAAGAAACACGGCATCGAAGCACTTGTTGTTATCGGTGGTGACGGTTCTTACATGGGTGCTAAGAAGCTAACTGAGATGGGTTACCCATGTATCGGTCTTCCAGGCACAATCGATAACGATATCGCAGGTACTGACTACACAATCGGTTACCTAACTGCGCTTAACACAGTTATCGATTCAATCGACCGTCTACGTGACACGTCTTCTTCTCACCAACGTATTTCTATTGTTGAAATCATGGGCCGTCACTGTGGTGACCTTACGCTTATGTCAGCAATCGCGGGTGGTTGTGAGTACATCATTACTCCAGAGACTGGCCTAGATAAAGAGCAGCTTATCGGCAACATCCAAGATGGAATTGCTAAAGGTAAGAAGCACGCAATCATCGCTCTAACTGAGCTTATGATGGACGCAAACGAGCTTGCTAAAGAGATCGAAACAGCAACAGGTCGTGAGACTCGTGCAACGGTTCTTGGTCACATCCAACGTGGTGGTCGTCCTACTGCGTTTGACCGTGTATTGGCTTCTCGCATGGGTAACTACGCTGTTCACCTTCTTCAAGAAGGTCACGGTGGTCGTTGTGTTGGTATCGAGAAAGAAGAACTTGTTCACCACGACATCATCGATTGTATCGAGAACATGCAGAACCCAGACCGTTCTGAGCTGTTCCGCGTTGCAGAAGAGTTGTTCTAAGCTACGCTTAGCGTTCGCTTAAAGAATTTAAAAACCGCTGATCTATCAGCGGTTTTTTTGTGCCTATTATTTGAGGTTTCAGGAATGACAGGCAATAAAAAAGGCCAACCTGAGTTGACCTTTCATTCAATTTAAACGGTGAAGTTTAAATTAAGCTTTTGCTTCAGCTGCTGCTTTAGCGATAGCTGCGAAGCTTTTCGCGTCAAGAGCTGCGCCGCCAACTAGAGCACCGTCGATGTCTGGTTGTGCGAAGTAAGCTGCTGCGTTGTCTGGCTTAACAGAACCGCCGTATTGGATAACAACTTTCTTAGCAACTTCTTCAGATTTCTCTGCGATGTGTGCACGGATTTGAGCGTGGATGCGTTGTGCATCTTCAGCTGTAGCTGCTTTACCAGTACCGATAGCCCAGATTGGTTCGTAAGCGATGATAGCGCCTTCAAGAGCTTCAACACCTTGAGTGTTGATAACAGCGTCAAGTTGACGTGCACATACTGCAACAGTTTCGCCTGCTTCGTTTTGTGCTTCAGATTCACCGATACAAAGAACTGGAGTTAGGCCGTTCTCTTTTAGGAATGCGAATTTCTTAGCTACGAACTCGTCTGATTCGTTGTGGTATTCACGACGCTCAGAGTGACCGATGATGATGTGAGATGCGCCGAACTCTTTAAGCATTGCTGGAGACATGTCGCCAGTGAATGCACCGCTGTTGTTTAGGTCAGAGTTTTGAGCACCTAGGATGATCGCGCTGCCCGCTTCAGTAAGCGTACGCTCTGCAAGATCAACGAAAAGTGCTGGTGGAGCAACTGCTACGTCTACGCCTGTTACGCCTTCAAGTTCAGCGTTAAGACCGTTTAGTAGATCAACAACCATTTCTTTGCTGCCGTTTAGTTTCCAGTTACCCATAACTACAGGATGACGCATAGGAATATCTCCAAAGTATTTAAATAAATCGAATGTAAAAAAGTAAACTTTATTACGAAATAATATAACAGATTAATATCAACAGATCATGACTGTGGTCATGACTTTCTTGGATCTTACTCAATGGTCAGAGTAGATTTTGAGCATATATCAGTGATCCGGCAGACAGAATAATAGCTAACTTCTCGGATTTTTCATCGTTAGTTGGTATTAAGGGACAAACGATTGCGTTAACAATAGGAAGTAATAATGCCGAATCTAGTTCTAGAGTACTCAAATTCAGTGGACGAGCGAGTGAATATCCAAGGTTTACTAGAAGATCTTCATAAAGTTGCATTAAACTGTGGCTTGTTTGATGTGCCTTCTGTGAAGTCGCGTTCACTGCGTTGTCATAACTGGCTAGTCGGTGATGAAGAAGACAGTGTGGATTTTATTCACATTAGCTTCGAGTTACTTTCAGGGCGTACCGAAGAACAGAAAAGAGAACTGTCGCGTTCGTTAATGCAAACCTTACAAGAACAGGCGAGCCATATCCGCAGCCTTACGGTGAACATAAGAGATATGGATAAAAGCTGCTTTCAGAAAGTGATTAACTGATTTTTTTAATAAAAGTGATTAACTTAATAAAAGTGATTAACGAGCAATTTGCTGCTAACTTTTTTGGTAGCGTATTAATTTTTGAGTATTTTTAGATGTCGATGAAAGATTTACTGCTCTCTTTCAAAGGGAGAATTGGTCGTAAGACTTACTGGATGTGGAACATTTTCTACTACATTGCGATTACTGGTTTTGCTTCTGGTATCTCGGTTTTGTTCCCTGCGTACTCTTACATTCTACTACCAATCTTCCTACTGATGCTGGTTATCCCAGATCTTGCGGTAACCGCCAAGCGTTGGCACGACCGTAACAAATCGAACTACTGGTTACTGCTGAATGTACCGCTGGTGTTAGGTCGTTTGGCTTCACCAATGGCTGCGACGACAACAGAGTCGGTATCGCCAGTTCATATGGTGGCAACCGTTGCAGCATTAGTGTGTGGTTTATGGATTCTGATTGAATGTGGCTTGATGAAAGGCACTGAAGGTCGCAATGATTACGGCGAAGACCCGGTGTAATCGCGTAATGATGAATGAACAAAAGGGAGCATTGCGCTCCCTTTTTTGTTTTATAACAGTCTGATTGTCATCTGTATCTTCTGTTAACTTATATTCGCTTTAATACATTTTCGGCTCTGTATTGGGTCTAAAAGGCACCACATTTTCTGGTAGAGTTTCTTCAAAACCGCAGCGGCCTTCGAGTGCGTCTTGGAACTTACAAACCTGACAGCGCAACTCCTGCATAAGTACGACATTGGCATGGTGCGGGTTCTTACAACGGCTCACCACTAAGTCGATGTGGCTTTGCTGAGCGCGGAGTCGGTCTTGCATGGTTTCAGAAGCCGAACAAATCATCTGTTCGCACATCTCGTGTTTGAATTGATTGAATGCTTTAGGATCGCTTTTCGCGAGTTGGACAAGTTCATCAAAGGGTGGCAGTTTTTGATTGGGTTGTGGATGTGCCATCATTCCTTCCTTAGCATTAAGCATGTTTCATATGCTTTAAGCTTAAGAAAGAATTCTGTACAAATTTTGTTCTATTGGTGTTTTCTCAATATTGAGACGAGATCAGTGGCCTAGCGCTAGGTTTTAGGCGCTTGGAGTTACGATGAAGGCGTGGGCGTTAACGTGTAAGTGCAACGTCGCTCGCCAGCAATAATGTGCTCAGTGCGGCTTACGTGGCATTCGTCTTTGAGTAGTTCTGTGAAAACATTGAGCTCTGACTGGCATAGGCTAGGGCAACGAGTCGCTGCTTTGCAGATAGGGCAGTGGTTTTCGATCAAGATGTAATGATCATCATGTTCTTGAAGTTCTGCCATGTACCCCTCTTCTTCACGAAGTTGAGTTAGTTTTTCGAGCTTACTGATCAGGTCATTGCAGCCAGATAGGGCAGATTGATATTGCTTGAGGGTGTGCTGTTCACGCTCGGCAGCGACCTTAGCGAGCCCTTCTTTACCAAACAGGTTCTCGACTGCATCAATGACTTGAATGGTCAGTTCACCGTGTCGGTCTGAAAATTGTCCGTGGCCGTGTTGAGTAAGGGACCAGTGACGAGTCGGGCGACCCACTTTTACTTTCACGTCATGAAACGCAAGAATGCCATCATCTTCCAGACTTTGCAGATGCTGCCTCGCACCCATTGTCGTCATGCCAAATTCTTCTGACAGTTGTTTCGCAGTTACTGCGCCTTGACGCTTAATGGTCTGTAAGATTTTGTCGCTTGTTTTCATACTATCCCTACCTCATGAACCTTACTATTATGAGGCAAGGTGTTTATAAAGCAAACCATTTACTATTTTGTCATTTTCTCTACGCTGTGTTTATAAATATCTGAGAATTTTCTTTTTCTTCACGATCACTTCACGAGCGTTTTCAGATAATGCCTCTATCGAAATAAAGAGGTAGAAACACAGTGAAAAAAACAATCCTAGTAGCCCTTGCCCTAAACTCATTTTCAGTTGCCGCTGCGCCTTATGTTGGTTTGGAATACGGATTTGGTTCGACAGACCACGATTTTGAAACGTCTTTTCAGGCCGACGGTGTGAACCTTAACCCTGAACTAGAAGACGGTATTTTAGGTGGCTTTGTTGGTTATGCTATCAATGAATCATGGGCAATTGAATTAGGTTACAGCCAATTCGAACTTGATGATGAGCGTTCAAAAAACATGGGTATCGCTGATATTGAAGGTCAGATGTACCAGCATGAAATGGAGTGGGACTCTTCAATCAAAGCCAAACAAATCACGTTAGCGCCGGTATTCAGCTATGCCGTCAGCGACAAATGGACCACGAAAATTAAGGCGGGCGTGACTTACACACAATACGAGTCTTCGGTACGTAAATCAGAAGAGTTCGAGCTTGTAGTCAACGATGATGTCGAACTGAATAACACGCTTTTCCATCGTTCAGAAAAAAATAATGAGTTTGGCGCTGTGGTTTCGATTGGTGCGGAATACGAAATCACTTCTGGTTTTACTGTGGGTGCCAACGCCAAATACCAACTGGATAGCTATGCTAATACCGCTTCACTGAATGTTAGTTCGACTTACTACTTTTAACTCTAGGGAATCATCAGTATGAACAAACTACTTTTCACAATGACACTTGCTCTGATGTCGAGTTCGGTAATGGCTGCGTTTAATGGCCCGAGCGCTCCGGCGGTGAGTAATGTTGAACAAGCTAAGAGCGCGGCAGATGATAGTTTTGTCGTGCTAACTGGCCGTATTGTGCAATCTCTAGGAGGCGAGCTCTACTTGTTTAAAGACGCGAGTGGTGAGATTGAAGTGGAGATCGATCATGAAAACTGGATGGGACAAGAGGTCTCGCCACAAGATACCGTGACAATCCGTGGTGAGGTCGATTCTGAATGGACGACGACTCAGATTGATGTCGATATGATCCAAAAAATCTAATCGCTATTCGCTATCCATTAAAAAATCCCCATTAACTCAGCTAATGGGGATTTTTGCATTAACCGAAGAGGCGCTAGCGTTCTTCAGGTTATTATCTACTCGCTGTGAACCGGAGGTGGTTTACAGGATGTGACCCACTACTTCAGGATCTTTACGCTCTAGGTAGTGGATTGATTTGATGCGGCGGATCGTGCGGCAGCGGCCACGGATAAGTAGTGTTTCCGTTGTCGCGATATTACCTTGACGAGAAATGCCTTCTAGCAAGTCACCCTTAGTGATGCCTGTTGCTGAGAATACAACGTTGTCGCTGCGAGCCATGTCTTCCATCTTCAACACGATACCAGCGGTTACGCCCATTTCTGCACAACGCTCTAGTTCAAGTTCACCGTGTTTGCGGTTCTCTTCTGTGTCGCCTTTTACTTCGTGACGAGGAAGAAGACGACCGTGCATGTCACCGTCAAGTGCACGAATAACAGCAGCAGAAACTACACCTTCAGGTGCGCCGCCGATGCAGTACATTACGTCTACTTCGCTGTCTGGCATACAGGTTAGGATAGAAGCTGCAACATCGCCATCTGGCACTGCGAATACACGAACGCCCATTGCTTGCATGTCGGCGATAACTTGATCGTGACGTGGCTTAGCCAGTGTCGTTACTACTAATGTATCGAGTGTTTTGCCTAGAGCCTTAGCAATGTTTTCTAGGTTTTCTTTCAGTGGTAGCTCTAGGTCGATAACGCCTTTAGCGCCCGGGCCTACAACTAACTTTTCCATGTACATATCAGGCGCTTTAAGGAAGCTGCCTTTTTCGCCTGCAGCCAATACTGCCAATGCATTTGATTGGCCCATTGCTGTCATGCGTGTCCCTTCAATTGGGTCAACTGCGATGTCGACAGCGTCGCCGCCTACACCTACGTTTTCGCCGATGTATAGCATAGGTGCATCATCGATTTCACCTTCGCCAATAACAATCTCACCGCTGATTTCGGTTTTGTTAAGTAGGCTACGCATGACTTCTACAGCAGCGCCATCTGCAGCGTTTTTGTCGCCACGGCCAAGCCACTTGTAACCAGCTAGTGCTGCACCTTCTGTGACACGAGAGAATGACATTGCTAAATCGCGTTTCATGCGGACTCCAAAATTTTCAAAGGGGGAATAGAAATTTCGCGGCGGATTTTACCATATCCAAAAGGAAACGTTTGCCTTTTTGTTTTTTCGGGATTGCTCTCGATCAATTTGCAGTGGAAAACCGCTAATATTCATCAAAATAATTGGTTTGCCGTTGTGGCAGTAATCATTCACGTCAATATTCGGTAAAAAGCGCTGTTTTTTTCATCGAATGGCGCAAAATATCGAATATATTGAGTGTTTATCCTTGCTCTGCTGAGTAGAATGGGGAAATAAGTGGAGTGAACCTTCACCATCAAATGGATAACTTAAAGGTAGGCCAGAATGTCTTTTGAAGTACTAGAGCAGCTAGAAGCAAAAATTCAAACAGCAGTAGATACAATTGCACTTCTTCAAATGGAAGTGGAAGAGCTTAAAGAAGAGAAACAAGCACTAGCAACTGAAGCTGGTGAGCTTAAAGCAAGCCGTCACGAGTTAGAGCAAAAAACTCAGCAGATGCAAGAAGAGCATTCAGCATGGCAAGATCGCATCCGTAACCTTCTTGGTAAAATGGATGAAGTAGAGTAATTCACTCTTTAGATTTAAAAAACGCCCGCTACTCAGTAGCGGGCGTTTTTGTTTGTTCTTAATTTTGGAAAGGGTAGTTTGGAGTTAACAGGGTTTACTCAACCTCTTCTTCAACATCCAAATCAAGCTCAACATCCAAAGGCTCAGCAGAAAGAATAATGCCTGTGTTGTCGGCGTAGAGGTAATCTTCCGGTAAGAAGGTTACGCTGCCAAAGTTCACTGGTACGTCTATCTCACCGACACCTTCTTGGCTTGCACCAACCGGAATTGAAGCTAGGGCTTGGATGCCTAGGTTCATGTCTTCAAGTTCATCGACTTCGCGAACGCAGCCGTAAACCACAATCCCTTCCCACTCATTGTCTTCGGCAAGTAAGGCCATCTCAGCGTCGATCAGCGCTTTACGCAGTGAGCCGCCACCATCGATTAACAACACACGCCCTAGACCATCTTGCTCTAATACCGATCGAATCAAAGCGTTGTCTTCAAAGCACTTTAATGTCGTGATCTGTCCTGCGAAGGATGCACGTCCACCGAAGTTGCTGAACATTGGCTCCACGACATCAACTTGATCCAAATATATGTCGCACAGTGCTGAAGTGTTGTATTCCATTCGTATACCTTTTGAACAATGAGCTTACTTTGAGTATATCGGTGCTTGATCCCTTTGCAATGATTAGTCTCAATTAACTCAATAGAGTTTGAGCTACGACAACCCCTGCAAACAATAGGTTAGTGACCAATGAGCATTTCACAATCACAGGCATCATTGGCGCGATTTGTGCTGGTTTCTCTGTTTCCCAAACCGCCTTGCCATGCTTGTAGACAATAACAATGCTCAGTAAAAACGGCAGGCTGATCCAAACTGGCTTTTCTTGAATCAGTAGGTAAATAGCAAAAGAGACGAGCGCTAAACCAAGCAGTGCAAAGTGGTAGTGTTTGGCTTTGCGTTGACCAAGGCGAACTGCCATGGTGCGTTTGCCACATTCACTGTCGTTTTCGATGTCACGCATGTTGTTGATATTGAGTACCGCAACCGCCATCAAGCCACAGCCTAATGCCGGAAGGAACAGGCTTGGTTCAACATGACCTGTGTGTAGGAAGTAAGTCCCCGACACGCCTAACAAGCCAAAGAAGATAAACACCGATAAGTCGCCAAGACCAATGTAACCATAAGGCTTATTACCCACGGTGTAAGCAATGGCTGCCACAATCGCTAATACGCCTAATGCGATGAAAGATAAGATACTTTCAATTGAGGTCAGCGCATGAAAAATCAGAATCAGTCCAACAATCATGGTAAACACGATGTTGAGGATGATGGCTTGCTTCATGGTTTTAGCGGTGACCGCGCCAGACTGCATCGCACGTGTTGGACCAAGACGGTTTTCGTTGTCTGTGCCTTTAACTGCATCACCGTAGTCATTGGCTAGGTTCGACAGAATCTGCAATAGGGTGGCGGTTAAAAAAGCCAGTAGTGCTATCGATAAAGAAAACTGATCGCTGGCGAACGCTAAACTACTTCCTGTAAGAATAGAGACGAGTGCGAGAGGCAGAGTTTTCGGTCGTGCGGCATCAAGCCAAATCAGTAGAGATTGTTTCATCGTAGGTCTATTTCGTTGTAAGTCTTCGTTTCATACTGTGATTTGAGTATACGCCCATTTTTCGGGTAATAAAAAGCCCACTCGAAAGTGGGCCTTGAATTCGCTTATTAGCTGCTATTTCTTTGAGTTAGAGCAATAAGTTGGAGTTTCGTGTGCTACAGGATAAAGCGGCTTAGGTCTTCGTCTTCAACGAACTCACCAAGCTTCGCTGTTACGTAAGCTTCATCAATCACTAGCTTGCTGCCAGCCTTGTCTGTTGCGTCGAATGAAATCTCATCCATCAGGCGCTCCATTACTGTGTGTAGGCGACGTGCACCGATGTTTTCAGTGGTTTCGTTCACGCGCCATGCAGCGTCAGCAATCTGGTTGATGCCATCTTCAGTGAACTCAATGCTCACATCTTCTGTTTTCATTAGGGCAATGTATTGCTCTGTTAGAGATGCTTTTGGTTCAGTTAGGATGCGTTTGAAGTCATTCGCTGAAAGCGCTTCAAGTTCTACACGAATTGGCAGACGACCTTGTAGCTCAGGGATCAGGTCAGATGGCTTAGCCACTTGGAATGCACCTGATGTGATAAACAAGATGTGGTCAGTTTTAACCATGCCGTGCTTAGTTGATACTGTGCTGCCTTCGATAAGAGGCAGTAGGTCACGTTGAACACCTTCACGAGATACGTCTGGGCCTGAGCTGTCGCCACGCTTACAGATCTTGTCGATCTCATCGATGAATACGATACCGTTGTTTTCAGCGTTGAAGATCGCGTTCTCTTTTAGCTCTTCTTGGTTCACAAGCTTCGAAGCTTCTTCTTCAGTCAGTGCTTTGAATGCGTCTTTGATTTTCATCTTACGCTTTTTCTTGGTGTCGCCCGCTAGGTTTTGGAACATGCCTTGTAGCTGGTTGGTCATCTCTTCCATGCCAGGAGGTGACATGATTTCAACGCCCATTTGCGGTGCGGCTACATCAACTTCGATCTCTTTGTCGTCTAGCTTACCTTCGCGTAGTTTCTTGCGGAAAATCTGACGAGTGTTTGAAGAAGTAGCATCTTCGTTTGATTGCTCGTTCTGACCCCAAGCATCGCGTGCTGGTGGCAGTAGGGCATCAAGAATGCGTTCTTCAGCTTGCTCTTCAGCGCGGTATTGTACTTTTTCCATCGCTTGCTGGTGCGTCATCTTGATCGCAACGTCCGTTAGGTCACGGATGATGGTTTCAACTTCTTTACCCACGTAGCCCACTTCGGTGAACTTAGTCGCTTCTACCTTGATGAACGGCGCGTTTGCTAGTTTCGCTAGGCGGCGAGCAATCTCTGTTTTACCAACACCGGTTGGACCGATCATCAGGATGTTCTTTGGTGATACTTCAACACGCAGGCTTTCTTCAAGCTGCATACGACGCCAGCGGTTACGTAGTGCGATAGCCACTGAACGCTTAGCGTTGTCTTGGCCGATAATGTGGCGATTGAGTTCGTGAACGATTTCGCGAGGAGTCATCTCAGACATGGTTTTTCCTTAATTCTTTAATCACTGTTGATACAAGGTCTTGGGTAGAAGCGTTTGTTATTCTGGCTTTGGCAGCTCAACAGTGCTTTCTAGCTCTTCAACAGTGTGATGATGGTTGGTGAACACACAGATATCGCCAGCAATATTCAGCGACTTCTCTGCGATTTCACGCGCATCTAAATCAGTATTTTCTAGTAACGCGATAGCAGCGGCTTGTGCATAGTTACCACCCGAACCGATAGCAATCAGGTCGTTCTCTGGTTGAACTACATCACCGTTACCCGTAATGATCAGTGAAGCGGTTTCATCCGCTACTGCAAGCAGTGCTTCTAATTTTCGTAGAGCACGGTCGCTACGCCAATCCTTCGCCAGCTCAACGGCAGCTTTGGTAAGGTGGCCTTGGTGCATTTGTAGCTTGCTTTCAAATTTTTCGAATAGCGTGAAAGCATCAGCGGTACCGCCAGCAAAACCTGCCAGTACTTTGTTGTTGTATAGGCGACGTACTTTACGGGCATTGCCCTTCATTACAGTATTGCCTAGAGATACTTGTCCATCACCCGCGATGACGACTTTATTATTACGACGTACAGATACAATGGTAGTCACGAGTAGGGCCTCTTAATATTCTTATCTTTGGGTATAAAAAGTATATGAGGATGGCACTCGGATAATTCAAGGAAGGGCGAGTGATGTCGCGCAACTTATCGGTGGAAGTTGTAAGGAAATTTGGCGAAAGGGAGTAAATAAAAGAAAACCTCCACAATGGGAGGCTTTCAGTGTTTGTTGCGAGTCTAGCGGTTACACAACTGCGCTATTGCTTGTCACTACTCGGTATCTTTCCAAATAGCACAAGGTTCGATTTTCGCGCGTTGTAGCTTGTGGCGATCTCGCTCGGCATCACGCTTCAACTTGTATGGTCCTAGAACCACGCGGTACCAGCTACTGCCGTCTTTCTTGCGGATTTCACTCGAGATACCTTGGAAGGCAATATCCAACTTACGTGCTTCTGCCTGTGCTGAGGTTTTGTAAGCGCCACACTGCATGATGTAAGGGATCTTAGAGATCTCTTGCTCTTTGGCTTTGACTTCAATCTCGCGGCTCGGCAGCGTTTCAACGTAGTCCCACTTCTCTTCTGGAGGTGGCGGAATCACTTTCGCTGGTTTTGGCTTAGGCTTTGGTTTGCTCACGACTGGAGCCGGCGCTGGTGGCTCAGGGTCATTACTCAATAAGTAAAGTCCGTAACCAAATCCGCCAACAAGGAGGATCGCCAAAAGACCACTACGCCATGGTTTACGGCGAGGGGCTTGCTTCTTGGTCGGTCTCTTCGTGCCACGACCGCGCTTTACATAATCTCTATTAGCCACAAGACAATTCAGTAGTTGGTAATTCTGCTCTCATGGTAATCCAGATTGCGCGAGGATAATAGTGCAGAAATGGAAGCGGCACATCAAAATGTGCCGCAGATTTATATCGGTATTTCTAAGGCTTACATTCGAGGTGGCGCAGTACTGCCTCGAACCACTAATTTGGCTTCTAGCAGACGCGAACCTGCTTGCACATCGTTGCCTTTCAGTAGATCCAACATCATCAACATCGCTTGGCGTCCAATCTCATAACGAGGTTGAGAAATGGTGGTTAGCGGTGGATCGCAGTATTGAGCGAATTGAATGTCATCGAAACCAACAATTGATAGGTCTTGAGGAACACGTAAACCTAACTTCTTCGCTTCTTGAATCGCACCAATAGCCATCGCATCGTTGTGACAGAAGATAGCGGTTGGTTGTTCAGGCAGTGCCAGTAATTGACGAACCGCTTGAGCACCGGCTTCGAAGGTGAAATCGCCGACAGTGCTGTAGGCTGGGTTCATTGCCACACCTGCACGACGCAGTGCTTGTTGGTAGCCTTGTTGGCGGAACTTACACAGGGTTGCTGAGACTGGGCCTGAGATTTGAGCGATACGTTTATGGCCTAACTGAGCTAGGTAATTCACTGCTTCAAATGCAGAGGTCAGGTTATCGATGTGTACTGTTGGGAGTTCAAGCTCAGGAGCGAACTCACACGCCATTACCATCGGTGGTAAGTTCTTTTGCTCAGGCTTGCTGACATCAAACGGGTGGTCAGTGCCAAGCAATAACATGCCGTCAGCTTGTTTAGTGAAGACAAGGTTAACAAAGGAAGATTCACGCTTTTTTTGCTGACCGCTGTCACCCAGTAGAACAAGGTAGTCATTCTCTACTGCGGCATCTTCGATACCACGAATGATCTCGGCGAAATATGGGTCACAGATATCAGGAACGATAGTGATGATGGTTTTTGATTCGTTGCGACGTAAGTTTCTAGCTAATGTGTTGGGTGAGTATCCAGCTTCAAGTACTGCTGTCTCCACTCGCTTACGAGTTGAAACTGAGACTTTCTCAGGGTTCATCAATGCACGTGATACAGTGGCTGTTGAGACGCCTGCTAGCTGGGCAACATCCTTCATTGTCGCCATAAATTAAACCCTCTTTTAAGTTCCTTTGTCGCCTAAGTATCTAAGGCGTGAATAATAAATGTAATCGGATAGATATTGTGAAAGTGTTGCTAACACTTTTTTTATTGCAATATTTTATTCGTTTAATCCGTGTAAAGTTACGGCTAGATTAACAAAAATCACATGACTAGTGTGAAGTTGCTCACGAGAAATATGAAATATTTGTGAACAAACTTATCATTAGTTTTAACCCGCGTGGGTTTAGCTTAAATCTTGCGGCTCGATATCTAGTGACCAACGGACTTTTTTCGCAGCGGGTAACATATTGATTGCCGGCTTCGCGCTCATTAATAGCTTCTGCATCAATGAACGAGTTTGGGTTTGCAAGATCAGCTGCCAGCGAGATTTACCTGCTCGCTTCGCCAGTGGCGCAGGAGTTGGCCCCAACACCATGCAATATTGGTCAAACAGTGGGTGTGATTCCAATGTATGACGAACCTGACGTAAGAACTCTTCCACCAAGCGTGTGTCGTTCGCTTCTGCTCTGAACAGCGTCATAAAGGTGTAAGGAGGCAGCATCGCCTGTTTACGCTCTGCTAAGGCCGTTTGAGCAAAGTGGTTATAGTCTTTGTGCAGCAGTGCTTGCAGTAATCCGTGCTCTGGGTGATGGGTTTGTAAGATCACCTCACCAGGCTTACTCGCACGGCCTGCACGACCTGCCACTTGAATAAACAGCTGAGCAAGACGTTCTGAGGCTCGGAAATCACTGCTGTATAAAGAGCCATCGACATCCAATAACGCCACGAGTGTCACGTCAGGGAAGTGGTGGCCTTTAGCTAACATCTGGGTGCCGATAAGAATCTGGTATTCACCTTTGCGAATCGATTCAAGCGCGCTCTCTAGGCTACCTTTACGGCGAGTGCTGTCGCGGTCAATACGAATGGTTTTGTATTCTGGGAATAATTGACCAAGCTGCGCTTCCAATTGTTCGGTACCTACACCGACCGTGACCAAGTTTGCTGATCCACAGCCTTGGCAGTTATGCACAATATGCTGTTGCGAGCCACAATGGTGACAGCGCATTTCGTTGCTGTATTGGTGATAGGTGTAGTAGGCATCGCAACGTTTACACTCGGCTGTCCAACCACAGTCGTGACACATTAATGCCGGAGAGAACCCACGGCGATTGAGGAACAACATCACTTGGTTGCCTGCTTTCAGATGTCGTTGCATTTCTGCAATGAGTGACGCCGATAAACCACTTTCCAGATATTCGCCTTTCACATCCAACACTTTATTGGTGGTCGGCAAAGCGACCCCCGCACGTGAAGTAAGGGTGAGATAACTGTACTTGCCTATCTGAGCGTTATGCAGCGTTTCAAAAGCGGGTGTTGCTGACCCTAACACAACCGGAATCTGCGCTTTATGAGCTCGCATGATCGCCACATCACGAGCATGGTAGCGCAGGCTGTCTTGCTGTTTATAAGAGGCATCGTGCTCTTCATCGACAATGATGATGCCTAAATTCGCAAACGGTGTGAACAGAGCGGAACGGGTGCCAATCACGATGCCCGCTATTTTATCGCGCGCCGATAACCACGCATTCAGTCGCTCAGAATCGTTTAAACCAGAGTGGATAACTTCAACAGGCACATTAAAGCGTCGCTTAAAGCGATTGATGGTTTGTGGAGTAAGGCCGATCTCAGGTACCAAGACCAATGCCTGTTTACCCTTATCGAGTATCGGCTTGATCATATTCAGGTAGACCTCTGTCTTACCTGAGCCTGTCACGCCCTCTAATAAGAAGCAGCCGAAATCGGTCTGGCTATTGACGGTCGCAATCGCGATGGCTTGCTCTGCATTGAGTTTTGGCTTGTCTTGGTCGTTCTCAAGATCTTCAGGCCAAGGTTGGCGTTTCGGCTTTTTCTCTACCGATTCAATCCAGCCTTTTTCTTCTAGCGTTTTGAGTACTGCACTGCCAACCTCTTCATCAATGAACTCTTGATGAGGAACGGGGCCGTGCTCAAGCATATGCATCACTTTGGCTTGTTTGACGGCGCGACCAAAGCCTTGCATCAGCTGATCTCTGCCTGACGGCGTCAATTGCCACTCGACCAGTGTCGCGAAGTCTGCCGCTTTGCCTTTGCGTAACGCACTCGGTAGGGCATTGGCAAGGGTTTCACCAAGCGGGTATTGATAGAACTGACTGCACCACGTTAATAGTGAGTAGACAGATTCCGGCCAAACCGGTTGGTTATCCAATAGCGCTTTAATTGGCTTGAGCTTGTCTAGCTCGAATTCGGATTCGTTAACCAGAGCCGTAACTATTCCGGTTAAGGTTTGTCGTCCAAAAGGCACAGAGACTCGTCCACCAATAATCGGAAATAGGTGGTTTGGAATCTTGTAATCGAACTGCTTGTCGAGTGGAACAGGCAGTGCCACACGGGCAATCATTGGACGCATAAAGGGACGGCTTTATCTGAGTTGACGAGAGCGAATAGTCTAAAGGATAAGGCGGTTAAATTCGAGGAGCAGTTTGAATGAGAGAGGGCAAGCTAACGCATGAAGGCAGCTATCATCCCCAAATTTCAATCAACGCTTCTGTTTAAAAAGGAAATAAAGACACAATTGGTGAAAAATGTATCAAATCAGTTGATCCTGCCTTATAGATTCATTACTATACTGCGCCTTAAAGGTATGGCTTCGTCACTCTTTTGTGCGAATGCGGTGTCTTTATTTCTTTTTTAAACTACGTGTGGTGTGCGGCTTAGAATCGTATAGCGACACGGCCTACTTGAGGTTATCCCATGAAAGCTGGAATCCACCCAGAATACAAAGCAGTTACTGCTACTTGTTCTTGCGGCAACACATTTGAGTTCAACTCAACGCTAGCAAAAGAATCAATCCACCTAGACGTATGTGACAAATGTCACCCGTTCTACACTGGTAAGCAACGTATCGTAGATACTGGCGGCCGTGTTGATCGCTTCAACAAGCGTTTCGGTGCTCTTTCTAGCAAGAAGTAATTCTCGCTATTTAGACATAAAAAGGACACTTCGGTGTCCTTTTTTGTTGCCTGCAATTTGTAAAATCACTGACTCCCACTCAAGTATCCATCCCACCTAACGATAAGTTGCCTCTTTATTCTATTGCAGGGCAATTCCTTGCTTATCATTCATCACCAAAATTCCGCATGAAAGTTCAACAAGCGATAGTAATTTCAACTGCTCACTGGTCTTATTAGTAGTGAAATCTCGTTTTTTAATGAGACAGAGGCTTCAACCACCTAGGAACTTTGAAGTACATCCATTAACATGAACAAGATCCCCCAAATAATAATATCCTAGGAACCTACACCTATGTCTGAAGACAGCAGCCAAGCTCAATCCTCTCAAGAATTATCGCCTCAAGAACAATTCCGTCAGCAAGCTCTTGATTATCATGAGTTCCCGATTCCAGGCAAAATTGCCGTAGAACTGACGAAGCCTGCAAACTCTGCAGAAGACCTAGCACTTGCATACAGCCCAGGCGTGGCTGAGCCTGTTCGCGAGATCGCACAGAACGTTGATAACGTTTATAAGTACACAGGTAAAGGCAACATGGTTGCTGTTATCTCTAACGGTACTGCGATTCTTGGCCTAGGTAACCTTGGTCCTATTGCTTCTAAACCAGTAATGGAAGGTAAAGCGCTACTGTTTAAGCGTTTTGCTGGTTTAGATTCTATCGATATTGAAGTAAAACACCGCACAATCGATGAGTTCGTTGATACAGTTGCGAACATTGCAGATACATTCGGCGGTATTAACCTAGAAGACATCAAAGCACCAGACTGTTTTGAGATTGAACGTCGTCTGATTGAGCGTTGTGATGTACCAGTATTCCACGATGACCAACACGGTACTGCGATTGTAACAGCAGCAGGTATGCTGAACGCGATCGAGCTTCAAGGTAAGAAACTGGAAGAGTGTAAGATCGTTTGTCTAGGTGCTGGCGCAGCAGCGGTTGCATGTATGGAACTACTGATTAAGTGTGGCGCTCAGCGTGAGAAGATCTACATGCTTGACCGTAAAGGTGTGATCCACACTCGTCGTGACGACCTAAATGAATACAAAGAGCTGTTCGCAAACAACACCGATAAGCGCACGCTTGAAGATGTTATCGAAGGCGCTGACCTGTTCTTGGGTGTATCGGGTCCTAACCTGCTTCCAGCTGAAGCACTGACGCTAATGGCAGATAAGCCAGTTGTGTTTGCATGTTCAAACCCAGATCCAGAGATCAAGCCAGAGCTTGCTCACGAAGTTCGTTCTGACCTTATCATGGGTACAGGCCGCAGTGATTACCCTAACCAAGTAAACAACGTACTTTGTTTCCCATTCATTTTCCGTGGTGCGCTAGATGTGCGTGCAAGCGAAATCAATGACGAAATGAAGCTAGCGGCGGTTAAAGCGATTCGTGAACTGGCGAAAGAAGAAGTTCCAGCTGAAGTACTAGCAGCGGCGGGTGAGACTGCACTGGAATTTGGTAAAGGCTACATCATTCCTAAGCCAATGGACCCACGTCTACTTCCTCGCGTAGCAAAAGCAGTAGCAGAAGCGGCTGTTGAATCTGGCGTTGCTCGTATCGAGATGCCTGCTAACTACATGGCTTAATAGCTTGTTATAGTTTTATAGCGACTGCTCTATTGAGCGAAAAAGAATAATAAAAAACCGACTCATCTGGAGTCGGTTTTTTTATGTCTATCATTCACAGCACAGTCATAAAAACAATGCGCGATGTGATAAATAAGGTTCAGCTAGAGCGAATCAATATTGAAGGCAGTGACTGAGTTGTTTTTATTCTTCGTCAAACGCTTCGAACTCGATACCCATCTCTGTCATCAGCTTTTTCACTTCAGCAGGAATATCGTCTGGGCGGTCTTTACGAAGGTCTTCATCCGTTGGTAGTGGTTGGCCTGTGTACGCATGTAGAAAGGCTTCGCACAGTAGCTCACTGTTTGTTGCATGGCGTAGGTTGTTAATCTGGCGGCGAGTACGCTCGTCAGTAAGAACCTTTAACACTTTTAGAGGGATAGAAACTGTAATCTTCTTTACTTGTTCGCTTTTCTTTCCATGCTCAGCATATGGGCTTATGTATTCACCATTCCAGTCGGCCATTGCGTACCTTCATCACTTTAGTTGTTAGAATAAATTAATAGTGGTGATTTTAGCGGGATTTACCGCCATAAGCAAAGACATATAGACGTCTAGAAGTGTTGACGTCTCACGTTTATGAAAGTAAAGTGAATAACATATATCTAACACAGCCGCAAAATGCCGACAAGCAGCTGTGATTCTCAGACGCAAAACTTGTAAGGAAGCATCTATGAGCAGCCGGAAGCCAGCAACAATCGCAGTACGTACTGGTATCGAGTCAGACACGCAACACCATGCCGTTGTCCCACCTATTTATCTTTCGACTAACTATGGGTTTCCCGCTTTTGGCGAAGTGCCAAAGTACGATTACACCCGTTCTGGTAACCCAAACCGCGGTTTATTAGAAACGGCACTGTTTGAGCTTGAATCGGGCAAAGGCGCGGTTGTTACTAACTGTGGCACCTCGGCGCTAAACTTATGGGTTTCTGCTTTCTTAGGCGGCGATGATCTTATTATCGCACCACACGACTGCTACGGCGGTACTTACCGTCTGTTTAACACTCGCTCACTGAAAGGTGACTTCAAAGTTCTGTTCGTTGATCAATCGGATCAAGCGGCACTGGATGCGGCGATCGCGCTTAAGCCAAAGTTGATCTTAATTGAAACACCATCGAATCCTTTGGTTCGTGTAGTTGATATTGCAGAAACTTGTCGTAAAGCGAAAGAGGTTGGTGCTCTGGTTGCTGTCGACAACACGTTTTTGACTCCTGTGTTCCAAAAGCCTTTAGAGCTGGGTGCGGATTTTGTTATTCACTCAACCACTAAGTACATCAACGGACACTCGGACGTTATTGGTGGCGTTGTCGTCACGAAAACGGAAGAGCACGCTGAAGAGCTAGCGTGGTGGGGTAACTGTATTGGTGCGACCGGCACACCATTTGATAGCTACATGACTCTACGTGGTATTCGTACGCTAGGTGCGCGTATGCGAGTTCACGAAGAAAGCTCACGTGAAATTTTGGCGTCTCTGCAGCAACAAGATCTCGTCGGCACGATTTACCACCCAAGCCTTCCTGAACATCCGGGTCATGATATCGCGAAGAAGCAGCAGTCTGGCTTTGGCTCAATGCTGAGCTTTGAGTTTGCAGGCTCATTCGAGGCGCTTAAGTACTTTGTCGATAAATTAGAGCTGTTCTCTTTGGCGGAATCACTGGGCGGTGTAGAAAGCTTAATTTGCCACCCTGCGTCGATGACTCACCGTGCGATGGGCGAAGAAGCACTGGCAGAAGCGGGCGTTTCTCAACAGTTACTGCGCCTTTCTGTTGGCCTTGAAGATGCTGAAGACTTGATTGATGACCTTAAGCAAGCGTTTGAAAAGACACAAGGCTTTATCGCTGAAGGGGAGGGTTAATAATGGCAACCTTTCGCCAGCTACATAAATTTGGTGGCAGCAGCTTAGCGAATCCTGAGTGTTACCAACGCGTGGTCAACATTCTTAGAGAATACTCATCAGCCACTGACTTGGTCGTGGTATCGGCAGCGGGTAAAACCACTAACCGCTTGATTGAGTTTGTTGAAGCGCTCGACAAAGATGGTCGTATCGCTCACGAATGTTTGCAAGCACTTCGTCAGTTCCAACTTGAGCTGATTGAAGCGCTGCTTGAAGGTGAGTCTGCGGCTCAGCTAACGGCTACCATTCAACAAGAATTTACCGCTTTGGGTGAGCTAACAGCTCCTCTAAGCGAAGCGCAAAAAGCACAAGTGCTAGGACATGGTGAGGTTTGGTCTTCACGCCTGCTAGCCGCTTTGTTGTGCCAACATGATTTACAAGCGGTAGCTCAAGATGCTCGTGCCTTTTTGCGTGCAGAAGTGGGTGCTCAACCTGAAGTTGACCGCGCACGTTCTTATCCTCTGATTAAAGAAGCCTTGGCGCAGCATGCACATTGCCGTGTCGTGATTACTGGCTTTATGGCTCAAAACACTGAGGGTGAAACGGTACTACTTGGCCGTAACGGTTCGGATTACTCTGCAACTGTGATTGGTGCTTTGGCTGAGGTTGAACGCGTGACGATTTGGAGTGATGTAGCTGGTGTATACAGCGCTGACCCTCGTTTGGTTTCGGATGCGTGTCTATTGCCTCTGCTTCGCCTTGATGAAGCGAGTGAGTTAGCTCGTTTAGCGGCTCCAGTGCTTCACAGCCGAACGCTACAGCCCGTCGCTCAAAGTGCTATGGACTTAAGCTTGCGCTGCAGCTATCAGCCAGAGGCCGGCTCTACACAGATAGAGCGTGTACTCGCATCAGGTCGCGGTGCAAAAATCATTACTTCTTTGGATGAAGTGCTTATCGTGCAGCTGACGTTTGGTCACGGCCATGACTTCGACCGTCTAGAGAGCGAAGTGCTTGAAGGACTTAAGCGCGCTCAACTTGAGCCTCTTGCTTATGAACTAGAACCGGATCAGCACTGTTTGCGTCTTGCTTACACTGAAGAGATCGCTGGTGGCGCATTAGAATATCTGCAAGATCACGCGATTGAAGCTGAGATTAAGCTTAAAGAGGGTTTCTCTTTGATTGCTGCCGTAGGAGCTGGCGTGACTAAGAACCCGAACCATTGTTACGGTTTCTACCAGCAGCTTAAGAGCTCGCCAGTTGAGTTCATCTCAGAAGCTAACTCTGGCTTGAGCTTAGTGGCTGTGATTCGTAAGAGTGAAACCTCAAGCTTAGTGAAAGGTATTCACTCTCAACTATTCCAAGCGCAGAAGCGTGTTGCGATTGTTTTGTGTGGTAAGGGCAACATTGGTTCAAGCTGGTTAAGCCTGTTTGCTGAGCAAAAAGCGGAACTCGAAAAGCGTCGTGGAATGAACTTTGAATTGGTTGCGGTGGTTGATAGCCAAACTTATTGGTTCGACGACCAAGGTATTGATGCGACTTCGGTAGGTAAGCGCTTTGACGACGAAGCGATTGCCAACAATGGTAACGACTGGTTAGAGCGTTTAGGCTCTATTCAAGGTTATGACGAAGCAGTGGTTCTCGATGTGACTGCGAGCCCAGTGCTTGCGGCAAAATATCTGCAAATCGCGCAACAAGGTATTCATCTGATTTCGGCTAACAAGGTGGCCGGCTCTGCGTCAAGCGAGTACTACCATCAGGTGCAAGATGCCTTCGCGAAGATCAGCCGTCACTGGTTGTACAACGCGACAGTGGGTGCAGGTCTACCGATTAACCACACGGTACGTGACTTGCGTGAAAGTGGCGATGACATTATTGCGTTGTCAGGTATTTTCTCGGGTACGTTGTCTTGGTTGTTCCAACAGTTTGATGGCACCGTGCCATTCAGTGAGTTGGTTGACTTAGCGTGGCAACAAGGCCTGACTGAACCAGACCCACGTGCTGACCTCGATGGTTCAGACGTAATGCGTAAGCTGGTGATTCTGGCGCGTGAATCGGGTTTAGACATCGAGCCTGAAAACGTAAAAGTGGAATCATTGGTACCTGAAGAGTTGCAAGATCTGTCGGTAGATGACTTCTTTGATAAGGCTTCTGTGTTAAGCGAAGAGTTGGCTGAGCGTTTAGAGAAAGCGCACTCTCAACAGAAGGTACTGCGTTACGTAGCGCGTTTAGAGAAGAATGGTAAGGCAACGGTAGGCGTTGAAGCCCTATCTAAAGAACACGCCCTAGCGAACTTACTGCCTTGCGATAACATCTTTGCGATTGAGAGCAAATGGTACAAAGATAATCCATTGGTTATTCGTGGCCCGGGTGCAGGTCGTGAAGTAACGGCGGGTGCAATTCAGTCGGACCTAAACAGAATGTCTAGTCTGTTCTGATACTCAGAACGGTTGGTTTAATACTTAGATCAATTGTTTTAGTACGTAAATAGCATACTATTCACTAAGATAAATAAGGCTGAAAGCACGATGTGTTTTTCAGCCTTTTTTCTACATTATTTCTGCTTTGCGAGTCATCTAACTACTTGAGTTTTACTCACGATCTACTTGAGAAAAATTCATAATGGATCTGTTGACATTAAATCGTATTCAATACATTCTACAGACATATAGACGTCTAAACGTCGTTTAAGGATTTGAGATTTTAGTGGTCGCTTTTGCCACAGGGAGAGTAAGATGGGATACACACACGCTAGTCATATCGACGCTTTAAATCAGAATATCGCTGAGCTTTCTGACAACATCAATGTGTCATTTGAGTTTTTTCCACCAAGCAGTGAGAAGATGGAAGAGACCCTGTGGAATTCTGTTCACCGTCTTAAAACACTTCAACCAAAATTTGTATCAGTAACCTACGGTGCAAACTCGGGTGAACGTGATCGTACCCACTCAATCATTAAAGAAATCAAAAACCAAACCGGTCTAGTAGCAGCGCCACACCTAACGTGTATTGATGCTAGCCGCGAGGAGCTGATTCAAATCGCCGACGATTACTGGGCAAATGGTATCGAGAGCATCGTTGCTCTGCGTGGTGACATTCCAGCAGGCGGCGGCGCGCCAGAGATGTACGCATCTGACCTAGTTGAGCTGCTTAAATCTCGTCACGACTTTGATATCTCAGTAGCGGCATTCCCAGAGGTTCACCCTGAAGCAAAAAGCGCTCAATCGGATCTTATTAACCTAAAACGTAAAGTGGATGCCGGTGCTAACCGTGCCATCACTCAGTTCTTCTTTGATGTAGAGAGCTACCTACGTTTTCGTGACCGTTGTGTAGCGGCTGGTGTTGATGTTGAGATTGTACCGGGCATTCTGCCAGTTTCTAACTTCAAGCAAGCGTCTCGCTTTGCTGCGATGAACAACGTAAAAGTACCGGGTTGGATGGCGAAGCAGTTTGAAGGCTTGGATGATGATCCAACGACTCGTCAGCTTGTTGGTGCTAGCCAAGCAATTGATATGGTTCGTACACTGAGCCGCGAAGGTGTGAAAGACTTCCACTTCTACACGCTAAACCGTGCAGAAATGACTTACGCACTTTGCCACACATTAGGTGTTCGCCCACAAGTTGCTGCGCTTTAATCAAAGTCTAGAAGTAAAGCCGCCGCGCTTGTAAAAAGCCTCTGGCTGTAAAATTTCAAACCCTATAGATACAAAAAAGGCTTGGACTCTAAGAGTTCAAGCCTTTTGCTTTT
>NZ_JALNTT010000007.1:105713-253523 GCF_023161695.1 Vibrio sp. 1CM2L
CTAGCTTCTAGCTTCTAGCTTCTAGCTTCTAGCTTCTAGCTTCTAGCTTCTAGCTTCTAGCTTCTAGCTTCTAGCTTCTAGCTTAACTTAAGCAAGAGCGCCAAGTTCAAGCAGTACTTCTTCAGCCCATACAATCCATGCTTCACGGATAAGTAGGTTGCGACGAAGAGTAAGACGCTCAAGGCGCGCTTGCTTGTCTAGTGTTGATGGCGTTGCGTAGTAAGCCGCTTCGATTTCACGGTAGTGAGAAACCAGTTTGCGAGACTCTTCTACTAGCTCAGCAAGTTGTACACGGTAAGCGTCAGAAGGTTGTACAGCACAAGCCATTAGCTTAGCTGAGAACTCGTCACGAACGGTTGGGTGTGCAGTTGGTTGTTCAAACCATTCACCTAGCGCGCCACGGCCAGCATCAGTGATAGAGTAAACTTTACGATCAGGTTTGCCTTCTTGAGGCTCAAGCACGCAAGTTACCTGGTCGTTCTGAGCCATTTTATTTAGCTCGCGGTAAACTTGTTGGTGGCTAGCTTTCCAGAAGTAACCAATGCTTGCGGAGAATTCTTTTGTGATATCGTAACCAGTAGCATCGCGTGTACTTAAAACGGTTAGAATTACGTGTGGTAATGACATGTCTGAAATCCAAATGGTAAACAGTAAACAAATACTTAAACAACAAGTGTGCTTCTAATGGCACGTTATATTGGTTATGTCTAAGTAGCACCAACTCATCGGTTGGTTATGTCACCTTACAAAGCCGTTTATCACCTAGGTTGACCAGTTTATTGGTCAAGATGCTGCAGATTATTTTTTTGGAGTGTTTCCGCAGCGGAGCAGTAGTATATCTAAATAATAAGCATAAAGTAGAATACATGGACAAAATAACCCAAAAAACTGACAAAAAACTCAGTATTGCTTATTTTATGAAATAAAAAGGTCGCACTAGGCGACCTTTTGTCTATTGTATAGTAGGAATCACTAATTAACCAGTGTTTCGCATGCCTGCTGCAATTCCTGCAATCGTCACCATTAGCGCTTCTTCAAGCTCTGCTGGTGGTGTTTCACACTTACGAGTACGGTAAAGCAGCTCAGCTTGAAGCATGTTTAGTGGCTCAACGTAGATGTTACGTAGGCGGATTGACTCAAGTCCCCAAGGGTCGCTCTGCATTAGGTTCTCGTTGTTCTCAACATTCAGCACTGCTTTGATGTCTTTTTGCAACTGTTCACGCAGCAATTCACCTAACGGTAATAGCTCTTCGTCAACAAGACGTTGGTCGTAGTACTTAGCGATTTCCATGTTGCACTTCGAGTACACCATTTCCAACATGCCCAGACGAGTCGAGAAGAACGGCCACTCGCGACACATCTCTTCCAGTAGGGCTTGATGGCCTTGGTCTACTGAGTATTGAATCGCTTCACCAGCGCCTAGCCATGCAGGCAGTACCAAACGGTTTTGGCTCCAAGAGAAGATCCATGGAATCGCACGTAGGCTTTCTACGCCGCCGTTCGGGTTACGCTTAGCAGGGCGAGAACCAAGAGGCAGTTTGCCTAGCTCCAGTTCAGGTGTCGCTTGACGGAAGTAAGGTACGAATTTCTCTTCGCCACGAACCACGTTGCGGTAAGCCTCACAAGAGACTTGAGACAGCACTTCCATTAGGTCGCGCCACTCTTGTTTTGGCTCTGGTGGTGGTAGAAGGTTCGCTTCTAGAATCGCACTTGCGTAAAGGTTGAAGCTGTTTACCGCAACGTCTGGCAAGCCAAGCTTAAAGCGGATCATTTCGCCTTGCTCAGTTACACGTAAGC
Source organism: Vibrio sp. 1CM2L (assembly GCF_023161695.1). Taxonomy (NCBI): domain Bacteria; kingdom Pseudomonadati; phylum Pseudomonadota; class Gammaproteobacteria; order Vibrionales; family Vibrionaceae; genus Vibrio; species Vibrio sp. 1CM2L. The sequence continues at coordinate 107,511 of NZ_JALNTT010000007.1, forward strand.
CGCCTTTCAAGCTCTTAGGTGGCTGAGAAAGTAGGGCTGCGTGCGCCGGAGCACCACCACGACCAACCGTACCGCCACGACCGTGGAATAGAGTCAGTTCAATGCCTTCTTCGTCGCAAACTTTAACCAGCTTGTCCATCGCATCGTATTGAGCCCAACCTGCAGACATTACGCCAGCATCTTTTGCTGAGTCAGAGTATCCGATCATTACCATTTGATGGTTTTGGATAAAGCCACGGTACAAGTCGATGCTCATTAGCTGCTTCATTACCGCTTCTGAGTTGTTCAAGTCGTCTAGCGTTTCGAACAGCGGACATACGTCCATGCGGTACGGGCAACCACATTCTTGCAGCAGCAAGTGAACAGCCAGTACATCCGATGCAGTACGAGCCATAGAAATTACGTAAGCACCGAAGGCTTCACGCGGTTGAGCAGCAATGACCTTACAGGTGTCCAAAACCTCTTTAACCTGTTCAGATGGCTCCCAATCACGAGGAAGTAGTGGGCGTTTTGAGCTTAATTCATTGGTTAAGAAAGCAATCTTGTCTTGCTCGCTCCACTGGTCGTAGTCGCCAATGCCTAGGTAGCGAGTCAGTTCAGACAGCACATCTGAGTGACGTGTACTTTCTTGACGAACATCGAGACGCACTAGGTGTACACCGAATGCTTTTAGGCGACGCAAGGTATCAAGTAGAGAACCGTCTGCGATTACGCCCATGCCACATTCGTGCAGTGATTGGTAACACGCGTACAGCGGTGTCCAAAGTTGGTCGATGTTCTGTAGTGTTTCTTTCTTCGGTACTTCAGCATCATGCAGTTTTGCATCAAGCACTTCTAACGTGTTGTTCAGCAGAGTACGTAGGCTCTTTAGGATTGCACGGTAAGCTTCGTGCTCATCACCCGCTAGTTCACGAACGGCATCATTACACTTAGTCATCGACAGTTCGGTAATCAGCTCGTTTACGTCACCTAGGTAAAGGTCAGCGGCTTTCCAGCGAGATAGGCGCAGCACTTCTTTGGTGATGGTGTGCGTTACGAATGGGTTACCATCGCGGTCGCCGCCCATCCAAGATGAGAAGTGTACCGGGCGCGCATCAATTGGCAGGCCTTCACCAAGGTAGCCTTTTAGTCGGCCGTCCATTTCACGTAGGAAATCTGGTACAGCTTCCCACAGTGAGTTTTCAACAACCGCAAAGCCCCATTTTGCTTCATCAAGTGGCGTAGGGCGTTGCTGACGAATCACATCTGAGTGCCAACCTTGAGCGATAAGTTGCTCTAGGCGACGTTCTGTTTTCACGCGCTCTTTGTGTGATAGGTCGCTTAATTCTAATTTAGACAGACACTCGTTGATCTTAACTAGCTTGTTGATCATGGTGCGACGAGTGATTTCTGTTGGGTGTGCAGTCAGAACGAGTTCAATGTTCAGATCGCGAACGGCTTGAGCCGCATCTAGCTTGCTGATGTCATTCTGGTTTAATTTGGAAAATAGAGATTGCAGCACGTCTGGTTCGCAAACATGCTCCTCACAGTGGCGAGAGATGGTGTGGTATTGCTCTGCCATGTTGGTGAGGTTGAGAAATTGGTTAAATGCACGAGCAACAGGAGTGAGTTGTTCGTTCGGCAGGTTTTTGATTTCTTCAACTAGGCTGTCACGGTCAGCTTTGTTGCCTGCGCGGGCGGATTTGGAAAGTTTACGGATAGTCTCCACTTTCTCTAAGATAACGTCACCATGTGCATCTTGGATTGTGTTACCTAGCAAGCGTCCCAGCATGCTTACGTTACTCTTGAGAGCGGCGTATTTCTCGTTCATTGTCATCCTGCCTCGTAAAAAAATTACATCCATTGTTCCTTGTTAAGTACACAATCTAGCGAAAAGTGCTGTATCTAGTCAAATAAAGCATTCTAAGTTTGCAATTATTAGTTTTCGAAATGCGGGAGAAGTAAATTTTCCAATAGTTCGGAATTAAAGTGAAATTTAATTACAAGATCAGGCTGTGTCAGGGATGGCAGAATAAAAGCCACCTTTTCGGGTGGCTTTTATACGAAAATATTGGAAGAAAAGTAATAACTAGAAACAATATTTACGGATCGATTTACTCAGAACATCAATCGTTGGATCGATAAAATCGAAGCTTAGGAACTCATCTGGTTGGTGAGCTTGGTCGATTGAGCCCGGACCCAGAACTAAGGTTGGGCAAAGTTCTTGAAGGAAAGGTGCCTCAGTACAGTAGTTCACGGTTTGTGATTCAATCTCACAAACGGATTCCATGCCACCGATAAATGGATGGTCGTGTTGGCACTCGTAACCAGGGATAGGTTCGTGCAGTGGCGTAATCTCGATTCTGCCCGGCCATTTTGCTTCCACTTCCTTAAGTGCGCTGCGCAGCATGTTATCCAAGCCATCTAGGCTAATACCTGGCAAAGGACGCACATCATAGTGCAGCTCACAGCAACCACAGATACGGTTGGCACTGTCGCCACCGTGAATATGGCCAAGGTTTAGCGTTGGGCTTGGAATTGCGAAACCCGGGTGGTGATACTCTTTGACTAGCTTGTCACGCAGTTGCATTAAAGCGAACAACACTTCATGCATGATCTCGATGGCGTTGACACCTAATGCAGGATCAGAAGAGTGACCTGATTTACCCGTTACTCGCACAGCGTTAGCAACATGGCCTTTATGACCACGAATCGGAACAAGGCTGGTTGGCTCACCAATGATGCAGTAATCCGGTTTAAACGGTGCATTTTCAGTGAAATGACGCGCCCCTAACATGGTGGTCTCTTCGTCACAGGTTGCCAATACGTATAGCGGCTTGGTCTGTTTGCTCCAATCCATCTTCTTTGCCGCTTCATAAACGAAAGCGAAAAAGCCTTTCATATCGGCCGTGCCTAACCCATAGAAGCGATTGTTGTGTTCTGTTAGTGCGTGAGGGTCGAAGTTCCAACGTCCTTCATCGAATGGCACTGTGTCGCTGTGTCCTGCGAGTAGCAAGCCACCTTCGCCCGATCCCATCTTAGCGACCATATTATGCTTGCCGGGTTCGACCTCCACGACTTCAACGCTAAAGCCTACGTCTTTAAACCATTGAGCCATTTTTTCGATCACTTTTTCGTTGCCATGATCCCAGCTTGGATCGGTCGAGCTAATAGAGTCTGTGGAAATTAGGCCTTTGTAGACCTCAAGAAAACTCGGTAATTGCATAATAACTTCACTTCTACTATTGACAGGAAAACCATAAGTCGGTAAAACACATATTAAATCATATTTAATGCATAAGAAATCAAATAAAGCTAAAAATTAAGTATGAATAGTCAAATTTGAAATGTAACTTACCTCAGGAATGGATGTGTTGAGATGTTGAAAACCACGATCATTGGCGCAAGCGGCTACACAGGAGCAGAACTGGCTCTAATGATAAATAGACACCCTGAGCTCACGCTATCAGGTTTATATGTCTCAGCCAATAGTGTAGACGCAGGTAAACCTATTGCAGCACTGCACGGTAAGTTAGCTGGCTTGATTGATATGCCAGTACAACCTTTAACAAATCCGGAAGAAGTGGCTAAACAGTCTGATGTGATTTTCTTAGCAACGGCACACGAAGTCAGTCACGACCTAGCGCCAATCTTTCTAGAGAACGATTGCCAAGTCTTCGACCTATCGGGTGCATTCAGAGTTAAAGGCGAAAACTTCTACCAAGACTTTTACGGTTTTGAACATCAACACGAACAATGGCTAGACAAAGCGGCTTACGGTTTAGCGGAATGGAACGAACAAGAAATTAAAGAAGCTCAGCTTGTCGCTGTCGCGGGTTGTTACCCAACGGCATCACAACTGGCGATTAAACCTTTGGTTGAGGCCAAGTTACTTGATGAAAACCAATGGCCAGTGATTAACGCGACTAGCGGTGTTACTGGTGCAGGCCGCAAGGCGACGATGGTTAACAGCTTCTGCGAAGTGAGCCTGCAAGCTTATGGCGTATTCAATCACCGTCATCAACCTGAAATGGCCGCACATTTAGGATGCGATGTAATTTTCACTCCGCACCTCGGCAACTTTAAGCGCGGTATTTTAGCGACCATCACCATGAAGTTAGCTGAAGGCGTGACAGAACAGCAGATACAAGATGCCTTCGAGCAAGCTTACCAAGGTAAACCTGCAGTGAGACTACTCGAAGAGACATTGCCAAGAATTCAAGATGTAGAACAGACGCCTTTCTGCGACTTAGGTTGGAAGGTTCAAGGTCAACACATCATCGTTGTTTCAGCGATTGATAACTTATTAAAGGGTGCATCTAGCCAAGCGATGCAGTGTTTAAATTTACGTTATGGTTTTGCGCCATTAACTGCGTTAGTGTAAGGGAATCTAGATATGAGCCTTAATAATCAACCATTAATCATAAAGTTAGGTGGCGCTGCGCTATCTTGTGGTGAAACACTTAGCAAGTTATTTGGTGCTATCTCTGCTTACCAACAACAGGCACAACGACCAATCGTGATTGTTCACGGTGGCGGTTACCTTGTTGATGATTTGATGAATAAGTTGAACCTCGAAACCGTTAAGAAAGAAGGGCTACGTGTTACTCCTTATGATCAGATCCCAGTGATCGCTGGTGCACTAGCGGGCACGGCCAATAAACTACTTCAAGGTCAGGCAATTAAAGACGGAATCAATGCCGTTGGTTTGAGCCTTGCTGACGGTGGTTTATGCAAAGTCAGCGAGCTGAACCCCGAACTGGGCGCGGTAGGAAAAGCGGAGCCGGGCGACTCAACCGTTCTGCAAGCGATTCTTAATGCGGGCGCACTGCCAATCATCAGCTCAATTGGTCTAACTGAACAAGGCCAACTGATGAACGTCAATGCCGACCAAGCTGCGGTTGCCGTTGCTGGCGCACTTGATGCTGAACTGGTTCTTCTTTCTGATGTAAGTGGTGTGTTGGATGGCAAAGGCCACCTCATTCCAAGCCTTAACCAACAACAAGCCGATGACCTTATTGCCGGCAAAGTGATTACCGACGGCATGATCGTTAAGGTTCAAGCTGCACTAGAAGCCGCTAACGACCTTGGACGACCAATCGAAGTTGCCACTTGGCGATACCCAGAAAAGCTAACACAACTGTTTTCAGGTAAAAGCATAGGAACACAGTTTTTACCTCAGTAGGTCTCACAACGAGTCACTACTTAAAGAATTTAGACAAATTAAATAAACATATAATTATGAAGTCATTTCCAACGCTGACCGCCATGTGCAGTATGGAAACTAGGAGAAAGAAAATGAGCAAAGTTAACGTAAAGAAAGTTGTAGTAGCCTACTCTGGCGGTCTAGACACATCAGTAATCATTCCATGGTTGAAAGAGAACTATGACTGTGAAGTGGTTGCGTTTGTTGCGGATGTTGGTCAAGGCGACGAAGAGTTGATTGGTATCGAAGAGAAAGCAAAAGCTTCTGGTGCATCTGAGTGTTACATCGCAGACCTTAAAGAAGAGATGGTTGCTGACTACATCTACCCAACGCTGAAAACGGGCGCTTACTACGAAGGTAAATACCTACTAGGTACGTCGATGGCGCGTCCAATCATCGCGAAAGCACAGGTTGAAGTCGCACGTAAAGTAGGTGCAGACGCACTGTGTCACGGCTGTACTGGTAAAGGTAATGACCAAGTTCGTTTTGAAGGCGCATTTGCTGCACTAGCACCTGATCTACACGTAATCGCACCATGGCGTGAATGGGATCTAGTGAGTCGTGAAGAGTGTCTAGATTACCTAGCTGAGCGTAACATCCCTTGTACGGCTTCTCTTACTAAGATTTACTCGCGTGATGCAAACGCATGGCACATCTCAACAGAAGGCGGCGTTCTAGAAAACACATGGAATGCACCTAACGAAGACTGCTGGGCTTGGACTGTAGACCCTGAGCAAGCGCCAAACGAATCTGAAACAGTGACGCTTAAAGTTGAAAAAGGCGAAGTGGTTGCGGTTGATGGTGAAACAATGACGCCATACAACGCATTGGTTTACCTAAACGAGAAGGGTGCTAAGCACGGTGTTGGTCGTATCGATATCGTAGAGAACCGTCTTGTTGGCATGAAGTCACGTGGTTGTTACGAAACTCCGGGTGGCACAATCATGATGGAAGCACTGCGTGCAGTAGAGCAACTGGTTCTTGATAAAGCGGCATTCGAATTCCGTGAAGAGCTAGGTGTTAAGGCTTCTCACCTTGTATACGATGGTCGTTGGTTCACTCCGCTATGTAAGTCAATTCTTGCTGCGACAGAAGAGTTAGCACAAGACGTGAATGGTGAAGTGGTTATCAAACTTTACAAAGGCCATGCAACGGTGACTCAGAAGCGTTCTGACAACAGCCTGTACTCAGAAGAGTTTGCAACCTTTGGTGAAGATGAAGTTTACGACCAAAGTCATGCTGAAGGCTTCATTCGTCTTTACTCGCTATCAAGCCGTATCCGTGCTCTGAATAGCCAAAAGTAATCCTAACAATGAGTTAGTGAACTAGCCTTTAGCGAAAGGTTGAAGGTCAGTAAACAGACATTATTATGCAAAGCCCATTCACTATTGATTAGTGAGTGGGCTTTTTACTTTCTATTTGCCTAATAAATCAGCTTCGGTTTTTCCTATCGGATGGCATATAATTCGCGCTCCACGCTAAAAATAATCAATGGATTGAACTGTTGGTGAATAAATATGTGAAAATAATGAATTAATACTTTATTTTCATTTTGAATTGCCGTAAGTTTAAACCATCAGAAAAATACTGAATCTTAATCAGAATTATCATTTGCAAAAACAGTGAGCACTGTGCAATTAGGAGATACACAATGGCATTATGGGGCGGTAGATTTACCCAAGCAGCAGACACCCGGTTCAAAGATTTTAACGATTCTCTTCGTTTTGATTACCGATTGGCTGAGCAAGACATTGTGGGCTCAATTGCCTGGTCTAAAGCTCTACTGTCGGTCAACGTATTAACAGAAGAAGAGCAACAGAAGCTTGAGTTAGCGCTGAATGAGCTAAAACTTGAGGTGATGGAAGATCCTGAACAGATTCTACGTTCTGATGCAGAAGATATTCACAGCTGGGTTGAGCAGCAACTTATCGGCAAAGTCGGTGACTTGGGCAAAAAACTTCACACTGGCCGTTCTCGTAACGACCAAGTGGCGACCGACCTGAAACTATGGTGTCGTCAGCAAGGTAACCAACTGCTACTGGCATTGGATCGCCTACAAAGCCAAATGGTGAACGTTGCTTCTCAGCATCAAGAAACCGTGCTGCCTGGCTACACTCACTTACAACGTGCTCAGCCGGTAACTTTTGCTCACTGGTGCTTGGCTTACGTTGAAATGCTTGAGCGTGACTATTCACGTTTGAATGATGCGATTAAGCGTCTAGATACATGTCCGCTGGGTTCTGGTGCCCTTGCAGGAACTGCTTACCCGATGGACCGTGAAGAGTTAGCTCACAACTTAGGTTTCCGTCGTGCAACGCGCAACTCTCTAGATTCAGTTTCTGACCGTGATCATGTGATGGAGCTGATGTCGATCGCTTCTATTTCAATGCTTCACCTTTCACGTCTTGCAGAAGATATGATTTTCTACAACTCAGGTGAATCGAATTTCATCGAGTTAGCGGATACCGTGACGTCAGGTTCATCTCTGATGCCACAGAAGAAAAACCCTGATGCGCTCGAACTTATCCGTGGCAAAACTGGCCGTGTTTATGGTTCATTAGCCGCAATGATGATGACAGTGAAAGCCCTGCCTTTGGCGTACAACAAAGATATGCAAGAAGATAAAGAAGGTCTGTTCGATGCTTTAGACACTTGGAATGATTGTATGGAAATGGCTGCTCTTTGTTTTGACGGCATTAAAGTGAACGGCGAACGTACACTTGAAGCAGCGAAACAAGGCTACGCGAACTCAACTGAACTGGCTGATTACCTAGTAGCGAAAGGGATTCCTTTCCGTGAAGCTCACCATATTGTTGGTGTGACGGTAGTGGCGGCGATTGCTAAAGGCTGTGCATTAGAAGAATTAACCATCGCAGAGATGAAAGAATTCTCTGAGGTAATTGAAGAGGATGTGTATGACATCCTGACCATTGAATCGTGTCTTGAAAAACGTAGCGCGCTAGGCGGTGTATCTCCACAACAAGTGGCTTACGCGGTTGACCAAGCTGAGAAACGTTTATCACAGCGTGACACTTCCATCGTCAAGGTTCGTCCTGCTCGTCTGACTGATATTGAAGCGTTGGAAGGCATGGTCGCTTACTGGGCGAATATGGGTGAAAACTTACCTCGTTCTCGTAATGAACTGGTGCGTGATATTGGCTCGTTTGCGGTCGCAGAGCATCATGGTGAGGTGACAGGTTGTGCATCACTCTATGTGTATGACTCGGGCTTAGCAGAAATACGTTCACTGGGCGTTGAAGCTGGCTGGCAAGGTCAAGGGCAGGGTACCGCAATTGTGCAGCACTTGGTTGAGAAAGCGCGACAAATGGCCATTAAGAAGGTGTTTGTGCTGACTCGTACTCCAGAGTTCTTCATGAAGCATGATTTCTTACCAACATCTAAATCTCTGCTGCCTGAGAAGGTACTGAAAGATTGTGACCAGTGTCCTCGTCAACATGCATGTGATGAAGTGGCGTTGGAAGTGAACTTGGTAGAGCAGATTATTGCTAAGGTTAATGTTGCATAAGGTATTGATTTTATAGTCCCTAAAAAAAAGATCAAAAATATGATCTTTTTTGGGAACAAACTAAGAAAAGCCCGGTCTATTAAAGTACCACTGCTTTTTCTTAGAATTTTCTAAGAAAGCCCTAGAATCGATTGGTTCTGGGGCTTTTTTCTATCTGCTGTTTGGGAAATGATGATGGCTTGCTAAGATGGGTCATTTAATTGGGCATCTAGCCTTTATCACTTATCTAGCAACGTCTCTCTGTTAACGCTTTTTGTTCCTTAAAGGCAGCACGACAAACTTCATTATCCAATGCAACGACAACAAGCCACTGAATGCGAAAGCGGCCATCATCAAAGCGATGGCATTGATGGTTTTTGGGTCTTCTCTGAAAAACAGCCACCACACCCCCCAACTCAAAATCGACAACACCATCAGCTGATTCATGCAACGCTGGCAGCGACCGAGTTTGTTACGGATTTTTTCACTTTTATTGCAATGAATGCATGTCATCTTGGGTTTAATTCGCGTTATGCTTGTTGCCCTGATAATAACACGTCACAAGATATTGGATCACGGTGACACAGAGAGAGAAAGTCGATGATTGAGCGCCAAGAAACCAAACAACGCATGAGCCGTATTGTGAAACACAACGGCACTATCTACCTATGTGGCCAAGTGTGTGCTGATGCAACCAAAGACATCACTGAGCAAACACAGACGATGCTGGATAAAGTGGAAGCTCTACTTGAGCAAGCAGGCAGCGACAAGGAGCACATGCTGTCAGCAACGATTTACTTGAAAGACATGAAAGACTTCCAAGAAATGAACGCAGTTTGGGATGCATGGGTTCCTGAAGGTCACGCTCCAGCTCGCGCATGTGTGACTGGCGACATGGCTCGTGAAGCGCTACTTGTTGAGATCTCTGTGATTGCTGCTGAGAAGTAATCGCTAAGTATTTAGCGACCGGTAATTGCTTCAAGAGATTCCAGATACCTCGTCCCTCGGTTCTGGAATGACTAGCTAAAGCTTGGTTTAGTTGATGCGTTGTTCTTATTGGGCTTCGGATTTGCTCTGTATTCAAAGTAGCGTAATTCCCGAAAGCGATGAAGGAGCGTAGTCTGGAATCCCCGTTTGTGTGCTGAGATTCCAGATACTTCGTCCCTCAGTTCTGGAATGACGAGTTAAAGCTTGGATTAGTTTATGCGTTGTTCTTATTGGGCTTCGGATTTGCTCAGTATTAAAAGCAGCGTCATTCCCGAAAGCGACGAAGGAGCGTAATCGGGAATCTGTTATTTGCTCGTTGCAAAAAACAAAAAGGAAAGCCAATGGCTTTCCTTTTTTAGTATCTAGCGTTTGCTAACTGCCTAACGATAGCCTGAGATTAACAGCCCGGACCACAATCCAGACAGTGTTTCACCATCTCTGGGCCTAGGTGCAGTTTCGCATTTAGGTCACGTAGTGCAGTTCGTACACCTTCTTCAATTACTGGATGGTAGAACGGCATGTCTAGCATTTCAGAAACCGTCATCTTGTTCTGGTGTGCCCATGCTAACAAGTGAGCCAAGTGCTCTGCGTTTGGTCCCATCATTTCAGCACCAAGGAAGCGGCCTGTACCTTGTTCGCCGTAAACGTGCAGAATACCTTTGTTGCGTAGCATCACTCGTGAACGACCTTGGTTCTCGAAAGACACTTCACCCGTTGCGAAACAGCCACATGTGCCTAAGCGGGTGGTGATCTCTTTGTAGGTTTCACCAACCATCGCGATTTGCGGGTCAGAGAATACTGCCGAGATTTTAGAGCGGCGTAAGCCTGCACGAATCTCTGGGAAGCGACCTGCATTGTCACCCGCAATACGAGCTTGGTCTGCTGCTTCATGCAGTAGAGGCAGTTGGTTACTCGCATCACCAGCGATAAATACTGATGGTAGCGATGTTTGTAGCGTGTAGTGGTCTGCGATTGGCACACCACGTTCATCAAGTTCTAGAGAGGTATTCTCTAAGCCAAGCTTGTCAGTGTTAGGGCGACGACCTGTTGCTGCCAGTACGTATTCAACGATGTTAGTTTCTAGCTCACCTTGTTTATTGATGAACTTGATTTCGACGCGAGCCTCACCCGATTCAGTGGTAATGCGCTTCATGCTTTCGATTTTCACGTCGGCATCGAGATAGAACTCTTCATTGAAGGCTTTATCTGCGTAAGCCATGATCTCAGGGTCAGTTACTGGGCCAACTTGACCACCCAAACCGAACAGTTTTGTCTTCACACCTAAGCGGTGTAGCGACTGACCAAGCTCTAGACCAATTACACCAGGGCCAAATACGGCAACTGATTCTGGTAAATCATCCCAGCTGAACACGTCATCGTTGATGATTAGGCGGTCGCCAAGTTCATTCCAAACAGCAGGGTATGCAGGGCGAGAGCCGGTTGCGATAACAATACGCTTAGCAGTCACAACCGTGTGGTCATCAACTTGAAGTGTGTTGTCGTCTAAGAATTTTGCGTAGCCAGAGATTTTATCTTGCTCTGGGATTTCATCGACGCCCTCTAAAACAAAACCAACAAAACGGTCACGTTCAAACTTCACTCGGTCCATTACTTCACGACCGTTAATTACGATATCGCCTTGTGGGTGAACGCCAAAAGCCGGAGCTTTCTCGATTTGGTGTACGCTTTCCGCAGCTGCAATAAGCAGTTTAGATGGCATACAACCAACACGAGCACAGGTTGTACCGTAAGGGCCGCCTTCAATCATCACGACACTGTCAGTGTGTGCTTTTGCAGCGCGGTATGATCCTAGACCTGCCGTACCGCCCCCGATAACTGCTACATCTACATTGACTTGTTTCATAATAATTTTCTCGCAATGGCTAAATTTAGTGTGAACGAACCCCTCCAACTCATGCGATGTTTTTAGTGAGTCAGGATAGTGGGTCAGTTTTGTGGTTCTGTTTTATTAGGTTTAGCTTGTGACTGTGGTTAATGCGAGCCACAAGCTTGATTCAACCCGATAGGGTTAGCTAACCCACAAGTGAGTGGGTTAGCCTTTTGGCAGTGATTAGCCTAGGAAAGCTTCTAGTTCTTCGCTACCACCGATGTGTTTACCACCGATGAATACTTGAGGAACCGTTGTGCGACCAGAGATTGCACGTAGGCTTACTGTTGTAGCGTCTTTACCTAATACTACTTCTTCGTAGTTTAGACCTTTGTCGATTAGGTTCTGTTTCGCTTTCATACAGAAAGGACAGCCTGGCTTAGTGAATACTGTGATTGACTCTTGCTCTTTGTGCTCTGGAGCAATGTAGTTCAGCATAGTGTCTGCATCAGAAACCTTGAACGGGTCGCCTGGTACGTCTTCTTCGATGAACATTTTTTCTACCACGCCGTTCTTAACCAGCATGCTGTAGCGCCATGAGCGTTTGCCGAAGCCGATGTCGTTTTTCTCAACTAGCATACCCATGCCGTCTGTGAAATCACCGTTACCATCTGGGATGAATGTGATGTTTTCTGCTTCTTGGTCTGCTTTCCATGCGTTCATTACGAACGTATCGTTTACAGAAACACAAAGGATGTCATCAACACCGTTCTCTTTGAACACAGAATGTAGTTCGTTGTAACGAGGAAGGTGGCTTGACGAACAAGTTGGAGTAAACGCGCCTGGTAGGCTGAATACGATAACTGTTTTGTCTTTGAATAGCTCTTCAGTCGTTACGTTAACCCATGCATCACCTTGGCGAGTCGGGAATGTTACTTGAGGGATTGATTGACCTTCTTTAGATGCAAACATATTGATTTCCTTAAATGATATTTTAATTTTGTTCTATTAGAGCTTAACGTTTTTCGTTGCTCTGTTTCGTTTTGTTGAGCCCATTATTAGATAAATTCTTTGATAGCTCTAATCGTTTGATGTTATGGTTTTGATAGGTAAATTCTATCAAGAGCATTTTTCTTTTAAATGTTGCTATGAAAACCCTTGTTCTTATTAAACCTGAGGTAAGAGACTGATCATGAACATTCGTGACTTTGAATACTTGGTGGCGCTCGCAGAGCACAAACACTTCCGAAAAGCGGCAGAAGCGTGCTTTGTCAGTCAGCCAACACTAAGCGGTCAAATACGCAAACTAGAAGATGAAATCGGACTTCAGTTAACCGAGCGTAGTCCAAGGAAGGTCATATTTACAGAATCAGGGTTACAACTTGTTGAACAAGCCAAGCGTATTCTCAACGAAGTGAAAACTTTTAAGGATATGGCGAGTGGACACGGTGAAGCGATGACCGGACCAATGCATATTGGTTTCATTCCAACCGTGGGTCCTTACATCCTGCCTAAGATTGTTCCTCACCTGAAAGAGAGCTTTCCAGAACTAGAGCTGTACCTGCATGAGGCGCAAACTCATCAATTAGTGAGTCAATTGGAAGATGGCAAGCTTGACTGCTTGGTACTGGCTGCGGTTGATGAAACGGCGGTGTTCAAAGAGATTGATGTGTATGACGAGCCATTAAGTGTCGCGGTTCCGTGTGACCATGAGTGGGCTCAGCAGGACACGGTAGATATGCTTCAACTCAATGGACAGACAGTCTTAGCACTTGGTGACGGTCACTGTTTAAGAGACCAAGCCCTAGGGTTCTGTTTTGCTGCGGGAGCAAAAGATGATGAGCGCTTTAAGGCGACCAGCTTAGAGACGCTGCGTAACATGGTCGCGGCAGGCGCGGGGATTACCTTGCTGCCTCAATTATCAGTACCAAAAGAAAAGCAGAAAGATGGTGTGTGCTACGTGCCTGCGGTCAACCCAACGCCTTCACGTCGTATCGTGGTTGCGTACCGTCCGGGCTCTCCATTGAAAGGGCGCTTTGAGCAACTGGCGGAGACGATTCGCACTCAGTTGGAAAAGGTCGTTTAGCTTCATCTCTGCATAGCAGACACAAAAAAGGGTTGATATGAATTCATATCAACCCTTTTTATTTTTCATGTTACTAGGTTCAAAAAACTACCTAGAACAGTTCTTCTACCGTTTCACCTGAAGAGGTGGAGTAGATATCATCATTGAAACGCTCAGTGATGTACTCAGTTGGCTCTGTACCTTTCTCGAAGTACTCAAACATTGATGAGCTATCGTACTTGTTGGTCAGTAAGCCGGTATCACGGTCAATACGAACGCGAACGATATTTTCTGGAATCTCTTTGCGTTGCGCTGGAACACCTGCCAATGCCGTACCCATGAAGTCTACCCATGCTGGTTCTGCTGTCTTAGCACCGGCTTCCGCACCAGTAATCTGGTTCTTACCAAGGTTAGAGTTCGCTTTAGTACGACCTAGGTTACGGTTGTGGTTATCAAAGCCAACCCATACCGTTGCAACCATGCCTGGGCCGTAGCCGCTGTACCAAGTATCTTTCGAGTCGTTAGTTGTACCTGTTTTGCCGCCAATATCACGACGTTTCAGTGGTTGAGCTCGCCAACCTGTGCCGTTCCAACCTGTACCAGCACTCCAATCACCGCCGCCCCAGATGTTGCTGTACATCATTTCACGAACTAGGAATGCGTTCTGCTCAGAGATAACTTGAGGAGCGTATTGAACTTTCGCATCCACATCTTGCTCGGCAAACTCATCCGCCATTGGATCGGTGGTGATGGTTTGTTTGCAATCTTCTTTACAGACAACTTTTGGTGTTGCTTCAAACTCAGTCTCGCCAAATGGAGTCTCAACGCGGCTGATGTAGAAAGGTTCAACGTAGTAACCACCGTTAGCGAATACTGAGTAACCTTGCGCTACTTTCATTGGCGTTAAGCTACCAGCACCTAGCGCAATAGTTTCAGAACGAGGCACTTCATCGATATCAAAACCAAAGCGAGTTAGGTAGTTACGAGTGTCATCTAAGCCTACTTCACGCAGTACACGTACCGCCATTACGTTTTTCGATTGAGCTAAGCCAATACGTAGACGAGTAGGGCCGACGTAAGTTGGTGGCGAGTTCTTTGGTCGCCATGCCGTACCTTGACTCTTATCCCATTGGTTGATTGGCGCATCGTTGATAAGAGAAGCCAGTGTTAAACCTTTCTCAATAGCTGCTGAGTAAATGAAAGGCTTGATACCAGAACCCACTTGACGAATAGATTGCGTCGCACGGTTGAATTTGTTGTGTACGAAGTTAAAGCCACCGACCATCGACAACACAGCGCCGTTGTTCGGATTCATTGCTACGAATGCAGTGTTGGCATTCGGCACTTGGCTTAGGCGCCAAACTACCGGAGTATCAGATTCTGCAGTTGCTGACTCTTCTGTTGCTTCCTCAGAGACTTCGTCACCTGTGATCGCTTCATGACGAACCCAAACTTGTTCGCCAACCGCAAGAATCTCTTTTGCTTGAGATGGAGCAGGGCCTTGACGGTCGTCTGTTAGGAACTTACGAGCCCAGTTCATACCTTGCCATTCGATCGTGCCTTCGCCTTGATTCTTCACCCATACTTGAGCGCTTTTCGAATCAACAGCAGTCACTACTGCAGGAACTAGGTCACCGTAGGTTGGTTGAGATTTAAGGTGTTTCACGATCTTGTCGTGGTCCCAAGCCGATTGAGCGGTTTGCCATAAGACTTTTTCAGCACCGCGGTAGCCGTGACGCTCATCGTAGCCAAGCAGGTTCTTAATCGCGGCTTGGTTTGCCGCTTTTTGCAGCTTCGAATCAACGGTTGTGTAGACTTTCATACCAGAGGTGTAAGCGTCTTCACCGTAGCGTTCAACCATCCAAGCACGTGCCACTTCTGCCACGTATGGTGCGCTCAGTTCGATCTCTGCACCGTGGTACTTTGATACAAGCTGTTCATTGCTTGCTTCATCAAACTCGGCTTGAGTGATGTATTTCTCGTCGAGCATACGACGTAATACAACGTTACGACGGTTGGTCGCGCGTTCAATAGAGTAGATAGGGTTCATGGTTGAAGGTGCTTTTGGCATACCTGCTAGGGTCGCTAGTTCACTCAGGGTTAGATCCGGAAGATCTTTACCAAAGTAAACGCGTGCAGCAGCGCCGAAACCATACGAACGGTGACCAAGGAAGATCTTGTTGACGTAAAGCTCCATGATCTCTTCTTTGCTAAGCAGTTGCTCAATATGGATCGCAATGAAGATCTCTTTAATCTTACGCATGATCTTTTTCTCATTAGATAAGAAGAAGTTACGCGCAAGCTGCTGAGTAATGGTACTCGCACCTTGTTTTGCCGAACCTGACATCGCTACTACGATAGCTGCACGAGTAATGCCGATTGGGTCAATACCAGGGTGTTCGTAGAAACGGCTATCCTCGGTAGCAATCAAAGCCTCAACTAAGTGGCGAGGTATCTCGTCATAAGTCACTGGAATACGACGTTTTTCACCAAATTGGGAGATCAACTTACCGTCTTGGCTGAAGACCTGCATTGGAGTTTGGAGTTCTACGTCGCGCAAAGTGGCAACATCAGGCAACTCTGGTTTTACGTAGTAATAAAACCCAAAAATTGTACTGACTCCAAGAATCATGCAAATCAATGTAAATATGAATAATCGCTTTATGAACTTCACCGGATAATCCCTGATTAGTTAAGGCTGATAAGCAGCAAACCCTTGTACTCTAGGCTAAAAACTTAGCTTTCGTTTATTAACGCTTATTTAACTAATAATCACAACCCCTAGATAATCAACGAAATGCTTGGCACTTCAGGAGCTAGGTCACATGGGTTCATCATTAATTACAGGTATAGATATAAATCATCACAGCATCAAAGCCGTGGTACTAAAACCCGTGGGGGAGTTGTATGCCCTAGTGGGATACAAAGAGCTGCCGATTTCGGACGACATTTTTACAGCTAACCATACTTTGGAGTATCAGAAAACTGTTAAGAAACTTAAAGAACTTAGGAAAGGACTGCCTTTTGGCTGTCGCAACGTCGCCATTTCGGTACCTGATAACACAGTGATCAGCAAAGTACTGCAAATAGAGAGTGAGTTAGAAGACCGAGAAAAAGAGTTTTCTATCTATCAAACCTTCGCCCATCAATCTCCCTTTCCTATCGAGGAGCTGAGTTTAGATTTTGTAAAGCTGGAAGACAAACGATTTGGTAAAGGTTCGACAAGCAGTTATCAGGTATACGCTACTCGTAAGAAAGTGGTGGATAGCCGAGCGGATGCATTAACTAAGGCTGGTTTTAAACCTGTGTTGGTGGATACACAGGCGCATGGGCTACTTAATATCTGGCAATTGGCCTCGCGTCTCTATCCCGATAAGAAAAACTGGTTGCTAGTGGATGTTGGAATCGACCAAACCTCGCTAGGGGTTATCCCACAGAATTCGTCGCCTTTCTATAAAGACATCGCCTTTGGCACTCAAGATCTTCGCAGCTCAGATGACCCGAGTGATATCGAGAGCGTGTTCGGTACGATGGAAGAGACTCATCAATTCATTGTTAACCTGATTGAGAAGCTCAAGCGTCAATTGCAGCTCTATTCTTCGGGAAATGCGCGGCAACCTATCTCAGGGATCTGGCTGATGGGCGAGGGCGCCAGCATTCCTATGGTAACCGAAGAGCTAGAACGTCATTTTCAGATGAGCTGCGAGTCATTGAACCCTTTGTCTCTGTTTGAGAATAAGGTCGCCAAGAGACGCCGACTGCCGATGGACTGGCAACACTTTGGTATCGCGGCGGGTATGGCGATGAATGGACTCAAGTGGCAGGGAGAGAAGCATGTTGCATCAAATTAACCTGCTGCCGTGGCGTGATGAGATTCGTGCTCAGCACAAGAAGCGTTTTATCCATCTGGTCATTCTTGGCGTCATCATTGCGCTTATAGGGCAATGGGCGGTTGGTCACTATTTTCACGACCAACAAGCCAAGCAGCAAGCTCGCCTCAATTACCTCAATCAGTACATTGCTGAGCTCGACCGACAAATTCAGTCGTTAAAAGTCGCAGAGCAAGAACACAAAGCCATTCTGACTCGTCTTGATGTAGTGGAGTCGCTGCAGCTTGGCCGCAATAAGACCACCGACTTTATGAACCTGATGCCGGAGCTGATTCCTGAGGGCGTATATGTCGACAAGATAAAGATGAATGGTCAGGAGATTGAAATGTCGGGCATCAGCGACAGTACTGCTCGTCTCGCCACCATGTTGGACAACCTCGAGCGTTCAGATTCTCTGAAAGGGGTCGAGATGCACTCTATCGTTCATAACCGCAAGCGCTTTAATAAAGAGTTCCAGACCTTCAAGGTCTCTTTTGTGTTTAGCCCTGTGTCTTTAGACAACACAACCGCGAGCAGAAAAGAGAAGGGGGCGCATCATGGCTAACCTTCAAAATAGGATTAGTAGGCAAAACAGGATGAGTTTGCAAGATCTCGATGTTGATGAGATCACTGAATGGCCATTGTTGCCTCAGCTTCTCGTGATTCTGGTGTTGATAGTGTTAATCCAAGGTGTTGGCACTTGGCTGTATGTGCTGCCGCTCGACGAGGAACTGCAACAGATGAAGCAACAGGAGCAGACCTTAAAAACGACATTGAGAATAAAGGCTAATAAGGTTGCAGCCTTGCCTAAGTTGAAGAGCCAGTTGGATGAGTTAACCAGCCGTTACGATTACTTGTTAGAGCAACTGCCCGTTCAAAAGGAGTTGGCGAGCATGTTGGCCTCAGTGAATGAGCTCGGCTTGGATAACTCGCTGACCTTCACGCGAATTGATTGGGGGCAAAAGCAGAACAAGGAGTTCCTCTATCGATTACCTCTCAATATTGAGCTGACAGGTGACTATCACGAGATTGGTGACTTCTCTGCTGCCATCGCCAAGCTGCCGCGCATTATTAGCTTTGATGATGTGAATTGGCAGCGAGTCAGCCAAGAAAGCAGCACGCTGCACTTTAGGGTTCGAGCTTATACCTACCAGTTTAAATCGGAGGTCAATGATGAAACCCAATAGCGCGTTTTACTCAATCGTGTTGCTGCTTGCGTTGTCAGGCTGCAAAGCTAATCAAGACTCACTGCAAGACTTTGTGGCGCAGGTTGAAGCCAAGGCGAGAAAAGACGTCGAGCAACTTGTCCCAGCAACTGAATTCACGGCGGCGACTTATCAGCGCCGATCTTTGCGTCCTCCCTTTGAACTGCCTAAAGAAGCCATTGTGCAAAACCAACCCTTTGTGAAGAAAGATTGTTGGCAACCCAGCGCCCGTTCTCGTAATGGCAAGTTAGAGAAGTACCCGCTGAGTAAGCTTCGTTTAAGAGGCGTGATGGGCAGTGGCTCAAGCGTGTTTGGCTTAGTGCAAACACCCAAAGGCAACGTGGTAAACGTCAAGAAAGGCCAGTTTATCGGCTTAAACAATGGCCGAGTTACCAAGGTGACGAGCCAATACGTTCAGATTAATGAAACTCTTCCAGATGGCTTAGGTTGTTGGCATAAGCGCAACGTTAGGCTGGCTCTGAAGTAAACCAATGTCACATGATGTGGATATGAGATGTAAATATGATTAAAGGAATAAGTGGATTAGTGAGCAAGGCTCTACAAGGTTTTGCTGTGTCTGTGATGTTGGTTGTTAGCGTGCTCAGCCATGCCGAGAGCTTACCGAACAAATTAGAGAATATTGATTTTAGGGTCAATAAGGATAAAGACGCCGTCATCATTATTGAGCTGGCGACCAGCACCGCTGTGGTGGATGTTCAACGTGCTCAGGAAGGGTTAAGTATCAAGTTAATCAATACTCAGGTTGATGATGACAAGCTCTACCTGTTGGATGTGAAGGATTTCGCTACCTTGGTTGAAGGCATTGAAGTCTACAAAGAGACACCAAGCACTCGGCTTCTAGCGACGATTAGCAATGACTATCAGTATGAATACAACCTAAAGGGGCGCTTTATTGAGGTGGTGATCAGCAAACCGATTATCGATGACGCGACCAAAGAAAAAAGCGTTCTAGAGAAAGAGGGCAAGCTGATATCGATTAACTTCCAGGATATTCCGGTACGAAATGTCCTACAGCTGATTGCCGACTACAACTACTTCAATCTCGTGGTGTCTGATTCGGTAGCCGGAAACCTGACGTTACGCTTAGATGGCGTACCTTGGCAGCAAGTTCTCGACATTATCTTGCAAGTTAAAGGCTTGGATAAGCGTGTTGATGGCAATGTTATCTTGGTCGCACCGAAAGCGGAGCTCGACCTTCGAGAGCAACAAGCGTTAGAGAAATCGCGCTTAGAAGAAGAGTTAGGGGAGCTTAAATCGGAAATCATCAAGATTAACTTTGCTAAGGCCACCGACATTGCTGACATGATTGGCGGTGAAGGTGCGGTCAGCATGTTGTCCGATCGTGGTTCAATTACCATTGATGAGCGCACCAACTCACTGCTCATTCGTGAATTGGAAGAAAATATTGCCGTGATCCGAGGCATTATTGAATCGCTAGATATTCCAGTGAAGCAGGTACAGATAGAGGCACGTATTGTCACTGTCACCGAGGGTAATCTGGATGAGCTTGGTGTGCGCTGGGGCGTTTCATCAACCAACGGAAGCTTCACCGTTGGCGGTTCAATCGAAGGCAATCACCCATCAGCGATTACGCCGTATGACGACGATAGCGGCAGCAGCGTGATTGATGACTATCTCAACGTCAATTTAGGAGCAACATCGCCGAACGCCTCGAGTATTGCGTTTCAGGTGGCTAAGCTGGGCTCAGATACCTTACTCGATCTTGAACTGTCAGCACTGCAACAAGAGTCAAAAGCTGAAATCATTTCCAGCCCACGCTTAATCACCACCAATAAAAAGCCCGCTTATATTGAGCAAGGTACTGAAATTCCTTACTTAGAGTCATCTTCAAGTGGCGCTACGTCGGTCGCATTTAAGAAAGCGGTATTGAGTCTTAAGGTGACACCGCAGATCACACCCGACAATCGCTTGGTCTTGGATTTGAGCGTGACTCAAGATAGGCCAGGGCAAGTGGTAAAAACCGGAACTGGTGAAGCGGTCGCCATTGATACGCAAAGAATAGGTACGCAAGTGCTTGTTAATAATGGTGAAACTGTCGTGCTTGGCGGGATATTTCAGCACAGCGTGAGCAGTACAGTGGATAAAGTTCCTCTGTTGGGAGACCTGCCAGTTTTGGGTGCATTGTTCCGTCGCAGCTATGAAAATGTGGGTAAAAGTGAACTACTTATTTTTGTCACACCCAAAGTTGTGATTCAGTAATGAACAATTAGATTAAAAATAAAGTTGCATTAGTGGCACCTAACCTTGATAATTTCGGGTCTTATCACGAATTATCTGTGAGGAATCGGTGCCACGGGCCTTTTAATTTCAGTACTTGTACTGACCTACCTTGTGGCGATGTCATTGAATTAACGTTGTAAATTACTGCTAAAAACATGGCTGAGAAACGCAATATTTTTCTTGTTGGCCCAATGGGCGCCGGCAAAAGTACAATTGGTAGACACCTAGCTTCCCAACTTCATATGGAGTTTCTAGACTCTGACACTGTGATCGAAGAGCGCACTGGCGCAGACATCGCATGGGTTTTTGATGTTGAGGGCGAAGAAGGTTTCCGTAAGCGCGAAGAATCTGTAATCAATGATCTGACAGAAGAACAAGGTATTGTTCTTGCGACAGGTGGTGGTTCAGTGTTGAGCAAAGAAAACCGTAACCGTCTATCTGCACGAGGCATTGTTGTATACCTAGAGACAACAATTGAAAAGCAACTTGCTCGCACTAACCGCGACAAGAAACGCCCTCTACTTCAAACAGACAACCCGCGTGATGTGCTAGAAGATCTAGCTGTATCTCGCAACGCACTATACGAAGAAGTGGCGGACTACACAGTTCGTACTGACGACCAAAGTGCAAAAGTGGTAGCCAACCAGATCGTAAAAATGCTAGAAGAACGTTAAGTTCATTTTTTCGGAGAGCAAACCCATGGAACGGATTACGGTCAATCTAGCTGAGCGTAGCTACCCTATCTCTATTGGCGCCGGGTTATTTGAAGACCCGGCGTACCTTTCTTTTTTATCAGGTAAGCAGAAAGTTGTTGTTATCAGTAATGTGACAGTAGCGCCTCTTTATGCTGATAAAATTTTATCGCTATTGGATCAAGTCGGCTGTCAGACATCTCTTCTCGAGCTGCCGGACGGTGAACAGTACAAAACCCTTGAAACGTTCAATTCAGTGATGAGCTACATGCTTGAAGGAAATTACAGCCGCGATGTGGTGGTGATTGCTTTAGGTGGTGGTGTCATCGGTGACTTGGTCGGTTTTGCTGCCTCTTGTTATCAGCGCGGTATTGATTTCATTCAAATCCCGACGACCCTTCTTTCTCAAGTGGACTCTTCTGTTGGTGGTAAAACCGCAGTAAACCATCCTCTTGGTAAGAATATGATCGGCGCTTTTTACCAACCGAAATCTGTGATCATCGATACCAACTGTTTATCAACGCTTCCAGAGCGTGAGTTTGCAGCGGGCATTGCTGAGGTGATCAAATACGGCATCATTTACGATGAAGCCTTCTTTGATTGGTTGGAGCAGAATCTAGAGAAACTTTATCAACTTGATGAAGAAGCACTGATTACCGCGATTGCTCGTTGTTGTGCAATTAAGGCTGAAGTGGTGGCTCTAGATGAAAAAGAGTCAGGAATCAGAGCGTTATTGAACCTAGGTCATACATTTGGTCATGCGATTGAAGCAGAACTAGGCTATGGTAATTGGCTACATGGTGAAGCTGTGTCGTCAGGCACTGTAATGGCAGCTAAAACAGCTCAATTACAGGGACTGATCTCTCAGCAGCAACTTGAGCGAATTATTTCTATACTCAAGAATGCGAAACTACCAATCCATACGCCAGAAAGCATGTCTTTTGAAGACTTTATGAAGCACATGATACGTGATAAAAAAGTGCTGTCTGGTCAGTTGCGTTTGGTATTACCAACAAGTATTGGTACTGCTGAAGTGGTTGCTGATGTGCCTCAAGACATCATTAAACAAGCGATCGATTTCTGCCGTACTCTTTAAATTTGGTTGTGAGGTTGCCTAGCTAAACTCTAGGCAACTGAAGCGTTTTACTGATCGATCTTATCAGTAGGGATTCCCAATGAGTTTGGCTCATGAATTAAGAGTATTAGAGTTAGAATCTCAAGTTGAGCTGCTAGAGCGCTTACAGCTTTTGACTAACTTTGGTTCAAACCTTGTGACGGTGGCTGGCAAAGCTGGCTCTGGCCGATCTTGGTTGGCTCAGCGTTATCTTGAAGCATGGTCGACAGAAAAAAATCAGTGTTTACTGCTTTGTCACCCAAGCCAAGACGATCAACAACGCCGCGAGCTTATTCTTAGCCAAATTGTTTCTGATCCCCTGTTTAATCAACATGATTCTTTATCAGATAGCCTAACAAGGTTACTGGATGGAGAGCCGTGTAATGTGGTTATCGTCGTTGATGATGCCCAACGACTTTCTGAGCTATTGGTATCCGAATTATGGATGTTGGTACTGGAAGCTCAATCAAACCCTCAATGGACGATCAATATCGTTCTCTTCTCGGAACCTGGCCACTTAGATACGTTATTAACGCGTTTGAGTTACGGTCAACAACACAAGCCTATCGATCTTGAGATCGATGACCTTTCGCAACCAGAAGCTGAACATTTCTTTGAATCACTGGTGATTCGATATGTTGATGATGAGTCTGAAACTCGCGTGCGACGTGCGTTTAATAAAGCGCAACCTCTGCCCGGTGAGTTAATGGCTTTAGGAGAATTGAAAGTGGAAAAAAGGATTATTATTCGCTCAATTATTGGCTCACCCATCAATATCGCGATTGTGGTGGCCTTGCTGTTGATTTTAATTGGTGGTGGTTATTGGTGGATGTTCAGTCAACCAACCCCTGACGATAAAGCGCAATCTCTTATCGCTCCGATTGAACAGACAGCTATCCCAACTTTTGAAGTGGAAAGTGGTACCGAGCAAGCTGGAATCGACGGAATGGACGATTCTGAAGCCGAAGCTGACATGAGTTACCAGGGTGCTGATGACGACAGCTCTTCTTTGCCACCGGTTGTGGTTGAAGAGACAGCCAGTGTTGGTGAGGCAACACAAGATCAGCAGCGTGTCGTAATCACCTCTGATGTGGTTGATGCCTTGCTTGATGATAAACCTGAAAGTGCCGATACCAGTGCGATTGATGCTGCTGTTGAAGAAAACACAGGTGCCGCGGTGAGTTCGCAGTCAGATGCAGACAAAGTGGAGTCACAACCTTCAGCCGATGAAGCAGCAGACCTAACCCAGTCCACGCCACCGACTAAGAAAATCACATTCTCATTTTCTCGCGAAGAGTTACAAGCTATCTCCCCGCGAGCTTATACCTTGCAGTTGAGTGCGATGACCTCATTGGAAGACGTACAATCTTTCATTGAAGAGTATGACCTTGAGAACAAGGTTCGTATTTACCCAACACTTCGCAACGACACCAAGTGGTTTATTATCACTTATCAAGATTACCCAACGATTCAAGTGGCGAGAGACGCGGTAAGTGCGTTATCAAAACCACTTCAACAGTTGGAACCTTGGGCAAAATCGATGAATCAAGTGCATCGAGAGATAGAACGTGCGAAATAACCCTGAGCTTAGCCTCAAAATATGTTACATTCCGCAGCCTTATTTTTGAGTTGATAGATAGAGCAGTAAATGAAAAAGCAGCGTGCCTTTCTAAAATGGGCTGGTGGTAAATATGGCCTAGTTGAAGACATCCAACGTCACCTGCCACCTGCTCGTAAATTGGTAGAACCGTTTGTCGGTGCCGGCTCAGTATTTCTGAATACTGACTTTGAACAGTACCTGCTTGCAGATATCAATCCCGATCTTATCAACCTGTACAACCTACTTAAAACCGATCCTGAAACTTATATCACGGAAGCGAAGCGCTGGTTCTGTCCTGAGAACAACCGCAAAGAAGCCTTCTTAGATATTCGCGCTGAGTTCAATGGTACAGATAACGTCATGTATCGTTCGTTGGCTTTCTTGTATATGAACCGATTTGGCTTCAATGGCCTGTGTCGTTACAACAAGAAGGGCGGTTTTAACGTTCCATTTGGTTCTTATAAAAAACCTTACTTCCCAGAAGCTGAGCTGGAGTTTTTTGCCGAGAAAGCGAAAAAGGCCACCTTCGTCTGTGAGGGATACCATGAAACCTTTAGTCGCGCGCGCAAAGGCTGTGTGGTTTACTGCGATCCTCCATACGCACCACTGTCGAACACGGCTAACTTTACCTCTTACGCAGGTAATGGCTTTAGCTTAGATGACCAAGCTGCACTGGCGGATGTTGCTGAAAAAGCAGCGATGGAACGCGGTATTCCTGTTTTGATTTCAAACCACGATACGACATTAACTCGTCGCTTATATCATGGCGCGGAGTTGAACGTGGTTAAGGTGAAACGCACCATCAGCCGCAATGGCGCTGGCCGTAATAAAGTTGATGAGCTATTGGCGCTTTTCCATAAAGAGAAAAACCAGCAGCACGCATCAGCGGAACAGTAATGGTCAGAATATCCGCCAAACTCATTAAATTGAGTGACCAACGGATACTTTCTTAAACTAATCTTTCGAACTGCTAGGATCTGCTTAGGTGCTTAGGTAGAATTGCACACCAAATAGTCTTGGGATTGAGTCTTGTATTTGTGTATGAGATGTCACCAAGGCGGTGATATTCGCAATTTACTCACTCTTAAGAGGTTTGGTATGAAAGATTTTCTAATCGCTCCATCGATTTTGTCTGCAGATTTTGCTCGTCTTGGTGAAGACGTAGAAAAAGTACTCGCAGCTGGTGCTGATGTTGTGCACTTCGATGTGATGGACAACCACTACGTACCTAACCTGACTTTTGGCGCGCCTATCTGTAAAGCTCTGCGCGACTACGGTATTACTGCTCCTATCGATGTTCACCTGATGGTTAAGCCAGTAGACAGCATCGTGCCTGAGTTTGCTAAAGCCGGCGCATCAATGATTACCTTCCACGTTGAAGCGTCAGAGCACATCGATCGCACTCTACAGCTAATCAAAGAGCACGGCTGTAAAGCGGGCGTGGTTCTTAACCCTGCAACGCCGCTTTCTTGCCTAGATTACATCATGGATAAAGTAGATATGATTCTACTGATGTCTGTGAACCCAGGCTTCGGTGGTCAATCTTTCATTCCTCACACGTTAGATAAACTGCGTGCTGTTCGTAAGCTGATTGATGAATCAGGTCGTGACATTCGCCTTGAGATTGATGGCGGCGTGAAGGTTGATAACATCCGTGAAATCGCAGAAGCGGGTGCAGATATGTTCGTTGCGGGTTCAGCTATCTTCAATCAACCGGATTACAAAGAAGTGATTGATGAGATGCGTGCAGAGCTTGCAAAAGTAAACGCAGAATCGTAATACTACAGATAGATTGAATATTAAGGGGCTAATTTGCCCCTTTTTTACGTCTTATAGCTCAACTCATAAGACGAACATAATAAATAGGAAAGTAAGATGTCATTAAGCTCAATAAAACTGATCGCCTTTGATTTGGATGGAACCTTGTTAGATAGCGTGCCTGATTTGGCCGTTGCTGCTGACCAAGCTTGTCAGGAGTTGGGCTTCCCTTCAGTGAGTGAAGAACAAGTTCGCGACTACGTAGGTAATGGTGCTGATGTTCTTATCGGACGTTCACTCAGCCGTAACCTGACGGTTGACCCAAGCCTAGAGCCAGAGCTACTGAAAAAAGCGCGCATCCTGTTTGATGATTTCTACGAGCAGGGCGGTCACAAGCTAAGTCACCTTTACCCATCGGTTAAAGAGACGTTGGCTGAGCTGGATAAGGCGGGTTTCACCATGGCGCTGGTTACCAACAAGCCTTCGAAGTTTGTACCAGACGTTCTGGCGCAACACGGTATTGATAAGTACTTTGTTGATGTCTTGGGCGGCGACTCTTTCCCAGAGAAAAAGCCGAACCCAGTCGCGTTGAACTGGTTGCTAGAAAAGCACAATGTTAAAGCGGAAGAGATGCTGATGGTTGGTGACTCAAGCAATGACATTAAAGCGGCTAAGAATGCAGGCTGTCACTCGTTTGGTCTGACTTACGGTTATAACCACGGCGAGCCTATTTCAGCATCAAACCCTGACTATGTCGCGGATAACGTCGCGCAATTACTAGATGTCGTTCTAGTTTCAGCATAAAGCGTACAAAAGTTAGCTAACCTACTAGCAAAATACTTATCAATGAGTACACTGGATGAGCCGTACAGAAGAGCTGTGCGGCTTTTCTATATTTAAGTTAAGAAGCTAAGCGTTCAATAAACTTAGCGAATAAGCAAAGGAATTAAAACCATGAGCAAGCCCATCGTATTGAGTGGTGTTCAACCATCTGGTGAACTAAGTATCGGTAACTACTTGGGTGCTCTACGTCAATGGCAACAGATGCAAGATGATTACGATTGCCAATACTGTGTTGTAGACCTTCACGCAATTACGGTTCGCCAAGATCCGAAAGCACTGCATGAAGCGACTCTAGACGCACTAGCAATCTGTCTTGCTGTCGGTGTTGATCCAAAGAAGAGCACGCTATTTGTTCAGTCACACGTACCAGAGCATGCTCAACTTGGTTGGCTTCTTAACTGTTACACGCAAATGGGTGAACTGAGCCGTATGACTCAGTTTAAAGATAAGTCTGCACGTCACTCAAACGACGTAAACGTAGGCCTATACGACTACCCAGTGTTGATGGCTGCAGACATCCTGCTTTACGGTGCTCACCAAGTGCCTGTAGGTAGCGACCAGAAACAACACTTAGAGCTAGCGCGTGATATCGCAACTCGTTTTAACAACATCTACGGTCCTGAAACGCCAATCTTCCAAGTACCAGAACCTTACATTCCAACAGTGAATGCACGTGTAATGAGCCTGCAAGATGCGACGAAGAAGATGTCTAAGTCGGACGACAACCGTAAGAACGTGATTACTCTGCTAGAAGAGCCTAAGTCGATCATCAAGAAGATCAACAAAGCGCAAACCGATGCAGAAACACCACCACGCATTGCTCACGATTGGGAAAACAAAGCGGGTATCTCTAACCTAATGGGTCTGTACTCTGCAGCGACGGGTAAAACGTTCGAAGAGATCGAAGCGCAGTACCAAGGCGTTGAAATGTACGGTCCGTTTAAGAAAGACGTAGGCGCAGCATTGGTTGAGATGCTTGAGCCGATTCAAGCTGAATACCACCGTATCCGTGCTGACCGTGCTTACATGGACGCAGTAATGAAAGCCGGTGCTGAAAAAGCCTCTGAGCGTGCTGCAGTGACACTGAAAAAAGCATACGAAGCAGTAGGTTTTGTTACTCGCCCATAGGGTGAACTAACACAACTCGCTTGAGAATTTGAGCCCAAAGTAGCTGTTGTTTACTTTGGGCTTTTTCATGCCCATTCCATTTGCCTTCCTCGAAAACCCCTTGTTTGAATTGATAATTTACGCAGTATTTAGCTAGCATATCCATCGCTGTAATGCTGTGCAGATGATCTTATTTGGTACCCTCAAGCTTTATAAAATCACACTCGTTTCTATATATGTTGGAAATATATAACGTGCCAAACAATTGATGATTCCAAAGTGATAAGTTCCTCATTTTCTTGCCAACTGACTTATTCCTTTCATAAATAAACCTGATAGTTACCACAAAATACATGACTGCCCATAGATGGCAGTGACTATAACTCGATGAACTCAGGTGAAACGGATGGCTCTTTTACACAAACCTTCATTGCTAGCAGTGGCAATTGGTAGCTTGTTAACTACAAGCGCACACGCTGATTTGTTTATTTCACAATATGTGGAAGGCGGCAGCTATAACAAAGCGGTTGAGATTGCCAATAGCGGCGATAGCAGCATTAATTTAGATGGTTACTCATTGGCGAAATCTGCCAATGGCAACGGATCATGGGGTGCCACTTTACCTTTAGGTGGCCACGTTTTAGCACCCGGTGAAGTACTCGTGGTCGCACATTCTAGTGCGAGTGATGAGATTAAAGCTCAAGCTGACATCATTAATGCCTCTATCGCTAATCATAACGGTGACGACCCGCTGGCTATCTTGAATTCAGATGGATCTGTACATGATGTTGTTGGTTTGATGGGCGATGTGGACTGGGGCAAAGATGTTACTTTGGTTCGTGCGACACAAACACCTTCTGCGACGTTTGATGCTTCACAATGGGTATCGCTACCAAAAGACAGCATTGAAGGCCTAGGTTCACTAGACAGTGTTGAACTGCCAGAAGCGTTTACTTGTACACAAGATGGCTCTGACCCAGTATTCACCACCATTCAAGAAATCCAAGGTGAGGGCGCTACATCGCCATTCATCGATGGCTACCCGTACATCACTGACGATGAGTACTTCGTCAAAGGTGTGGTAAGTGCGGTAACAACAGGCCTAACCAAAGGCTTCTACTTGCAAGCACTTGAGGATGATTTCAACTCAAGCACTTCTGAAGGCCTATTTATTCATACCAACCAGTCGAGCTCAGAACTGGCTGCGGGCGACGTTGTGTGTGTGAAAGGCAAGGTTCAAGAATACTACAGCCACACTCAGCTAAAAGTTGAAAACAACCAATGGCTAAAACAGGGCGAGCAGCAGGCACCTGAAGCAACGGCGATAGAAGCGCTAGACAGTGATGAGAACTTCGCTGCAACGCTAGAACGTTACGAAGGCATGTTGGTGAAAACAACCGAAGCACTAGACATGCGTGTGACACGTACCTTTGGTTATGACTACGCCGGTCGTCGTAACAACATGGTACTGGCGCATGAGCGTATTAACATGCAGCCAAACCAGCTTTTCGCCGCGGGATCTGACGAAGCGAAGCAGCAAACTGAAGACAATGCTGATCGTCGTCTTTTCGTTGAAACCGATCAAAAAGCGGCTGATGGACAAGTTCCTTTCTACCCAGATTTTGGCCGCACTGATATCGACCAAGACGGTTCAACAGAAGATTACATCCGCATTGATGACACCATTGTTGGTCTAGAAGGTGTTCTGACCTACAGCTACGGTGAGTACCGTTTAATTGCGACCAACCAGATCTCGGCTGAAAACTTTGTGCGTAACGATCCGCGTACCGACAAACCAGACATGGATGAAGGCGACCTACGTATCGCGACCTTCAACGTATTGAACTACTTTAACTCTCCATTTGGTGGCGACGCGAATCAGCACGGTAATAACCGTGGCGCGAACACCATCACTGAGTTTGAAATGCAGCAAGAGAAGATTGTGAACGCGATTCTTCGTCTAGACGCTGACATCATTGGTTTGATGGAAATTGAGAACAACGGCTTTGGTGAAGGTTCAGCGATTCAACAGCTTGTTAACCAACTGAATGATCGTATTGAACGTAAGAAAGACCGTTATACCTTTGTGGCTGTCGACTCGAACGAAGATGGCGTAACCGATGAGATGGACTCGATTGGTACCGATGTAATCACAACCGGTGTTATTTACCGTAAGAAGGTAGTGAAGCTTAAAGACAGCCGTGTTATCGCGATGCCAAGCCAACAAGCACCTGAGGTGTTAGACGATTCAGGCAAGGTGATTGAAGACGGTAAGAACTACCAACGTGACTCATTGGCGCCAACCTTTAAAGTTAAAGGCACCAAAGAGAAACTCACCGTAGCGATCAACCACTTTAAATCAAAAGGCTCTAAGTGTTGGGAAGATGCTGCTCCGGTTGAGCAGGGCGGCCAAGGTGGCGTTGATGCCGATAAGCAAGGTTCATGTGAGAACTTCCGTGTTGCTGCGGCGGTTGCATTAGGTGAAGCGCTAGACGGCATCAAAGGCCATAAAGTGATTCTGGGTGATATGAACTCGTACGGCATGGAAGATCCAATGCTGGTGCTAACCGATTACTCGGAAGAGAAATACGGCAAGCAGATCAAAGCAGCTCGTAATACCTACATTGATGGTGTTGAGCAGTTTGGTGATAGCGGTGCGGTGATTACGAAGAACTACGGTTATATCAATGCTGTGGCTCAAAAGCACCCAGACAGCTGGAGCTACTCATACAATGATGAAGTGGGCGCTTTGGACCACCTGCTGATCAGCGACAGCCTGAAAGATAGGGTTGTCGATGCTACCGATTGGCACATTAACGGTGGCGAATCGACGTTGTTTGACTACAACGAAGAGTACAAAGGCGACCTACCTAAGTACCAAGATCACTTCCGTTCATCGGATCATGATCCTGCAGTTCTTGAGCTGCGAGTAGGTGGCTCATTTGGCTTCGGTGCTCTGATGTCACTATTTGGCTTAGCAATGTGGCGTCGTCGCAAGTAGCTCAATCACAAATAGATTGGCTTGCCATACAAGCAAGCCAATTCAGATAACTTAACGCTATCTGTAAACAATTAAGGTCAACTTAGGTTGGCCTTAATTATTGGCTAAATGCAGTTTCCACTTGCCTTTCGCTATGGGTATTGCACAATACCGCCCCTATATCTCCCAATCCTTTAGTATTTAGCAAACGATTTCGACCCATGTTACTTATCATTGATAACTACGACTCTTTTACCTATAACTTGTATCAGTATTTCTGTGAGTTAGGGGTAACTGTAAAAGTTGTTCGCAACGATGAGATTGATATTGCGGGCATCGAAGCGCTAAATCCTAGCCATCTTGTTATCTCGCCGGGCCCATGTACGCCCGATGATGCGGGAATTTCGCTACAGGTGATTGAACACTTCGTTGGTAAGCTGCCGATCTTAGGTGTGTGTCTTGGTCATCAAGCCATTGCTCAAGTCTTTGGTGGTGAAGTGGTGAGAGCCAGACAAGTGATGCATGGTAAAACCTCTCCGATCCGTCATAACGGTAAGAGCGTTTTTCAAGGTCTCAATAACCCTCTGACTGTGACTCGTTACCACTCTTTAGTGGTGAAAAACGGCACATTACCAGACTGTTTTGAGCTGACCTCTTGGACAGAATTTGAAGATGGCAGCATGGATGAGATCATGGGTTATCAACATAAAACCTTGCCGATTGATGCCGTCCAATTTCACCCTGAATCGATTAAAACAGAGCAAGGACACCAGCTTCTTGCTAACTTCCTAGCACGCTGAGTGTTTAAATTTGACCCTTTCTCTGTCTAAATAAGCCAGTTAAACGTATTCCATTACCCGTTAAGCGTTTAAATTCGGGCGTTACGCGTCTTCATCCCTCTGACGCCGATCACTTTTTATAACATTTCTCCCTCCTCAGGCTAAGTTTTTAGCCTATGCAAAATTATTCGCGTTATTTCGTCTCGAACCCAATATACCGCAATGCCAGTAAGGCTTTGCTGTTGCTGGTTATACGTTTAGGTAAAAAAAGCTTCATAAAACAGATTAATTGATGCATAAATAGTCATAGGTAGTGACGTTTAGCTGGTTGTAAGGGATGGCTAAAGAATAATCTACTATTGAAAAGGTTAATTAAATGTAAATATAATGCTGCAGCGGGATTATGGCGAGACAAAATATCTTTGTCTCACTTATGAACCATTACGCTTATTTGCGAAGCTTGCGGTATCGAGAAGGAATGTACGATGACAGTGGAAAATAAAGTAGAACGTAGTCTGTTTAATGAGGTGATGGTGCCTTGTTATAACCCAATGGAAATGATCCCAGTAAAAGGGGAAGGCGCACGCGTTTGGGACCAACAAGGCCGAGAGTATATCGACTTTGCTGGTGGTATCGCTGTGAGCTGTTTGGGTCACTGTCACCCAGCAATGGTTAATGCTGTTACCGAGCAAGCAAACAAGATTTGGCATCTAAGTAACGTGATGACCAACGAACCTGCACTGCGTCTAGCGAAGAAGCTAACCGACGTATGTTTTGCAGAAAAAGTATTCTTTGCCAACTCTGGCGCAGAAGCGAATGAAGCAGCTTTGAAGCTAGCTCGTCGTTGGGCGGCGGACGTTCACGGTCCTGAGAAATCTGAAATCATTGCATTCAAACAAGGTTTCCACGGTCGTACTTTCTTTACCGTAACTGTAGGTGGTCAAGAAGCTTACTCTGATGGTTTCGGTCCTAAACCGGGCGATGTGACTCACCTGCCTTACAACGATATTGCAGCACTAGAAGCACACATCTCTGATCGCACTTGTGCAATCATGATGGAACCTCTGCAAGGCGAGGGCGGTATCATCTCGCCAACCTCTGAATTTGTGAACACAGTTCGTGAGCTGTGTGATAAGCACAATGCACTGCTTATCTTTGATGAAGTGCAAACAGGTAACGGCCGTACTGGTAACTTTTACGCTTACCAAGGTCTAGGTGTAACACCAGACATCTTGAGCACAGCAAAATCTCTAGGTGGTGGTTTCCCTATCGGCGCAATGCTGACGACTTCTGAACTGGCGACACACCTAAAAGTCGGTACGCACGGTTCTACATACGGTGGTAATCCACTGGCGTGTGCTGTTGCAGAAGCGGTTGTTGATGTGGTTAGCCAACCTGAAACATTAGCTGGCGTGAAAGAGCGTGAAGCATTGTTCCGTGATGGTCTTACTAAGATTAACGACAAGTACCAAATCTTCAGTGAAGTTCGTGGTAAAGGCCTACTACTAGGTGCTGCGCTTAACGAAGAATGGCAAGGCCGTGCACGTGACGTATTAGTAGCAGCAGGCGAACAAGGCTTGATGGTACTGGTTGCGGGTGCAAACGTGGTTCGTTTCACGCCATCACTGGTTATTACTACACAAGAAATTGAAGAAGGCTTATCGAAACTAGACAAAGCAATCGCTACGCTAGTTTAGCCTGAGCGGCGTCATAGGAATGATCGCCAATAGAGCGATCCCATGACGTTCTGCTAAAGGCCCAAGCTTCTGGTTTTGGGCCTATTTTGCATCTGGAGGGAATATTGATGCTAGTTGTTCGCCCAATAAAATTATCTGATTACGATGCGCTGCATACCTGCGCGGTTGAATCTGGTCACGGATTCACATCTCTTCCGGTTAACGAAGAACTGTTAACTAACCGTATTACTCACTCTGAATACAGCTTTGCCAAACAAGACGTGACAGAACCCGGTGATGAAGGCTACCTAATGGTTGGCTTTGATACTGAAACTGGTGAGGTTGCAGGTACGACAGGTATCGAAGCTTCAATCGGCTGGGATGTCCCGTTCTACTCTTACCACATCAGCAAGGTGGTTCACTCGTCGCAGAAGCTTGGCGTAAATAACGTCGTGAAGCTGCTGACTTTCGGTAATAACTACACCGGATGCAGTGAGATCTGCACACTGTTCTTGCGCCCGGCTTTCCGTGGTGGATTGAATGGTCGTTTGATGTCTAAGTGTCGCTTCTTGATTATGTCTGAGCACCCAGAGCGTTTCTCGAAAACGATTTTTGCTGAGATGCGTGGCGTATCAGATGCAGAAGGTAACTCTCCTTTCTGGCAATGGTTGCAAGAGCACTTCTTCTCGATTGATTTTACGCTTGCCGATTACCTAACCGGTATTGGTAAGAAAGGCTTTATTGCAGACCTAATGCCTAAGCTACCTATCTACGTGAATCTACTGAGCAAAGAAGCTCAGGCGGTGATCGGAGAGGTACATGACAATACGCGTCCTGCACTTAAGTTGCTGGAACGCGAAGGTTTTACCAACCGTGGTTATGTCGACATCTTTGATGCAGGCCCAACGGTTGAGTGTGACCTAAGAAACATCGAATCGGTGCGTCACTCAATTAGAGCACAGGTTCAAATTGCAGAGCATTCTAGCTCTAAAGACTTCCTAATTGGTAATACCTCGTTTGAGAACTTCCGCGCAGTAGCCGCGAAAGGTGCGTATGACCAAGCAAGCGACACAGTGATTTTATCATCTGAAGTAGCAAGCGCTCTTGAAGTAAAAGAAGGCGAATTCGTTCGCATGTTGGCTCAATAAGAGCGGCGATTATCTGTCGAAGATTTTAAGGATAGAAGTATGACTCAGTGGATAGCAGGACAGTGGGTGGCAGGTCAAGGTGACGCCATGACATCAGTAAGCCCATACAACAATGAAGTAGTGTGGCAGGGTGATAGCGCGACACCAGCGCAGGTTGAATCTGCAGTAGCAGCAGCTCGTGAAGCCTTCTTGGTTTGGAAAAAATTGAGCTTTGCAGAGCGCGAAGCGATTGTGTTGAAGTTCGCGGAAAAAGTGAAAGAGAACAGCGAAGAAATCGCGCAAATTATCGCAAAAGAGACGGGTAAACCGATTTGGGAAACTCGCACGGAAGCGGGTGCGATGGCGGGCAAGATCGCCATCTCTATCCGTGCTTACCACGAGCGTACCGGTGAAGCTTCACGTGAAGCGGCAGGCAACCAAATCGTACTTCGTCACCGTCCATTGGGCGTGATGGCGGTATTTGGCCCTTACAACTTCCCAGGTCACCTACCAAATGGTCATATTGTTCCTGCATTGCTATCGGGAAATACCGTGGTATTCAAACCTTCAGAGCAGACACCTTGGACGGGTGAGTTCGCAATGAAGCTATGGCAAGAAGCGGGTCTTCCTGCTGGCGTAATCAACCTAGTGCAAGGCGCTAAAGAGACAGGTATCGCACTGGCTGATGCTAAAGGTCTTGATGGCGTGTTATTCACGGGTAGCGCGAATACGGGTCATATCCTGCACCGCCAATTCGCGGGTCAACCGGGCAAGATGCTGGCGCTAGAGATGGGCGGCAACAACCCTATGGTGATCAGTGACCAGTTTGGTGATGCTGACGCGACGGTTTATACCATTATCCAATCGGCTTTCATCAGTGCGGGTCAACGCTGTACATGTGCACGTCGCTTGTATGTGCCTGTTGGCGAGAAGGGCGATCAACTGCTGGATAAGCTCGTTGCTGCGACCTTGAAGATTCGTGTCGATCAGCCATTCGCTGAACCAGCACCTTTCATGGGTCCTCAGATCTCTGAAGCTGCGGCTAAGTTCATTCTGGACGCGCAAGCGAATCTGCAATCGTTAGGCGGTATCAGCCTAGTAGAAGCAAAAGCGGGTCAAGCGGCGTTTGTTTCTCCGGGTATTATTGATGCAACCAACATTGCTGAACTGCCGGATGAAGAGTACTTCGGTCCATTGCTACAAGTGGTTCGTTACCAGTCACTAGAGCAAGCGGTTGAGCTAGCTAACGATACTCGTTTTGGTTTGTCTGCTGGCTTAGTATCAACAGATGATTCTGAATGGGAATACTTCGTTGACCATATCCGTGCGGGTATTGTTAACCGTAACCGTCAGCTAACAGGCGCAAGTGGTGATGCACCATTTGGTGGTCCAGGTGCTTCGGGCAACCTACGCCCAAGTGCTTACTATGCAGCTGACTACTGTGCTTATCCTATGGCTTCAATGGAAGGTGGCGAAACTCAACTTCCAGCAACGTTTAGCCCGGGTATTGAGCTTTAATTTAGGCTAATGAGTCTTAGGCTCATGCGTTAAGC
The DNA here is from genome assembly GCF_023161695.1 of Vibrio sp. 1CM2L. Taxonomy (NCBI): domain Bacteria; kingdom Pseudomonadati; phylum Pseudomonadota; class Gammaproteobacteria; order Vibrionales; family Vibrionaceae; genus Vibrio; species Vibrio sp. 1CM2L. The sequence goes on from NZ_JALNTT010000007.1 coordinate 143,646, forward strand.
TTGAAAGAGGGAGGTGGTGTTATCACTTCCCTTTTCCATCACGTCCGACACCTAGATTGGGCGGTAGATAATAATAGAAAAAGTATGTCACAGGCTGATGGCTGCTGACTCTGTGTCTCAGCCTCTCCCTTTCTAATCCAAACTACTAGCTTGCTAGAACCTCTGACAAGGAGTCACCATGACGCCCGATCTACTCTTTAAATCACTTTGGGACGATTATATTCACAGGCTTTGTCCATCGGCTGAGAAAGTGCATCACTTGCTGAAAGAAGACGAAGCGCTGATTAACGATCACATTGCACTGCGTACTTTCAATGTTGCTCCTTTAGGTATTGAAACATTAGCGAAGCCTTTCCTTGAATTGGGCTACAAGGCGTGTGGCGACTACTTGTTTGAGAGCAAGAAGTTGGTGGCTAAGCATTACGAGCACCCAGATCCAAAACAACCAAAAGTGTTCATTAGTGAGTTGAAGGTAGAAGAGTGCTCAAGTGACTTGCAACAGATCGTTGCTAAGTTGGTTGAGCAAGTGGATGCAAGCAAGCTTCAAGGCCATGAGTTCTTGTTTGGGGGGCGTCTTTGGGATTTGAGCTTCGCTGATTTCCAAGTGCTCGCAAAAGAGAGTGAATATGCGTCTTGGCTAGCAGCTCATGGATACGGTGCAAACCACTTTACGGTGAGTGTGAATCAGCTAAATAACTTCGATGAAGTGCAGGCGGTGAATGACTACCTGAGCGAGTCGGGCTTCACGATCAATGCATCTGGCGGTCAGGTTAAAGGCTCTCCAGAGGTCTTATTAGAGCAATCATCAACCATGGCAGACAAAGTCCCAGTTTCATTTGTTGAAGGCAATGAGATGATTCCTGGCGGCTTCTATGAGTTCGCTAAGCGTTATGCGATGGCCAACGGTGAGCTTTACACAGGTTTTGTTGCAGCATCAGCTGACAAAATCTTTGAGAGCACCAACGGTTAAAGAAAGATACAAGAACGGGCTTTACCCTTGAGATATGGTGAGGCTTCGTTTCGAGACAGTTTGCGCTTGGAAGCTGTAGGTGTTTTATTCGCATCTCGCATCTCGCATCTCGCATCTCGCATCTCGCATCTCGCATCTCGCATCCGCTCTATAGATCTTCAGAAAACAAAAAAGCCACCAAATTCGCATTTGGTGGCTTTCAAATTTTTGGCTCAGTTAATCGAGATTAACGAGTGCCGTATACCACGATAGTTTTACCGTGTGCAGAAATTAGGTTCTGCTCTTCTAGCATCTTCAAGATACGACCTACTGTCTCACGAGAACAACCAACAATCTGGCCAATCTCTTGACGAGTGATCTTGATTTGCATGCCGTCAGGGTGAGTCATTGCATCTGGCTGTTTCGCTAGGTTTAGTAGCGTTTGAGCGATACGACCTGTTACGTCAAGGAACGCTAAGTCACCAACCTTTTGGCTAGTTACTTGTAGACGGTTTGCCATTTGCGCTGAAAGGCGCATTAGGATATCTGGGTTCACTTGGATAAGTTGACGGAATTTCTTGAAAGAAATCTCAGCTACTTCACAAGGAGATTTAGCACGAACCCAAGCTGTACGCTCTTGGTCTTCTTCGAACAAGCCAAGCTCACCGATGAAGTCGCCTTGGTTTAGGTAAGAAAGAATCATTTCCTTACCTTCTTCGTCTTTGATAAGAACTGCCACAGAACCTTTAACGATGTAGTACAAGGTTTCTGCCTTTTCACCAGCATGAATCAAAGTACTTTTTGAAGGGTACTTATGAATATGACAGTGTGAAAGGAACCACTCTAATGTTGGATCGGTTTGAGGTTTACCTAGAACCATAATATCTCACTTCCTCTGCAGGGTATGCTTGCCGCTTTCCGTATTTTAGCTAAGCCTGGATTGACTTGTAGGATAAGAGCACTCGTTGAGTGCTGCAAGCTATCTTGTGTTTCGTTTAAGAATAGTATCCTTTTTCAGGTACTATTTCTTGATTTTAATCGTGACCAAGCTACGATTTTTTACGCAAAATTGTGCACATGATCACGGTATGAAAAGTAATCAACCAGAATGTCGTTTTGTTAACCTATTTTTCCGGTTTCGATGAGTTGTTGCAGGATTGGCCTCACTATGAGCTCCATAGCAAAACTCATCTTGCCGCCTGGCACCACTAGCGTGTTATGACGAGACATAAACGAGCCATCAATCATAGCCAGAAGGTAGGGGAAATCGACGTTTTTGATGCCACGCAAACGTATAACTACGAAGCTTTCGTCTAAACTTGGAATCCCTTTGGCGTTGAGTGGGTTCGATGTATCAACGGTTGGAACACGCTGAAAGTTGATGTGAGTACGCGAAAATTGCGGGGTAATGTAGTTAAGGTAATCATCCATCGAACGAACAATGGAGTCCATTACGGCTTCGCGTGAGTGGCCACGATCGCGGGTGTCACGAACGAATTTTTGAATCCACTCTAGGTTTACGATAGGTACCATGCCGATCAGCAAATCGACGTGTTGAGAAACGTTAATATCGCCATCAACCACACCACCGTGCAGGCCTTCGTAAAACATCACATCGGAGTTTTCAGGGATCTCTTGCCATGGCGTAAAGGTGCCCGGCATTTGATTGTAAGGCACGGCTTCATCGAAGGTGTGCAGGTAGCTTCGTACTTTACCTGTACCTTCGTTACCGTATTTACGGAAGAACTCTTCTAACGCACCAAAGTCGTTGGCTTGTGGACCAAAGTAGCTGATGTGCTTACCTTGCTCGCGCGCTTTACGGATCTCGACATCCATCTCTGGGCGAGTGAAGCGATGGAAACTATCCCCTTCAACCCAAGCTGCCTTCACGTCCATCATATTGAACATTTTACGGAAGGCTTCTGAGGTGGTGGTGGTGCCGGCTCCAGATGAACCCGTCACCGCAATAATTGGATGTTTAGCGGACATGACAACCCTTGTCTTTTGAGTAACTTACTTGTTAGCAATCGTTTACCACTATAACACGGCTCCTTTATGAGCGCAGCTTAGAAGCGTTTTGTGACTTGAATATCAACGGTTTCATGGAGCTCAGAAAACACGATGCTGACTTCTCCTGAAGCTAATTGATGTTTCACTTGGTCAATCTTGTTTTGCAGTGAAACCTCTACGTCACCGTAGTCTGTGCCTTCACGAAGCACGAACTCTTTGATGAGGTTTTCCAGTGTCTCTGGCGCAATGTCTTGCCATGGGATGATCATAAATACTTCTCTCTTTTATGTTCATAGATATGTTTATTCATGTAGAAATGCGTGTGCTTAGTAATGTTTTGCTTCTATTTACTAAGGTTCGGTCATTATGCCGAATCTTGGATACTTTCATAGTAGGCAGGCAAGGCTTCTTCTAACCAAAACCTTGGCTTGAGTGTGCTGCCAGTAATAAACCCCACATGACCGCCTTTTTGAAACAGTCGATAATCGATGTTATCGGGCAGTACAAACTTTGGGATCACATCATCGGTCATGAAAGGGTCGTCTTTGGCATGAATGATCTGAGTCGGCAGTTTAATCTTATTGAGCTTAGGCAGCGCAGAACATTGCGCATAATAATCTTGGGCATTTTTGAAGCCGTGCAGAGGCGCAGTGATTCGCTCATCAAACTCATACAGTTTGGTGATGTTCTTGATGGCTTCAGCGGTGATGCCAAGTTTATCCTGTAGTAGGTTAACCTTTTTTAGCGCATTCGATTTTAGAGAGTTGAGCAGGTACTTCTTATAGAGCTTGGAGAAACCACGCTCAATGCGACTAGAGCAACACGCTAAGTCAAAAGGAGCAGATACGATGGTCGCCGCCGACAGCAATGGGTCGTCTGCGTACTCAGCCAAATAGTTCGCCAGCATGTTCCCACCTAAAGATATGCCAACCGCAACCTTAGGGTTATTCGGAAACTGGGCGTGCAGGTGTCTTAGAAAAAAGCGCGCATCTTCGACTTCACCTGAATGGTAAGCGCGAGCCAGGCGATTGGGTTTTCCGCTGCAGCCTCTGAAGTGCATCATCACGGACAACCAACCATCTTTAGCAAATGCATTCATTAATCCATTGGCATAAGGGCTCTCAAAGCTACCTTCTAAACCGTGGAATAGAACGAATATCGGCTTGCTACTGCGATCATCCTTATTTGAGGTGTCACCGTCTGGTGATTCGCTCCAAGCAAGATCAAGAAAGTCACCATCGGGTGTTTCTAAGGTTTGCCAGTGAGGATGAAACAGCGCCTGCTTTCGAATAAACCGTGGCACTAAGGTTTGTAAGTGCGGATTAGAGAGACCAGCAGCTGCGGTAAATATTGTCATAAAAACGATCCATGCTTCTTTTACGGGTTTTGATAACGTGTTGAGCTTGTAACGAAACGCCCACGTTTTTATTTGAGCTTGGTTGATTCTCGGCATAAGCGCAAGGCTTTCACTTATACGAGATTCAAAAACAGGCTGTAGGTAACCGGTTGAATAATATCAAGGTTAGGAGTGTTAAACACTTCATGGTGCGTATTAGTTAGCAAATGTACATGAAGAGCGAGCGCGCAGTTAAGCTTGGATCTTGATTGAATAAAAAGGAAAGAGAACTAGCTAGGGCTGTGGTGCTGGTTCAGAAAAAGCGTCGTAGAGGTTTTCTGCCCCTAATAAACGACAGTACTGAAAAGCGAGCGGTGATTGCTGATTAGCGTACAGTTGTAGGGAGTTAATACAGTCGACTAGATCGGACTGTTGTTGCTTTTCAAGCTGTAACTCAAACTGCAAGGCTTCACGGTATAGCGAGTCGACAACGTGTGCTTTGAGGTGTTTACGTAGCTCTCGATAGCTATGAAGCAAGGTTTCAGAGCGGCTTAAGCACTGTTGAACCTTGTGCCACTCTTCTTCAGCGAAAGACAATTGCTGCTCATCAAGCCATTTGAGAAGCAGGAGTAGATTGACGTTGCCGTGGAACTGGTTTTGCAAAGCTAGGCACGCATCCTTTACACCGCGCACACTGTAATACTGAAGGCTAAATTGCCATAGTCGTTCCAGTGTTAGTGATATTGGGGCGTGCTCTGGGCTCATAAGCTATCCATATCCTGTTCCATCTGCTCAAGCTCTTCTTGAGTGGACATCCAATCCATTTCAACTTCTTCTAGCTGTGACTTACTGCTCGCTTGGAGAGCGAGTACTTTATTCAGTTTAGCCTTATTTTCAGCTTCATACAGTGAAGTGTCGGATAATTCTTGCTCAGCTTCCTCAAGAGCCTGCGTTAATTTATCCATCTGCTTTTCAAATTGAGTGAGCTTTTTACGAAGTGGTGCCGTCAGTTTACGGAACTCGGCTTCTTTACGTTTCTGCTCTTTTTTCGCCGCTGCACTGTTGGCGCCGTCTTTGGCTGGTGCCAATGCTTGTGCTTCTTTGCGCTCAACTTTCTGCTGTTCGGTTAGCCACTTGTAGTAATCGCTTAAGTCACCATCAAACGGTGCTACTTGGCGGTCGTGTACAAGGTATAAATCATCGGTAGTCGCACGCAGTAGGTAACGGTCGTGCGATACGATAACCATTGCGCCTTCAAACGTCTGCAGGGCAAAAGTCAGCGCCTGACGCATGTCGAGATCCAAGTGGTTGGTTGGTTCATCGAGTAGCAACAGGTTTGGTTTTTGCCATACCAGTAGCGCTAATACTAAACGCGCTTTCTCACCACCAGAGAAGGGTGCCACTTTATCGAGCGCTTTTTCACCTTGGAAACCGAAGCTACCTAGGTAATCACGCAGTTGTTGTTCGGTGTGCTTAGGGGCAATCTGCATCATGTGCTGCAGCGGTGTTTCTTCTGGGTGCAGAGTCTCTAATTGGTGCTGTGCAAAGTAACCAATCTTAACGCCTTGCGAATAGCTAAGCTCACCGCCTTGCTGTTTCAGTTCGCCAGAAAGCAGCTTAATCAGCGTTGATTTACCAGCACCGTTTCGACCAAGCAAACCAATACGACTGCCCGGAACTAGGTTCAGGCGAATTTTCTCTAGAATCAGATTGTCATCATAGCCCGCTGATACTTCGTCCATCATCATGATTGGGTTTGGTAGTGCGTCTGGCTCTCTAAACTCAAAGCTGAATGGGTTATCAAACTGAGCAGGCAGTACTTGTTCCATTTTCTCTAACGCTTTAATACGGCTTTGGGCTTGGCGAGCTTTTGACGCTTTGTAACGGAAACGGTCAATGTAGCTCTGCATGTGAGACATCTGTTTCTGCTGCTTTTGGTACATCGCTTGTTGCAGAATCAGTTTTTGTGCTCGTTGGGTTTCGAACGATGAGTAGTTACCCGTGTACTCATTGAGCTGTTGATTTTCAACGTGCACGATGCGGTTGACGATAGGGTCTAAGAAGTCTCTATCGTGCGAGATAAGTACTAGTGTGCCGGGGTAGCTTTGTAACCAACGCTCTAGCCACATTACTGCGTCTAAATCTAAGTGGTTGGTAGGTTCATCGAGTAGCAGCAGGTCACTGCGACACAGTAGAGCTTGCGCTAGGTTCAAACGCATACGCCAACCACCTGAGAATTGAGTCAGGTTCCATGTCATTTGTTCTTGGCTAAAGCCTAGGCCGTCCAGTAACTCGGCAGCACGTGCCTTGATGCTGTAACCACCAATGGTTTCAATCTTGCCGTGGATCTCTGCTACCAATGTGCCGTTGTCGGCTTGTTCAGCTTTCTCTAGTTGATCTTCAAGGCCGCGGTATTCACGGTCGCCATCAATCACGTATTCAATTGCTGTTCTTTCTAATGCAGGTGTTTCTTGAGCAACCCAAGCCATTTCCCAATGGGCTGGTTTACTGAATGAACCTGCATCAATAGACAGTTCGTCCTTAATTAAGGCGAATAGCGTAGATTTACCACAGCCGTTTTTACCAACCAAACCGATCTTGTCGCCAGGGTGAAAAGTCGCAGATGCTTGGTCGAGGAGTGGCTTACCGCCGCGTAGCAATTGAATATCAGAGAAAGTAATCATAATTGAAATAGCATAGAAATTAGAGGTGAACAGACGCCTGCATAGTAGGCTGAAACCAGATAAAAGTCGATCACAATGCAATTTGCGTTATGATGCCAATAACATATTAATAACTTTTGCTTAAATTCTTGTGGCCTTGCCACCGTTTAGCCCTCAAAGGAATGTTTCAAAGGAATGAGTAATACTCCCTCGACAGACAAAGTCGTGCCAAAGGTGTTGATCATCTACGCGCACCCAGAGCCGCAAACCTCTATTGCTAATCAGATGATGGTTAAGAAGGTAGAGTCGCTCGGTCATGTCAAAGTTCATGATCTCTACGCCATCTACCCTGACTTCTTTATCGATGTGCCTTATGAGCATGAATTGCTCCTTCAGTACGATGTGATCGTGTTTCAGCATCCTCTGTTCATGTATTCCTGCCCTTCATTGTTAAAAGAGTGGTTTGATCGCGTGTTAGGCAAGGGCTTTGCTTTTGGTGAGCAAAGTGCGCTTAAAGGCAAACACTGGCGCAGTGTGATTACTACCGGTGGTAAAGAAGAGGCGTTTGGTGCCGCAGGCTATAATAAATATCCATTACAAGAGATCTTGCAACCATTCGAGCTCACCGCTGCTTTGTGTCAAATGAACTGGATATCCCCTTTGGTTTTACACTGGGCACGAAATGTCACCGATATGACGCGTTACCAACACGCCGAAGCGTATCGAAACTGGTTGCGAGACCCGCTACAAGATATAGGAGCAGATGATGGCTCTGACTAATGATTTTCTACAAAGTAGCGTTATATTTTTAGCGGCTGCTGTGGTTGCGGTTCCTATCGCACAGCGCGCCGGTTTGGGTTCGGTACTCGGTTACTTATTAGCGGGGGTGGCAATTGGCCCATGGGGACTTGGCCTAATCAGTGATGTAGAGGCGATTCTGCACTTCTCCGAATTCGGGGTGGTACTACTGCTCTTCCTGATTGGTCTCGAACTTAACCCGAAAAAATTGTGGCAGATGCGAGCCCCCATTCTCGGGTTGGGTGGTGCGCAAGTGCTGATCACCACTCTAATTATTACCGCCATCGCCTGTCTATTTGGATTAACCTGGCAAACCAGCCTCGTGATAGGTATGGGCTTGGCGCTGTCTTCCACCGCGATTGCCTTGCGTGTTATTGAAGAGCGAGAGCTCGGTGGCAAAGAAGCAGGGCAGTCGGGCTTTGCAGTACTGCTTTTCCAAGATATCGCCGTTATTCCAATGCTAGCAATGTTGCCTCTACTTGCGGGTAATACCGGCGGTAGCTGGGCTGACATGTTATGGATGTTGGGTGGCGTGATTGGTCTGCTGGTCGGTGGCCACTTCTTGTTGAGACCACTGTTCCGATATGTAGTCATGAGTGGAGTACGCGAGTTGTTCACCGTCGCGGCGCTGTTACTTGTGATTGGTATTGCTGTGATCATGCAACAGATTGGCTTGTCGATGGCATTAGGTACCTTCCTAGCGGGCGTACTTCTGGCTGAAAGTGAATATCGACACGAGCTTGAAATTGCGATTGACCCATTCAAAGGGTTATTGCTTGGTCTGTTCTTTATCTCGGTTGGTATGGCGGTAAACCTAGGTTTATTGGCAGAAAGCCCATTCGCGATACTGATTGCTGTATTGGCTCTTGTGGTGTTGAAAGGCTTAGTGCTGTACGCGCTAGCTCGTATCTTTGGCACTCAGGCAAAAGCACGTAGCCGCATGGCGATGATTCTCAGCCAAGGTGGTGAGTTCGCTTTCGTTATTTTTACTGCGGCGAGTGCTCAAGGCATCTTAAGTGGCGAACAAGTATCGTTCTTACTGGTAGTAGTGAGCCTGTCTATGGTGACCACGCCATTGATGCTTAAGCTGCAAGACCGATTCTTTGCTCGTCAGCTGAACCAAATCAGCGAAAGTGCGATGTCTTCGGATGTGGTCGATCGTAGCCCTCGAGTGATCATTGCTGGCTTTGGTCGTTTCGGTCAGATCATTGGCCGCTTGATGTACGCCAATAAGATTCGTATTACCGTTCTGGAGAGTGATGCTAGCCAAATCCATATTCTTAGAAAGTTTGGCTACAAAGTATTTTACGGAGACTCGACTCACCTCGAGCTGTTACGCGCAGCCGGTGCTGATAAAGCAGAGGCGATTGTGTTGTGTACTGACTCCCCTGATGAAATCATGAAAACCGTCGATTTATGTAAGCAGCACTTCCCACGCTTAAAGATCTTAGCGCGTGCTCGAAGCCGTGTTGAAGCGTATCAATTACTTAACCACGGTGTGAGTAACTATTCGCGTGAAACTTTCCTTGGAGCATTGGATTTAGGTCGTCAAACATTGACTGAACTTGGCATGCATCCATATAAAGCGAAGCGAGCAGAAGCACACTTTAGAAAGTTGGATAATGGTATGCTGAAAGAGTTACTGCCTCAGCATAACGAAGATGCCGAGTTAGCCCAAAGAGCGAAAGAGGCTCGTAAAGAGCTTGAAGAGATCTTTGGACACGAGATGGAAAACGATCACCAATCTCGAAACTATTGGCAGTAGCTTGAAGTGATAACTCATGCTTGAGCTTAGAAATGAAGCTTGGGCATAGAAATAACAGACTAAAGAACCAATCTAATAATAAACGCGGTCTCTGCTTAACTTCTCAATAAAGTGGGTGGGAAGAACTGCGAATCCAGAGTAGTAAAGGATATGAACGTGAAACAGAAAAAACGCTTTATCGCAGGGGCAAGCTGCCCAAGTTGCAACACTCAAGACACACTCCGTTGGTGGATTGAAAACAATATCGAGCTGGTGGAATGTGTCGATTGTGACTTCACAGAACAGCGTAAACCGAAAACTGTAGAGAAATCTGAACACGCGAATCAAGAAATGATCGGTATTTTTAAGCCAGAATGATTGAGTTTCGTTAATTGATCCCCATAATATCCCGGTACAGAATTTTTCCTAAGCTCAACTGTTCGAGCTTAGTCCAAACCTCCTTGGAGCTCTCATGAAAATTGAAAAGAACGTAGTAGTTAGTGTTGCATATCAAGTGAAACTTGAAGATGGCGTAGTAGTTGACCAATCAACTGCAGAAGCTCCACTAGATTACCTTCACGGTCACAACAACCTAATTACAGGTCTTGAAAAAGAGCTTGAAGGCAAAGTAGCTGGCGACAAGTTCTCTGCAACTGTTACTCCAGAAGACGCATACGGCGAACACAACGACGCACTAGTTCAACGTGTTCCTGCTGACGTATTCCAAGGTGTTGAGCAAATCGAAGTTGGCATGCGTTTCCTAGCGGATACTGACCAAGGTCCAATCCCAGTTGAAGTTACTGAAGTAGATGGCGACGAAGTTGTTGTTGATGGTAACCACATGCTAGCTGGCCAAACTCTAACGTTTGACGTTGAAGTTGTAGCGGTTCGTGAAGCGACTGAAGAAGAAGTTCAACACGGTCACGTACACCAAGAAGGCGGCTGTGGCGGTCACGACCACGATCATGACCACGAAGGCGGTTGTTGTGGTGGCGAAGGCCATGACCACGGTGAAGAGAAAAAAGACGGCTGCTGCGGCGGCGGTAGCTGTGGTTCTCACTAATACCGAATTAACGGTTTAGTTTAAGAATCTTGAAAGCCTCCCTTGTGGAGGCTTTTTGCGTTTAGGAGTCTCGCTTTTTGACCTCGCTTTTCTCTACCAAACTAAGTGTCCGCAAATCTAAGCATTCGTAAAAGTTTGGTTTTCGTTATCAGACATCGAACCATGGATGTGGTATTGATAGCACAACATTATAAGACGACGTCAGTGGAGAGTTTGTATGTCACAGCCTTTTTCAATTGCCATTCATGGTGGTGCAGGAACCATCTTGCGCGAGCAAATGAGCGATGAATTAAAAGCGGGTATTACCGAGGCTTTGGAAAAATCGGTTTTGGCTGGTTATCAAATATTGCAATCGGGTGGTGATGCTCTGGACGCGGTAGTGGCATCGGTTAAGGTGATGGAAGACAGCCCGCACTTTAATGCAGGTAAGGGCTCTGTTTTAACGCATGATGAATTTGTTGAGATGGATGCTTCTGTGATGCACGGCCGCGAAATGGATGCGGGTGCTATTGCAGGGGTTCGCCATATCAAAAACCCAATTGAGCTTGCGCGTGATGTGATGCTGAAAAGCGACCATGTGTTGCTGATTGGTGAAGGTGCCGAGAAGTTTGCGTTTGAGCATGATTACACCTTTACCGAGCAAGACTACTTCTTTACTGAGCGCCGCTATGACCAACTTCAGTCGATGAAAGAGAAAGGCATCTTTGCTCTGTCTGAAGCGAAATATGATGAACAGCAAGCTGAGAAATACCCCGATGACAAAAAGTACGGCACGGTCGGTGCAGTCGCATTAGACCAAGCGGGTAACTTAGCAGCAGCAACCAGTACCGGTGGCGTGACCAATAAGAAATACGGTCGCGTGGGTGATTCTCCGATTATTGGGGCGGGAACCATCGCTGAAAATGGCAACGTTGCCGTCTCAACAACCGGGATGGGTGAGTTCTTCCTACGTAAAATGGTTGCAAGTGATGTCGCAGCACGAATGCGTTATCTGAAAGAAGATGTACACACCGCTTGTGAAACGATCATTCAAGGTGAATTGAAAAGCATGGGTGGAGAAGGCGGCTTGATCGCTATCGATGGCCAAGGCGATATTCATTTTGGTATGAACAGCTCAGGAATGTATCGTGCAAGTGTTGATACTCAAGGTCGTGTTGAAGTGAAGATTTATGCCGATGATTAAATTGGTATCGGCTTAATTGGCTTTATTTAGCTTATTCGGTCAGATGAAATAAACAAAAGGGCGACAGATAAGTATCTGTCGCCCTTTTAGTTTTCTATGTCTCGTTCTGAAATGTGTTTACACATTGAGGACGAGAAACTAACGATATGCGTCGCTAGAATTAATTGGTTATTTTGAACCGCACTTAGTAGTGTGGAGGTGGCGTCTCTTCTGATGCGTCAGCTAGATTAGAGCCATCCATATTTTTTACTTTGCCAACCACGAACTTCATCTGGTCTTGCATCCTCGTGATCAACATTTGTTGTTGGCTAAGCGCTTCATTGAGTTCTTCAATGGTCTGTTCTTGGAAAGCTAGCTGACACTCTAGGTCATTTACGCGGCTTTCTAGTTGTTCAACTCGCTTTTCTGTCATCGTTCTTAATCCACATTCCAAGCTTGGGCAATGCCCGCAGAGGTGCCCGATATCACACGGTTCTTATCATCAAAGGCTGCATCATACACTACCGCACGAGGAGGGCGAGCATCTTTTAGTGGCTCAGCATCGTGGCGAGAAATTCGTTTGCCATCCTGAGTATTCCACACACTCACTTGGCTGGATGGTGTGCCCGTCACCAACATACTGCCGTCATCAGAAAAGCGAGCACTCGAGAAAATCAACTGTCGAGACCAGCTTTGCAATTGCGCTTGAGGTTCGCCCGTTTCAAGATCCCAAATCATCGCTTGATTGCCGCCGTCAGAAGTAAAAGCCAGCTCGCCATCGCGTTGTAGCGCGACTCGTACTACTCTTTGTTCATGCTCAAAGGTGCGCAATACCAAGCCCGACTCGGTATCCCAAAGGTAGGCTTTGTAGTCGTTACCACCCGATAAGGCGTAGCGTCCGTTGGATGAAAGGGACACGGAATTCACTTTTTCTCGGTGAGCAAGGAACTCAAGACGGCGTCCGGTGACTAAGTCCACATAGATGGCTTTGCCATTAGACAGACCAAGTAAGACTTTTTCACCATTGCTGGATATGTCGACATCGCGAATCAAGCCGTCGGAGATAGACCATAGCCCTTGTGCTTGAGTCCAAGATAGGTCCCAAACGGCGAAGTTCATCTGGCTCGCGGTAATGGCAAAACGGCCATTGTCCGAGATACGGATACGCGATACTTGGTTTTCTAACTGGTCTTGTGGGCCAAGCTGAGCCAACTCTTGATCTTCGGCGAGATCCCAAAGGAGCAGTTGCTTTTGCTGAGAGTAGAGCAGGGCGAAGCGTCCATCTCTGCTGAGTGCAAAGCTGGTGGCACCATTGGGCTCAATTTCCCAACGCTGCTCATCATCTTGGAAGAAAAAGCAACCATTTAACAAGGTGATGACAATTGTACATAGCAATGAGTGGAAAAATATTCGCATCACATCTAATAATCCGGTTTGTGTCGAAAGACATATGACTAGTATATTGTTATAACTAACGTATTCACACCAATCTAATCATTAGATTTGTGCACAATAACCAATGGCTTGGCCATTAATTGGAGAATTCAATGAAATCAGTTTTAAAAGTATCACTGCTTGCCGCAACGGTTATGCTAGCAGTTGGTTGTCAGAAAGAAGAACCAAAGGCAGAAGCTCCACAGGTAGAAGAAGTTAAAGTTGAAGCAGTAAACTTTAAAACAGAAGATGACAAAGCGGCTTACGCAATCGGTGTATCTTTCGCTAACTACCTAAGCACAAGCATTGATAAGCCAAGCGAGTTAGGTATCAACCTAGACAAAGATATGGTTCTTCAAGGTATCGAAGACGTATTCGCAGAGAAAACAGCACTTAACGAAGAAGAAACTCGCGCAGCTCTTGAAGCTCTAGACAAGCGTGTTGCTGAAACGATGCAAGCACAAGCGGCAGAAAAATCTGCAGAAGTGAAGAAAGCCGGTGATGACTTCCGCGCTGAGTTCGCTAAAACTGAAGGCGTAAAGCAGACTGAATCTGGTCTACTTTACCAAGTAATGACTGCTGGTGAAGGCGCTTCTCCAAAAGACACTGACACGGTTCAAGTACACTACAAAGGTACGCTAACAGACGGTACTCAGTTCGATAGCTCTTACGATCGTGGCGAACCAGCAACATTCCCACTAAACCGCGTAATCCCAGGCTGGACTGAAGGCGTACAACTAATGCAAGTTGGTTCTAAGTACAAATTCGTTATCCCGCCAGAGCTAGCATACGGTGAGCAAGACACACCGACTATCCCAGCTAACTCAACGCTAGTATTCGAAGTAGAACTACTAAACATCGATAACGCTGAAGCAGCTCCTGCACAGTAATATTGGTTAAAAGCCTCGTACTAAAATACGTTGATTGAATAAAAAGCCTAACTTTGAGTTAGGCTTTTTTTATGATTTGAAGATGAGTATTTGATTTTTAAACTTGTTCTAAATCACTAGTTGCAATGTTAGCTAGGTGTGCAATTAAAATTTTCTGATAAACTTACATAAATTTGTTGATTTTTCACACGAAGGTAAGGAATAAGTGACTACTACAGAAACAGTCAATGCAGATGTGTTACTTGAAATGGAATCAGTCCACGTTATGCCATTCAGTGAACACGATAAAATCATTCTAAGATCTTATGAGGCCGTTGTTGACGGTATTGCGAGCCTTATTGGTCCGTTTTGTGAAATCGTTTTGCACTCTTTAGAAGACCTCAATACTTCTGCGATTAAAATTGCCAACGGCGAAAATACAGGTCGTCAGGTTGGCTCGCCGATCACCGATCTTGCATTGAAGATGCTAAAAGATATTGAAGGTTCTAAGCGTAACTTCTCACGTTCATACTTCACTCGCGCTAAAGGCGGAGTGTTGATGAAGTCGATCACGGTTGCTATCCGCAACGGTGAAGACCGAGTGATTGGTCTACTGTGTATTAACGTCAACCTAGACGCGCCATTCTCACAAGTACTGCAATCGTTCATGCCTACGCAAGACGCAGACGAAGCCGCATCATCGGTTAACTTCGCTAGTGACGTTGAAGAACTTGTCGACCAAACGGTTGAACGCACCATTGAAGAAATTAACGCTGACAAATCGGTATCGAACAATACTAAGAACCGTCAGATCGTGATGGAGCTGTACGACAAAGGTATTTTCGATATTAAAGACGCGATCAACCGCGTTGCTGAGCGACTGAACATCTCTAAGCACACCGTGTACCTATACATCCGCCAACGTAAAACAGAGGATGAAGAGGGTTGCTAAGCTATACACTCTTAGTTAATGGGCCTGTCTATGGCTCACAGTCAGCAAGAAGTGCCTACCAGTTTGCCGTGGCTCTGATTAAACAGGGCCACAAACTTCACAGTGTGTTCTTCTATCAAGATGGTGTCAGTAACGGCTCAGACCTTACCGTACCGGCTAACGATGAATTTGATTTAGCTTCTGCTTGGCAAAAGCTGGCTGATGAACACGATGTTAGCCTTGAAACCTGTGTGGCAGCTGCGCTAAGACGCGGAGTGATTAGCTCTGAAGAAGCAGAGCAACATCAACTAAGTGCCTCTAACCTAGCCACGGGATTTACTCAGGCCGGATTAGGGAGCTTATCCGAAGCGCTACTAACGCAAGATAGGGTTGTGCAGTTTTGAGAAAGTTAGCCTTTATATTTAACAGTTTCCCTCATACGACCGCTGCGGGTAGAGAAGGGTTAGACGCCCTGCTTGCTGCGTCCGCATACAGTGAAGACATTGCCGTGTTCTTTGTTGGCGATGGCGTGACACAGCTTCTCAAAGCGCAGCAGCCCGACGAAACACTATCGCGTGACTACATCTCTGCATTCAAACTTATGGACCTGTACGACATCGAACAGGTGTATGTATGTCAGCGTAGTCTGAGTCAGTTTGGTCTTTCAGCAGACAACCTGCTGATCGATGTGACCACCGTTGAAGCCGACGAGTTAACGCAGAAGTTAGCTCAGTGCCAACAGATACTGACTTTCTAGGGGACGCTATGCTTCATATCGTAAAATCAGTCGACAAACTGAAACTCGCATTGACTTATTCTCAGCCACAAGATCAGTATCTTTTGGTGGAAGATGCGGTGTACGTTTGCCTTCCAAATCATGAGTTATTCACTCAAATCTGCGCAGTAGAGCAGGTGTCGGTGTTAAAACCAGATCTCGATAGCCGAGGTTTACAACTACTTGTCTCAAGTACCATTGATCAAGTTGACTTCGATGGCTTCGTTAAACTGACGGTTTTGAACGACAAATCAGTGACTTGGTAAGCGTGTTCTATCAGTTTGGTTAAAATTAGACCATCCTGAGCTCTAGACGGCTAAAAAAGATCTGTATATTTCTTGACACACCTCCCACTGCTGAATAGAATTTTGCGTCCCTAATTACGACTTGTGATTAGGGGTAGATTTTTCACAAAGCTTACTTTCAAGTAAATTTCAGGAGCTAGTTAATGGCAACTATTAACCAGTTGGTTCGCAAACCTCGTGTAAAGCAAGTTGTTAAAAGCAACGTGCCTGCACTAGAAGCGTGCCCACAAAAACGTGGTGTATGTACTCGTGTTTACACTACTACACCTAAAAAACCTAACTCGGCACTACGTAAAGTATGTCGTGTACGTCTAACTAACGGTTTCGAAGTAACTTCGTACATCGGCGGTGAAGGCCATAACCTACAAGAGCACAGTGTTGTACTAATCCGTGGCGGTCGTGTAAAAGACCTTCCGGGTGTTCGTTACCACACTGTTCGCGGCGCACTTGACTGTGCTGGCGTTAACGACCGTAAACAAGGTCGTTCTAAGTACGGTGTGAAACGTCCTAAGTCTTAATTGATTCTCTTTTTTTTAAAAGAAATCGTTAAGTAAGGCCAAACACTATTTTATTTATTATTCTGAAAAGTTTTGGAAAAAACCTGAAGAAGACAACGGAGAATATCCATGCCACGTCGTCGCGTAATAGGTCAGCGTAAGATCCTTCCAGATCCTAAGTTCAAATCTGAATTGCTGGCAAAATTCGTTAACATCCTTATGGTTGACGGAAAGAAATCTACTGCAGAAAAAATCGTTTACACTGCACTAGATTCAATGGCTGAGAAGTCTGGTAAAGACCACTTAGCTGTATTTGAAGAAGCTCTTGAAAATGTTCGCCCAGCGGTAGAAGTTAAATCTCGCCGTGTAGGTGGTTCAACTTACCAAGTACCTGTAGAAGTTCGTCCGGTTCGCCGTAACGCTCTTGCTATGCGTTGGGTAGTTGAAGCTGCGCGTAAGCGTGGTGAAAAATCTATGGCTCAACGCCTAGCTGCTGAAATGCTAGACGCGTCTGAGAACAAAGGTACTGCGGTTAAGAAACGTGAAGACGTTCACCGCATGGCTGACGCAAACAAAGCGTTCGCACATTACCGTTGGTAATACCTTTTTAGTGCTGCAAGGTTCCTTGCAGCACTTCTTTAGTTCCTATGCTTATGCTAGGAACTATTGCTATTTCTAGGGCAAGCAATTTTTAGCGAAGCATCGCTTTTAACGCATAATCTAGACATAGCAATAGTCCCTAAGTCTCTAATAAGAGGATTCAACCGTGGCTCGTAAAACTCCTATAGAGCAATACCGTAATATCGGTATCGTTGCTCACGTAGATGCAGGTAAAACAACCACAAGTGAACGTATTCTGTTCTATACCGGTCTTTCTCACAAAATCGGCGAAGTTCACGATGGTGCAGCAACCATGGACTGGATGGAGCAAGAGCAAGAGCGCGGTATTACGATCACTTCAGCAGCAACCACTACGTTTTGGCGTGGTATGGAAGCTCAGTTCTCGGACCACCGTATCAACATCATCGACACTCCTGGACACGTTGACTTCACTATCGAAGTAGAACGTTCTCTGCGTGTACTTGATGGTGCAGTTGTTGTGTTCTGTGGCTCATCTGGTGTTGAACCTCAGTCAGAGACAGTATGGCGTCAAGCTGATAAGTACCAAGTTCCACGTATGGTTTTCGTTAATAAAATGGACCGTACCGGCGCAGACTTCTTGCGCGTAGTTGAACAGATCAAGGACCGCTTAGGCGCAACTCCTGTTCCAATTCAACTGAACATTGGTGCTGAAGAAAACTTCCAAGGCGTTGTCGATCTTATCAAGATGAAGGCAATTAACTGGAACGAAGCTGACCAAGGCATGACTTTCACGTACGAAGATATTCCTGCAGACATGCAAGAAATGGCTGAAGAATATCGTACAGAACTTGTTGAAGCTGCTGCAGAAGCAAATGAAGAGCTGATGGATAAGTACCTTGAAGAAGGTGAACTAACAGAAGCAGAAATCAAACAAGGTCTTCGTACTCGTACCCTTAATAATGAAATCGTACTTGCTACTTGTGGTAGTGCATTCAAAAACAAAGGTGTACAAGCTGTTCTAGATGCAGTTGTTGATTTCCTTCCTTCTCCAGTCGATGTACCTGCAATTAAAGGTATCGATGAAGATGAGAACGAAGCAGAGCGTCACGCAGACGACAAAGAACCGTTCTCAGCGCTAGCATTCAAGATTGCAACAGACCCATTCGTTGGTACTTTAACTTTCATCCGTGTTTACTCTGGTGTTGTTGAAAGCGGTAAAACAGCTTACAACTCTGTGAAGAAACAACGTGAACGCTTAGGTCGCATTGTTCAAATGCACTCAAACAAGCGTGAAGAAGTAAAAGAAGTACGAGCAGGTGACATCGCAGCCATCATTGGCCTGAAAGATGTGACTACTGGTGAAACCCTTTGTGACCAGAACCATAAGATTGTTCTTGAGCGCATGGAATTCCCAGATCCAGTTATTCAGATCGTTGTAGAGCCAAGCTCTCAAGCTGATCAAGATAAAATGACTATCGCTCTAGGTAAACTAGCAGCGGAAGACCCATCGTTCCGCGTTGATATGGATGCGGAAACTGGCCAGACTCTGATTTCTGGTATGGGTGAACTACACTTAGATATCATCGTTGACCGTATGAAGCGCGAATTTAGCGTGAACTGCAACGTTGGTAACCCGCAAGTGGCTTACCGTGAGACTATTCGTGGTACAGCGAAAGCGGAAGGTAAATTTATCCGTGAACATGGTGGTAAAGGTCAGTACGGTCACGTATGGCTGAAACTGGAACCATCAGAAGCTGGCGAAGGCTTTGTCTTTGTGGATGAAATTGCCAATGGTATCGTACCGAAAGAGTTTATCGCTTCAGTGGCTAAAGGCGTTGAAGAGCAGATGAACAATGGTGTGCTTGCTGGCTATCCAGTTTTGGATATCAAAGCTACACTATATGATGGTTCTTACCATGAAACAGATTCAAGTGAGATGGCGTTTACAATCGCTGCCTCTATGGCTTTCAGAACGGGTGCACTTGAAGCGCAACCGGTTCTGCTTGAGCCTATGATGAAAGTTGAAGTAACTACTCCAGAAGACTGGATGGGTGACGTTGTTGGCGATATTAACCGTCGTCGCGGCATCATCGAAGGTATGGACGAGGGGACAGCTGGCCTGAAGATAATTCGTGCACAAGTTCCGTTGTCTGTCATGTTCGGTTACGCAACTGATTTACGTTCTGCGACACAAGGTCGTGCTTCTTACTCTATGGAGTTTAGTGAGTACGCTGAAGTGCCTAACAATGTTGCAAAAGCAATCATTGCAGAGCGTGGTTAAACAAAAGGAAGGCATTTTTTTTCATTTTTTGAAAGAACAATGCGTCCAAATATTGCGCTAACGAGAGTTGGCGCATAAAATAGCAATTTCTGGCGCGTCTCGCTCAATAATGAACGTGGCGAATCATAACTAGGAAGGAACACGATTGTGTCTAAAGAAAAATTTGAACGTACGAAACCGCACGTAAACGTTGGTACTATCGGCCACGTTGACCACGGTAAAACAACTCTAACTGCTGCTATCTGTACTACTCTTGCAAAAGTATACGGCGGTGTTGCTAAAGATTTCGCATCTATCGATAACGCTCCAGAAGAGCGTGAGCGCGGTATCACAATCGCAACTTCTCACGTTGAGTACGACACTCCAGCACGTCACTACGCACACGTAGACTGTCCAGGACACGCGGATTATGTTAAAAACATGATCACTGGTGCTGCACAAATGGACGGCGGTATCCTAGTTGTTGCTGCGACTGACGGCCCTATGCCTCAAACTCGTGAGCACATCCTACTTGGTCGTCAAGTTGGTATCCCTTACATCATCGTATTCATGAACAAATGTGACATGGTAGATGACGAAGAGCTACTTGAGCTAGTTGAGATGGAAGTTCGTGAACTTCTTTCTGAATACGACTTCCCAGGTGATGACCTACCAGTTATCCAAGGTTCTGCACTTGGCGCACTAAACGGCGAGAAGCAGTGGGAAGATAAGATCGTTGAGCTTGCAGAAGCACTAGATTCTTACATTCCTGAGCCAGAGCGTGCAGTTGACCAACCGTTCCTACTACCAATTGAAGATGTATTCTCAATCCAAGGTCGTGGTACTGTTGTAACTGGTCGTATCGAGCGCGGTATCCTACGTGTAGGTGACGAAGTAGAAATCGTTGGTATCAAAGAGACTACTCTTACTACTTGTACTGGTGTTGAAATGTTCCGTAAACTGCTTGACGAAGGTCGTGCAGGTGAGAACGTTGGTGCACTTCTACGTGGTACTAAGCGTGATGACGTTGAACGTGGTCAAGTACTTTCTGCGAAAGGTTCTATCAACCCACACACTAAGTTTGAGTCTGAAGTATACGTACTTTCTAAAGACGAAGGCGGCCGTCACACTCCTTTCTTCAAAGGTTACCGTCCACAGTTCTACTTCCGTACAACTGACGTAACAGGCGACATCACTCTACCAGAAGGCGTAGAAATGGTAATGCCAGGTGACAACGTTCAAATGACTGTTGAGCTAATCGCTCCAATCGCAATGGACGAAGGTCTACGTTTCGCAATCCGCGAAGGTGGCCGTACAGTTGGTGCTGGTGTTGTAGCTAAAATCTTCGCTTAATAGCATTTAGATTTTTGCACACTCTTCATTAGAAGAGCACGCATCTGAAAAGGGGAGCTTCGGCTTCCCTTTTTTATTTTGGTTATAAGGGAAATTCATCGCACTTTATAACAGTTAACTATATTCCAATTTAAATACAGTTATTTACTGACCCACCTTGATCACGCATTTCCGTTATACAACCTTCACAGCCAATTTTTCCAATTACTCGCAAAACACTATAACCAATCGATATAACCAAACAGTAAATATGACTGGTAATAAGAATGATTCCTTTTTATATTTAAGCCTAAGTTAAAGGTTTAGGTTTTAGTATGTACATTTGTTTATGCCATGGGGTTTCGGATAAAAAAATCCGCAAGCTCGTGATAGAAGAGGGCATTACTGACATCAAAGGAATTAAAAAATGTACAGCACTTGGCAGTCAATGCGGCAAGTGTGTACGTTCAGCAAAAGAAGTCATTAACGATACTGCGAAAGACCTGTTCAAACAGGCAAGCTAGTTTTGCCCCAAGGGCATTAGCTTTTTTGACACTTCTCGATTTGGTTCTACAGTTAGAAGAGCCAAAGAGGAGGGCTATGTCATGAAAGGCGATCCAATCATCATTCAACATCTCAATAAAATTCTTGGTAACGAACTCGTCGCGATAAACCAATACTTCTTGCATGCTCGCATGTACAAAGATTGGGGTTTAAAGCATCTGGCCGATAAGGAATACCACGAATCTATCGACGAAATGAAACATGCTGACCATTTAATTGAACGCATACTATTTTTAGAAGGCCTCCCAAACCTTCAAGATTTGGGTAAGTTGAAAATTGGTGAAGATACTGAAGAGATGCTTCAGTGTGATTTATCTCTTGAGATGGAAGCTATACCTGATTTGAAAAATGCCATCGCGTACGCAGAAGATATTCACGACTATGTATCGCGAGATCTATTTCAAGACATCTTAGAAGACGAGGAAGATCACGTCGATTGGTTAGAAACTCAACTTGGTTTAATCAAAATGACTGGGATCCAAAATTATCTACAAGCTCAATATGTGGATGAAGATGACGGTTAAAATACCATAAATAAAAGAGGTAACAGCTGAGGCTTAACCGAGCTGTTACCTTGCTTTCAATTTCCAGCGGTAGGGCACTACCGCACAATACAAACTCCCCAGTTGTCCCCGTAAATAGATTCTGCGTTTATTTTTCAAACACCGCTTGCAACTTAAAGTGTGATCTGTATAATGCATCGCACTGGCTAACGCTGGTTGTGAACCAATGAGCACTGAGGAGTAGGTCTTACCTAGTAATGTATACTCAGCTTATGTTCGCGGTTAATAAAAATAGTAAACTTCTTGTTTGCTTCAAAAGTTAACTGACAATGCGTCCTAATTTTGGATGCTACGGTTTCACATAAATCAATCGGCATTCTCTCGTTTTATCGGGTTTGAGTGGCGATATTGTTTGTGTAATTTTTAATAATTGGAGCTCTGTCTCATGCAGAACCAACGTATTCGTATCCGCCTTAAAGCGTTTGATTACAAGCTAATCGATGCTTCAACTGCGGAAATCGTTGAAACAGCAAAACGTACTGGCGCACAGGTTCGTGGTCCTATTCCACTACCTACTCGTAAAGAGCGTTTCACTGTTCTTACCTCTCCACACGTCAACAAAGATGCACGTGACCAGTACGAAATTCGTACTCACAAGCGTTTGATCGACATCGTTGAGCCAACAGATAAAACTGTTGATGCTCTAATGCGTCTTGATCTTGCAGCTGGCGTTGATGTTCAAATCAGCCTAGGTTAAGGGAGATAAGAATAATGATTGGTCTAGTCGGACGTAAAGTGGGTATGACCCGCGTATTTACTGAAGAAGGCGTTTCTATCCCAGTAACTGTTGTTGAGGTTGAAGCGAACCGTATTTCTCAAGTTAAAACTCTTGAGACTGATGGCTACGCAGCAATCCAAGTAACTACTGGTGCTAAGAAAGCTAACCGTGTAACTAAACCTGAAGCTGGTCACTTCGCGAAAGCGGGTGTAGAAGCAGGTCGCGGTCTTTGGGAATTCCGTTTAGAAAACGGCGAAGAGTTTGAAGTTGGCGCTGAGCTAAACGTAGAACTTTTCAACGAAATTAAAAAAGTAGACGTTACTGGTACATCTAAAGGTAAAGGCTTCCAAGGCGCTATCAAGCGTTGGAACTTCTCTACTCAAGATATGACTCACGGTAACTCTTTGTCTCACCGCGCACCGGGTTCAATTGGCCAATGTCAAACTCCAGGCCGCGTGTTTAAAGGCAAGAAAATGGCAGGTCACATGGGTGCTGAGCGTGTAACGACTCAAAACCTAGAGATCGTACGTGTTGACGCTGAGCGCAATCTACTCCTTATTAAAGGTGCAGTACCGGGCTCAACAGGCGGAAACGTGATCGTAAAACCTGCTGTTAAAGCATAACGTCTAGGAGTAAGTAATGGAATTGATGGTTAAAGGTGCTGATGCACTAACTGTTTCCGAGACTACTTTCGGACGTGACTTCAACGAAGCTCTTGTACACCAAGTAGTTGTTGCATATGCAGCAGGTGCTCGTCAAGGTACTCGTGCTCAAAAGACTCGTTCTGAAGTATCTGGCGGTGGCGCTAAGCCATGGCGTCAAAAAGGTACTGGCCGCGCACGTGCTGGTACAATTCGTAGCCCAATCTGGCGTACAGGTGGTGTTACTTTTGCTGCGAAACCACAAGATCACAGCCAAAAAGTAAACAAAAAAATGTACCGCGGTGCTATGAAGAGCATTCTTTCTGAGCTAGTTCGTCAAGAGCGTTTAATCGTTGTTGATAACTTCTCTGTAGAAGCACCAAAAACAAAAGAACTTGTAGCTAAGCTTAAAGAGCTTGAGCTAAGCGACGTTCTGATTGTGACTGGCGAAGTAGATGAAAATCTATTCTTAGCTGCTCGTAACCTATACAAAGTAGATGCACGTGATGTTGCTGGTGTTGATCCAGTATCACTAATCGCTTTCGACAAGGTTCTAATGACTGCTGACGCAGTTAAGCAAGTTGAGGAGATGCTAGCATGATCACTGAAGAGCGTATCTTAAAAGTTCTACGTGCTCCGCACATCTCTGAAAAAGCAACTATGGCAGCTGAGAAAGCGAACACTATCGTTTTCAAAGTAGCTAAAGATGCAACTAAGAAAGAGATCAAAGCAGCTGTAGAAAAGCTATTTGAAGTTGAAGTTAAGTCTGTAAATACTCTTGTATTAAAGGGTAAGACCAAACGTCAAGGTATGCGTGAAGGCCGTCGTTCAGACGTTAAGAAAGCCTACGTTACTTTGAAAGAAGGTCAAGATCTTGACTTCGTTGGCGGCGCGGAATAACAGGAGTAGTAAAAATGGCTATTGTTAAATGTAAGCCGACTTCCCCTGGTCGTCGTCACGTCGTTAAAGTTGTTAACGCTGACCTACACAAGGGTAAGCCATACGCACCACTTCTAGAGAAAAACTCTAAGAACGGTGGTCGTAACAACAACGGTCGTATTACAGTACGTCACATCGGTGGTGGTCATAAGCACCATTACCGTCTGATTGACTTCAAACGTACTAAAGATGGCATCCCAGCGAAAGTTGAGCGTCTAGAATACGATCCAAACCGTAGTGCTAACATCGCTCTAGTTCTGTACGCAGACGGTGAGCGTCGTTACATCATTGCACCTAAAGGTGTTAACGCAGGCGACCAGATTCAATCTGGCGTAGATGCTGCAATCAAAGCAGGTAACACTCTGCCGATGCGCAACATCCCAGTAGGTTCTACTGTACACTGTGTTGAACTTAAGCCTGGTAAAGGTGCTCAACTAGCTCGTTCGGCTGGTGCTTATGCTCAAATCATCGCTCGCGATGGTGCATACGTAACTATCCGTCTACGTTCTGGTGAGATGCGCAAAGTTCTTTCTGAAGGTCGTGCAACGATCGGTGAAGTTGGTAACTCTGAGCATATGCTACGTGAACTTGGTAAAGCTGGTGCTTCACGCTGGCGCGGCGTACGTCCAACCGTACGTGGTGTAGTAATGAACCCGGTGGATCACCCACATGGTGGTGGTGAAGGCCGCACATCTGGTGGTCGTCACCCAGTTTCTCCTTGGGGCGTTCCTACTAAGGGCTTCAAGACTCGTAAGAACAAGCGCACTGACAAGTACATCGTACGTCGTCGCACTAAATAATTTATAAAGAGGAATCGCCATGCCACGTTCTCTCAAGAAAGGTCCTTTTATTGACCTACACTTGCTGAAGAAGGTAGAGAAAGCGGTGGAAAGCGGAGACAAAAAGCCTATTAAGACTTGGTCCCGTCGCTCAATGATCATCCCAACAATGATTGGTTTGACCATCGCTGTCCATAATGGTCGTCAGCACGTTCCAGTTTTCGTTACCGAAGAAATGATCGGTCACAAACTGGGCGAATTTGCACCAACTCGTACTTATCGCGGTCATGCTGCAGATAAGAAAGCTAAGAAGAAATAAGGAGTAGATGATGGAAGCTTTAGCTAAACATAACTTTGCTCGTATTTCTCCACAGAAAGCTCGCTTAGTTGCAGACCAAATTCGCGGTAAGTCGGTAGACCAAGCTCTAGAAATTCTAACTTTCAGCAACAAAAAAGCTGCTGTATTAGTTAAGAAGGTTCTTGAGTCAGCTATCGCTAACGCGGAACATAACGAAGGTGCAGATATCGACGATCTAAATGTCGCTAAAATCTTCGTAGATGAGGGCCCTATCATGAAGCGTATTATGCCTCGTGCTAAAGGTCGTGCGGATCGTATCTTGAAGCGTTCAAGCCACATCACTATTGTTGTAGCAGATCGCTAAAGACTAGGAGAGTAAGCAATGGGTCAGAAAGTACATCCTAATGGTATTCGTCTTGGCATCGTTAAGCCTTGGAATGCTACATGGTTTGCTAATACCAACGAATTCGCTGACAACCTAGACGGCGACTTCAAGGTACGTCAGTTCCTTACAAAGGAACTACAAAAAGCATCATTATCTCGTATCGTTATTGAGCGTCCAGCTAAGAGCATCCGTGTGACTATTCACACTGCTCGTCCTGGCGTTGTTATCGGTAAGAAAGGTGAAGACGTAGAGAAGCTACGCGCAGCTGTAGCTAAAATCGCAGGTGTACCAGCGCAAATTAACATCGCTGAAGTACGTAAGCCTGAGCTAGATGGTCAGCTTGTAGCTGATAGCATCGCGTCTCAACTAGAGCGTCGTGTTATGTTCCGTCGTGCAATGAAGCGTGCGGTACAAAATGCTATGCGTCTAGGCGCTAAAGGCATCAAAGTACAAGTAGGCGGCCGTCTTGGCGGTGCTGAAATCGCACGTTCTGAGTGGTACCGTGAAGGCCGTGTGCCTCTACACACTCTACGTGCAGACATTGATTACGCAACTTCTTCGGCTCACACTCAATACGGTGTGATCGGCATTAAAGTTTGGATCTTCAAAGGTGAGATTCTAGGCGGTATGCCAGCTGCTAACGCAGTAGAGCCAAAAGGCGATAAGCCTAAGAAGCAGCGTAAAGGCCGTAAGTAAGGAGTCGAACGATGCTACAACCAAAACGTACTAAGTTCCGCAAGGTTATGACTGGTCGTAACCGTGGTCTAGCTAAAGGTACTGAAGTAAGCTTCGGCGAATTCGGTCTTAAAGCTGTTGGCCGTGGTCGTCTGACTGCACGTCAAATCGAAGCGGCACGTCGTGCTATGACACGTCACATTAAGCGTCAAGGTCAAATCTGGATCCGTGTATTCCCAGACAAGCCGATTACTGAAAAGCCTCTTGAAGTTCGTCAAGGTAAAGGTAAAGGTTCAGTTGCGTACTGGGTTGCTCAAATCCAACCAGGCAAAGTTATGTACGAGATGAATGGCGTACCTGAAGAGTTGGCACGTGAAGCGTTCCGCCTAGCGGCACGTAAACTGCCTGTTAAAACTACTTTTGTAACTAAGCAGGTGATGTGATGAAAGCACAAGATCTACGCGAAAAGAACGTTGAAGAGCTTAACGCTGAGCTATTGAATTTGCTACGTGAACAGTTCAACTTGCGCATGCAAGCTGCAACTGGTCAACTACAGCAAACTCATACTCTAAAAGCTGTACGCCGTGACATCGCACGTGTGAAAACTGTTTTGACTGAAAAGGCAGGCGCATAATGAGCGAAACTAACCGCATCCAGCAAGGCCGTGTAGTAAGTGACAAGATGGACAAGTCTATCGTTGTTGCTATTGAGCGCACTGTAAAACACCCAATTTACGGTAAGTTCATCAAACGCACGACTAAAGTACACGCACACGACGAAGACAACACTTGTGGCCTAGGCGACAAAGTTGAAATCGCTGAGTGTCGTCCTCTGTCTAAGACTAAGTCTTGGACATTGGTTAAAGTTCTAGAAAAAGCGAAGATTTAATCTTTGTAATTCTATAACTTATAAGCGGCTCCAAATAATTTTTTGGAGCCGCTTGTTTTTTGTCTACCCAATTTAAAAAAAGGGTGGTACAATTCGCGTCCCTTTTAAAGAGGCAGCCCGACCCGAGAGGGTCTAGTTTTAATATTTAGCGGAGCACTAACAATGATCCAGATGCAAAGTACACTTGACGCAGCAGATAACTCTGGCGCGCGCAAGGTAATGTGTATTAAGGTTCTGGGTGGCTCTCACCGCCGTTATGCACATATCGGTGACGTCATCAAGGTTACAGTGAAGGAAGCGATTCCTCGCGGTAAAGTAAAGAAAGGTGATGTTCTGAAGGCGGTAGTAGTGCGCACCCGTAAAGGCGTTCGTCGCCCAGACGGTTCTGTCATTCGCTTCGACAGTAATGCTTGTGTATTGTTAAATGACACTACTGAGCAACCAGTCGGCACACGTATCTTTGGTCCTGTGACTCGTGAACTTCGTAACGCGAAATTCATGAAGATTGTATCACTAGCACCTGAAGTTCTGTAAGGAGCGGCAACATGGCAGCTAAAATCCGTCGTAATGACGAAGTAATCATTCTTGCTGGTAAAGATAAAGGCAAGAAAGGTAAAGTAACTAAGGTTCTGACAACTGGTAAAGTTATCGTTGAAGGCATCAACCTTGTTAAGAAACACCAAAAGCCGGTTCCGGCTCTAGGTCAACAAGGTGGCATCGTTGAACAAGAAGCAGCTATTGATGCTTCTAACGTTGCTGTTTTTAACGCGGCTACTGGTAAAGCAGACCGTATCGGTTTCCGTATCGAAGATGGCAAGAAAGTTCGTTTCTTCAAATCTAACGGCGAAACTGTTTCTAACTAATTAGAAGTAATTTGGAGTTCTACTATGGCGAAACTGCATGATTACTACAAGTCGTCTGTAGTCGCTGAGCTTACCAAAGAGTTCAGCTACACAAGCGTCATGCAAGTCCCTAGGATTGAGAAAATCACCCTAAACATGGGCGTTGGTGAAGCAATCAACGATAAGAAACTGCTAGAAAACGCAGCAGCTGATATGGCAACGATCTCTGGTCAAAAGCCTCTTATCACTAAAGCGCGTAAATCTGTAGCTGGTTTCAAAATTCGTGAAGGCTACCCAATTGGTTGTAAAGTAACCTTGCGTGGTGAGCGCATGTGGGAATTTTTAGAGCGTTTAATCTCTATCGCACTTCCACGTGTACGTGATTTCCGTGGTGTTAGCGCTAAGTCTTTTGACGGTCGCGGTAACTACAGCATGGGCGTTCGCGAGCAAATCATCTTTCCGGAAATCGACTACGATAAAGTCGATCGCGTCCGCGGTCTTGATATCACTATCACGACTTCTGCGGGTTCCGATGAGGAAGGCCGAGCTCTGCTGGCTGCCTTTAACTTCCCATTCCGTAAGTAAGGGTAGGGTTACTGTTATGGCTAAACAATCAATGAAAGCACGTGAAGCTAAACGTGCAAAACTAGTAGCTAAGTTCGCTGAAAAGCGTTCTGCGCTAAAAGTTATCATTAGCGATGTAAACGCATCTGAAGAAGATCGTTGGAATGCGGTTCTTAAACTGCAATCTCTTCCACGTGATTCAAGTGCATCACGTCAGCGCAACCGTTGCAACCAAACTGGTCGTCCACACGGTTACCTACGTAAATTCGGTCTAAGCCGTATTAAGGTTCGTGAAGCTTGCATGAAAGGCGAGATTCCGGGTCTTCGTAAGGCTAGCTGGTAATTGCCACTTAATCATTTGGAGTAAATCTTATGAGCATGCAAGATCCGATTTCGGATATGCTGACCCGAGTTCGTAACGGTCAGGCAGCAAACAAAGTTGCTGTAAAAATGCCTTCTTCAAAGCTTAAAGTTGCAATTGCTGCATTACTTAAAGCTGAAGGTTACATCGTAGACTTCGCTGTTAACAGCGAAGCAAAACCTGAGCTAGAAGTTACTCTTAAGTACTTCCAAGCTAAACCTGTAATCGAGCAAATCAAGCGTGTATCACGTCCTGGTCTAAGAGTTTATAAAAATAAAGACTCTTTACCTACAGTGATGGGTGGTCTTGGTATTGCAGTTGTTTCTACTTCCAAGGGTCTGATGTCTGACCGTGCTGCTCGTAAAGCAGGTCTTGGCGGTGAAATCATCTGTTACGTAGCTTAAGGAGTAGATTATGTCTCGTGTTGCTAAAGCACCTGTCGCTATTCCAGCTGGCGTAGAGGTGAAACTAAACGGCCAAGAAGTTACTGTAAAAGGTAGCAAAGGTGAGCTTACTCGCGTTCTTAACAGCGCCGTAGTTATTGCACAGGAAGAAACCAACCTAACTTTCGGTCCGAAAGAAGGTGTTACTAACGCATGGGCACAAGCTGGTACAGCTCGCGCTCTAGTTAATAACATGGTTGTGGGTGTTACTGAGGGCTTCACTAAGAAGCTAACTCTTAAGGGTGTTGGTTACCGTGCTGCTATGAAAGGCAACTCTGTAGCTCTAACACTTGGTTTTTCTCACCCAGTAGAGCACGCTCTACCTGAAGGTATTAAAGCTGAGTGCCCTAGCCAAACTGAGATCATCATTACTGGTTGCGATAAGCAAGTAGTAGGTCAAGTTGCGGCTGACATTCGTTCTTACCGTGCTCCTGAGCCTTACAAAGGCAAAGGTGTTCGTTACGCAGATGAAAATGTGCGTACTAAAGAAGCTAAGAAGAAGTAAGGTATCACTATGGATAAGAAAGCATCTCGCATCCGTCGTGCTACACGTGCACGTCGTAAGATTGCAGAACTTGGTGCAACTCGCCTGGTAGTACACCGTACTCCTCGCCATGTTTACGCACAAGTTATCGCGGCAAACGGCTCTGAGGTTATCGCAGCTGCTTCTACTGTAGAAAAAGCGATCCGTGAGCAAGTTAAGAACACTGGTAACGTTGATGCAGCTAAAGCAGTTGGTAAAGCTGTTGCTGAGCGCGCTCTTGAAAAAGGCGTAGCTTCAGTTGCATTCGATCGTTCTGGTTTCCAATACCACGGTCGAGTAGCGGCGCTAGCAGATTCTGCTCGCGAAGCTGGTCTGAAATTCTAAGGTAGGGTTGGAAGATGGCTAAAGAACAACAACAAGCTAATGATTTGCAAGAAAAGCTGATCGCAGTTAACCGTGTATCTAAGACGGTTAAAGGTGGTCGAATCATGAGCTTCACTGCACTAACAGTAGTTGGTGACGGTAATGGTCGTGTAGGTTTCGGTTACGGCAAAGCTCGTGAAGTACCTGCTGCGATTCAAAAAGCAATGGAAAAAGCGCGTCGTAACATGGTTACTGTTGCGCTTAACGAAGGCACTCTTCACCACCCGGTGAAAGGTCGTCATTCGGGCTCTAAAGTTTACATGCAGCCAGCTGCTGAAGGTACAGGTGTTATTGCCGGTGGTGCAATGCGTGCCGTACTTGAAGTTGCAGGCGTACATAACGTACTTTCTAAAGCATACGGTTCAACGAACCCTATCAACGTTGTTCGCGCAACGATTGGTGCTCTAGTAGACGTTAAGTCACCAGAAATGGTTGCTGCTAAACGTGGTCTAACTGTTGAATCTATTTCGGAGTAAGCACACGATGGCAACTATTAAAGTAACTCAAACTAAAAGCTCAATTGGTCGCCTACCTAAGCACAAAGCGTGTCTTAAAGGTCTAGGTCTTCGTCGCATCAACCATACAGTAGAACTTGAAGATACACCGTGCGTACGCGGTATGATCAACAAGGTTTACTACATGGTTAAGATTGAGGAGTAATCAGAATGCGTTTGAATACTCTATCACCGGCTGCTGGCTCTAAACCTTCTAAGAAGCGTGTAGGTCGTGGTATCGGTTCTGGCCTTGGTAAAACAGGTGGCCGCGGTCACAAAGGTCAAAAGTCACGTTCTGGCGGCTCTGTTCGTCCAGGTTTTGAAGGCGGTCAAATGCCTCTAAAACAACGTCTACCTAAATTCGGTTTCACTTCTCGTAAGAGCCTAGTGTCTGCTGAAGTTCGTCTAGCTGAGCTAGCGAAAGTAACAGGTGACGTAGTTGATCTTAACAGCCTTAAAGCTGCTAACGTTATCACTAAGAACATCGAGTTTGTTAAGATCGTTCTTTCTGGTGACCTAAGCAAAGCTGTGACTGTTAAAGGTCTACGCGTGACTAAAGGCGCTAAAGCTGCAATCGAAGCTGCAGGCGGTAAAATCGAGGAATAATCTCGAGGAACGAGGTACAGATGGCTAAGAAACCAGGACAAGATTTTCGTAGTGCTCAGAGCGGCTTAAGTGAACTAAAGTCGCGCTTATTATTCGTAATTGGTGCACTTTTAGTATTCCGAGCCGGCTCTTTTGTGCCGATCCCTGGTATTGACGCAGCTGTACTTGCCGATTTGTTCGATCAGCAAAAAGGTACCATCGTAGAAATGTTTAACATGTTCTCCGGTGGTGCTCTTGAGCGTGCATCTATATTAGCATTGGGTATCATGCCGTACATTTCGGCATCGATCGTAGTCCAATTGCTAACTGTAGTTCATCCAGCGTTAGCGGAACTCAAGAAAGAGGGTGAAGCAGGCCGTCGTAAGATAAGCCAATATACACGCTACGGCACGCTTGTACTTGCAACATTCCAAGCTATTGGTATCGCAACAGGCTTACCAAACATGGTCGACAATCTGGTTGTTATCAACCAAACCATGTTTACGCTTATTGCTACCGTGAGTTTAGTAACTGGTACCATGTTCTTAATGTGGTTAGGTGAACAAATCACTGAGCGAGGAATCGGTAATGGTATTTCCATTCTGATTTTTGCAGGTATTGTTGCTGGATTGCCTTCTGCAATCGGTCAAACAATCGAGCAAGCGCGTCAAGGTGAATTGCATGTGCTTCTTCTGCTGTTGATTGCTGTATTGTCTTTTGCTGTTATTTACTTCGTAGTTTTCATGGAACGTGGTCAACGTCGTATCGTCGTTAACTATGCGAAACGTCAACAAGGTCGTAAAGTTTTTGCAGCACAAAGCTCTCACTTGCCTCTTAAGATTAATATGGCAGGTGTTATTCCAGCGATTTTCGCATCAAGTATTATTTTGTTCCCAGGAACATTAGCGCAGTGGTTTGGTCAAAATGGTGAAAGCAGCGCGTTCGGTTGGTTAACTGACGTGTCATTAGCTCTTAGCCCAGGTCAACCTTTGTATGTAATGCTTTATGCAGCAGCTATAATCTTCTTCTGTTTCTTCTATACAGCGTTGGTGTTTAACCCACGTGAAACAGCTGATAACTTGAAGAAGTCTGGTGCATTCGTACCCGGTATCCGCCCAGGTGAGCAGACAGCGAAATATATCGATAAAGTGATGACTAGACTAACCCTTGCGGGCGCTCTATACATTACTTTTATATGTCTGATTCCTGAGTTCATGATGGTCGCGTGGAACGTTCGTTTCTACTTTGGCGGCACATCACTACTAATCGTAGTGGTAGTTATCATGGATTTCATGGCACAGGTACAGACTCATCTGATGTCACAACAGTATGATTCTGTGTTAAAGAAAGCGAATCTGAAGGGTTACGGCCGTTAATTCGGTGGTAACAATTTCGATTCCATTTACGGAGTTTAGCAATGAAAGTTCGTGCTTCCGTTAAAAAAATCTGCCGTAACTGTAAAGTTATCAAGCGTAACGGTGTCGTTCGCGTGATTTGCAGTGAGCCAAAGCATAAGCAACGCCAAGGCTAATTAGCAGAAATTTTTACTTGAAATACAAGGTAGAGTCGAGTATATTCCTCGGCCTACCTTTTGCGTGCAAAAGAAGTAGTATGCCGCAGCGTATCCATAACGGGCTTTGCTGCGGATAATTCTTTTATGAACCCCTTAGGAGTGAATAATGGCCCGTATAGCCGGCATTAACATTCCTGATCATAAGCATTCTGTAATTGCACTTACTGCAATCTACGGTATCGGTAAAACTCGCTCTCAAGCTATTCTAGCTGAAGTGGGTATTGCTGAAGATGCTAAGATCAGTGAACTAACTGAAGAGCAGATCGATCAACTGCGTGATGGTGTAGCTAAGTACACTGTAGAAGGTGATCTACGTCGTGAAGTATCGATGAACATCAAGCGTCTTATGGACCTTGGCTGTTACCGCGGTCTTCGTCATCGTCGCAGTCTACCACTACGTGGACAGCGTACTAAAACCAACGCTCGCACCCGTAAGGGTCCGCGCAAGCCGATCAAGAAATAGTCGGATAAGGTAGAGTACAATGGCAAAACAACCAACTCGCGCGCGTAAGCGCGTACGCAAGCAAGTAGCTGATGGCGTAGCGCACATTCATGCTTCTTTCAACAACACAATCGTAACTATCACTGACCGTCAAGGCAACGCTCTTGCATGGGCTACAGCAGGTGGTTCAGGTTTCCGTGGTTCTCGTAAATCTACTCCGTTCGCAGCACAAGTTGCAGCTGAGCGTTGTGGTGAAATGGCTAAAGAATATGGCCTAAAGAACTTGGAAGTTATGGTTAAGGGTCCAGGTCCAGGTCGCGAATCTACTGTTCGTGCACTGAACGCTGCTGGTTTCCGTATCACTAACATTGTTGATGCGACACCAATCCCTCATAACGGTTGTCGTCCACCTAAGAAACGTCGCGTTTAAGTTTCGTTTCTAGGAATATTGGAGAAAGATCATGGCAAGATATTTGGGTCCTAAGCTGAAGCTTAGCCGTCGCGAAGGTACTGACTTATTCCTTAAGTCTGGTGTCCGTGCGATCGATACCAAGTGTAAAATTGATAACGCACCAGGTGTACACGGCGCTCGTCGCGGTCGTCTATCTGAGTATGGCGTTCAGCTTCGTGAGAAGCAAAAAGTTCGTCGTATCTACGGCGTTCTAGAAAAACAATTCCGCAACTACTACAAAGAAGCTGCACGTCTTAAAGGCAACACAGGTGCAAACCTGCTTCAGCTTCTTGAAGGTCGTCTTGATAACGTAGTTTACCGTATGGGCTTTGGCGCTACTCGTGCTGAATCTCGTCAACTAGTTAGCCACAAGTCTATTCTAGTTAACGGTAAAGTTGTAAACGTTCCTTCTTTCAAAGTAGCGGCAAACGACGTTGTTTCTATCCGCGAGAAAGCTAAACAGCAATCTCGTATTAAAGCGGCTCTAGAAGTTGCTGAACAACGTGAAAAGCCAACTTGGATTGAAGTAGATGCTGGCAAAATGGAAGGTACATTCAAGCGTATGCCTGAGCGTTCTGACCTATCAGCTGACATCAATGAACACTTGATCGTCGAACTTTACTCTAAGTAAGGTTAAAAAAAGAGAGGACACAATGCAGGGTTCTGTAACAGAATTTCTTAAGCCGCGTCTTGTTGACATTGAACAGATCAATACGACACACGCGAAAGTAACTCTTGAGCCATTAGAGCGCGGTTTCGGCCACACTCTAGGTAATGCTCTTCGCCGCATTCTTCTATCTTCTATGCCGGGTTGTGCCGTAACAGAAGTTGAAATTGAAGGTGTGCTACACGAATACAGCACTAAAGAAGGCGTTCAGGAAGATATCCTGGAAATCCTTCTAAACCTTAAAGGTTTGGCTGTACGCGTTGCTGAAGGCAAAGATGAAGTGTTTATTACACTGAACAAATCAGGCTCAGGCCCTGTTGTTGCAGGTGACATCACCCACGATGGTGATGTAGAGATCGCTAACCCTGAGCACGTAATTTGTCACCTAACGGATGACAACGCTGAGATCGCTATGCGTATCAAAGTAGAACGTGGTCGTGGTTACGTTCCAGCTTCAGCTCGTATCCATACTGAAGAAGATGAGCGTCCTATCGGTCGTCTACTAGTTGACGCTACTTACAGCCCGGTTGATAAAATCGCTTACGCTGTAGAAGCGGCACGTGTAGAACAACGTACTGATTTAGACAAGCTTGTTATCGATATGGAAACGAACGGTACTCTAGAACCTGAGGAAGCAATCCGTCGTGCAGCTACAATTTTAGCTGAACAACTGGATGCGTTCGTAGATCTTCGTGATGTACGTGTACCTGAGGAGAAGGAAGAGAAGCCAGAATTCGATCCTATCCTACTACGTCCTGTAGACGATCTTGAACTAACAGTTCGCTCTGCTAACTGTTTGAAAGCAGAAGCGATTCACTACATCGGTGATCTTGTACAGCGCACTGAGGTTGAGCTACTTAAAACGCCAAACCTTGGTAAGAAATCTCTTACAGAGATTAAAGATGTGCTTGCTTCACGTGGTCTTTCTCTAGGCATGCGCCTAGAAAACTGGCCACCAGCGTCAATCGCTGAAGATTAATCGAAAAGTTAGAAGGATTAGGTCATGCGCCATCGTAAAAGTGGTCGTCAACTCAACCGCAACAGCAGTCATCGCAAAGCGATGTTCAGCAACATGGCTAGCTCTCTTGTTCGTCACGAAGTTATTAAAACTACCGTGCCTAAAGCAAAAGAACTACGTCGCGTAATTGAGCCATTGATTACCCTAGCTAAGACAGACAGTGTTGCTAACCGTCGTCTTGCATTTGCTCGCACTCGTGATAACGAAGTTGTGGCAAAACTATTTAATGAACTAGGCCCGCGTTTCGCGGCTCGCCAAGGTGGTTACACTCGCATTCTTAAATGTGGTTTCCGTACTGGTGATAAAGCTCCAATGGCTTACATTGAGCTTGTAGACCGCCCAGCTGTTGAAGAAGCTGCTGAGTAATCTATACTAGATTCTTAATACAAAAGCCGAGCATTAGCTCGGCTTTTTTGTGTCTGTAGAACACGGAATAGATAATCGAAATTGCACCATGATGTTTGGCACTTTTTGCTTGTCTTATCTGCTCTATTTTTCAAAAATATCTCGTATCTCGTATCTCGTATCTCGTATCTCGTATCTCGTATCTCGTATCTCGTATCTCGTATCTCGTATCTCGTATCTCAAATATCTTTTCTTCCACGCACAAAAAAGAGCACCGAAGTGCCCTTATCAAATTTTAAGCTAGCTATTAATACTAACGATTATTGCCATATAGCTGAAAGTGAATCCATCAGGCCGCTCGTTGCACCTTGTGACTGCAGTGCTTGAAGAATGATGGGTGCAAATGTTGTAACCATTGATGGATCCATACCTAATCCAGAAAACGCACTTTCAACGGCACCTTGTGAGCTTAATAGCGATGATAGACCTGTAGACTCAAGGCTCGACATACCCGGAATTAGCGTTGCGAGTTCTTTGTTGTCAGCAGTGCCAAGTGAGTTTTGTGCAAGGGCCAGCATTGAACCAATACCGCCAACTGCTTGGTCGCTGGTAACAGAAGCTTGGTCAGCTACCGTATCCACAAGCGGTGTTGTTTCGTTCTGCTGAGACCACATATTCACTGCTGCCATCAGTGCAGTTTGGGATAGTTGGGAATAGTTGGTATCTGATGATGAACTGGTTTGTTCAGAGTCGCTAGTGCTAGCGCAAGAGACAACAGCAAGGCTGCTTAAAACTGTGATGAGTACTTTCTTCATTATTCGTCCTTAAGTAATAAAGTAATTTACTCTTTCACTATAAACGAAAAACGGCGATGTAGTCACATCGCCGTTGGATTATTTCAATTTTATTTGCCTATAGTATTTTGTTTTACTAAAGGTTTTTATAAAAATTAAAGAATAGCTAGAAGTTCTACTTCAAATACTAGAGCAGCAAATGGTGGGATTGCAGCACCTGCGCCACGCTCACCGTATGCTAGATCTTGAGGGATGTATAGCTTCCACTTAGAGCCAACAGGCATCATTTGTAGAGCTTGTACCCAACCTTGAATTACGCCAGTTACTGGGAATTCAGCAGGTTGACCGCGAGATACAGAGCTGTCGAAAACAGTACCGTCAGTTAGTTCGCCGTGGTAGTGAACACGTACTTGCTTGTCTGCAGTTGGGATTTCGCCAGTACCTTCAGTTAGTACTTCGTACTGAAGACCAGACTCAAGAACCGTTACTTCTGAACGAAGAGCGTTGTCAGCTAGGAAAGCTTCGCCGTCAGCAGCAGCAGCTTTAGCTAGTTCTTGACGTGCAGCTTCACCACGAGTGTGTAGCTCTTGTAGTGCGTTGTTGATTTCGTCAACTTCGATAGCTGGCATGTCGCCAACTAGAGCTGTTGCGATACCAGCAGCGATTGCGTCAACGTTTAGGCCTTCAAGACCAGAACCAGCAAGTTGTTGGCCCATTTGTAGACCGATACCGTAGCTAGCTTTTTGCTCTACAGTTTCAAATTTTACTTCAGACATGAAAAGTCACTCTTTTTGTCAGTACGAAAAGGGTAAGAATACCAGTATTAGCAGCGTGAAGAAACGGCTAGTCCCTGATCACTTGCGCTTTACCGTGCCCAAATCACAGCCATGTCAATTTTCTCGCTTTGGGCCTTGTTGTGACGGAAAGATCTATACTGTTGGTACTTTGGTTTTTATACTGTAGTTATTCAATGTATAGGACGCAGTGGTATGAATCGTCGTCAAAAGAAAAAACAGAAAGTTGACCACTTAGCAGAATTCAAGGATCGACTGAATCAGGTCAAAGAGAAATTGAGTTCGATCGATGTGAAGAAAATGAAAACCTCAACAGCGCAAACTTGGGGTTCATTGCCGAAGTTACACCAAAGACTATTGATGGTGATTTCTCCGATCGTACTGATATTACTTTTTGTGCCGCTACCAGAACCAAAAGTAGACGCAGCTCCAACAACATCGCGCGTTGAGCTTGAAATAAACACAGTTGGCTTAAGCGAACAGCAAAATGCCAAGAGCAGTTCATCAGAACAGAGCAACAAAAATTGGCAGGAGTACCTTGTTAAGCAAGGGGATACGTTAGCGCAGGTTTTTCGAAACAACGATTTACCATTGTCTGACTTGAATGCGTTAGTGCGTATTGAAGGTGCAGATAAGCCACTTAGTCAGATTCGTAAAGGCCAGCTGGTTCGTTTCAAACTTGCTGAGACTGGGCAGTTGGACATTCTTCAGCTAGAGAAAGGTGACACTTCGGTGATGTTCTTCCGCTTATCCGATGGTGGCTTCGGTCGCAGTAAGTAGATGAACAGTAAGCCTGAGTTAAAAGCACTTCACCATACACAGATAAACGATAGAAAAGAGCTAAGCATTAGCTCTTTTTTTTGGTCGCTTGAAAGGGGCGAGTGGCAAGATGATAAGCATGATTCCGATAAAGGTTAATGTATCCGGAATCTCATCGAACCATATTGCACCTATTAGCGCGACAAACACCAATCCTGAATACTCAGCCAAGGCAATTTGGCTAGAGTGTGCTTTTTGATAGGCAGCAACCGCAAGGCCGTTGTAGCTTAATATAAGTGTTGCACTCAGGGCTATGTACCCCAAGTGTTCGACAGACACGGGTTGCCAGTATAAAAAGCACAATACCAATGATGCTGGAATAGAGAATAAGGTTGTCCACCACAGCGTAGTGACCACCGTTTGCTCACTAGGAAGCTTTCTTACGAGTACATTAAATAGTGCGAGAGTGAGTGCTGTCCCCAAAGCAAACAGTGCTGCCCAATGAAATTGTGATGGTCTTAAGACAATCAGTGCACCGATGAAACCTATGGTAGTGGCGATCACCTTGCCAAGTGCCGGTTGCTCTTTCAATAGCAACATTGAGAGCGGCAGCATCAGTAAAGGCGCGACATAAAATACTGCGTTGGCGGTTGCCAAAGACAAGTGAGTGATCGCGACCACCATACATCCACTGCCGATTAGAATTAACTGACCTCGAATGAAGGTTACCTTAGCCTGCTGTAAGCGCCGTTGTTCTTTTTTCTGTTGTAGCCACAAAGGGGTGATGATGAGCAGAGATATCAACTGTCGGAAAAAAATATACTGCAAGGGCGGTACTTCGCCATTTAACAGCTTTACCGCTACGTCGGAAAGTGAGGCAAACAAGTTACCTGCAACCAACAGTAGAATACCGGCAGTGATATTCGTCATTATTTTTCTAATCTCATGTCTATATGAGGAATGTCATCTTCGAGGTACATATCCGAGATGGTGTTGAAGCCATGGCTCGCATAGAAGTTTTCTAGGTGTTGCTGCGCGCCAATATCAATGGCCGTATTTGGCCAAAGAGCCTCGCAGCGTGTTAATGCTTCTTTTATTAATTGATGCCCCAAGCCATCACCTCTTGCTGATTGCTTGGTTGCGACTCGGCCGATGCTGGTGTTGTCGTAAGAGGTACCTGGTGGTAATAAACGTGCACACGCAACCAACTCTTCATCAGAATAGCCAAGCAGGTGCTCAACACCTGCGAGTGTATCTTTACCGTCGAGTTCTGGATAAGGACAAGTTTGCTCCACCACAAATACATCGACTCTTAATTTAAGTAGTTGATAAAGCTGTTGTGTTGAGAGTTCAGAAAAGGGAATTGAGTGCCAAGTGATCATGTTTACATCCAGAGGTTATCGATGCTCTGAATGTACTATGCGCGATGATTGTTGGCATTAACTATTGTTAATTCGACCTTTAATTCTGCTCAGGCTGATTGCGGTTATTCCTAGGTAGGCTGCAATTTGATTGTCGTTGAGGCGCTGCTCGAGGTCGGGATAGTGTTCGCAGAACAGCTGATAGCGTTGCTCTGGTGTATAGAGCAGCATGAAGCGTTCTTTGTTTTCCTTATGCATCAGCTGTGTTTCTAACAGCTTTAAATACAAAGGATTATTTAAAGCACGCCACTCGATAACGGCATTCATTGGCAGCTCTAACATGGTGATGGGAGTCAGCGTTTCTAATAGGTAAGGGGACGCTTGGCTTTTTATCAGACTCTCAAAGCCGATGATCCAATCTTGTTCCCAATAGAACTCTTTACTGTATTGCTTGCCGTCATTGGTCAAGTAGCAGGCATGGCACAAGCCTTCAAGTACAAAGTAGATTGAACTCGCCATCTCACCTTGATTGATCAGGATGTGTCTGGTTGGCAGCTCAAGTGGCTTGGCAACAGCGAGTAGAGATTCAATCTGGCTTTCAGAGAAGTCGAAGCTTTGCAGTTGTTCGATAAAAGAGGTGTGCATGAAAATAACCTATCCCAAATAAGTGCCGAAATCATCGCACTTATTTGGAGAGAGGTACAGAGTAGGATGGATCAGCGTCGTGCGTGTTGCTCTAGATAGTCTTGAGCAAGCTCTCTGCCCATGTATTTACCCAGGGTTTTCAGTGGTACCTTTTTAAGGTTCACCACAATCAAGCCATCCAAGGCATCATTAAACGATGGGTCGACATTAAAACACACCAGTTTACCGTTCATCCCTAGATATTGGCGCAGCAGTACCGGCAGGCCTTTACCTTGCTCCATGCGTGCTAACACTTTAGAGAGCAGAGGCACACTCGCCAGTGAAGAGAGCAGGTGATTTTGCCAGAACACATGACTGGTGGTATTGAGTGGTGACGAAGGTGAAACCAAATTCGCCTTTTCCTCATCGTAGTGATGGATTGATAAGGTGGTCGCGATCAACAGACGCGCATTGTGGCTGTAATCATTACTGATACTGACAGGGCCGAAAAGATGGGTGTATTGAGGGTGACGAGACACAAAGGTCGCGATGCCTTTCCACAATAGTAGCAGAGAGTTCAGGCTCTTTTGGTAAGGCTTACTTACCACTGATCGCCCAAGCTCAATGCTGTTTTCTAGAGTATCAATGAATTCTTGGTTGTAGTTAAACAGGCTACGAGAGTAGAGTTGATCAAGCCCGTGATCTGCGATGAGTTTGTCGACCATACCGAGTCGATATGCACCAACCAGCTCTGCCTTAGTTTTATTCCACACAAACAGTTGATGGTAGTAAAGGTCATACTCATCTAAATCGCAGGCCAGCCCGCTGCCTTCTCCGACTTCTCTAAAGCTCTCTTCTCTGACTCGACCAATCTCGCGCATTAAGTTAGGAATAGATTGGCTAGGCGTGCAGTAGACCTCGAAGTCCCCTTGCTCGAGCAGTTTCGTCTCTTCAGGGAGTGAGTCTATCTCTATTGATAAGACTTCTGGCGGAATAGGCGCTACCACTTGGGTATCGAAAGAGGGGGCGTGGATTGGCGTGTTCGGGCTGTCTTGTTGACTCATTAGGTAGGTATTGAGTCGTAGGTAGTTGACGATATCCATCTCTTTTTCAAATGATTTTATCTCTGAATACGGAATCGATGAGCCAATCGAGATAGAGATAGTCGTCGCCTGTTTATTAAGAAGTTCACGCCCGAGTAGAGCGGTTCTTAATAGTGGATGAACACGTCCTGCTTGGTAGAAAAGCTCGCTGTTTTTACCATTGATAAAGATAGGCACTGTGGTGGCTTGATGACGTTTTACGAATTTCGCGACAGACTTGCTCCACTCGATGTCTGTCAGTGTTTTTGCCCCTTTACGGTAGCTCGAAACTTCACCCGCAGGGAATACAATCAAAAGCCCACCATCAGCTAAATGACGATTGGCATCTCGAATGGCTTTAGCATTGGTGCGTTTTGACTCTTTACTGTTAAAGACATCGACACCGATGAAAAGATCATCCAGTTCAGGCAGGCGCTTAAGTAACTCATTGGCCAGCACCTTCACATCCTTCCTTACTGATCCTACGAGATCGGCAAGGATCACGCCTTCAATTGCGCCAAGTGGATGGTTAGCCACAATCACAACCGGCCCTTCTTCCGGGATATTCTCTGTGGTGCCAGATGAAACCGAGTAGTCGATATTGAGCGCCGACAGAGTGTGATGCATGAATTCAAAGCTAGATAACTCGTTTGGTCGATCTTGATAGAGTCGGTCTAGCTTAGATAGCCCAGTTGCCCACTCGACAACAGACTCACCTAAACCAAAAGGCGTGTAACGTGGTAAACGAAAAGGACTATCAATCATAATGAAGCTACCTTATTGACTAAAGTTGTTTAGGAAACCGTCTTGATTCTTGAAATCTTTCACACTTAAAAATGCACCGCATAACCACACTAGGCATGCCATACCAAACAGTAATCCACCGTCATAACCGACAATTTCACCCGCTGCATTAAACTCAGGCATTTGAATACCGAGTGGCGTAAACAGGTGGAAGAAAATCGCACCACTCATAATTCCCACACTCATGATGGCACCTAGGCCATGCCAACGAGTAAACAGTAAAATAGCCGCAATCAATTCAGCGAACCCAATCAAGTAGCCGCCAAACGAGCCGAACCAACTGAACCCTGACCATGTCGCGAGCGTGCCAAAGATATGCTCTGTCTCGTATGAGCCAGTGAACTTAAAGAACAGCGACTGAATAAACACAAACGCGATAAATGCCGCAGGGATATGTTTGGCTGGAGTGAATATCATCGTTATTCCCTTACTTAATCAGTTGCGGCCAAACTTTATCGGCTTGTTGAATATGCTGTGCTTGGTCTTGTTCCCAACGCTGCTTAATCTCTTGGTCGTAGTTGAGGTAAAGCTTGTTATCAACAATCGTCCATTGATGTGGGTCACCCGGTGCAAAGTCACTCTTCGCGGATACTGCC
The DNA here is from genome assembly GCF_023161695.1 of Vibrio sp. 1CM2L. Classification (NCBI taxonomy): domain Bacteria; kingdom Pseudomonadati; phylum Pseudomonadota; class Gammaproteobacteria; order Vibrionales; family Vibrionaceae; genus Vibrio; species Vibrio sp. 1CM2L. The sequence goes on from NZ_JALNTT010000007.1 coordinate 186,312, forward strand.
CAAGCGCAATAACCACCATATTGAGGGGCATATTTTTCAGGATTATTAACAAATAAAGTCAGATTCTTTTCAGAAGAGAAATACCAATCCGCGCCTTTGTACTCGGTGCTGAATTTTTTACTGCCTTCAATAGGCTTACCTGAAGTGAAATAAGCCACAGTGTCGTAGCCATCGAGCGCCTTACTGCTAAAGAACCCGGTGTAGATTTCATCGGCGGCAAATACGTATGGGCTAACAAGTAGCATGACCATGGTTAATAGTTTTCTCATGATGGACTCCATCTATAGATTGATTGCTGGTGATAAATCGAAGGTAAAACGCTGTTGATTTATCTGGCATGGTTTAATGGGTTCACAAGGCGAGCCGGGTGCGTAAAACATAGAGGCTTGGCCGTGTAGATTGCGTAAATGTGTAAAGCTCACGGTGTGCGCGTCTTCACGATGCATACAGGTCGCTAAATGAGGTTGTTCGCTGTGATGGTGAGAGTGAAACTGAAGTAAGTTCTGTTGATTCTTACCTGTTGCCATAAGCTGATCGTATTTTGCTTGTCGGTAGGCTTGCACTCGCTCTAAATCAACACCGGATGAGAACAGTGGAGAATCAGTGTCGACTATTTGCTGTTGAATACCATCCCACATGTAGGCGATAACCAGACCATTGTATTGGGTTAGGTTGGGCGCGAAAGCCAGCAAGGTAAATGGGGCAAAAGAGTGTAGGTCTAGCTTGTGAAATGCTTCAGAGAGCTGACTGATATTACGACTCGATGATAGGTTTTTAAGTAGCAAACCGCGGCTGACTAAAGGCCCAACAGGCACTGAGCCTTGATAGTTATTGAGTAGGCATAATGAAAGTCCGAACTCGTTAATACTTATCCAACTACCGCCGCCAGTTGGGTCGAGTGGCATGATGATATCGACACCGTTGACTCGATATTGTTTAGGTGGCATTGCGAGTGCTCGCGTCTTTTGTTCATCACGATTAAAAAAGACCTGATAACCATTCTCTTCAAGCAGCCAAGATACTGAACACATGATTATTGCTCCCTCAGATAGCTGTTGGTGGTTGGGGCATAACCAAAGGTGTTGCAGGTCTCGACGTCTAGGAAGGTGGTGATCACCTTGATCATCGCGTAATGATGATTGGCATGCAGCGCGGCAAAGGTGACCTCTCTTTCGAGCGTTGAAGGCAGGCTTGCGAACACTTGAGCATCCATCGAAACCTCAGTTTGGATCATGATAGGCGCTTCGAGATCTCGACGGTCTAATCGTTCAAGCCAGTTGATCACGTAGTGGATCTCTTTGACTGCAATAGAGCGGTCGTATTCGACGGGATGACCACGACGACGAGTGTTGTAATCAACGGTCTCATCCTCTTTTAAAATCAAAGCGTGAAAAAGATCCAGTGTGTGACGAGTATGTTCACCGATAGAGCTTGTAACGTGTGGCTTTGCTCGTGTCAGGTAATCGCTGTCAGAAATCGCTAACAAAAACTCTAGACCCTGATTCAATATCTCTACCGCTCCCTTGATACTAGGAGAGAAAGAAGTAAGGGCGCTCGGTTGGGCTATGGGGTTCATTCATGATCCTCGTGCAAAGTTAGTCGGTAGTCGGATATTGTTGAACAAGACGTCGCTCTTCTTGCCACGCCGCAAATAAGCTCTTGAAAGAAGGGGATTGGTGGCCTCGTTGTTTTTGCTGAGCGCCAATATCAAAAAGAATGCGATATTGCAGGAGTAGCGTAGAAAATATCTCTCGTAATGGGGTGTTGCGATCCCAGATATGTCCAGCCTCACTGCTTGCGCCGTTGACCTCAAGAATCGTGAAATCCTCACCGTTCATTAGGCTGTGCATGTCTTTAAACTTGACGTCGAGTCGACCAAAGTGAAAGCCATCGAAGTCGTCGAATATCTCGTCTAAGCGTTCTGTTAAAGCCTGAGTGATGTATTGATTACCGTCTCGGAAGATACAGCCACGACTATGGCTGCCTGCAAACGCGAGTTGGAACTCTTCGCCCTCTGCGAGCACTTGATCCAATTTATCTTCATGTCTCGGTAGATACAGGTGGCTGAGTTGCCCAGCGCGCGGGCTGTTTTCAATTAACTGCTTGAGTGTCGACTTGCCATCACCCATCACCATTGGCGCATATTTGAGTGTGATCGAGATGATCTCACCTTGCTTTTTATTTGGGTAACGAACGTAGAAAACACCCGCTTCGGCTTGATAAGGCGCCTTTTTCTGCAGTAGAAATCGAGCATTATTTGGGAAAGATTCGACATATTGCTCAAGTTGATCTTGGTTGTTGATCAGCTTAACGCCAACACCTCGACAACCAAGATCCGGCTTCGCCACGATTGGGAAATCAAGAGCTGATTGTATGAGTGCGCTACGTGCGTCTTCGGCTTGTTTTTTACTGCTGAGATCCGTTTTAGTTAGGGTAATAAACGGTGAGATCCAACGCTGACTTGAAGATCCGGCAAGGCTCAATATCTCATGTTTTGATTCGCCGACCATGCCGCTTAACTTAATGCTTGGATTGGCGATGAGCGGAAGTGCCCAGTCAAAGTGCCGTAACCCTTGCATCAGGCTTTGAATGACCACTGGCGTGTAGAAAAACCAAGTCGGAAGAAACTCATAAGGAGAGACACTGCGCACGGTATCTTTTTCAAGCAGAGGCATGCCTGCATTAATTTGATGTGCGGGAATGATGCGAATATCTTGCGGTGAACTCATGATAGCCCTCTAGAGTAGGTTTTATTCATTAATCGATTGCCGATAAACAGCAAAACGATGGCACACGGGATGATGATCCATTGATATTCAGAGGCTTGCAGCCACGCTGATGTCCCTAAATAGTAGATGGCAGAGAAGACAATGCCAGTCCAGAGCGCAGTTGCGCTGATGACGGCAAACAAGAAAGTAGGCAGTGGGATGGCGAAAAAGCCACTCAGAGTAAAACCAACGGTGCGTAGCCCAGGAATAAAGCGGATAACAAAAAGGCTGCTGAATGCGTTTTGGCGTAATTTGGTACGAAGCGAACGAAAGTACTTATTGGTGAGGGCGTTGTAACGAACGCCACGGAAGTAACGTCCTGATTTTCCTAGGTAGTAGAGGCCCAAGTCACCTGTGGCAATACCGATGAAAATGGCAAGCAGAGCATATTGAGGAGGAATGAGCCCTTGAGTGGCCAAACCGGCAGCGGTAACAATGGCAAGATCTTCAAGCAGGTAAGAAAGCGCGATAATGCCAAGCATCAGCCATAGCAGCGACTCCTCCCCTGAATGTAACCATGCTTGAATGCTCTCGACCGTGCTCATCAAATGTCCTTTTCTATCCTATAGATGAATGGCTTAATGACCATTCATTGAGTGTAGTAAATTAAATAGACACGAGGAGCAGAGAAAAACTTACAGACAATTAGCGCTTTTTTATGTTGATTGGGTGCAATGAGTGGTTAGAACTATGCAGAATCAGAGGATGTTAAAGGGTTAGAAACCTAAGGTTTTGGAGTGAATATTGAGAGAAAACAAAAAGGCTGAGTCGTTAAACTCAGCCTTTAGAAGGTTAACTATGGATTACTTAAGTAATCTATTTAGTTAGGTCAATCTGGTAAACAGCGAAACCAACATCGTCAGTCGCAACACGTTTCATCGGGTATTGACCCTTCTCTTTGATGAACTCTGCTGCTTTTTCGCTTGGCGACGTTTCAAAGCGGATATCTAACTTGTTATCTGTTTTGATTGGTGCAAATGACCAGTTGTTGTCAGCCGTTGGGCTTACTTGACCTTGCTCTTTGCTTACGCGAGAGATGTAGTTTGCAAGAACAGTACGGTTCTCATCTGGTGCATCAAATGCGATGAAGTCTTCACCTGTGCCTGGGAATTTAGCGCTGTATGCACGGTAGTTGTTGGTTGCGATCAGGAAGTCTTGCTTCATGTCGATTGGCTTACCTTGGTAAGTTAGGCCAACAATACGCTGTGAATCAGGGTTAACCACTTTACAGTTCGCATCGTATTTCGCAGGTTGAGTTACGTCGATTTGGTAATCAACACCGTCGATAACATCGAAGTTGTAAGTACGGAAGTTATCCCACTCGATCAACTGTTGTGGTGCGGTTGAGTTAACATCCACTTGGTTGAACTGACCTGCAGAACACTCAAGCCACTCTTTTACTTCGTGACCTGTTACCTTCATTGCAACTAGCGTGTTCGGGTAAAGGTACAAGTCAGCTGCGTTACGGAATGTCAGTTGGCCAGATTCAACTTCAGTGAAGTTTGCTGGGTCATTCTTACGGCCGCCCGCTTTGAATGGTGCAGCAGCAGAAAGTACAGGTGTACCATCTAGGTCTGGGTCACCTTGGATGAACTGTTCAACGTAATCTTTCTGTGCAAGGTTAACAATCTGCACTGTTGGATCGTCTTGTACTAGAGACAGGAAGCTGTACATCACGTCGTCTGCTTTACCAATCGGTTGGTTAACAAACTCACGAGTACCTGCGTGGTCTTTTTCTAGTGCTGTTACGATGCCCTCATCAGCTGCAGCAAGCGATTTCTTCTCGATTTTGTCGTAGATAGGACGCGCTTCTGATTGGCCTTTTACTACTTCCCACTTACCGTCTTTTTGTGCAAGTGTTAGGTCCATAACACCAACGTGGCTACCCCAACGACCTGGCATTACTGCCGCAACACCGTTCATTGTACCCGTTTCGTTGTCGATGCCTTGGATGTCATCAAAACCTTTACCTGGGAACACGGCGTGAGAGTGGCCGAACGCGATTGCATCAATGCCGTCTACTTCAGATAGGTAGAACGTTGAGTTTTCTTCGCCATTTTTGTATGGGTCCGTTGATACGCCTGAGTGAGGGATAGCAACGATAACTTCAGCGCCTTCCGCTTTCATTTGAGGCACTAAGTCGTTAGCCGTCTCAATGATGTCACGAGCGATTACTTTGCCTTCAAGGTTCTTCTTATCCCACGTCATGATTTGTGGTGGAACGAAACCGATGTAGCCGACTTTTACTTCATGCTCTACGCCTGCAGTATCTTCAAACGTGTGCGTCTTAATGATGTATGGCGTGAAGTAGTGTTCTTTGGTTTTTGCGTCGTAAACGTTAGCACTGATGTACGGGAAATCAGCGTCGTTGATTGACTCTTCTAGGAACTCAAGACCGTAGTTGAATTCGTGGTTACCTAGGTTTGCAGCGTCGTAGCTTAACTGGTTCATAGCTTTGTATGCAGGGTGAACTTCACCAGCTTCGATGCCTTTGTCTGCCATGTAGTCACCCATTGGGCTACCTTGCAGCAAGTCACCGTTATCAACTAATACGCTGTTGGTTACTTCGTTTTGAGCTTCTTTTACTAGAGTTGCAGTACGTGCTAAGCCGATTTTTTTCGATGGCTTGTCTTTGTAGTAATCGTAATCCATTAGGTTGGTATGGATGTCCGTTGTCTCTACGACACGTAGTTTAATCACTTCATCGGTATCTGGTGTTATTGTACAGCCTGCTAGAGTCAAACCAAGACCCGCAAGTACAGCCAATGACAAAGGTTTCATTGCAACTTTCATTTTGTAGCTCCAAAGTGGATAGTAGAAAATTCGTTGCGTAATGTAACAAAATGGAATGAAACAATGATTACAACGAATGTTAATTCGTGACTTAGATCGATTACTTTATGGTGTTCTGCAAGATGCCTCCCAAACCTGCTTAATCGATGCGCAACTGATATCGATAATATTAGTCCATTCATTTCACCTGCTTATCGATAAATTAAATCCCTTATCAGCTTTTCGAATAAAAAATGAAATTTTAGAATTTCCAGTAATATGAGAGGCTCGTCATAATGCCTATATCAAGGACGTATCAGGCAGACGAATAGCAAGGATAGCTCAACACGAAGCTTCTGTTTTCTTCTAGTGCCAATACTCCCATTCACTCAAGTGGATGAGTTAAATCCCATGCTTGGCAAGACCAAGTAATGAATTGCTCGTAACGCGAGCCTTAAAGGAAGCACTGAAATGGACCAAGAACGTTTAACCCACCTAAAACAGCTCGAAGCGGAAAGTATTCATATTATCCGTGAAGTGGCGGCTGAGTTTGATAACCCAGTGATGATGTACTCCATCGGTAAAGATTCTTCTGTGATGCTTCATTTAGCTCGCAAAGCGTTTTACCCAGGCAAGATTCCATTCCCACTATTACACGTTGATACGGATTGGAAATTCCGCGAGATGATTGAGTTTCGTGACCGCACAGCAGAAAAGTACGGCTTTGACCTTTTGGTACATAAGAACCCTGAAGGTATCGAGATGGGTTGTAGCCCATTCGTACATGGTTCTTCGAAACACACAGACATCATGAAAACTCAGGGCCTTAAGCAGGCGTTAAACAAGTATGGGTTCGATGCGGCTTTCGGTGGCGCGCGTCGTGATGAAGAGAAATCTCGAGCGAAAGAGCGTGTTTACTCTTTCCGCGATAAGAACCACACATGGGATCCAAAAAACCAACGTCCAGAGTTGTGGCACACCTACAACGGTCAGGTGAATAAGGGCGAAAGTATTCGTGTATTCCCTCTGTCAAACTGGACTGAACTGGATATCTGGCAATACATCTATCTAGAGAGCATCGATATTGTTCCGCTTTACCTTTCTGATAAACGCCCAGTTGTTGAGCGTGATGGCATGCTGATCATGGTTGATGATGACCGAATGGAGCTGCAAGAAGGTGAAGTGATTGAAGAGAAAAGCGTTCGTTTTCGTACTTTAGGCTGTTACCCACTAACCGGAGCGGTTGAATCTGAGGCGAATACGCTAACAGGCATTATTGAAGAGATGCTGGTGGCGACGTCTAGTGAGCGTCAAGGTCGAGCGATTGACCATGATCAGTCGGGCTCTATGGAGCTGAAAAAGCGCCAAGGTTATTTCTAAGAATCTAAGGAAAGAAAAATGAATAGTGCAGTAGAAGCCGAATTGGCTGAACTAGGGATTGAAGGTTATCTAAGTCAGCATCAGCATAAATCTATGCTTAGATTTTTAACTTGTGGCTCGGTAGATGACGGTAAAAGTACGCTAATCGGTCGCTTGCTCCATGATACAAAACAGATTTATGAAGATCAGCTAGCTGCGGTTCACTCGGATAGCCAACGAGTGGGTACCACAGGTGAGAAACCTGATTTGGCACTGCTTGTTGATGGTCTGCAGGCTGAGCGTGAGCAAGGGATTACCATCGATGTGGCTTACCGCTATTTCTCGACGCAAAAACGTAAGTTCATTATTGCTGATACCCCAGGGCATGAGCAGTATACGCGCAACATGGCAACAGGTGCTTCAACGTGTGATCTAGCGGTGATCTTGATTGATGCTCGCAAGGGCGTTCTTGATCAAACCCGTCGTCACTCGTTTATTTCTAATCTGCTTGGTTTGAAGCATTTCATCGTCGCTGTAAATAAGATGGATCTGGTGGATTACGCACAAGATCGTTTTGAAGAGATTCGCGATGAATACCTAGAGTTTGCAGAAAACCTAGAAGGCGAAACTAATATTCAGATCTTGCCAGTATCGGCGCTTGAAGGCATCAACGTTGCTGCACCAAGTAAAGAGCTTGCATGGTTCGAAGGCCCATCTCTGCTAGAAGTGCTAGAGAACGTCGACATCGATCAAAAACGCTCTGCAGGTGAATTCCGATTCCCTGTGCAGTACGTCAATCGTCCTAACTTAGATTTCCGCGGTTTTGCTGGCACCGTTGCCTCTGGCCGTGTCAGTGTCGGTGATGAAATCAAGGCACTGCCGTCGGGTAAAACCTCTAAAGTTGCACGCATTGTAACTTTTGATGGTGATTTGGAGTCTGCACAAGCGGGCTTGGCGGTAACACTGACCCTTGAAGATGAGATTGATATCAGCCGTGGTGATTTGATTGTGCTAGAAAACGCGCAGATTGAATCCACTAACCACGTATTGGCTGACATCGTGTGGATGACAGAGCAACCACTGCAACCGGGCAAAGCTTACGACATCAAGATCGCAGGCAAGAAAACCGTTGGTCAGGTTGAAACAGTTCGTCACCAATACGACATCAACAACCTATCGACTCACGCTGTCGATGAGTTGCCACTGAATGGCATTGGCTTGTGTGAATGGTCACTGAACGAGACTGTCGCGCTGGATAAATACCGTGAGAGTGCGGATACCGGTGGCTTCATCGTTATCGACCGACTAACCAACGTGACGGTTGGCGCGGGTTTGATTCGAGACCGTTTGGACTCTGTTGAACAGCAAGTCGGTAACTTCTCTGCATTTGAACTTGAGTTCAACGCATTGGTTCGCAAACATTTCCCTCATTGGGATGCCAAAGATCTAAGCCAACTACTGAAGTCATAAACGACCAAGTAACTGCTTATTGAATCAGGCGGAAACCGATCGTTTCCGCCATAAAGGACGGGTATATGTGGCAACAAGGATTTGTATTAGCGATTTTGCTCGGCATCATTACTTGCCTGCTCGTTACCCGTATTAAGCCAAGTTTTATCTTTGCTGGCGCGGCGTTTATTGCTTTTATGGCTGGCATGATCGATTTGTCGAGCCTAGCCAATAACTTCACTAACTCCTCGTTACTGACTTTAATTCTTCTTATCCTCGCATCAAGTGCGTTGGAGAAAACTCGCTTAATCAGTTGGGTTAGCCGCAATATCTCTGAAGGTAGGCTAGGCACCGTGGTTGCGAAGTTGGGTATTTCCACAGCGTTACTTTCTTCTTTTACCAATAACACGGCAGTGGTGGTTTCTTTGATCGGTGCGATCAAACGTAATCAACAGCACGCGCCATCTAAGTTACTTATCCCTTTGTCATACGCTGCCATTTTAGGTGGCACCCTGACATTGATCGGCACATCAACCAACTTGATCATCAATAGCTTTGTTGAAGATGCCGGATTGCCGAGCTTAAACTTTTTCACACCTACCTTGATCGGTTTAGCGGTTTTGGTCGGTGGCGTGTTGATCCTCATTCCTCTTAGCTATTTTCTACCCAGCTACGCTGATGGTTCTCAAGATGATCTGCCTTACTTTTTAGAAGCCAGAGTGGAGCCAGGTTCTCCATTAGTTGGCCGTAGTGTTAGCGAGAACAACCTAAGAGCTTTGAGAAAATTGTTCTTAGCAGAAGTGATTCGAGACGGTAAAACAACAGCGTCTATAGACCCTGACTTCATACTTCAAGCTCGTGACCGACTGCTGTTTTGTGGCGATGTCGAGAGTGTGGCGACACTGCAAGAAATTCAAGGACTGACTCTGTTTGGTCAGCACCACTTGAACGGCCAGAGCTTCGTTGAAGTGGTGGTGAGTTCATCAGCAAGTTTTTGTAACAAAACCCTGAAAACTAGCCAGTTTAGAGACCGTTTCGATGCGGTTGTGGTTGCTATTCGTCGTGGCCATGAACGCCTAGAAGGTGGGCTAGGGAATATCACATTGACCGCTGGTGATACCTTAATTTTGGTTCCCGGCAAACGCTTTGAAGAACAGCGCCAGCAACACAATAAAGAGTTTGTGTTGATGAATGACTTGGATTCGAGTGCCAAACTTGATGCTGACAAATCGACGTTCGTGTTGCTCGGCTTTGCTAGCGTGATTGGTTTAGCCCTTGTCGATGTAGTACCGATTATCAAAGGCTTAGCTGGTTTCCTACTGTTGCTGGTGGCATTTGGCGTGGTACAACTGGGTGAGCTCCGCCGTCGTTTCCCAGTCGATATTGTGGTGATCGTGGGCTCTGCTCTGTCTATTGCTCAACTGATGATTTCATCGGGTTTGTCTGAGCGAATGGGGCTGATGTTCATGGAAGCGTTTAATGGTTGGGGAGTGTTCGGAGCGTTAGTCGCGACTTATTTCATGACCTTGGTTCTGACTGAACTGGTGACCAATAATGCGGCTGCAGCGCTTTCATTTCCGATTGGCTACAGCATGGCGGTAGGTTATGGCGTCGACCCAATGCCGTTCATCATGGCGGTTTTGTTTGGTGCGAGTGCTAGCTTCATTTCGCCATACGGCTACCAAACCAACTTACTTGTTTATAGCGTAGGTAATTACCATCTTACGGATTATCTACGTATCGGTATCCCAATCTCGATCGTCTATTCGGGCTTGGTGCTGACTCTAATTCCTTACTTTTTCCCATTTTAATGCTGTTTATTTAAAGGACTAATTATGACCGCAGTACTCAAACCAAAAGATGAGAATGTTGTGTGGCATCAACACTTGATTGATAAAACATTTCGCGCGGACCTGAAATCACAAAAGCCAGCCGTGCTCTGGTTCACGGGGTTGTCTGGTTCTGGTAAATCGACAGTCGCTGGCGCATTAGAAAATCGCTTGGCACAGCTTGGTTACCATACTTATTTATTGGATGGCGACAATGTGCGTCATGGATTATGTAGTGACCTTGGCTTCTCTGAGCAAGATCGTCGAGAGAACATCCGTCGTATTGGTGAGCTTGCTAAATTGATGGCAGATGCAGGCTTGATCGTGCTGTCAGCCTTTATTTCTCCGCACCAAGCTGAAAGGCAACTCGTGAGGGATTTATTGCCGGAAGGTGAGTTTCTTGAGGTGTTCGTCAATACGCCATTAGAGGTTTGCGAACAGCGTGATCCTAAAGGTCTGTATAAGAAGGCACGTGCCGGAGAAATCCCGAACTTCACAGGTATTAGTTCAGTGTACGAAGCGCCTCAGAACCCTGAGATTGATCTACCCGCAGGTGAGAAGACACTCGATGAATTGGTTGAACTGTGTATTGATGCGTTGGAAAAGCGAAATATTTTAGCCAACTGAGATCGTTGGTATGACTGAGGCTGTTCACTTACTTATCGACTTAATCTTGACTGATAAGTAGTACAGCCTTGGTTTACCGAGACAAGAAACCTATCCTCTAGATTCTCTTTATTCCTCTCAATACTCTTCACTTTTACACCGTCTACTCTTTACACCGTCTACTCTTTACACCGTCGAGTGTCTAGACGGTGTAATTAACGGTGCTTTTCACTTCTGTCTGAACCGTGAATTTCTGGCTCAGTAGAACAATCAGTTGGTCGTAGTACTGCGTGTTTGGCTTATTGCCAAGCAAGGTACAAAGCTCATTGCCTGTAGGGCTGAATCGATAGTAAACCAGCTTTACCCCTTTTGATAACGGTGCCAGCGACATGCTCTTACCTTGATAGGTTAGGTGCAGGGCTGGATCGAAATCAATCTCTCCGGATTCTAATTCTGTACCCAGAATAATCCCTAGCTCTATCAAGTGGAGCAGGCTGGAGTAGGGTAGGTTGTGTCCACCAAGGTTGATGGTGTTGGTAGTGTCCCTTTTGCCAAAGCTGAATAACCCAGCATGAGATTTAAAACCGAGTAAGAGCTTTCTGCTGTTATCGCTGCCAAAGCTACAACCCAACGATGCCGCCCTTTGTAGGGTTAAAGCTTCTTTTGGTGTCATGTCTTTTAAGATCTGAAGTGCCTTCATCGACGTCGAGCCTGGGTTGGTGACTTCTCGTTTCAGTACTTGAGCCCATAGCCTCTGCATCGATGTATTGTGGATCTCTTGTGCCATATCGAAGAAACGGTATAGCCAGTCCTGATCTGGGTCTCCAGCCGCTTCATCCTTACATGAAGAGTGCGCCAACTTTAGAATCTGTTCTAGGTTCTTTTGGCGAAGCTCTCTACGTTTTTTCTCTCGCAATAGTGCCCGTTCGATAAGCGTATTCTCAGCTTTATCCTTTGGCTTTGCACTATGACTAATTAAGGCGTCGAGGCCGAAGCTTTGTGCGATGTGCAGCATTCTGCTGGCACTGTCGGCAATATGAGGCTTTTTCTCATGCTTTTGCTGTGTTTCGCTAGCATGCTCAATGATCACTGGCTGTTTGGTTTCTGACATAAGAGTACCGTTAGGAGACGACTCAATACCAATCGTAGTAAATAATTGCTCGCTCTAGCTTGTTAAAACGCTCGATAACTGCGTTAGAATTTTTGATTGTAGAATAACTACTTATCAAAAAGCTCCGCCTGGTCCTCAAGCCTTTTTCCTACGCTATTTCTGAACACTTACTTATTGTGATTGGTATAACTGTCTAAAATGTAACTCTTTATCTTATTGGTGGCTAGATTTTGCGTGCAGAGTTGAAGGTTTCAACAAAATTTTACTTTTGCTAATGATAATAAAATGTTAAATTTGTTGTAATTCTCAAGGAGGAGTTATGAATCAAGCCAATGATAACAAGCTGAAGAAACAGCTTAGTATAGGGTTATTACTCGCGACTTATGTCGCTGTTCTAGCTTACTTATCTAATTACATCGCGTAATTAAGAAGAAAATTATCGTTATTAAACTGTTATTGAATGATCACACTCGTTCAGTGACGGCAGCTCATCCTTGAGCCACCCTTCTAATGACTACATGTCGTCATATTCTTCAATCGCAGTACCTTCAATAAGATAACCGGTTTGCGCTAAGTCATGGCTGATCGACTCAGTTTTCAGCGTTCCGACCAAATAGATCACATCCCATAACTGCTGTATTGGTGCACCTTTCGGGAACTTCACGTAGATGATTTGGTTCGGTGGCGGCGGTGGCACGTGGATACATGCGCCAAAGTACGGTACCAGCAGAAACTCAGTGATCATATTCTCATCACCTTCCAATGGAATCACAAAGCCAGGAATCTTCACTGTGCTGCCATTCAATTCTGGGCGAACAGCACCAAGTGTCGATTGTTGAGGTTTGTCCATACTATTGTGGTCAACCATCGGCATACCAAATGAATCTAGCTGAGCGCGCTCTGATTCCGGAATCAAATCAATCCATTCAAGTGTTAATACCGATTCGTCATTCTGAGTGGTTTCAGCGTGAGCTGTACTGATAAATGGGAACAGAAGTAGCCCAAGTATCAGTAGGAATTTGCGTTGCATCGTAGGTTCCTATTTTAGATTCGAATCGTCATGCCATCAGACAATGACTGGCGGTAAGCCCTGAAAGCGGGAATAAAGCCGATAATGATTCCGGCAACTTGTACCAGCATAAGCAGTTTCCACTCATGCGGTGTGATTGCGGATATCGATATGTTGATACCATAGCTTTGTTGCACAATAGGAGCAACCACTGCGATCAGCGCAAACAACACCGCAACACCTAATGTAATGCCAAGGAAGGTTAGCGCACTGGCTTCACTGATCAGTAAACCAAACACATGACGAGGTCTTGCGCCCATCGCACGCAGGATAGCCATCTCTCGACGCCTTTCTTGCAAGCTAGTGAGTAGGCTACTGAGCATGCCCAATAAACCGGCGACAACAACAAACCCTGAAACAATCAGTAGTGCTTGTTCTGCTACAGCCATCATTCCCCACAATTCGTGAAGCGCAATGCCCGGCATAATGGCGCTCAAAGGTTCTTGGCGGTAGTTATTGATTTCTCGTTGCAGTGCGAAGGTTTGAATCTTCGAATTCAGCCCGAGCATCATCGCGGTAATCTGCTTCGGTTGGAAATCAAAAGTCTTTAAGGTTTCGGCATCCGGTGTGTGTCCTAGATTGGCACCTGACTCCCAGCCAACGTGAATCGCTTCGATTGCCTCGAGCGAAACGTGTACGGTTTTGTCTACTGGTGTTCCTGTTGGTGCGAGTATTCCCACTATCTTGAAGGGCAGATTATCGTGACGGCTAAACGCAACATCACTGATACCGTGCGCAAGAATGATTTGGTCACCAATCGTATAGTCCAACTTCTTCGCGACATCGGCACCAATCACGACATCAAATAGCTGTTCAAATTCTTTACCTTGTTGGAAAGTAAGTAGTTGCTTACTTCCATAGCGATAGTTTTCAAAGTAACTATGATTTGTACCCATCACACGGAAGCCTTTGTGAGAGTCGCCCAATGAGATTGGTATCGCCCACTTTACTGCGTTGTGCTGGCTAAATTCTTCATAGCTTTTCCAGTCGATGTTGTTGGTCGCATTACCGATTCTGAATACTGAGTAAAGCAGCAGGTTGACCTGACCAGAACGGCCACCAACGATAAGGTCAGTACCTGAAATCGTATTGGCGAAGCTGCTTTTTGCTTCGGTTCTAACGCGTTCTACGCCGAGCAAGAGAATGACAGATACAGCTACCGTGAGAATAGTGAGAATAGCCGTGGCTTTACGGTTGAGTACGCTTTTTAAGGCTAAGTGAGTAATTACTTTCATACGACAACCTTAGCTTGGTTAACGGTTTTTAAATCTATGGTTCGAGTGAACAACTTTTCTAGTGTTGGATCATGGCTAACAAAGATAAGAGTAGACCCTGCCTGGTTGGCTTGTTCTAACAACAGTTCGATAAAAGCTTCTCGGTTGTCATGATCCAAAGCCGAGGTTGGCTCGTCGGCAATAATGATTTTGGGTTGGCCAATCAAAGCACGAGCGGCAGCAACACGTTGTTGTTGACCTATGCTCAACTCGGTAACGGGCTTGTCCATTAAAGCTTGAGGTAGCTTTAATCGGAGTAACAACTCTCGAGCCGTCTCTTGTAAGCTTTTCTGGCTTTCAGCGACTTGCTGTTTACGTATCTGTGAAAACTGGCAAGGAAGCGTCACGTTATCGATAACTGATAGATAAGGAAGCAGGTTAAATTGTTGGAAAATATAACCAATATGATCGGCTCTGAATTTATCTCTTTGACGAGGTGTAAGCTGAGTGAGGTCTTGATCAAGGATAGAGACTTCTCCTTGCTCAGCTTGGTTGATTCCGGTCAGTAGCCCTAACAAAGTTGATTTTCCACAACCACTTGGCCCTTTAATAAAAAGGTGCTCTTGGGCTTGGATGTGAAGAGAGGGGATCTCTAGCGTTGGTGGTAATTCAGGCTTCCAACGAAAGCTGATATTTTCGAGTTTGACCACAAATGATGAACTGTCAGAAGACATGCTAGCTCCAATAATTAAAGCGGTGTATCTACTGGACAGTAATTTGAAGCATAAATTCCCCAGACACACCGATTTGAACAGCCAAGTAAGCGATGACTTACCTGACTGTTTATTTTACGTTTAATCCGATCTAGGAGTGATTAGAATCGGAAACTAATACGCTCTGCGTTAAGCACTTCTTGTACTTGAGCTGTGTCTGTTAGTAAGTTCACAGTCATTTTTTCTGTATTATCGAACTTAGAGAACCATTGAGTGCTAACTGTGTCTAGCTTAGCAACGTCTGAACATTGGTAATGGTACTCAACGGTGAATTCGCCGTGGCCACCTTCAGAGTGGTCATGACCTTCGTGGTCATCATGATCGTGTTCAGCGTGGTCATGGTCTTTGTGGTCGTCATGATCGTGCTCAGCGTGGTCATGGCCTTCGTGGTCGTCATGACCGTGTTCCGCATGGTCATGGCCTTTGTGGTCGTCATGATCGTGCTCAGCATGGTCATGGCCTTCGTGGTCGTCATGACCGTGTTCTGCATGGTCATGGCCTTCATGGTCGTCATGATCGCCTTCTAAGGTGTTTGCCACTGACTTGAACTTCAGAGTACAACTCGCATTGTTAAAACTAAACAGCTCTTCTGGCTTGTTTAATTGTGCGATAGCCTGCTCAAACACTTTCTTCTGTTCTGCAGTTTCTGGAGCATGTTCAAACCCAACCACATCCGCGCCTGGAGCTGTTACTTCAACAAGCAGTTCTTGCCCATCTTGCGCGATGTTTACTTCAACTTGACCATGTACGTGTGCATCATGAGAGCGGAACTCTTCGTTAGCTAGAACATTTGTAGAGACAGTCATGCCGATAACAACGGCTAAAATAGTAGGTTTCATGTTTTTTTCCTGAATAAAGGTTAATTAAAAAGTAGTGGTAATTAAGCGATATTTACAGGAGGTGAGCGTGCCAAATAAGCGAAATATAGCCGCTGTAGTGAAGTTACTGACTCTGTGATAGCGACAGTAAATTCCGAATGGAACTCTGGAATCTGTGGTAGTGAGTGCGCTGTGATGAACTGATTAAGCGAAAACAGCTCACAATGGTGTGAGGTGTGGTGCTCTGGTGCGATATCCACGATGTGTGTTGCGGCTAACACGCTTAACATGAGCATAAGCCCAAGCAAGAAGCCTGTTTTGCGTTTCACATTGTTGGGTGTGTTTTGCCACATCAGGATGATTAACCACAGAATTAAAAAAGGATACTGTTATAATATAACAATATCCTTTGGTTAGGTCTCGAAAAAGACGCGAATATCTTATTAAAGACTCGCTTTAATCAACTCAATGACTTGAGTGACTTCTGATTCGTTTAATGCACCTTCTTTTACAAACAAGATTTTACCTTGCTTGTCTTGAACGATAATCGCTGAACTTTCTTCTTTTAGAGCCCATGATGACGCAACGGCGCCGTCTTCATCTAGGACCATAGAAGACCATGGAAATTCTTCTTTGCTGCTTTCGGCTGATGACTTAACAAAAGACCCAGTCCCCCAAATCGCATCATCTTGGTTGATGATGGTGGTGGTTTGGTAGCTGTCTTCTGAGAACTTCGATGCGGTAATGGCTGCCATCAGTGGTGCGTTGAGCTCTTTAGAGCTGCTGCGGCCAGCGATAGCTTGAACGACGCGAACTTTACCTAGAAGATCATTGGTTGCCCAAGCTTGATATCCAGTATTTCCGTCGTTTAGAACAATCTCACCATAGTTACTCACATCGACGGCAGGCAGGGTAGCGCCTACTGATAGGTTGTGAGCATTGGCGAAGAGTGGAGAGGCTGCGGCTAGAAAAGCCAGTAGAGTTTTGTTTTTCATTATATTTTTGTTCCGCTTATTGGTTTGCACAGGAAGTATAATATGAAATTTGAAAAATGCCTCTTTAACTTTTTTATCGTACGACGTAGAAAGAAGTTGCAGGCTTGTTACCAAAAGGTATAATGCATCAATATCGAGATGAACAATAGATTATCTTGCTGTTTGCTAAAGGAATTAGCGATTAAATGTGCTTTGAACAGCGACGCTGTTCAGGTATGTGACTGTAGTACTCAAATGGAATTGAGGTTGTATTATGTTAAGAAAATTTTCTACTTACCGTCCACATCAGGTGGCGCGTTTCGTTAAAGTCCTGTTCAAAGGCCAATTTGCTATTGAAGGTGTTGGAGAGTTTCGCTTCGACCAAGGCAAGGTGCTTCTTCCTGAAGTTTCAGACAAACAAAAGCTCACTATTTTTAAAGAAGTTAACGGCACGATTGCAGCGTTGCCGGTGTAACTGCGCTTTATCGATTTGTTTGCACTGAATAGATTAACAATGAAAAGGGCTTCCTAATGGAAGCCCTTTTTTAATGCGTGTCGTTCTCGCTGGTATGTCGAACGGCACTTTATTGTGGAGGGAAGCAGACACCGGTTCCACCCAACCCGCAATACCCATTCGGATTTTTAGCCAGGTATTGCTGGTGGTAGGTTTCTGCGAAAAAATATTTTCCAGCAGGCAGAACTTCCGTCGTGATCTCGTTGCCTAAAGATTCAGTCATTGCTCGTTGATATTCACGTTTAGAGTGCTCAGCGATAGATTGTTGTTCTTCACTGAAGGTGTAAATCGCAGAACGGTACTGAGTTCCTAAATCGTTGCCTTGGCGCATTCCTTGAGTTGGGTCATGACGCTCCCAAAAGGTCTCAAGTATTCGAGCTAGAGAGGTTTGTTCACTATCAAATATGACACGAACGACTTCGGTATGGCCGGTTTGCCCAGTACATACTTGTTCATAAGTGGGATTAACTGTGTATCCGCCAGCGTAACCAACGGATGTTGAAATAACGCCATCCAATTGCCAAAACAAACGCTCAGCTCCCCAGAAGCATCCCATACCAAACAGGACTTCTTGTTGAGAGCCCGTAGGCGCATCGAGCAGGTCGGTTTGGTTGACGAAATGGCGCTCAGTGATTCGAATTGGGTCAGCATTTCCCGGTAGTGCGGTTGCTGCAGAAACCAGTTGTTGTTTGTTTAGCATGTTATATTCCTTTTCGCATACGTTTACCGCGCTGGCTTTTATTTAACGTGGGTTCATATTAACTGTTGGTCAATATTGAATAAGTCTTTAAATTAGACCGTGTTATTCCAGGATTTATTACAGACTCAATGCCTATTTAGCGGTATTATTTCTTTTCACTTATTAACGTATTGATAACTTCTTCACCAATTAAACATGATAAGAAAAACTTTACCAGTTCTGATTGGCACTCTATTGTCATCGACGCTCGCTTTCGCTGACGTTTCCCTTGAAATCAAAGGGCTAGATGGAGCGCTTGAGGATAATGTTGATGCTTATCTGAGTGCGATCCCTGAAGAAGAGTATTCGGTTTCACTAAGATTCCAATCCCGCTTGGAATCTATGATTAAAGAAGCTCTGAATGCGTTAGGCTACTACCACCCTAAAATCACATTTACTCACTCCGAAGATGATACCGAAATGACCGTTACGGTTGAGCCGGGAGAGCCTGTTGTTATTTATACTTCAGATATCGTTCTGACGGGTGAAGCCAAAGATGACCCAGACTTTTTAGCCTTGATAGCGAAGAGTAGCTTGTCTAAAGGTTCGACTCTGAATCATGGTAATTATGACTCTTTGAAATCGTCGATCCGCAACCTTGGCTTAGCGAAAGGCTACTTCGATGGGGCTTATGATCTTAGTAAGCTAGAAGTCGCTCCTGAATTGAATCGCGCTTATGTTCGTCTTCATTATAACAGTGGTATCCGCTATCACTTTGGTACTACTCAGGTTACTGGTAGCCAGATAGAAGAAGATAAGGTGCAGTCACTTAAACCATTTGAGGATGGCGAACCTTACTCAATCACCAAAGTCGGTGAGTACAACCAAAACCTGTCTAATACGGATTGGTTCTCCTCGGTATTTGTTGAACCAGATTTAAGCCAGTTAGGCGAAGGCCGAGAAATCCCGATGAAGGTTAGCCTTGCTCCGCAAGCTCGTAACCAAATCGAAACCGGTATCGGTGTCTCAACCGACCTTGGTGTGAAAGGCACTCTCAAATGGAAAAAACCTTGGGTTAATGATCGAGGCCATAGCTTTAATAGTAGCTTGTCGATCTCGAAGCCTGAGCAGACGATCACGGCTGCTTATAAAATCCCATTGGATGACGTACTTAATGACTACTACCAAGTTAAGTACGGTATGAAGAATTTGGATAATCGTGATACCAAGAGTTTGGAATCAAACTTAGCGCTAGAAAGATATTGGCGCCTGGATAACGGCTGGCAACGCACGGTGTTCATTCGATACTTGGTCGAAAACTATGAGCAAGGTTTGCAGGATGACTTGGCGCAATTTGTGCTGCCGGGTATTGCTTTCTCACGCACTCGAACACGAGGTGGTTCGATGCCGATGTGGGGCGACAAACAAACCATTATGTTTGAAGCTGCTGATGATACCTTGTTATCTGCAACTAAGGTTGTCCGTTTTCAAGGTCAAACCGCTTGGATTCGAAGCATTGGCGACAATCACCGAGGCTTAACTCGACTTCAATTTGGCGGCAACTTTGCTGACGAGTTTGATAAGCTATCTCCCTCCCTAAGATTCTTTGCTGGTGGTGACAATAGCATTCGTGGTTATGGTTATGAGTCGATCTCTCCTCGAGATGAAAGTGGTGCACTAACGGGTGCAAAATTCATGGCAACCAGTTCGTTTGAATACCAATACCGCTTGGTTGGAAACTGGTGGGGCGCTGCATTCTACGACATTGGTGATGCATTTAATGATAAACCTGAATGGAAACACGGCACTGGTGTCGGTGTTCGTTGGGCGTCACCTGTTGGTCCAGTGAGTTTAGATTTTGCTTGGGGTCTAGATGCAGCAAAAGGTGATGAGTTCCAGTTACACTTTAGTTTAGGGCCAGAATTATGATCAAAGTGATGGGCAAGTGCATCAAGTGGACGTCGATCTCATTGACGTCTATTTTGCTGTTGTTGGTAGCCCTGCTAGGTTTTGTTTTGTTCACCAACCCAGGGTTGAACACTGTGCTGTGGGGCGCTGAAAAAGCATTGCCACAACTTAAAGTGGAAAGCACCAAAGGGGCACTTTTTCCAAGTTTTACGCTTAATAATGTCCAGTTCAAAGATGATAGCCTTCATATCGACACCAAGGTTCAAAAGCTGAACTTGGCTATTAATCCTCGCTGCCTGCTTGACCCTAAGCTGTGTGTCGATCGTTTAGCGATTCAAGGATTGGACTTCGCATTTACTGAACTGCCTCCTGCCTCTACAGAAGAAACAGAACCGACTCCGCCCGTAACATCGGTAAAAACACCGCTGCCAATCGTAATCAACCGTATCGCTTTATCTGATATCAAGTTGAATATCTTAGGGCATGAAATTGAATGGAGCCTGTTCTCTACGGCTTTGAGCATGCAGGGCGAGAAGCTAACGGTATCGCCAACATTATTCAATGATCTTAAGGTTAAACTCGCGGAGTCGACAGAAGAACCGCAAGCAGAAAAGGTTGAGCCAGAGGCTACCGAGAAAACGGCTATCGCATTGCCGGAAGTCTGGATTCCTTTACAGGTTGTGTTGGAGCGTTTTGATCTCAACCGTTTCACCTTAGAACAAGAAACACCAATCGTTGTGAACCACCTTGGGCTAGAAGCTCGCGTGGGCAAACACACGGTTGATGTTTCAACTCTCGAACTCGATATGCCACAAGCCAGCGCAAACCTAACGACTAAGGTTGAGCTCAAGGGCGGTTATCCGTTAGAGCTTTCTTTGGATGCGTTAGTGAAAGAAACCGACCTTGCTGGTCAGAAGTTGTCTCTGAAAGCACAAGGCAGCGTGGCTAAGCTAAACCTAGACTCCCAATTTTCTGAGCTGATTGAGGCAAAGTTGTCTGGGGACATTCAACCGCTAGAGCCGACTCTGCCATTTGACCTTCTTTTAGAGGGGGGACAAGCGCAGTGGCCCCTTACCGGAAAAAGCGATTACCAAGCGACAATTGAACAATTCAAAGCTGATGGCTCACTAGATGGTTTTAATGTTCTACTTAAAGGTGAAGCCGATGGTAAGGAAATCCCTGAATTAGCCATCGAACTACAGGGTAAAGGCACAACGGAACAGATTGAGCTCGAGCGTCTAAATCTCAACACGCTAGGCGGTGAGCTTAACGGCGTCGTTAAAGCGAATTGGAAGAGTCTCGTTAACTGGCAAGCTGACGTGACACTCAAAGACATTCAGCCGGGCCTGCAATGGCCAGAAGCCGAGGGTAACATTAGTGGAAGCATCGTCACCTCTGGTGAGTTGACGGAAGCGGGCGGCTGGGCGATTGAACTGCCTAAATTGGATATTGAAGGGATCTTGCGAGAATACCCTCTGGATATCGAAGGTCAGTTGTCAGCGTCGGATCGCAGCGCGAGCGGTGAACCAAAACTGAAAACCAGTGGTTTGAGCTTAGCTCACGGTGTTAACTCGATTAAGGCTCAGGGTGAGCTTGATAAGAAATGGGATATGGGCGTTGAGATTAATTTCCCTGAGCTTGTAAAAAGCGTCCCTGATTTGAAAGGTAAAGTGATTGGTAACATCCAGCTCAGTGGTCCAACGAAAGAGCCTGAAGTCGATCTCGCTCTAAATGTGGATAAGGTAGATTGGAATAACGAAGCAACACTAGAATCCTTGTCGCTTAATGGTTCTGTGGTTCCTCTGCCGTTGCCTGAAGCTCAAGCTGATCTTGAATTAAAAGCTAACAACCTAACCTATCAAGATCAGAGCGTAGAAAGCATTGATCTCACGGTGAGTGGTGGTGAGAAGAAACACACAGTGACACTTGATGTGATATCCGACATCGTGTCTACAAGCTTAGCTATTTCCGGAGAGTTGATTCAAAAGCCTTCTCTTATTTGGGATGGGTCGTTAGATAGAGTCAAAATCACCACTCAGCAAGGCCCTTGGGTATTAGACCAACCTGTCGCGATAAAGGCGGATGTTGATAAACAGTTTGCCGATGTTCAAGCGCACTGTTGGAAACAATCGGGTTCGAGCGTGTGTTTGGATGAAGACGTTCGTGTCGGAAAATCGGGTGAGGCCAAGGTAGCCATCAATCAATTCGATTTCGATCAGATTAAAGCCTTTGTGCCTAAAGAGACGCAATTACAGGGCTTAGTCAATGCGACCGCTCATGCTAAGTGGTCTGAACAAGGTGAGCCTGAGGTTACGGTAAGCGTTGATATGCCGAAAGGTCAGGTTGTTCAACAAGTGGGTGAGCCAATTACACTGGGTTGGGAAAGCGTTGCATTGAATGCCCAACTGAAAGACAACAAACTGGATGCCGACTTTAAGTTGGATGTTTCCGACAATGGTGACCTGTCTGGCACGGTGTCGTTACCGAATATTCTTGCCGAAGACAAAATGGTCGATGCAGCAATTAAGTTGACCACGTTCCATCTTGATTTCTTACAGCCAATTCTAGGTGAATACAGCTTATTGAAAGCCGACCTTGAGAGTGATCTTCAAGTTAAAGGCTCTTTGATGCACCCTCAAGTCTTTGGCCAATTCTCTGTTGATGGTATTCAAGTGAAAGGCGATGTTACGCCTGTTGATGTGAAAGATGGCCGCATTGACCTCGACTTTGATGGTTATAGTGCAAAACTGGATGCGAATGTCGAAACGCCTGATGGTCACCTTGATATTGAGGGAACCGGAGATTGGCAAGATCTTAAAGCATGGCACTCTAACGTTAGAGTTTTCGCTGATGAGTTGATGGTTGATATCCCACCGATGGTCAAGGTCAAGGTTGTGCCTGATATGACCATTGATGTCACACCAGAGCTGGCGAAAATTACCGGTGATATTGCATTACCATGGGGACGAATTGTTGTTGAAGACTTACCACCGTCAGCGGTTGGCGTCTCTTCTGATCAGGTTATTCTGAATAAAGATCTAGAGCCAGAAAACGAAGATACGATCCCATTCAACGTGATGACGAATATTAATATCTCCATTGGTGATGATTTTAAATTGTCTGCCTTCGGTCTTGAAGGTGATTTGGTCGGTAAGCTCAACGTGGCTCAAAAAGACCAAGGTCCATTTATTACAGGTGAAGTGAACATCGTCGATGGTACTTACCAATCATTCGGGCAAGACCTCTTAATCGAAGAGGGTAAGATTCTAATGAATGGTCCACCGGATCAGCCATACGTAGCCATCAATGCGATTCGTAATCCTGATAATACTCAGGATGATGTGACCGCAGGTATTCGAGTGACAGGCCCTGCGACAGAGCCGACCATCGAGATTTACTCTGACCCTGCGATGCCACAAGCGAACGCGCTGTCTTATATTCTGCGTGGCCAAGATATCGATGGTGAGTCGAGCGGCTCGATGACAACGACCTTAATCGGTTTGAGTTTAGCGAAGAGTGGTAAGGTTGTCGGCGAAATTGGTGAAGCCTTTGGTGTACAAGATTTGCAACTGGATACCGCAGGCTCTGGCGATGACTCTCAGGTGACGGTAAGTGGCTACATCCTGCCTGGTTTACAGGTGAAGTATGGTGTGGGTATCTTCAACTCGCTCGGTGAATTTACTGTTCGTTATCGATTGATGCAGGATCTCTATGTTGAAGCAGTTTCTGGCCTAGATAGTGCCGTAGACCTTCTGTATCAATTTGAGTTCGAGTAAAGCCGCATGGAGGGCGTATGCAGCATCTTGTTTTTGTCTATGGAACCTTGAGGCAAGGTCAGTCCAATCACCACTATTTGAAGGGCTGCGATTTATTAGGGCAGTTTGATACACCTATGGAATACGCACTTTTTGATTTAGGTGCCTATCCGGCGATGATTTTGGGAAAGAAAAGTGTCGCAGGTGAGGTCTATATCATTAACGACGAAATTTTAGAGTCGCTCGATCTGCTAGAAGATGTTCCTGTTGAGTATCGTCGCGAGAAAATAGAGACTATATTTGGATTAGCATGGGTATATTTGTATCAGCTTGATCTAACAGCTAATAAAGAAATACTTTCGGGTAACTGGTGTAAGCGGAACAACGCTTAGTCGCTATATATTCTGAGTTATCAAACAAAAAGCCAGCATGTGAATGCTGGCTTTTTTAATGACGCTATTTTGAGAAATGAACGAGGGGTTTAGTCTCGGTTCAGCTCAAGAAACTCTTCTACTTTGCGAACCATGTCTGTTGAACCAACAAAGAAAGGTACACGTTGGTGCAGCTCAGTTGGTTTGATATCCATGATACGTTGAGCACCGTCTGAAGCGATGCCGCCCGCTTGCTCCATAAGGAAAGCAATTGGGTTGCACTCGTAAAGCAGGCGCAGTTTACCTTGAGGGTGACTTTGCGTGCTTGGGTACAAGTAGATGCCGCCTTTCAGCAGGTTACGGTGGAAATCTGAAACTAGAGACCCGATGTAACGTGATGTGTAAGGGCGGTTGTCGCTTGGCTCATTCTCTTGGCAGTACTTAATGTACTTTTTCACACCCGTAGGGAAGCGGATGTAGTTACCTTCGTTGATTGAGTAAATCTTACCTTCATCTGGAATCATCATGTTTTCATGAGATAGGCAGAAGGTACCCAGTGATGGGTCGTAGGTGAAGCCATTTACGCCAGCACCTGTTGTGTATACAAGCATGGTTGAAGAACCGTAAATCACGTAACCCGCGGCTACTTGCTTGTGTCCTGGCTGTAGGAAATCTTCTTGTGTTGGTGGCGTACCGATCGGTGATACTCGACGGTAGATAGAGAAAATTGTACCAACCGATACATTCACGTCGATGTTTGAAGAGCCATCAAGTGGATCCATCAGTACAACGTATTTTGCGTTTTTGTTGAGCTCTTTATTGAAGGCGACAGCTTCGTCTTCTTCTTCACTTGCAACACCACAAACTTGGTCACGGGCTTCTAGAGCCGCTTTAAATTTGTCGTTCGCGTAAAGGTCTAGCTTTTGTTGCTCTTCACCTTGCACGTTGTCTGTACCAACAGCGCCAGTGATGTCGACTAGGCCAGCCTTGTTGATCTCACGGTTAACAATTTTTGCAGCAAGTCGAATAGACGACAAAAGGGATGATAGATCACCGCTTGCATGGGGGAAGTCACTCTGTTTCTCAACAATGAACTCACCAAGGGTGCGCATCTCAGACATGTTATTTCCTTAAACTTCTCTCAATATTAGGGGGGATTTGAGCACTGTAGATTCGGCCTCTTTAGTGGGCTTTATTCATCTAGACGCTTACCTAAATTCTAAAGGTTAGATCTTTTTAATGGTAATGAACTAAGCGACACAGATCTCACTTACTATGTCGACTCAATTTGTTTTGCATTGCCGCTCGCTTTTAATCGCCATTTAATGATAATGAGTGCAAGCCGTTTTAATTAGGCATCGTTTATTTAGCCAAGCGTTTGGAAGCAATTTATGCATATTCATATCTTAGGAATTTGTGGCACCTTCATGGGTGGTGCTGCGGTATTGGCTCGTCAATTAGGTCACAAGGTTACGGGTAGTGACGCGAATGTTTACCCGCCAATGAGCACCTTGTTGGAATCACAAGGGATTGAAATTATTGAAGGGTTCGACCCTAGCCAATTAGAACCAAGGCCAGATCTCGTGGTTATCGGTAACGCAATGAGCCGCGGTAATCCGTGTGTTGAGTATGTGTTGGATAACAACCTTAGATACACCTCTGGCCCTCAGTGGTTGCAAGAGTTCCTGCTGCATGACCGTTGGGTGTTAGCGGTATCGGGAACGCACGGTAAGACCACGACATCAAGTATGCTGGCTTGGATCTTAGAAGACTGTGGCTATGCACCGGGCTTCTTAGTTGGCGGTGTGTTAGGTAACTTTGGTATCTCTGCTCGCCTTGGTGAAAGCATGTTCTTCGTGGTAGAAGCCGACGAATATGATAGTGCTTTTTTCGATAAACGATCTAAGTTTGTTCATTACCACCCAAGAACCTTGGTGATGAATAACCTAGAGTTCGATCATGCGGACATCTTTGACGATCTTGAAGCGATTAAGCGACAATTCCATCATTTGGTGCGTACTGTGCCAAGCAATGGTCGAATTTTCTCACCTAAGCAAGACACCGCGATTCAAGATGTTTTAGCTCGCGGTTGCTGGAGCGAAACTGAATCGAGTGGTGAGCAAGGCGACTGGGATGCCAAGAAACTGGTCAAAGATGGCTCTCAATTTGAGGTTTACTTCCAAAATGAATGTGTTGGTACCGTAAATTGGGACTTGGTTGGCGATCACAATGTCAACAATGCCCTAATGGCGATAGCAGCTGCACGACACGTGGGCGTAACACCAGATCTCGCTTGTGAATCGCTAGCTACCTTTATTAATACTAAGCGTCGTTTGGAGTTTAAAGGCGAGGTCGCAGGTGTTTCTGTTTATGACGATTTTGCTCATCACCCAACGGCGATTGAACTTACTCTGGGCGGATTACGTAATAAGGTCGACACTAAGAAAATCATTGCCGTTTTAGAGCCTCGTTCTGCCACCATGAAACGTGGTGTGCACAAAGAAATACTGGCTGATTCGTTGAAGCAGGCGGATTCTACCTACTTATTCCAACCGGATAACATTGATTGGTCAGTTCAAGATGTTGCAGACGCTTGTCACCAACCTGCACACGTGAGTGATGACATGGATGCATTCGTTGCTAAAATTGTCTCAGAGGCACAAGCGGGCGACCAAATCTTGGTAATGAGTAATGGTGGCTTTGGTGGCATTCACCAAAAACTGTTGGATGGATTGGCACTCAAAGGCTAACGGCATCCACGACCTTATAATTTGAAGTAATTGAGAACATGACAAAACACGATAAAGTGATAACTCTTGCTTTCACTGGCGCATCCGGTGCGCCTTATGGCCTGCGTTTACTTGAATGCCTTTTGGCAGCCGATTATCAGGTCTACTTGCTGATTTCATCGGCAGCGCGAGTGGTATTGGCGACCGAGCATGAACTTAAGTTACCTGCTGGGCCAGATGCGGCGAAACAAGCTTTGGTTAAACATCTTGGCTGCGACCCTGAAAAGCTAGTGGTGTGTGGCAAAGATGATTGGTTCTCGCCGGTTGCCTCTGGTTCAGCAGCGCCGAAGCAGATGGTAGTGTGTCCATGTTCAGCGGGAAGCTTGGCTTCGATTGCACATGGCTTGTCGGATAACCTGATTGAGCGAGCAGCAGATGTGGTCATGAAAGAGCGAGGCCAATTGTTGTTGGTGGTTCGTGAGACGCCATTTTCGACGCTTCATCTAGAGAACATGCACAAGCTTTCGACCATGGGCGTGACGATCATGCCTGCAGCCCCGGGTTTTTATCATCAACCTAAGTCAATTGAAGATCTGGTCGACTTTATGGTGGCGCGTATTCTGGATCATCTTGGTATCGAACAAGGTTTAGTGCCACGTTGGGGCTACGATCAACGTAATTGATCCAAACTTGATAGCTTATTGTTAAAAATCAAATTACAATTCTGAACACTCATCGGGGAGCGAACCATTCAAATAATGAATGCGAGCTGAGATCAAGCAGATGCTTGGGACCCGTAAACCTGAACCAGATAATGCTGGCGTAGGAATTGAGTTAGGAACAACCTCTACCGTTCTCCTCCCTCAAACCTGTGCCGCTCAGACCATGGAGAGCGTCCAGTGAAATTCACATTAACTACCCTTGCTGTTACTACAGCTATCTCTTTTTCTGCCTTTGCTGCAGACAACACTTTGACCGTATACACCTATGACTCTTTTGCTGCGGATTGGGGCCCTCGTCCTGCCGTTGAAAAAGCATTCGAAGAGAAGTGTGGCTGTGATGTGAATTTTGTCGCTCTAGAAGATGGCGTGTCTATTCTGAACCGTTTACGTCTTGAGGGCGGCAACAGCAAAGCCGATATCTTGCTAGGTCTCGACAACAACCTGATGGCTGAAGCGAAAGCGACGGGCTTATTGGCTGAGCATAATGTTGATACTTCATCAGTAACGCTTCCTAATGGTTGGAGCGACAGCACTTTTGTACCCTATGACTTTGGCTACTTTGCTTTTGTTTACAACAAAGAGAAGTTGGCAAACCCACCAAAGAGCCTTAAAGAGTTGGTTGAGCAGCGTGATGACCTTAAGGTTATCTACCAAGACCCACGTACATCAACACCAGGTCAAGGCATGATGCTTTGGATGAAGTCGGTATATGGTGATGAAGCAACTACAGCATGGAAGAAGCTTGCCCAGAAAACAGTGACTGTAACCAAAGGTTGGTCTGAAGCTTACTCTATGTTCCTAGAAGGCGAGTCGGATTTAGTGTTGTCTTACACAACGTCTCCTGCTTACCACATTATTGCTGAGAGCGATTCTAAGTACGCAGCAGCAAGCTTTGAAGAAGGGCATTACACTCAAGTGGAAGTGGCCGCCAAGGTTAAAGGCAGTAAGAACGAGAAACTTGCTGATGAGTTTATGGCGTTTATCCTAAGTGATGAATTCCAAACGGCGATGCCAACAGGTAACTGGATGTACCCAGTGACGGATGTTGAGTTACCAAAAGGGTTTGAGCAACTTACGGTTCCTCAGAAAGCGCTGAGCTTTAGCTCAGAAGAGGTCGCCGAGAAGCGTAAGCCTTGGATTCGTGAATGGCAGAGTGCACTTACTTTTTAATTTGCTTTTAAAAAATTAGCTTTCTAACTTTCTGTATTTAAGGGTTCGTTCGAGATTAACTGAGCGAACCATTTACGGTAAAAAATCAATCTATGATAAAGAAAACACCTAAGGTTGGGATTTGGGTAGCGATACTTATTACCGCCTTCGTGGTTTCAGCAGTTGGGGCATTGCTTAGCAATGCCCCTTCTCTTGATATCAGCCAAGTATGGTCCGACCCCTACTATTGGCATGTAACGAAATTCAGTTTTTATCAGGCGACACTCTCAACGGTGCTGAGTGTTGGCTTTGCTATACCTATTGCTCATGCGCTGTGTCGTAGGCAGTTTTTTGGACGAGCTTTATTGTTAAGGCTGTTCGCGTCGACCTTAGTCCTGCCGGTGTTAGTCGGTGTATTTGGTTTACTTGCGATCTATGGTAATAGCGGTTGGTTAGCTAAGCTTTTGGCTAACTTCGATATTGAATTGCCATTTTCCATATACGGATTGAATGGTATTTTGCTGGCGCACGTTTTCTTTAACTTGCCTTATGCCAGTCGCTTACTTCTGCAAGCGTTAGATACCGTGCCTGCCGAGCAACACAAGCTTTGTGCTCATTTGGGTATGAGTCATTGGAACAAATTCAGATGGGTTGAATGGCCTCGCTTAAGGCAGCAATTGCCACATGTGTGTGGCTTAGTCTTCATGTTGTGTTTTACCAGCTTTGCTACCGTGATGGCGCTAGGCGGTGGACCAAAATCAACCACTATCGAGCTCGCTATTTATCAGGCGATTAAATTCGACTTTGACCTTCAAGCTGGCGCCTTACTCGCGATATGGCAAATGCTGCTGTGTGGTGTGCTAGCGGTGAGCATTCAACGGCTATCGAAACCTATTTCAGTGGCGGCCAGTCAGCTGTCGGAAGAGAAATATTTGGTTAAGGACAGCTGGTGGTCAAAAGCTTGGGATAGCTTTTGGATCATCATAGTCTCAATGCTGGTATTGCCGCCATTAGCTATGGTTATCGTCAGTGGAATTAACTCGCAGGCATTAACCGTACTCAGCAGCGAGCCGTTTTGGGCGGCGTTAATGACCTCGGTTAAAGTCGCGTCATTAGCAAGTGTTATCGCCGTTGGTATTGGTATTGCGATACTGCTGACTAGCCGAGCATGGCGTTTACAGAACAAGAATTTTCGAGCCGATAAAATCGAGCTGATTGGCACTATTATCTTAGTGACTCCGGGGCTGGTGATCAGTACGGGTATCTTCTTATTACTGCGTTCATTCACCGATGTATTCAGTTTAGCTTTCTTTATCGTGATTGCCGTCAACAGCTTAATGGCGCTGCCTTACGTAATTAAAACCTTGGCTCAACCTATGCTGCATTTGTCTCAGCAGTACCAGTATGTGTGTGCAAGCTTGGGAATGACAGGTTTCACGCGTTTTAGGTTAGTGGAGTGGCGAGCACTGCGTAAGCCGATGGCGCAAGCCTTCTCGATCAGCTTTATGTTGGCGATGGGGGACTTAAGCGCGATTGCTTTGTTTGGTAGCCAAGATTTTAGAACTCTGCCTTTGTACCTATTTCAATTGTTAGGCAGTTATCAAATGGAAGCGGCGGCGGTAGTTTCTGTGAGCTTACTGTTATTGAGTGTCGGCAGCTTTAGCTTAATAGAATTCTTATTTACTCGAAGATCTAAGCTCGATGCTAAAGAATTAAGGAACCGATGATGTTAGTGATGAAAGATGTGGATTACCACTATCACAGAGAGTTGTTTAGCTTTGATTTTCAAGCTGAGCAGGGTGATATTGTTGCGCTTATGGGGCCGAGTGGTGCGGGTAAATCTACACTGTTGGCGCTAGTTGCGGGGTTTATCGAGCCTACATCGGGTGAGATCTCAGTAGCTGGGCAGTCGCTTATTGGTAAAGAGGCACACCAACGCCCGTTGGCGATGTTGTTTCAAGAGCACAACCTGTTTGCTCACCTTACGGTGCGAGAGAATATTGGTTTAGGTCTGCATCCAGGTTTAAAGCTTACTGCAACCCAAAAGCAAGCTGTGGAGCAAGCCGCAGCACAAGTTGGTGTTGCTGAGTATTTGGATAGATTGCCTGAGCAATTATCCGGTGGTCAACGCCAGCGTGTCGCACTAGCGCGTTGTTTTGTTCAGCCACATGACATTTGGCTGCTTGATGAACCTTTCTCTGCGCTTGACCCTTTGCTTCGCGAAGAGATGCTTAGTTTAGTGAAGCGATTAGCGGCAGAGCGAAATATTACGGTCTTGATGGTGACTCACCATTTAGGTGATGCACGCAGTATCGCGAATAAGTTTGTGTTTGTGGCGCTAGGTAAGGTGTTGGTTGAAGACTCGATAGAGGCACTGACGGCGGATCATCCACAGACAGAATTAAGCTCATTTGTTAAAGCGGGTGAGTGACGACTCATCACTCCTGTTTAATCTCTCTGATATTGAGTACGTAGAAAACAAAAAGACCTAGCATGCGCTAGGTCTTTTATTCACTCTATGAGTAAAGCGAGATAACGATTAGTCTTCTAGCTTTAGCTCTTTTAAGATTTGGAAGATCTCACGAGAAGACTTTGCAGGCTTGTTCGCTGATTTCTCTTTGTTAGCTTGGCGAGCTAGCTGACGAAGACGCTGACGGTCTGCTTCAGGGTACATTTCCATTACTTCTGAAATAGCCGCATCACCTTCAGCAACAACACGATCACGCAGTTGCTCAAGCTTATGTAGCTCAGCTGTTGCTTGTGAGTGTTTGTTACGTACTTTATCCAAAGCCGCTTGAATTGGCTCAGGATCGACATTACGCATTACTTTACCAATGTATTGAAGTTGACGACGCTTCGCTTCATTTTTAAAGCGTTGTGCATCTTTAATCGCTTGTGCCAAATCTTCAGACAGCGGAAATTTGTCTAATACAGAAGGCTTTAGACCAACAAGCTCTTCTCCTAGCTTTTGCAGGGCATCCATGTCCGTTTTCATTTCTGTCTTACTTACCCAGATGATTTCTTCTTCTGGTTCCCATGGGGCTTTTTGGTTTTTGCGAGCCATCTTTTCTGCCTATGTCACTATCTCAAACGAATATATTGCCTATTTTAGCAAGAATCTTGGGGAGAAAGCGAAATTCTTGTTATCCTACGTAATATTGACCTAAAAAATTAGAATAGATATGGATGTAAAACAGCAAGTCGCCCAGCAAAGAGTTGAGCTAGAAGCCGCAGTAGCTAAAGCGTTGGATATGGCATCAGTGAGTGCAGACGCAGCTGAGGTCGCTATTACTAAGTCAACGGGTTTAAGTGTTTCAACACGTATGTGTGAAGTGGAAAACGTTGAATTTAATAGTGATGGTGCGCTAGGTATTACTGTTTATCGCGGCCAGAAAAAAGGCAGCGCATCTACATCTGATCTGAGTGAAAAGGCTATTGCTCAAACAGTCGCGGCTGCGCTTGATATCGCTCAGTACACGTCTGAAGACCCATTTGCAGGTCCTGCAGCAAAAGAATACATGGTAAAAGAAATTCCAGACTTGGATCTTTTCCACCCTGATGAACCAAACCCTGACTATGCCGCTGAGATTGCGATTGCTGCTGAGAAGCAAGCGTTAGCTTATAGCGACAAGATCAAACAGAGTGATGGCGCAAGCTACGACAGCCACTATGGCGTTAAGGTTTATGGTAACAGCCATGGCTTACTAGCAAGCTACGCTTCAAGCCGTCATAGCACGAGCTGCTGTGTAATTGGGCAAGGCGCTAACGGTGAGATGGAGCGTGACTACAGCTACACCGTTGCACGTCACCGTGATGAGCTATGGACGCCTGAGCGCGTAGGTCAAGAAGCAGCAGAAAAGACCATTAGCCGTTTGGATGCGAAAAAGCTACCAACAGGCCAATACCCAATTATGTTCGCTAACGATGTTGCTACTGGCTTGATTGGTCACCTTGTGATGGCAATCAGTGGCGGTAATCTTTACCGTAAATCATCGTTCCTATTGGATCATCTAGGTCAGAAAATCCTACCTGACTGGTTTAACATTTCTGAGCGACCACATATCTTGCGTGGTTTGGCTTCAAGCCCATTTGATAGCGAAGGTGTGTTCACTCAAGATCGTGAAATCATCACTGATGGTGTTCTGGCAACTTATCTACTGACGAGTTACGCAGCACGTAAAATGGACATGACACCAACCGGCCATGCGGGTGGTATTCATAACTGGTTCGTTAAATCGACCGGCCAAAACTTTGAGCAGATGTTAAAAGAGTTGGGTAAGGGTTTCCTAGTGACTGAAGTGATGGGTCAAGGCGTTAATACCGTAACGGGTGATTACTCTCGTGGCGCTGCGGGCTTCTGGGTTGAGAACGGAGAGATCCAATACCCAGTATCAGAAGTCACAATCGCCGGTAACCTAAAAGACATGTTTACCCAGATTGTTGCTGTGGGTAACGACGTAGAAACACGTTCGCAAATTCAAACGGGTTCTATCTTACTTGAGTCGATGAAAGTCGCGGGTGAGTAATTTTGCCTAATTTTCTTCAGTTTAAACATGAGGTTTAAATATGAGATTTAGACCTGAAGCTAAAATCTGATGCATTAAAAAGGGAGCCAATGGCTCCCTTTTTGTATTTACCGAGTCGGTAATTAAGCTAGATAAGTATGGTTGCTAAGCCTAAGAACACCGATAGGCCAATAACATCGGTTACTGTGGTCAGTGCCATACCACCAGCAAGGGCTGGATCGATATTCATCTTCTTCAACATCACTGGGATAGTTACACCAGCAATACCAGCGACAATCAGGTTAGTCATCATCGCCGCTGAGATGATGCCTCCCAGTATCCAGTTACCTTTCCAAGCAACCACAATACCACCAATGATAACAGCCCATAACACGCCGTTTAGGAAGCCGATGGCTGCCTCTTTGAGTAGTAGTTCGCGTTTGTTACTGTCACCGATATGACCGAGTGCCAAACCACGAATTACTAGAGCAACAGTTTGGTTACCGGCAACACCACCCATCGAAGGTACAATCGTCATCAGTACTGCAATCGCTGCCATTTGGTCGAGCGTTGCTTCAAACATATTCGATACTGATGCTGCCGCCAGCGCAGCAAGAACATTAGCACCAAGCCATACACTACGACGACGAGCGGATTTTACGACTGGTGCGAAGGTATCTTCGTCATCGTCCATACCCGCCATACTCATCATTGAGTGCTCGGCATCTTCACGGATAACATCAACTACGTCATCGATAGTGATACGACCAACAAGATGTTGATTGCTATCGACTACTGGCGCTGAAACCCAATTACGACGTTCGAACAGGCTCGCAATGTCGGAAGCGCTGGTTTCAACCGCGATCGCTTCGTCGGCATCCTCCATCACTTCGGAAACCGCGACATCAGGCTGAGTCGTTACCAGTGTGGTAAGCGATAGGTTACCGATAAGACGTTCTTCTTCATCAATAACATACAGAGCGTCAGTTGCATCCGGCAGTTCGCCACGCATACGCATGTAACGCAATACAACGTCAACATCGACATCACCACGAATCGTGATTACGTCGGTATTCATGATCGCACCCGCTGAATCTTCAGGGTACGACAGGGCCGTTTCAACTAATGCACGATCGACGGAGTCCATTTGAGAAAGGACTTCGCGAGAAACATCGTCGGGTAGGCTTCGAAGTACGTACGCGACGTCATCGGTTTCCATGCCTTCGGTTGCTTCTGCTAAGGTCTCCGGTGCCATTTTTGACACAAGAGCATCTTTGACGTCTTCGTTTAGTTCATCAAGAATTTCACCGTAGTCTTCAGGATCGGTGAGTTGCCAGAGTACGTCACGACTTTTGCGAGGGGAGGCTTCTAAAAGGTGTGCAATATCTTCAGGCTCCATGTCCTGAAGTTGTCGGCGTACGTGAACAAATCGGCCGTTTTCTAGGGCTTCGCTGACTTCTTGGAGGGTTTGGTGAGCTTGGTCGAATTCTAATTGCTCTGCCATATTTTCCTCCTATCTCATTATTCTAACAATGGTTGGAATAGTAACTTAATTCTGGGACTTATTTAAATCATAAACTTAGCTAGAACTAAGATTTAATATTGGTTGGTTCGTTGTTTGAGTCTTAGGCGTTGCGAGTGAAGCGTTTTCGCTACTCCCCCTCATCAAACTTGTCTTCAATGAGATGACAGACGGCATCCAATGCTTGCTGTGAATCGGTGCCTGCAGCTTGAATCGTAATATGTTGCCCTTGCGCTGATTCCAGCATAAGTAACCCCATTACGCTGTCTGCTGTCGCTGTTTTATCTTCTTCGCTATGGATAGTGA
Source organism: Vibrio sp. 1CM2L (assembly GCF_023161695.1). NCBI lineage: Bacteria > Pseudomonadati > Pseudomonadota > Gammaproteobacteria > Vibrionales > Vibrionaceae > Vibrio > Vibrio sp. 1CM2L. Next base: position 221,214 of record NZ_JALNTT010000007.1, read on the forward strand.
TGGTTGCATCAAAGCTTTGTGCAAGCTCAACCAACTTTACGGCTGCTCTAGCGTGAAGACCCAAGCGGTTTTGGATCAGTACAGTTCGAGTTAATTCCATGGTTAGCCCTGTTGGTGCTTCTCTAGGGAGGCGTGTCTGATTTGAACTTGATGGCCAAGTTGCTCGAAGTACTCACCAATTTTCTGGGTTAGATAAACCGAGCGGTGTTTGCCGCCAGTACAGCCAATCGCGACTGTTAGGTAACTGCGATTGTTCTTCTCTAACATTGGTAACCACTGTTCAACAAAGCCTTGGATCTGTTGCTTGAGTTCCAGAACTTCTGAGTGTTCTTCTAGAAAGGAGTGAATTGGTGCATCTAGACCGGTTAGTGGTCGTAGTGCGGGTTCCCAGTGAGGGTTCGGCAAAAAGCGAACATCAAACACGTAGTCGGCATCACTTGGTAGGCCATACTTAAAACCGAAAGATTGAAAGACGATGATCAGCTCTTGCTTCTCTTTGCCTTCAACTTTAAAACGAACCTTTTCACTCAATTCGTAGAGGTTGCAGTCACTACTGTCGATCACAATGCTGGCGTGCTCAGCGAGAGGTGTCAGGAGTGTCTTCTCTAAATCAATCGCTTGCTCAAGAGAGAGCTTTTCTTGGCCGATCGATAAAGGGTGAATTCTGCGTGTTTCGCTGTAGCGCTTGAGTAACGTCTGCTTGCTCGCATCTAGGAACAAGACGTTTACATCGATATTAGTGGCAGAGTCTAGCTGTTCTAGCATCTCTGTGACTAACTGAGGTTCTTTCGGTAGGTTACGAATATCAATGCTAACAGCGACGTTTTGATTGATCTCACGTACCGACTCGACGAAGTCATTGAGCAGATTTACTGGAAGGTTATCGACACAGTAATACCCTAAGTCTTCAAGGACTCGCAGCGCAACACTCTTACCGGCCCCCGATTGGCCACTAACAACGATTAATCGCATGTTATTACTCGCAAGTTGGCACTTGAATCATGATGTCGTAAAGCTCTTGATCGCTTTGAGCATTACGCAACTGTTTAAGAGTCTGCTTGTCGTTGAGTCGCTCTGCCATACAAGAGAGGGTTTTTAGATGCTCCTTGCACTGTTCACTTGGAACAAGCAGGGCAAATAGTAGGTCGACAGGACGATTATCAATCGCATCAAATTCGATGGGATCTTGGCATTGCAGTAATACAGCAATCGCTTTATCACTGACATTCATACGAGCGTGAGGAATAGCGATGCCATTACCAATACCTGTACTGCCCATTTTTTCACGGCTCAACATGCACTCAAACAGTTCTGTTGAATCTTGACCACAGCTTTCTGCTGCGATCTGACTGATGAGCTCAAGGGCTCTTTTTTTGCTTGTGCATTGGACTGCACTTTTGGTGCAGTCCAATGAAAGTACTTCGCTTAATTGCATGTTAGTGACTACTTAGCTTTTCTTTGTGCTTGTTGAGTTGGCGGACGAGTTTATCAACCAATGAATCAATCGCGGCATACATGCTTTCATCTGTTGCTGTCGCATGGATTTCCCCCTGATTTATATGCAGGGTAGCTTCTGCGATTTGATTGATTTTCTCAACTTTTAAAACAACCTGAACGCTATTGATATGATCAAAGAAGCGCTCAAGTTTGTCGAATTTGGTGTGAACATAGTCTTGCATTGAATCGGTAAGATCAACGTGATGGCCTTGAATATTGATTTGCATAGACTTTCCTTTTCAGTTGGTTGCCTGATTATAGTTGCTAAGTAACTAGCGACTAAATGAGCTTATAGCAGGCGTTTACGCTGACTCGATGGGGCAATGCCCAGAGACTCACGGTATTTCGCTATAGTACGTCTAGCTACCTGAATTCCTTGGTCAGCCAGTAAAGCAGCAATCTTACTATCACTTAGAGGCTTCGCGGTATTTTCCGCTGCGACAAGCTTCTTAATGAGTGCGCGAATTGCTGTAGATGAACATTCACCGCCATTGTCAGTGCTGACATGGCTTGAGAAAAAGTATTTGAGTTCGAAGATGCCACGTGGCGTATGCATGAATTTTTGAGTCGTTACACGAGAGATCGTGGATTCGTGCATATCAACAGCTAACGCAACATCATTAAGAACCATTGGCTTCATCGCTTCTTCGCCATGTTCGAAGAAATCACGCTGATGTTCAACAATGCATCGTGCAACTTTGAGTAGCGTCTCATTTCGGCTCTCTAGGCTTTTAATTAACCACTTTGCTTCTTGCAAATTTGAGCGGATGTATTGATTGTCGGCGCTGTTGCCTTTACTGCCCAGATCAGCGTACTGCTGATTCACTTTCAACTTAGGAACGCTATCAGGGTTAATGGTCACTAACCATTTGCCAAGGTCTTTGAAGACAGATACATCCGGAACCACATACTCAGTTTCATCTGGAGTAATCTTACTGCCAGGGCGAGGGTCCAGCTGTTGAATAAGCTGCAAAACTTCACGTAGTTCTGCTTCTTTCAGCTTGGTCTCTTTGATAACCAGTTTGTAATCGCGGTTGCCGAGTTGGTCGATATGGCTAGTAAGTACTAACTTAGCTTCGTTGAGCCAAGGCGTATCTTGGGGAAAGGTTGCCAGTTGCAGTAACAAGCAATCTTGCAGGTTGACTGAACCAACACCTAGCGGGTCAAACTGCTGAATTCGTTTACGTACGGCTTCAATTTCATCAAGCTCGATCTCTTCATTGTCGAAGTTTTCAAGGATGTCTTCACAAGTTACAGTGAGGTAGCCGTAGTCGTCGATGGCATCGATTAATGCAAAAGCGATGCTTCGGTCGGTGTCAGTGAATGGTGTTAAGTCGAGTTGCCAAAGTAGGTAATCGTGCAGGCTTTGAGTGGTTTCGCCTTGATAAACCGGCATGTCGTCATCAATCGCAATACCCGTATTACCGGTGTTTGCGCTGTAGACGTCTTCCCAAGTTGTGTCGATTTCTAGTTCGTTGCCAATCTCTGATTTTTCGATCAAGTCTGAGCTATCAGGTAAGTCTTGCTCTGTGGCTTCAACTGTTTCTTTTTCGTCACTGCTAGGTTTTTCTTCCGATGTTGGCGTATCTTCATTGCCTTCTTCGACATCGAGTAGTGGGTTAGATTCAAGTGCTTCTTGGATCTCTTGTTGCAAATCTAAAGTAGACAATTGCAACAAACGAATCGCTTGCTGCAATTGAGGAGTCATTGCTAACTGTTGGCCTAGCTTAAGTTGTAATGAGGGTTTCATTCAGTGTGACTTACCTAGTTATTATTCTTAGAACTCTCGATACTCTCTATATAATCATAGACGGAATTGTTCGCCTAGATAAACTTGTTTAACTTGTTCGTTATTGAGAACATCTTCAGGAGTACCCTCAGCGATCAGGTGCCCTTGGCTTACGATGTAAGCTTTTTCACACACGTCTAATGTTTCACGAACGTTGTGGTCGGTAATCAAAACGCCCAAGCCGCGATCGCGCAGGTGAACAATGATTTTTTTGATATCGATTACTGAGATCGGGTCAACACCGGCAAACGGTTCATCCAGCAGGATAAACTGAGGGTTTGCTGCGAGTGCACGAGCAATCTCTACACGACGACGCTCACCACCTGACAGAGCCATACCATTACTGGTGCGGATATGTTGGATGTGGAACTCTTCTAGCAGGTCTTCCAGCTTATCCTGACGCTGTTCGTTGGTCATCTCATCACGGGTTTGTAAAACCGCCATGATGTTGTTCTCTACAGACAACTTACGGAAAATCGATGCTTCTTGAGGCAGGTAACCGATACCAAGACGAGAACGGCTGTGCATTGGCAAGATACTGATGTCTCGGTCATCAATGCTGATGGTACCTTCATCACGCGCAACCAGACCAACAATCATATAGAAAGACGTGGTTTTACCCGCACCGTTAGGTCCAAGCAGACCGACGATCTGGCCTGACTCTACCTGTAAGCTTACATCGGTAACAACCTTTCGTTTACTGTAGGTTTTCGCTAGGTTTTTTGCTTTAAGAACAGCCATCGTTACTTATTCACTTCCGTTGGTTGTAAAACCGTTGACACTCGTTTGTTTTCACCACTGTCAGCGACTAATTTCTGAGAACCGATCTGGTAAGTGATCTTAGAGCCGCGAATGATACTGCCATCTTGAGATAGCATCGCATTCTTAGTCATGATCAGTCGGTCGGCAACAAGCTGGTAATGCAGGTCGTCAGCTTCACCGTAGAGTGTCTTACCGTCGTCAGTAAGCTGCGAGAAGGTTGCTGGCTTACCGAAGCCTTGAATTTCTTCAATCTCACCATTTACGGCGTTACGAGTAACAATAACCTTGTTGGCATTGATATTGATGCTGCCTTGTTTAAGGTTCACATCACCAAGGAAAGTCACTTGGTTACTTTTCATATCCAATTGCTGGCTGTCTGAGTCAATGTAGACAGGTTGCTCGCTATCCGAAGACAGAGCATAGACATTAGGTGCCGCAAGGGTCAAAGCGAATAAACTAAGGTGTAAGAGTTTCATATCTACCTTGAACAGAATTAAAGAGGGTCGCATTGTTGGTACCGAAGTTACCCTTCATTGCTTGTCCCTCAGTTTCAAAAAATGTACCGATCATATGGACCGGAGTATCTGAGTAAAAATCTCGGCTAGGCAGCTCAACAACCATTTTATCTGTGGTCATTGTATCGAAGCTGGCTTCTGGCAACAGATTCTTTGCCACGACGTTGTCATAAAAAGTGACAACTTGATTCTCATCCATAATCGCGCGATCAGCGGTGACTTGCCATTCAATCGTATGCCCTTCACGGAATACCGAAAGAACTGGATTTTGAAAGTGCGTATCGCCAACCACTGAGTAGTGTTCTAAATACGTCGATTCAACCTGATAGCTGCGAATACCGCTTTCGTCGTAGCTAATGTTGTTCAGGCTTTTGCCACTAAACGCGGGCAGCTCCAAATTGGGAGCCACTTGTATTGTTGATGTTTGCTCTTTGTCGTACAGGTAATAGGTCGACCAAGAGGCAATAAATATGAGTATTAAATAGATAATACGAGTAAAACTCATATGCTTAAACCTTTATGCACGTCGAGTTCATTTCTTGCTTGTAAAATCAGGTCGCACACTTCACGTACCGCGCCATGTCCACCGTTAATGGTTGTCACGTAGTTTGCACGCTTTGCAAGTAGCGGGTGCCCATCTGCCACACAGACCTTCAAGCCAACTTTTTCCATTACAGGCCAGTCAATCAGATCGTCTCCGATGTAACCTGTATTTTCAGGGTTTACAGAAAGCTTATCGCAAATATCTTGGTATGCCTTAACTTTATCGTCTTGACCTTGATAAATTAGCTTAATGCCTAGAGCGGTCATACGATTCTCAACAATTTGAGATTTGCGACCCGTGATGATCGCGATTTCAATGCCAGCGTTCATCAGTGATTTTATGCCGTAACCGTCACGAGTGTGGAAAGTTTTCAGCTCTTCACCGTTGTTGCCCATGTAGATGCGACCATCAGAGAAGACACCATCGACATCGCAAATTAGCAGTTTGATCTCTTTTGCGATTGCAAATACATCTGAGTTAACAGTGCCGTATAGAGTTTCGACTGTCTGTGTCATTACATTACTCCAGCTTTCAGTAAGTCATGCATGTTTAACGCTCCGACTAATTTACCCTCTTGGCATAACATCAGGCCATTGATGCTCTTCGCTTGCATCAAGTTTAAGCCCTCAACCGCGAGCATGTTTGGCTCGGCTACCGTCGGGTTTAGCGTCATCACATCGCCGATCTGCGTGTTATGGATATCAACGCGTCTGTCTAAGATACGGCGTAAATCACCATCGGTAAAAATACCGGCCATTTGGCCATCTTCACCAACGATTGCAGTCATGCCTAAGCCTTTCTGAGAGATCTCTAACAGAGCATCTCGAACGAGCGCATCCGGTGCCACAACAGGCAGTGCGTCACCTGTGTGCATAATGTCGTCCAGTTTCAACAGCAGTTGACGACCTAAAGCGCCACCTGGATGAGACAATGCAAAGTCTTGAGCGGTGAAGCCTCGAGCCTGCAAAAGTGCAACGGCTAATGCATCACCCATGACCAAAGTCGCCGTGGTGCTTGTTGTTGGTGCTAAGCCCAGTGGACAAGCTTCTTCTGGTACTGAAATTTGTAAATGGATATCAGACAAGGTAGCCATGTTTGATGCTGGCTTGCCTGTCATGCTGATGATCTTGATGTTCAGACGCTTTAATACAGGAAATAGGCTGAGGATTTCTCCCGATTCACCTGAGTTGGATATTGCAATCACAATATCGCCAGGTTCGATCATGCCGAGGTCACCATGCGCCGCTTCGCCTGGATGAACAAAGAAAGCCGATGTCCCGGTACTTGCCAATGTTGCTGCGATTTTGTTGCCAATGTGGCCTGATTTACCCATGCCCATCACAACGACTTTGCCTTTGTTGTTCAGGATAAGGTCGCAAGCTTTACAAAAATCATCATTAAAATATTGGTCTAATTGAGTGAGACCTGCAACTTCGGTTTCCAAAACTTGTTTTGCAACGCTGCGGTAATCAAATGGCTGAGACATCAAATACTCCAAGTACGGGAAGTTAAATCAACAATTAAGCCGACATGTTCATTAATAGGTAACTTTGGTAGGCCACGAACGTCACAATTAACACGCCGCCTTCAATACGATTCACACTACGAGATTTTCCTAGTGCCATCACAACAAGCAGTAGCGATACGCCTAGCATTACCCAGAAGTCACGACCCATAGCGAACTCGCTCAAGATCGAAGGGTTTAGGATGCCCGGGATACCCATAACAGCAAGGATGTTGAATACGTTAGAACCAATGATATTACCTACAGCCATATCATCTTCACCCTTCATAACGCCGGCTAGTGATGCTGCAAGCTCAGGTAAGCTAGTGCCTACGGCGATGATAGTTAGACCAATGACAAGGTCGCTCATGCCGAAGTATTTCGCGATGATTACGGCATTATCAACCAGCATATCAGCAGCCAAAGGCAGGATAATCAGGCCAATCACGACCCACATTGCAGCTTTAGGGTTACTTACGCCCTCTGGGATTTCTGATTCTTGCTCGTCAAGGAAGGCATCACCGTTCTTCTTCTCACTACGGCTGATTTGCAGCATGGCAAATAAGAAAGCAGCGAAAAGAACAAACAACAATACGCCTTCATAGAAACCTAAATGGTTATCCCAAAGCAGTGCGCCAGCTAATAAAGTGACACCAATCATTAATGGTAGTTCACGGCGAATCACGCCAGAGCTAATCGATAGCGGCTTGATAAGGGCGGTAATACCTAAAATCAACGCAATGTTAGCGATGTTTGAGCCAAGTACGTTACCTACAGCGGTATCTGTTTTGCCATCAAGGGCTGCTGTTGCAGAAACCATCATTTCAGGAGCCGAAGACCCCATTGCTAAGATCGTCATACCGATAACTAGTGGTGAGATACCGAAGTTGCGAGCAAGAGCAGCGGCGCCGTAAACCAGCTTATCTGCACTCCACACCAAAAAACCTAGACCGATAATAAGAAACGCAATCGCTTCAAGCATGATGATTCCTAAAAAAATAATAAAAAACGGAGAATTAACCGCTAATTTTGACCTGTTGCTAGATAAAAGGGAAGTCACTCGGCAAATTAATTACCAGTTAGCAGGCAAGAAAGAGAGCTCAATAGATAATTTCCTAATGCTTTCAAATCCCTGCATAGATTCCTGTTTAATATGAATTAATTGAACAGTGCTTTTAATTCTAAAGTAGACTCATTATTATTGCAGCCATAATTGGCGTTTTTTAAAGCAAGGAAACAACAAAAATATGTTGAACACTGAGCTTGTGAAAGTTAAGAACCTCAGCTTCTCACGCGGTGAGCGCGTTATCTTTGATGACATCAGTTTAGAGGTGCCTCAAGGCAAGATAACCGCAATCATGGGGCCGTCTGGGATCGGCAAAACGACTTTACTGCGTTTGATCGGTGGGCAACTGCCGCCAGATGAAGGCGAAGTTTGGTTTGATGGGGACAATATCCCTGCATTATCACGTCGAAAGCTATATCAAGCACGTAAGAAAATGAGCATGCTATTTCAATCGGGTGCGCTTTTTACGGATCTCAATGTCTTTGATAATGTGGCGTTTCCACTGCGAGAGCACACTGAACTTAATGAAAAATTCATTCGTACCATCGTATTACTTAAGCTTGAAGCGGTAGGATTACGTGGGGCAGCGCAATTAATGCCGAGTGAGTTGTCTGGCGGTATGGCGAGGAGAGCTGCGTTGGCTCGTGCAATCGCACTGGATCCAGAACTTATCATGTACGATGAGCCGTTTGTTGGCCAAGATCCCATCACCATGGGCGTATTGGTTGAATTGATACGAAATCTCAATCAAGCCTTGGGCTTAACCTCGATTGTTGTTTCTCACGATGTGCCAGAGGTGATGAGTATTGCTGATTGGGTTTACCTCATGGCGGATAGCAAGATCATTGCTGCTGGAACACCTGATGAGTTGTACAACAATAGCGATCCGAGAGTGCAGCAATTTTTGCAAGGCGAAGCGGATGGTCCAGTACCATTTAGATTCCCTGCGAAGAGCTTAGAAAAGGATTTGTTTTAATATGATTGCTAAAACTATTGCGGGTGTCGGTAAGCGTACACTTGCGATCTGTGAGTCATTTGGTCGAGCAAGCCTGATGTTATTTGGGGCTTTGTTTGGCATCCCGCGACTAAAAAACTTCCCTTTATTAGTAAAACAACTTTATAGCGTCGGCGTTCAGTCATTGGCTATTATTTTAGTTTCGGGTCTGTTCATTGGCATGGTGCTCAGCCTGCAAGGCTATGTCGTGTTAATTGACTACGGCGCTGAGGGAAACCTTGGCCAAATGGTCGCGCTTTCACTGTTGCGTGAGTTGGGGCCTGTGGTGACTGCGTTATTATTTGCAGGTCGAGCCGGTTCAGCACTCACGGCAGAGATTGGTTTAATGAAGGCAACTGAGCAGATCTCAAGCCTTGAGATGATGGCCGTTGACCCTCTTAAACGCATTATCGCACCACGTCTTTGGGCCGGGCTTATCTCAATGCCATTGCTTGCTATGATCTTTATGGCGGTAGGTATTTGGGGCGGTCAACTGGTTGGTGTTGATTGGAAAGGCATTGATCACGGCAGTTTCTGGTCTGCGATGCAGTCTTCAGTAGAACTTGGTCGAGATATTGGTAACAGCATGATCAAATGTATGGTCTTCGCTATCACCGTAACTTGGATCGCACTTTTCAATGGTTATGACGCAGTACCGACTTCAGAAGGTATCAGTCAGGCAACCACACGCACTGTAGTGCACTCTTCTCTAGCGGTACTAGGGCTAGATTTTGTTCTTACCGCATTGATGTTTGGGAATTAATCATGCAACAAACTCGAAAATTAGAATTATGGGTCGGCACCTTTGTTATTGCCGGAATTTGCGCAATCTTAATCATGATCTTTCAAGTCGCTGACGTAAAAGGCATAGGTTCGAACCATACTTACAATCTAAAAGCGACCTTTGACAACATTGGCAGCCTAAAAGTTCGTTCTCCAGTGAAAGTGGGTGGCGTCGTTGTTGGACGAGTTAAAAGCATTGAGCTTGATACCGAGAGCTACCTTCCTGTCGTTGAACTGTCTATTGACGGGAAGTACTCACAATTTCCAGATACCTCTAGTGCTCAAATTTTAACATCTGGCTTAATTGGTGAGCAGTACATTAGTCTGGTTCCCGGCTTCATTTTTGATGATGAAGAGATGTTGGTCGATGGTGATTCAATTGAAGACACCAAGTCAGCATTAGTACTAGAAGATTTGATTGGCCAAGTGCTGTATAGCGTTGGTGGTTCTAATGACAGCGAAGCTAAGGAATAAGATGATGTTGAAAACTATTAGTCATTTAAAAACTATTGGTTACTTGAAATCAATGTTTATGGCGGCAATGGCGTTGCTTATTTCTACCCAAGCCTTTGCTGCAGAATCGATTGACCGTACTCAGCCTTACCAGATGATGACTCAAGTTGCCGAAGTGGCATTTGAGCGTTTGAAGAGTGAACAAGACAACATCCACCAAGATCCTGAATTATTGAAGATCATCGTGGAAGAAGAGTTGATGCCTTATGTGAATGCACAATATGCAGCTCTTAAGTTACTTGGACCAAACTTGAAAGGCGCGGATAGAAAAGACGTGGGCGTGTTTATCGATTCATTCCGTAAATACCTGGTTTCTTCTTATGCCCAAGTGCTGACTCAATACACGGATCAGACGATTGAATTTGGTCCAGAACCAAAAATCAAAGCGGATAGCCGCATTACCAGTATCAAGGTCGACATCATCGATACACCGCGACCAAACATTAAGCTTGAATTTAAGCTTCGCAAAGACAAGAAATCTGGCGAGTGGAAAGCATTTGATATGGTTGCCGAAGGTATTAGCTTGTTGTCGAGCAAGCAATCGGAGTGGAATACTAAGATTCGTCAAGAAGGCATCTTACAAGTTGCTGACGAACTAGAGAAATTAGCCGCACAACCAATTCGTTTTGAGAGTAACAAATAATGAGCCATTCTCAATGGCAAGCACTAAGCTCTAAAGAGTATCTGCTGCTTGGTGATTTAGACCGAGACAGTGTACCTGCAATCTGGCGTATATTGGAAAAGTGGCAAACGACGGAATCGAGCGTTGAAATTGACCTTAGCCATATAAATCGAGTCGATTCAGCAGGAATGGTGATGCTAATTCACTTATTAGAGCATGCAAAAAATCAAAACTGTCATATAATGCTCAGTTTCGTGCCAGAACAATTACGAACGTTGTTCCAATTGAGCAATATCCAGCCAATGATGGCAGAACACATAAAAAATTAGGCAGGAGCTATTTGTGGACAGCACAAAAGTACAAGAATTATTAGCAGAAGCACTGAACCTTCAGGAAATTTTCGTGAAAGGGGAAGGCAGTCATTACGAAGTTGTTGCGGTTGATCCATGTTTTGACGGCATGAATCGAGTTAAGAAGCAGCAACTAATCTACGGCCCACTAATGGAATACATTCAACGCAATGACATCCATGCTCTTTCTATTAAGGCTTTCACGCCGGAAGAGTGGGAACGTGATAAGAAACTGATGTCACTTTAAGGTTTATGATGGAAAAGTTTCGAGTTATTGGATCGGATAAGCCGCTAAGCGGTGAAGTGACGATCTCAGGCGCAAAAAATGCAGCGCTACCTATCTTATTTGCTTCAATTCTTGCTGAAGAGCCAGTAGAAGTAAGTAACGTTCCTCACCTACGTGACATCGATACTACGATGGAACTGCTTAAGCGTTTAGGCGCAAAAGTATCACGTAATGGTAGTGTTCATGTTGATGGCAGCGAAATTAATGAATTTTGTGCGCCTTACGATTTAGTGAAAACAATGCGTGCTTCTATTTGGGCTTTAGGTCCTCTAGTCGCTCGTTTTGGTGAAGGCCAAGTGTCACTTCCAGGCGGTTGTGCAATTGGTGCTAGACCTGTTGATCTGCATATCCACGGCCTAGAGCAACTAGGTGCGACCATTAAGTTGGAAGATGGTTATGTGAAAGCAAGTGTTGATGGCCGTCTGAAAGGCGCGCACATCGTGATGGATAAAGTAAGTGTGGGTGCCACCATTACTATCATGTGTGCAGCAACGCTAGCGGAAGGAACAACAGTACTTGATAACTCAGCGCGTGAGCCTGAGATTGTTGATACGGCTGACTTCCTAAACAAACTGGGTGCTAAAATTTCTGGCGCAGGTACAGATACGATTACTATCGAAGGCGTTGAACGTCTTGGTGGTGGCCAACACTCTGTGGTTGCTGACCGTATTGAAACAGGTACTTTCCTGGTTGCTGCTGCTGTGTCTGGCGGTAAAGTGGTTTGTCGCAACACCAACGCTCATCTTCTTGAAGCTGCCTTAGCGAAGCTTGAAGAAGCGGGTGCGAAGGTTGAAACGGGCGAAGACTGGATCAGCCTTGATATGACAGGTCGTGAGCTGAAAGCGGTGAAAATCGTAACAGCACCTCATCCTGGCTTCCCAACCGACATGCAAGCACAGTTTACTCTGCTTAACATGATGGCGAAGGGCAGTGGTGTTATCACTGAGACTATCTTTGAAAACCGCTTTATGCACATTCCTGAGTTACAGCGAATGGGTGCAAAAGCCGAAATCGAAGGCAACACGGCTATCTGTGGTGAAACGGAAAAACTGAGCGGCGCTCAAGTAATGGCAACGGACCTTCGCGCATCTGCGAGCCTTGTGATTGCTGGCTGTATCGCTCAAGGCGAAACCATCGTTGACCGTATTTATCACATCGATCGTGGCTACGATAAGATTGAAGATAAATTGTCAGCCTTAGGCGCAAACATTACACGATTTCGTGAGTCGAGCTAACCTAGGTTAGTGGGTTCATGAATCAGTAAGATGAAAACATAAAAGTCGGAACCTTGGTTTCGGCTTTTTTATAGTTGTATTTACCGCAAGTAAATCTATTGCTCATTTTTGCGCGAATAGATGAATCAACTTGGCGGTCGGTGAGGAACAAAATGATAGCAATATTACGTATTTTCGCAGTGGCGATATTTGCGATTCTTATGTTTGTATTTGGTTGTGGTTACTGCCTATTAAGTCCACGCAATCCAAAACACGTATTTACTTTTGGCCGTTATTTCGGTCGAATGTCGAAGATCTTCGGCATGAAGTTAGAGCTTCGCATCCCAGAAGATGCCTACTCTCGCGGCCAACATGTTTATGTAGCGAATCACCAAAACAGCTGGGATCTATTCACGATTTCATCTGCGGTAACGCCAAAAGTGGTGACGGTTGGTAAGAAAAGCCTAGTGTGGATGCCGTTATTTGGTCAGCTTTACTGGTTGACGGGTAACATCCTAATTGACCGTGCTAACCGCAGCAAAGCGGTAGGTACGATTGATCAGGTCGTGACGAGTTTAAAAGAGAGCGATGTTTCAGTTTGGATGTTCCCTGAGGGCACTCGTTCTCGTGGCCGTGGTCTGCTGCCATTCAAAACAGGTGCATTCCATGCTGCGATTGGTGCTGGCTTGCCTATCATCCCTATAGTGTGTAGCTCAACCGGTGGCGTGAAGCTAAACCGTTGGAACAATGGTCACGTGATTGTTGAAATGTTGCCACCAATCAGCACTGAAGGTTACGACAAGTCTAATGTTCGTGAACTGGCTAACCTAGCTCGTGAGCAGATGGCTGCTAAGCTTGAAGAGTTAGACAAAGAAGTGGTTGAGCTTAATAAAAAGTAATTATCTAAGCGAAACGATGAACAATAAAAAAGGTTGCCAACAGGGCAACCTTTTTTTGTATCTGATAAACACTCAGTATTACGCTAAGTCGTTTATTAGAAGGTGTTTAATCTAGAGATTAAAACCTATTTACGAACCGCAATAGCTTCGATCTCGATACCTACATCTTTTGGCAGACGTGCTACTTCAACACATGAACGTGCAGGGTAGTTTGCAACGCCGTGCTCATCGAAGAATTTGCCGTAAACCTCGTTTACTGTGCCGAAGTCGTTTAGGTCTTTAACGAATACCGTTAGTTTTACGATGTCTTTTACAGTCAGGCCTGAAGCTTCAACAACCGCTTGAACGTTGTCTAGAGATTGGCGAGCTTGCTCTGCGATATCAGCAGATACTTCACCAGTTGCTGGGTTTACTGGGATTTGACCAGAAGTCAGTACCATGTTGCCAAGGTCAACGCCTTGTACGTATGGGCCGATTGCAGCTGGAGCAGATTCTGTGTGAAGTACTTTAGTCATTGGTTTATTCCATCAGTTATTAGATAAAAATCAATTTTCAGTGTGCCTTCAAACTTTGGATAGGTAAAGCGCAAAATACCCCGCATAGGCGAGGTATTTGATAGTTTTTACATTCGGTCTGCTTTGCCGTATGACGTTATCTTTCTGTCACGATCTCACGAGAGAAGACTTTTTCGCAATACTTACATTTCAATCGAATATCTTCTTTCTTTTCAAAGATCTTAAAGCTGCTTTCAACCGGTTCATTGTGAGTAATACAGTTGGTATTTGGACACTCGAACACATCGTTGATTTGCTCAGGAAGTTCTAGCGGTAGCTTCTTAACCACTTCGTAATCTTCGATTTGGTTCACTGTTGCGTGAGGCGCGTAAAGAGCCAGTTTGCTCGCCTGTTCTTCTGTGATAAATACATTCTCAATCTTGAGCAGGTCTTTTCCGCCTAGTGCAGAAGACGGCAGGTTTAGGCCAATCGTCACGCGCTGATGAGAGTTGTGCATGTCGAACAGTTTTAGCACCTTGATCCCGATATTGGCTGGGATATGGTCGATAACAGTACCGTTTCTGATTGCTTCAACTTTTAATTGAGTCTCTTTAGACATGATATCTCTCCTCTACAGCGTTTCGTTAAGAACAAGGGCTAGCAATGCTTCACGAGCGTAAACACCATTCTCTGCTTGCTGGAAGTAGTAAGCGTAAGGTGTTTTATCGACATCGACAGTAATTTCATCAACGCGAGGAAGAGGGTGCAGAACCTTCAGGTTATCGCGTGCATTTTCCAGCATCGAAGCGGTCAGGATGTATGCAGATTTGATGTGCGCGTATTCTGACTCATCGAAGCGCTCTTTTTGAACTCGAGTCATGTACAAGACATCAAGCTCAGGAATCACATCTTCCATGTCCGTCAATAGTTGGTACTTGATGCCCGCTTCATCAAGCTCTTCGCAAATGTAGTCTGGCATCGCCAGTGCTTCTGGTGCCACGAAGTAGAAACAGATGTTGTCGAATTTCGCTAGTGCTTGAGTCAACGAGTGAACCGTACGGCCGTACTTAAGGTCACCAACGAATGCAACGTTTAGGTTGTCGAGGCGGCCTTGTGTCTCAGCGATAGAGAATAGGTCTAATAACGTTTGTGTTGGGTGTTGGTTTGCGCCGTCACCTGCGTTAATAACAGGTACACCGTTTGAGAACTCAGAAGCCAGACGCGCTGCGCCTTCTTGAGGGTGACGCATCACGTAAGCGTCAACATATGAAGAGATAACCTGTACCGAGTCCGCTAGCGTTTCACCTTTCTTTGCCAAAGAAGTGTTACCACCACTGTCGAAACCAATCACATCACCACCGATGCGTTGAATCGCAGTTTCAAAAGAGAGACGAGTTCGCGTAGAAGGTTCAAAGAAGCAGCTGGCAACAACTTTGTTCTTGATGAGTTCTGGATTTGGTTCAGCCTTTAGCTGACCTGCCGTTTGAACAATTAATTCTAGCTCTTCACGAGAAAGCTCTGGAATTGAGATGATGTGCTTTTGATAGAGCGAATTCGCCATGATCTTCTTCCCCACAATAATGTATTGGCCATAAAAAAGCCCCCCATAATGGGAGGCTTTAAAAAAGTGCTGAAAAGCAGAATAGACGGCCTGGTAAGCATCTTAGCTTACGAGCAATATTTGGTGTTTTCACAATATTACTATGTGTTATCACAATATTGGTTGGCGTCATTTTCACTACTCTCAGACAAATTGCCGAGAATTATACGCTTTCAATTTGTGAGCGCAAGCGATTACATCAAGCTTTTGTTTACTTTCAGTATTCGCTATTGACCCAGTGTCGCAACCATTACCGCTTTGATGGTATGCATGCGATTCTCAGCTTCATCAAACACAATTGAGTAATCCGATTCAAAGACTTCATCAGTAACTTCTAAACCGTTCATTCCATACTTATCTGCGACTTGCTGGCCGATCACGGTTTCATTGTTGTGGAAAGCAGGTAGGCAATGCATGAACTTCACTTGAGGGTTACCAGTGAGCTTAATAACATCCATGTTCACTTGATAAGGCGTCATAACCGCAACACGTTCGTCCCAAGCTTCTGGCGCCTCGCCCATTGAAACCCAAACATCGGTATAAAGGAAATCACAACCTTTAACACCTTCAGCAACGTCTTCTGTAAGAGTGATTTTGGCACCTGTGCTTTGCGCGATAGCTTGGCACTCTTCGACAAGTTGCTCTTCTGG
This sequence comes from Vibrio sp. 1CM2L, assembly GCF_023161695.1. NCBI lineage: Bacteria > Pseudomonadati > Pseudomonadota > Gammaproteobacteria > Vibrionales > Vibrionaceae > Vibrio > Vibrio sp. 1CM2L. The sequence goes on from NZ_JALNTT010000007.1 coordinate 237,296, forward strand.
CCAGAACGCTTTAGGCGCGACAAGGCGAATATCCATGCCCATCTTCGCGGCACCGACTAACAGAGAGTTACCCATGTTATTGCGTGCATCGCCTAGGTAAGCAAAGCTGATTTGGTGCAGATGTTTTCCGCGACCATGCTCAAGCATAGTGAGGAAATCAGCCAAAATCTGAGTAGGGTGGAACTCATCGGTTAAGCCGTTCCAAACCGGCACGCCCGCATAAGCGCCTAAGTCTTCAACGATACTCTGGCCAAAGCCACGATATTCGATGCCATCGTACATACGCCCCAATACACGCGCCGTATCTTTCATTGATTCTTTTTGACCAATCTGAGAACCAGAAGGACCAAGGTAAGAGACCTGAGCACCTTGATCAAAGGCGGCCACTTCAAACGCACATCGTGTTCGAGTTGATGCTTTCTCGAAGATCAAAGCAATGTTTTTGCCGTTGAGTTTCTTCTGCTCAGTGCCTGCATACTTAGCTTTTTTTAGGTCAGCAGACAGGTCGAGTAAAAACTGAATCTCTTTAGGAGTAAAGTCGAGAAGTTTTAGAAAGTTACGATTGCGAAGATTAAAGGCCATCTCTCGCTCCTTGCGTATATAGAATCAATGAAGAACTTAGTTAAACATAAAAATGCTATATTTGTGAATATTTATTTTATCAATTTGATAAAAAAGGCCAGTAAATGAATACTGGCCTAGATAAGACTATTGAGTCTGTTTAACTGAGCTCTTTGACTTAGATACCATCTCTTTCGATAGGGCAACTCATACAGCGCGCGCCGCCACGACCACGGCCTAGCTCGTTGCCAGGAATCGTTAGAACTTCGATACCCGCTTTGTCGTATTTCTCATTGGTGTAAACATTACGTTCATAACCAATCACGGTACCTGGTTTCACTGTCAGTACGTTGTTTGCGTCATTCCACTGTTCACGTTCAGCTTCGTAGTTGTCACCACCGGTAGTGATGATTTTCAGTTGATCAAGGCCTAGCGCCCCTTCAATTGCTGATAGGTAGTTTTCAGCTTTTTCGACACGCATTTCGCCATTTTCTTTTGGCGTTAAGCGCCAAGTGTCTAGGTCTTTACGCACGATCTCTGGATAGACAGAGAACGTGTCGATATCCATGTGTGTCATCACCGTATCAAGGTGCATACAAGAGCGGTGTTTTGGTAGATCGATCGCAATCACTTCGCTCGCTTGGCCTGATCTAAATAGGCTAGCCGCTAGGTTTTCGACGCCTTGTGGTTTAGTACGCTCTGAAATACCAACCAGTACCGCACCTTTACCGATAACCAGTACGTCACCGCCTTCAATGTTAGCGTTGTCGTAGTGAAGGTCTTCATCACCAAAGTACTTAATGAAATCTTGACCTGCGAATACTGGGTGCCAGCGGTAGATAGCACGCAGGTGATTCGTTTCACGTTGACGTGCAGGCTTCATCATCGGGTTAAGCGATACACCGCCGTAAACCCAGCAAGAGGTATCTCGCGTAAATAGGTGGTTAGGCAGTGGCTCGATAACGAAATCGAGTGGTCGATGCATTTTAGGCAGCATCGATGATGATTTGATAGGAAGCTCAGAGTAGGCCAAGCCACCGAGTAAGATCGTTGCTAGATGCTCATTATCCATTTGAGCAAGGTAGTTTCTTAAGTCACGGGCGAAAGTCGGCCCATAACGGAAATCTGAGATTTGAGTATTCAGCAACCACTCACGAGCCTGAGATACGTCAAGCGTCTCTACTAGCAGGTCGTGCAGCAGTAGCACTTCTACGTCTTGGCTGCGCAGCGTTTCTGCAAAGGCATCATGTTCTTCACCAGCGGCTTCAACGGCAAGTACATCATCAAATAGAAGATCATGACAGTTTGAAGGGGTGAGGTGGGTGAGTGCTCTTTCAGGTCTATTTAGGAGAACTCGTCTCAATTGACCGACTTCGGAGCCAACGTACAGCTTACTCATTTTGCATCCTTACTATTAATCCAGCGTCTATTTATGACAAGCTTGTCCGTAATATGCAAGTTTTGTAGATTGAGTTAATACAAGGTATTTGGCTAATAATTGGTCATAAAACCTGTTGTTCTTAATTTTATACAGATTAAATTCCAACTAACTGGCTATCGAACGGAACAACGTTTTTGAGGATCTATGCTCAATTCGTGGCTTGTTAGAATTGAATTTTGCTTATTAATCGTGATTTTTTATTCACTATTATGCACTTTTTGATAACAAGCTGAGGATTTATGCACCCCAAAAGCGGTTTAGCGTATGCACCTAACGTGACTAATCACGCAAGTTTTATTCAATAAGCTCTAAAGTGGCCACAAAAACGAAATGCTAAAATACGGCGCAGTTAATAAAATGTTGAAAATTTGTTTCTGTGATTTTGATTTCACTTTTGAATTGATATTGGCTCTGCGATCTCGCGATAAACTTACCTTTCTAGGCCTGATCTGGGTGGCTTTTCTGGACGATCCGTGCCATATTTCGTGGCAATCAAATTTGATCTTTTCATAGTCAACACTCTGGAGCAGACACATGTCTCACGAAGATGAATATCTATCAGTAGCGGAATTAATTGAATTTCAAAAGGAAGAGACTCGCGACATCATTACAGCATTAATTGAAGATGGTAGCGATCCTGAAGCTCTATACGATATCGAGCATCACCTATTTGCTGAAGATTTCGATGTGCTTGAGAAAGCGGTTGTTGAAGCATTCAAAATGGGCTTTGAAGTGCTTGAAGCTGAAGAGACAGAAGACGAAGATGGCAATAAGCTACTTTGTTGTGATGCAACGATGCAATGTACTCTGAATGCAGAAGCGATCGATGAGCAAGTTGAGAAGCTTGTAAACCTTGCAGAGAAGTTTGACATTATTTACGACGGTTGGGGCACTTACTACGAAGGTGAAGATGCTATCTACCCAGACGAAGATGATGAAGGCGAAGAGTAACTCTTTCCCAATTTTAAAAAATGCCAGCCTCGAGCTGGCATTTTTTTACCCTCAGAAAAATAAATGTCTTTATATGCATTCATTCATTATAATGCGGTCAAAATTGATCTAGCTCAAGGAATGATATGCGGTTGCTTCTCGATGGTCTTTGGCAAATTTCGCCACTGACGGATCTCTCTATCCCACAAGATGACATCACCTTTCCGGCTCCGTTAAGCTCAAAGCTACCTGATAGCTTGAGTGAAAATGAAATTGCAGAGCAAGAGTGGCACCTGATGCACGACATCGAAGTAGATGACGCGATGTTGGCGTGTCCATTTGTTGAGTTGGTGATGGCCGGGGTCGATTACTTTGCTGAAGTTCGACTTAATGGTGTGGCTGTGTTTGATTGTGATGGTAGCCAAGCTGAATACCGTAAAGATATCCGTCCTTATATGCAGTCCGGCCGAAACCGTTTCGAGATCCTTTTCCTTGAAGAAGAGGAGAGCCTATTGCTTGAAGAGGATATGGATGACTCTGTATCTTCACAGGCTATCGCTAAATCTGATTCACGCATCGGGATTTGGCAAGCGCCATACCTGCAGTTCGTTCGAAACGTCAAGCTAGAGCAAGTTGTCACAGAGCAGATCTGGCACCACGGTGGTGGCTGTGAGTTTAAAGTGGATGTTATCTATCAAACGCTAAAGGCGGGGTTAGTATCGGCATCCATCAAGTTTAATGGTATGACACTCGTGATGCCGATTGATGTACGCGCAGAACATACTGGCGTCGTGTTCCAGGTTGAGGCGCCTATCATTTTTGATATTGAAAACCCTAACCCTAAGCATTTATACCCATTAGAAGTGGTACTCGATGGGCAAGAAGAGAGTTCTTTTGTTGCCTTGAACCCAACCTCTTGCGTCAGTAACTTTCTACGTTAACTCCGTATATTTTAGCGCTATCTTCTTTCGCTATAGCGGCGCATTCTGCTTATAACGACTTGGCCATGACAACCTCACAAGCGTCGTGGCCTGTTTCTCCCCAAGCTGACTCAAGATGCTCAAACCCAAGCTTCTCATAGAGTTTGACCGCAGCACCCAAGCACTCCGTCGTTTCTAAATACATGTGTTGATACCCAAGTTGCTTGGCTTGCTTTAAGCTCAAAGCGACAATTCGCTTGGCTAGGCCATGCCCTCGAGTTTGCGGTAAGAAGTACATCTTTTGTAGCTCACACACATTGGGTTTACCTGCTAAAGGGGCAAAGCCACCGCCTCCGACGATCTTTCCGTTGTGTTCGATAACCCAGTACATTGCATTCGCTTGGCTATAGACAGAGTACATATCATCGAGTGTTGGATCGGCCACGCCATAACCTTTATCTTCTGTGAGTCCATGCTCAGCCGAAACTTGGCGAATGACTTCGGCTAATTGTTGGTTGCCTGACTCTGTGAGTGGACGTAATACAAACTCATCCGCTTGGCATACTTTCGTTAGCCCTTTTAAATAGCTCTCAAGTCCTTGCTTAAGCAGTTGTTGTTCGTTGTCATTGAGTGCCGAAAGTACTTTTTCAAAGAAGATGCTTTGCTGCTGGTCGAGTTGAGATAACGCATCAATACCTTGAGTGGTCAGGGCGACTAATTGGCTACGCTTGTCTACTGGATTCTCTAGGCTTTCAACTAAGCCAAGCTTGATCAGCCCCGTGACAGTGCGGCTAGCATTGGATTTGTCTACGTTGAGTTGCTGCGCCAATTGGTTGATGGTGATTGGCTGCAACTGGATTTCACCAAGAGTATGAGCCTGGACTGGAGTGAGGTCGACATCGCCACACTGCTTATCAAGCATGCCAAGTAAACGAACCGTTTGACGAGAATAGTCTCTTAACTGTTGATAATTCATAACTACCTACCTTTGAATTAAGAAATAAAGTTGCGCACCGCAATTAATTTAATTGCGGTGCGCAACTTTGTCAATGGTAAGCTGAATTTTGTTCTTCGATGTAAGTTGCTTCAATCGCTCAGTGAGCTTTAGATTAAGCGTGTTGGTGTAAGCAAAACGGAGCTTGTGCTGTTTGGCTTTCAGCTTTTCGTAACCAGACTTTCTCGTGGAAGTAGTAAGCAACGGTATTTAAAGTTGGCTCTAGCAAGGCCATCACTCCGCCGATGAAAGCATCTCCAGTCAACAAGTAGACAACGGTAAAGGCAACACTAAAGTGGATGGTAGCAAAGCTTGCTGTTTTTAATTTGGTCATCCACTGACGAGCTTTAAGCGCTGGAACTTGAGCCCACGCCTTTTCATGAAAATAGAAGGCAACAGTATTCACAGAGGGCTCAATCATAGCGATCAAGCTACCAATTAAGATGTCGCCTGTTAGTACATAAGCGACACTAAATGCGATAGTAAAATGTAATGCAGCAAAGGTTAGTGTCTTTTTCATGATAATTACTCAATCGTTGTGTTGTTTCGATAGGTCTATTATTGAGAATTATTATCATTAAGTATAATGGGAAGTAGAGATTAATTTGATAGATGAAACCTATCAATAAGTGAAGCTAGAGTGAGAAGCATTGGAATATTGGAATCAGAGGTATAAAAAAAGGCTGGTCACGAAGACCAACCTTTCTATTTAGAGCGAGAAGTTCGAAGCCTTCTCGTTCACTCGGTTTTAAAGCGCAGCGATTGTCGCTTTTTGCTCTTCAAGCTTCACAAGAGTCTCTTGGTAGCCTTCAAGCTTTTCACGCTCTTTCGCGATAACTGCTTCTGGTGCTTTAGCAACGAAACCTTCGTTACCTAGCTTACCTTCGATACGCTTAATCTCGCCGTGAGTCTTAGCAACTTCTTTATCTAGACGAGCAAGCTCTGCATCTTTATCGATAAGACCTGCCATTGGGATCATTAGCTCAGATTTGCCAACCAGTTTAGTTGCACAAGCTGGAGTCTCTTCACCATCAGCTAGAACTTTAATATCGTCTAACTTAGCTAGAGAAGTCAGAACGATCTTGTTCGCTTCGATACGAGCTGCATCTTTCTCATCCGCTACTTTAATCATTACTTCTAAGCCTTGGCTTGGTGCAATGTCGTATTCCGCACGTAGGTTACGGATAGCTGTGATGAAAGTCTTAACCCATTCGATGTCGTCAACGATCTCAGTATTGAAGTTAGCTTCATTAAACTGAGGAAGCGCTTGAGTCATGATCGTCTCGCCTTCAACGCCGTCTACTAGCGGCTTTACGCTCTGCCAGATAGATTCAGTGATGTAAGGAAGAACAGGGTGAGCAAGACGCAGAGTCTTCTCAAGAACCGTGATAAGCGTGTAACGAGTCGCTTGTTGTTGAGCTTCAGTACCTTTCCAAAGAACAGGTTTAGTTAGCTCTAAGTACCAGTCACAGAATTGGTTCCAGATGAATTCGTAAAGCGTGTTTGCTGCCATGTCTAGACGGTAGTTGTCTAGGTGAGCATTAAACTCTTTCGCTGCAACTTCAAACTGAGACTCAATCCACTTGTCTGCTAGAGAGAATTCCATGTTTGCACGGTCTTCTACAGACAGTGACATGCCACAGTCGTGCTCTTCTGTGTTCATTAGTACGTAACGGCTTGCGTTCCATAGCTTGTTACAGAAGTTACGGTAACCTTCAAGACGCTTCATGTCCCAGTTGATGTCACGGCCAGTTGAAGCCATAGCAGCAAGAGTGAAACGCAGCGCATCAGTACCGTAAGGTTCGATACCATTTTCGAAAGTCTTACGTGTCGCTTTTTCGATCTTAGCAGCCAGTTTTGGTTGCATCATGTTGCCACAACGCTTCTCTACTAGCTCTTCAAGGCCGATGCCGTCAATCATGTCGATTGGGTCAAGTACGTTACCTTTCGACTTAGACATCTTGTCGCCGTTTTCATCACGGATAAGACCCGTCATGTAAACAGTTTTGAAAGGTACTTGAGCCTTGCCATCTTCGTCTTTCACGAAGTGCATGGTCATCATGATCATACGAGCAACCCAGAAGAAGATAATATCAAAACCAGATACTAGTACTTCAGATGGGTGGAATGTTTTCAGTGCTTCAGTATCCTCAGGCCAGCCTTGTGTGCCGAACGTCCAAAGTGCAGAAGAGAACCAAGTGTCCAGTACGTCATCGTCTTGCTTAAGCACAACAACAGGCGCTAGGTTGTTCTTTTCACGAACTTCTTCTTCAGTGCGACCTACGTAAACTTTACCATCGTTGTCGTACCATGCTGGGATACGGTGGCCCCACCAAAGTTGACGAGAGATACACCAGTCTTGCACGTCACGCATCCACGCGAAGTACATGTTTTCGTATTGCTTAGGAACAAACTGGATTTGACCATCTTCAACCGCTTTAACTGCAGGTTCTGCAAGCGGTGCTGTACGTACGTACCATTGGTCAGTCAGCATTGGTTCGATAACTACGCCACCACGGTCGCCGTAAGGGACAGTCAGGTCGTGATCTTTGATCTCTTCAAGAAGACCAAGCTCATCGAATTCAGCAACGATAGCTTTACGTGCAGCAAAACGCTCCATGCCTTGGTACTTAGCAGGGATATCTGTTGAGTAAACATCGCTTTCTTCGCCGTTCGTTGTGAAGACTTCAGCAGCATCACGGATATCAGCGTTGAACGTTAGGATGTTGATCATCGGTAGGTTGTTGCGCTTACCCACTTCGTAATCGTTAAAGTCATGAGCTGGAGTGATCTTCACACAACCCGTGCCTTTTTCCATGTCTGCGTGCTCATCGCCTACGATAGGGATAAGACGGTTTACAACAGGAAGTAGGATTTCTTTACCGATAAGATCTTTGTAACGAGGATCTTCTGGGTTAACAGCAACACCAGTATCGCCAAGCATGGTTTCAGGACGAGTAGTCGCAACAACGATGTAGTCTTTACCATCTGCGGTTTTAACACCGTTCGCTAGCGGGTAGCGAAAGTGCCACATGAAACCTTTTTTGTCTTTGTTTTCAACTTCAAGATCCGAGATTGCAGTGTGCAGTTTAGGATCCCAGTTTACTAGACGCTTACCACGGTAGATTAGGTCTTCTTCGTATAGACGAACAAACACTTCTTGAGTCGCAGCCGATAGGCCGTCATCCATAGTGAATCGCTCACGATCCCAATCTACAGATGCACCAAGACGACGAAGTTGTTGAGTGATCGTGCCACCTGATTCGCCTTTCCATTCCCAGATCTTGTCGATGAAAGCTTCACGGCCGTAGTCGTGTTTTGTTTTACCTTCTTCAGCAGCAATCTTACGCTCAACAACCATTTGAGTTGCGATACCAGCGTGGTCAGTACCCACTTGCCAAAGCGTGTTTTTGCCTTTCATACGTTGAGCACGGATAAGCGTATCCATGATCGTATCTTGGAACGCGTGACCCATGTGTAGGCTGCCAGTGACGTTCGGTGGCGGGATCATGATGCTGTAAGCTTCTTTTGATGTGTCACCGTGTGGCTTAAAGTAGCCTTTCTCTTCCCAAGTCTTATACAGAGCTTGTTCGATTGATGTTGGGTTGTATGTCTTTTCCATAGTGCTCTTAAACGGATACTGTGAATGGTTAATCGTGGTCAAACTTCATAAGTGAAGCTTCTTGAATCTAAATCCAAAGATAGCTTTAACTATGAGGTTTGACTATGGATGTTGAATCTCGATAGTTTGTAGCTGATATCCAGCCTGACGGTAAATTTTATACCTTTCTCGAGCGAGTTGCTTAGCTTTTTCTTCGCAAGGGACGAAGTCTATCACCTGAGCAAAGGCGTTCGCAAAGGTTGTATGATTATCGGCCAGATTAATTACTAGCTGACGATTCCAATTATGTTTTACGCCTTGATAGCCAATTTCGATGTTGGTTGAATACTTCGGGCCTTCGCCAACCAAGTTGTGCGCAATAAACTCACTGGGTTCGACTTGCCAGAAAACTTCAGCAATACGCTCGGCATGCTCTTTGTCATTACAGTTGAGATAAAGTTTAGCGCCTTGTTTTGCAAAGTGCTGAGCAAGAAACAGCACATAGTGAGCAAAACCATCTTCGCTGGCTTGCGGGCTGTCTGAAGGCACAATGTAAAATGTAGCAGTCTGCATACTTAATACTCGAACTGAAAATCGTGGATATCAATGTTACTTGGTTAACAGGGTCTAACAAATAGCGCTTATTAAAAAAGGGCCCGTAGGCCCTTTTTATTATTTTGAAGATTGCTCTTCAGTCTCTTGGCCGCTGCGGTTCAATAAGAATTGGACTAGCATTGAGACAGGACGACCTGTCGAGCCTTTCGCTGCACCTGACTTCCAAGCAGTACCAGCACTGTCGATGTGTGCCCAGTGGTACTTCTTAGTGAATTTAGACAGGAAGCAACCAGCAGTAATTGTGCCGCCAGGACGGCCACCGATGTTCGCCATATCAGCGAATGGGCTGTTTAGCTGCTCATGGTACTCGTCTGCCATAGGTAGACGCCATGCACGGTCACTTGCTTGCTCTGAAGCATTAACAAGTTCGTGAGAAAGTGGGTTGTGGTTCGATAGAACGCCACTGATGTGGTGACCCAGAGCGATAACACATGCGCCAGTTAGCGTAGCAACATCGACAACACAGTCAGGTTCAAAACGCTCAACGTAAGTTAGAGCATCACATAGAACCAAGCGACCTTCAGCATCTGTGTTTAGTACTTCAACCGTTTGGCCTGACATTGTCGTTAGGATATCACCTGGACGGTAAGCATTGCTGCCCGGCATGTTTTCACAACCTGCTAGGATACCAACCACGTTAATAGGCAGATTAAGCTTAGCCAGTGCTTTCATTGTACCGAATACAGACGCCGCACCACACATGTCGTACTTCATCTCATCCATGCCTTCACCAGGCTTAAGCGAGATACCGCCTGAATCGAAAGTCAGACCTTTACCTACTAATACAATCGGCTTCGCATCTGGATCCGGAGCGCCTTTGTATTCCATGATAGACATCATAGATTCATTTTTAGAGCCACGGCCAACTGCTAGGTATGATGTCATACCCAGTTTTTCCATCTCTTCTTCGCCAATGATCTTAGTCTTCACTGTCTCGTAATCGTCGGCTAAACGACGAGCTTGAGAAGCAAGGTAAGCAGGGTTTGCGATGTTTGGTGGCATGTTGCCTAGATCTTTAGACGCTTTTACACCTGAAGCAATAGCAAGGCCGTGAGAGATTGCTTTCTCACCTAGGCTCAATTCGCGACGTGTTGGTACGTTGAATACCAATTTACGTAGTGGGCGACGAGTCTCTGGTTTATTGCTCTTGAATTGGTCAAATGTGTAAAGACCATCTTTAGTCGCTTCTACTGCTTGGCGAACTTTCCAATAAGTGTCGCGACCTTTAACGTGAAGTTCTGTAAGGAAACATACTGCTTCCATAGAACCTGTTTCGTTTAGTGTGCTGATGGTTTTTTGGATAATTTCTTTGTATTGACGTTCGCCTAGCTCACGTTCTTTACCACAGCCTACCAGTAGAACACGTTCTGAAAGTACACCAGGTACTTGATGCAGTAGTAGCATCTGGCCAGGTTTACCCTCTAGATCACCGCGACGAAGCAGTGAACTAATGTAGCCATCGCTAATCTTATCTAATTGCTCGGCTACTGGAGAAAGGCGGCGCGGTTCGAATACACCGACAACGATACATGCGCTGCGCTGTTTCTCTGGGCTGCCACTTTTTACACTGAACTCCATGCGTACTCCTACATCCTGAAGACAAATCGAACTAAATGTTAGATAATGGGTTCTTACTTGTTGGATCCTATAATGGAACTAACCTTAAAGAAGAACGCTAACACTTAGCTAAAAATTTAAAAAAATAAAAGGTTCAACGGGAAATTATAGTGATTCAATCAAAAAAACAAGTTTTGTATAGGTAATTTGAGCGTGATTATTGTTAGATATTTGATCCGCGAGACAATCAAGAGCCAATTTGCGATCTTTTTTGTTCTCTTTCTCGTGTTTCTCAGCCAAAAATTCATCAGTGTTTTAGCGGACGCCTCTGATGGTGATATCCCTGCGAGTCTTATATTGTCGATTGTTGGCTTAAATATGCCAGCGATGGGCTTATTGATGCTTCCACTCAGTATCTATATTGGTATTTTGCTTACTTTTGGCCGCCTTTACGCTGAAAGTGAAATAGTGGTCATGAACGCCACCGGTATCGGTAATAAATTCCTGATCCAATCTGCGCTTTACCTCGCTTTAATTACGGCATCTGTTGCAGCCTTTAACTCATTTTGGCTATCTCCTTGGTCACAAGACAAAGTTGAACAAATGTATGAAGAAGTAGCCGCAGAGAACAGCGTTGATTTGCTACCAAAAGGTAAGTTTGAAGGTACGCCGGATGGTTCTTCTGTCGTGTTTATCGATGATATCGACGGTAATAAGTTAGAAAATGTGTTCGTTGCTCAAATGCGTCCGCGTGATTCTGTACTGCCAAGTGTGATGTTCTCGAAGTCGGGTGATGTAAAAGAGCTCAGTGACGGTCGCCAAGTGATCGTAATGTACGATGGTACTCGTCATGAAGGCATTCCGACTCGCCTTGACTACAGGGTGACGCACTTTGAAGAGTACGAAGGCTTGATTGGTCAGCGTGAAGTTGAGAAGAAAGGTCGAGATTGGGAAGCTATTCCTACACTTGAACTCATTGGTAACTCAAACAATAGTGCGAAAGCAGAGTTGCAGTGGCGTATTTCTTTGGTACTTTGTATTCCATTGTTGACCATGCTTGTCGTGCCACTGTCTGCGGTAAACCCTCGACAAGGTCGTTTTGCGAAAATAGGCCCTGCAATACTGATTTATCTCACCTATTTCTTAGCAATCAGTGCAACCAAGTCTTCAATCGAAGAGGGGAGCATTCCTGCGGTAATCGGCATGTGGCCAATCAATGCGTTATTGTTATTTGTCGCGATTGGTGCAAACTTTATGGATAGCGTGCCAGTAAGGCGTTTGAAAGAAAAATTCAAGAATAAGAGGTTGGCTTAAGCCGTGTTTAAGATTCTCGATTTATATATAGGCAGAACCATCATCGCAACGACGTCACTGGTATTGGTGACGTTTGTTGGTCTCTCTGGGATCATTAAATATGTAGAGCAGCTGAGAAAAGTTGGCCGTGGTACATACGATCTATTACAAGCGCTGTACTTTGTTTTACTGAGTATCCCTCGTGATATCGAAATGTTTTTTCCAATGGCAGCATTGCTTGGTGCGTTGATTGGGCTTGGTATGCTTGCTGCAAGTTCGGAGCTTGTCGTTATGCAGGCAGCTGGTTTCTCTAAGTTGGATATCGGCCTATCGGTACTTAAAACCGCTATTCCACTGATGATCGTGGTGACACTGCTTGGTCAGTGGGGTGCACCGCAAGCGCAGAAAATGGCTCGTGATTTAAGAACCATCTCGATTGCTGGTGGTAATATTATTTCGACGCAAAGTGGTGTTTGGGCTCGTGATGCCAATGACTTCATCTTCATTGTCAAAATCGATGACCAGAAGTTATATGGAATGAACATGTGGCGCTTTGATGAAAACAAGGCACTTAAGACCGCTATTTACTCTGACGAAGTTGATTACGTTGGAGACAACGTGTGGACGATGAAGGATGTAGAGATCACGTCTTTTGAAAACGAACTTCAAATTACCAAAGAAAGTTTACCGACTTACTCTTGGGAAACATCGCTAGCTCCGGATAAGCTCGCAATCGTAACGGTTAAACCAGAAGAGCTGTCGTTAAGTGGGTTGTATGATTATGTTTCTTATCTGAAGGCGTCAGAGCAAGACGCATCACGCTATGAATTGGCGCTGTGGAGAAAGATAACTCAGCCAATTTCGATCGCGGTTATGATGTTGATGGCACTGTCGTTTATCTTTGGTCCTTTACGTAGTGTAACCATGGGCGCGAGGATTCTGTCAGGTGTTATTGCTGGCTTTACCTTCTATATATCCAGTGAGTTCTTTGGCCCGGTGAGTTTGGTTTATCAAATACCGCCCGCCTTTGGCGCAATAGCCCCGAGCGTGGTGTTCCTTGGAATTGCCATCATGCTCTTGAGGCGGAAATTGTAAATATAAAAAAGGAAGGCATAACGCCTTCCTTTTTTGATCTTGATTGGATCTAACTTAAATAACATTATCGTGCTTGTGGTAACACAACGACTTCAGTCTTTGCCCAGATATCGTGAAAGCCACGTTTTTCAGGATCGAATGGAACACATAGGTTTGCCAGTCCAAAACCTGAAGTACCTAAACGAATCAGCGCCTGAGTTACTGTGATAGCTGAGCCATCTTTGTTTTGAACGCGCAGCTTCCAAGCTCTCATGCCGAGAGTCTGACCAGCTCTAGTCCAGAAGAAGACGAAGAAATATACCCAAACGGCCACTAAGTAAAAGGTGTATGCAGGGCTCCAAATCGGATGGTTGGTTAAGAAGTCACTAACATCGGCATATCCGCTGTGGTTAAAAATGCCGAGAGCCATGAGCGCATGCAGTAGAGCTACAATGACGCCAGCCGCCAACATTTCAATAGCGATTACGATCAGAGCGTCGTAGAACAAGGCACCAAATCGGCGCATGACTCCTGCTGGTGGCAGAGTGTTTGTTGATGTCATGTGTTATTACTTCTTTAAAAATTGAGGCGTCAGAATATAGTTTAAGGCTTAGCCTGAAAAGAGACATGACGCACAGCTTATGACTTAGTGGCGAAATTATCGGCAAACACACATGAATTCAAGTTTTTATACTTGCCACATCAGTTCGCATACGTATAATGCCAAACATCGAAAGGGCAATGCCCCAAGATAATGCCGGTATGGTGAAATTGGTATACACGACGGATTCAAAATCCGTTGCCTTCGGGCGTGGCGGTTCAAGTCCGCCTACCGGTACCATATTTAGATAAAGCCCTGATCAGAAATGGTCGGGGCTTTGTTGTATCTGGGATATAGGAAGAGTCGCGGTGGCGGCAGGGCAGGAAAGCTTCTTAATCAGACAGATCTTGATGTTTCATTCCTAAATCCCATAATTTCCCTTCGCTATTCGATCTGATAATGAATTAATCATCTTAAATCATTATGTTACCTGTCATTCTCTATTCTATTGTCTATGTTTAAAGGACTAACAGAGGAGAGAAATATGCTGACAGTAACCCCTTACTTATTTTTTGATGGTCGTTGTAGTGAAGCGTTGGATTTTTATCACAAGTGCTTTGGTGGTGTGGTTTTATCTAAGCAACTTTTTAGTGATGCACCACAGGTAATAGAGGGAGCTCAACCTGATTGGGTTATGCATGCTGAGTTCGAAGCGTTTGGTATGAAGCTGATGATGTCTGATGGTGTTAAGGCAAAAGAACTCGAAGGCAACAATCTCGCTCTTTCTCTTGTAACTGAAGATACCGCGACTCAAGAACAAATTTTTGAAAAGCTTAAGAAAGGAGGGCGGATAATGACTCCACTCGCAGATACGTTTTGGGGGGCTCGATTTGGCAAAGTAGAAGATAAATTCGGTATACGCTGGATGGTGCACTGCGACTCTTTAAGTTGAACCTGTGAAATTGGATAGTGAAATTGCTGCTTGGTTTTATTAGAATTATAAATAGAGATTAATCATCAATATTATATATAAAAATGGGCAGCATAAAGATTACCGTAGATCGCATTCAGCCCGGTCTGCATATACGACTCCCCGTAAAATGGAATGAACACCCATTTTTATTCAACAGCTTTAAAATCAAAGATGACGCTCAAGTAAAAGTAATTCGACATCTTGGGATTAAGCACGTCTATATAAACCTGAGTCAAAGCGATACCTCACCTTTACCTGTTAATCACGTAGGTGAACAAGAAGTCGATATTGATTCACAGGTAAGCCTTGAAGCGGAAAGAATGTGGAAAGATAAGCATGAGCGTATCGAAACCCTTAGCTCTTACCGCCGCAGGGTGAGTCATTGTGAGAGAGAGTTTGAACGTTCGCTTGCTCGAATGCGATCTGTGATGACCAAGATCCGTAACAGACCTTTAGATGCGGTAGGGGAGGTTAAGGCTCTTGTTGATGATATCGTTGAAACTCTAGTGAGCGATGATAACGTCACCTTGCACCTTATGAATGCTAAAGCGGATTTCGAAGACATTTACTTTCATACTCTAAATGTTTCGGTTGTTGCACTGATGATAGGTAAGGCCAAAGGCTATAACACACAGCAATTGAAAGACCTCTCATTCGCAGCGTTGTTTCACGATGTAGGCAAGATCAAAATACCAGTCGCGATACTAAGAAAGCAGAGCGCCCTGACAATCCCTGAAGAGAACTACCTGAAGCTTCATACCAAATACGGTGCGGATATCGTTGCGGGGATTGATGACTTTCCGGAAAACGCTAAAAAGGTAATCGCTCAACATCATGAGATGAATGATGGTTCTGGTTACCCCGAGGGCTTAAAAGAACATGAGATTGATGAGTTTGCCAAGATAGTCGCTGTGGCTAATGCATTTGATAACCTTTGTCATGGTAAAGCGCAATCTCAACAAATGATCCCGTATTTGGCACTGTCCCACTTATATAAGAGCTGCAAGCATCTATATAGCCAAGATAACTTGGGGCTGTTGGTTAAGTTCATGGGAGTCTACCCACCAGGAACCGTAGTACAGCTTTCAAATGATTCGATTGGGATTGTGATATCCGTTAACGCTAAACATATGCTTTATCCAAATGTACTTATCTATGATCCTAGCGTGCCAAGAACCCAAGCCCCGATCATTGACCTCTTTATTAAAGAGATCAAAATCGTTAATGCCGTTCATCCAAGCAAATTACCTGAACAAGTTCGAGAGTATCTAAACCCTAGGGCTCGTTTATCTTACTTTTTTGATAGTGGAGAGTAGTTATCCACAGGTCGTTGTGGGTAATTTGTTCGAAACTTGGGGTGAAAGTGGTATAAATAAGCCCTTGGTTGAAATGTCTTCGCTTAACCGCTTTTTTCAATAAAAAACGCATTTATTGCTTGCCAATATGAGCGGCATCTCTATAATGCCGCCTCACTGACACGGCAGACGCCACAAGGCTTCAGCGAAGAATGTTAGTAAGGCAACTAGCTTTAAGCGATGATTCGCTTCTACTTTTAGAAAGTAGGAATTAATTCCAAATAAGTGTTTGACACTGAGAATTAAATCGCTAGAATGGCCGCCTCTTCCGAAGTGATGCAAGTCACAACGAAGAGAAGCTCTTTAACAATTTAAACCTATCAATCTGTGTGGGCACTCGTTGATGAATATCAAAACGTTTTATCGTTAGATA
>NZ_JALNTT010000024.1:0-663 GCF_023161695.1 Vibrio sp. 1CM2L
TGAAACCGCGTCGCTAGATGTGGTGGAGTCGTCCTTGAAATACCACCCTTGTAGTTTTGATGTTCTAACGTTGGTCCCTGAATCGGGATTACGGACAGTGCCTGGTGGGTAGTTTGACTGGGGCGGTCTCCTCCCAAAGAGTAACGGAGGAGCACGAAGGTGGGCTAAACACGGTTGGACATCGTGTGGTTAGTGCAATGGCATAAGCCCGCTTGACTGCGAGAATGACAATTCGAGCAGGTGCGAAAGCAGGTCATAGTGATCCGGTGGTTCTGAATGGAAGGGCCATCGCTCAACGGATAAAAGGTACTCCGGGGATAACAGGCTGATACCGCCCAAGAGTTCATATCGACGGCGGTGTTTGGCACCTCGATGTCGGCTCATCACATCCTGGGGCTGAAGTCGGTCCCAAGGGTATGGCTGTTCGCCATTTAAAGTGGTACGCGAGCTGGGTTTAGAACGTCGTGAGACAGTTCGGTCCCTATCTGCCGTGGGCGTTGGAAAATTGAAAGGGGCTGCTCCTAGTACGAGAGGACCGGAGTGGACGAACCTCTGGTGTTCGGGTTGTCATGCCAATGGCATTGCCCGGTAGCTAAGTTCGGAATCGATAACCGCTGAAAGCATCTAAGCGGGAAGCGAGCCTTGAGATGAGTTTTCCCTGGC
>NZ_JALNTT010000008.1:0-198582 GCF_023161695.1 Vibrio sp. 1CM2L
CGGTGAATAGCGCAGCTTGGTAGCGCATCTGGTTTGGGACCAGAGGGTCGGGGGTTCGAATCCCTCTTCACCGACCACCTTAAGAAGCCCTAGTCGAAAGACTAGGGCTTTTTTACATCTGAAATTTAGATAACTTGAACAGAGTGGGGTTCGCCTGATGTTCAAAGAATGTCTCTTCACCGATCACTTAAGAAGCCTCAGTCGAAAGATTGGGGCTTTTTTACATCTGTCGTTTTAGTTTTTATCGATTTTGAATGCTGAGATCTTACCTGCTTCGGCACCTTGTCTGGTGTCGCCTCTGTATCCCCCTTCTTATATAAGACAGATTCTTATCGATCTGCTTGATTATGGTACTGATACGGAGTTGCTTTCTTTATCAAATGTGTAGATCTATATCTAATTTTATATAAGTGACGCACTCAATAATTAGACATATTAATGGGTTTGGTCTAAAGACTTTTATGAAAAATGAAATCTAACCCTAAATTTGCTCACTAAGGCCTGAATTTGACAGCTTTCTACGCATTTGGTCGTTCAAAAACTCCTCTGATTTATTAGGCCTTTCGTTTATCTGTTTTGTATTTACCAAAATAATACAAATGGTTAAATGTATGGTTAATTAACGTGTATCTGGTTGTTTTATTTGTTCAAATTAACAAAATCAGCGTTTGTTTCTATAGTGTTAATTGTTTTTTAGAATAATTATTTGTTTTTAGTGACTGGTAGTGAGATCTGCTTTGAAGCACGGCTTTAACTCTACAAGTAAGTAGTGGTAAGGAGTTTGTGAGTATTTCTTGCCGATAATATAATGTTGATTTTTCTTACTATATGCTCTTTAGGTGAATAGTTATGTGGTACTTTTGCTTGCTAAGCGTTTAATGTCGACTTTTTATCCTATTTTTGTTGCTTTTCTGTGAATTATTTGCCAAATTGTCAACCGTATAAAATATCAGAACAATATTCTGGTAAGAATGGATTCAATTTTGCAGACAGGGCAGAAAGCTGCCAAAGCAGTAGAGGTCTGGTAATGTCACTTTTAGAAGTAAAAAATCTTCGTATCGAATACCCATCTCGTCATGGAGTTCACGCCGCAGTTAAATCACTTTCGTTCAACATTGAACGTGGTGAGATTGTTGGTGTTGTAGGCGAGTCTGGTGCAGGTAAATCAACAGTAGGTAATGCTGTGATCGATTTGCTGAGCCCTCCAGGCCGCATTGCTAGCGGCGAGGTATTTCTGGACGGCGAAAAAGTCTCTGGTTTATCTCCTGAACAGATGCGTTCTGTTCGCGGCTCAAAGATTGGTTTTATCTTCCAAGATCCAATGACGTCTCTTAACCCTCTATTCACAGTAGAACAGCAGTTAAAAGAGACGATTCATGCCAACATGAAGGTTTCGGATCAAGAAGCCTACCAGCGCTCATTAGACTTGATGAACCAAGTGGGTATCCCACAACCTGAAAACCGTTTAAAGCAGTACCCACACCAGTTCTCTGGCGGTATGCGTCAGCGTGTGGTTATCGCGATCGCATTGGCTGGTGAACCTGACCTTATCATCGCAGATGAACCAACGACGGCACTGGATGTGTCTATTCAAGATCAAATCTTGGGGTTGATTCGCGACCTATGTATCAAGAAGAACGTAGGTTGTATGTTGGTCACGCACGACATGGGCGTGGTATCAAACGTTACCGACCGCGTAGCCGTTATGTATCGTGGTGACTTAGTTGAGTTTGGCCCGACGGCGAAAGTCCTTGGTACTCCTGAACACCCATACACACACAGTCTTATCTCAGCGGTTCCACGTTCAGACCGTAAA
Source organism: Vibrio sp. 1CM2L (assembly GCF_023161695.1). Classification (NCBI taxonomy): domain Bacteria; kingdom Pseudomonadati; phylum Pseudomonadota; class Gammaproteobacteria; order Vibrionales; family Vibrionaceae; genus Vibrio; species Vibrio sp. 1CM2L. The sequence continues at coordinate 1,817 of NZ_JALNTT010000008.1, forward strand.
CTTGATCGTTTCCCTCTTGTGAGCTACATCGAAGAAGCGCACGAGATGGAGCCTCTAGATGTGAAAAACCACTGGTTAGGCCAAAGCCAAGATCACCGTGATTACACTGGCCCATTGTTGAATGTTGAAAACGTGCACTTACGCTTTACCACCAAAGATTCTTTCTTTGAGAGTCGTCGTGAGTACGTTCAAGCATCAAACAACGTGAGCTTTGAAGTGCATGAAGGCGAAACGTTTGGTTTAGTAGGTGAGTCAGGCTCAGGTAAATCAACGATTGCTCGTGTGATTGCTGGCTTGTACGCACCCAACTCAGGCAAGGTAACGTTTGAAGGCGTTGACCTGACTGGGCTTAAATCTGAAAAAGAGCGTCGCCCAATGCGTCGCCAAATGCAGATGGTTTTCCAAAACCCTTACACATCAATGAACCCTCGAATGAAGATATTCGACATCATTGCTGAGCCTATCCGATTCCATAAACTTACGCGTAACGAGAATGAAACTCGTCAGATCGTGAACGATCTACTAGAGCACGTTGGTTTGGGCGTAATGGCCGGGGTTAAGTACCCACACGAATTCTCAGGTGGCCAACGTCAGCGTATTTCTATCGCTCGCGCCTTGGCAACTCGCCCTCGTCTTTTGATTTGTGATGAACCTACGTCGGCACTGGATGTGTCGGTACAGGCTCAGATCCTCAACCTATTAAAAGACTTACAAGACGAGCTAAACCTAACCATGCTGTTCATCAGTCACGATTTACCGGTTATTCGCCAAATGTGTGATCGTGTTGGTGTGATGCAAATGGGAGAGCTATTGGAAGTCGCGCCAACCGAGCAGCTATTCCAATCGCCTCAGCATGAATACAGCAAACACCTAATTTCTTTAATGCCTGAATTTACAGGTTTAAGAGAAGAAAAAGCAGTGGCACAAGCCGCGGTATAAAAATCAGCAGGCTGGAGTTTAGCTTGCTAAAAACAATAAACAGACGCAAATACAACAACTAGGGATCTGGATTCCCGCATGAAGGAGTTATGCAATGAAAACCATGAAAAGCAAATTAGCAGTAGCTTTAATGGCAGCTGGCCTAAGCTTTAGTGCAGCAGCAGCAGATATTACCGTTGGCTACGCAGCTGACCCGGTATCACTTGACCCGCACGAGCAGCTGTCTGGTGGCACACTGCAAATGTCTCACATGGTGTTTGACCCTCTAGTACGCTTCACAAAAGAGATGGATTTTGAAGGCCGCCTAGCATCGAGCTGGGAGCGTGTTGATGAAACGACTTTCCGCTTTAACCTACGTAAAGGTGTGAAATTCCACTCTGGTAACGAACTGACTGCTGATGATGTTGTGTGGACTTTTGAACGTCTACAAGCATCTCCAGACTTTAAGTCTATCTTCACGCCATACGAAAAAATGGTAAAAGTGGATGACTACACAGTTGAGCTTGTTTCTAAAGCGGCTTACCCACTAGTACTACAAACAGCAACGTACATCTTCCCAATGGACAGCAAGTTCTACTCTGGCCAAACAGCAGAAGGTAAAGACAAGTCTGAGCTAGTTAAGCACGGTAACTCGTTCGCTTCGACTAACGTTTCAGGTACTGGTCCATTCATCGTAACGCAGCGTGAGCAAGGCGTTAAAGTAACGTTCGAGCGTTTCAACGATTACTGGGACACAGAAACTGAAGGCAACGTAGACAAGCTAACACTTGTGCCAATCAAAGAAGACGCAACACGTGTTGCAGCACTTCTTTCTGGTGACGTAGATATGATTCACCCAGTAGCACCAAACGATCACAAGCGTGTTAAAAACGCTAAGAATATCGATCTAGTAACGCTACCTGGTACTCGTATTATCACGTTCCAAATGAACCAAAACAGCAACGAAGCTCTTAAAGATGTTCGCGTTCGTCAGGCGATTGTTCACGCAATCAACAACGAAGGTATCGTTAAGAAGATCATGAAAGGCTTCGCAACAGCCGCTGGTCAGCAAAGCCCAACAGGCTACGCGGGTCACAACGAAGACCTAGTTCCTCGTTACGATCTGAAAAAAGCGAAAGAGCTGATGAAAGAAGCGGGCTACGAAGATGGCTTTACGCTAACTATGATGGCACCAAACAACCGTTACGTGAACGATGCGAAAGTAGCGCAAGCGTCTGCGGCAATGCTATCTAAGATTGGTATCAAAGTTGATCTTAAAACTATGCCTAAAGCACAGTACTGGCCTGAATTTGACCTATGTTCAGCAGACATGATGATGATCGGCTGGCACTCAGATACAGAAGATTCAGCTAACTTCAACGAGTTCCTAACTATGACTCGTAACGAAGAAACTGGCCGTGGTCAATACAACTGTTCTGGTTACTCAAACCCAGAAATGGATGCGATTGTAGAAGCTTCTAACACTGAAACTGACCCAGTTAAGCGTGCTGAAATGCTGAAAGGCGTTGAAGCAACACTTTACAACGACGCAGCATTCGTACCGCTACACTGGCAAAGTGAAGCGTGGGGCGCGAAGTCTAACGTAGGTGCAGCAGACGTAGTAAACCCAATGGTTATGCCTTACTTCGGCGACCTAGTTGTAAAATAATCTAGCTTGCTAGAATCGAGAGCCTGAAGCTTTTCAGGCTCTCAAATTATTAAGAAATAGATTTAAGTTTCGGTATTTGGTCTTCCTTCAGTCTGGCTAAATACCTTTTTTAAGACTGAATTTTGTTATCTAGTCGCGGATTTCGATTAGATAGTCATGGATAGATAAGGGGCAAGGAATGGTTACGTTTCTGGTCAAGCGCCTGTTTCAGGCACTGATAGTGATGTTTGTGATCAGTTTGGTGGCGTTTGCCATTCAGGATAACCTGGGCGACCCGTTGCGTGAGTTAGTCGGTCAATCTGTTTCAGAATCGGAGCGTCAAGCGCTGCGTGATGAACTCGGCTTAAATGATCCCTTCATTACAAAATACACTCGCTTTGTGGGCGCAGCTCTACAAGGTGATCTTGGTACTTCATATTTCTTTAAACGCCCTGCTGTGGACGTAATCTTAGATAAATTGGTCGCGACGCTTGAACTTGTGTTTGGCGCTTCTCTGATCATTGTTTGTCTGTCGATTCCACTCGGCGTTTATTCTGCAATACACCCAAAAAGCTTCTTCACTAAGTTGGTGATGGCGGGCAGTAGTATCGGTATCTCGGTACCTGTTTTCTTAACCGCAATCATGCTGATGTATGTGTTCTCTATTGAACTCGGTTGGCTGCCGTCATTCGGACGTGGTGATACCGCAAACTGGTTTGGTTGGGAGTCTGGCTTCTTAACGCTAGATGGCCTTGCTCACTTAGTGCTGCCGAGTATTGCTCTGGCATCTATCATGCTGCCGCTATTCATTCGTCTAGTACGTTCTGAAATGCTCGAGGTTCTTAGCTCTGAATACATTAAGTTTGGTAAAGCAAAAGGCTTAGCGCTGAACAAGATTTACTACCAACACGCTTTGAAGAACACAATGCTACCTGTACTAACGGTAGGTGGTGTTCAAATCGGTACGATGGTGGCATACACCATTCTGACTGAAACTGTATTCCAGTGGCCGGGTACCGGCTTCCTATTCCTTGAAGCGATTAACCGAGTGGATACTCCACTGATTACCGCATACGTTATCTTCGTTGGCCTGATCTTCGTAGTAACGAACACCATTGTTGACCTGCTTTACGGCATCATTAACCCAACAGTGAACATTACAGGGAAAGGAGCATAATCATGGAACACACAACAACAGCTCCATCTCGTTGGGAGCGATTCAAGCAGTCAGACATTCTGTACTACTTCTTACGCGATAAAGTGGCAATGGTGAGCTTCGCTATCTTTGCAGCTTTCCTTGTGATGGCATTAGCGGCACCGATTCTAGCGCCAACAGACCCATATGACGTGACGTCTATCGACATCATGGATTCTGAGTTGCCACCATCTTGGATGGAAGACGGCGAAGAACGCTTCCTACTGGGTACTGATGAGCAAGGCCGTGACATCTTATCTACGATGCTTTACGGCTCGCGTCTGTCACTGACGATCGGTTTCCTAGCGGTAGGTCTTCAGCTGACACTCGGTATCATCATTGGTCTGTCTGCGGGTTACTTTGGTGGTCGTATTGATAGCTTCCTGATGCGTTTTGCCGATGTTCAGCTTTCATTCTCAACCATGATGGTTGCGATCATTGTCTCGGCCATCTTTAAGGCGAGTTTCGGTAGTGACTTCTATGCGCAATATGCCGTTGTCATGCTGGTGGTGATCATCGGTATTGCTGAATGGCCGCAGTATGCTCGTACGATTCGTGCATCGGTATTGGCAGAGAAGAAGAAAGAGTACGTAGAAGCGGCACGTGTGATGGGCTTTAGAGCGCCTCGCATCATGTTCCGTCATATTCTGCCTAACTGTTTATCACCGATTCTGGTTATCTCTACGGTACAGGTGGCAAATGCCATCATGTCAGAAGCGGCACTTTCTTTCCTAGGTTTAGGCCTTCCGGTAGACCAACCGTCACTCGGTGCCCTGATCAGTACTGGTTTTAACTACATTTTCTCAGGAGCATGGTGGATCACAGCATTCCCAGGTGTGCTTTTGGTAACATTGGTTCTAGTTATTAACCTATTAGGCGACTGGTTACGTGACGTGTTTAACCCGAAAATTTATAAAGGGTGATAGCCCGGTTTGATTTTTAGTAAAAAAAGTCACTAAATTAAGAGCCGTAAGCAATTACGGCTCTTTTTTTGCTTAATGGATCTGGAACTTAGTATTATTGACAGTGTCAATAATACTTAAAATGGAATTCATGTTTTATCGACATAGATTCGGTAATAATTAGCCCGCAAGGGTTTAAGTGGTGGTTATGAAATTGACAATGAATGCTGTATGTCGTGCTGTGACGAGAAATTATCGTATGGGGCTTATAGCTGCATCTCTTTTGGTATCGAGCCAAGTGAATGCAGAGTCGGTTCTATGTGATGCAACTCAGGCAAGCACCAATCAATTACCACAGCTAGAGCAATCATGTCCGATCGGTAAGGGCGTGTGGGGCAGTAAAGCACCTAAACGTCATTCAGATAACGAGCTGTTTTGGGTTCAATGTGGCTTGTTGAATAAGCCTTTGTCACTGAACCGAGCAAAACCTCTGTATGAGAAGATCTCGACCAACGTTTGGATGAAGCCGGAAGGCGGAGACTACCGTTGCTTAATCGGACCTTATTCTACCTTCTCTGATGCGAGAAAAGACCTAACTCAGGTACGTAAGGTTGCTGGCTACGGTGAGGCCTTTATTCGCATGGTCGATAAGTCGAAAACCTCATCACAGCCTATCGTTGCAAAAGCGGCAGAACCAAAAGTGATGACGCCCAAGGCTCCTGCAAAAGTAGAAGCTAAGCCTGCACCGAAACCTGTGGCTGCTAAGCAAGCGGCGGCGGTAACGAGTGCTGCTGCTATTCAGGCGCTACCAAGCGGTAATTCGAGCTCAGACAATGATCTAGAGATCGAGATTCGCGTGAAAGCAGACGTTGCGGGTAGCCAATATGCGATTCCTTACCTTCTAGACCATCAACAACAGTTCTACATGGAGCAAGGTAAGCCTTGGAGCCGCCTAGATTACGATAGCGCTGAATTGGTATGTAATCAGGTCAACATGAAGCTGATGAGTGAAAAGCAATGGCAGAGCATCTTGAACTCAAAGGTTATGGAAAAACAGAACTGGCCAATGCATCTCCCTTATTGGGGCGCAGATAAGAAAGGTCTGTTTACCAACGGGAACGTAAACCAATTGAAAGGTTCTTCATTGCTCAACGTGATGTGCGTTAAGTAGCGACGACCGTTGTTATACCAAATAAGCCTCAGCCATTGCTGGGGCTTTGTTGTTTATACACCCTTCTTTTTCAACATCGGTTCGACTTTTAGACACTCGTTCTTCAAGACGAATTTTATTAAAAATCGCTAAAAATTGTTCAAATAGCACGGTTGATGCGTAGAAAACCATAACTCAAGCAATAAGGTGATTGAGATTATGAGTTTAAAAAAACGATTAGAAGACGTGGCTCCACGCTTTGAAGCCGGAGGGAAGTACGAAAAGCTCTACCCAGTGTATGAAGCTTTCGCGACAATATTCTATACACCCGGAAACGTAAATCGCGGCATAACCCATGTCCGTGACAGCATTGATCTAAAGCGCATCATGATTCTGGTGTGGTTAGCGACCTTCCCGGCAATGTTCTGGGGGATGTATAACGTCGGACATCAAAGCGTCCTCGCATTAACCTCCAGCTATCAACTTAACGAACTTGCCTCTGTTATTGAAAGCAGCTGGCGTCTGTCGTGGGCATTTGGTGATGTGCAGTCATTGATGGCAAGTGGCTGGGCAAGTCAGATGTTGCTTGGTGCACTCTATTTTCTACCCGTTTATGCCACGGTGTTTGTGGTAGGTGGCTTCTGGGAGGTACTGTTTGCTGTCGTGCGTAAGCACGAAGTTAATGAAGGCTTCTTTGTTAGCTCGGTGCTGTTTGCACTCATCCTCCCGCCAACCATCCCGCTTTGGCAAGCCGCATTAGGTATCACCTTTGGTATCGTTGTCGCCAAAGAGCTGTTCGGTGGTACAGGGCGAAACTTCTTGAACCCAGCCCTTGCAGGCCGCGCGTTTCTTTATTTCGCGTATCCAGCCAACATGTCGGGTGGGCTTGTGTGGGTTGCCGCTGATGGCTATTCAGGCGCGACACCACTGAGTCAATGGTATGAAGGTGGCAGCACGTCACTCATCAATAACATGACTGGCGAAGCGATCACTTGGATGGATGCTTTTGTCGGTAACATACCGGGCTCGATGGGCGAAGTGTCGTCACTGCTTATCATGTTGACGGGGTTGATTCTGATAGCGATGAAGATAGCTTCTTGGCGCATTGTCGCCGGTGTGATTATTGGTCTCGTTGTGACATCTAGCTTGATGAATTGGATAGGGTCAGAAACCAACTCGATGTTTTCGATGCCGTTCTACTGGCACTTTGTGTTGGGTGGTGTAGCGTTTGGTACCTTCTTCATGGCAACAGACCCGGTATCTGCCGCGTTTACCAATCAGAGTAAATGGGCCTATGGGATTTTGATCGGAGTGATGACGGTCGGTATTCGAGTGCTTAATCCCGCCTACCCAGAGGGCATTATGCTGGCTATCTTGTTCGCCAACCTGTTCGCTCCGCTATTCGACTTTGTAGTGAAAGAGCAGAACATTAAACGAAGACTGAAACGGACATCGCGCTGATCTAAGTGATTAAAAGGGAAAGTGAATGCCATAAGAAAGGCTTGCATTGATGCAAGCCTTTCAATTTTTATCGCGATTGATTTGAGGTTGATTTAACTCCACTTCAAATCAATCTCGAAAGGTTGTGTGCTACCACAGTGTTCACCGCACATCTCGTCGTAAGCACTGTTATGAACCAGCATAGCTGATGCTACACCTTGGTCGCTAAAGTGATCGCGTGCTTGGTTAACACTCAAAAACTTCATAGGATGCTGGTGGTTGTCTTTAATTAACCGCTTTTGCTCTCCAACGACTTGGTAAGCTAAGTAAATCCCGCCTTCAAATGATTCAATTAGTAGATTCATAACAAACTCCATTGCTGTTCTAGATAAGTCTTTGTTTTGGTATCTACGTAAATAGTTGTTTGAAGGTTCATGTAGCTTAGAAATGAAAAAAACCAGGAGCACGGCTTCTGGTTTTTGATTAAGTCATCAAACTAACTCAGTGATTAGTTGATTTTCTGCATGATGCTAACACGACCATCGGTGTTACCTGTGTTATCCATCTTACGACGGATAAGTAGGCCTTCATCCCAGTTGGTGCCCGCAGGTTGGTATTCCCACTTAACGAAATATTCATCGTTTGAGTCACAAGGCGAGCCGGCAACGTAATTGTCGCCCTCTGGGTCACAGAAGCGAACTACAGTGTTCAGTTCTGTTAGTGTCGCTTTAGAAGCTCGGTCTGTTTGACCAAACCACCAGTAATCGATAGCGCCCAACTCTGCGTAGGTCGCATCAAACTGGCCCATATCTTCAGGCGAAGATTGGCCGCCGTTTTCGCTGCCACACTCAGAACCTGATGTCGTTACTTTTGTTGCGCCGAACACCATAGTACTCACTGCAACTTCGCCATTGTCACAGTACTCTTTCGTTTCCCATGTACCAGTGAAATCTACGTAACGTTCAGAATCTTTGGTTGGGATCTCGTAGTAGTAAGCAACACGCTTTGTTTTTCTGTCGACTGAACAGTTTGTAGAACTGCAATCAGTGTTATCTTCTAACTCTTCTTTTTCAGTGATTTCAGTATAAATCTTAGTGACAGGATCGTAGGAGCCAGAAATATTTTGGTTGACCCATGAATGACCACCATCGTCGTTATCGTTGAACTTTTCATCTGCGGTAAAGTGATTGAGTTCGTTAACAGTGGCTACTGAGAATGGACGGAAGTTGCCTACAGTTTCCCAGTCCATTGATTCATCAGCATCTTCTTCACCATCAGGATCAACGAGCAAGTATTTAAAGTTGCCTCCCAAAGCGTAATGAGAAGCAGGGACACCACTACATGTGTTTGGAGCTGTGAAAGTATTACTAGGGTCGCCAGCCAAGCAGTTCAGGTAATCCTGGGCAAAGCCTTCCGTTAACTGAGCGTCATTAGACCCTTTTAAATAAGCTAAACTCGCGGTGTTTACTTGATAGTCCATTTGAACCATGCCACGTGTCGCTTCAAACAAGTCATTTGGTAGAGTTTTATCAGCATGAACAAAAGTGAAATTGCCATCTAAACGCTCTTGGGTTACGTCAATGTAACGAACAAATTGGCCGTTTTTCTCTGCAAATGGGTTTACTGAACCATCACCACGCTTCATTGAGCCAAACGCAGACTGCATATGCGTTAGAGCGTCGCTTTCTGAAGTGATATTTGCAGCTTCTACACCAACCGCTTTTAGGAAATCCGTTACGCTTGTACTATCGTCTAGGCTTAGATCTTTCATCTTCGCTAACGTAGCAGCATCAGGTTCGCGCAGCGCATCTGGAATTGTCAGTACTTCATCAGAAGTGCTACCAAATTGGTTATCCAGAGACTGAAGTAAAATTGCTAGGTTCAGAGAGCGGTCGTATTTACCTGCCGCTTCGAATGGAGTCAGTACATCACGGTTTGATGCTGCACCTACTTTTAAGCCGTTTTCACCACCAATGAAGAAGGTCACTGTGTCGTTAGTTTTAGCGGTAAATTCGCCTTCGCTATTTGTAACACCGCTTAAGCCAGAACTGGTGTTGTAGTAGATACCTTCAACAGCGGCATCGATAAATTTGTTGGTTGTTGTTGATGGTTCTGTCGGTGTAGTGACACCTGAATTAGAACTGTCGCTACCACAACCTGTTAAAGCCACTGCAATCGCCGCTGCGAGAATACTCACTTTTTTCATTACTCGTACATCCTTTATGTAATAGAGCTATTTGTTATTTTTATGCGTGTAATTTTATAGCGCGCGATTGTAGTGTGATCTTTCTTCCAAGTTAAGTGTGTAAAATGCTGTTCGGTTAATAAATATTCAAACCATACGGTAAAAAACACAAAAAGCCGACAGATGTCGGCTTTTTCATAATATTTCTTTGACTTACAAAGGTTTAACGCATGGTTACAAACTCTTCGCTGCCCGTTGGGTGAATCGCCACAACAGAGTCGAAGTCTGCTTTGGTTGCGCCCATCTTCATTGCAACGCCGAAGCCTTGAATCATTTCATCAACAGTGAAACCGATGCCGTGTAGGCCAACTACAGTCTCTTCTTCGCCAGCACATACTAGCTTCATCTTACAAGGTTGACGGTGCTTGGTTACTGCTGTGTACATAGCAGTGAAGCCAGACGTGTATACCTTGATGTTGTCTTTGCCGTATTGCTCTTCAGCTTCTTGAGTCGTTAGACCAATTGTGCCGATAGGTGGGTGGCTGAATACAACAGTAGGCACTAGCTTGTAGTCCATTTTCGCGTTGGTTTGACCGTTGAATAGACGCTCAGAAAGCTGGCGACCTGCTTTAACAGCAACAGGAGTTAGCTCGATACCGCCTTCCATAATGTCGCCAACACAGTAGATGCCAGGCACGTTGGTTGCTTGGAACTCGTCTACTTTGATGTAGCCACGGTCGTTAGTTGCAACGCCAGTTGATGCTAGGTTAATAGCGTCAGTTGCTGGGTGACGACCGATAGCCCAGATTAGGTGGTCAACGTTTTGAGTGTTGCCGTTCTCTAGGTGTAGAGTTAATGTGCCGTCTGCTTCTTTCACTACTTCTTTTGGAACAGAGTGCGTATGCAGTGTTGGGCCTTCCGCTTCCATTACTTCAACCAGTGTCTCGATGATCATTGGGTCGAAGCTGCGAAGTGGTGACTCTTTACGGCAGAATAGATGTGTTTCTGTGCCAAGTGCACTTAGTACGCCTGCGATTTCTACTGCGATGTAGCCTGCGCCGATAACAGCAACACGTTTAGGTTGCTCCATTAGGTCGAAGAAACCGTTTGAATCGATGCCGTATTCAGCGCCTGGGATGTTTGGAATGGTTGGACGACCACCTACTGCGATCAGGATGTGATCTGCGGTGTAGTGTTCACCGTTAACTTCAACAGTTTTCTCGTCAACGAACTTAGCAAAGCCTTTGATTACGTTTACTTTGTTGTTACCAAGAACGCGATCGTAAGATTGGTGGATACGGCCAATGTACGCTTGGCGGTTCTCCACTAATTTGCTCCAGTTGAAGCCTTTTACGTCAACGTCGAAGCCGTAATCTTCAGAGTATAGGTTGATAGCTTCAGCAACTTGAGCGCCGTGCCACATTACCTTTTTAGGAACACAACCAACGTTTACACAAGTACCACCAAGGTCTTGAGCTTCGATAAGTGCAACCTTTGCACCGTGCATTGCTGCGCGGTTTGCTGATGCGATGCCGCCTGAACCGCCGCCGATACAGATGTAATCAAAATGAGTCGCCATTACTTTCTCCATTTATTGAAGGCTGTGGGTACAGTGAGCGCACTGAACACCTACGTCCTATAGATTCTTAAATTGTCTAATTATTATATTGAGGGCAGATCGGTTGAACTCAATCTCCCTGTTTAAAATTTATTCGTGTACGTCACAATCTGCTGAATATTCGTCAGAGCATGACGTTAAGTTCGAGATTACTCGGGTACGATCCACTCTACTTTGAAGTGACCGGTCGCCGGAGCAATTGCTTCCTTCAAGAATGGAAGAATCTCTTTCATTTGGCTTTCTAACTTCCAAGGCGGGTTAATCACGATCATGCCTGATGCTGTCATGCCACGCTCATTGGTGTCTGGTGATACGCCAAGTTCGATTTGTAGAATCTTGTTGATGCCTAAGCCTTCGAGACCTTCGATCATATCTTCGATATCACAGCGGTTTACTACCGGGTACCAAATTGCGTAGATACCAGTTGCCCAGCGCTTGTGGCTTTGAGCGATTGCTGTCACGACATCACGATACTCTTTTGCTAGCTCGTAAGGTGGATCGATCAGTACTAAACCACGACGTTCTTTTGGTGGCAAGCTGCCCTTTAAGCGCTTAAACCCATCTTCTTTGTAGATAGATACCTGACGATCGCGGTGGAACTCTTGCTCAAGCAGAGGGTGATCGGCTGGGTGAAGCTCAGTCAGAACCATGCGGTCTTGGTCACGCAGGTGTGCACGTGCAACACGTGGAGAGCCTGGGTAGTAACGCAGTTTCTCGCCATTATTGAGAATGGAAATAGACTCAAGGTAGCTTTGAATGTCTTCAGGAAGATTTTGCTGTTCCCAAACGCGCGCAATACCTTGTTTGTATTCACCGGTTTTTTCAGACCATTCATGCGTTAAGTCGTAACGACCTACACCAGAGTGAGTGTCATGATAAACAAAAGGCTTATCCTTCTGTTTCAAAGAATTAAGAATAAGGCTCTGTACGATATGCTTTACTACGTCGGCATGGTTACCTGCGTGGAAGCTGTGGCGATAACTTAACAAATTAAACTCTCGTAACACTCTCGAATTAGAGTGTGGTTAGTGTAGGTGGGGTTAATCAGACTATTATAACCCTCAATGGACCATAAATTCTCGAACAATTCAGGAACAGTCGCTAGCAATATGCAGTTAGTTATTGGTTCTACTATTGAAATTTGCCTTGTTGGGCACTATTTAATAACTATTCGCAGGTGATTTTTTAGGGCGAACTTTAGCCTGATGACTGTAAGACGACCTCATTACAAAAAAGACGAAAGTCTCTAAAGCCAAAGGAATGTTTATATGTCTAATCCGCTATTAACCTTCACGGACTTACCTCCGTTTTCACAGATCAAGCCAGAGCACGTAAAGCCTGCAGTTGAGCAAGTGATTGAAGCGTGTCGCAACAAGATAGAACAAGTACTTGAAGGTAATACTTCACCAAGCTGGGACAACCTGGTTGCTCCAATTGAAGAAGTGGATGATCGTTTAGGTCGTATTTGGTCACCTGTAAGCCATATGAACTCTGTCGTGAACAGTGACGAACTGCGTGAAGCGTATGAGAGCTGCTTACCAGTGCTATCTGAATACGGCACTTGGGTTGGCCAACACAAAGGCTTGTTCGAAGCGTATAAAGCGATCAAGGCGAGCGAAGCATTCTCTGCACTGAACCAAGCTCAACAAAAAACCATTACCGACGCACTGCGTGATTTCGAATTGTCAGGCATAGGCTTACCTGCAGATGAACAGCATCGTTACGGCGAGATCAGCAAGCGTCAGTCGGAGCTAGGCTCTCAATTCTCAAATAACGTGCTTGATGCAACCATGGGTTGGAGCAAGCAGATCACAGACGTAGCTGAACTGGCAGGTATGCCTGAATCAGCACTGGCGGCAGCACAAGCGGCGGCTGAGTCTAAAGAGCAACAAGGTTACTTACTGACTTTAGATATCCCATCATACCTACCTGTGATGACGTACTGTGATAACCAAGAACTGCGTAAAGAGCTTTATGAAGCATACGTAACGCGCGCTTCAGATCGAGGTCCAAATGCAGGTAAGTGGGACAACACTGAGATCATCACTGAGCAACTTAAACTGCGCCACGAGATCGCGCGCATGCTTGGTTTCAGTACTTACAGCGAAAAATCACTGTCGACCAAAATGGCAGAAACGCCAGATCAAGTACTTGGCTTCCTAAACGACTTAGCAGTAAAAGCCAAACCACAAGGTGAACGCGAAGTTGAAGAGCTACGCCAGTTTGCAGAGAAAGAGTTTGGTGTTTCTGAACTGAATCTTTGGGACATCGCTTACTACAGCGAGAAACAAAAACAGAAGCTGTTCGAGATCTCTGATGAAGAGCTTCGCCCTTACTTCCCAGAATCTAATGTGGTTTCAGGCCTGTTTGAGGTACTAAAACGTGTGTTTGGTATGTCGGTAACAGAGCGTGAAGGCGTAGACACTTGGCATGAGTCAGTTCGCTTCTTTGATATCTTTGATGCGACTGGAACATTGCGTGGTAGCTTCTACCTAGATCTATACGCACGTGAACACAAACGTGGTGGTGCTTGGATGGATGACTGTCGTGGTCGTCGTATTACTGAATCTGGCGAGCTGCAAACCCCGGTTGCTTACCTAACGTGTAACTTCAACAAACCTGTTGGTGACAAGCCAGCACTGTTTACTCACGATGAAGTAGTGACCTTATTCCACGAATTCGGTCACGGTATCCACCACATGCTGACGCAAGTAGAAGCGGGCGCAGTTGCGGGTATCAACGGTGTGCCTTGGGATGCGGTTGAATTGCCAAGTCAGTTCCTAGAAAACTGGTGTTGGGAAGAAGAAGCGCTGTCGTTCATCTCTGGTCACTTCGAAACGGGTGAAGCGCTACCAAAAGAGATGCTAGAGAAGATGCTAGCGGCGAAGAACTTCCAATCTGCGATGTTTATCCTGCGTCAGCTAGAGCTTGGCTTGTTCGATTTCACGTTACACACAGAGTACGACCCTGAAGTGGGTGCTCGCGTACTAGAAACGCTAGCGGATGTTAAGTCTAAGGTATCGGTACTGCCAAGCCTAGATTGGAACCGTTTCTCACACAGCTTTGGTCACATCTTTGCTGGTGGTTACAGTGCTGGTTACTACAGCTACCTGTGGGCAGAAGTGCTATCGGCAGATGCGTTCTCAGCATTTGAAGAAGAGGGTATATTCAACACTGAAACGGGTAATCGCTTCCTGAACAACATCCTTGAAATGGGTGGCAGTGAAGAGCCAATGGAGCTGTTCAAACGCTTCCGTGGTCGTGAGCCACAAATCGACGCAATGCTGCGCCACGCGGGAATCAACGCATAATCACGGTAACTATCTAGTTTATTGCGAGATAATTGCAAAAAGAGCCTCTAGTTAGAGGCTCTTTTTTTGTCTGTGCGTTATGCCAAGCAAGGCGAATCAATGTTATGGATTCACATTGCGGTTGATAGGGTTCTGCAATGAAATCAGTGTTTCTGTCGACTGAACTTCATCGATCGCTTGCAGCTTATCGATCAATACAAACTGCAGCTCTTCTATCGACTTACACATCAGCTTTACAAAGATATTGTAAGCACCAGTGGTGTAGTACGCCTCAACCACTTCGTCTAAGGCATTCAGCTTAGCTATCGCCGAGTGGTAATCTTTGGCAGCATTAAGATTGATGCCAATAAAACAACACACGTCGTAACCTAGCTTTTTGGTGTTTACCACAACTTCCGTTCGCTCAATAATGTCTGCCGATCTCATCTTTTCGATGCGAACGTGAATCGTTGCAGGGCTGACATCGAACTGCTTTGCCATTTCAGCATAAGGAGTACGTGCATCTTCCATCAAGGTTTTGAGAATGGCACGGTCTAGATCATCTAGACGAGCTGTGGTTGTGGACATGCATAATCCTTAGGTTGAATGAAAAACATACCGGCTTGAGTACACATCATAGCCAAGGGTGATAATATTAGCAGCAACTATAGGGTTAGGGTGAATTCAGTGCGATTTTCGTTATTTTTTATTGTGATGTGTTGGAGTGTTTTTGCTTCAGCTCAGGCAAAAGATGTGTTGGTCATTCACTCTTATCATCAAGGCTTTTTCTGGACAGATGATTTCCATAAAGGATTATCCGATGAGCTCGATCGTGATGGGTTGTCGTATCGTGTCGTTTACCTTGATAGCAAACGTACTCAAAACCCTGAATACCTTGAGCGTGTCTACCAGCTTTATCACACCAAGTTGATGCATGAAGAATTCGCTGCAGTTGTGGTGAGTGATAATAACGCGCTCAATCTAATGAAGCGTCTCGCGCCCGATCTCAAAGATACGCCAGTCATCTTTGGCGGCATCAACAATTTCTCCCCTCAAATGATTGAAGGCTTAAATGCTACTGGCATTACCGAAGACATAGACTTGGTTGGCAACATCGAGCTGATCAAGCGCCTTCAAGCGACCGTAAAAAAGATCTACATTGTTACCGATCATTCAGTCACGGGTGAGGCCATTCGTTCTCAAATCGATCTGTTCATCAAAACCCATCCGGATTTTTCTGACCTCGTTGAGCACTATGTGCCGGATTCTTACCAAGAGTTAATGGCCTTTTCTCAACGTGCTGACCTAGGCAAGAGCTTGCTGTTTTGGGCGTACTACCGCGATGCACAAGGTCGAGTGAGTAGCGATGAGGATTGGCGACAACTGAATATCAAGACCCAAATGCCACTGTACATGGTGCACGATCTCGGGCTAGGTTTTGGTGCGATTGGTGGTGTGATTCAAAGTGGTGAAACGCAAGGTCGAGACACGGGACGCGTGCTGTTGAGTGTGCTGAAAAACCCTAAGGCACCATTGCCATTGGTGGTTGCTGGCGCGCCAGAAATCAAACTTGATTACCAACAGATTTCAAGATGGGATCTGGGTGCAGAGAATGAAGCCTCGGTGACCTTCCTCAATAAGCCGAAGTCATTTCTAGTGCGCTACCGCGATGAAATTCGCACCATAGGTTTGCTGTTTTTGGTGATGTCGTGTGTCATCGCGACCTTGGTGTATTACCTCAATCGCCTTAAAAAAAGTGAACGTGCCAGCCGAAAAAGTCAGCTGCTGCTTGAGTCGATATTCGACCAAAGCCTGCAGTTCATGGGGATCATTGATAAGGGTGGTGTGCTGCTGTCGAGTAACAGCAAGCTACATGAGCTGCTTTATAACCAAGGCTATAAACTGGGAACGCCGCTGCAACAACACCAACATTGGGAAAGCTCTGCGCGAGAAGTTCTAGCCGACTATTTCATTGCAAAAAGTGAGCACCCAGCCTTACGATTTGAAGCCGAGGTGTGGTGTCGAGATCGCGGTGCGATGGTGTTGGATATTTCATTGAAGCCGATGCCGGGCAGTGAAGACGAAGACATTCAGTTTCTCTTTGAGGCGCGCGACGTGACGTCACGTAAGCTTGCTGAGAATAAGCTGTTCCAACGTGAAGCAAACTTGAAGCTGTATTACGACAAACAGCCGGTGATGATGATTACGCTCGATGGCAATAATCGCATTCAACAAGTGAACCAGTTTGCCGAAGAGCTTTTGGGTTACCCACTCGATCAGTTGTTGGGTCATCGCCCTAGAGAGTTCTATGTTGATGAGAACGCGATGATTCCTCGCCATATCTTGCTGCAACCTCAGCATAAGATTCGTGGTGTATGGCGTCGTGATATTGAATATCGCCATGCCGACGGCAGCAAGATCTGGATTCGTGAAAATATCCGCCCGTTGGTCGAGTCTGATCAGCTGTTGATTGTTGGGGAAGACATCACCGAGACGCACGAGCTCTCAGAAAAGCTAGAGTATCAGGCTCGCTATGACCTGCTGACTGACACCTTTAACCGTAACCACTTTGAGCAAGAGCTGCAAAAAGCGCTGAAAGAGGTTGAGAGTCACATGCGAACTCACGCGATGTTGTTCTTAGATTTGGATCAGCTGAAAGTGCTGAACGATACCGCAGGACATGAAGCGGGTGATGCTGCGATCTTGTTTAGCGCTAAGTTGCTAGAAGACGTGCTGCCTTACAATGCGGTATTAGCGCGAATGGGTGGTGATGAGTTTGCAGTATTAATGAAAGACTGTACTGAGCGAGACGCGGTTAATGTGTGTCGCAGTATTATCTCGATGATGAGTGAGAATCCATTCTTGTGGGATGATATTCGACTCAACCTGACGTGCTCTATCGGTATTCGATTGATTGACCATACAGCAGCTTCACCGCAGATGGTGCACGCTCAGGCGGATGCAGCTTGTCATGCCGCTAAAGAAGAAGGTCGCAATCGCTATCACCTTTACCACCAAGATGATGAAGACCTGCGTCGTCGTCATCTAGAGATGGAGTGCGTCAACCTCGTGCATGAGGCCTTGGCTAATGATCGCTTAGAGCTGTTTGCGCAGCGTATTCTTGGCCTAGATGAAGACAGCGATAAAATGCACTTTGAAATCTTGGTGCGCATCAAGAACATCCAAGGGGAATACATCTCCCCAGGGATTTTCATGCCAGCCTCAGAGCGTTATAACATCGCGCATTTGATTGATCGCCAAGTTGTCAGTCAAACCTTGGGTTGGTTGGAGCAACGCCCTGAGGTTATTGAGGAACTCGGGATGTGTTCAATCAACCTCTCCGGTCACTCGATGGGGAATCGTGAGTTTGTCGAATTTTTGATAGATAGCCTGAGCGATTCATCGATACCGTGTCATAAGATTTGTTTAGAGATCACCGAAACGGCTGCGATGAGTAACATGAAGCAGGCGATCAAGTTCTTCACTCGAATCAAAGAGCTTGGCTGCATGATTGCACTGGATGATTTTGGCTCAGGGTTATCGTCATTTGGTTATCTGAAAAAACTGCCCGTCGATATTGTGAAGATCGATGGCCTGTTTGTGCGTGATATTGATGTCAATGAGATGGACCATGTGATGGTTCGCTCGATCAATGATCTCGCTAAGCAGATGGGTAAGCACACCGTGGCTGAGTTCGTTGAAAATACCCAGATCATCGACAAGCTGATTGAGTTGGGTGTGAACTACGCGCAGGGCTACATCATAGGCCGACCTAAACCACTCGCAGAGCTCGTTGAAGAGTTAAGACAAGAACGAGAGACAGAGCCATTGGTTTAGGTAAGCTGACTTTAGCTGGGAATACTTTTCACCGCTAATATGTATTGTTGAGGCAATCAGGTAAACTGGTTGCCTCTTTTGTTTTGAATACTACTGTCTGTTGGAGACGACCTTGCAACTACAACTGATTTGCGAAGATGCTACCCAAATCGATCATTTGAATGACTTAGCGACCCGCTGGAACTTATCTCATGATGAAAGCAGTGATTTTGCTTTGGTACTGACCAGTGAGCGACTTGAGCTACGTAAAGTCGATGAGCCTAAGCTTGGCGCTATCTTTGTTGATTTAGTGGGAGGCGCTGTCGGGCACCGACGTAAGTTTGGTGGTGGTAAAGGTCAGGCGATTGCCAAAGCAGCTGGTTTAAACAAAGGCGCAACGCCAACTATTCTTGATGGTACTGCAGGCTTAGGGCGCGATGCGTTTGTGTTGGCTTCTCTAGGTTGTAAGGTGCAAATGGTCGAGCGTCACCCAGTTGTGGCCGCACTGCTTGATGATGGCTTGCAGCGAGCGCAACAAGACCCAGACATCGGTGGTTGGGTAAGCGAACGTATGAAGTTGATTCACGCATCCAGTCACGATGCTTTAGACAAGCTCAGTAATGATCCTGATTTCGAACAGCCAGACGTGGTGTACCTTGACCCAATGTACCCACACCCAGATAACAAAAAGAAATCGGCTTTGGTCAAAAAAGAGATGCGCGTATTCCAATCTTTGGTGGGTGCCGATCTGGATGCTGATGGTCTATTTGAGCCGGCGATGAAATTGGCATCGAAGCGAGTTGTGGTTAAAAGACCGGATTACGCAGCTTGGTTAGACGAGCAAAAACCGAGCATGGCGATCGAAACCAAAAAGAACCGTTTTGACGTCTATGTGAAAGCATCAATGACTTAGCGGAAGCATCAATAACTTAGCTACACGCTAAGAAAATTTCCCGTCATAAATACGATAAATTGCCATTTAACACTTGCGATAGTCGCGTTACGGATGTATATCTAACTAAGAATCATTATTATTCTTAGCTGGAGTTGTAGTATGGCTAAACGCTTTTGTAAGTTAAACCGTCGAGATATCACTGAACACTTGGGCGAGATCCACAGCTTGGTGACTGAACCTAAGTTCGTGTGTCGTTCTTGCGCGCGTTCTTCGGCGGATCAAGCGAATCTATGCAAACCAACCGCAATTCCACCTCTTGGTTGTCAAAACAAACCCGTTGAAGAGAAAGTCGCATGCGGCCTGCTAGCGGAAACATTACCTGCACCAGAACTATCGCTTGCGGAAATCAACGAGACAATTGAACCGAGCGTACAAATGTTCGATCCTGCCGCCGCTGATATTGCCCCTGAGCTTGCAAAAAAAGAAGCCGCGCAGAAGAAAGCCAAGCTGAAAAAACTGATGGCGAAGGCGAACGGTGATGAGAAAGCTGAACTCAAACAAGCGAAGAAAGCAGCTAAGAAACAAGAAAAGTACAATAAGAAACTGGCGAAGATGATTAAGAAGCAACAAAAGCTGTTTAAGAAAAGCCAGAAGCTGGAAAGTGAATTGGAACGAATCAACCTACAACTTGATGATGTGGCCTTCACTGAAACCAAGACTCAGGTAGTGAGCCACAATCACATCCACTGAAGTTGATTTGAATGGTTTATTGCTAGAGCGATGATTTAAAAAGAGCGACCTAAGGTCGCTCTTTTGCTTTTTGGGGTTATCCGAGCTGACTCATGCAGCTCGTTCAAATCAGCTAAGCGTTGCTTGCGGATCTTGCTACGCGCTTCTTCACCCAGGTTTCATTGACGAATAGAGAGAATAAGATAACGGCGCCACCAATAGACAAGCGAACCAAATCGACATCTCTGTTCCAAATCAGGATATTCACCACCAGGCCCGCAGGAACCAAGGCATTGTTCATCACTGCCAGCGCGCCAGCATTCACCATGCACGCGCCTTTATTCCACATAAAGTAACCCAGCCCCGAAGCAATCAAGCCAAGGTAGATCAGGATTCCCCATTGAAGTGTGGTGGTGGGTAGTTTCTCTGGATTGCCCAGTAGCATGAAAGCCACTGACGCGACACATAGCGCTCCTAAGTAGAAGTAACCAAATACGGTTCGCTGAGGTAACTCGGTTGATTCCTTCTCCATCACCACCTTGTAGCCCACCTGACCGATAGCAAAGCACAGGTTCGCGCCTTGCACGACGAGGAAGCCAACTAAAAAGTTTTCGTTGATGCCTGCGAATTTAATGAATACCGCGCCCAATACCGCAATTGCCGCCGTTACTAAGTACCACGGAGAGAATTGCCCTTTGAGAAAGTCATAAATCAGCGTGACGTAAATTGGCGTGAAAACGGTAAACAAAAGGACTTCAGGAACGGATAGCAGTAAGAAAGATTGATAGTAGAAGCAGTACATCAGGCCAAGCTGGATACCACCAATTGCCATCAATTTAGCGATCAGCTTACGCGATACGCCGCGAAACTTTAGGAAAGGAAGAAATACGACGCCAGCAAGGGCAACACGCATCAGAACAGAGAACCAAGAATCAACCTGACCCGCAAGGTAAACGCCGATCAGGCTAAAGGAGAAGGCCCATAGGAGGGTAACACCAGCTAAATAGCTCATAGTAAAACTTCGTTAATAAGATATGAGCTGTATGTTACCTAACCTTAAATCATTAGTCTTCTGAATCTCTTAGAGGCACGACCAGCATATCAACCGGAGAGGCGTTGATCAGTTGGCGTGTTGAAGAGAGCAGCTTGCTCCAAAAGTCTTGATGGTGGCCACAAACCACGAGATCAACATTGAACTCATTGATGGTGTCACACAGCTCATGACTCAAATCACCACTGCCTACTAAGGTATGGGTGATCGGGTATTGGGCGTGTTCCGCAAAATTTTGCAGCTGAATACGAGATGCTTCCATCGCGTTGTGCTGGGTTTCGGCCATGTTGATATCAATCAGGCCAGTGTAGAGCTCTGCGTAGTTAATATCGATATGGATAAAAGAGACTTTGGCTTCCAATGGCTTTGCCAATGCTACCGCTTTATCCACAATTAATTTGCTGTCTTCTGATAAATCGACCGCGACCAAAATATGTTTGTAACTCATATCGCTACCTCCTTTATTCATTGTCTGTTTAAAGATTAGCACTATGCGATGGCTTTTTTTGCTGAAGTGATCTCATATCCACTGTCTTGCGTAATGACACGTCGAAATATTGGTTAACTAATGGCCTGCGAGATATTCATTAAATAGTGATATAGTAGAGAAAATTGAGGATGTAATTAGGAGTCTTAAATGCTGTCAAAAACTATGGTTGAGCAACTGAATGATCAAATTAACCTAGAATTTTTCTCATCCAATCTATACTTACAAATGAGTGCTTGGTGTGAAGACAAAGGATTTGAAGGTGCAGCAGAGTTTCTGCGTGTTCATGCAGTAGAAGAAATGGAACATATGCAGCGTCTTTTCACTTACGTAAGCGAAACAGGTGCAATGCCAATTCTGGGTGCAATTGAAGCACCAAAACACGAATTCGAAAGCCTTGGCGCAGTGTTCCGTGAAACTTATGAACATGAGCAGATGATTACTGAAAAGATCAACAAACTGGCTCACGTTGCTTTCAGCACACAAGACTACTCAACCTTTAACTTCTTGCAATGGTACGTTGCAGAGCAACACGAAGAAGAGAAGTTGTTTAAAGGTGTATTGGATAAGCTAGAACTTGTTGGTGAAGACGGTAAAGCACTGTTCTTTATTGATAAAGACCTAGCGCAATTGGCAAAAGATGGTTCATCTTCAATTATGGAAGCTCCTGCCGTTTAGGTAGTACGAGAAAGACACTGATTATCTTTTTCTTTTGAGTTTTCTTATGAAGATGTAGGGAGGAAAGGATGATCAGCGGCGACACTATTCTATTTGCACTAATGGTTGTGACTTGCGTGAACTGGGCGCGTTATTTTACTGCGCTAAGAACGCTCATTTATATTATGCGAGAAGCGCATCCTCTACTTTATCAACAAGTAGACGGAGGCGGTTTTTTCACAACCCATGGCAATATGACCAAACAGGTTCGCCTGTTCAGTTACATCAAAAGCAAAGAGTATCACCATCATCATGACGAAGTTTTTACTTCGAAGTGCGATCGTGTAAGACAGTTATTCATACTCTCTTCTGCTCTGCTAGGTGTAACCTTGCTGTCTTCTTTCATCGTCTGAGTTTTTAGTACGTGTGAAGTAGAGCTTAGGTTTTGGTGTGAAGCTTGGTTGTTGGTTCGCTAAGCCAAGTAGTGGTTTTGCTGCTGTCTGCAAACTGTACAATTGAACATCAATTGCAAAGTTTAAAATTGCCGCTAAAATAGCGAGCAATTAGTAAGGATGTGCTGTTTATGCACATCCTTTTTTATTGATGGCATTTCGAGAACAGGGTGTACTCGGGCTGCAAAAGTGAAGAAAAGCAGAACCACATGAGTGAAAAATTTGATGTAATCGTAATTGGTGCGGGCGCCGCAGGCTTAATGTGTGCTGCGGAAGCTGGTAAACGCGGCCGACGAGTGCTGGTGGTTGATCATGCAAAGAAACCAGGCAGAAAAATTTTAATCTCAGGTGGCGGTCGTTGTAACTTCACTAACTATGATGTTTCAGCCAACAACTTCCTGTGTAACAACCCTCACTTCGTGAAGTCAGCTTTATCTCAATACACCAACTGGGATTTTATCTCGATGGTCAGCAAGTACGGTATTGAGTTCGAAGAACGCGATCACGGCCAGTTGTTCTGTGTAAATGACCACACCGCAAAAGACATTGTGAGCATGCTGCTTGACGAGTGTAAGCAGGCGAAAGTTGAACAGCGCTACCGTTGTGATGTTCACTCAATCGAAAAAACAGACGCTGGCTTTAAGATGCACCTTAATACCGACGAAGTTGAGTGTGACTCACTGGTTGTAGCGACAGGTGGTTTGTCGATGCCTAAGCTAGGCGCAACGCCATTTGGCTACAAGATTGCCGAGCAATTTGGTTTGTCTGTGATGCCAACTACCGCAGGTTTAGTGCCATTCACTCTGCACAAAGAAGATAAAGAAGCTTTCGCAGAGCTTTCTGGTATCGCAATTCCTGCCGAGATCACCGCGCAAGACGGAACCTTGTTCAAAGAAGCACTGCTGTTTACCCACCGCGGCCTATCGGGTCCTTCAGTTCTGCAAATTTCTTCGTTCTGGAAAGCGGGTCAGTCGGTTTCGATTAATCTAGTACCTGAAGTCGATGTAGCTGAGCTGCTGGCTAACTCTCGCGAGAAGCACCCAAATCAGAGCCTGAAAAATACCTTGGCGAAAGCACTGCCGAAGCGTTTTGTGGAAGTGTTGATTGACCGTAAAGAGCTTGAAGACAAGCCGCTAAAGCAGTTCAATGAAAAACAGCTGAACGACATCGTAGAGCATCTAGAAAACTGGAAAATCGCGCCAAACGGCACCGAAGGCTACCGAACGGCCGAAGTAACTCTAGGCGGTGTGGACACCAATCACCTATCGTCAAAAACCATGGAATGTAAGAGTGTCTCTGGCCTCTACTTCATCGGTGAAGTAATGGACGTTACTGGCTGGCTTGGTGGTTATAACTTCCAATGGTGTTGGAGTTCTGGCTTTGCTGCAGGCCAGTGGGTTTAAGCTTAACCATAGATTTTAAATGACATAAAAATGGCGAGTCATACGACTCGCCATTTTTGTATCACACATTGTGTTCTAGCTCTAGATTCGACTTTATCGATAGCTTTTCGTGCTCAATCGAATCATTTAGCTCTTATTTTACGCAGCTTTGTTTTTTGAAAACTTGATCTGTTGAATCACCAAGCCAGCAATGATCAGTACCAAGCCAAACAGCGTTGCAGGGTGAATCTCTTCACCTATGATGGTTGAAAGTAGCATCAGTGAGATAAACGGTGAGGCAAAAATCAGGTTGCTGATACGCGCCGTATTGTTGGTTAACTTGAGTGCTGATAACCACAATACAAAGGTAATGCCCATCTCAAATAGTCCAACGTAAGTCACCGCTATCCAACCCTTCGCCGTAATTTGGCTAAAGCTTTCACCCTCAAAAATGGTTAAACCGATCGCGAATGGTAATGCCACTAAGAAACCAAGCAGTACGCCAACCACTGGATCAGCCTTGTTTTTTGTGTTGAGAATCCAATATCCCGCCCAAAGCAGAGTAGAAAGCAGCGCCAGTGCCACACCGAGTGGACTGTCGAATTGCATGCCTAATACATCGCCTTTAGTCGCAATAACTACCACACCCGCATAGCTGAAGGTACAAGCAATCCAATCTTGTTTGCGAATCTTTTGCCCCAGAAAAACCGCCGCCATTAAGGTTAGCGTGATAGCCCAGCTGTAGTTGATGGCTTGAGCTTGAGAAGCGGGCAGCAGGTCGTAGGCTTTGAATAGAATCAGGTAATAGGCCAGTGGGTTGACTAAGCCGAGTAGTAGGTAATACCAAGGGTTTGAAAGAAACGTAGTACTCAGTTGAGAAAGCTTGCCTTGAAAGGCGCAGACTGCGATCAGCGCAATCGACGACACAATGCTAGCAATGGTCAGCATTTGAATAGGTGAAAACTCAGCAAGGGTCAGCTTAAAAGCAGTAGCGACCGTTGACCACAGCAGTACTGCGGAAAGGCCAAAGCCCAAGGCACGACGTTCGTTCATGGCAACTCATTCTAATTTGATGGGACAGAATACGGAGCGCCTAGTCTATCTGTCGAATTTTAATACGGCAAACTGGACATTTATCCAGTATCAAAATACCATTTAATGAGTTATTTCCAATTAGGCTAAATCATTATCATGCAATGGATTATCGAACATCAGGCAACGCTTATTGCTGCAATTTCTGGCGCGCTCGTCAGCGGTGGTGTGGTGGGTTGGTGGATTAAACAGAAGCTCTCTTTTCAGCAGCGATTGCTCGAGCAGCAGCTAGAGTCCGATCGTTTGTTGCATGAATCTCAGCAAGCTCAGCTCAAAGCATCACTCGCAGAGGCGCAACAAGAACTCAATGAGTTAGATGATGAGCGAGACAAAGCGGCATTCGAGCTCAAGCAGGCGCACGGTAAGGTGATGGCTGCGATGGAAAAGCTGCGCTACTTTGAGGCTGTGAAGCAAGAGCGCCAGCAGTACGCTGATGAGATCAATGTGCTTAAAGATCATAAGTCTGAATTAGAAGCCGAGCTGCGCGAGCAAGAAGCAAGGCATGACCAAGAAAACCTCGCCAATAGCGAAAAGCTGCAACTACTAGAACAAGCCGAATCTCGACTTAAGCAGCAGTTTGAACTGTTAGCGAACCAATTGTTTGAAACCAAAACCGCCAAGGTCGATCAGCAGAATAAGCAGAGCTTAGAAGGTTTGTTGTCTCCACTAAGAGAGCAGTTGGAAGGCTTCAAGAAACAAGTGAACGACAGCTTCAGCCAAGAGGCCAAAGAGCGTCATACTTTGGTGCATGAGCTTAAGAACCTACAACGCCTTAATGAGAGTATGACGCGTGAAGCGGTGAACCTGACTCAAGCGTTAAAGGGTGACAACAAACAACAAGGTAACTGGGGCGAGGTGGTACTGGCACGGGTGCTGGCTGAATCAGGGCTGCGCGAAGGTCATGAATACCAAACGCAAGTGAACCTGCAAAACGATGCGGGCAAGCGTTATCAACCGGATGTGATTGTGCATCTGCCACAAGACAAGCAGGTGGTGGTGGATTCGAAAATGGCGCTGGTGGCATTTGAACGCTACTTCAATGCCGAAACCGATCAGCAACGCGATGCTGCACTACGCGATCACTTGGTGTCACTGCGAGCGCACATCAAAGGCTTAAGTCAGAAAGATTATCATCAGCTCAAAGGTATACAGAGCCTGGATTACGTATTGATGTTTATCCCGGTTGAGCCAGCATTCCAAGTGGCGATTCAGGCTGATCCTAGCTTGGTGAAAGATGCGATGGAGCAAAACATCATCTTGGTCAGCCCGACCACTCTGCTGGTGGCACTGCGTACCATTGATAACCTGTGGCGCAACGACAGACAGAACCAGAACGCCCAAGTTATCGCGGAACGTGCGAGCAAGCTTTACGACAAGCTGCGCCTGTTTGTTGATGATATGGAAGGCCTTGGCAGCTCACTTGATAGAGCAAACCAAAGCTACCAAGGGGCGATGAATAAGCTAGTGACAGGGCGTGGCAATGTGATTCGTCAGGCAGAAAGCTTCAAGCAATTGGGTGTTGAAGTGAAGAAACTGATCTCGATTGGTCTGGCTGAAATGGCGCAAAATGAGGCTTTTTCAGAAAATGCCTCCTTAGTAGAAAGACAACCTGCTGAGGATAAAGTAAACTAATCGGCCGCAGCGCCTCTAAATACAAAGAGCGCTGTCGATGAGAACTTACCATGGTAGATAACAGCATTATGGACACAAGCGTGCAGACAAATTCAGCAGTAGAGTCAGAAACCACACACTTTGGTTTCGAAACAGTCGCAAAAGACGAAAAAGTCGCGAAAGTAGCAGAGGTATTTCACTCTGTAGCCGCTAAATACGACATCATGAATGACTTAATGTCGGGTGGTGTTCACCGCTTGTGGAAGCGATTCACGATTGATTGCAGTGGCGTTCGCCCGGGTCAACGTATCCTAGACCTTGGTGGTGGTACCGGTGACCTGACTGCGAAGTTCTCGCGTATCGTTGGTGAAAAAGGCCACGTGGTTCTTGCCGATATCAACAACTCAATGCTGAATGTTGGCCGTGATAAGCTGCGTGATAGCGGTATTGTTGGCAACGTACATTACGTTCAAGCAAACGCTGAAGAGCTGCCTTTCCCAGACAACTACTTCGATTGCATTACCATTAGCTTCTGTCTGCGTAATGTCACCGATAAAGACCAAGCGCTACGTTCAATGTACCGCGTGCTTAAGCCGGGTGGTCGTCTGTTGGTTCTTGAGTTTTCTAAGCCAGTACTTGAGCCACTATCAAAGGTTTACGATGCCTACTCTTTCCACCTGTTGCCAAAAATGGGTGAGCTGATTGCTAACGATGCAGACAGCTATCGTTACCTTGCAGAATCTATCCGCATGCACCCTAACCAAGAAACCTTGGAAGGCATGATGCAGGAAGCGGGTTTCGAGAATACTAAATACTTCAACCTAACGGGCGGCATTGTTGCGCTGCACCGCGGTTACAAGTTCTAGTCGAACTTGGTAGCAGGCTCTTAGGGCGTGCTAAACAATAAGAATAAAGACAGAACGGATAGGTTAAGGCTTATCCGTTTTCAAAGGTAAGGACAGTCATGCCATTTGATCCATTGGTAACCGCGGTTATTGAAACCTCTTTAAATACTTTCGTGAACGATGATCCAGCCTTGGTTCGTCGTTTGTCTCGTTTAAAGGGGCAGATCATTCAAGTTAATTTGAAAGAGTTGAATAAAACACTCACTTTCGTTTTCAGCCAACAAATCGATGTGTTGTCGGAATACGAAGGGCAGCCTGATTGTTACCTATCTTTGAACCTATCGGTGTTACCTGAACTGCGTGAACAATCGAACATCACCAAGCTGATCAAGCAAGATAAGCTGATCTTAGAGGGTGATATTCAACTGGCTCAGAAATTTGCTCAGCTGATGACAGACTGCAAGCCTGATTTGGAAGAGTGGTTATCGCGCGTAACGGGTGATGTGGTTGCGCATACCTTGGTGCAAGGCGTTAAAAACGTCGGTGGCTTTGTAGCAAAACAGGCGACTAAGCATCAAAACCATGTAGCTCAAGTTCTGACTGAAGAGTGGAAGATCGCACCGGCACCGTTAGAAGTCGCGCACTTTTGCGACCAAGTTGATGACGTAAAAAGCTCTGCTGCTCGTCTTGAAGCTAAGTTGAACGTTCTGTTGGAGAAAGCATGACCCCAGCAGAACTGAAACGTCTTTATCATATTATTAAGGTACAGTTGGAATACGGCCTTGATGAGTTGATGCCGGAACACCAACTGACTAAAGCCCCTTTGTTGGCGCGAAAGTCACTGTTTTGGCTCAAGAACAAGCATCAAGATAAAGAGTTGGGTCATCGCTTGCGCCTTGCGTTGCAAGAACTTGGCCCAGTGTGGATCAAGTTTGGGCAGATGATGTCGACACGTCGTGATCTGTTCCCTCCTCATATCGCCGATCAGTTGGCGTTGTTGCAAGACCAAGTTGCGCCGTTTGATGGTCAACTGGCTAAGCAAGATATGGAAAAGGCGCTCGGTGGCAGTTTAGATAACTGGTTTACCGACTTTGATATCGAGCCGCTGGCTTCTGCTTCTATTGCTCAGGTGCATACCGCAAAGCTTAAAGAGAGCGGTCGCGAGATTGTTCTGAAGGTAATTCGACCTGATATTCGCCCGGTGATTGATGCAGATCTAAAACTGATGCACCGAATGGCGCGTATAGTCGCTAAGTCGCTTCCTGAAGCACGTCGTTTGAAACCCGTTGAAGTGGTTCACGAGTACGAGAAAACGTTACTTGATGAACTCGACCTGCGCCGCGAGGCAGCTAATGCCATTCAACTACGACGTAATTTTGAAGGCAGTGAAGAACTGTATGTTCCAGAGGTTATCCCTGATCTAAGCAGCGAAACCCTGATGGTGTCAGAGCGTATCTACGGTATTCAAGTCTCCGATATTGAGACGCTAGAAGCCAACGGCACCAACATGAAATTGCTCGCGGAACGCGGTGTGACGGTATTCTTCACCCAAGTATTCCGAGACAGCTTTTTCCATGCAGACATGCACCCGGGCAACGTATTCGTTAACCCAGAGAATCCAGATAACCCTCAGTGGATTGGTTTGGATTGTGGCATTGTCGGCACGCTCAACAGCGAAGATAAGCGCTATTTAGCAGAGAACTTGTTGGCTTTCTTCAATCGAGATTACCGTAAAGTTGCCGAGCTACACGTTGATTCGGGGTGGGTGCCACACGACACCAACGTCAATGATTTTGAGTTCGCGATCCGTATGGTGTGTGAGCCAATTTTTGCAAAACCACTTGGCGAGATCTCATTTGGCCATGTGTTGCTAAACTTATTTAATACAGCAAGACGTTTCAACATGGAGGTTCAGCCTCAGTTGGTACTTCTACAGAAGACCTTGTTGTATGTGGAAGGCCTAGGTCGTCAGTTGTATCCGCAACTTGATTTGTGGGCAACCGCCAAGCCTTTCCTTGAAACCTGGATGATGAATCAGGTGGGGCCGCAGGCTGTGATCAACGCAGTAAAAGAGCGCGCGCCATTCTGGGCAGAAAAACTGCCAGAGCTGCCAGAGCTACTTTATGACAGCTTGCGCCAAGGTAAAGCGATGAACCACAGAATGGATCAGCTTTATCAAGGCTACCGAGATAGTAAGCGTCAGCAAGCAACTGGAAAGTTTTTGTTTGGCGTTGGAGCCACTTTAGTCGTATGCTCCGCAATATTAGTTTCAAGCCCTTATGAGCAGCTATCTATGGGCTGTGGCATCGCAGGTGTCACATTTTGGTTGCTTAGTTGGCGAGCTTACCGTCGTTAGACAGTAGACTCTCTTAATATTTTTATGTGTAGACAGACCCGAGGACAATGACAATGGGTGGTATCAGTATTTGGCAACTTCTAATCATTGCTGTAATTGTAATTTTGCTATTCGGAACAAAGAAACTGCGCGGTATGGGTGGTGACTTAGGTTCAGCGGTTAAAGGCTTCAAAAAAGCGATGAGCGATGAAGACAAGCCTGCAGATAAGAAAGATGCAGACTTCGAACCAAAGAATATTGAACAGCAGAAGACAGAAGCTCACGCTGAAACAACTGCTGAAACAAAGAAAGACAAAGAGCAGGCGTAAATCGTGTTTGATATCGGTTTTTGGGAACTGGTATTAATATCTGTCGTTGGGTTAGTGGTTTTAGGGCCTGAGCGTTTGCCCGTGGCGATTCGCAGTATTTCCAAGTTTGTTGGACAAGCGAAAAGCATGGCAAATAGTGTGAAAGATGAACTTTCTCATGAGCTTAAGGTGCAAGAGCTGCAAGAAAACCTACGCAAGGCGGAAAAAATGGGAATGGAAGATTTATCTCCAGACCTTAAAGCGTCAGTCGATGAACTCAAGCAGGCCGCTGCTGAGGTTCAACGTCCGTATGCTAAGCCTGAGTCTGATAAGCCAAGTGAGACTAAACCTAGTGTCACGGAAACTGTGGAATCTGAAACCATTCAGGTCAACAGCGAAGCTTCAGCACCGTCAGATAAGAAAGCCGAATAGTCTCGCAAGGAGGAGTCGCCGGATACTTGAGTCGCTAGATGTTTAAGTCGATAGCTATTCAAGTAATTAACTATTCAAGTGGATACCAATTCAACTGGATAGATACACGCGCGGCTCCTTTTCGATCTTCCTGTTTAAGAGGTTTGACATGTCTTCGACTGAGCAGACACAGCCTTTAATTAGCCACCTTCTAGAACTACGTAATCGCCTACTACGTGCGATTGTCGCGGTGCTAGTGATATTTGTCGGGCTAATTTATTTTGCTAATGATATTTATGAATTCGTATCAGCGCCTTTGGTAGATCGTCTACCTGAAGGGGCGACGATGATCGCAACCGATGTTGCATCGCCATTTTTCACACCGCTGAAATTAACCTTGATCGCGTCTATATTCCTCGCGGTTCCGTTTATTTTGTATCAGGTGTGGGCTTTTGTTGCTCCGGGTTTATACAAGCATGAAAAACGCTTGATCATGCCGCTATTGGCTTCAAGTTCATTGCTGTTTTACTGTGGTGTGGCGTTCGCTTACTTTATTGTATTCCCATTGGTATTTGGCTTTTTTACGGCCATATCATTAGGGGGAGTAGAGTTCGCAACCGACATCTCAAGCTATCTTGATTTTGTACTCGCGCTGTTCTTTGCTTTTGGTATTGCCTTTGAAGTGCCTGTAGCGATTATCTTGTTGTGTTGGACGGGTGCAACAACGCCTCAATCTCTGTCTGAAAAGCGTCCTTACATTGTTGTGGGTGCTTTCATCATAGGTATGATGCTGACACCACCAGATATGATCTCGCAAACGCTGTTGGCGATTCCAATGTGTATTTTGTTTGAGATTGGTCTGTTCTTCGCACGTTTTTATACGCGTAAGCCAGATACGGATGAAGAGGAAGAAGCTGAATCTTGATTCGGAATGCTTCAGTAAAAATCACATAATAAAAAAGCGGCCTAGGGCCGCTTTTTTATTATGTCTGTTTATCGAATCTTTAACTGATAGCCACAGTTCTGACATATATAGAGCTCTTTGATGCCCAAAATTTTATGCCATAGGGTTCGATGTTGACGTTGTAAGTGTTGTGAATGGTCACACATAATCAACTACCTCCATATGCAGGTGGTTGATACTATACATGTCACTTAGCTTTCTCAAATAAATTCAGGAAAAATCCGTAATAATTACTTATTAATAGATTTATCATAATTTAAACAATGCCTTAGCATTTGTGGTGGTTATGTTTTCGACTTCTTTAAGGGTAATTCCGCGCAATTCAGCGATTCGTTTTGCTACTAATTCTGTGTAGGCTGGTTCATTGCGTTTACCGCGATTCGGTGTTGGTGCCAAGTATGGGCAATCTGTCTCTAGAATGACGTAATCCATATCGAGATGTGGGATCACCTTGTCCATCCCTGAATTCTTAAAGGTCGAAACGCCGCCTAAACCTAAATGAAAGCCTAGCTCGTTGATCGCTTGAGCTTCCTCTAAGCTGCTACCAAAGCAGTGGAATACCCCGCGTAAGCTGCCATCTTGTTCTTTACGAAGTAGGGCAAGTGTCTCTTCAATGGAATCACGAGTGTGGATCACCACGGGTAGATCAAGCTCTTTTGCCCACTGCAGTTGAGTCACAAACGCCATCTCTTGTTCAGCCTTGAAGGTTTTATCCCAGTACAAGTCGATACCAATCTCACCCACGGCGATAAAGTCATGCTTATCAAACCAAGCTCGAATGGTTTTGAGGGTTTGTTCGATATTCGCATCCACATAACAAGGGTGTAAGCCCATCATTGAACGGCACACATCAGGAAACTGTGCTTCCGTCGCTAACATTGGTTCGATAGATTCTAAATCGATGTTCGGCAATAGAATGGTATCAATCCCTTGAGCCAGTGCGCGCTGCACGACTTGTTCGCGGTCTTCATCGAATTCACTAGCGTAAATATGAGCATGGGTGTCGATCATTGTTTTGTCCTGAAAGCGGTCTTTACTGAGTTGTCATGAGTATACGGCAGTGTGAGGAGAAGGTCATTTTTTGCCATTTATCCCTGTTTTTGAGTGGGTTTCATATTTTACTGCTAGCGTCCTGAGCCATCAGTGATATGCTTTTGCCTGTATTTAGCACTTTTCATATCTAAGTATTTCGGTGCTTAGACTAGGCAAGGAGAATCTAGTGTCTGTTTCAATTCAAGGTCAATTCCCAGGTCGCCGTATGCGCCGTATGCGTAAGCACGACTTTAGCCGTCGCCTAATGGCAGAAAATCAATTGTCTGTGGATGATCTAATCTACCCAATGTTTATCCTGATGGGTAAAGACCGCCGCGAGCCTGTCGAGTCAATGCCAGGTGTTGAACGCTTGTCGATCGATTACATGCTCGAGGAAGCAGATTACCTGTCAAAGCTGGGTGTTCCTGCGATTGCTCTATTTCCAGTCGTGAACCAAGATGCTAAAAGTTTGTGCGCAGCTGAAGCTCATAACTCCGAAGGTTTGGTGCAGCGCGCTGTACGTTTACTAAAAGAGCATGTGCCAAACATTGGCGTTATTACTGACGTAGCACTAGACCCGTTCACCACTCACGGCCAAGACGGCATCATCGATGAAGATGGTTACGTGATGAATGACGAGACGACTGAAGTCTTGATCAAGCAAGCATTATCACACGCTGAAGCAGGTGCTGACGTGGTTGCACCGTCAGATATGATGGATGGTCGCATTGGTAAGATCCGTGAAGCGTTAGAAGAAGCGGGTCATATTCATACCCAGATTATGGCGTACTCTGCGAAATACGCATCGTGCTACTACGGTCCATTCCGCGATGCCGTCGGCAGTGCGTCGAACCTGAAAGGTGGTAACAAGAAGAACTACCAGATGGATCCTGCGAACAGTGATGAAGCGATTCACGAAGTTGCGATGGATCTTAATGAAGGTGCCGACATGGTGATGGTTAAGCCTGGCATGCCTTACCTAGATATCGTGCGCCGTGTGAAGCATGAACTTCAAGCGCCGACATTTGCCTACCAAGTGTCTGGTGAGTATGCGATGCACAAAGCAGCGATTCAAAACGGTTGGCTGAAAGAGCGTGAAACCGTCATGGAATCACTGCTGTGCTTTAAGCGCGCTGGTGCTGATGGCATTCTTACTTACTTCGCTAAAGATGTGGCTGAGTGGCTTGCAGAAGACAATGCACAAGCCGCAGAGCACTTAAAAGAAAAGTAATCGTGTAGAGTTCACTTAAGTGATCAGTAAAGGGTTGGCCATTGTGCCAGCCCTTTCGTTTATAAGGATGAATAAGATGTCAGTTGTTGTACGTGAAGGTTCGTTAGAAGAAGTGGTGTCTGTGGTCGAGCAGATCTCTGAGTTCGCTAAAAAAGAGAGCGTCGCTTCTCTTTCAGAGCGGCTGGCAGGAAAAAAGAATCTTATTTTAGTGGCTGAAGAAGCTGACGTGCTGCTCGGTTTTAAGATCGGCTATGAATTGGATCAAGATACTTTTTACAGCTGGTTTGGTGGCGTGTCACCGCTCGCGAGGAACAAAGGCGTTGCACAGGCGCAATTAGACGCTCAGGAACAGTGGGCGAAAGAGCAGGGCTACAGACAGTTAAAGGTTAAGTCTCGTAACCAGTTCCCTGCAATGTTGCGCCTGTTATTGAGAAACGGTTACCTAATCGAAAAATTTGAAGAAAAAGAAGACATTAATGACCACAGAATCCATTTTTTGAAGCAAATTTAAGCACTTCTGTTAACGGCTTATAAATTAAATGAGATTTATTATCATTTAAGTGTTGACTATTAAATGAGAATCATTATTATTAACTTCGTCTTAGGGAATGAGGAAATGTTCACAAGGATGTTAAGTACTCAAGTATCTACTTGGTTACCCAACAGAATTCTCGCGAACTTGTACTAAGTTCTTTTTGACACGACATTGCTCACATTGCTTCCAGTGTAATTTATAGCTTTTAGGTAAAGCTGTGGTATTCAATTTGAATGGCTTTACCGGTTTTTGCTAGGCGACATCTTCGGGTGTCGCTTTTTTTATACCTACCATTTCAACAAGATGCATATTTAGTGGCACGTATTTTTATGAATAAAACGCCATCAGCATTCTTTTCCACAACGCAAGATCGAGAAAAGATCGTTGATCATCTGTTCGATCTGTAAAATTATTCTTTATTTTCAAGTGTTTATTGGTGTTTTTTGAGTTGTTCACCGTAGTTCTCAACAGGGTGGATAAATAATATAAACAGAGTTATCCACAGAACGCTTGCGTCTAAGAACAAAAAATAACAACAAATCGATTATAACGAACACAACCGAGTGAACGGATACAGATCGACAACGTGGAATCCAACCAACAGACGTGGCATTCTTAACAGATAATTTCTGTACTTACTGGATACACAAACATTATGGCTCGTATTCCTGATAATCCATTGATTCTGATCGATGGCTCTTCTTACCTATATCGCGCGTTCCATGCTTACCCTGGCACAATGAGCAATGGTGATATCCCAACTAACGCTGTTTACGGTGTAGTTAACATGCTGCGCAGCATGATGCGTCAATTTGCTTCTGATCGTATTGCGGTAATTTTTGATGCGAAAGGAAAGACGTTCCGTGATGACATGTACCCAGAGTACAAGGCAAATCGTCCACCTATGCCTGATGATCTTCGTTGCCAGATTGAGCCTTTGCACAATGTGATTCGTGCAATGGGTTTGCCACTTATCTCTATTCCCGGCGTTGAAGCGGATGACGTGATCGGTACGCTTGCTTCTCAAGCTTCTGCGATGGGTATGCCTGTGCTTATTAGTACTGGCGATAAAGATATGGCCCAGCTTGTCGATGACAACGTTACTCTGATCAACACCATGACCAACGTGGTAATGGATCGTGAAGGCGTGATTGAGAAGTTTGGCATTCCGCCAGAGCTGATCATCGACTACCTTGCGCTGATGGGTGATAAAGTCGATAACATCCCTGGTGTTCCGGGTGTCGGTGACAAGACAGCGACCGCTCTGCTGCAAGGCATTGGTAGCATCGAAAAGCTGTATCAAAACCTTGATGATATTGCCGCTCTTGGCTTCCGTGGTTCAAAAACTATGGCTAAGAAGCTGATTGATAATAAAGACAACGCTGAGATGTCTTACGAGCTTGCAACGATCAAGCTGGACGTCGAGTTAGAAGAGACACCTGAGTCGCTTGTAAAAGCACAACCAAACACGGATGAGCTGATTAAGCTATACGGTCAACTGGTCTTCAAGTCTTGGTTGAACGAGCTACTTGAAGGTGGCAGTGGTGTGGTTAAGGCGGATGAAAAGTCGGGCGCAGTGCGCAGCAATACGGCATCAACCACTTCTACCGTAGAAATGAACACCTCTGCCGTGACGATTGATCGCAGCAACTACGAAACCATCCTCGATGAAGCGTCATTCAATGTTTGGCTAGAGAAACTGAAAGCGGCTGAAGTATTTGCTTTCGATACTGAGACCGACAGCCTAGATTACATGGTGGCGAACCTCGTTGGCCTGTCATTCGCGACTGAAGAAGGCGTTGCCGCTTACGTACCGGTTGCCCATGATTACCTAGATGCACCGCAGCAGTTGGATCGTGATTGGGTACTTGAACAGCTTAAGCCGATTCTTGAAGATGATGCACAAGCGAAAGTCGGTCAGAACCTGAAGTACGATATGAGTGTGCTAGCGCGCTACGGTATCGAGATGAAAGGCATCAAACACGACACCATGTTGGCGTCTTACGTTTTCAATAGCGTAGGTGGCAAGCATGATATGGACAGCCTAGCGCTGCGTTTCCTACAGCACAGCTGCATCTCATTTGAGCAAATCGCAGGTAAAGGTAAGAAACAGCTTACTTTCAACCAGATTGAGTTGGGTGAAGCGTCTCCATACGCAGCAGAAGATGCTGACGTGACACTACGTCTTCATAACCGTTTGATGGAAAACATTGAACAAGATGAAAAGCTAAAAGCCATCTATGAAGAAATCGAAGTACCCCTGATCCCTGTAATGTCTCGCATTGAACGTACCGGCGTATTCATCGATGACATGTTGCTGGGCGCTCAATCGCAAGAGATTGCGGTTCGTCTGGATGAGCTAGAACAGAAAGCCTACGAGATTGCTGAGCAAGAGTTCAACATGAACTCGCCAAAACAGCTGCAAGCGATCCTGTTTGAGAAAATGGGTCTGCCTGTTATCAAGAAAACGCCATCAGGTGCACCTTCAACCAACGAAGAAGTGCTGCAAGAGCTGGCTCTTGATTACCCACTACCTAAGCTGATCATTGAGTATCGTGGTCTTGCGAAACTGAAGTCGACGTACACAGATAAACTGCCGAAGATGATCAACGCTGAAACGGGTCGTGTTCACACGTCTTATCACCAAGCGGTGACAGCAACGGGTCGTTTGTCTTCGACGGATCCAAACCTACAGAACATCCCAATTCGTAATGAAGAAGGCCGTCGTATCCGCCAAGCATTCGTTGCACAACATGGCTGGAAGATTCTAGCGGTCGATTACTCTCAAATTGAATTGCGTATCATGGCGCACCTTTCAGGTGATAAAGCGCTTCTGGAAGCATTCCAACAAGGCAAAGATATCCACGCGGCAACGGCGGCTGAGATCATTGGTGTTGATATTGAGAGTGTGACCACTGAACAGCGTCGTCGTGCTAAAGCCGTTAACTTCGGCCTTATCTACGGTATGAGTGCCTTTGGCTTGGCTAAGCAACTGGGTATCCCTCGTGGTGAAGCACAGCACTACATGGATACTTACTTCGAGCGTTACCCTGGCGTAATGCAGTATATGGAAGACACGCGCAGTGCAGCTTCAGAGCAAGGCTTCGTTGAAACCATTTACGGCCGTCGTCTGCACCTTCCTGAGATTCAATCTCGTAATGGCATGCGTCGTAAGGCTGCTGAACGCGCGGCGATCAACGCGCCAATGCAAGGCACAGCAGCTGACATCATTAAGAAAGCGATGTTGTTGGTAGATGAGTGGATTCAAGCGGAAGGCGATGGTCGTGTGAAACTGCTTATGCAGGTACACGATGAATTGGTGTTTGAAGTGGAAGAGTCATCTTTAGCCGAAATTGAAAGTAAAGTACAAGAATTGATGGAATCTGCTGCAGAGCTAGAAGTGCCGCTCGTCGCGGAAGCTGGCCACGGTGACAACTGGGATCAAGCCCACTAATCAGTTTTTGACCTTAATTAGCAAATTAGTATGAGCCAGTGCACAAACACTGGCTTTTTTTTGTCTCAAATAAAGTTAAGTCGCAATAAGAATTTAGGTGTTTTAATAAAACATTCATGAAAAAAAACTACAAAAGTTGTTTTCATTTCTGAGCAATTGTTGTACATTAAATCTCGTAGGGTACAGAGGTAAGATGTTCTATCTTTCAGACCTTTTGTTTCACGTTATTGGATTAGGCTGATTCAGCCGCCCCAGTCAGTATTTGACTGGGGCGTTTTTTCTTGTGCGAAAGAAAAATATTTCCCCCCTGCAATTCCCCCGTAAAACCTCTCATTTTTAGTGCCTTTTATTACACTTTCTCAAACACAGTGATAAACCCCTGATTTGCCTGAGATCTGGAATTCGATCAGCTTTTGGTAATTTAAATCCGTCTCTAAGTCGATTGTTTTATCAATTGAAATAACTTTTATTTTACAAGTTATCGATAAAGGATTGATGGCTCACGCCTTATTTATCAGTGTATTGAGTCGGTGAATGCTCAATGTAATCCATGATTTGCTGTTGTTTCTCGGTGCTGTATTTTAGTGCTTCGGCGGTGACCTGGATGGATTGCGCCATCGAAGAGATATTGTTGGTCGCTTTTACCAAGGTTTGCTGCATGGGTTTCAGGATAAGCAGATAGATAGCGGTCAAAGCGATAATAATGACGGCGATAACGGCCGCCAGCGCAATGATGATCTTGGTCTGAATATCATCCAACAGCATTTGACTGGTTTGTTTAAAGGCAAGTCGAGATTGGTCTAAGGCTTGTGGCAGTTGATTGAGGGATGTCTTGGTGGAGCTCGCAAGCTTATTGATGCTTTCAACGGTTTGATTGAGGGCTTGTTGCTGGTCGTCGCTTAGATTGGGGTTGTTGACTATCGCCTGCAAAGATTGCGATATCACCTCAAGAGACTCACTCGCATCTTGGGCGTACTTTTCCATGCCATCTAGGTCTAAGGTCATATCGACATTGATCAGTGGGGCTTGTTCTTGTTCTGCTTCAGAGGCAAATCCTGTCAGTGAGACCAACATAAGTGCAATGATGGCCAATGGTGTTTTCCACATGAGTATTCCTTTCTCATTGTTCTGATTATTTAGATGTGTCTTTTAGTATGGTTCACTTCTATTGGTTTTAGTGGGTAAATCCGCTCTTTGACACTAAAAACTTAGGCTTAACTCACTAATTTTTTGGCAAAAAAATACCCCACCTATATAAGGAGGGGCATTGATAAGGCAAAATCACGTGTTGTCAGTGCTCTAACCTATAGCGATAAGTAGGGGGACTACTCTGAGTCGTTGTGCTCTTCGTCCGCTAACTCATCAATGATTTGATCAGCAAGCGCTGGAGC
The DNA here is from genome assembly GCF_023161695.1 of Vibrio sp. 1CM2L. NCBI lineage: Bacteria > Pseudomonadati > Pseudomonadota > Gammaproteobacteria > Vibrionales > Vibrionaceae > Vibrio > Vibrio sp. 1CM2L. Next base: position 40,841 of record NZ_JALNTT010000008.1, read on the forward strand.
AAACCACTCATCCATCTTGGCACGCAGTTGGTCAACGCCGATGCCCTTCATTGAAGAGAAGACATCAACCGCAACATCACCACCGAAAGATTTTGCATCGTTACGGATTTTCAGTAGCTGTGCTTTACGCGCACCACTTTTCAGTTTGTCTGCTTTTGTTAACAAAACCTGCACTGGGATACGGCTATCGATAGCCCAGTAGATCATTTGTTGGTCAAGGTCTTTCATTGGGTGACGGATATCCATCAATACCACTAAACCTTTCAGGCTTTCACGTCGTTGTAGGTATTCACCTAGCGACTTCTGCCATTTTTTCTTCATCTCAAGTGGTACTTGAGCAAAGCCATATCCAGGTAAATCGACGATATGACAACCGTCTGTTACCTTAAATAGGTTGATTAGCTGAGTTCGACCGGGTGTTTTACTGGTTTTCGCCAAGCTTTTTTGGTTTGTAACGCGATTTAGCGCGCTAGATTTACCAGCATTGGAGCGTCCTGCAAACGCAATTTCGATCCCTTCGTCTTCTGGTAAATGACGAATATCAGGTGCACTGGTAATGAAATGCGTGTTTTGATAATGAATTTTTACGCTCACTGTTAACTCCATCTCGACTTTGTGTAGTCGATTGATTACTTTTTTGTGAATTTGTGTAAAATAACCGTGCTCGGCATAAGGTCGCCTATTGTACCATGAGTGGCAACATAGAGTGGTACTGGAAGCTTGATAATTATAATGGAATGTCATGAAGAAATTAGCGCTAATTTTGAGTCTTTTAGCCAGCTGCTCAGTATGGGCTCAAGGTAGTATTGAAGCTGGTAAAGCCAAATCACAAACATGTGTTGCCTGCCACGGTGCTGACGGCAACAGTCTGATCACTCAGTACCCTAAGCTGGCCGGTCAACATGAGAAGTATCTAGAGAAGCAGTTAAAAGAGCTTAAGCTAGGTATGACAAGTGGTGGTAAGCAAGGTCGTTACGAACCTGTAATGGGTGCAATGGCGATGCCTTTATCTGAAGAAGATATGGCTGACCTAGCGGCATACTACGCCTCTCTACCTATCTCTAGTAACTCTACTCCTGAAAATGTAGTAGATGAAGGTAAGGTTCTTTACACAGCGGGTAACGCAGAACGCGGCGTAACGGCGTGTATTGCTTGTCACGGCCCACGTGGTAATGGTACCGAACTTTCTGGTTTCCCTAAGATTTCAGGTCAGCACGCAGATTACATCAAGGCTCAACTTGAAAAATTCCGTGATGGTGACCGTAATAACGACATGAATGCGATGATGCGTGATGTAGCTAAAAAGTTAACAGACGCTGATATTGATACCTTATCGAAGTACGTTGGTGGTTTACACTAATTTGTCGGTTTCTTGCTCTTAGCCAGAGTAAAGGAATGTACGTTCGAGCGAGATTGAAGAGACGCCCCGATCAGTAATGGTCGGGGCGTTTTCTTTTGTATTGGTTTTATTAATGCATTTTGTGTTTATGTCTGATTTATCAATGTGTGATCGATTTGTGTACAAAAGTGTGAAGTCGCACTCTTGTAGTCTTTTTGTAACACGGTAAAGTAACCGCCATCAGCTAGGAGCTGACTTAGATATGGATGATCATCTAGTCTAACGGTATAGACAGAAAAGGATCAGGCTAGGACAGCCCAGCAACAAGGTGTTAGAAAAGGATAGCCAAAACTCATCAGGACGATGAACAACAAACAAATTTGGCATGGAAAGCACCAATAACAAATGGAGATTTGTGTACCAAGTTGAGTATGCAAATTTTGGCCGATATAGGCAGATTTAGAGAGCGATAGGTTTTCCTATCGCTTTTTTTATTGATTTGATGAAAAAACACCCAATACCTCTCCACTATAAACTCAGTTTCTGGTATGTTTCGCATCCCTGTTTAAGGATGTGCTATGTATACTTGTCCCTTATGCCATCACCAAGGCGTGAATCACTATTTTGAAGACAAACGCAGAGCCTATCTGCAGTGTCAGCAATGTGAACTGGTATTTGTTAAACCTGAACAAAGGTTAGAAGCAAAAGAAGAAAAAGCACACTATGATCTCCATGAGAACGATCCTAGTGATGCAGGCTATCGCCGCTTTTTATCTCGCATCGCGGATCCACTAACAGACAAAATTTCATCTAACTCACAAGGGTTGGATTTTGGTTGTGGCCCAGGCCCTACGCTATCTATTATGTTAGAAGAAGCCGGACACACCATGGAGTTGTACGATATCTATTACCACCCAGATACCTCTGTGTTGGAAAAAACGTATGACTTTATGACTGCCACGGAGGTGATAGAGCATCTTTATCACCCAGACAAAGTGTGGCAGCAATGGTTGAATTTAGTTAAACCCAAGGGCTGGATTGGTCTTATGACTAAACTAGTAATAGACGTAGACGCGTTTGCTGGTTGGCACTACAAGAATGACCCGACACATGTCGTCTTCTTTAGTCGTCAAACATTCCAGTTTTTGGCAGAGCGGGATAAGCTCGAACTAGAATTTTTTGGAAATGATGTAATTTTACTGAGGAAAGTGCAGTAATGGGTCGTAGTAAGAAATCAAGAAAGCCGGGAGCACTTGGCGCTCCGGAACCTATGGTTACTCGTAACCGTAGTGAATCTGATGTTGAAGGTCGTGAACGTAAGCGTGTTAAAAAGCGTAAAGGCCTTAAGTCTGGCAGCCGTCACTCAGATGGTAGCGAAGCAAAACAGCGTAAAGCTGCACAAGCTCGTGACCCTCGTTTAGGCAGCAAGAAAAAAATTCCGCTGATCGTTGAACCAGCGAAGAAGCCGACTAAACAAGAGCGCAAGCTATCTAACGAACAAGAGTTAGAGATGCTTGAGAATGATGCTCAACTGAACACACTGCTAGACCGTATCGAAAATGGTGAAAACCTAGGTGCTGGTCTACAGAAGTTTGTTGATGAGAAACTTGATCGTATCGAACACCTAATGGGCCGCTTAGGTCTACTAGAGCCAGAAGACGATGAAGAAGAGATCTTCGAAGAAGCACCAGTTGCCTCTAAGAAGAAAGCGAGCTCTGACGAAGACTTGCTATCTCAATTCGAAGATTTCGATTTAGACAGCTTTAAAGGTTAATAGCCAATGAACGTAACCTTATTAGCAATTGCTGGTGGAATTATCATTCTCGGCTTGGGCTCTTACGCAGGTTACCTTCTACTTCAAGTGAAGAAGCAGACGGAGTTGCAAAAGCAGCATCAAGCACTAGCCATTGAAAAACGTAACGCGACGATTTACGAAAACGTAAATACTTTGTGTTTAGCGGGCATTCAAGGGCAATGTGACTTACCTGAGATCAGTATCCGAGTGTGTATCATTATGGATAATGTTCAGGGTGATGAGCGTGTCGATTTTGATTCTGAGTATCCTGCTCTTTCTGAGCTGTACCATATCGTAAAAGATATGGCTCGCGGAGAGGCAAGACAGGAACTGACGAAGAAAGAACGCATGCAGCAGAATCTCACGCGCCATAAGGCAGAGACTCGCTTGAATGATGCGGTCATTGAAGATCTGAAAAGGTTGCAAGAGAAGGTTAAACCTCTCAACAACCAAATCAACATTCAGATGATCTAGTCGCTAAGACTTTTAAAATAGAGGCTTGTTTAATACAGGGTGTTCTTAAGACACCTTATCTTTAGAGATAGTGTTAAATGAGCCTTCTTACCTTTTGCGTCTCGTTAATCCCGACGCTTTGTTAGTGATCAAGCTAGCAGTTCTGAGTTTTTGTCTAAAAAATTGATTTTGTCTTGGAACGACCTTACAGGTCGTGTGGCAAAATAACCCGTCTATATTTTAATGTATGTAAAATGATTTGAGAGACCTTAGGTTCTCGCGGATCTAAATTGGAAATACCGCTATGTCGAGCAAGCCAGTAACAACGAATCAGCAAATCGTTTGGGATCAAGAGATCTTAAACAAGTACAACTATTCGGGACCTCGTTACACCTCATACCCAACTGCGTTGGAGTTTCATGAAGCGTTTACCGTCGCTGATTACGACATGGCGTGTACTCAATATCCTGAGCGTCCACTCTCTCTTTACGTGCATATCCCGTTCTGCCACAAGCTTTGTTACTACTGTGGTTGTAATAAAGTCATTACTCGTCACTCGCATAAAGCGGATGAGTACCTTGATGTGATTGAACATGAAATCCGCCAACGCGCCTCTTTATTGAATGGCCGTGAAGTGACGCAATTGCACTTCGGTGGTGGTACGCCAACGTTCTTGACCAAGACACAAATCACTCGCTTGATGATGATTCTGCGTGATGAGTTTAACTTCACCGCTGACGCTGAAATCAGCATTGAAGTTGACCCGCGTGAGATTGAGCTAGACGTACTCGACCACCTGCGTAACGAAGGCTTTAACCGCCTGAGTATTGGTGTTCAAGACTTCAATAAAGAAGTACAGAAGCTAGTTAACCGTGAGCAAGATGAAGAGTTCATCATTGCGATGGTTCAGCGTGCCAAAGAATTAGGCTTCCGCTCAACTAACCTTGATTTGATTTACGGCCTACCAAAGCAGACTCAAGCTTTGTTCGCTGAAACATTGAAGCAAGTGCTAGAGATGAAACCAGGTCGTTTATCGGTATTTAACTACGCACACATGCCTCAGCTGTTTGCTGCGCAGCGTAAGATTAAAGATGAAGACTTACCTGAAGCGAAAGAAAAAATGGCTATCTTGCAAGATACCATCGAGACGCTAACGGGGGCGGGTTACCAGTTCATCGGTATGGACCACTTTGCTCTGCCTGAAGACGAGCTAGCAGTAGCACAACGTGAAGGTATTCTGCATCGTAACTTCCAAGGCTACACCACCCAAGGTGAAGCGGACCTAATTGGTTTTGGTGTTTCTGCTATCTCTATGGTCGGTGATGCTTACGCACAAAACCAAAAAGAGCTGAAGAAGTACTACGCTCAGGTGAATGACCTGCGCCATGCACTTTGGAAAGGCGTGGCACTAGACAGTGACGACCTTCTACGTCGCGAAGTGATCAAGCAGCTTATCTGTAACTTTAAGCTTGATAAAACGATGATCGAATCTGAGTTCTCGGTTAACTTTAATCGCTACTTCAAAGAAGATTTAGAGCTTCTACAAACCTTCATCAACGATGATTTGGTTGAAGTCGATGACAAAGAAATCCGCGTTACTCTGCGTGGCCGCTTGCTGATCCGTAACATCTGTATGTGTTTTGATAAATACTTACGTGCAAAGGCTCGCCAGCAGCAATTCTCTCGCGTTATCTAATCGCTCGATAGAGAATAGAACAATAAAAAATGCCAGCATCATGCTGGCATTTTTGTATCTGACTCATTCGATTTCTGCCTGCCTTAGGTGAGGCTCTCAGTGGTATTTTGTTTGATCTTGGCACTTTGACTGGTGTTGTTGAGGTCGGTAGGCCATTGGTCAAACGGAACTGGGCGACTGTATAAGAAGCCTTGAGCCAGCGGGCACTGCAGTTGCTTGAGAAGTTCAGCCTGTTGCTGCGTTTCAACGCCTTCTGCCACCAAGCTTACTTTGAAACCTTTAGTGATGTTAACGATGGCCGCGACGATGGAGCTGTCGAGGTTCTCTTTGTTGAGCTTGCTAACGAAGCTTCGATCGATCTTCAGGCAATCAAATGGCAACTTTTGTAGATAGGCTAGGGAAGAGTAGCCAGTACCAAAATCATCAATTGCGATTGAGACCCCTAACGCTTTGAGCGTCAGCATGTTATCGATGATGGTCGGATCGTTGTCGACGATGCGTGATTCGGTGATCTCTAGTGTCAGGTTGCTTGCTGGCAGCTTGGTGTCTCTTAGCGTGCCCTTAACCTGTTCGACAAAGCCACTTTCGCTTAGCTGATCGACTGATAGATTGACGTGAATCGAGAAGTCTTTGCTCCACTTTCCTGACTCAATCGCAATGGCTGTATCTCGACACGACTTATGCAGAATTTGTTTTCCGATATCGTAAATGAGCCCGCTCTCTTCCGCGAGAGGAATGAACTCGAGTGGCGAGATCACCCCTTCATCGGTTATCCAGCGAGCTAAAGCTTCCGCACCTATGGTCGAGCCAGATTCTAGATCAATAATAGGCTGATAAAACGGTTCGAACTGTTGAAGCTCAATCGCTCGGTTCATCCGCGCTAACATCTTGGTGCGATGTCTCGATGCTTTGCCCATCTCCGGGCTGTAAATGCTGACACTGGTTTTGTCTTGTTTTGCGTTGCTCAATGCAATGCTGCTATTGCGTAGCAGGAGTGTAATGTCGTAGAGATTCGAGACATTCACTATCCCCATCGATACCTTGATCACCACGCTTTCTGATTCCATTGAAAATGGGGAAGCGAAGGTTTGAAGTAAGCGGTTAGTCAGCAGCTGAACATCATCGCTTTGCGTTACGTTTGGTGCGTAAATGGCAAACTCATCACCACCAGTGCGAGCCAATAGATATTCGGATGGCAGTGTGCCTCTTAAACGAGCGGCCGCAATGATAAGCAGCTGGTCACCATTGTAATGACCTAGGCTGTCATTGATGTCTCGGAAGCGATCAATACCAATCAAATACAGCGTGCCTTCTTCGTTGTCAGGGTGTTTCTTGGCCGCATCAATAAAGCCTTCACGACTGTATAGCTTGGTTAAGGAGTCATAGGTAAGCTGAGACTGCAATGCGTGAAACGAGGCCTTTAAGTTGTTGGCCATTTCATTGAATGACTCCACCAACATGCTGGTTTCATAGATATGCCCCGTCTTTGGCATGCTCGTGTCCCAATCGCCCTTGGCAAGGCGTTTTGCTGCATCCGCTGTCGAGGTGATGGGTTGGGTTACGCGATTAAAGGCAACTAATCCTGCAATGACCCCAAGGCAACTCAGTGCTAGCCCGAGCAACCAACTGTTTCTTTGATTTTCTGGTAATTCACCGAGCAGATTGCTTTCAGGAATCGACACTCCAATAAACCACGTGAGGCCGTGTTCATCTTCGTAAGGGGTGATTTGGTTGAAGTAGCGTTCGTTGTCTAGGCTAAAGCTAAAGCGCTGCTCGCCCAAATTATCGATTAGGTGGAATTGGTCTACGTAACTGGCGCTTTCACGTATTACGGGGTTAGCACTCTCTGTTGCCAGTAAGCGTTGGCCTTTGTTGGTTTTTCCTGTGCCCCATGAAACGACACTGCCTCCACCTGAGTGCGCGACCAAGCGTTGCTGCTTATCGATGATGTAAACAGAGGCATCTGTTCTATCTTTGAGCTTTCTGAGAAACGCATTGAAGGTATTGATCTTGATGTCGCTGACGACGACGGCTTTGAATTCGTTATCATCATAGATAGGCGCGAGAGCCGATAAGGTGATTTCTTGGCGTTCGTCAGCATTGGCATAAATTGGTGACCACAACGGTTTTTTCTGTGTCGCAACGGGTGTGTACCAAGGACGGATTCTTGGGTCGTAACCTGAAATTACCGATCGAATGTCTTCACTAATCTTGCTGCCACGGTAAATGACCAACTGATCATTGGTGCGTTTGTCTTGCACCATCAAGGTGTAGCCTTTGTTGGCTTCTTTGCGGAAACCGACGTAGTTACCATCTTCAGAGCCAAAGCCGATCACATCGAGTTGAGGTACAGCCGTGTAATGGTCTGAAAACGTATAAAAAATATAGTCTTGAACCTTGCTGAGATTACCTGCTTGATAAAGGTGGTGGTAGCCGATGTTATGGCTGAGCGAGAGGTTCGCGTGAAATGGCTTTTCTAAAAAATTAGACAGGCTTTGATGAACATTGTCAGTCAGTGATGTTAGTTGGCGTGCACTAACATCACTCACCATCTCTTTGTAGCTTAGCTTTTGAGTGAAAACCATTACGCCCATAGTGAACAGAAAAATCATCACGAATGGCAGAACCACCGCGGTTCTCAAGGTAATTTGTGTTTTCAAAGACATCTTTAGCTACAACTTTGGTGAATAGTGTACTGTAATTGTACCGACACTATTCAAACCAAGCGACACTTTTTTGGTTAAAAAGTAGCTGCATCGAGAGTCATATAAGGTCTAGTACAGTTCTTTGAGTTTACGAGTTAGGGTGTTTCTTCCCCATCCCAAAACCTTAGCTGCATCCTGTTTATGACCATTAGTATGGTGGAGCGCAGCCTCTAGCAGTATACGTTCAAACTCTGGCAGAGCATAAGTCAGCAGCTCTTTTTCTCCTGAATCAAGCGCACACTTTGCCCAATTAGCGAGCAGTTGTTGCCAGTTATCTCCAGTTCCTGAGGTTGTCACCACCTTTTCTTCCAACAGCTCTGGTGGCAGGTCTGAAGGGAGAATTTCGCTGCCGCTCGCCATCACGGTGAGCCAACGACAAATGTTTTCAAGCTGACGCACGTTACCCGGCCAATTGAGCTGGTTGAGCTTCAAAATGGTCTCAGGATGCAGTGTCTTCACTTCAACACCGAGCTCTTCGGCGGCGGATGCTAGGAAGTGATGAGTCAGCTTTTCGATGTCTTGTTTACGTTCGCGAAGTGCCGGGATATGGATTCGGATAACGTTGAGTCGGTGGAAAAGGTCTTCACGGAAGTCGCCTTCATGTACCAAGCGCTCAAGATCTTGGTGGGTTGCGGCAACGATACGAACGTCAACCTTAACCGCAGAGTGTCCACCCACACGATAAAATTGGCCATCAGAAAGTACACGTAGCAAGCGAGTCTGAATATCGAGTGGCATGTCGCCGATCTCATCAAGAAACAGGGTGCCGCCGTTGGCTTGTTCGAAGCGTCCTTGGCGAACGCTGTTAGCACCGGTAAAGGCGCCTTTTTCGTGGCCAAACAGTTCAGACTCGATCAGATCTTTGGGGATTGCTGCCATGTTCAAGGCAATGAAGGGCTTCTTAGCTCTTGGGCTGTGACGATGCAGAGCGTGAGCGACCAATTCTTTACCGGTACCCGATTCACCATTGATCAGCACGGATATGGATGAGCGAGACAAACGACCAATCGCTCGGAAAACTTCCTGCATTGCCGGTGCTTCACCGATGATTTCTGGTGCGTTGGTGTCTTCAGCAACTTCACTGGCTTGCTCGCGCTTCTGTTCTTGGCTGTGTGCGATTGCTCGCTCTACTAGAGTCAGTGTCTCATCAATATCGAACGGCTTTGGTAGATATTCAAAGGCGCCCTTTTGATAAGCATTCACCGCCGCATCAAGGTCTGAGTGCGCGGTCATAATGATCACGGGCAGGTCGGGAGAGCGCTGGTGAACTTGGTGTAACAGCTCAATTCCGTCAATGCCAGGCATGCGAATATCGGACACCAATACGTCCGGTGTCTCGCGCTCAAGCGCAAGCAACACGCTCTCAGCATCAGCAAATGTTTCACACTTAATATCCGCAGATGAAAGTGTTTTCTCTACTACCCAGCGGATAGAGCTGTCGTCATCGACGACCCAAACGTATCCCTTACTCATAATTCAATTCCTTTGCAGCCAAATCTATTGTGATAATCATTGTTGTTTTTATGATGTCTTAATCTTTGTGTTACTGAGTTAAGCCTTTCATCTCGCTGTCCAATCGCGAGATTTGTGACCTAAATCGGTAGGTAAATCGTGAATGTGGTGTTGCCCGGCCAGCTTTCAACATCAATTTTCCCATTGTGTTGATCGATCAGGTTTTGAGAAATCGATAGCCCCAGCCCTGTTCCACCTTCTCGTCCGCTGACCATTGGGTAAAACAGGGTGTCTTTTAAATCATCGGGGATGCCCGGACCGTTATCGCTGATCTCAATACGAGCCGCGAGTTTGTGTCGTTGCCCGTGAATATTTGCTTGATGCACCGTTCTGGTGCGAATGGTGATTTTTCCAGAATCCTGAGTCTTTAGAATCTGCGCTGCATTGCTCACGATATTGAGCATCGCTTGTTCAACCTGTGCCGAATCCATCAAGATGTCCGGTAGGCTAGGGTCGTAATCCCTTTCGATGGCGAGCGTTGAACCCGATTCGAGCTCTACGAGCTGCCTAACTTTCTCAAGTATCTGATGAAGGTTCTCTTCTGATTTAGTTCCCGGCTTCTGAGGGCCAAGCAGACGGTCGACTAATGCTCTTAAGCGGTCGGCTTGCTCAATAATGATCTGTGTATATTCATTAAGAGACTGATCAGGAAGCATTTTCCCAAGTAACTGCGCCGCACCTCTTAAGCCACCTAGTGGATTTTTGATCTCATGCGCTAATCCGCGTACCAGCAGCTTAGCCGCTTGTTGTTGTGCATGTTGGTTGAGCTCTTGGCTAAGGCGTCTTTGCTGGTCTATCTTGCGCATCTCAACCAATAACAGCGTCTCTCGCTGCCAAGATATTGGGCTAACCGTGACTTCAAGCATCAGTGGGCGGTTATCAACAACGAAGGTAACGTCACTGTCGGTAATGCTCTGGCCACTTTGTAGCGGTTGCGTCAGAAGCGCCAAATCAAGTGAAGCGTGCTGGATAAGTTGGCTCAGTGGATGATCAACGATGCGTCGTGCGCTCTGTGAAAAGAGCTGCTCAGCCGCCGGATTGGCGTATCGGACATACAACTGCTCATCGAGCATCAATGTCGAAGTCACCATATTGTCGAGAATGGCGCTGGAAAGATGATGTGTATCTATGCTGTCGCTTTTGGCTGATCGATTCACTATTTCGTCCTTGAACTGGTGTTTTTCTCACTGCACCAAATTGGTGCGTAGCTAAGTTCAAGTATGGCGCATATCAAACAGAAGCTAAAGATAATTCATTAGAGTCGCTGAAAGCTGCTTCGATTAGGTGAAAAGTAGAGGTTATTTGGCCTCTTTTAACACATTGGCCTACTTGAGCGTCGCTCGATGTAAATACACGGTGACTGGACTAGTAGATGCAATAAGCTTGCCGCTTCTATGTGCTTGAATTGCAATGGTGTGAGTACCTCGATCGATACCTTTTAATTCCCAAATAGGTTGGGTCTGTGGGGCGCCATATCGACGGCCATCGAGCATCAATTGTAATTGCTCCCCGATACCAAGTTTTCGGTTGAGCTCTATCTGAATCGGGATTAAGCCGCGGTTGTTGCGAATGGTTTGATCATGAACTGGAGTCAGCATGGTGAGGGCTAATTGAGTGGGAACCTCACGCTCTGTGGCTTCTGCTTCTGCCTGAGTTTTAGCTGGCGTTGCCGTTTTAGTTGTAGAGGAAGCCGCGACGTCAACCGGAGTTGAGGCCTCAAATTTAGGGGCGGGTGCTGAAGCTTGCACATCTGGCAGGCGAAGAGCCTCGGCATCTTGAGCGCTAGGGTTATCACTAAAGTGGAGCACGCCATCTTCATCTACCCAGGTATACACCGTTTGAGCAGAGCACGAGAGCGCGACTGTTAACCCGATCAGGAACAGTATTTTTTTCATATCTTTAGCCTCTTTTCACCGCTAGGTGATTCACGTTTGGCGTTGGTTTTATTGTCTTTAGCGCGACAGCCTCTGAGGGCTTTTGTCTAAGGTATGGTACGAGGAAGCAGGGGGAGGGAGAATATAAAAAAGGCCCGCCTGCGAGGCGAGCCTAATATTTAGTCAGCGATTCTTACAAGGTTGCAGTAAGAAGTAGCTTATCTCTACAGGAGATTAAACTGAGTAGTACAGTTCAAACTCAAGTGGGTGTGTAGCCATGTTCACGCGTTGTACGTCGTCAGATTTCAGAGTGATGTAAGAATCGATGAAATCGTCAGAGAATACGCCGCCAGCTGTTAGGAACTCACGGTCTTCGCTAAGCGCTGCTAGAGCTTCTTGTAGAGATTCTGCAACTGTTGGGATTTCAGCTGCTTCTTCTGCAGGAAGGTCGTATAGATCTTTATCCATAGCTTCGCCTGGGTGAATCTTGTTCTTGATGCCGTCAAGGCCAGCCATAAGCATTGCTGAGTAGCATAGGTATGGGTTAGCTGCTGGGTCACCAAAACGTAGCTCGATACGACGTGCTTTAGGGCTTGGTACTACTGGGATACGGATAGAAGCAGAACGGTTACGTGCTGAGTAAGCAAGCATTACAGGTGCTTCGAAACCAGGTACAAGACGCTTGTACGAGTTAGTTGATGGGTTAGCAAACGCGTTGATTGCACGAGCGTGCTTGATTACACCACCGATGTAGTAAAGAGCCATTTCAGATAGGCCGCCGTACTTATCACCAGCAAACAGGTTAACGCCGTCTTTTGCTAGAGATTGGTGAACGTGCATACCAGAACCGTTGTCACCAACTAGTGGCTTAGGCATGAATGTCGCTGTTTTGCCAAATGCGTGAGCAACGTTGTGTACAACGTACTTGTAGATTTGAGTTTCATCAGCTTTCGCTGTTAGCGTGTTGAAGCGAGTTGCGATTTCGTTTTGACCCGCAGTTGCTACTTCGTGGTGGTGAGCTTCAACAACTAGGCCCATCTCTTCCATTACTAGACACATTGCTGAACGGATGTCTTGAGATGAATCTACTGGAGCTACTGGGAAGTAACCGCCTTTAACGCCAGGACGGTGACCTTTGTTACCGCCTTCGAAGTCAGAACCTGTGTTCCAAGCTGCTTCTACGTCATCGATCTTGAAGAAAGAACCAGACATGTCGTTTGAGAACTTAACGTCGTCAAATAGGAAGAACTCTGGCTCTGGACCAACTAGAACTGTGTCTGCGATACCTGTAGAACGTAGGTACTCTTCAGAACGTTTAGCGATAGAGCGTGGGTCACGGTCGTAGCCTTGCATTGTTGCAGGCTCTAGGATGTCACAACGGATGTTTAGCGTTGCGTCTTCTGTGAATGGGTCCAGTACAGCAGATGCTGCGTCTGGCATCATTACCATGTCAGATTCGTTAATGCCTTTCCAACCAGCTACTGAAGAGCCGTCAAACATTTTGCCTTCTTCGAAGAAGTCTGCATCAACTTGGTGAGAAGGAATAGAGATATGCTGCTCTTTACCTTTTGTATCAGTAAAACGTAAGTCGATAAATTTAACTTCGTTCTCTTGGATCAGGGATAGTACATTTTCTACTGACATCTTGGATAACCTCCAGTGTTATTAATTCGGTATTAGCTCGATTCGGTTGAAACTAGCATTGATTAATGTCTATAAGTGCATTAATCGATGCTGATTTATCTATTGCCAAAAACGTGCCAAAAAAATTATTCCATTAATTTCAATGATTTACTTGTTTTGCGATTTTGCTTAATCTGGTTTTTGCACCAAAATGATCTCTAGTTGCACCTTGTTGGTGCAATCGTTTGTCTGTGCACCAATATGAGACATAAGCGAGCACCATTCAGCAATGAATTGCCTAAGTTGTCAATCCACTTTTGTTATTTTGCGGGAGATTTGGCTCGCCACTCGCAGGTGATACTTTTTTAGAGTCCTACGAATTTGGCTGCTCAACACTGTACTGAATCAAAGTTAAGCGGATATGAATCGCTAATAAAGAAAAAAGCCTTGGTTCAGATCACATATTTCTGGGTTTTTGTCTAGAATCTGGTATATTATTGACCGTTTTTTAAATCAAGCTAGCGGTTATTATCCAAACTTTTGAGATAAGTGACGGCTACTTTTATGAGTGAATCGAGAATCCATGTCTACTCCACAGATTGATAAGTTAAGAAATATCGCGATCATCGCGCACGTTGACCACGGTAAAACGACTTTGGTTGATAAACTGCTACAACAGTCAGGCACTCTTGAGTCTCGTGGTGAAGCTGAAGAGCGTGTCATGGATTCGAATGACATCGAAAAAGAGCGTGGCATTACCATTCTTGCTAAGAACACAGCAATCAACTGGAATGATTACCGCATCAACATCGTAGATACTCCGGGACACGCGGACTTCGGTGGTGAAGTTGAGCGTATCATGTCTATGGTTGACTCTGTTCTGCTTATCGTTGACGCAGTTGACGGCCCAATGCCTCAAACTCGTTTCGTAACGCAAAAAGCATTCGCACACGGTCTTAAGCCAATCGTTGTAATCAACAAGATTGACCGCCCAGGCGCTCGTCCTGATTGGGTTATGGATCAAGTATTCGACCTTTTCGACAACCTAGGTGCTACTGATGAGCAACTAGACTTCACAGTTGTTTACGCCTCAGCTCTAAACGGTTGGGCAACAATGACTGAAGGCGAAACTGGCGAGAACATGGAACCATTGTTCCAAGCTGTTGTTGATACAGTAGACGCGCCTGCAGTTGACCTTGACGGTCCACTACAAATGCAAATTTCGCAACTTGATTACAGCTCTTACGTAGGTGTTATCGGTGTTGCTCGTGTTACTCGTGGTTCTGTTAAGCCAAACCAACAAGTAACTATCGTCAATGCAGAAGGCAAAAAACGTAACGGTAAAGTAGGTACAGTTCTTGGTTACCTAGGTCTTGACCGTCACGAAGTTGAGCAAGCTAACGCTGGCGACATCATTGCAATCACTGGTCTTGGTGAGCTGAAAATTTCAGACACTATCTGTGACGTAAACAATGTTGAAGCAATGACTCCGCTTTCTGTTGATGAACCAACAGTAACAATGACGTTCCAAGTAAACACTTCTCCGTTCGCGGGTAAAGAAGGTAAGTTCGTTACTTCACGTAACATCCTTGAGCGTCTAGAGAAAGAACTAGTACACAACGTTGCACTACGTGTTGAAGAAACTGATAACCCAGATCGTTTCCGTGTTTCAGGTCGTGGTGAACTTCACCTATCTATCCTGATCGAAAACATGCGTCGTGAAGGTTTCGAGCTAGCTGTATCTCGTCCAGAAGTTATCATCAAGAAAGACGAAGATGGCAACCTAACTGAACCGTTTGAAACTGTGACTATCGACGTGCTTGAAGAGCACCAAGGTGGCATCATGGAAAACATCGGTCTACGTAAAGGTGAGCTAACTGATATGTCTCCAGATGGCAAAGGCCGTGTTCGCATGGACTTCATGATGCCTTCTCGTGGTCTTATCGGTTTCCAAACTGAGTTCCTAACTCTAACGTCTGGTTCTGGTCTTCTTTACCACTCATTTGATCACTACGGTCCTCACAAAGGCGGCGTAATCGGTCAACGTAACAACGGTGTTCTAATCTCGAACGCAACTGGTAAAGCTCTGACTTACGCACTGTTCAACCTACAAGAACGTGGTCGTCTATTTGCTGAGCACGCGGATGAAGTATACGAAGGTCAAATCATCGGTATTCATAACCGTTCAAACGACCTAACAGTAAACTGTCTGAAAGGTAAGCAGCTAACGAACGTTCGTGCATCTGGTACTGATGAAGCACAGGTTCTTTCGCCACCTATCCGTCACACTCTAGAGCAAGCTCTTGAGTTCATCGACGAAGACGAACTAGTAGAAGTAACGCCAGTAAGCATTCGTATCCGTAAGAAGCTTCTTACTGAAAACGAACGTAAGCGTGCAGCACGTCCAGCTAAGGCTTAATTGCCAGCTGACTAGCTTCTAGCTGACAAGTAATAAAGAAAGCCCCGAGTAGCCTAGCTGCTCGGGGCTTTTGTTTTTTAGTTTGTTTAGATTCGAGTAAACGAGATGCGGGATAAGAAGAGCGTGTTTAGATTGGATATAGCCAGATACTAAGAGGGTGAGATCTTCGATATCTGTTCTCTTTCATCCATTTCTACTCATCGAATCGTCATTCCAGAATCGAGGGATGAGATATCTGGAACCTTTCTTTTACGGCATCCAAGAGATTCCCTATCACGCTCGTTCCTCACTGTAGGGAATGACGGTGGTCTGTTTAGATTCGAGTAAACGGGATGCGTGATACGAAGAGCGTATTCGATATCTATTTAGCGAATCGTCATTCCAGAATTGAGGAACGAAATATCTGGAATCTCTCTTAGATATACACTGGCAGCAGGCAAGATATGCTCACTAAGTTAGAGCGTAGCTTTGATTGCTAGCTGACTTTCAACGAATTGCACTCGTTCTGCTACCGACATAAATGGCACTTCAACCACCTCATAGCCAAGCTCTTGGTAGACTCTTACCAAAGCGTGGTGAATCTCTAACGCTTCCTCAAACGGATAAGGTCTCACATCATCTTGTACATAAATTGAAGCTTCGGGGCGACAGAACAAGGCTTGTGAGTGATAGCCTTGGCTTGCTTCTCGGTAGGTCGCATCTATCTCTAGACTAGCCTGAGTTAAGTAACCGCAGATATCTGGAATGGCACGATCGAGAAAGGCAATGGGATGCTGACTGGCTTGGTCTTTTTGTTCGCTCATGACGGTTAAACATAGGCGTGCAAAGCCCGGAAGGTCTAACCAAGGTAAGATACCGTTCTCAAGTTGGCTCTGCTGTTCGATTAACTCGCGAGAGGACTCTGCGAAGGTGGGGTAACCCGCATCACCCAAGGCATTGATCAGTGTGGTTTTTCCGGCGCCAGGGCCGCCAGTAATAATGATTGGGTTCATACGAGCTTATCTTTATTTGTGCCTACGGGCGTTATTTCTGGTTTAGTTGAGCAAGGAACTTATCCGATTCGGCGATCGCAGCATTCATCTGTTCTATTGCGTAGGCGATGTCTTTTTCTAAGCTCATAAACTCGCCCTGCAACGAACCAACGGCACTCGCATTGAGGTTATGCTTCAAGTAAAGCGTGTTGTCGCGAAGGGTATTGAGCACAGGGTCCATTTTCTTCTCGGCGCGCTTCATTGCTGACAGCATCGTTTGGTAAGACGATTTCGTTTCACGAAGTTTTTGCTCACTCGAGCGGCGCAGTGAATCACTGGTGTAGAGATCTAATTCACTCTGCCACTCTTCAAACAGCGCACCCGACACATCTTCAATCGCAGCAATGCGATCACTGACATTTTGCGCGGCTTTCTCGCTGTCTTGGTATTTATCATTAATCTTGTTGTACATGTCTTCAAGGTCGCCGCCACTGAAATTAGTCAGGCTACTCAAGGCTTCAAGTGCGCTGGTAAACTCTTCCTGAGCATCCTGCTGCGACTCTTTAGCGTCTTCCACTCTATCGACTATAATGTCACGCTTGTGGTAACCCACTTGCTCCATTGCGGAGTAATAAGCTGATTGGCATCCAGTAAGAGTAAAAATAGAGAGGACTATAACTATTAAATAAGGCATCCTAGTTTCCTATAGTTAAATAATATCAATCGTAGTAAATAACTGCTCAACCTAGCTTGTTAAAACACTCGATAACTTCGTTAGAATTTTTGATTGTAGAATAACTACTTATCGAAAAATCCTGCCTCGTTCTCAAGCCTTTTTCCTACGCTATTTTTGAACATTTTCTTACTGTGATTGATATGTCGGAATATTAATTAGGACTATGAACGAGTTACAAGGGAGTTACAAGTTGAAGATAAAAAAGGTCGCCACACTCAGTATTCAGTTTTCTCGCTATCTTTTGGCGCGGATGACGCACGATAGAGTCAATGTGAATGCGGGCTACTTGGCGTACATTACCTTGCTCTCGATCGTACCGATGCTGACGGTTCTGCTCTCTATCTTGTCGTCATTCTCCATCTTTGCTGATGTTGGCATCGTGATTCAAAACTTCGTCATTACCAACTTTGTTCCCGCGTCTGGGGATGCCGTACACGGTGCCTTGTTAGAGTTCGTTGCCAATACCGGAAAAATGACGGCGGTGGGTAGTGTGTTCTTATTCATTGCAGCGCTGATGCTGATCTCTAATATTGATAAGAACTTAAACTACATCTGGCGTGTCGACGAGAAGCGACGTGCAGTGCTGTCTTTCTCTATGTACTGGATGGTGCTCACGCTTGGACCTATTTTAGTTGGGGCGAGCATTGCAGCTACTTCTTATGTGACATCATTGAGCTTGCTGCAAAACGAAGTGGTGTCTGGCGCCTTTAATACCGTGATTCGCAAACTTCCTTTGATTCTCTCTTTCTTTGCGTTTTTCGGTCTTTATCTGTTGGTTCCCAACAAAAAGATACACTTTTCTCATGCGGCTGCAGGTTCTCTAGTGGCGGCTCTGTTGTTCGAACTCAGTAAGAAAGGCTTCGCGGCCTACATTACTCAATTCCCTTCTTACCAGTTGATTTATGGCGCATTGGCGGCAATACCAATTCTTTTTGTGTGGGTTTATTTGTGCTGGTTGATTGTGCTGGTGGGTGCTGAGGTGACTGCTGCATTGGGTGAGCAGGAACAGTGGAGTGACTCGAAAGAAATGGTACACTCGTCGGATAAAGACAAAATCACAGAGCAAGGAAACAACAGTGATAGCACTGATCCAGAGAGTAAGTGAAGCTGCCGTCCGTGTTGATGGCGAAGTAGTTGGTGAGATTGAGCAAGGCTTATTGGTTCTGTTAGGCGTAGAAAAAGGTGATGACGAAGCCAAAGCCAAACGTTTGATGGAACGAGTGACCACTTATCGTGTCTTTGGAGATGAAGACGATAAAATGAACCTCAACGTGAAGCAGGTAGAAGGTAAGGTATTAGTGGTGTCTCAATTCACTCTGCCAGCCGATACCAAGAAAGGAACACGAGCAGGATTTTCTCGTGGTGCTCACCCAGAAGATGCTGAGCGTCTTTACAATTATTTCTCTGACCAGTGTGAATCAGTGTTGCCAACGGAACGTGGCCGATTCGCAGCCGACATGAAAGTGTCTTTGGTAAATGATGGCCCAGTGACATTCTGGCTGCAGGTTTAGGCTTAAAGGAATAAGCATGTTTAAACTCATAACACCAACCACCGAAAATCAGCTAAACAAGTATTACCATTTTCGTTGGCAGATGCTCCGTGAACCTTGGCGAATGCCGGTAGGTTCTGAGCGCGATGAATATGACCCAATGAGTCACCATCGCATGATTGTTGATGGTCGTGGTCGCCCGATGGCGATTGGTCGTCTGTATATCACCCCAGATCTGGAAGGTCAGATCCGCTATATGGCGGTGAAGAAATCTCGCCAAAGTAAAGGCATGGGTTCGTTGATTCTAGTCGCACTTGAGTCATTGGCTCGCCAAGAGGGTGCTAAGCGCTTGGTGTGTAATGCACGCGAAGATGCGATCTCATTCTATGAGAAGAATGAATTTGAACGTCGCGGTGAGATTAACGATCAACGTGGCCCTGTGCGTCACCAACAGATGGTTAAGCATCTTGACCCAATGGCAGACGTTCTACGCAAGCCTGAGTGGTGTAATGAGCTTCAGCAGCGCTGGGAACATCAGATCCCGATCAGCGACAAGATGGGCATCAAGATCAACCAATACACGGGTTACCAATTTGAGTGTAGTGCTCAGCTGAATCCCAACTTGAACCCGCATAATACCATGTTTGCAGGCTCTGCCTTTACTTTAGCGACCTTAACTGGTTGGGGGATGACTTGGTTATTGATGAAAGAACGCGGGCTGACCGGTGATATCGTGCTGGCAGACAGTAATATTCGTTATCGTCACCCGGTTGAGCAAAACCCTGTTGCCTCTACTTCATTGGATGGGATCAGTGGCGACTTGGACCGCCTTGCGTCAGGAAGAAAGGCACGTATCATCATTCACGTGATCATTCATAGCGGCGATGTGGAAGCGGTAGAGTTTACGGGAACCTATATGCTGATCCCTGACTACAAAAAGGTACTCTCGACAGATACCAATGTGAGCGAATAGCTAACACCGGTAATACTGGCGATATTGACTGAAAGCGCTACTCCTGAGGAGTGGCGCTTTTTTGTTGGCAGTCGTTAATCTCCGAATACTCAGCTTGGGTTAGCTTTCCTGAGATTTGATGACATGGGTCCGATAGGGTAATCGAGAGGGTGTGTTGCTCGGCTTTCAGCAAGTCGAGTTCTCCAGAAGCCTCGCCATTGAGTGTTTGAACCCTTTGTTCGCCTTGCTCTGCTGCTGATGCACCAATAATGTGCATCGGTTCGAGAGTGAAGCGCCCACGGTCAAAATGCGCATTAAGCTCTGGGATTTCAAACACGTTATCAGTCGATGTTTCAGAAAGCTTGTCATTAAAGGTCATCACACCCTGGCGAACGCTGCCAGCGAGTTGCCCTGTGGTTGAGTAACCGAGCATCAGTGAGTCGCCATATAAACCTGCGGCTTGAAGTTCAAACTCGCCATACCCGGTTGCATCGAGCGGTAATTCAAGTCGCTGCAGCATAGGCGCAATGGGTAACCCATCGGCAGAAATATCTAAGCTCCATGGCTTGCTGATTTGGTTAAAATCGAGCGTTGCATTGGCTTCAATGTAGCCATTCCTGAGTGGTGCAAACAGACGTGTCAGCGTCCATTTTCCTTGTTCGCTATTCATCTCAACCACAGGCTGTGCGCTGAGAATATTTTGATAGCTGGCATCATTGGCGCTCGCCATCAGCTTCCCTTGCCACAGGCCTAGCTTTCTATCCTGTAGCAGCTGGACTTGATGCCCCTCGACATGTAATCCAGAGACCTGCCAGTAAGGTTGTTGTGCGAGTTGGATAAGTTGGCTGCGTTCTATGTTAAGTCGGTTAATCTCGACGTTCTGGAGTTGTGTAAGCCAAGGTATTAGTCGAGCTACGACTAGAGGGCTATCTTGGCTTTCGGTAATCCACTTGATCCCTTGCAGGTCGAGCTGCGCTAATTCAATATTGCTAGGGGTGACTTCGCCATTGAGCTGAACAGTGCCTTGTAGGAATTGAGTATAGAAATCCTCAATCAGAATCCGGTTTGCTTCTAGGTTGAGCTTTAGGCTTGGCTCGATGAACATGTCATCATCAATGGTCACTCCTTCTGCCTGCAGAGAGAAAATGGCTTTCTGCTGCTTCCAGATTTCAAAAGACAGTTGGATATTTTCGAGTGAGGCATCAAAGGCAGCGAGGTGGCCATCTTGCCACTCTACGTCGCTGCGTAGAATATCTAAGCTATTGATGTGATTGATCTGAATACCTGCCACATCCCACTCTTTGCTTAGTAGGCTTTGAGTCTGTTCCTGATTGAGTCGTAAGCCATCGACGGTCACATTCACTAACGACCAATCTTGTTGATACTGCTCTGCTTGGCCGGATATCTTGGCGCCACGCCAGTCAAACGACGCACCATAAAGGGTGCTGTCACTTGGCTTGAGGTCTAGGTCAATCAACAGGTTATCGAATGCTTCACCTTGCCAATACAGTTGTGAGGCAGAGAGTTGGGTTTTTCCATAAGGGAGAAGTGAGCTGTCGTTGTGCCACGTTGGGTCGGAGACCTGCAGGTCGATGCCTCGCGCATTAAACTCTGGCGTCGAAAAGTCGAGGTTGTTGATGGCCAGCTGGTGGAGCTTGATGCCTGGTTGGGTAAATAAAGAAGTCAGCGTTTTTAGATCGTCTGCCTCTAACTGCAGGCCACTGATCAAAACAGAGTCAAAGACCAGTTTGGTTTCTGTCATCGAGGTGGGGCTGAACCAAAGATCGATCTTGTCGATATACAGAGGTGTCTGCTTTTCTGGTTGGTTTTGGGTAATGCCCATTAAGGTGATGTGATAAGGCGCCTGATACTCAACATCTTCAATGAGTACAGGTTGTTCAATCGTATGTTTGATAAAAAAGTTAGCAACATCCGCACGGTATTGGGTCTGCAGGCTTAATAGCAACGCTGCGATAGTTACAACGGCGATAGCCAACACAATGCCGAACACCATGAATACCTTTTTCATTCCCTGAGAGCCTTAAATTTCAATAGTCTCAAAACAGAGTGGAACAAAAAGGGGCAAGCAGCAACAAAAAAGCCCCTCAAAAGAGGGGCTTGCTACAAAAATATCACTTTAAATTGGGCGTTCGCTTTTGGCTAAGCCCGAGCAGATGATTGGGTTAGTCCAGTTGAGGGCCAGCCGCAACCAGTGATTTACCTTCAGCGTTGTCAGTGTACTTATCAAAGTTGTTGATGAAGCGCTCTGCTAGATCTTTCGCTTTGCTTTCCCATTGTAGAGGGTCAGTGTACGTATCGCGTGGGTCAAGGATCGCTGGGTCAACATCGTGCAGCGCTAGCGGTACTTCTAGGTTAAACATAGGGATAACCTTAGTCTCAGCGTTGTCGATTGAGCCATCTAGGATAGCGTCGATGATGCCGCGAGTATCTTGGATAGAGATACGTTTACCAGTACCGTTCCAACCTGTGTTCACTAGGTAAGCTTCAGCGCCAGCCGCCTCCATACGCTTCACAAGCACTTCAGCGTACTGAGTTGGGTGAAGAGTTAAGAATGCCGCACCAAATGCCGCAGAGAACGTTGGTGTTGGTTCAGTAATACCACGCTCAGTGCCCGCTAGTTTCGCAGTGAAGCCAGATAGGAAGTGGTACTTCGTTTGCTCTGGAGTCAGTTTAGAAACGGGTGGTAGTACACCGAATGCATCAGCAGTCAGGAAGATAACCTTTTGAGCATGACCGGCTTTTGATACTGGCTTAACGATGTTGTCGATGTGGTGAATTGGGTAAGAAACACGAGTGTTCTCAGTTTTTGAACCGTCATCAAAATCGATAGAACCATCACCACGAACCGTTACGTTTTCTAGTAGTGCATCACGACGGATAGCATTGTAGATTTCAGGTTCTGCTTCTTTAGATAGACGAATAGTCTTCGCGTAACAACCACCTTCGAAGTTGAAGATGCCATCGTCGTCCCAACCGTGCTCATCATCACCGATTAGCTCACGCTTAGGATCGGTTGAAAGCGTTGTTTTACCTGTACCAGATAGACCGAAGAAGATGGCTACATCGCCTTTCTCGCCAACGTTTGCACTACAGTGCATTGAAGCAATGCCTTGCAGAGGAAGCAGGTAGTTCATCATTGCGAACATGCCTTTCTTCATCTCACCGCCGTACCAAGTACCACCGATGATTTGAACGCGCTCTGTTAGGTTGAAAGCAACGAAGTTTTCAGAGTTTAGCCCCTGCTTTTCCCAGTTAGGGTTGGTTGTTTTAGCACCGTTCATTACCACGAAATCAGGTTCGAACGTTGCTAGCTCTTCGTCAGTTGGACGAATGAACATGTTCTTAACGAAGTGCGCTTGCCACGCTACTTCAGTGATAATACGTACACTTAAGCGCGTATCAGGGTTAGCACCACAATAACCGTCGATGACAAACAGGCGCTTGCCAGATAGCTGAGTTGTCACAAGCTCTTTCAGCTCATTCCATACTTCAGTTGTAATCGGTTTGTTGTCATTTTTGCCTTGATCTGACCACCACATGGTATCGCGGGTCGTGTCATCTTTAACAATGTACTTATCTTTTGGTGAGCGGCCAGTAAAGATACCAGTGTCTACCGCAACAGAGCCTAGTTCCGTTACTACGCCTTTTTCGTAGCCTTCCAAACCTGGCAGTGTTTCTTCAACGAATAACTGCTCGTAGCTAGGATTACGAAGAACTTCAGTAACGCCAGTCAGTCCGTGCTTAGTTAGATCAATTTGTGCAGCCTTTGTATGTTCCATAACGGTCATAGGTGCTCCTTGTAGGATATTTTGTAGGGATTTTGTATTAATTTTTTATTGTTATCTGCTCACCATGCTAGCAACGAGACTCGGGGGAAACAGGGATACAGCTCAAAAAATATCCATATTAACCATGGGGTTTTAAGCGCCTCGTCACATATTGGCCCAACTAGTCTATCCTGTACGCAAACCTTTGCGCTAGGGGCGAGAACATTATTAATTGATTAAAATTAAGCGGTGATTTTATTACGAGATGTTACGGAGTTTGCGCTATTTTGATCACAAAAAAGGCCAGCTGAGTGCTGACCTTTTTGGGGTAAATTACGTGTTTTTGGTACGCCGTAAATTAATGAACCGTATTGCTGCCTTTATCTGCTGCTTCTGCGTACAGTGCATCAACATCATTCTTGTCGAACGAGTAGTTTGTGCCACAGTAATCGCAGTGTAGACCAACGCTTCCTTCGGTGCTTAGGATGTCGTAGATCTCTTCTTGAGCAACGGTAATGATTGCTGCTGCGCTTCGATCGCGTGAACAGCCACAGAAGAATTCAACCGGTTGTGGTGTGAATAGCTGCACTTTCTCTTGGTTGTACAAACGATAAAGTAGCTCGTTCGCTTCTAGAGTGAATAGCTCTTCGTTTTTCACAGTGTCTGTTAGTTGCTCTAGGTGTTCGAAGTCGTCTGGAGTACCAGTACCATCAGGCATTACTTGTAGCAACATACCTGCAGCGTGTGCTTTGCCTTCATGCTCACCAGTGCGCAGCCATAGGCGAGTCTTAAGCTGTTCAGAGTTAGCGAAGTAGCCTTCAAGCACTTGTGCAAGCGTGTCACCTTCAAGACCAACGATACCTTGGTAACGCTCACCTTTCTTAGGATCAATGGTGATCACTAGGTGACCTTTACCCATTAGGTCGTGTAGACCAGCGTCGTCTGCGATATCGCCTTCAAAGCGAGCAACACCACGGATCTTCTGATCGTGATCGCCATTGATAACTGCTAGAGATACTGGGCCGTCACCTTGCAATTGCATCGTGATAGAACCTTCAAACTTTAGGGTCGCAGTTAATAGCGTTGTTGATACCAATAGCTCACCCAGTAGCTTTTGCACTGGTGCTGGGTATTCCTTGCTAGAAATAATTTGTTGGTATGCTTCATCCATTTGTACCAATTCACCACGTACTGATAGGTCTTCAAATAGGTAGCGATTTAAAACATTGTTGGCCATTTGGCTATTCCTTCTAGCTTATTGATGCTTGAACTTGATGATGTCACGACGTTGCTTCTTATCAGGGCGACGCTCTGGAGCTGGGTTATGAGCATTCAGTTTACGCTGTGTCGCAAACTCTTCTCTTTTTGCCAAGCTCTCAGTGGTTTCTTCATAGAGGGTTTGAGCGATCGGAGCTCCACCACGATGGGCTGAGATTTTCTCGATCGTTACCGTCTTTTCTTCATTACCTTGGCGCAGTGTAATCACAGCCCCAAGTTCGACAATTTTACTTGGCTTGCTGCGCTGACCATTATAGTGGACTTTACCACCATCGACCATGTTGCGAGCAATAGACCGGGTTTTGTAAAAACGAGCTGCCCACAACCATTTATCGAGTCTGACAGCTTCATTAGCAGTTTTCATATAGGGCTGTGCCTTATTAAGTGAGAAATGAATGCGGTTTAACTGTAATGAACAGTGCGCAACATGTTTTTGATGATGCTTATCACATTAAGTAGAAGCTTAAAGTGGAGGCGGTTGGCATTTTTTTCAAGTCATAATACAAAATAGCCATGTTATGCCGATTTATCGATTTGCTATGATATAGTTCAGGATCTTATTGCTTAAATAAGCTTGGTATCGAACGAATGAATAAAAAAGCTGAAAGTTTAATGATTTGCAGCGTTTGTCGTCATGAAAAGGGACTAGGAAAGTGAACTTTTTAGAGCTCAAAAATCGCGTAGGGAATTCTCCTATGTTGAGCCGCTTATTAGAGAATGGATTTGTACTTCAGCAGAAACTAAGCTTAGCGACCTGTTGTGTATTGATTGCAGCTTCCGCATGGATCTTAGGACAGCTTGCATGGTTTATCGAACCTGCCGAGCAAACTGTCGCGCCTTGGGCAGCAACGGCTTCATCATCTTCAGCACCTCAATCGACCCTTGATATCTCTTCTTTGCAGCAGAGCAACATGTTTGGTGCTTATAACCCAAGCACGCCGGCTGTGGTTGAACAGCAAGTTATCCAAGATGCGCCTAAGACGCGATTAAACCTCGTTTTAGTGGGTGCAGTAGCAAGCTCGAATCCAAAACTGAGCTTAGCGGTGATTGCCAATCGCGGTACACAAGCGACTTACGGAATTAACGAAGAAATTGAAGGCACCCGAGCTAAGTTAAAAGCGGTATTAATCGATCGCGTGATCATTGATAACTCAGGACGAGACGAAACCTTGATGCTTGAAGGTATCGAGTACAAGCGTCTGGCCGTATCAGCGCCTGCGCCACCTCGTAGCTCTTCTTCAGTTCGTGGTAACAACCCGGCTTCTGCAGAAGAGAAGCTTGATGAAATTAAAGCGAAGATAATGAAAGATCCGCAACAAATCTTCCAATATGTTCGACTGTCTCAGGTGAAGCGCGATGATAGCGTTATTGGTTATCGTGTGAGCCCTGGCAAAGATTCAGAACTTTTTAACTCAGTAGGGCTCCAAAACGGAGATATTGCTACTCAGTTAAATGGTCAAGACCTGACTGACCCCGCCGCTATGGGCAACATATTCCGTTCTATCTCAGAGCTGACAGAGCTAAACCTCGTCGTAGAGAGAGATGGTCAACAACATGAAGTGTTTATTGAATTTTAAAACTTTGCGTCTAACGAAGGACGAAAGTGTAGGAGAAGTACGTGAAGCATTGGTTTAAGAAAAGTGCATGGTTATTGGCAGGAAGCTTAATCTGCACACCCGCAGCCATCGCGAGTGATTTTAGTGCCAGCTTTAAAGGCACTGATATTCAAGAGTTTATTAATATTGTTGGTCGTAACCTAGAGAAGACCATCATCGTTGATCCATCGGTGCGCGGAAAAATCGATGTACGCAGCTACGACGTATTGAATGAAGAGCAATATTACAGCTTCTTCTTAAACGTATTAGAGGTGTATGGCTACGCGGTCGTTGAAATGGACTCGGGTGTTCTTAAGATCATCAAAGCCAAAGACTCTAAAACCTCGGCAATTCCAGTCGTCGGTGACCGTGATTCGATCACTGGCGACAGTGTAGTCACGCGTGTTGTGACGGTACGTAATGTCTCGGTTCGTGAACTTTCTCCTCTGCTTCGTCAACTGAACGACAATGCTGGCGCGGGTAACGTTGTGCACTACGACCCAGCCAACATCATCCTTATTACAGGCCGAGCGGCGGTAGTAAACCGTTTAGCTGAAATCATCAAGCGTGTTGACCAAGCGGGTGACAAAGAGATTGAAGTCGTTGAGCTAAAGAATGCATCAGCGGCAGAGATGGTACGTATTGTTGATGCTTTGAGTAAAACTACCGACGCAAAGAATACACCTGCCTTCCTACAACCTAAATTGGTTGCTGATGAGCGTACTAATGCGATCCTTATTTCAGGTGACCCTAAGGTTCGTAGCCGATTAAGAAAGCTTATCGAGCAGCTTGATGTCGAAATGGCAACCAAAGGCAACAACCAGGTAATCTACCTTAAATACGCAAAAGCAGAAGACTTAGTCGATGTACTGAAAGGCGTGTCGGACAACCTACAGTCGGAGAAACAATCTTCAACCAAAGGCAGCTCATCGCAACGTAACCAAGTAATGATCTCAGCTCACAGTGATACCAACTCTTTGGTTATTACTGCACAGCCAGACATCATGAACGCGCTGCAAGATGTGATCGCTCAACTCGATATCCGTCGTGCTCAAGTATTGATTGAAGCGCTGATTGTTGAAATGGCAGAAGGCGACGGCGTAAATCTTGGTGTGCAATGGGGTAACCTAGAAACGGGTTCCATGATTCAGTACAGCAATACTGGTGCATCGATTGGTGGTGTCATGGTTGGTTTAGAAGAAGCTAAAGATACTGAAACGACAACTGCGGTTTATGATGAGAATAATAACTTCCTACGAAACGAAACGACTACTGAAGACGGTGACTACTCAACCTTAGCCACCGCTCTTTCAGGCGTTAATGGCGCCGCAATGAGTGTGGTGATGGGCGATTGGACAGCCTTGATCAGTGCGGTAGCAACCGATTCCAACTCAAATATCCTATCTTCTCCAAGCATCACAGTAATGGATAACGGCGAAGCGTCGTTCATTGTGGGTGAAGAGGTTCCGGTTCTAACTGGCTCAACGGCAGGTTCAAGTAACGATAACCCATTCCAGACGGTTGAACGTAAAGAAGTGGGTATCAAGCTTAAAGTGGTGCCACAAATCAACGAAGGCGATTCGGTTCAGCTGAATATTGAACAAGAAGTATCGAACGTATTAGGCGCAAACGGTGCGGTTGATGTGCGTTTTGCCAAGCGTCAATTGAATACGTCGGTGATTGTTCAAGATGGCCAAATGCTGGTGCTTGGTGGCTTGATTGACGAGCGTGCATTGGAAAGTGAATCTAAGGTGCCATTCTTGGGTGATATCCCTGTGCTTGGTCACCTGTTCAAATCAACCAGTACTCAGGTTGAGAAAAAGAACCTAATGGTATTCATTAAGCCAACCATTATTCGTGATGGCATGACGGCGGATGGTATCACTCAGCGTAAATACAACTTCATCCGAGCAGAGCAGTTGTACAAGGCAGAGCAAGGTTTGAAACTGTTGGATGACGATAATATCCCGGTATTGCCTAAATTTGGTGCCGATATGAATCATCCGGCTGAAATCCAAGCCTTCATCGATCAAATGGAAACAGAATAATGGCTGAATTGGTAGGGGCGGCACGTACTTATCAGCGCTTGCCGTTTAGCTTTGCGAATCGCTATAAGATGGTGTTGGAATATCAGCACCCAGAGCGTGCGCCGGTGCTTTACTATGTGGAACCTCTGAAATCGGCAGCGATCATTGAAGTAAGTCGCGTGGTGAAAAATGGCTTCACGCCACAAGCGATCAGCGCAGACGAATTTGATAAAAAATTGACCGATGCTTATCAGCGTGACTCGTCGGAAGCTCGTCAGCTAATGGAAGACATTGGTGCTGACAACGATGACTTCTTCTCACTAGCTGAAGAGCTGCCACAAGATGAAGACTTGCTCGAATCGGAAGACGATGCGCCAATCATCAAGTTAATCAATGCGATGTTGGGTGAGGCGATCAAAGAAGGTGCTTCGGATATTCACATCGAAACCTTCGAGAAGTCACTGTCTATCCGTTTCCGTATTGATGGTGTGTTACGTGATGTGTTGGCGCCGAGCCGTAAACTGGCTCCGCTGTTAGTTTCGCGTGTGAAGGTTATGGCTAAATTGGACATTGCGGAAAAACGCGTGCCACAAGATGGTCGTATTTCTCTGCGTATTGGTGGTCGAGCGGTCGACGTTCGCGTATCAACCATGCCTTCATCACACGGTGAGCGTGTGGTAATGCGTCTGTTGGACAAGAATGCTACTCGTCTAGACCTGCACAGTTTAGGCATGACGGCAGAGAACCACGAAAACTTCCGTAAGCTTATTCAGCGCCCACATGGCATTATCTTGGTTACCGGTCCTACGGGTTCTGGTAAATCAACGACCTTGTACGCCGGCCTGCAAGAACTCAACAGCAACGAGCGAAATATCTTAACCGTTGAAGATCCAATCGAATTTGATATTGATGGTATTGGCCAAACGCAGGTAAACCCTAAGGTTGATATGACCTTTGCGCGTGGTTTACGTGCCATTCTTCGTCAAGATCCCGATGTGGTAATGATTGGTGAGATACGTGACTTGGAGACCGCAGAGATCGCTGTTCAAGCCTCTTTAACCGGTCACTTAGTAATGTCGACTCTTCACACCAATACGGCAATCGGTGCGATCACGCGTCTGCGTGATATGGGCATCGAACCTTTCTTGATCTCTTCTTCGCTGCTGGGTGTTTTGGCTCAGCGCTTGGTTCGCACCCTGTGTAACGACTGTAAAGAACCTTATGAAGCGGACAAAGAGCAGAAAAAGCTGTTTGGGTTTAAGAAGAAAGACAGCCTGACGCTTTACCATGCCAAAGGGTGTGAAAGCTGCAGCCACAAAGGCTATCGAGGCCGTACCGGTATTCATGAACTCTTGATGATTGACGATTCGGTACAAGAGCTGATTCACAGTGAGGCTGGCGAACAGGCGATTGAGAAAGCAATTCGTGGCACAACACCAAGTATTCGAGATGATGGCTTGAGCAAAGTTCTGAAAGGGGTAACGTCCCTAGAAGAAGTGATGCGCGTGACCAAGGAAGTCTAGTATGGCGGCATTTGAATACAAAGCACTGGATGCCAAGGGTAAAAGCAAAAAAGGCTCGATTGAAGCGGATAACGCTCGTCAGGCTCGCCAACGCTTAAAGGAACAAGGCTTGATGCCGGTTGAGATGACCGAAGCCAAGGCCAAAACAGCGAAAGGTGCACAGCCCTCGACCAGCTTTAAGCGTGGTATCAGCACGCCTGACCTTGCTTTGATTACTCGACAAATATCGACGCTCGTTCAATCTGGTATGCCGCTAGAAGAGTGTTTGAAGGCCGTTGCCGAGCAATCGGAAAAACCTCGAATTCGAACCATGTTACTGGCGGTTCGTTCGAAGGTAACGGAAGGTTATTCGCTAGCCGATAGCTTGGCTGATTACCCTCACATCTTTGATGAACTGTTTAGAGCTATGGTCGCAGCTGGTGAGAAATCAGGTCACTTAGATGCGGTATTGGAGCGACTGGCTGATTACGCAGAAAACCGTCAAAAGATGCGCTCTAAGTTGCTGCAAGCGATGATCTACCCAGTAGTGCTGGTGGTGTTTGCGGTGACGATTGTTTCGTTCCTGTTGGCAACCGTGGTACCTAAGATCGTTGAGCCGATTATCCAAATGGGCCAAGAACTTCCTCAATCGACACAATTTTTATTAGCATCGAGTGAATTTATCCAGGATTGGGGCATCCAATTACTGTTGTTGATCATCGGTGTAATTGTGTTGATTAAGACCGCGCTGAAAAAGCCGGGTGTTCGCATGAGTTGGGATCGCAAGCTATTAAGCATTCCACTGATCGGCAAGATCGCGAAAGGGATTAATACCTCTCGTTTTGCACGAACACTCTCTATCTGTACCTCGAGTGCGATTCCTATCCTTGAAGGGATGAAGGTTGCGGTAGATGTGATGTCGAATCACCATGTGAAGCAGCAAGTACTGCAGGCGTCAGACAGTGTTAGAGAGGGGGCAAGCCTGCGTAAAGCGCTCGATCAAACCAAACTCTTCCCTCCAATGATGCTGCATATGATCGCCAGTGGTGAGCAGAGTGGTCAGTTGGAACAGATGCTGACAAGAGCGGCGGACAACCAAGACCAAAGCTTTGAATCGACCGTGAATATCGCGTTAGGTATCTTTACGCCAGCACTTATCGCTTTGATGGCAGGCTTAGTGCTGTTCATTGTGATGGCGACTCTAATGCCGATGCTTGAAATGAATAATTTAATGAGCGGCTAACCAACCGCTTATAAGACGTTAGTTTTTGGATTATCGAGAAGAAGGACATTATTACCTTCACTCGCTGTCTGTAATTTGGAGAAAATAATGAAAAACAGAATGAAGAAACAATCAGGCTTTACTCTATTAGAAGTGATGGTTGTTGTGGTTATCCTTGGCGTATTGGCGAGCTTTGTTGTACCTAACCTATTGGGTAACAAAGAGAAGGCAGACCAACAAAAAGCCATCACTGATATCGTGGCGCTAGAGAACGCGCTAGATATGTACAAACTGGATAACAGCGTTTACCCAACAACGGATCAAGGTCTTGATGCATTGGTTTCTAAGCCAAGCAGCCCAGAACCTCGCAACTACCGCGACGGTGGCTACATCAAGCGTCTGCCAAACGACCCATGGGGTAACGAGTACCAATACCTAAGCCCTGGTGATAACGGCACTATCGATATTTTCACTCTTGGTGCTGATGGCCAAGAAGGTGGTGAAGGTATTGCTGCGGATATTGGTAACTGGAACATGCAGGATTTCCAATAAGCTTCAGCTTATTGTTTGATTCGTTATTGTTGCTTGATACGTGATTGATGGTAGGACGTAAACAGATGGAGTCTAAAGGTGAAAACTAAGCAAACACAGCCAGGTTTCACCTTGATTGAGATTCTTTTGGTGTTGGTATTACTGTCAGTAACGGCGGTTGCGGTGATCGCGACCATTCCTACCAATAGCAAAGATGTTGCTAAAAAATACGCTCAAAGCTTTTATCAGCGAGTTCAATTACTCAATGAAGAGGCTATTTTGAGCGGCTTAGATTTTGGCGTTCGAGTTGATGAAAAGAAATCGACCTATGTACTGATGGCGCTTAAGTCTGAAGGCTGGCAAAAAGTCGATTTTGAAAAAATCCCCTCTTTAACTGAACTACCGGAAGAACTCACATTGTCACTGACCTTAGGTGGTGGCGCATGGGAAGACGATGATCGGTTGTTCAATCCAGGAAGCTTGTTTGATGAAGATATGTTTGCTGATCTTGAAGAGGAAAAGAAGCCGAAACCACCACAGATCTACATCTTGTCGAGTGCTGAAATGACGCCATTTGTATTGTCGTTTTATCCAAATACCGGAGACACCATACAAGATGGTTGGCGTATTCGAGTATTGGACAATGGTGTGATTCGACTGCTAGAACCGGGAGAAGAAGATGAAGAGGAATAACCGTTCTCCTTATCGTTCTCGTGGTATGACCCTTGGTTCTCGAGGAATGACGCTGCTTGAGGTATTGGTTGCGCTCGCTATCTTTGCGACTGCGGCGATCAGTGTGATTCGTGCTGTCACTCAGCACATCAATACCCTCAGTTATCTCGAAGAAAAAACCTTCGCTGCTATGGTCGTTGATAATCAAATGGCTTTGGTGATGCTGCATCCTGAGAAGCTAAAAAAAGCGCAGGGCACACAAGAGCTGGCCGAGAGAGAGTGGTTTTGGAAGGTCACGCCAATCGATACTAGCGATGATTTATTAAAGGCGTTTGATGTGAGTGTGGCAACCAGTAAACAAGCTTCTCCAGTGGTCACGGTGCGCAGTTATGTGGTTAATTAAAAGCATGTGGTCAACTAAGAGCATGTCCGCCAATAAGCGTGTGCCTCGTAAACAAGGACTATCTTTGAAAGGGAGAGGCTTTACCTTAATTGAGGTTTTGGTCTCGATCGCTATCTTTGCCACGTTAAGTATGGCGGCTTATCAGGTAGTCAATCAGGTTCAGCGCAGCAACGAGCTTTCAATCGAGCGCAGTGCTCGTTTAAATCAACTGCAACGTAGCTTAGTCATTTTAGATAATGATTTTCGCCAGATGGCGGTACGACAATTTCGTACCAACGGTGAAGAAGCATCATCTAAGCTGATCTTAATTAAAGAGTATTTACTGGATTCCGACAGCGTTGGCATCATGTTTACTCGCCTTGGCTGGCATAACCCACAGCAGCAGTTTCCTCGCGGAGAAGTCACCAAAGTGGGTTACCGCATTAAAGAAGAAACGCTTGAGCGTGTGTGGTGGCGTTACCCCGATACCCCTGCAGGTCAAGAAGGTGTGATTACGCCTTTGCTTGATGATGTTGAAAGCTTGGAATTCGAGTTTTATGACGGAAGCCGCTGGGGGAAAGAGTGGCAAACCGACAAATCGCTACCGAAAGCGGTAAGGTTAAAGCTAACCTTGAAAGATTATGGTGAGATAGAGCGTATTTATCTCACCCCAGGTGGCACGCTAGATCAGGCCGATGATTCTTCAAACAGTGACTCGTCAAGTAGTAATGAGGGGAATAATGACTCATCGAACTAACAAGCTTGCACTGACAAGGTCCGCCATGGGGCGCAAGCAGCGTGGTGTTGCGCTGATCATTATCCTGATGCTACTGGCGATCATGGCAACCATCGCTGGCAGTATGTCGGAACGCCTGTTTACTCAATTCAAGCGCGTTGGCAATCAATTGAATTACCAACAGGCTTACTGGTACAGCATTGGTGTCGAAGCGCTGGTGCAAGATGGCATTAGGCAAAGCTACAAAGACAGTGATACCGTCAATTTGAGTCAACCATGGGCGTTAGAAGAACAGGTATACCCATTGGATTATGGTCAAGTTAAAGGCCGTATTGTTGATGCTCAGGCATGTTTTAATCTCAATGCGTTGGCTGGTGTGACGACGACTTCAAGTAACCAAACGCCTTATTTAATTACGGTTTGGCAAACCTTGTTGGAAAACCAAGACGTTGAGCCTTATCAGGCCGAGGTTATCGCACATTCAAGTTGGGAATTTGTTGATAGTGATACCCGAACCACCTCTTCAGCAGGTGTCGAAGACAGTACTTATGAGGCGATGAAGCCATCTTATTTGGCAGCGAATGGCTTAATGGCCGATGAGTCCGAGCTACGAGCGGTTTATCAAGTCACGGGTGAGGTGATGAATAAGGTTCGCCCCTTTGTTTGTGCTCTGCCGAGTGACGATTTTCGCTTGAACGTGAATACACTCACGGAAAAGCAGGCGCCGTTATTGGAAGCGATGTTTGCCCCCGGCTTAAGTGAATCGGATGCCAAACAGCTGATAGACAAACGCCCATTCGATGGTTGGGATACGGTGGATGCGTTTATGGCTGAGCCTGCCATTGTGGGTGTGAGTGCCGAAGTCAGCAAAAAAGCGAAAGCATATTTAACTGTAGATAGCGCCTATTTTGAGCTAGATGCAGAGGTATTAGTTGAGCAGTCACGTGTACGAATACGGACGCTTTTCTATAGTAGTAATCGAGAAACAGTGACGGTAGTACGCCGTCGTTTTGGAGGAATCAGTGAGCGAGTTTCTGACCGTTCGACTGAGTAGCGAACCACAAAGCCCTGTGCAGTGGTTAGTTTGGTCGACAAGCCAACAAGAAGTGATAGCAAGTGGCGAACTGTCTAGCTGGGAGCAGCTTGATGAGTTAACGCCTTACGCTGAAAAGCGCAGCTGCATCGCTTTATTGCCGGGAAATGAATGCTTAATTAAGCGTGTTGAGATCCCGAAAGGTGCTGCTCGCCAGTTCGACTCTATGCTGCCGTTTTTATTAGAAGACGAAGTCGCACAAGATATCGAAGACTTACACCTGACTATTTTAGATAAAGACGCAACGCACGCGACAGTGTGTGGTGTCGATCGTGAATGGTTAAAGCAAGCGTTAGACCTGTTTCGCGAAGCCAATATTATCTTCCGTAAGGTGTTGCCAGATACACTGGCCGTGCCTTTTGAAGAGCAAGGCATCAGTGCATTACAGATCGACCAGCATTGGCTATTACGCCAAGGCAATTATCAAGCGGTATCGATCAGCGAAGCATGGTTACCGATGTTTTTGCAAAGTGATTGGGTTGTTGCGGATGATGAAGAGCAAGCGACGACTATCTTCAGCTACACCGCAATGCCGAGCGATGACGTTCAACAGCAAAGCGGTGCGAATTGGCAAGCAAAGCCTGCGGAATTGGTGATGTCTTTGTTGAGCCAGCAAGCGATCACAAGCGGCGTAAATTTACTGACTGGCACCTTTAAAACCAAATCTTCATTCAGTAAATATTGGCGCGTATGGCAGAAGGTCGCGATTGCTGCTTGTTTGCTGGTGGCTGTGATCGTGACTCAGCAAGTGTTGAAGGTTCAGCAATTCGAAGCTCAAGCACAAGCTTACCGCATGGAGAGTGAGCATATCTTTAGGGCTGTGCTGCCAGGTAAACAACGTATTCCGACGGTTAGCTACCTTAAGCGCCAGATGAACGATGAAGCCAAGAAATATGGCGGCTCAGGCGATGGTGATTCTTTATTAGGGTGGTTAGCATTGCTGCCGGAAACCTTAGGTCAGGTGAAGTCAATTGAAGTCGAAAGTATCCGCTTCGATGGTAATCGTTCTGAGATTCGACTTCAGGCGAAAAGTTCTGACTTCCAACATTTTGAGACCGCGAGAGTGAAGCTCGAAGAGAAATTTACCGTCGAACAAGGTCCATTAAACCGTAATGGCGATGCCGTATTTGGCAGCTTTACTCTTAAACCCCATCAATAACCTGCGTAAGGAGATCAGTGAT
Organism: Vibrio sp. 1CM2L; assembly: GCF_023161695.1. Classification (NCBI taxonomy): domain Bacteria; kingdom Pseudomonadati; phylum Pseudomonadota; class Gammaproteobacteria; order Vibrionales; family Vibrionaceae; genus Vibrio; species Vibrio sp. 1CM2L. The sequence continues at coordinate 76,413 of NZ_JALNTT010000008.1, forward strand.
GAGAAATATGATTGAGCCACTCCAAGCGTGGTGGACTTCAATAAGTCAAAGAGAGCAACGATTAGTTATTGGTTGTTCAATTCTACTGGTGGTCGGTATCGTTTATTGGGGGCTAATCCAGCCACTCAGTCAGCGAGCTGAACTTGCGCAAACCCGTATTCAAAGTGAGAAGCAACTACTGGCTTGGGTAACCAACAAAGCCAATGAAGTGGTTGAGCTACGAGGCAGCGGTGGCATCAGTGCCAGTCTACCTCTGAATCAATCTGTGCCTGCTTCTATGCGTCGCTTTAATATCGAGCTTATACGTGTACAACCACGTGGCGAGATGTTGCAAGTGTGGGTAAAACCTGTGCCTTTTAATAAGTTCGTTGACTGGCTTACATACCTGAAAGAAAAACAGGGTGTTGAGGTCGAGTTTATGGATATTGATCGCTCTGATAACCCTGGGGTTATTGACGTCAACCGACTACAGTTTAAACGAGGTTAATGTGAAACGCGGTTTATCTTTTAAGTATGGCCTGCTCTTCAGTAGCATCTTTATCGTCTTCTTCTCGGTTAGCTTGTTGCTGCACTTACCGGCTTCTTTTGCTCTCAAGCAGGCGCCTGCTGTGCGCGGTTTAAGCATTGAAGGCGTTGAGGGCACCGTTTGGCAAGGCAGCGCTAACAACATCGTGTGGCAGCGCATTAATTACGGTTCAGTGCAGTGGGATTTCCAGTTTTCTAAGCTATTTCAAGCCAAAGCAGAACTGGCGGTTCGTTTTGGTCGTAACAGCGACATGAACTTATCAGGTAAAGGGCGTGTCGGGTACAGCATGAGTGGCGCGTATGCAGAGAACTTAGTGGCCTCAATGCCTGCTATGAACGTGATGAAATACGCCCCAGCCATTCCAGTACCGGTTTCAATTGGCGGACAAGTTGAACTGACGATTAAGCATGCGGTTCACGCTCAGCCTTGGTGTCAATCTGGCGAAGGTACACTGGCTTGGTCTGGTGCCGCAGTCGACTCTCCTGTTGGTTCGTTAGACCTTGGTCCTGTGATTGCGGACATAACCTGTGAAGACAGCACAATTGCAGCGAAAGGCACTCAGAAGAGCGATCAGGTAGACAGTGAGTTCTCAGCGAGCGTAACACCTAACCAACGCTACACGTCGGCGGCATGGTTTAAGCCGGGTACGGAATTCCCGCCAGCAATGCAGAGTCAGCTTAAGTGGTTGGGCAACCCTGATAGCCAAGGTAAGTACCAGTTTACTTATCAAGGTCGTTTTTAGCTAAATAGCTAAGGGCTGCTAAATTACGAGATATAAAAAACGGTCGCCTCATTGAGGTGCCCGTTTTGTTTGAATATCCTATGGCTATAAAGGCTGTTGGCTTTAGTCTTTGCCTTGTAAGATCTCTGCCCACGGTAAATCTGCATCACCGAGTACAATGAAGTTCGGATTCTCAAGCGTCTCTCTTTCATTATACGAAAGTGGCTCTAGCTGAGTACTTAAGATACGTCCGCCAGCTTCTTCAACAATGCACTGCGTTGCGGCGGTATCCCACTCTCCGGTTGGTCCAAGGCGCAGATAACAATCCACAGCACCTTCTGCGACTAAACATGCCTTAAGCGCTGCTGAGCCTAGAGGAACCAAATCATAATTCCATGCTGAGCTCATACGGCTAGTGATGCGATTGATGTCTTGGCGACGGCTGATCGCCATGGCGATTGACTGGTTTGGCAGCTCGTGACGATGCGTTTTGATTTTCACGCTGTCATTAAGGTCTGGGATCTTCCAAGCGCCTTTGCCACTGTAAGCGTAATAGCTCACACCTGAAACGGGAGCGTATACCACGCCCATTACTGGCTTATTATGTTCGATTAGGGCGATAATTGTCGCGAAATCACCACTTCGTGCGATGAACTCCTGGGTACCATCCAGTGGGTCAACCAACCAGTAGCGATCCCACTGAGAACGTTGCTCTAGGCTGATGTCCGCGGCTTCTTCAGACAACACTGGAATGTCAGGCGTGAGCTCACTGAGTTTTTTCGAGATCAGCTTATGCGCCGCAAGGTCGGCACTGGTGACTGGTGTGTCATCACTTTTGGTGAACTCTTCGTAATCTTTTTTCTCGTAGATCTCTAAGATGAGTTGGCCAGCAGAGCGAGCAATCTCAATGACAGAGGGTAGGAGGTGAGACAAATCTTTTGTTATTGGCATAAATGTTCTCTTACTCTTAGAGCGAGCCTGAATGTTCTAGTTATTGTTTAATACACGAAGGCTTAAAAGCAGGGCTGTAATACTACGAGCCTCACAGAAATCGAGATGTGTTAACAGTTCTTCGGCTTGAGCAAGTGGCCAGCGCACAATGTCGAGTGGCTCTGGTTCGTCACCTTCTAGCTTTTCTGGGTAGAGGTCTTCTGCAATAAACAGCGTCATTTTGCTAGAGAAGTAAGAGGGCGCAAGGATCACTTCCTTCAGCGGAGTCAGCTTGTTGGCACCGAAGCCAATCTCTTCTTTAAGTTCGCGAACGGCGGCTTCGTTTGGCTGCTCACCTGGATCGATAAGCCCTTTCGGAAAGCCCAGTTCATAACGTTCTGTGCCCGCTGCGTATTCTCGCACCAACAGAATATCGCCTTGTTCAGTAATCGGAACCATCATTACTGCGTTGCGGCCGCTAGGCTTCATGCGTTCGTAAGTGCGCTGTTCGCCGTTTGAAAAGCGTAAATCGAGAGACTCGATAGAGAATAGTTTTGATTGAGCGACAGTTTGCTGAGCCAAAATCTCTGGCTTGGTCCTTTTTGTCATTGCGCTCGCTCCTTAGCTCATTGGAATTCTTTCTTATAAAGTCATTCTAATATAGGGGAAATGACGTTGAGTTCCTAGATCCGAGTTTTCATATCCTAGAATTATTAGATCAGGAACCGATTGCGATCACTTGAATACCTTACTCAAGATGGTAACTAACCGAGAATTCTGGTTATTTCGTTCAGGAATACAAGAGCATATCTGCTTAGCCCTAAAACAAAAAAGGTTGATGCTCGCGCATCAACCTTTTAATCAGTGATTCATACTAACTGAGTAATTAGTAGTAAGAGTGCTCACCACGATCGTGCTCAGTTGCGTCACGAACAGCAGTCAGTTCACCTTCGAATTGTTGAAGAAGTTCTTTCTCGATGCCTTCTTTTAACGTTACATCAACCATAGAACAACCGTTGCAGCCGCCACCGAATGCAACGATAGCAGCGCCGTCTTCAGTGATTTCTACCAAGCTAACGTGACCGCCGTGACCAGCAAGTTGTGGGTTAACCTGTGTTTGAATTGCGTATTCAACGCGTTCTACAAGTGGTGCATCATCAGAGACTTTACGCATTTTAGCGTTTGGTGCTTTAAGCGTTAGTTGAGAGCCCATTTTGTCAGTCACGAAGTCAATCTCAGCTTCGTCTAGGAATGGTAGGCTTAGCTCATCTACGTATGCAGAGAATGCTTCGAAAGAAAGCTTTGTATCAGACGCTTCGATAGCATCTGTTGGGCAGTAAGAAACACCACACTCAGCGTTTTGTGTGCCTGGGTTTACCACGAACACACGAATGTTTGTACCTTCAGGCTGCTGTGACAGCAGATTGGCAAAGTGAGTTTGAGCTGTTTCTGTAATAGTAATATTTGACACGACGAATACCTGAGTAGATTTGTAGGTTATTAGCGCCATTCTACTCCTGTCAGATTTGTAATTCAGCCCTTTTTTGTTGGATTGCTGTACAAGTAGTGATTAACAGCTTTTATCCAGAGGGCTCAGGAGTGCGGCAGATGCAGTAAATATCAATCCTTTTAACGCCCACTTCAAGTAGTAATTGGCATAATTGATACACAGTACTGCCGGTGGTTACAACATCATCAATTATCGCGACGTGAGAGGGAATAGTTCCTTGAAAGTCTTGTTTTCGCAGCGCAAAAGCGCTCTTTAGATTGTGTGATCGTGCGGATTTAGTCAGCCCCTGCTGGGAAGCAGTTGAGCGAATTCGACGAAAGATCACATCACTTTTAACGCCAAGCTCTTGAGCCGTGTAGTTGGCTAGCAGCTGACTTTGATTAAAGCCGCGATGAGTGTATCGGCGCCAATGCAGCGGCACGCTGGTGATCAGCGGAGCAGGATGTTCGATACGTGATGCCAATAGCTTAGATAGATCACGTGCAAACCAAAACTTATCAGCGTACTTCATTTGCTGAATGTAACCTGCTGTAGGGAAGGTGTAGTCGCCGACACAGTAGAGGCGATGCCACGGTGGAGGTTGAGATAAACACTCACCACACTGATCGACAGTGATTATTGTTTGTAAGCCACATCGCTGACAGCGTGGCACTGGCTCAAAGAGTTTGAGACAAGAATTGCACCATCGAGGGTGTGTATCACTGGGCAGTTTATCGAGTTTGCACAGGTGGCATTGAGGTGTGACCAGACGTGGTGTGTGTTTTTGTAGCCAATCGGATAACATAGCTCGCGATGCTTTTGGGTTATGGTGTTCCTTTTGCTAACCATACTGAAAAGCGCGGATTATCGCTGATGGAAAAAGTAGGGAATATTGAGAATGAGTGACGCGTTATATTGGCATGTTTCTGGGCAAGGGCCTGATTTAGTACTGGTTCACGGCTGGGGAATGAACGGTGCGGTATGGCAACAAACCGTTAATGCATTACAAGCTGATTTTCGAGTGCATGTTGTCGATTTGCCAGGGTATGGACACAGCGCGCACTGCCACGCTCAAGATCTTGAAGAGATTGCTCAGCAACTGTTGGCCGAAGCACCAAAGCAAGCGATTTGGGTAGGTTGGTCACTTGGAGGTTTGGTCGCAACGCACATGGCTCTCCATCACTCAGACTACGTGAGCAAGCTGGTGACTGTCGCCAGTTCTCCTAAATTCGCGGCCGCAAAAGAGCCCGTGTTATGGCGAGGTATTCAGCAAAACGTATTAAGCGCATTCACCGAACAGCTGGTTGAAGATTTCCAAACCACCATCGAACGCTTTATGGCATTGCAAGCCATGGGTAGCCCTTCAGCAAGACAAGATGTAAAACAGCTCAAGCAAGCGGTGCTGTCTCGCCCGTTGCCGAACCCTGAATCATTATTGGCAGGATTAAAAATGTTGTCGGATGTCGATCTGCGTGAGCAACTGCCTGAGATTTCAGTGCCAATGCTGCGCTTGTATGGTCGATTAGATGGATTGGTGCCAATCAAGGTTGCAAAAGACTTAGGCACAGCCTTGCCTCATACCGAGCAATATATCTTTACTCAGTCTTCACATGCACCGTTTATGACTGAAGCGGATGCCTTTTGCAGTGAACTGGTCAGCTTCGCCCAAAAATAATCGCTAAATTTATCGCCGGCTTGGTCGATATATAATCTAACCAACGTGTTGCTTGATACTCAGACCTAACTCTCTCCTGAGCTGATTGCAGTAAGTTGGGCTATGCCTGTTGTGCTGACTCACAGTACAACAGTGTTATAGCAATAACGATGGGCGATTCTTGAGGAGTTCGCGATGATTGTGTCACCTGCAACTGCAGTGAGTGTGCCACTTATCGCCCCGTCCGTTAATGTGCAAACAGAGCAAGTTGCGCGTGATAATAGAGTTCGAGAGCCTGTAGCTCCCGCAGTAGCGTTGGCGAAAACCAATGCAGAGCGAAAGGTAAAGTCGGACGATAAGCGAAGGCAGCAGTCGGCTTGGGATCCTTCAGACCATCCTGGTTATGAAATGGAGAACGAGTCAGAGGCCAATTCGATTAGCCAAGAAGAGCCACAAGATCCTTTTGATAGGTTGTTCAGCTTGTTGGCACTGAGAACATACAGTGCTGACCAAGGAAAGGGCTATACCATGCGTTTTCGCCTGCCAAAGCATGTTTTAGATGCGGCGATTCAGGAGGGACAGATGGAGAAACGACGTAAGGTCATAAAATATCATTATGGTCATGCTGTTGCGCCTCATGCTCCATCAGAGATGCTGGTCGTGTTGTAATTATACTCTTCATACTTGAAGCCGCAGCGTTGTTAACTGCGTAAGTTCACCCTAATCACATAGAACCCCTATGCTCATAGGACTGAACTTACTTGTTGCCTAGCTGCAACTCCAATTATTTTGAGTATAAGCACGAAGAATACAACCAAGCTTCGATGTCTTTTTTGAACACATAATAAAAACCTGCATACCCTAAGGGATGCAGGTTTTCTGTTTTTAAGCTAATCCGTTTTTTAGATGAGCTAACGGATTACTTTTTCGCTTTTGCAAAAGCAGCGGCAAATGCACCACCCATCGCGGCATTTTGTTGTGGCTCTTCACGACGGCGTTGGCCACCTTGTGAGTTTTGATTCGAGCGGTTTTGCGTGCGAGGTGCACTTGAACGTTGCGCGCGGTTGTCTTGGCCTGGTTCATCTTTCATGCGCATGCTTAGCGCAATACGTTTACGTTGAACATCGACTTCCATTACCTTCACTTTGACGATGTCACCGGCTTTAACCACTTCACGTGGGTCAGAGACAAAGCGATCGGTGAGCGCTGAAATATGCACTAAACCATCTTGGTGAACACCAATATCCACGAAGGCACCAAAGTTGGCCACGTTCGATACCACACCTTCTAGAATCATGCCTAGTTCTAGGTCTGAAACGCTGTTTACGCCATCAGCGAAGGTTGCAGTTTTGAACTCAGGGCGAGGGTCGCGTCCTGGCTTATCTAGCTCCTTGATGATGTCTGTGACCGTAGGTACACCAAAGCTTTCATTGGTGTAATCAACCGCGTGCAAACCACGTAAGAAGTCGGTGTTACCCACCAGAGATTTGATGTCTTTGTGGTTTTTCTCAGCGATGGTTTTCACCACTGGGTAAGCTTCTGGGTGAACCGATGATGCATCTAACGGGTTCTTGCCGTCCATGATACGTAGGAAACCAGCACACTGCTCAAAGGCTTTTGGCCCCAAGCGAGCGACTTTTTTCAGTGTAGTACGTGCTTCAAAACGACCATTTTCATCACGGAAATCCACGATGTTCTGAGCGATGGTGCTAGATAGGCCAGCAACACGAGTCAGTAGCGCGGCAGATGCGGTATTCACATCAACACCAACTGCGTTTACACAGTCTTCGACAATCGCATCTAGACGCTTAGCGAGCATAGTTTGGCTCACATCGTGTTGGTATTGGCCCACACCGATGGATTTAGGGTCAATCTTCACCAGCTCTGCCAGTGGATCTTGTAGACGACGAGCAATAGACACCGCACCACGGATTGATACATCCATGTTCGGGAACTCTTTTGCTGCTAGTTCAGACGCAGAATACACAGATGCGCCCGCTTCGCTAACAATGATCTTTTGCGCTTTTAGGTTGCCACGCTTAATTACATCAGCCACAAAGCTGTCGGTTTCACGTGAAGCCGTGCCGTTACCAATCGCAATCAAATCAACATTGTATTGACGAACCATCTGCTCAACCACGTGTGCAGATTTATCGTATTGCTTTTGCGGTGGGTGAGGGTAAATCGTTTCTGTTGCCAGAACCTTACCGGTTGAATCCACGACAGCGATTTTCGAACCGGTACGTAAACCCGGGTCCAAGCCTAAGGTTGCTCGAGGGCCAGCAGGCGCCGCCATCAGCAGGTCTTTCAGGTTGGTTGCGAATACTTCAATCGCTTCGATCTCTGCACGCTCTTTCATCGCGCCCATCAATTCAGTTTCCATGTGCATAGAAACCTTGATGCGCCATGCCCAGCTAATCACTTGCTTACGCCAAGCATCCGCAGGTGCGCTGCTTAGGGTAATGCCGTAGTGATCAGAGATGATGTTTTCGCAGTATGAACCACGTACACCTTCTTCTTGCTCTGGGTCTGCGTTCATTGCCAGTGTTAAGAAGCCTTCATTACGGCCACGCAGCATGGCAAGTGCACGGTGAGACGGTACTTTGCTCAGAGCTTCGTTATGCTCGAAGTAGTCTTTGAACTTCTCACCTTCGTTCTCTTTGCCTGCCACAACACGAGCACCAAGCTCTGCATTGCGGCTTAGGTGTTGGCGAATCTTTTCAAGCAGGTTTGCGTCTTCCGCAATGCGCTCCATGATGATCGCACGTGCGCCATCGAGTGCAGCTTTGGTATCGGCAATGCCTTTATCGCTGCTGATGAAGTTAGCGGCTTCCGTTTCCGGATCGTGCTGTGGTGAATTCCATAACGTATCGGCAAGTGGCTCTAAGCCCGCTTCAATCGCGATCTGACCTTTGGTACGGCGCTTTGGTTTGTATGGTAGGTATAAATCTTCTAGGCGAGTCTTGCTGTCTGCTTGAGTGATATCACGCTCGAGTTCTGGCGTGAGTTTTCCTTGGTCTTGAATCGACTTAAGAATCGTTTGGCGACGATCGTCTAGCTCGCGAAGGTATGAAAGGCGGCTATCAAGGTTACGTAGTTGGGTATCGTCTAAGCCACCCGTAACTTCTTTACGGTAGCGGGCAATAAAGGGAACGGTGTTACCGTCGTCAATTAGGTTTACTGCGGCAGTGACTTGCTCAGAACGGACATTCAGTTCTTCAGCGATCAGTCGACAGATAGCTTGGCTCATCCGATGAATCTCTTATTTAATATCATGACAAATACATGGGGGTGAGCGTACGATTTTTCTAGCTTTGGCTGTGTAATTATCCTGTCAGAAGTCGAATTTCCGTTTCTGATACCTGCTTTGTGCGAGATCTCTTACAAGTGATGTGAGACTAAGTCGCTTTAAACCGATGGTATCGTCTTAAAATAACTGTAAGTGACTGATTTTGTTTGATTGTGTGTTTGTGGGCGTATTTCCCACCTGAAATTTTTTTTGGGACTATCTAGGAAACTCGCTCAATTACCGTAATATTTAACTTGTCGACAGGGAGTTGGCAGGAACAGGAAAAAGCCTAATGGACTAGGTATCTTCAGGATGAAGATTTGATTACTTAGGATGAGTGGTCAGCAAGGAAGTGATAATCTCTGGATGAGATTCGCCAGTCAGGATGACAGGCTAGAATGGACACCGCTAGGATGGCGATGAACAAAAAGGAAATTGGTTAAAGGATTTAGCCACTATCAAGGAAAGATGCAGGGAGCACCTTATCTCGAAGAGATAAACAGTAGCCGGATTGCTGCGATAGAGACTTAACCCCGCTAGGCGAAAGCCTTGCGGGGTTTTCTTTTATCTAGAGTTTGGGTTTGCTTGAACACTCAGCTCATAGCTAGGTGTTTATTAGGTTTGGTTATTCGTTGTCTGCATAGCGAATCGAGTTAATGAACCACTCTTTGTCGCCTTCCGGTGTTTTGACCGTAAACTCATCATCCACTTCTTTCTTGAGCAGGGCTCTAGCCATTGGTGAGTCGATAGAGATATAGCCTTTAGCATCGCCGTAGATCTCTTCTGGGCCGACAATTCGAAACTTCTTAATTTCCCCATCATCATTCTCAATTTCGACCCAAGCACCGAAAAATACCTTACCTTCTTGTTGTGGCGAGTAATCCACGATCGTGACATCAGGTAGGAACTTTCTTAAGAAACGCACTCGGCGATCAATCTGTCGAAGCAAACGCTTATTGAAGGTGTAATCTGCGTTTTCTGAACGATCTCCAAGGCTTGCAGCCCAAGTGACTATTTTGGTGATCTCTGGACGCTTCTCGTGCCATAAGTGGTCATGTTCTGCTTTGAGTTTGTTATAACCTTCTCGGGTGATAAGTTTGGTTTTCATAAATCTTACTTAATGAAATGATGATCTAAGATAGAATATATAGAAAGGCAACATACGTTAACAATTATTTAGGCGACTTTTTCTCCAATAATGTTACATTTTTAATGTCTTATACCAATATACAATTTACCAAGAATGCTTAACCTTACGTTTAAGCTTTAATAGGTGGAACCATTACATGCAAGAAAACTACAAAATTTTAGTGGTCGATGACGATGCTCGTTTACGTGCACTGTTAGAGCGCTATCTGTCAGAGCAGGGCTTTCAAGTGCGTAGCGTGGCAAACAGTGAGCAGATGGACCGCCTGTTAACCCGTGAAAATTTTCACTTGATGGTATTGGATTTAATGTTGCCGGGCGAAGATGGTCTATCGATCTGTCGTCGTCTACGAAACGCAAACAACTCGCTACCAATCCTGATGCTTACAGCAAAGGGTGATGAAGTGGATCGCATTGTGGGCTTGGAAGTGGGTGCTGATGATTACCTGCCAAAACCATTTAACCCACGTGAACTGCTTGCTCGTATTAAAGCGGTACTGCGTCGCCAAGTCATTGAAGCGCCGGGCGCACCAAGCACAGAAGAGTCTGTGGTTGAATTTGGCGAATTCCGTTTGAACCTAGGTACTCGCGAAATGTTCCGCGGTGAAGAGCCAATGCCTCTTACTTCGGGTGAATTTGCGGTACTTAAGTCATTGGTAACGAATGCTCGTGAGCCAATGTCTCGCGATAAGCTGATGAACATGGCTCGTGGCCGTGAGTATTCAGCAATGGAACGTTCTATCGATGTTCAGATTTCACGTCTGCGTCGTCTAGTTGAAGAAGACCCAAGCAAACCTCGCTACATCCAAACGGTGTGGGGCTTGGGTTATGTATTCGTTCCAGATGGCAAAGCTGTGTAATTCAGCTTAATAAGCTCTACAGCAGCTTTATCGATTCTGTGAATCTTACGGGTCATCTCATTAATATGCGATGGCCCGTTTTCTATTCAGCACAATGGTTTAGAGTTATAGTCATATAACACTTTCTTTATCTTTCTACATCTCGGGTACCCCATGCGTATACGTAGCTCCTTTACTCAGTCGATAGTGCTTTTCTTAACGCTATTGGTCGCTAGCCAAATTTTTTCTTATTACGCGGTTTTTAATTATGCGTTGATGCCAAGTTTGCAGCAGTTTAATAAGATTCTGGCACACGAGCTAAACCTGGTATTGGACCAAGGCAGTGATATCGAGATTGATGCGCCACTACGTCAGCGTGTACTTGAGCAGCTAGGGGTAACTGTTCACGCGAAAAACAGCGAAGCCGCGGGTGAGTATTACCATGCAGTAGCAATCGACCTGATGAGTGAGGAGATGACCAAAGAGCTGGGTTCTGAAACTGAAGTGCGGCTGATCTTGGGTAAAGAGAGCTATGTGCTGTGGATGGACATTGCGCAGCTGCCTAACTCTTTGATTCGTATTCCGTTGTCTGAGCTGCAAGAAGAAGATTTTGCACCGCTGTTCCGTAACAGTCTGATCATGGCGCTGTTGATTGTCGCAGGTGGTTGGCTGTTTATCCGATTGCAAAACCGTCCGTTGATAGCGCTAGAGAAAGCGGCACAAGGTGTCGGGCGAGGTGATATTCCACCGCCATTGCCAGTTCAAGGCGCACAAGAGATTCGCTCGGTAACTCGAGCCTTTAACCAGATGTCTAAAGGCATCCAAGAATTGGAAGAAGATAGAGCCCTACTAATGGCGGGTATCAGCCATGACCTGCGTACACCACTCACGCGTATTCGTTTGGCGACAGAGATGATGTCGCCAGAAGACAGTTACTTAGCGGAAGGCATCATCAGTGATACCGAAGAGTGTAATGAGATCATCAGTCAGTTCATGGATTACCTAAAGCCTGTCGACCGAGATTCATTCCAAGCGGTGTTCGTCGATGATATTGCTCGTGAGGTATCAAGCTCTGAGGGTGGCTACGAGGTTCAGATTGAAACCGATATTCCAGAGTCAATGAAGCCAGCGCTAGGTAATCCGATCGCGATGAAGCGTGCTGTGAGCAACTTGGTGGTGAATGCGCTGCGTTACGGTAATGGTTGGGTCAAGGTATCAACTGGTATGACGGCGGATAACAAGCTTGCTTGGGTGACGGTAGAAGATAATGGCCCGGGTATTCCACAAGACCAGATCGGAAAGCTGTTTGAACCCTTCACACGTGGTGACACGGCTCGTGGTAGCGAAGGAACGGGCTTGGGCTTAGCAATTGTGAAACGTATCGTTAGCCAGCATCAAGGTGCCGTTGTGGTCAATAACCGCAGTGAAGGTGGCTTGAAGGCGCAGATCAGTTTCCCTGTTAAGCCCTAGTTATTATAGATCCGTGTGCCGACGATAAGTTCGGTTCGGGAATGGTTAAGAGATCCCCGACTCGGTCATTCTTCCCTCTCGGGGATGACGAATTGTTAACCATGAACCTTGATGACGGAAGTTTATTTTGATCGTCATTCCCTATCGTGAGGAACGAACGAGTAGGGAATCTCGCTCTTGATTGATGAAAGTAACGCGCATGAAAAAGGCTTCCAGATGGAAGCCTTTTTGTGTTTTAAGCCGGAATATGAGGACTAACTAAGCCTTCGAATAAACATCGCGTTCACCCAACCAGCGGTTGATGATCGCCTTGGCGTTGTCTGGGTAGCTATCATGAATATGACGCGCAATACGCTGAACTTCAGGGATCAAACGTTGGTCTCGTACCAAGTCGGCAATCTTAAAGTCGGCCAAGCCGGTTTGCTTAGTGCCAAGCAGTTCACCGGGCCCGCGAATCTCTAAGTCACGCTGTGCAATCACAAAGCCATCGTTACTTTCACGCAGTACACCTAAGCGCTTCTGAGCGGTTTTAGACAGAGGTGAGTGATACAACAATACACAATGGCTTGCGACTGAACCACGACCAACACGGCCTCGTAACTGGTGCAGTTGTGCTAGACCAAGACGTTCTGGGTTCTCGATGATCATTAAACTCGAATTCGGAACATCCACACCCACTTCAATCACGGTAGTCGCAACCAACAGATGAAGCTTGTTCTCTTTGAATTCTCGCATCACTGCTTGTTTCTCGGCGGGTTTCATTCGGCCGTGCACCAAGCCAATTTTTACGTCGGGCAGTTTGCGTTGCAGTTCTTCAGCAGTGTCAGCCGCGGCTTGAGCTTCTAATACTTCGGACTCATCAATTAACGTACACACCCAGTAAGCTTGTTTGCCCTCATTGAGACACGCATTACGCACTCGCTCTACAATGTCATCACGTTTGGTGTCAGGGATCGCCACGGTCTGAATTGGTGTTCGTCCTGGAGGTAGCTCATCGATGATTGAAGTTTCGAGATCGGCATAGGCGGTCATGGCCAGCGTTCGCGGAATCGGCGTTGCGGTCATCACCAACTGATGTGGGTAATAGCCTTGTTTAGCGCCTTTCTCACGCAGCTCTAAACGCTGGTGGACACCAAATCGGTGCTGCTCATCAATGATCACTAAACCAAGGTTTTTGAACTCGACATGCTCTTGGAATAGGGCATGAGTACCGACCACCATTTGCGCTTCGCCATTGGCAATACGCGCCAGTTCGGTTTCACGAGCTTTGCCTTTGAGTTTACCTGCGAGCCAACCGACTTGAACACCCATTACTTCCAACCAGTTAGCAAAGTTGATTGCGTGCTGCTCGGCTAATAGTTCAGTTGGTGCCATTAGTGCTACTTGCTGACCATGTTCGAGTGCCCGAACAGCCGCGAGTGCAGCAACTAAGGTTTTACCTGAGCCCACATCACCCTGCACTAAACGCATCATAGGGTGCGGTTTTTCCAAGTCAGCTTCGATCTCTTTAGTCACTCGTGCTTGAGCATTGGTTGGAGAAAACGGCAGCTGAGCTAACAACTTATCTTTTAGAGCATTCACTGGAGGGAAAGGCATCGCCTTGTCCTGCTGTCCTTTGCTTCGAACAGACAGCATCGACAGGTTTTGAGCTAGCAGTTCCTCCATAATCAGGCGCAGCTGCGCAGGGTGTTTACCTTCATCAAACAGCTCTAGGTCAATCCCTGGAGGTGGTCTGTGAATGGTATGCAATGCTTGCGCTAGGGTGATTTGGTGGTCGTATAAACCTGATGGGAGAAGCTCGTTAACCGCCGCTTTGTCTATCAGATCGAGCGCTTGGTCAGTGAGGTTGCGCAGCGTGACTTGTCTTAGCCCTTCGGTGGTTGGGTACACCGGAGTTAGGTTGGCTTCCACATCTGGTTGCTGCCTTGGTGCAAAGAACTTATAGTCAGGGTGAACAATCTCAAGCCCCATATTGCCGCGCTTGATTTCACCGTAGGCATGCACTTGTTTGCCTTCGGCAAAGTTATTCTTCATTCCTGCCGTAAAGTTGAAAAAGCGCAGCGTGATAGTGCCGTTACCATCGCTGATCTTTACTGCGAGCATCTTACGTTTACCGAAAATGGTATCGACGTGCATCACCTTGCCTTGCACTGCAGCCCATAAGCCCGCGTGCAGTTTTACGATCGGATAGATGCGAGTTCTATCTTCGTAGCGTAAAGGGAGGTGAAACAGCAAGTCTTGTACGTTGTTAAGCCCAACCTTCTCCAGTTTCTCTGCGACTTTTGCGCCGACTCCAGATAAAGAGTTGAGAGGGATAGCAGATAAAAGCTGTGACATAACAAGGCTCATAAACGTAAGAGAGATAATCTATTCAAGCATTTTACTGGATTTTTGTACAGGATAAAGCGAAAGAGCAGATTAGGAGCAGATACGGGATGCGGGTAAACGAGATACGAAAAGAATAGGGTGGTATAAAAAATTAAAGCAGACTCGAAATACGAAAGGTTGAGTGGTGAAAAGCTTTTGCTCTTCGCATCTCGAGACTCGTATCTCTCTCTGCTTTATCTATCTGCTTTCAGATCTAGTTCTTACGACGTCTTACTTTCAGCGCGTGCGGCATCACACGTAGCTTCTTCATAATACTTGCAAGGTGAACACGATCTTTGGTGGTCAGCAAGATTGTCACTGTGTACAGGCGTCCATCACGTTCTTCGGTTGAAATACCGTGAATGTTAGAGCCTGTTTTCGAGATAACGTTAGTTAACTCAGCCAGTGCACCTTGGTGGTTCTGCAGATCAACCTGTAGCTCAGCTGTGAACTCTTGGTCGTAATCGTCAGACCATTCAACTGCCATGTATTTGTCTGGTTCTTTCTGGTAACCACGAACGTTTGGACACGTTTCACGGTGAACCACAAGGCCACGACCTGGAGATACATGGGCAATGATGTGATCATCTGGAATCGGGTGACAGCAGTTAGCGAACGTCAGTAGTAGACCTTCAGCACCACGGATCGGAAGTTTCTTCCTCGGTGTGTCGCTGTTGTTTTCTACTTCAGTCAGTTCGTCAGCATCACCAAGCAGGCGACGAGCAATAACGATACTCATCAGTTCACCAAGACCAATCGATGCCAGTAAGTCTTCAACGCTTTCTAGGCGTAAGTCAGACAATACATGTTCTAGATTCTCTTGGCCGATATCGGCAATAGAGTGTTCGCCAAGCGCATGATTCAGTAAACGACGACCTAGCGTGATCGACTCTTCACGACGCATGGTTTTTAGAACCTGACGGATCTTGGTACGTGCGCGTGAGGTCACTACGTAGTTGAGCCATGCTGCATTCGGACGTGCGCCCGGAGCACTGATGATCTCAATCGTTTGACCGTTTTTCAGCGATTTGCTGAGTGGGTAAGGGTTCATGTCTACACGAGCACCTACACACATATTGCCGACGTCGGTATGCACCGCGTAAGCAAAATCGACCGCTGTTGCGCCTGCAGGAAGTTCGACAATGCGACCCTTCGGCGTGAACACGAAGATCTCATCTGGGAACAGATCAGATTTAACGTTTTCAATGAATTCGAATGAGTTACCCGCGCTTTGTTGCAGCTCAAGTAAGCTCTGCATCCAACGTTGTGCTTTAACCTGTGCGGTTGTGCCATTACTGCTGCGTGAGCCGTTGCCTTTGTAAGACCAGTGCGCCGCGACACCTTTGTCTGCCATTTGATCCATATCTTCAGTACGGATCTGAACCTCAACTGGCACCCCGTGAGGGCCGATCATTGATGTGTGCAGAGATTGGTAGCCGTTGGCTTTTGGTACCGCAATGTAATCTTTCATGCGGCCAGGACGAGGCTTGTACAGGCTGTGAGCCTGACCAAGTACGCGATAACAAGTATCTGGGGTATCAACCACGACGCGGAAAGCGTAGATGTCCATAATGGTGTGGAAGCGCTGCTCTTTAGTTTTCATCTTGTTGTAGATGGAGAACAGGTTCTTTTCACGACCAAGTACGCGAGCAGGCAAACCGACCTCTTCAAGGCGGCCTTCAATTTCGCTATGGATACGTTGGATCATTTCTTTACGGTTACCACGCGCAGCTTTCACTACGTTTTTAAGTACGCGATAACGGTTAGGATAGAGGGCTTCAAAGCCTAACTCTTCTAGTTCGGTCTTGATGTTATGAATACCAAGACGGTGAGCTAGTGGAGAATAAATCTCTAGGGTTTCACGAGCAATACGACGCTTTTTGTCAGGACGAAGTGCCCCAAGCGTGCGCATGTTGTGAGTACGGTCAGCTAATTTGATCAAGATAACGCGGATGTCTTGCACCATGGCGAGAACCATCTTGCGGAAGTTCTCTGCTTGCGCTTCTTTGCGATCACGAAATTTAAGCTTATCCAGCTTAGATACACCATCAACCAATTCAGCAACGGTATTGCCAAATTTTTCCTCTAGATCTTCTTTAGTGACATCACAGTCTTCGATGACATCATGAAGCAGAGCAGCTTGCAGGGTTTCGATATCCAGACGCATTTCTGCCAGGATTCTTGAAACAGCTACAGGGTGGATAATGTATGGTTCACCGCTTGAGCGGGTTTGCCCTTCATGGGCGTCTCTCGCTACCACATAAGATTGACGCAGAGCCTCAATTTGAGGCTCTGTTAGGTATTCTTGGGCAACGTCTTTGAGGCTATCGAATAGATACAAATTAAAGGCCCGGAAGGTTAATTAGTTCGAATGACGTTCTTAACGAGTGTGAGCGATGCTGCTTACTGCTGCAAGTTCAGCCGCTTCTTGCTCTTGTTGCTCTTGACGTTCACGAGCATCTAGTACGTCTTTAGTGATAAGACCTTCTTCGATTTCGCGAAGAGCGATAACCGTTGGCTTATCGTTTTCTTCAGGCACTAGTGAATCTTTGCCGCCAGTTTGCATTTGACGTGCGCGGCGAGCCGCAATAAGAACTAGGTCGAAACGGTTGCCAACTTTTTCAACAGCGTCTTGAACAGTTACGCGTGCCATGAGGACTCCAAATAGTAATTAACTAATAAATTTTTGATGACGAGAAAGTATACAAGTTTAACTAGAGACTTTCTAGATCACCGTATACTTATCTCAATGGAAAATCCAGTTATACCAATCACAGTAAATAAGTGTTCAGAGATAGCGCCGAAAAAAAGTTTGAGAACAAGGCAGAATTTTTCGATAAGTAGTGACCCTACAATCAAAAATTCTAACGACGTTATCAGGCTTTTTCACAAGCTAGAATGACCAGTTGTTTACTACGATTGGTATCAGAGATTATTCCGCCAGTAGTGCTGTAAGCATGCCGCTGTATTTAGCTGCTTGCTTATCTTCTTTTAAGCGCTCCGCACGAATGATAGCTCTGAAGTCCATTAGGGCTGCATCAAAGTCATCATTCACGATCACATAATCATATTCTGCATAGTGAGAAATCTCTGATTTTGCTTCGCTCATGCGTTTCGCAATAACTTCGTCGCTGTCTTGACCGCGAACATTCAAACGACGCTCTAGTTCACCATTTGATGGTGGAAGAATGAAGACACTCTTCGCTTGAGGCATTTGTTCACGGATCTGACGAGCACCTTGCCAGTCGATATCTAGGAATACATCGATACCGCGGTTTAGGTTTTCTTCAATCCAAACGCGTGAAGTACCGTAGTAGTTGCCGAACACTTCAGCGTACTCTAGGAATTCACCTTTAGTAATAAGGTCTTCAAAATGATGCTTCTCTACGAAGTGGTAGTGAGCACCATTTTCTTCACCAGGGCGCATACCGCGAGTGGTGTGTGAAACAGATACCTTCATTGCGTAGGTTGGATTGGTTTCTAGCATTGCTGAGATCAAGCTCGACTTACCTGCGCCACTAGGTGCAGATACGATGTAAAGAGTACCTTTGCCCATCTGTATATTTCCACTGTTGGTTGGATTGAGTGAAGGCAATAAACCTACACTATAAAAGATAGCACTGACTCTAATTGTTGTTCCGTTGGTTACGTCTATTAAGAGATAACGAGTAAAACTAATAGAAGCAACTGGTGAAAATTAGGCCAGAAAAATGGAGGCGAAGAGTAGCATATTTAGATGATTGAGAACAACTGGCTTGATCGTTATTTATTAGCAAATGATCTTCTCAAGGATCTTTGTATAAATGTAATGACTCATCATCGGTACTTTTTTATGTGATCTGGACAAAATTTGTTGAAGTTTTAATCTCAATCCTTACAATCCGCGCAAACGATTAAATGCTGTATATATCTAGTGATATGGACTAGATGTTTCTACTACCGAGCCTACCTTGGTGACTACAGTTTTTAGTGTAGAGACCTCTCTATTCTCACAGCATTTGAATCACCAAATTCTTAATTTATTGCATAGGTTTTGTTGTGAGTACCGATTCCACCCTGAAAGCCCAGAACACCTCTGGCTCGCTTGATTCGATGTTTAAAATCACTGAAAGAAAAACCACGATTGGCACTGAGCTGTACGCGGGTTTTATTACTTTCTTGGCGATGAGTTACATTCTGGCGGTTAACCCAGCAATTTTGGGTGATATTCCAGGCATGGACAAAGGTGCCGTGTTTACTGCAACGGCTCTGTCTGCGGCTATCGCAACCCTAATCATGGGCATTTGGGGCAACTACCCAGTAATGCTTGCGCCGGGCATGAGCATGAACGGCTTCTTCAAAGGCTTACTATTAAGTGGTTCAGTCGCGGTACTTTGGAATGAGGCGCTGTTCGGCATCTTCCTGTCAGGTATCCTGTACCTCGCATTCTCGTTAACCAATATTCGTAAATCGATGATTGAGTCGATTCCTGAAGATTTGAAGTTGGCGATTACCGTGTCTCTCGGACTGTTCATTGCTTTCTTAGGTCTTAAGAATGCGGGCATCATCGTTTCTAACCCATTCGTATTGGTTGGCTTAGGCGATATTTCCGATCCAAAAGTGATCATCGCTTACGTGAGCATCTTCATCGCACTGGGTTGTATGGTTCGCGACATCAAGCTAGCAACGTTCATCTCGTTTGTTTCAGCTATCGTGTTGACGATTCTTGCTGACGTCTTCATGGGCACTTCAAATGCACCAATTCCAGAACAGTTCATTGCTATGCCGCCAAGCATGGCTGGCAGCTTTGGCGCTATCTTCGATTTCTCTGCTTTCACGCCAGAGAAAATGTTCGACCTACTGTTCATCGTACTTATATTCTTGATTGTCGATTTCTTTGATGGCTTGAGTACGATTGTTGGCGTTGGCCGTGATGCGGGTATCATCGATAAAGACGGCAAGGTGCCAAACGCGAAATCGGCTCTAGTGGCAGATGCGGGCGGTACTGTGATCGGTTCAATTCTTGGTACCACATCAATTACTGCATTCTCTGAGTCTGGCATTGCGTCTTCTCAAGGTGCAAAAACGGGCTTAGCGGCGGTGATGGTTGCTGGTCTGTTCTTAATCTCGCTATTCCTATACCCAATCTTCTCTATCTTCTCGGCTGCAATGGTTGCACCGGCGATGGTCGTGGTTGGCATCTACATGGTAGGTCGTCTTGGTCAGATCAACTGGGAAAAGAAAGAGTCACGCATTGCAGCCTTCTTTACCATCATGTTCACAGTGCTAAGTTTCTCTCCAGCGAACGGTATGGCAATGGGCTTTATCAGCTACGCATTCACAATGGTTGTGGCAGGTAAGCGCAAAGAAGTACACCCGCTTATCTACGGACTGTGTGTGGTGTTCTTAACTTACCTGATTCTGCTTTAAGGCTAATTGGCCACTAAGCAGTCGCTAAGTAAAAGACAAACAGATGGCTCTGCAGTGAATGTGGGGCCATTTTTGTATCTGTTGCTTCTCTATAGCGTGTGCAATTGATGGCGTTAATGCTTTGAGAGTACGCGACTTATATTGATGCATGCTATTGTAGATACTGGATTAATTATTTCTTGAAGAGTGACTATGCCTTCTAACTTACCTAAATCTTTTAGTAAGCCGTTTTTAAAAGTATTCCACATCATGGAAGCGGTATTGCTGGTGGCGATCACGCTCGCGACCTTGTTTGCGATGGTCGAAGAGTTCATGCATGTCTTCGCTGAACGCCGAGTGCAATTGACCGACATTCTGCTGATGTTCATCTATTTAGAAGTGTTGGCGATGGTTCAGCAGTTTGTGATGAACGGTAAGATTCCAGTGCGATACCCGATCTATATCGCGATGATGGCGATTGCTCGTTACATCACTTTGGGCATGAAAGAACTCGATGCCGTATTGATCGTTTGGTTGTCTTTAGCAGCATTTATCTTGGCCGCGGCAACATTGTTGATTCGTGTTGGACATCATTATTGGCCGTATGTAGATCTTCGAACCAAGCAGCCAGATGAGTAACACTTTGAAGGTTAAAGTTTTATAAATGAAGCCCAACGATATCGTTGGGCTTTTAATTTAAGTCGATTGAACAAAAAAACATCAAATTGTCCAAATAACGCTTTACAAGCAGGCTCAGATCACCAAGAATGGCGTCGCTCTGTTCTCAGGGTTATTAAATGAAACATCCAGTTGTAAAGTAAAACCCTTAGTATTGCTTCATTGTTATTCTCAGTGTTTCCCTTAGCTTCATAGATACATTAAATAATTCAAGCTTTCAGCGCATCGCACTTTTGGCGATTAATTTTTTATTTTTATATAAGGGACACATCATGTCTAACAAAGTAAACGGCGTAGTAAAATGGTTTAACGAAGAGAAAGGTTTCGGTTTCCTAACTCAAGACAACGGCGGCGCTGACGTATTCGTACACTTCCGTGCAATCGCTTCTGAAGGTTTCAAGACTCTTAAAGAAGGCCAACAAGTGTCTTTCGAAGTAGAGCAAGGCCAAAAAGGTCTTCAAGCTGCAAACGTTGTAGCTCTATAAGATTTTAAGTCGGCGCAGGTTGCATTAGCAACTTGCGTCACTTTCTCTCTCAAATCTGTTTCCCCCTCAGTTTTACCGTAACACTCTCCTCCACTAGCAATACCTCCTCAAAATATTCAAAAATCCTGTTTTACGTCCGTCATCTCGTTCTATCTATCGTTGTATCTATCTTTTGTGCTAAGTACATTTCCTAAGTAATAACCTGCTCACTTAGTCGTCCTGATTGTCATTACTGTACCTATAAAAAAAGCCCCTAAAAAACTAGGAGCTCATTTTGATCTAATCAACACTGTTAGTTAATCAACACAGATTAGGCTGATTACTCTTTATCGTGTTTAGCTTACAGACTGTTACTCAATGTTTTGAATTTGCTCACGCATCTGTTCGATAAGAACCTTAAGCTCTACGCCTGATGCTGTGATGTCTGTGCTGATAGACTTAGACGCTAGTGTGTTTGACTCACGGTTGAACTCTTGCATCATGAAGTCTAGCTTACGGCCACAAGCGCCACCTTTCTTCAGTACTGCATTCGCTTCTTTCACGTGAGAGTCTAGACGGTCTAGCTCTTCTGCTACGTCTGACTTCTGCGCCAGTAGGATAAGCTCTTGCTCAACGCGAGAACCTTCAAGTTCGATTTTCGCATCTTCAAATTTGGTAAGAAGACGCTCACGTTGCCATTCTAGGATTTCAGGCATACGCGCACGAACTTTCACTACTTCTTCAGTGATTGCATCTAAGCGCTGCACGATGAGCGCCTTCATGTTTTCACCTTCACGAGCACGAGCATCAATGAACTCTGCGATAGCATCGTTGAATGCGTCTAGCAGGTCTTTGTTGATAGCATCCATGTCTTGCTCTGGCGTTTCCATCACACCAGGCCAGTTCATGACTTGGAATGGGTTCAAACGGCTGTCTTCGCCAGTCATTGTCATTACTTGGTTCGCCGCATTGATTACTTGCTGAGCCAAACCTTCGTTAATGCTTAGCTCGCCCTTTGCAGCAGGGTTTGCTTCAAAGCGTAGGTTACATTCAACCTTACCGCGCGCTAGACGCTTACGGAAACGCTCACGCAAGATTGGCTCTAAGCCACGGAACTGTTCAGGCATACGGAAGTAAGTTTCTAGGTAGCGTTGGTTTACACTACGGATTTCCCATACTGCTGTACCCCAATCGCCTTTTACTTCTTTGCGTGCGTACGCGGTCATACTATAAATCATCGAATTTTCCTGTCTTTTATCATTCTGAAAATAACGCGCACGCATAGTATCACGATATGGTGTGCTCTCGAAGCCTGTCGCTTTTCACTATAAATAGCCTTTCGTGATAAATAGCTTTGAACGGTAAATAGATTTGCACGATAAACTGCTATATAATCTTGCCCCAATCAAAACTGTCTCACCCCTTTCTTAGGTGATGCACTCTTTCGATAGTAAATCACTTCAGACTGTTAATAAGGTAGATACCAATGCGTCCAAATGACCGCGCTGTAGATCAAATTCGTCCAATTAAAATTACTCGTAACTACACAGCTTATGCTGAAGGTTCTGTATTAGTTGAGTTCGGCAACACTAAAGTTCTATGTAATGCGACGGTAGAAGAAAACGTACCGCGTTGGTTAAAAGGCCAAGGAAAGGGTTGGGTAACCGCTGAATATGGCATGCTGCCACGTGCAACGCACACTCGTAACCGTCGTGAAGCGGCGAGCGGCAAGCAAGGTGGTCGTACGATGGAAATCCAACGTCTGATCGCTCGTAGCCTACGTGCTGTTGTTGACCTGAAAGTAATGGGTGAAATCATGATCACTGTCGATTGTGATGTTATCCAAGCAGACGGCGGTACTCGTACTGCTTCTATCTCAGGTGCAAGCGTTGCAATGGCTGATGCTATCAACAGCCTACTAGCAAGCGGCAAACTGAAAAAGAACCCAATGAAAGGCCACGTAGCGGCAGTTTCAGTGGGCATCGTTGGTGCACAAGCACTGTGTGACCTTGAGTACGTTGAAGACTCAGCAGCCGATACCGACATGAACGTTGTAATGACGGAAGACGGTAAGATGATTGAGATTCAAGGCACAGCAGAAGGCGAACCGTTCAGCCACGAAGAGCTGATGCAGCTTTTAGCCCTGGCGAATAAGGGTATTGCTGATATTGTTGAAGCGCAGAAGTCGGCGTTAGCAGAATAGTTTTTAGATAGCTCCTTTTTTAAGGGGCTATTTTTTTGTCTGTAAAACTCGAAAGAGTAGTGCAGAGCGTAAGTTAAGTTTTATTGAATAAACGTAGAGGAAAAACATGAAAGCATATCAACGTGAATTTATTGAATTTGCACTAGAGAAAGAAGTACTTAAGTTTGGTGAGTTTACTTTAAAGTCTGGCCGTAAGAGCCCTTACTTCTTCAATGCTGGATTGTTTAATACAGGTCGTGACCTAGCACGCTTAGGTCGCTTCTACGCAGCAGCATTGGCAGATTCAGGTATTGAGTTTGATGTACTATTTGGCCCTGCATACAAGGGTATCCCAATTGCAACGACGACAGCGGTTGCACTGGCGGATCACCACGATGTAGACACGCCTTACTGTTTTAACCGTAAAGAAGCGAAAAACCACGGTGAAGGTGGCAACCTTGTCGGTAGCGCGCTTGAAGGTCGTATCATGTTAGTGGACGACGTGATCACGGCAGGTACTGCGATTCGTGAGTCGATGGAAATCATCCAAGCTAACGGCGCTGATTTAGCGGGTGTGCTTGTTGCTATCGACCGTCAAGAGAAGGGCAAAGGCGAACTGTCTGCGATTCAAGAAGTTGAGCGTGACTTCGGTTGTGCGATTATCTCAATCGTTAGCCTGACTGACTTGGTGACTTTCCTTGAAGAGAAAGGCACCGACGCAGCGCATCTAGAATCTGTAAAAGCCTACCGCGCTCAATACGGCATCTAATACAATTTGTTATAGCTATAGAATGCACAAGGGGCTGATGAATCATCAGCCCCTTTTCTTTTGGTTCAGAAGTATTTACTGGTAGCGGCGACTCTACTTATAACGAATACCGCGCTCAGCTTCTGGGTCTTCCATGGTCTTAAAGCGCTTGTGTAGCCACATCCACTGTTCTGGTGCTCTTAAGATAATCTTCTCAAGGTAGCTGTTCATGTAGGCAGCGGCGGCTTTCTCATCTTTTTGTGGATAGTTATCTTCAATTGACTCATCGGCCATGATCTCATACTTGCCATCGGCATTTCTAAAACCAGACCCCGGAACAAGTGCACATCGGCTAGTGTAAGCCAGAATACTGGTGCCTGTTGTGGTACATGCATCTTCTACCGCGAAGAAAGGCACAAACACAGACTTGTTACGACCGTAGTCATGATCCGGTAGGTAGAAAAGGATCTCACCCTGACGCAGGATTCGAATCATACGCTTCACGTCTTTACGGTGAATCAGGCGGTTGCCGTTCTGAGTACGACCACGGTATTGAATGAACTCGTAAGCTGGGTTGTTGTGCGGGCGATAAACACCTAAACCAGAAATACCAAGAACGGCCATTGCTCGCGCAGTGATCTCTAGGTTTAAGGCATGCACACAGCATAGAAGAACACCTTTACCGTTGGCTTTGTGCGTACGCAGTGCTTGGGTATCTTTATCTACTAGGATTCGCTTGAAACGCCACGTCGGCCAAAACCAGGTAATGCCGGTTTCGATGAGTGCCATACCGGTGTTCTTAAAGTTCTCACTGACCATTGCCGCGACTTCATCTGCTGGCTTGTCTGGGAAGGCGAGCTCCAAGTTACGTGTTGCTACCGCGACGCGCTTTTTACCATAGCGAGCACCCAAAGAGCCTAACGATCGGCCTAACAGCAGTAAGAGGCGATAAGGGAGAACGTTAACGATAAGCGCCAATAACCCAAAACCGAACCATACTCCCCAGTATTTAGGGTGGAGTAACGCCAGAGTAAAGGGTGGCTTAGTAATAACGTGTTGTGCAGTGCTGTTTGTCGGAGAAGTTTTCGTCGTCATAACCATCACTTAAGATTTGATTGCTACTTAATTTGATTGTTACTTAATCTGAGCGCTTAGCAGAGCCCAATAAGCATCAAAGTTTTCTGTTGGTTGATATTTGAAGTCTGAGCGAACAAATCGATTCAAGCTGCCTTCAACTTGACCGAGCAGTTGAGCGGCTAAGATTTTCTCATCAACCGGGAATGATTTCCCTTCACGAAGCTTTCTTTCACGCAGGATCTGGCGAAGTTGCGTCTCAATGCGTTCGAAAAGTTGGTTGATGCGATCACGCAGGCGTTCATTTTCAAACATTAGAGCATGACCAGACAAAATTCGAGTCAGGCCTGGGTTACGTTCTGAGAAAACTAAGATAAGTTGTAGCACTAGGCGTATGCGCTCTAGCGTGTCTTTCTCTTCATCCAGAATGCGGTTGATTCGAGACATCAACGCTTCTTCAATGAACTCGATCAGGCCTTCAAACATGCGGGCTTTGCTTGGGAAGTGGCGGTATAACGCAGCTTCAGAAACACCAACTTGCTTGGCCAACTTTACCGTTGTGATACGAGAAGCACCTTCGGTCGATTCCAACATTTGTGCGAGAGCTTGTAGGATTTCTTCACGACGGTTTGATTTTCGAGTACCAGCCATCTATTTACTTCCTTTCCTAAAGATGAGGATTGAGTGAAGAAGGATTATAAACACCATTCAATTCTGTTTCCTAGTTTTGTGAGCCCTAGGTCAACAGAATCGAGAGGTGTCAGCAGATTGTCAGAGCAAATTCGTGCGTTTATGCATCAATAAGCTGTTGGATTTGATTGAGGATCTGGAAACCAAGTGTGTCTTTGCTTTCCAGTGGCAGAGATTTATCGCCGCCTTTCCAATAAAGGTGCAGCTCATTGCTACTGCTATTGAAGCCTTGCCCTTCGACTGAGACGTCATTGGCGCAAATCATGTCGAGGTTCTTTCTTTCCAGTTTGCCACGCGCGTATTTCTCAACATCTTGAGTTTCTGCAGCGAAGCCGACAGTAAATGGGCGACCTTCGGTCATTGAAGCGACAGAAGCGACGATGTCTGGGTTTTTAACCATTTGAATGGTCATGTCGTCTTTACCGTCGACCTTTTTAAGCTTTTGGTCTGCAATGGTCTCAGGGCGATAATCGGCAACCGCGGCGCAGCTGATGAAAATATCATGTTGAGAAGCGTTTGCTGCAACCGCATCAAACATCTGCTGAGCGCTGTCGACATCGATACGAGTCACTTGGTTTGGTGTCGCGAGTGATACAGGGCCGCTGACTAGAGTTACTGTTGCGCCTTGTTTCGCAGCCGCTTCAGCCAGTGCATAACCCATCTTGCCTGAGCTGTGATTGGTAATGTAACGCACAGGGTCAATCGCTTCACGAGTCGGGCCTGCAGTAATAAGCACAGAACGGCCAGTAAGCGGCTTAGGTTGGAAGAAGTCTTCACAGCGATGCACGAGCTGCATTGGCTCTAACATACGACCCATACCGACATCACCACACGCTTGCTCGCCAGCTGCTGGCCCCCAAATTTCACAACCACGACGTTTTAGTGTCGCGATGTTCTCTTGAGTCGCAGGGTGGCTGTACATTTGTTGGTTCATTGCTGGAGATACCGCAACTGGCGCATCGGTTGCTAAAACCAAAGTGGTCAGTAGGTCGTTACCCATGCCCGCCGTCATACGAGCAATCAGATCAGCGGTGGCCGGCGCTAGTAATACCAAGTCAGCCCACTTTGCGAGCTCAATGTGCCCCATGGAAGCCTCAGCAGCAGGATCAAGCAAACTATCAGACACTGGCCTTCCAGAGACGGCTTGCATGGTGAGAGGAGTGATGAACTCCTTGGCTGCATTTGTCATCACGACTTGTACTTGCGCCCCACGCTCAATTAAGCGTCGAGTCAGTTCGGCACATTTATACGCAGCGATACCACCACTAATGCCAAGTAGGATTTTTTTCCCAGCTAGGCCTTGTAGGTCAGCGTTATCCAGTTGATTAACCAATGTTTGCATGATTCTGTTCCTTAATTTCTCTGGGACTTACGATATCAGAACAAAGGATTAGTGCCTAGAAGCAGAATTAGAACAGATTTGACGCTCATCAAGTTGGTGTTATCAAACTTATCAATTACACGGTTTTGTTAGTGACTCGTTTCCTTTTGTCTCTATCGAAGGATCTCTGATTACGATCTCATTAAGGTGGTGGGTCGTGTTCATGACTAGTGATTAGCTTTTATATGCCAATAGATAAAATGCCTGCTGAATCGATGCCGAGAGAAAAGTTATTGAGTCGAGGGCCTGATTCTTTGAGTGATGCGGAACTGCTCGCGATATTTCTGCGAACAGGGACACAAGGAATGAACGTGTTGGAACTCGCTGACAAGTTGATCAAAGACTTTGGCTCGCTCCGTCACCTTTTTTCAGCAACTCAGGAAGAGTTTTGTGCCCATAAAGGGATGGGGCAGGCCAAGTATGTCCAATTACAGGCTGTGTTAGAGATGACACAGCGCTATCTAGCAGAGACGTTATCTCGTGGAGATGCACTCACTAGCCCAAGTCATACCAAGCTTTATCTTTCGAGCATGTTGCGTGATCGCCAGCGAGAAGCCTTCTATATATTGTTCCTCGATAACCAAAATAGGGTAATAAAGGACGAGGTGATGTTTGAAGGAACCATCGATGCCGCCTCGGTTTACCCGCGGGAAGTGGTTAAACGGGCACTTCATCACAATGCAGCGGCATTAATCTTGGCTCATAACCATCCTTCGGGTGTCGCGGAGCCCAGCCAAGCGGATAGGCGGATTACACGCCGATTAACCGATGCATTAGCGCTGGTGGACATCCGAGTTCTCGACCATTTTGTCGTTGGAGATGGCGAAGTTGTCTCTTTTGCAGAGCGTGGATGGATTTGAATCACATTTTAGGTTGTTAGTTGCGTTAAATCTGCTATTATTCCGCCCACATTTTTAGACCTAAAATCAGCTCTGATTACTCAAGCAAGCTGCGCTGCACAAAAAAAGATCACGAAATCCGTAAAAAGGATCTGTTCGGGTCTTGAGCAATGCGTGTCAAGTTAGTATAATGCGCGACCTTTGATAGCCTTGTATGGATTTTCCATAACGGTTTTTACCTTCTATTTTAATTGATAGAGAGGTTCGGCCACCAAGGTTGATATCGAGCTGAAACGATTGGAGAAGACATTCATGTCCCGAGTATGCCAAGTAACTGGTAAGCGTCCAGTAACGGGTAACAACCGTTCACACGCACGCAATGCTACTAAGCGCCGTTTTCTGCCGAACCTACAAACTCATCGTTTCTGGGTAGAGAGCGAAAAACGTTTTGTTAAACTACGTCTAACTGCTAAAGGCATGCGTATCATTGATAAGAAAGGCATCGATGCTGTTCTTGTTGATATCCGTGCACGTGGCGAAAACGTTTAAGAGGAATTAAGCAATGGCTAAAGGCATTCGTGAGAAAATTCGTCTAGTATCTTCTGCAGGTACTGGTCACTTCTACACAACTGATAAGAACAAGCGTAACATGCCAGGCAAATTTGAGATCAAAAAGTTTGATCCAGTAGTTCGCCAACACGTTATGTACAAAGAAGCTAAAATCAAGTAATTGATGCTTTTTTTGCTCTTCTTCAGTAGAAGAAAGAATTGAAAAACCCAGTTTAATCGCTGGGTTTTTTTATATCTAAAATTTGAGCAACTCAATTGCTCTTGCTTAATATAGCACCTGATAGACAGAAAACTGCGCAACATAGAAAGTATTGCCATTTTCACGATATACTGAATGTTCAATAGGTTAGATGAGCAGAATCAGATGAGATATCGTGGACGCCGGTGGAACAACATACTCATGTTCAGTGTGATCGCTTTTATTGGCGTGTTAAACCTTCCAACATTGATCAAAGCGTACCTTATCGAGCCTGAACCACAGGTTGATAGCCCTTATCCTTATCTCCTGAACCCAACAGCAGAGCTTCAAGCGCTGCACTTTGCTAAGTGGTCTGTCATTCAACAAGATAATCAATGGGTTTACCAGTTCAAAGGTACGGACTTCCCTCAAGCTACCAATGCACAAGAGTTGTCACAACGTTGGAAAGAGCTAGTGGGCACGGAAGTCGACTCACAGACCTACACAGACCTTACGCCTCGGTTAAATACACCACACACCATCGAAGTATGGTATCAAGACCAAGAAGAGCCCCAGCGTATTACCTATTATCAATTGCCTGAGTTCTGGTTGTTAAAAAACTGGAATGATCAGTGGTTGGCGGTGTCTATTGAAGAGAGCTACCTGTTTCCAAGCTTTAACGCTAACCACTCCTCTAAATCGGACGACTAGATTATGCCTGAATTACCCGAAGTCGAAGTAAGCCGTATGGGGATCTCACCTCATTTAGTCGGCGAGACCATTAAAACTCTTAGTTTTCGCACGCCTAAGCTGCGTTGGGATATCCCACAAGAGCTAAAAGCATTAGAAGGGCAGGTGATTCGCTCTATCTCGCGTCGCGCAAAGTACTTATTGATTGAGACGGATACTGGCACTGCCATTGTTCACCTTGGTATGTCTGGCTCACTGCGCGTATTAGATGCCGATTTCCCGGCAGCCAAACACGATCATGTGGATCTTAAGCTCACCAACGGCAAAGTGCTGCGTTATAACGACCCTCGCCGCTTTGGTGCGTGGTTATGGTCTGCTCCTGACGAAACGCATCCTGTGCTACTGGGATCTGGCCCTGAGCCGCTCACTGACGACTTCAATGCCGACTACATAACTGAGAAGGCAGAAAAACGCAAAGTTGCCGTAAAGCAATTCATCATGGACAACAAAGTGGTGGTGGGGGTCGGAAATATCTACGCCAACGAAGCGCTATTTGCTTCACGTATTAGCCCTTTGCGCCCTGCAAGCAAAGTGACAAAACAAGAGTGGGTCTTGTTGACTCAAGAGATCAAACAAGTGCTCGCCACCGCCATTAAACAAGGCGGTACTACCCTAAAAGATTTCGCACAAGCAGATGGCAAGCCGGGGTATTTTGCTCAAGAACTGCAAGTTTATGGCAAAGCAGGCGAAA
This sequence comes from Vibrio sp. 1CM2L, assembly GCF_023161695.1. NCBI lineage: Bacteria > Pseudomonadati > Pseudomonadota > Gammaproteobacteria > Vibrionales > Vibrionaceae > Vibrio > Vibrio sp. 1CM2L. Next base: position 106,477 of record NZ_JALNTT010000008.1, read on the forward strand.
AATGCCCTCACTGTGAAGCTCTGATTCAAGAGCTGAAAATAGGGCAGAGGAACACGTTTTTTTGTGAAGAGTGCCAAGTATAAAAAAACTGAACTTATGTTCACTTTTTTACGCTAGTAGATAGGCAGGCTAGTAGCTACAATTACACTAATGATATGAATTGAGAATAGTAGAATGAAATATTTAGTAACTGGCGTTGCCGGGTTTATTGGCTCTGCAGTTTCAGAGCGACTATGTGCAGCCGGACATGAGGTTGTCGGTATTGATAACTTGAATGACTACTACGAAGTCTCTTTGAAACATGATCGCCTAAAGCGCATTGCGCATGAAAACCTGACCTTCATCGAGCTGGATCTTGCTGATAGGGAAGGCATGGCAACGCTGTTTGCTGAGCAAAAGTTTGACCGTGTCATTCATTTAGCGGCGCAAGCTGGCGTTCGTTACTCAATTGATAACCCGATGGCGTATGCCGATAGCAACCTTGTCGGTCACCTGGCTATTCTTGAAGGCTGTCGCCATAACAAGGTTGAACACCTCGTTTATGCTTCATCAAGCTCTGTTTATGGCTTGAACCAGAAAATGCCATTTCACACGGCAGACAGTGTTGATCACCCAATCTCATTGTACGCAGCGACCAAGAAGTCTAATGAGCTAATGGCACACACTTATTCTCATTTATACGATGTACCGACGACAGGCCTTCGTTTCTTTACCGTCTACGGCCCTTGGAGCCGCCCTGATATGGCGATGTTCAAGTTTGCGAACTTAATCGTGGCGGGTAAAGAGATCGATATTTACAACAATGGCGACATGATGCGCGACTTCACTTATATCGATGATATTGTTGAAGGTATTATTCGTGTCCAAGATCGAATTCCAGCTAAACAGCCAGATTGGACAGTAGAGCAAGGCTCACCCGCGACCAGTTCAGCACCATATCGCGTATTTAATATCGGCCATGGTAGCCCAGTGAAATTAATGGACTACATCGAAGCCTTAGAAGGTGCTCTAGGTGTTGAAGCGAAAAAGAACTTCATGCCAATGCAACCAGGTGATGTGTACGCGACTTACGCTGATACGGAAGATTTGTTTGAAGCGGTTGGCTACAAGCCTCAAGTTAAGATCCAAGAAGGAGCAAAAGCTTTCGCAGATTGGTATAAAGCCTATTATTCGCTGTAGTAATTGATGGTTTTGAATTAAAAATAGCGCTCACTGAGCGCTATTTTTGTTTTTCGGAGTAGATAAAGATAATTACTTGGTAGTTTTCAGCTTTATCTCGGCTGCAACTTTTTGTGGTACAAACTGACTAATATCCCCGCCGTGTATAGCGACTTCACGAACAATGGTTGAAGAGAGGAACGCGTACTCTTCTGAAGGGGTTAGAAAAACGCTTTCAAGGCCGGGGAGGAGCCTTCGATACATATTAGTTAAGCCGAACTCATATTCAAAATCTACCGTAGTACGTAAGCCCCGGATAAGTATGTTAGCTTGCTCTTGCTTAGCAAAGTCAACCATTAAACCAGAGAAACCTTTGACTGTAACATTAGGCATACCTGCGGTGACATCTGTCACTAGATTCACACGTTCTTTCAAGGTAAACAAAGTGTTCTTACTTGGACTTGCAGCTATCGCAATAATGATCTCATCAAACATCTTCGTTGCACGCTCAATGAGATCAAGGTGCCCGTTAGTTATAGGATCAAAAGTACCTGGGTAAATAACTTTCTTTTTCATTGAGTTACTCTTTTTTAAGGTTTGCGTATAGTTGTTCATAACGTTGGGCTGTGTACTCAATACGGAAAGTATTGAGTTTTAGCTTTGCGCCATGGAGGATTGAATTGCGAAGTCGCTCGTTATTTTTTGTATCGAGAATAGCTTGAGCTAATTGTTCTGCATTGCCGGGTTCAATCAATAAACCTGACTTACCATGGTCAATAATATCTGGAATACCACCGGCATTACTGGCTGCTACTGGCAACCCTGCGTCAAGAGCTTCGAGAATCACTGAGCCAAGTCCTTCTGAGTATGACGGGTGAACAAGCATATCCGCAGCTGCGAACCAGTCACCCATTTGCTCTTGTTTTCCGACGAAACTAATATTGTCTAATCCGTGAGCCTTTTTCTCTAACTCAGATCGGATTTTCCCATCACCAAGCAAAGCAAAATGGATACTTGGGTCCTGTTTAGAGAGAGTTTTGGCTGCCTCTACTGTTACATCGAAGCCCTTGTGGTCAAGCATATTTGCGGCATGGATGACTAAATAGTCACCTGTAAACTGCTGTCGGATTATAGATATATTCTGTTCATTGCTGGGGTAACGTACAGGAGAGCTAGGGATACATTCCACCGGTTTATTCGGAAATACGGATTTGATTCGCGATACTATCTCCCGACTCAGTCCAACAAGAGCATCTGCTTTTTCGTAAGCTAAGTTAGAAAGCCATCTCTTCTTGAGCGGGTTGTCGATTCGGCGTGTGATTATATAAGGGATGTTGAAGAGTAAATGTTGAATCAGAGCCCAATAAATAGCACGACCTTCATGAACATGGATAACCTGAGAGTCTTGAGTAATAGAGCGCTGATGTTTGAATAAATAATGCTTGGTTAAAATACAGTTGCACCCCAGTTCTTGCACTGCTTTAGCGAAAGGGCTTTTAGGGTTAGCGACAACCGTTAGCTCATATCCCAGTTTAAGTTGCTGCTTTATGAGTTGAAGTGTTTGATTTTCACCGCCATGGTACCCTGAAGCTAGATTAACGTGACATATTTTCATAGTGGTTGTTACTCAACTCTCTTCTTCTTTTTCATGTAATCTCGTAACCATAGGTCAGCATAGCGTGTAAATGTTGTATTTGCGCTAAGTAGGGCTAGTAATAACCCATGTCTGCCGTCAAGAAATCCGCGTTTGATAATATACATTTTGAAAAATCGGAAAAAGCCATGACTGATTGCATTAGTCAGTGATACCGATTTTTTCCCTTCTCGTTGATCTGCCCAAGCTTCCATATAGTGTTGAGTTTTTCGGACGTAATTCGGCATAGAGTCAATTGTATAGTGAAATAGGTCACCATCTAATTGTTTGACTTTAAAACCCTCTGGCACAATGACTGATTCATGCACTAGGACGTCATTATATTGTGTGGCGAGCCTTGGGTAGAGGCGAGTTACTCGGTCAGGGTACCACCCTGAGTGACGAATAAATTTGCCAAAAGCTTCAGTTAAGCGGTTAATTTTATATACTGATTTACCATCATCTGTCTTTACTGCATGAAGAATAGATGCTTTAAGTTCAGGAGAAACCTCTTCATCAGAATCTAGTGGGAGGACCCAATCACTGTTCATCAAACTTTGCGCTTTTTGTCGCTGGGGACCAAAACCAAGCCAATCTTGGTGATAGACAGAATCGGTATATTTTCTTGCGATATCCAAGGTACCGTCAGTACTGCCTGAGTCCAAAATTACGATTTCATCCACCCAGCGTGAAACGGAAGACAAGGTCTTTTCTAGGTGTTGTTCTGCATTTTTGACGATCATAAGAACGCCGATACTCACATGAGTTGTCATATCAGTTTTCGCTCAACTTACGTTTTTGTTTAAGGTGCTATCTAGCTTTTCCTTTACTGATTCAAAAGCAATAGCTTCCATAAGTGTATCACCTTTGGCTCGAGTTCCCCATGAAGCTGATTTAGATTGATTTTTAATATGGCTATCATAGGACGTTACAACGAGGTCGAGGCTATTATATGGCCCTGTTCGTTCAGGGTTACTATGTGCGTAAAGTCCAATTACGGGTGTACCTTGTGTTGTAGCTATATGAGCGGGGCCGGAGTCAGGGGCTACTACTATACGAGCTTTAGCTAGCACTGCGATAAGTTGCTTGAGATTTGTTTGGCCTATTAAATTGTTAACCGGTGAAGTACATAAAGCTTCAATCCTTTGTCCCAATAACACCTCTCTCTCTGAAGGAGAACCGCATAGAGTAATATTTAAACCTTTTCTATGAGCGTAGTCGATTAGCTGAACATACCTATCTGTCAACCAGTTACGCTCATCCTTACTCGCAGAAGGACATATCACCAATGTATTGTTGGGTATATTCTCTTTTGCAAAATCTAATTCTTGCTGCTTCAAGGGAATATTCCATTGTGGTTTATCAAACGGGACACCGATATAGCGTGCGAATTCTGCAAAGTTGTCTAGAACGTGGAAAGCACTGGTTTTTGGTAAATGTTTGTTAGTGAAAAAATATTGCCCTTCTCTAGTTCGGTTAAGACTAAATCCTACCTTATACTTAGCTTTTATACCGAGAGAAAGTACGCTTGCTCTAAGAGCTGCTTGCATATGTAAAAGGCAATCAAAGCGGGTATTTGATAACTCTTTCCAAACATTTCGCATTCCAGCAAAGCCCTGCTTTTTATCGAAGACGACTACTTTAAGATTTGGTAGATCTTGAATGAGTTGAGCTTCCACTTTACCTGTAACCCATGTAATTTCAGTGGTAGGCCAATACTGTTGAATAGCTTGTATTACCGAGATAGCATGACAGACATCTCCAATTGCAGAGAGACGGAGCACACATAAGTTTTTTGGGGCAGAGGAAAATAGAGCCATAAGGGACTTCAATCAGAAACGACTAATACGAATTATGCAGATACGGGGAATAAATGTAAAATATTCAGGTTATTTAGTCAGTATCTTTAATTGGTAGTTTATAAAATGATCAAGCAATCTCTTCTAGAGAATCGGGTTATATGGTACGAGAGTCAATTCATTGATGAAGCATCGCCGCAGTTGTTTGAGCCTGACTTTTGGAAGGGTCAAGATAAAGTGATCGGCAGTGCTCAAGGTAGGGGGACTACTTGGTTTGTTGATTTAGGTAATATTCATGCTGCTCTGCGCCATTATCGCCGAGGTGGCCTGTTTGGAAGACTGGTAGAAGATCGTTATCGCTTTTCTAATTGGAAAAAAACACGTTGTTATGAAGAAATGATGATCTTGGATAGGCTTCATAGAGCTAAAGTTAATGTGCCTAGACCGTTAGCCTCCAGTGCTGTTAAAACTAGTTGGACTTATCAAGCCGATATCTTAGTTGAAAAAATCCCAGGAGCTAAAGATTTAGTTGCCATCCTAAAAAGCAAGGCGCTGACTAAGGAGCTTTATCAAGATATTGGAAAGATGATTGCTAAAATGCATCAAGAACAAGTCAATCATACCGATCTCAATATCCACAATATTTTGTTGGATCAATCGAAGACTGTATGGATCATTGATTTTGATAAATGTCGTGTGGACCCTGGCGATAAGTGGAAAAATGATAACTTGAAGCGATTATTAAGGTCATTTAAGAAAGAGCAGGACAAGGCAAGAATAAACTGGGAAGAAAAAGAGTGGCAATATCTGATAAACGGATACAATGGTTATTCTAATCAAATCTAAACTTCAATAAACAACTACTAGCTAGAAATTAATAATGCTTAAAAATATATTAGAAATCATCAATCTATCATGGTCCATGCTGTTGACCGGAACTCCAAGCCAGTTATTGGAAAAAAGAATTTCTCTCATGCGATTGTACCGTTCCATTCATTTAGATTGGATTGCACGTAAAATTCAAAGAAAAGTGTATAAAAAACATCATTGTGATATCTCTAGAAAAGCAGTAATTGGAGACGGATTTATTATTGGTCACGCTGTTGGTATTGTTATTGGTGGTGGGTCAGTAATTGGAAATAATGTGAGAGTCTTTCAGAATGTGACTTTAGGTGGGGCCCATAGAGATAGGCTTGGCATGCCTACTGTCGGTAATGATGTGATCATATACTCTGGTGTGGTAGCTGTTGGCGACATAAAAATCGGCAACAATGTTATTATTGGAGCAAACGCAGTTGTAACCAAAGATGTGCCGGATAATATGACCGTGGTGGGTCACAACAAATTCAAAAAAATGGTGTGAGTTTTAGCGAACTAGTTATGTAGTCATTCTAGTTGTAGGTTCACGTTTAGCGATTGTGCGCCTCGTTAATCAACGTTGTTTTAAAGTCATCGTGGAATCCTAAACCGGAAGAACGGTAGAGCCTTGCATCATGATTTCCGTTCTTCCGATTGTTCTAGTGGTTTATTAAATGTTTATCAATCGCAGCTAAAGAGCGTGTCGCGTAGTCTATATCATCATAGGTTACCGATTTGCATGCAGCTTCAACTAGGCTCTGATAAATATCATTGTTTCCTGCTAATCGAAGTATGCGTTCTGAAAACCAATCTATATCTACAGAAGGGTTTATCCAGTCTTCAAATTCTTCACTTAATATCTCGTGAGCCCCTACGTTTTGAGTCGTAATGACAGGAGTGCCCATAGCGAGCGCTTCTGCTACTACCATACCAAACTCCTCTAACTTAGCCGGATAGACAAAGATATCTAATGAGCTTAGCCAGAACTCTGGTTTAGAGTTACTCGGTTTGTAGCGAAATTGCTTCAGGGTTAGCGTCGGATGCTGACTTAATTCTTTGGGGATTCTTTTAGCACCAAGGACAAAGAATGCAATGTCGTCTCTTTCTTCGGCGACCTTTTGGCAAATGTCTAAAAATTCCTTTAATCCACGTTTTTCAAAGTTCCCAGAAGTAATAAAGCCAATGACTTTTTTATAATCTTCTAGTTTTAGAGCTTTTATTGCATGGTTTCTATATTGCGTTTTGGTTTCTAGGTTAAATTTTTGATGATTGTAGCCAGGGTGAATAACAGATATCCTGTCATCTGGGACTCCGAGGTGGACCATCAAATTTTTTGCGCATTGTGAGGGAGTGAATATATGATTTTCACTCTGCCTAAGCCATCCTGTGTAACTATTTTCATCGTGTTCAATATTCGTTAATGGAACGTTGTGGATGAAGGTGAGGTCGGCGTTTCGAAGACTGCCTTCATGATCAATGATAGCTGTGTTTTTGGGGGCTTTAACTACCAATCTATCGTTGACGACTTTCGCCTTTTTGGCTATTTGTAAGTGTTTAAACCAAAGAGTCCCCCAGCCTTTTTGGCAAGTTAACTCAAAAGTTTTACCTAACTTTTTCAATCTCTTTGCTTGCATGACAATGAGCTGGCCTGCACCGCTAGAGGTAAATATTTTTCTTCTGTAAATTACTAGTTTCATCAATCAAACCTCTATCATGCCAATTGTTTTTTTGAGAGCCCCTTGATTCTGCTTTACTACACTTAGTGCGTTGGTTCCCATCTGAACACTCTTAGCTGGAGAATCAATTAAACCGAGTATATGGATACTAAGCTCATCGTGTGATTTTATAACTTGGAGCGCTTCAACTTGTATAAGTTGCTGTGCAATATCTGAAAAATTAAAATAACTTGGACCTGTTAGACAAGGCTTTTTTAGTGCAGCAGGTTCAATGAAGTTATGACCTCCGACTTTACCACCCAGTAAACTTCCTCCCATAAAACAAATATCACTTGCGGAAATCAGAGTCATCATCTCTCCCATAGTGTCTGCTAAGTAGACGTTTGTATGGTTACTATAGAGTTTATCGTTTGTTCTTCTTGTTACATTCATTCCTGAATTTTTGCAAAGCGACTCTACGTCATTGAACCTTTCTGGGTGACGAGGAACTAGAACTAAAAGGGCATTCGGTCTTTTTCGTAAAATCAATTGATGCGCAGCAAGGATAATTTCATCTTCACCCTTGTGAGTGCTAGCTGCAATCCATACTGGACGATCTTTCCCTAGTTGCTTACGCAAAGAGTTACCTTCATCAACCGTTTTCTGTGATACATCGATATCAAATTTAATCGAGCCAGTTACATTAATTCGCTCTTTTTGAATACCGAGCCTTATAAATCGGTCCGCATCACCTTGGTATTGGCAAAGTAACGCTGTGATATTTTTTGATAGCAAATTAAAAACATATTGGAATCTTCGATACCTTAGGCAGGAGCGCTCGGAAAGGCGAGCATTGATTACAATAATTGGAATACCAAGCTTCGCCACTTGATGTAGCGTGTTTGGCCACAGCTCAGTTTCAATGATTATCATTTTCGAGGGCTGCACGGATTTTAGAAAGCCGCTTATGCACCAGGGGAAATCTATGGGCATGTAGCGGTGTGTGACTAAATCGCCGAGTTTATCTATTTGTGCAGCGCCAGTACTCGTTGTTGTGGTAACTACAATCTCACGTTGTGGGTTAAGAGCTTTTAGCTCTCGGATGATCGGAGTTGCTGCGATAGATTCGCCTACTGATACGGCGTGGATCCAAATAGAATCGACTCCATCGGTTTTTGGGGTCTGCCCCCAATGCTCTTTCCAGCGAGACCCAAATTTGGGCTTTCCAGGCTTGTTTTTGTACAGGGAAAGCAATAGGAAAGGTGCAACTAACACTAGTAGGAGTGTATAGATAAAGCGAATTGCCATAATTACGAGTTTACTTTGGAAGTTGTGATAATCGTTTCTAGCCTTTGTTTACTCAGTTCTTGAATTGCATGAATAACTTTTTCTGGCTTTAGCTCAGTCAAGCATTTTAAATGCTCATAGGGGCATTCACGCTTGAAACAAGGACGGCATTCTATTTCAGTATGTACAACGGTGCTGCGTTTCGCTAATGGTGGAGTATAACTGGGTGAAGTAGAGCCGTAGACACCTACAACATCACAGCCGGCAGCACAAGCGACATGCATTAACCCCGAGTCATTACTGACTACGGTTTGACAGCATGCTAATAGATCAACGGCCTCGATTAAGCTTGTTTTTCCCGCTAGGTCGAAGGCATGCTCTCTTAATGGCTCGGGGATGTGTGAAATGATTTCCTGAGTCGTAGCACTGTCTTTTGCTGAACCAAATAACCAAACTTGTGCCCCTTTCTTGATTTGAGCGGATGCAACTTCTGCATAATGCGCTGTTGGCCATTGTTTTGCTGGACCAAACTCAGCTCCAGGGCATAGACCTACAGTTGTGCGTTTAGTTTTTAAGTTAAACTTTTCGACAGCCAGCTTCTGTGATTTTTTGTCTATATAGAGATTAGGTTTGGGTAGCTTTTCTAATCCGCCAAGTGCTTCCGAGCCCGTCATTTCTTCTTTTGGGTAGGCTAGTGCAGCATAGCGTTCAGTCATGAATTGGAAGGACTTTTTATTTGGTCTAATATCATTCAAAAGACCGAAGCGCATCTCTCCTTTCCACCCTGTTCTGACAGGAATTTTGGCAAACCATGGAATTAAGGCCGATTTTGCTGAGTTGGGTAGTACGTAGGCCTCGTCGTATTTCCCTTGCAAAGATTTCCCTAGGGAACGGCGCTCTTTGAATTTGAAATCGCCATGACCAAAAGGTAAAGCGAGAGCTTTGTTTATTTCGGGCATACGCTCAAGTATCGGCCGACACCATGCTGGAGCCATTACATCTATGATAGCATCAGTTTTTTGTTTTTTGAGAGTGCTATAAAGGCATTGAGACATGACCATGTCTCCAACCCAAGATGGGCCAATGACTAAAATTCGTTTCATCGATGTGCTACTTCTATTCTTTGATTGATACTATTTTTGTTCTAAAAACTTGTAGTATTCATCGGGAACACCACAAAAGATAACCTCGTTTCGGTCAATTAAGTGGTAATGGATATTCTTGTTTCTCTGAATCAAATAATTATAAAGAGGGGCTACATAGAGCTCTCCCTTATCCCATTCCTCTGAAGGTAAAGATAGATAGTGAAGGTAACTATCTCGATAGTTTTTTAGAGAAGAAAATTGGTATAACCCTGTGCAGCACAAGTCAGAAATACGTCTTTTTTCTGCAGTTTCGATGACCTTGGTAGTTTTACTGGAAACTGGACGAGCATAAGACCAATTATCCCCTTCACCTGAAAAAACCTCTAGATAGCCATCCCATTGATCCATCGAAGCCGGATAGTTAAAGCCGGGTCTAAAAGTATCAATATTAAAAATTGTGATAGGTTCACGATCATCACAGTGCTGACTACCTAAATATACTGTCTCTGCTTGACCTCTCGTTTCCTCGTTCAAAATTTTAATTTCATAAGACACTATACCCAGAGAGGTTGCCTGCTGAGCGACAAACTGAGGAGTGCCCTGAACGTCACGAACAATAAATAGGAAATTCTCGGAAGAGAAGTAGTCCTTAAAACTGTTGATTGCATGAGCGAATAATGTACAACCATGTGCTTCAAGCATGTATTTAGGCTGCTTAAAACCAGCTTTAAAGAAACGAGAACTCAGCCCCGCCATTGGAATTATGATCATTTCTTGTTCTCTAGCATTAGGTAATAGAGTCTGTAGGCGTTAGCCATCAGAGCATCTTGTCGTTCTGGATCATCACTATGTAATGGAAGCATAGATAAAAACAGTTGAATTTGCATTGCATACAATGCTGATTCTGACAAAGCGTAGTGTTTAGTTAATGCATCAATAAACATCTGTTGGATACTGGTTAAATGTTCGGTATCAGCAAGAGAAAAGTTTATTCGATAATCATGAGTATCAACTTGATAATAGCCAGCGATGATCCAATCGTATAATCCGATAACAGAATGACATATTTTTGCTATGTCATATTGGATGTGTCCGTAGATGCTTTGGATATTACTCGAGGTAATTCCTCTCGGGTCGATTACTTTGATTCGATCTTTTCGGAAGTCGTAAAGTATATTGCTAAAACAAAAATCGCCATGCATTAAGCTTGGTTGTTGGCCTTTGGGTATATCATCCAGAGTGGCTTCATAAAGTGCTTTTAAACTCAAAGAGGCTTTGCCGTTAAAACGCCACGGAAGTTCCCAATCGTAGCTTCTATTTTGACAAAACTCTTGCAGTCGTTGTTCTGTTTTACCAGAAAATAGACTGTCTAATGAGTCCGTTGCCGCGTCAAGGGGAGCTTTTTCCTTTTGACATGCTGATAGAAAAGAAAGCATCTGATCTAAGATCTGCTTCCAAGTCATCTCCGGGAGGTGAGCGAATACAAATAGTTCATTAAGAGCGATGTTGTATAAATATTCAAGACGATAAGCCGTTCGTTTATCGACTTTTTTTTCTCCCAGGTACTGTGGTGCAAAATGTTTTAGCGAGCCCGGAAGTGTCTTGAACCAGTTAGACTCAGCTGCAATCTTTTTATCTTTTGCGCTACTTTTTTCAATCCAATCAGCAGTAATCGTGAGTTCGTTAAACGCTCGCTGTGTTGTGTAGAGGGCTTTAGAACGGTAATAGGTATTGATATGACCGAAATCTAACCAATCATCACACTGGCAGGTTTGGATACCATTGATATCATGATAAAGGCTTAGTGCTTGTAAAAAGTTCCAATGTGTTTGGCTCAGGCAGCGAATCAAGGTCCTTGGTGAGGCAAAGTTGAAGTAACCACTAACGACTTGGCTATGTACACCAATGTTAACGCCTTCAGTATCAAGCCATTCAGGTTTTCCTTCATCAACGGTTGCCCAATTGTATGTGCTGTCCGTTTTTGATATTGACACAACATCTTGTGTACTCGGTGGAGTTATTAGAGTATCACCATATAGAATGCTTAGATCAGTATCAAAAGAATGCTCAATGAGAGCTAAAGCTGCCATCAAAGACTCACCCAATGATAGGTTGTCAGGAAGTGGCAATAGGGTGACGTTGTGTTCTTCTAACCACAAACGGTCAAATTCCTGTACCGGGTAAGATTTAGGTACAGATAAATAGATACTCTTTCCTTGCGGAACCTTTGCAACTTGATGTTGAAATAATCGTCGATTACCCAGAGGTAGAAAAGCGGGTGGAATCGAACCAAACTCGGCTCTTAGATCTTGACCAACATAGGCTGCAGACATAATTAAGAACAAGATTAGCGCTCCTCATCAAGCAGATTATAGATCTCATCTAATGACATTTTTCGAAACTCAGATGGACGAATTGCCTTGTCATCGATGTAGAACCCCTCGTGACCACACCATGGCTTCCCAACCAAGATTTCATCATAAGGTACATCATGTTTATCTAGCCATTCGGTAATTATAGGTAAAGTATGAATATTTATCTTACCTACATTACCCTCGTAAGTGCGCATATTTCTTGCTGTTGAAATCGTAATACTAAAGCCTTTAGCTCTATATTCCCGTAGGCGTGAGATAACCTCTAAATCTGGAGATACATTTCTATAATCAGAGGTGTCGGCAGTTGTTATGGTGCCGTCTAGGTCAACAATTAGTCTTTTCATCATAGGCAAAGTACATGTTAGAGGAGAAGATATGTTAGCATTTAGACGTATGTATTTATAGTAAATGAGACCTATAAATGAACACGAAGAAGATAGCGTTTGTGTTAAGTGGTAATTACCACACAAGTTTATACCTTGTAACCCGTGATGTAGTTAAGGAACTACGTCAAGATGGTTGGCAAGTTGATTATGTTTTTATTGAACGTCCTGAGGAAGACTTAAAGGACAACGATCAGTACGTTGACATCCATGGTCTTAGTAACCAAAGTCAACGCAGTTTGTCTGGTTTTAAGTTTAGGCTCCTAAAATACATTTTTGGGAGACATATCTATCAATTCTTGTGCAGCGGATACTTTAGTCGACAGCTGGATTCACATTTGCAAGATTATGATGCTGCAATAGTTCATGGCTCAATATTTATTAGCTTTAGCTCTATGTCTTTACCACATTATGGTGTTTTACATAGCTGTAAGTACGATAACTTCTTAGGAAGAAGGAAAGGACTATCGAAAGTTTTTCATCAGCTAGTTTACAGGTCTGTGTACAGTGACAAACGATTGTTAGCTGTATCTAACTCTGTAAAATCCGATATGTTAGACAAGATGAGAGCGACACCAATTAGCCTTGAAACTATTTATAATGGATTTGATTTTTCTGATTTAGCGAGGCGTGCTGAAATAGGTGTTACAGAGCGAGTACCTGATAAGTTTATCATGGCTGCGGGGCGTCCAGATCGAACAAAGCGTTTTGATGTATTAATTCGAGCTTATGCAAAAACGAAGAGAACTCATAAATTGGTGATCTTTGGTGAAGGGCGCAAACTTAAGGAGCTTAAGCAACTAGCGGAGCAGTTAGGTGTCGTTGACGATATCGTTTTTTGGGGGTTCTGTAAAAACTTGTTGCCTTATTATAAAAAGGCCAGTGCCTATATTTTAAGCTCTGATATTGAAGGTCTACCGACTGTCGTCATTGAAAGTTTGGCGTTAAACACCCCTGTAGTGGCAACGGATGTTGGTGGTGTTGGTGAGTTACTTTCTGGTCGATTATCTGAATGGATCGTTCCTAAAGGAGATGCTGACAGTCTTGCTAAAAAAATCGATTTAGTGCTGGAGCATCCTCCGAAAGTAGGGCCAGACGACATTCCATTTTTATCAAATCAAGTGGTTAGCAGACGCTACTCTAAACTGATCGAGAAACTTTGTGATTGACTTTAAAGATATAACTGTTGTGGTTCAGGGGCCCGTACAAAATTTTAATGATCGTCCGCAAGAACCTAATATTACGATTAAATGCTTAAATTCGGTCCGGGAGCACCTGCCTGGCGCGCAAATTATTCTGTCTACTTGGCCTGAACAAGACCTCACGGGGTTAGACTTTGATGAGCTTGTCATCTCCCCAGACCCAGGTAGTAACAGTCGTAACTATACATTAAAAGGTGAGCCTCAGAAGTATAACAATAACCGTCAAATTGTATCTTCTGTTGAAGGATTGAAAAGAGTCAAGACTAAGTATGCTCTAAAACTTCGTAGTGATAACTATCTAACCTCTAATCACTTTGTAGAGTTGCAGCAAAAGTACTTAAAGCGTTCTGATGTCGACGCATTTCTTGAAGAACGTGTTGTGGTTTGTGACGTTTTTTCTAGGAAGTATGCCAAAGGTTATCCAGTTGCTTACCACATAAGTGATTTCTTTTACTTTGGGTTAACCAAAGATGTTCTTTCTTTGTGGAACTTTCCGTTATTCAAAGACTTTGAACCTTCAAGAAGCCAGTCGATCAGTCCCGGTTATCCCAATTTTATCATAGATTGTACGCAGGCACTGTTTCTTGCTGCTCTCAAACAATTTGATTCATCCATTCGACTTGAGCATTTATTGGATCGTAGTCATAGAGCAATTGAGCGTTCCAATCAAATTATTGCAAATAACCTGGTTGTTGCGCCCGCTAGTGAATTGGGGCTCGGATTGTGTTTGAAGTTTTTAGGCACAGCAAGAGTGTCGAGAACCTCTGGAAAGGTTGCACACATTCAGTTCTTTGAGTGGGAATTGTTGTATAAGCGTTATTGCGATCGCGACTATAAAATTACTAAGTGCTATAGGAAAAAATTTAGGGTCTTCTTACTACGCTGCATACATGTATTCCCAACTAGGTTTGAAACAGCTAGCAAGTTAAAAAAGAGAAAGAAAAAATATAGTAAGGCTTCCCAATGAAAAAAATACTAGATGATGTAGTTGTCGCGCTGTTTACTTATAACCAAGATAAATATACAAAAGAGTCTATCCTGTCGATATTTAACCAAACAGTATGGCCTAAAAAGTTAATGATCTTTGATGATGGTTCAAGTGATTGCACCGAGGAAGTTATTAAGGAAGCTTTAAAAGGCAAGCCAATTGGGTTGGATGTAGAGGTAGAAATAAGCCTTAATAACTCTGGACTGGCAACTCAAATAAATAAACTTCGAGGGAAATTTAGTCAAACACTTATCATCACTCAGCATTGCGACGATATATCAGTTTCTACACGCATCGAAGAGCAATACAGGCTATGGAAGTCTGAACAAAAACCAACGCTGATTTTAAGTCAATTTGACTGTATTGATGAAGATTCCAATGTTGTATCGGGAAGAGATACTTCAGAAAAGTTTAACTTTGATGTGGACACACTGATTAAGCGAAAAATCATGCCATCAGGATGCTCAATGGCTATAGATAGCTCTTTATTCAATGATTTCCCTCCGATTGATGCAAGGGTCATTAATGAAGATAGGATTTTTTTGTTTAGAAGCCTTCTGAAAGGAAAGGCTATAAAGATAATGAGTTCTCTAATTTTATATCGCCATGAAGTGGGCAATAGCACACTTAAAATGGAGACAAAGAGCACTTTTATATCATCTTGGCGAACTATATTACTTAGGGAGTCTTATGACTTGCCTATGATTATAAAAGATTGTGGACATGCTGGCGCCCATGAATATATCCCTAAGCTTATCACTCGACAGAAGTATATTGGTTTACTACTCAATTTATTCAATGCTAAGTACGATACTAAAATGGAAGCTTGGCTTGCGTTCTTTTCTGCTAAGCTTCCGTATCGACTAGTCTCTGGCTATAGACATAAGGTTAGGGGGTATTTTAAGAGCATTAAGTGAGGTTAGAGGCCTAAAATAGTGATTTGAAAAAACTAATGTGTTGCTCTGCTGTTGCTTGAGTGGAGAATTCGTCACGAATTCTTCCCTTAGCTTTTTCCCCCATCTCAATTCGTTTGGTTTTGTCTTGACTTAGAAAACGAATTTTTTCGGCGATCGCAGTGCTGTCTTTAACTGGTACAACAAATCCTGATTCGCCATCTAAAAGGAGTTCTTTACCACCCCCAGTCGTTGTAACTATTGATGGGACGCCCATTGCCATTGCTTCAATGATAGTTTTCGGTAACCCCTCTCCACTGATCGATGGTTGGATTTGGATGTCGCTTGCTGCTAGCAGCTCTGGAACATCCTTTCGGTAACCTAAAAAGTGAATACGCTCTGCTATACCGCTTTTTTCTGACAGTAATAGATTTTCGGGTGTATCCATATCTCTCCCAACGAGAGCAAGATGCAGATTAGGGATATCAACGAGTTGGCGCATACTGTCTAGAAGTATGTGTACACCTTTACTTGGTCGTGCGTTAGCGATACAAATTACAATAATTGAATCTTTGGGAACACCTAATTGTGTAAGGTCTGCAGGCTTAGCTTGGTACCAACTCATGTCATGACCTTTATAAATGGTTTTGATATTGTCTTTAATTTTCCAAACTTGTTTCTTTACGTCATCAGCTACAGCTTGGGCTACACAACTAATACCATTAACTCGTGGGTGTAGGTGAGTTAGGTAAGCTGATGGATCATGACGGTAGAGACCACCAACTGTCCCTCGGTATGTCACTAATCGAGTCTTTTTGAACCCAATACAAGCGAATGCCGCATTTGGTATTGTTTTAGAATTCATCGCATAGACAATGTCATATGTTTTATTTTTTAGCTCTGTACGAAGCACTTGTATTGCCGATAAACAAATTTTTTTCTTTGGATAGCAGTCTATGATTTTGATACCACAATCTATGAATCGGCTAACATAGTCAGCATCACCTTGAGTTACAATCGTAATATTATGTCCAAGACGAGACATTTCTATGAACATTTCTGCTTCGGGTCTAACGCTATTCCATGCATCTTTGTAGGAGCTAAAAATTAAAATATTCATATTAGTTCGTCTTTATTTCTGGTTTGAAAGAGAGTTGATCATTGCATAGCGGAATTATCAGCATCATATACATTAAAGTAGTCTCTGCATACCAAAGTGGTGAATCAGTTAAGCAAGCTATAAAATAGAAAGCGACTAAAGAAAAGATTAGACTGCTTTTTTCATTTCTTTTGGTTACAGCATAATATAGCGGTACTAAAAACAACATCAATGTAAAAATTAATCCAATAATTCCCATTTTCGCAAAGTTTTCAAAAAATTGGTTATGATACTGATCTGGGTGGAATTTAGCTAAACTTGGTTCGACTAACCCTTCATCAACTAAATTTAAAAATACTTTTTTGTGTTCAGAGCCGACACCAACCCAGAGGTTGCGTTTACCAATTTCTGTTGCTGCTTCCCACATTTGAAACCTAAGACCGATCGATGTTCCGTAATCACCTCTTTGAATCGCAGCGTATTCTCTCTCCGTTCTCTCATACCTTTCGGTCACTTGGTCTTGAAATATAAAAGATATCGAAAAGAAGACAATGAGCATTGCCCCTAAAATCCGCCAACGTTTTTTTTGTGTTCTGAGGTAAAAAAAGAGCAAAATCGAGAGTGCACATAATAGAGCTAACCAAATTCCCCTTGTCTCTGAAATTAGTATACTGCTAATTGATAGTAGTGTAGTCGCGATAGGTAGTAATTTCTTTGTCTCTATAAATTGATAAAGAGCAAGGACAGCTATAGTGCCACAGAGAGTCGAGTATGGTATTGCATTGAGAAGAAGGTCCCCTCGATGTGTACCTAAGTACAGCAAGTGATAGCTTATAAAAGCTGTAAGGACAATCGAGCCTATAAATGACATCCACATTAAGGAGCGCTGATTGAGCAACTTTAGAGGAAAAATAATCATAAGCAGTGATACGGATAATGCAGCTCGAAGCATGCTTGGGCTTGCGCTCTGCAATAAGTATTTTAGAGATATGAAAGCAGTGAATAGTAGAAAGATCCAAAATGTATAATTAGATAAGTTCTGTTTTATGCTGTGCTTTGATACAACAGCTAGACTTGCAAAGATAGAGATAAGGGCCACAACGACCATATTCTTTTCACCGCCAGGTAAGATTGCGATGAAGATGAATAAATAAAAATAAGGGAGTAGTATTAAACTATTAATAATATTGTTTTTCATTAATAAAGCTCGTTCGAATCTATACTGCATAGGGATTTTTATCTGTGTCTGGGCGAGTTTTTAATAAACGTAATATCCACATATATTGCTCTGGCTTTTTGCTCACGTAATCTTCAATGCATTGATTCATCATGCGTGCGTCCTGTTCTTCGCTGCCTGTGGGGAATGGTAGAGCAGGGTAGAAGTCCAGGGTGTATTGGCCAGTGTTACTGTCGTATTGAGCAAACAAAGGAACTATTTTAGCCTTGCTCAATTTTGATAGACGCCCAAGACCCGAAATTGTTGCTTTTTGAGTTGCGAAGAAGTCTACAAAGACACTGTGTTCACGGCCAAGATCTTCATCAGGGAGGTAGTAACCAAGGTACCCATCACGTACTGACTTGATGAAAGGTTTGATACCACCACTGCGATCATAAACACGACCGCCGTATTGCACGCGCTGTCGGTGCATTAGCCAGTCACTGAGTTTGTTTTTTTGTGCTTTCGCCATCGCAGACACAGGTAAATTGCGTGAAGCTAATAATACCGCTGGGATATCGATGGCCCATGTGTGTGGTACCAGCAAGATCACATTCTCGCCACTGTCTGTAATATCGGTTAGATTGCTCAGGCCGTTTATCGAGGTGTTATTTTCTAACCAATCTTTGCTTTTTAGTGTTAGAGATGCAAACCCCATCAAAAACGAGATAGATGTAACGTATGACTGATAGAGAGTTTCTTCGCGCTGTTCTACAGATTGCTCCGGGAAACACATCTCAAGGTTTACGCGAGCTCGGCGGTTAGCCTTATTCTTGATTTTTACAGCTTGCTTAGCCATAAACTTAGCGAGTGCTAAACGAATGCTATTAGGTAAGAAGCAGACTAAAGACGATAACAGAACAGCAATCCAAGTGCCCCAGTATTTAGGTGCTAGAAATCCCCATTCAAACTCAGGATTGTAAGCTTTTGGATCAAAATCATTACGTTGTGTGGTCATTCGTTCACTACATTATTTAAATCAGAGAGTTAACTTTATATCGGTCACTCAGGGAATGATTATGTTTATTAGATTATCTATTAATGCACCGCAAAAAGAGGATGCACTAATAGTCTTAATCTGAAATATAAAGCTTACAGCTATGCGTTTACGAGCTTCATGTACTCAGCGACGCCATCTGCTACTGTTTTAAACTCGATATCGCAACCAGTATTGCGAAGCTTGGTTAAGTCAGCTTGAGTAAACTCTTGATAAGCACCTTTTAAATGCTCAGGGAAAGGAATCGTTTCGATTTCGCCTTTACCATGGTGCTTGATTACTGCCTGAGCAACCTCTTCAAAAGATTCTGCATTACCAGTGCCTAAGTTAAAGATGCCAGAAACACCGTTTTCTAAGAACCAGAGGTTTACCGCTGCCACATCGCCAACATAAACAAAATCGCGCTTAAAGGTCTCGCTGCCTTCAAACAGTTTTGGATTTTCACCAGCGTTCATTTGGTTGTTTAGGTGGAAGGCAACAGAGGCCATGCTACCTTTGTGTTGTTCACGAGGGCCATAAACGTTGAAGTATCGGAAACCAACGATTTGTGGAAGCGTTTCGTTGTGCGCTGCTGCATCCGCGGTTAGGCGACGAACGTAGTTATCAAATTGTTGTTTTGAATAGCCGTAGACATTCAAGGCACCTTCGTATTCTCGTTCCTCAATGAAAGTATCAGTTTCACCGTACGTTGCAGCGGAAGAGGCGTATAGGAAGGGAATTTCACGCTCAACACAGTAATGAAGTAGCTCTTTTGAGTACTCATAGTTGTTAAGCATCATGTACTTGCCATCCCACTCAGTGGTAGCAGAGCATGCCCCTTCATGGAACATAGCTTCAATATGACCGAAATCATCACCAGCCATAACCTGAGTTAGAAAGTCATCACGATCCATGTAATCAGTGATGTCTAGGTCTACAAGGTTCTTAAATTTCTTACCATCTTTTAAGTTGTCGACGACTAGAATATCGTTGTGGCCCGCTTCATTAAGCGCCTTAACAATATTGCTGCCGATCATGCCAGCACCACCAGTTACGATAATCATAATTTTCTAACTCTTTTGAATACAAATCTGTCACGAGTATAGCAAGGAATGGATGAGGCGGGCTAGTGGAATAATTCTCCAAGCAGAGTATGATATGACCAGTAAATTTGTGAATTAAATTGAGTAAATGGCTCAAAGTTATAGGTATTAATATGAAAATTGCAGTGGCCGGTACTGGGTATGTGGGTCTATCAAACGCAATGCTGTTAGCACAACATCATGAAGTGGTCGCGGTAGATATCATCGATGAAAAAGTGACAATGCTGAATAGTAAGCAGTCGCCGATTGTAGATAATGAGATTGAGCACTTTCTATCAAATAAGGTGCTGAATTTCAGGGCGACAACAGATAAAGCGGCTTACAAAGATGCTGAGTTTGTCATCATTGCTACTCCAACTGATTATGATCCAAAAAATAATTATTTTGATACCAGCTCTGTGGAATCGGTCATTAAAGACGTCATGGATATTAACCCCAAGGCTATCATGGTGATTAAATCAACAGTACCTGTTGGTTATACTGAGCGCGTTAAGCAAGAGCTGAACTGCGAAAACGTTATGTTCTCACCTGAGTTTTTGCGCGAAGGCAAAGCCCTGTACGATAACTTACACCCATCACGAATCATTGTTGGTGAGCGTTCTGAGCGAGCTAAAGTGTTTGCAAATCTGCTGGTTGAAGGTGCTGAAAAAGAAAATATAGATGTGCTATTTACTAATTCAACAGAAGCAGAAGCAGTAAAGCTATTCTCAAATACTTATCTAGCAATGCGTGTTTCTTATTTCAATGAGCTCGACTCTTACGCCGAAGCGCACGGTTTGGATTCTCGCCAGATTATCGAAGGTGTGGGCTTAGACCCTCGTATTGGCAATCACTACAATAACCCTTCATTTGGTTACGGTGGTTACTGCTTACCAAAAGATACCAAACAACTGTTGGCTAATTACCAAGATGTACCTAACAACATTGTGGGTGCCATTGTCGATGCTAACCGCACTCGTAAGGACTTCATTGCGGATTCAATTATTAAGCGCTCGCCAAAAATTGTCGGTATTTATCGATTGATCATGAAGGCTGGTTCAGACAACTTTCGTGCGTCGTCGATTCAAGGGATTATGAAGCGTTTGAAAGCAAAGGGTATTGAAGTGGTCGTGTTCGAACCTGTGTTGGAAGAAGAGCATTTCTTTAACTCGAAGGTTTATTCTGATCTCGAAGAGTTCAAAGCTGTATCGGATGTGATTGTATCCAACAGAATGGTCGATGAACTATCAGACGTTGCAGATAAGGTATACACACGAGATCTGTTTGGCAGTGATTGATAGAAGGTTAGTTTTAGCGCTTGCTAATTCGACCAGATGTTAACAGCTCGATCTATTCGTTTAGTGGGGATATACTGAGCCACTAAACGGATAGGGATACTAATTACTAATGAAAACACGTGACAAGATTGTTTACGCTGCACTAGAGCTTTTTAATGAGCACGGCGAGCGCAGTATTACGACCAATCATATTGCTGAACATATTGAGATTAGCCCTGGCAACCTCTACTACCACTTCCGCAACAAACAAGAAATTGTCCGTGATATCTTTACTCTCTATTCGACAGAATTACTTGAAAGATTCACACCTATTCAAGGACAGCAAGAAAGCCTCACGCTACTAAAGAGCTACTTAGATTCTATCTTCACGCTGATGTGGAAGTACCGATTCTTCTATGCGAACCTACCTGAAATATTGTCACGTGATGAAAAACTCCACCTTGATTACATGGCTGTACAAGAAAAGCTGCAAACTAATCTTGTCGACATTATGAGAGCCTTTGTTGAGTTGAACTTGCTCAAAGCAACGGATACGGAAATGAAGTCTATGGTCACTTCTCTTCACTTGATCGCATCGGGTTGGTTAGCTTATCAATCGGCGATGTCTCCAAAAGCCCAAATTACCGAGCAAGTGGTACATCAAGGAATGTTGCAGATGATTGCGACCGTTAAACCAATTGCGACTGCGCAAGGTTTTGAGCAGCTGACATTGTTGGAAGACGGTGTAAGGGCGTTGAACTCTAAGTAGAAAGAGACGAATAAGCGAGATACGAAGAGCTGTGGTTACTCATTAATACGATTACTGCACTCGCTTTTTAAAGCTCTTGGTTAACATGTTATTCGTATCGATTTCTTCATCATGCATTGTAAATAGCGACGTCATTCCCTACAGTGAGGTACGAGCGTGATAGGGAATCTTTCTTTACCCTCGAGGTTAACAATGTAGTAGCGAGATTCCAGATATTTCGTTCCTCAATTCTGGAATGACGAGGCTTTGTACGTAACTAGTCCAAGGTTTCTTAACTATTTGGGGTTACTCAAGACTATTAGTACTTTTTCTCGTACCAACTTTAACCCTTCTGTATCTGGAACATTCGCTCACGCATCTGCTTTATGCTCTTCGCATCTCGGTTACTCGAATCCCGTATCTGCTCTTACCTAACTAACCAACTCTTCGGATTCTGAGCTTGGCTGTTTCTGCGAATCTCAAAGTACAGTGATGGGCGCGTTTGGCCGCCAGTGTCACCAGCAAGCGCGATGGCTTCACCCGCTTTAACCTTGTCACCTTCTTTCTTTAAAAGCGCTTGGTTAAAGCCATAGAGTGTCATATCACCTTTACCATGGTCGAGAAGAACCACTAAACCATAGCCACGCAGATACTCTGCAAACACAACCGTGCCTGAGTAAACCGACTTTACCTGCTGCCCGTACTTGGCATTGATCACCATGCCTTTCCAGTTAACTTGACCCGTTTGGCTTGAGCCATAGCTATGCAAAACTTTGTCTTTGATTGGCCAAGGTAGTTTGCCTTTACGTTTGGCTAAGCCATCCATAGGGACAGCATTACGTCGCTCTCGAGCCGCTTTTTCTGCTTTCGCTATTTCAGCTTTGAGGCGAGTTTCATTTCGCTGAAGCTCTGCTAAGTAATTCTTGTCACCCGAGATGTTCTTCTTGATGCTACCAACGGTTTTCTTACGTTGTGTTTGGGTTTTGGCTAGCGTATCGCGCTTGGTAGTTTGTTGTTTTAGCAGTGTTGCTATCTGTTCTTGCTCAAGTTGACGTTGTTTATGGCTCTCTTCTAGCTCAAGTTGAGTTTGTTCAATCGTTTTGATTGTTGCGGAGCGAGCTTTGGCAAGGTGTTGGTAATAGTGACTGATACGATCTTCTTCGACACCCGTGTTGAGGATGTGAGAAGACGCTTTGGCTCGACTTGTCATGTAGTAAGTCTGAATCAGTTGCTCTAACTTATCGGTATGGACTTTTTTCTGAGCAGTAAGCGCTTTAATCTTGGTGTCTAAGTTAGCAATATTTGCATTGGCAGTATTGAGTTGCTTTTTACTGTCTAGAATCGCTTTTTCAAGCGAAGCGATGGATAGCTCTTGTTTCTTGAGGCTTGCTTGTAGGCTATCGAGTTTTTTCTGTTGTGAGGACAGGTTTTTTTGTTGGCGAGATATTTCACTCGATACGCCTTTCAGTTCCCCCTGAGAGGCGGCAAATGACGATGTAGATAACAGAGCAGCGCAAAGGCTGGTAGATATCAGAAGAGTCCGGCTAATGGCTCGAATTTGTTTCATCATTATCGTCATTTAGTTGTATTCATCTGCTCTTAATTTTTCGAATTTCGCTGAATCGAATCCCGCATCTGCTTTTAAGCTTTTCGTATCTCGGTTACTCGAATCTCGAATCTCGCATCTGCTTTTAAGCTTTTCGTATCTCGGTTACTCGAATCCCGCATCTGCTTTTAAGCTTTTCGTATCTCGGTTACTCGAATCCCGCATCTGCTTTTAAGCTCTTCGCATCTCGGTTACTCGAATCACGCATCTGTTCTTAAATCCCATCACCATGGATGAAGTTCTGAGAGCGACCATTGAACCCTTGGTCCATGTCTAAAGAGGGCTTGTCTGTTTTCGGTTTTCCGACAATTTTTGCAGGAACCCCAGCGACTGTTGTATGAGGTGGTACGGCTTGCAGAACCACAGAGCAAGAACCAATCTTCGCGCCTTCACCCACTTCAATGTTGCCGAGTATTTTAGCACCGGCACCAATCATTACGCCTTCACGGATTTTAGGGTGACGATCGCCACCTTCTTTACCTGTGCCACCAAGGGTTACATCTTGAAGAATCGACACATCATTTTCGACTACGGCAGTTTCACCAATCACAATGCCTGTCGCGTGGTCGAGCATGATCGCTTTACCGATACGAGCTGCAGGGTGAATATCCACTTGGCAAGCAACCGAAATTTGGTTTTGTAGGTAAGTGGCAAGCGCAATACGACCTTGCTTCCACAACCAGTTAGCCACTCGGTAACCCTGAAGGGCGTGGTAGCCTTTCAGATAAAGCAGGGGCATCGAGTACATCTCGACCGCAGGATCTCGATTTACCGTCGCGCAAATATCACAAGCGGCAGCATCAATAATCGATTGGTCCTGCTTAAATGCTTGTTCTACCACTTCACGCACTGCCATCGCTGGCATTGAAGCTGTTTTTAGCTTGTTTGCTAGGATGTAGCTAAGGGCTGCGCCTAAACTTTCATGGTTGATGATCGTGGCATGATAAAAACTCGCAAGCATAGGTTCTTGCTCCGACTGCTGTCGAGCTTCCTTCACAATGCATTGCCAAACTTTTTGTTGTTCACAGTGTTTCATTTTACCATCCATTCCTTAAACCAGATAAGTGTAGTGAGATGAGAGATGCGAATAGCTTAGAAAAGCCAATTAGAGCAAACGAGATTCTAGAACTGAGGAACAAGCGAGTTGGAGATCTTTCTTTGGGTAGTTCGCATCTCGTATCCGCTTTTATTCTCTTCGTATCTCGTTAGTGCTCTTACTATCTTTCTGACTTCTTGTCTCGTGCAAGTAGATCTTGTGCTGCTAAGTGTGCATCTTTCCCTTGATACAGCACTTGATAAATTTGTTCAACGATTGGCATCTCAACGCCCATGCGTTCTGATAATAACCAAACTTCTTTGGTGTTGCGATAACCTTCAACGACTTGGCCAATTTCTTCTTGTGCGGTATCCACATCTTTGCCTGCGCCAAGCGCCAAACCAAAGCGGCGGTTGCGTGATTGGTTATCAGTACAGGTTAGTACTAGGTCGCCTAATCCAGCCATACCCATGAAGGTTTCTGGTTGTGCACCAAGAGCTGCACCTAATCGGCTCATCTCGGCTAAGCCGCGAGTGATAAGTGCGGTACGTGCATTGGCACCAAAGCCAATACCATCCGACATGCCTGCGCCAATTGCGATAACATTCTTCACTGCGCCGCCAAGTTGCATACCAATGAAATCTGAGTTTGCATACACGCGGAATGTTTTACCGCAGTGGATTTTTTCTTGGATCTCTTCTAGAAAAACTTCATCAGGTGAAGCTACAGAGATAGCTGTTGGCATACCCATCGCTAACTCTTTGGCGAAGGTTGGTCCTGATAGAACCGCCAACGAGTAACCATCACCCAGCACATCGTGCGCGACATCTTTAAGCAGGCGGCCTGTTTCTGGCTCTAAGCCTTTTGTCGCCCAACAGATGCGAGAGTCTGAGGCTAAGTAAGGTTTAACGCTGTTAAGCACAACGCCAAATACGTGGCTTGGGACGACAAGCAAAAGGTCTCGGCTTGAAGTCACGGCTTTTTCTAAGTCAGATTCAATGATCAGACTTTCTGGGAATTCTATATTTGGTAGAAACTCATTGTTCGCACGCTCTGATTCAAGGCGATTCATATGAACAGGGTCATGCCCCCAAAGAACAACATTGGCACCGTTACGCGCTAGAGATATCGCTAAAGATGTCCCATAAGAACCTGCGCCAATCACTGTCATGGCGATCTCTTTGCCGTAAGCGCTGTCTTTACCGTAAGCGTCTGCCGTATTAGTCGGGCGAGTTGTTTCTGTCATGCTTCCACCTAAAAATAATGAGGGAAATCGAAGAGTTCTGAAAAAGCTTTCCACTAAAATAAGCAGAGCTTTCAATCTTAGTACAGTGTAAAGAAAAAATGCACATCGCAGAAGTTGCGATGTGCATTTAAAAGCTAACTAGCGCTTGAATCGTCAGAGTTAAGTTCTACTGTGAGACTTAAGCCTGTTCGCCTTCAGCTTGTTGAGC
Source organism: Vibrio sp. 1CM2L (assembly GCF_023161695.1). Classification (NCBI taxonomy): domain Bacteria; kingdom Pseudomonadati; phylum Pseudomonadota; class Gammaproteobacteria; order Vibrionales; family Vibrionaceae; genus Vibrio; species Vibrio sp. 1CM2L. Next base: position 132,287 of record NZ_JALNTT010000008.1, read on the forward strand.
TTGGTTTTGTAGGTAGTTCATGAACAAAGCATCAAAGTTTACTGGAGCTAGGTTCAGTTGTGGGAACGTACCTTTAACCACTAGGCTAGAAATCGTTTCACGAGCGTATGGGAACAGGATGTTCGGGCAGAATGCACCTAGGCAATGAGCCAGTTGGCCAGCTTCCATTTCGCTTGCTGAGAAGATGCCGCCTTGTTGAACTTCACAAAGGAATGCCGTGTCTTCTGCGTTCTTAACGGTAACCGTTAGACGTAGGATTACTTCGTAAACGCCTTCGCCAAGTTCACGGCTTTGAGTGTCTAGGTCCAGTTTTACATCTGGGTTCCACTCTTTTTGAAACATGTCTGGAGAGTTTGGCGCTTCGAAAGATACGTCTTTTAGGAAGATACGTTGGATTGCGAAGTTTTGTTGTGCGTCTTGTTGTGCTGCTTCAGCCATTTTCTTGTCCTTAAAAATTTATAAGTTAGGTTTTGTTCGTCATATCGCCGAACAAAACCTTAAAGTCATATTCGTGTAATTAGGTCAGTTTACTGCTTGTCGTTAACGGTTTATTACCTTTAACTACTTCTTGCCTTTAACCAAAGGTAAGTTAGCTTCGCTCCAAGCCACTAAGCCACTTTTCAGTACGCTTACGTTTTCGAAACCGGCTTTAACCAGTAGATTAGCGCTTTCTTGAGCGGTTTGACCTGTCTTGCATACTACGATGATTGGGTCTGCTTTGTGGCTTTCAAGGCTACCAAAGCTATTTGCTTTGATGTCTGACGGCAAAATGTGAACTGCGTCCGTAATATGGCCCTTTTTGAACTCATCCTTAGTACGAATATCAACCACAACACCGTTTTCACGGTTAATCATGTGTGTGGTTTGCGCTGCCGTGATCTCTTTGTAGGCTGCGTTTGATGTCTTGATAACGTTCGTAATGATGGCAACAACCAAGCCGATCCATACGATGGCTAAAATCATATTTTCTTGAACAAATGGAACTAACTCTTGCATGTCTTGAACTCTTATTCGTTATGGGGCGAAAAACTATAGGTCAGGAGTATAGCGAGGTTTGGGGTTTTCTGTATAGGCTTTAGCTCTCAGTCTTTATTACGGAATTTATCGTTGATTTGCCTCTTGAGTTACGAAATGAGAGAATAGTTTGATTTGTTGATGGTTACTGACCCATAGTGCGTAGTGTAGTTTCGCTTAATACTAATGGGCGGTAGCGTGCCTGATTAAGGCGCAACCTGTTGGTTTGATGGCCTTATATGATTAGACGTTAAGTGCTAGTTATTGATAATTAGATATAGAGTATGACAATGAAGATTACCCCTGAAAAAATGACTCACTTAAAGCAATTGGAAGCTGAATCTATCCATATTATGCGAGAAGTGGCTGCTGAGTTTGATAATCCTGTGATGTTGTATTCTGTGGGCAAAGACTCTTCTGTGATGCTTCACCTAGCACAAAAAGCGTTTGCCCCAGGTACACCTCCGTTCCCACTTATGCACGTTGATACCACGTGGAAATTCAAAGAAATGATTGAATTTCGCGATTACATGGCAGAGAAAGTTGGAATGAAGTTAATTGTTCATCAAAACCCTGAAGGTGTGGCTATGAACATTAATCCATTTGTGCATGGTAGCTCTAAACATACTGATATTATGAAAACTCAAGGTCTAAAGCAGGCTCTAGATATGCACGGTTTTGATGCAGCCTTTGGTGGTGCGCGACGCGATGAAGAAAAGTCTCGAGCAAAAGAGCGTGTGTATTCTTTCCGTGATGAACATCATCGTTGGGACCCTAAAAACCAGCGACCAGAGCTGTGGAATATTTACAATGGTAAAGTTAACCAAGGTGAAAGCATCCGCGTATTCCCATTGTCTAACTGGACAGAGTTAGATATCTGGCAGTATATATACCTAGAAAATATTGAAATCCCGGGGTTATACCTATCTAAGCCTCGCCCTGTGGTTGAGCGTGATGGTATGTTGATTATGGTTGATGATGAACGTATGGAACTTAAAGAAGGTGAAGTGGCAGAGGAAAAAATGGTACGTTTTCGTACCCTTGGCTGTTACCCACTGACAGGTGCCGTTGAATCTGAAGCAACTACTCTACCTGAAATAATCCAAGAGATGTTACTAACAACGACTTCAGAACGTCAAGGCCGTGCCATTGATCATGATAGCTCTGGTTCCATGGAGAAGAAAAAACGTGAAGGCTACTTCTAATAGGGTTAGGGCTGCTGTATAGCTATTTTGAATATTACTTGAGTCACTAGAGTATGATTGTCACCGCATGTGTCCTTGTTGGGTTGATTGCAACATTAATTAGTAATCGTTTTCGAGCCAGCTACGTGTTTGTTTTTGCTGTTGCTGTGCTCTATATCTTTGGGCAAGTTTCTCAACAAGTAGTTTTCTCAGCCGCCACAAATAGTTCTGTCGTCACATTGCTGCTTTTGCTGCTTTCTTCTCTTGTGCTAGAAAGAACAGCTTTGCTTAATTGGGCGGCTAAAACTTTATCTCATAGTGATTATTGGCAATCTTTGCTGCGGTTGGGGGGGCTTGGGGCGTTAAGTTCTAGCGTACTAAACAATACTGCAGTAGTAGCCACCTTAATGGGAAGTGTGCTAAAAAACCCGTTTCACGCTCCTAAAAAACTCCTTATACCCTTGTCATATTTCTCCATTCTTGGAGGAACCTTAACCTTAATAGGAACTGCAACTAACCTTGTGGTCAGCGGCTTACTCGAAGGGCAAGGCTACCCTGGATTGACAATATTCGCTTTCTTCCCTGTAGGTGTATGTTTGTTACTCGGTTGTGGCTTGATGGTGATGATAGTCTCCCGCTTTCTGCCTGATGAACCTGTGAAGATGGAGTCATTTGGAAGCTATTTTTTGGATGCGGAAGTCGAGGAAGGCAGTAAACTCGTGGGTAAATGTGTATTGGACAACGGGTTACGTTCTTTAGATGGTCTTTTTTTGACCGAGATAATTCGTGATAAACAGCTTATATCTCCCGTATCTCCGAGTGAAAATATATTAGTGGGAGATAAACTTGTATTTAGCGGTGACGTATCTGAGGTTAAGCAGCTTACTTCTTTTGATGGATTAAAGCTTTACGTTGAAGAAGAATTTGAGCTTGACAAGAATCTAGTAGAAGTATTGGTGAGTCCTGAATCTATCTTGATAGGAAAAACTTTAAAACAAGTTGAATTTAGGTCTCGCTTTGATGCCGCTGTAGTCGCAATAGCACGACAAGGTAAGCGCATCTCTGGCAAGCTCGGGGAATGTATTATTCAGAGTGGTGATAAATTCATTCTTGCTGTCGGAGATGATTTTAAAAAACGACCTAATTTATCGCGAAACTTCTTTTTGTTAAGCGATAAGTCAGTAAAAAGCCCTTTATCCAAACCCCAAAATCTATTGGGAATTTTAGGTTTTATCTTTTCCATAGTAATAGCAGCGTGTACTCGTTTAGATCTGATCGAAACCTTGTCTGGTTTCTTGTTGTTATCTTTGGCTTGCAAAATTATAGATGGTACTCAATTGAGGCGGCGTTTCCCATTTGAGTTATTAACGATTCTCGTATCGGCTTTATGTATTGCTAGTGCATTTTCTAGTAGCGGTCTAGCTTTAGCACTGACTCAATCCTTTGAATCGGTTGCAGGGCATTTATCGCCATCTTGGATGTTGGTCGGCGTGTTGGTTTTGACTATTCTGTTAACTGAGATCATGACGAATACTGCAGCAGCTGCCATTATGCTACCAATATCATTAGCATTGGCTACGACTTTTAATATTGATTATTTACCTCTAGCTATGGCTGTAGCCTATGGAGCGAGTGCCTCCTTTATAAGCCCTTTTGGCTACCAAACAAATCTAATGGTGATGAATGCGGGGGCGTATTCCTTTTTAGATTTTGTCAAAGTCGGTTGGATGGTTACCATTTTATATGTAGTAATCGCCGCGATAACTATTCCGATGGTCTTCCCATTTTAGTTTTATATAAGTTGTAATTATGAAATCTCCTTACGTAACTAAAGACAACGATTCCGTTAGCGATGATGTTGTCTGGCATAACTCTACGGTCACCCATGAGCAGCGCGCTAAACAAAAACAGCAAACACCAGTTGCTCTGTGGTTTACGGGACTAAGTGGCTCAGGGAAATCAACGGTTGCTAATGCAGTCGAAAGTAAATTATTAAGTTTAGGTAAGCATAGTTACTTGCTTGACGGTGATAACGTACGTCATGGCCTCAACAAAGACCTGAGCTTTAGTGATACAGACCGTGTCGAAAATATTCGCCGTATTGGAGAGGTAGCGAAGCTATTTGTCGACTCGGGAACTATAGTATTGACAGCCTTTATTTCTCCTTTTATTGCTGATCGAGAACAAGCTCGATCGTTGTTATCGACAGGAGAATTCTTAGAGGTCTTTATTGATACACCATTATCGGTATGTGAGCAGCGTGATCCTAAAGGGCTCTATAAGAAAGCCCGTTCAGGTGAGATTAATAACTTTACAGGTATTGATTCTATATATGAAGCGCCAGTAAACGCTGATATCCATGTTGAAACAGAGGATAAATCTGTAGAAGCTTGTGCTGAAGAGATTATCAATCAACTATCGAAGCTAGGGTATATTTAAATTATGCATTACGATGTATTCAATGGCGATGCTGACGGGATAATTTCCTTGCTTCAATTGCGGAAGGCAAATCCGAAATGCTCAAAGCTTGTTACAGGTGTAAAGCGAGATATTAAGCTTTTACAAAATGTAGCGAAAGAAAGTGATGTCAGTGGTTGTACTATTTTAGACATATCGATGGAGAAGAACATTGATGCACTCTACAACCTAATTGAAAGAGACATCCCTCTTTTTTATTGTGATCATCATCGTACGGGTGAAGTCCCCCAAGCAGATAACTTTACCGCTCTCATTAATCTGGATGCAAATACCTGCACAAGTCTGTTAATTAATCAGCATTTAGCTGGCCGATATGCTGATTGGGCCATAGTTGGAGCATACGGTGACAACATGCTCGTCAATGCTGAGAGGTTGTCTGATATTGTCGGATTGAATCAGGATGAACGAATATTTTTAAAAGAGCTGGGTACGTTAATCAATTATAACGGCTATGGATCGTCAATTGACGATTTACATATCGATCCGGCTGAGCTATTCGAACAACTGATGAATTACCCTTCCCCTTTCGAACTAAAGAGAGATCTAAGTTCTCCTTATTACGATCTCAAAAGCGGGTATGAGGCTGATAACCAACACGTTGAGTCGATAGTGCCCGCTAATACCTCTAATGTGGCGACGATCTATCAACTGCCTTGTGAGCCTTGGGCGAGACGTATTAGTGGTGTTTTTGGTAATGCATTGGCTAACCAAGCACCTAACAAAGCGCATGCGGTTCTAACGCTGAATGAGAGTCAACGAGACTTCACTGTTAGTGTGCGCGCCCCTTTGAATAATCGAACAGGTGCCGATGAGGTTTGTAGTCAATTTTCGACCGGAGGGGGACGAAAAGCCGCTGCGGGCATTAATGCTCTACCTGTCGACGAGAAAGACAAATTCATTGAAATTTTAAATCGTTTTTACAAATAAGTTTGGTCGGTTTGAAGAATAGAAACTCAAGCCTAGACAAGTAAGGAAATACCATGTCACATAGCTCAGAACTCATCGCTCAAGATATTGAAGCATACTTAAAAGTTCATGAAAACAAAGATTTATTGCGTTTTTTAACCTGCGGAAACGTAGATGATGGTAAGTCGACATTGATCGGTCGTTTACTCTTTGACAGCAAGTTGATTTACGAAGACCAAATGGCTGCGATTGAAAAAGATTCTCAGAAATTCAATACCACAGATGAATCATTTGATTTGGCTTTGTTAGTAGACGGTTTGCAGTCTGAACGTGAGCAAGGTATTACGATTGATGTAGCTTACCGATATTTCTCTACTGATAAGCGCAAGTTCATTATTGCTGACACTCCGGGGCATGAGCAATACACACGCAATATGGTTACTGGTGCATCAACGTGCGATCTAGCAATTGTGATGGTCGATGCACGTTACGGGATTCAAACACAGACCCGACGTCACAGTTACATCTGTTCGTTATTAGGTATTAAGCACATCATTGTAGCTATCAATAAAATGGATTTGATGGAATACAGCCAGGAGGTTTATCAACAGATTAAAGCGGGTTACCGTGAAATGGCGAAAAACTTCAATATTGATGATATTCGCTTTGTGCCTATCTCTGCACTTAAGGGGGATAACGTAGTAACCCCAAGTGAAAAAATGGATTGGTACCCGGGCGCGACATTAATGAAGCTGCTAGAAACGGTTAAGGTCAATAAAGACAAGAACTTGGAACACATGCGTTTCCCTGTACAGTATGTGAACCGACCAAATCTAAATTTTCGTGGTTTCTGCGGCACGTTAGCTTCAGGTCAAGTTCAGGTAGGTGATGACGTTACAGCACTGCCATCAGGTAAATCATCTAAAGTGAAATCGGTATTTACGCACGATGGTAAATTAGAAACAGCACAGCCAGGCCAAGCGATTACCATCACACTTGAAGATGAGATTGATATCTCTCGTGGCGATATGATTGTTCATACAGGCCATGAGCCTAAAGTGACCAATCAGTGTAAAGCCCACCTAGTTTGGATGGGTGAAGAGCCAATGCTGACGCACAAAGAGTACCTATTTAAGTTCGCAACAAAGAGTTGTTCAGGCAAAGTGGCTAGCATTGCACATAAAGTGGATGTGAACACGCTAGAGAAACATGCTGAAGAGGCAGAAAGCTTAGAGCTTAACGAGATTGCGCTGACTAACATTAAGCTTACTGACAATGTTGCGATGGATGAGTACCAGCAATTGCCGCAAACAGGCGCATTTATTGTTATTGACCGTATTAACAACGTGACTGTTGGTGCGGGGATGGTTAGTGCTATTTCGGATAAAGAAAATAATGCTACTGGTCGTATTTATACCGAAGCGGAAAAAGCACTAAATGCACTTATTCGCCAACAGTTCCCTGATTGGGAGTGTAAAGAGATCTAAACTCTTTACCAAAGCTATTCAATTAACAGCCGCATATTTGTTTTTATGAGGTTATATTTAAAATATATTTCGGAAGCAAAGCTAGCTGAGATATAAATTGGAAATCGCATTTTGAGTGTTGATAAGAATCTGGTAAACACTCATATATCGCGCCTAAGTTATGAACAACTTATCATTTAAACAGTCCTTTGAACTAATAGATACAATGGCTAAAATGAAGATGAAGGCTCAAGCTAATAGGTTTCTATTAAGTTATATGTGGTGGGTTCTTGAACCTCTCTTATTCGTTGGTTTATTTTATGTGATTTTTGGCTATATATTACAACGAGGTGGGGAAGGTTACTTTCAGTTTCTTATAGTAGGAAAAATGACGTTCATGTGGTTTTCTAAGGGAATAACCATGGGGGCGAATAGTTTAGTCCAAAACAAAGGAATTATAGGGCAATCGAGTGTTCCTAAGTGGGTTTTTCCTATTGTCAATGTTCAAGAAGCCACATACCGTACAGCTATTTCATTTGTCATAATGATACTTTGTGTTATTTATAACTTCGAAGGTAACTATATAACATGGCTTCAAATTATACCAATTTCAGTTATGTTATATTGGTTTATCGTAGTTTTATCCATGCTTTTGTCTGTATTTGTGGCAGTTGCAGAAGATGTAACTCAAATGATTTCATTATTAATGATGGGGATGTTATTTAGCTCTGGGATATTCTGGGATATCAACTCGATACAGAAATCAGGAGTATCTGATTTGATCTTTAACGTAAATCCACTTGCATTAAATATTGACTTGTATCGTTCAGTTCTTATTGGTGGAGATATTATTGACTACTCTAGATTTTTACCGTCATTAATAATTAACCTATCATTGACTGTAGTTGTTTATCTGGTGTTCAAAAAAGGTAATAATAAAATAACTAGGTTTTTATTTTCATGAATGATGATATAGTTTTAAACGCTCAGAATATATGTTTAAGTTATACTACTAGAACCAAATTGTTTAAGACTTTCACACATAAAGCGTTAGATAACATATCGCTATCGCTTCATGAAGGTGAAGTTTTAGGTATTTCTGGGCGTAATGGAGCGGGTAAATCCACGTTATTAAAAGTACTAGCGGGTGTTTTAATTCCAAATAGTGGACAAGTGATTATTAAGGATGACTATACATGTTCTTTATTATCTTTAGGATTGGGATTTAATGGATTCTTGTCGGGAAGAGACAATGCAATTTTAAGTTCAATGTTAAATGGCTATACCAAAAAACAAGCTATTGGAATGATAGAAGATATAAAAGAATTTTCTGAGTTAGGTAAGTTTTTCGATCAACCAGTGCGCACCTATTCTAATGGAATGAAATCCAGATTAGGGTTTGCTACTGGTGTATTAAGTCAAGTCGATATTCTAATGATTGATGAAATATTAAGTGTCGGTGATAAGAGGTTCAAAGAAAAAGCTCAGAGCGTAATGCTTGAAAATTTGAAAGGAGACAAGAGTGTGTTATTTGTGTCACATAATGAGGGCCAGATGAAATCCCTTTGCTCGAGAATTATTAGGTTGGGCAATTAGCCATGATTAAAGATATGGAACAAAGTCCTTTTATAGTATGGACTTTTCGACGAAGTGGAGGTACGAATTTAGCTCACAAGCTTATTACCTTGTCTAAATTCGATACTGTTGAACATGAACCATTTAATGTTGATCGAGTATTCAAAGATATTACCAAAGCATGGATTGATACAAAGGATAAAGTACAGCTCGAGAGAGATTTGAGAAAAATCCTATCTAAGAAAATAAATTTCAAACATTGTCTGGAAATTATCCCACAAGATTTAAATCAGATGTTAGCTATTCTTAGCTTAGAGTACGGATATAAGCACCTATTTCTTTATAGAGAAAATGCAACATCTCGAATGCTCAGTCTGCAGTTCTCGAAGGATACTGGTATATGGGGCCAAAAGCACACGAAGGGTAAATCTACCGATGTTTCGAACAAAAAAATACCAATAGAGAAATTAATACAACATGAGTGTTCATCTAGGAGAATGCTAGAAGGAATATATGATACTTTGCAAAAAAAATCACCAAATAATGTTGTATCAATTAGCTTTGAGTCGGTATTTAAATCAAACGAATTTCAAGCAAAAATTTTAATAATTGAACTTTTTTCTGCTTTAAACAACATGAATATTAAACTTAGTGATGATATTTTAGATGAGTTATTGAAAAAGGGAAATCAAGGTACATCTAATCTATATAGTAGTTATAGAAATTATCATAGCTTTATTGAGGCAGCTAGTAAGTTAAGTGATTTTAATCTAGCGATCAAACAGCGATATCGAACTATAGAAGATGAATCATATTTTATTAAAATGGAATACTTTCCATCAATTTACGCGTTTAAAAATCATATTTATATTGATTTGTGTAATACTGAAGATATTGAACCTATTGATATAAAGTCAGCTAATGAAAACATTAAATTTATTAGCCATAATGAAAGCGGCACAGTATTTAGTACATCTCCAATAGACAGCAATATAAGGTTAAAGTTACCCGTAATGAAGGAAGATTTATTAGTATCAGTAGTTATCCCTGTATATAACGTTAGTCAGTATATAAACAGATGCTTAGACAGTATCGTTGAACAGTCATATCAAAACCTACAGATAATTATTGTAGATGACAGAGGGCAGGATGATTCTATTGATAAGGTTAAAAAGTATTTAGATAATAGAATTACAATTGTTGAGCATGAAAAAAATAAAGGTTTAGCAGGGGCAAGGAATACAGGTATAAATCATGCTACGGGTGATTTTATTCTATTTTTGGATTCGGATGATTATGTAGAAAAAGATTTAATCGAAAAATGTATCCATGAGCAAGCTAGAGATGATGTAGATGCCGTTGTATTTAGTTCACAGCACATTGATGATGAAGAAGTACTATTTCCAGTTGATTGGATGGAAAAATACTCCGGTGAGAGTCGTTCAAATGTTACTATCGACAATGAGGAAGCGCACAATATCGTTGCATGGGATGTCGCGGCTTGGAGTAAGTTGATTCGATTAGATTTCATTAAAAAAAATGGTATCTACTTCCAAGAAGAACAGCGTTATTTTGAAGACCATTACTTCTCTGCGAAAATGTATTCGCTAAAAGCAAGCTTTTCTTATATAGATGAAAAACTGCATTATTACTATAGACGTTCTGACGTGGAAAATAAATCTATTACTCAGATAACCAGTCCTTTAGTTAGTTTATATCGTTCAAGAATGATGAGAGAAGTATCATTGTTACTTGATGATATTAACAGTGAATATAAAAACATTTTCTATCCAGTTTATTTCTCTTTATATAAACAAGTTTTCTTTGAATCATTTGAATTGGTAGAGTATAGAAAGGAGGTTTATAATAACTTGAATATTGCTTTTCAGTGTATTAATGAATTGGATATGATAAAAGAAGCGGAGTTATGGGAAGTAGATCTGGCCTTTTTAATATCCAACAATGATTACAATGATTACGTTAATAAATTTAATCCTATATGGAAGTTTTCAGAAGAACACTTGAAACAAGTTATGCCGGAAGAGTTACATTATAAATTGTCGGATTATGAACCCTTGGGGATGCCGGTATTGAAACCAGGGCCAAACTTTATATTAAGTGGTGTGATTATGCTGATGTTGTGTATTTTTAATCTAAAGTTTTTGTCTAAGAAGAACTTTGCAATTAAACTTCGTGATTTTCATATTATTAGAAGACTAGGTGTTGTAAATACTAATGGCAAGCTAAGAAATCAAGTTATCTTTGATTACATCATGAATGGAGAAAAAAATGGAGAGGTTATAAATAGTAAGTTTGAAGCAAAAAAATATCTAGAGATGAATCCAAGTTTGTCAAAAATGAATATGGGGTTATATTCTCATTTCTTATTTTATGGTCGTCCTCAAAAAAGAAATTGTGAAGGTTTGGAATGAAAGCTTCCATCCTGATGCCTTGTTATAACGCTGAAAAGTATATAGCTAGAGCTATAACTAGTCTATTAAATCAAACTTATGCAGAATTTGAGATAGTAATAGTAGACGATGGGTCTACTGATTCAACTAAAGAGGTAATTTTATCTTTTAAAGACTCTAGAATTAAAATGATTGAATTGTGTAAAAATCAAGGTATAACTAATGCTTTGAATGTTGGACTGTCCGAGTGTAAAGGGCAATTTATCGCTAGGATGGATGCTGATGACTTTTCGTTTCCGAATAGAATAGAGCGGCAACTTGATTTTTTCGAAAAGAATGAAAATGTAATTGCTGTTGGTTCTTCGATTGTAAATTTTGATGAGTTTGGGAATGAAGTGCTAGTTAAATATCCTAGTACGCACGATGAAATTAAAGCAAACTTATACATGTATGAGAGATCTATATGTCATCCATCTGTAATGATTCGTTCAGAAATTGTAAAAAAAATAAAATATAGTAACAAGTATCCCTATTGTGAGGATATGAAATTATGGTTTGATTTGATTAAGTTGGGACAAGTCGCAAATATTGATGAAGCATTGATTAAATATTATCGACATTCATTGCAAGTATCAAATAATTTTAACTTAGAACAAATGGAAGCTACTAAGAACCTTCTTACTGAAATGTTTGAAGATTACAAGATCAGTGAAATTGAAGTTTTTATTAAATATATCCAGTGTAATGTCCGTATGCGCTCTAAGGATAGGATTGAATTACTGAATATTATCCCTATCCTGTGTAAAAGTCTAGATGTTAGTGAATATTCCATTAAATCATCGCTCTATCTTAAAGATTTGAAGTATTTAAATAGGTTTAATGGTTCCTACCTTGCAATGATTAAATCATTATTTAGATTTTTATTTTTTTCTAAATATGATATTTTAAATAGAATAAAGTTGATTGCAAACCTTGTTAATTTTTCCAGGAAGTATAATGAAGTTTGATTTTAGCTTACTAATGTCTACATATGCTAATGATAACTATAGTTACCTTAAAATAGCACTGAGTAGTATTGCGAGTCAAACATTACTTCCTACCGAGACTGTATTGGTCATCGACGGGATGATCCCTGATGAAAACTATATTTTGTTAGAAAAATACAAACACATATTAAATATAAAATTTATTCAACTCAAAAAAAATGTAGGCCTTGGTAAAGCTCTGAATGTAGGATTGGCTAATTGTAGTTATAAGTGGGTCGCAAGGTTTGATACCGATGATATCAATATCAGTAACCGATTCGAAACACAAATGTTTTATTTAAAAAAAACAAGTGCTGATATAGTAGGAACACTTGCAGATGTTATTGATGAGCAGGGTAGGACTACTGGAAAGTTGAACGTTCCAGAGAATGACTCTGATATTAAACGTCTGATTTGGAGTTGCCCTATAATTCACCCATCTGTTATGTTTAATAAGCAAAAAATAATAGATATAGGCTCATATCATGACACGACTCATAGGCAAGAGGATTATGACCTTTGGATACGATCTGCATTTAATGGATTGATATTTTATAATATACAGAAATCGTTAGTGATGTATAGAAAGACACCTGAATATCAAGGTAAGAACTCTTTATCGGTAGGCTATAATCGTTTTAAAATCGGGTTTTCGGCTTGGTGGTGTTTCGATAGAAGAGTTAGCTCGATTGTCGCGTTATCTTACCCCCTTTTTCGTCCATTATTACCTTCGAAAATTAACAGGTTAATTGAAAGTAATTTCAACCCAAGGAAGTAAATATTTGTATGAATAAGAAAAAACTTACTTTCGCTAAAGAAGATGCAGAGAGGTTTAGAGATGCTGCTCTCGCTATTGAGAATATCGATATCGAAAATGCTCTTTATTTTATGACGTTGGCATTTAAGCTCAAACCTGAGGCCCGATTTATTAAGAAGAAACTTGAAGAGTACCTCTATGTAGTTAATTCGCCAGATGTTGGATTTGATGTCGTTCATTTGCACTTAGGTGTGCATAAAACAGCAACTACATATCTGCAAGGTCAACTTTCTTCAGCTTTATCATTAAAAACCAATGTCCAGTATTTGGATTTGGATAGGTTTAGAGAACTTCGACATGAGGTTGGTTTTTGCCAGCTTCTTAATATATATAGTCGAAATCGACCTTTAATTATTTCTGACGAGAACCTTATTGGTCATTGCAATACCCCTATGACAGGGGAAATATATGGCAATGCTAAACATTATCTCGAATCCTATATTAGAGATTTAAATGCGAACAGATTAATTGTATATATATCGATTAGGAATATGGCTGACTTTATCGCTTCTTCTTATTGTGAATATTTAAAGCATAATGATTTTATATGTTTTGACTCGTATAGTCACAAGATAGTTATTGAAAATGAAAGTTGGTTTAATGTATTATGCCCAATGATAGTTTCTAATAATAATGTGACATTTAAAATATTTAACTTCGACAACTTTGCACTTAATAAAATGGATCTTATTAGTGATATCTCCTTTGGTGAAATAAGTGTTATTGACAATTCGATTTTGCAGTCTAGGCAACGATTTTCTAATGAAGAATTAAATAATTTTTCTGGAATATCAGTTAATAAAAATAACAATGATAAGTTTTCACCATATTCAGAAGATATTTTAAGTTTGTCGAAAATTAATTTGAAGAATGATATTTTAAAATTGTCTTTGTTAGATAATGTGATAATTTTGTAATTTTAGGGAGGGGTTCCGTGGATTCAAACATGAGAAACATTTTATATTCAAAAAAACATAATGTGACTTTTATTTCAAATGCAAAGGTCGCATGTACTACAATCAAAAATTCCATGTTAGATGGGGTGGAAAAAGATATACACAAAATAGCGAGGGAAACATTCAGCTCACCAGTTGATATAGGTAGTTCTTTTTTTTGTTTAACTAGAAATCCGTATAGTCGTGCGCTATCTTGCTATAAAGATAAGATTGGTAGCAACAGGACGAGTGTAGATGGCGTTTGGGTGCCTTTTTCTAAAAAATATGGATTCGATATAGAAGCCATCCCTACCTTTTTAGAGTTTCTGAACGCACTAGCACTAGATGACTCCCCTGAATTAATGGATATACATTATAGACCTCAAGTATACAACCTTCATTATTATGATATTACTCCTGACTTTATAGGAAGATTAGAAAATATGGATGAGGTGTCTCAATACCTAGAAAAAAATGGTATTAGTTTTATAACAAAGCAACCAAATTTCACCAACTCTCAGGGGAAATACAAGCAAGCCATAAGTAAAGAGGAAGAGTTGTTAATAAACCAGATATATAAGAAAGATTTCGAAGCTTTTGGTTATGAAATGGCTCTATATAGCTCTCACGTTCCAGAATCAATAACTCAAGATAAATATATTAGTGAAAGCTATGAGGTCTATTTTCGTACCTCTAACCTAGGATTAACAGCAGAGGAGTTAAAAAAAATTGCTACATTATTTGAAAGTGATGGTGATATAAAAAATGCGTTGAAATATATGAAGGTAGCTCGGAAAATGCGGCCTAACGGAAATTTCATAATTAGCAAGGTGGCACAATATGAACAAATGTTAAGCGAAGAAAGTAAATTTAATTTTAAAAGTGAAAGAAATAATCCAGATGAAAAATACAAAACATTTAGGGTTTCTAATAAATTATTTAAATTATCAATATCTATTTTAAAGAACTAGTTTTATGAAACCAAATAAAATTAGAAACTATCGAATCGAATTAGATGGCTTACGGGCTTTGGCTGTTTTATCTGTAATATTTTATCATGCTGAACTTAGTGTTTTGGATTATAAAATATTCCAAGGCGGTTATTTTGGGGTTGATGTTTTTTTTGTATTGTCTGGTTATCTTATTACTAGTATTATAAAAAATGATATTGATAATGATAATTTCTCTTATCTTTTTTTTCTATGGAGAAGAATTTGCAGAATCATTCCTAATCTTTATTTTGTAATTGTTGTAACTAGTATATGTGCATATTTTTTCCTTTTACCATCGAACCTTTCTTTATTTTCAGAATCTCTAAATAGCTCGATTTACTTTTGGTCAAACTATTATTTTTCGTTGGAAAACTCCTATACTGCACCAGATAGTTCGTTGAGGTTACTCTTACACACATGGAGCCTGTCTGTAGAGTGGCAATTCTATATTATTTTTCCTCTCATATTGTTTTCTATAGTTATTTACTCGAAACTAAATGTTCGTGCTATGTTATTGATAATAACAATCTCGTCATTTTTTTTATCAACTTACGTCTCTGTGTTTTATCCAGACTGGTCATTTTATATGCTTCCCTCCAGAGCTTGGGAATTACTTTGTGGCGCTATTCTTGTATATCTAAAAGTTGAAAATTTTCACATAACACGACAAAGAGCCGACTTTCTTTCTATATTAGGTCTTCTTTCTGTAGTTTATTGCTTACTGTTTGTCGATAATACAGCAATCCATCCTTCATTTATAACACTGTTCCCTGTTGTTGGTACTTGTGTTTTTATTTTGTTTTCTGGTGATTCTCATTACGTAAAACAGCTTTTTTCTTCTCGTTGGTTGTCGTTTATAGGCGTTTGTTCATTTTCACTTTATTTATGGCATCAGCCAGTTTTTGCATTTTTTAAAATCATCCATGAACGTGAGTTTAATGTCTTTACATTTTTAGTGGCTATTTTTGTTACATGTACGCTTGCATTTTTATCATATTATGTTATCGAAAGAAGGTTTAGGAAGTTATATTTTACTTGGCCTCGAGCACTAGTAATTGTTTTTATCGCTTTCGGACTGTCATTTTTTTCTTATTTTGTGAAAATTACCGGGGGCATCCCGGATAGACTTGGAGATGTATCGTCATCTTTTGTTAACCTTAATGATAATGTTGCTCATAAAGTTGGTGGAAAAAAATGCCACGGCCGTCTATACGAAGACGCTTGTCAACTAACTGGAAGCGATAGACAAATCCTTCTAATTGGAGATAGTCATGCAGGTATGCTTGGCAAGCATTTATATTATCTTGCTAAAGATAATAACTGGGGATTTAAAAGTATTACATCTTCTAGTTGTATAGGTATAGAATCCTATCCCTTAAGAAGAGGGAGGATCTCGAATCAAGATATTTGTGACCACAATTCTCCAAAAATCCAAGAACTATTAACTGGCGATAAGAATGTTAAATATGATATTGTTTATTCTATACGTCAAGACTTTATGTTTAAAACGGCTAATGTGAAAGCGAAGAATGCTATACATTCTACATTGTCAGGTTGGGCAGATAACGGACATCGAATTTTTCTTATATATCCAGTGCCAAAACACAAACACCATGTTCCCGACGAAATAAAGAGACGTATGTACAAAGAGCCATTTGTCGACAACTTGTCCATAATTAATAATATTAAAATGTTTACTTCATTAAAGGAGCATTTTGATGAAATGAAATTCGCATATGCTAATTTCGATAAGATCGAGGGGGGTAATATCACAAGAATATATCCAGTTGATGTTCTATGCGATAATACAAGATGCTACGCAAATTTAGGCGGGCTTATTCTGTACTTTGATGACGACCATCTTTCTACTCATGGGGCGAAACTTCTAGTTAAGGAGATTGAAAATGCTATTTTTGATAAACATTGACACTTGTATAAAAGTTGGTTCTTATGTTTAGTAAGCTCACCACAAAGCTAGTGATTGTCTCATATTACTTTCGCGATAAAGCTTTGTTACTTGAACGGGATAATTTGAAAATTTCCCTTTTTTTTATGCGTATAGCTAAGCTGTTTAATAGAAATGGTGAGTTTATTGAGCGTAAGTTGTCCGAATATAGTTCGGAAAGATCTTATCATGAACGTCCTGTCTCTGTTCTGCATTTAAGGCACGCAGGGGTCGGTGATATTTTAAAACAAATATCAAAATTCTATTGGGTGTGTGAGTATTACAGCCTTAAGCCAATGTTGTATTTTATAGATAAAAAGGGACGCAATGAAATCTTGATTTCTGAGGTGCTTAGGGAGTTAGGGTTTGATAATAGCCACATAGTGGGTGGACAGTTAGATGGTACATTTCATCCCTTTAAGGATATTGTTAA
Organism: Vibrio sp. 1CM2L; assembly: GCF_023161695.1. NCBI lineage: Bacteria > Pseudomonadati > Pseudomonadota > Gammaproteobacteria > Vibrionales > Vibrionaceae > Vibrio > Vibrio sp. 1CM2L. Next base: position 149,468 of record NZ_JALNTT010000008.1, read on the forward strand.
ACTACCTTTAAGTGACGGTAGTATCGCACCTTGTTATTTTCACTATACTTTGGATTGTTATTTTGATCAGGATATTGAAGATATTTTGAATCGAATAAATCCTAACGGTATCCCTAATCCTAGATTGTTGAAAATAATTTCTAATAGTAATTTGACCCAATCAATAAGACAAAACAAGAGCACTGAAACACCTTCTAAGAAAAGGATATGTGTTCACGTACGAAGAGGCGACGTAGCGCAAGTAAAGCTATCTTCAATTAGGAATCTCCTTGCAAAGGAAGTAGATACACAACAATGGGTACATGTTAAAGGGTTGTATCGTACACAGAAAGCTTTGATTGATGATGTCCCTAAAGGTAATAGTTGTAGGTTTAAAGAACTAAAGTTATTTGAAGAGCGACTATGCAACTTGACTTCACGTTTTAGTCAATTTGAAGTTGTTTTTACTTCTGATGGTATGACGAAACTAACAAAGTCTTTGTTAGCTAAGAAGGAAATATTTTGTCGCGATGTTTCTTTTTGGGAACTAGAACGTTCTCTAGAAAAAGAGCTTTTCCCGATTATAAAGTTGAGTTCATTTTGTTTAATTGGTGAAAATCAAGGTAACCTTTGGGATTCGGTGAAGCTTGCATTATCATCTGATATAATTGTTACTAGTTCTCCGGGCTTGTTTTTGGAATTGTCACGCTACATTGATCCTACTATCAAGTTTGAAATTATTTAATATCTCCCATTTTTTACGAGGTTTACTTTGAATAGAAAAAAGGCGCTGATCACTGGTATCACGGGACAAGATGGCTCTTATTTAGCTGAATTTCTAGTCGAAAAGGACTATGAAGTTCACGGTATTATTCGTAGGGCGTCTTCTTTTAATACTGAGCGTATCGATAGCGTTATTGCAAATTCGGATAACATTCACCTTCACTATGGTGATTTGACCGATTCTTCAAACCTTATCCGTCTTGTAAAAGAAATTCAGCCTGATGAAATCTATAACTTAGGCGCAATGTCTCATGTGGCGGTTTCATTTGAGTCTCCAGAATACGTTGCAGATGTTGATGGTATGGGGACTATGCGCTTACTTGAAGCTATTCGCATTAATGGCCTAGAGAAAAAAGCACGCTTTTACCAAGCTTCTACTTCTGAATTGTATGGTGAAGTAAAAGAAATTCCTCAGCGTGAAAGTACACCTTTTCACCCTCGTTCCCCTTATGCCGTTGCAAAAATGTACGCATATTGGATTACGGTTAATTACCGAGAATCTTATGGCATGTATGCGTGTAATGGTATTTTGTTTAATCACGAATCTCCACGTCGTGGTGAGACATTTGTAACTCGTAAAATTACACGCACGATTGCTAATATTTCTCAAGGTTTAGAATCTTGCTTGCACCTTGGTAATATGGATGCGTTACGTGATTGGGGCCATGCAAAAGATTACGTACGTATGCAGTGGATGATGCTTCAACAAGATATTGCGAATGATTTCGTTATCGCTACTGGTAAGCAAATTTCGGTGCGTGAGTTCGTTCGTATGTCTGCACTTGAAGCAGGGATTACACTGGAGTTTACAGGAGTCGGTGTTGACGAAGTTGCTACGGTTACTGATGTTGATATAGATAAAGCGCCAAGCGTAAAAGCTGGTGATATCATTGTTCGTGTTAATCCTAAATTTTTCCGTCCTGCGGAAGTAGAGACCCTTCTTGGCGATCCTACGAAAGCGAAAGAAAAGTTAGGTTGGGTTCCTGAAATTACTGTTGAAGAAATGTGCCAGGAAATGGTGCAATCAGACATCTCTAAGGCGAAACAGTATGCATTATTAAAAGAGCATGGTTTTGATGTGGCTATTTCTTTAGAGAGTTAATTGATATGTCGAATGTAGTTAAACGTATTTTTGTTTCTGGTCATAATGGAATGGTTGGCTCTGCAATCGTACGTCAGTTATCTCACTTACCCAATGTTGAGCTTATTACACGTGAGCGTAATGAGCTTGATTTATTGGATACTCAAGCTATAAGTCAGTTTTTTGCTGAAAATAACATAGATCAAGTGTATTTAGCGGCAGCGAAAGTGGGGGGGATTGCTGCAAATAATACTTACCCTGCTGAATTTATTTATCAGAATCTTACGATTCAAAATAATATTATTCATGCTGCGCATAGCCATGATATTCAAGATTTACTCTTTTTAGGATCTTCTTGTATTTATCCTAAGTTTGCAGAGCAACCTATGGTCGAAAGTGCTTTGCTAACTGGTATACTTGAGGAAACGAACGAACCTTATGCCATTGCTAAGATAGCTGGCATTAAAATGTGTGAATCCTATAATCGTCAATATGGGCGTAATTACCGCTCAGTAATGCCGACGAATCTTTATGGTGAAAATGACAATTTCCACCCTGAAAATTCACATGTTATTCCGGCTTTGATCCGTCGTTTTCATGAAGCTAAATTAGCTGAGAAAACACAAGTTATTGCTTGGGGAACGGGTAAACCAATGCGTGAATTTCTTCATGTTGATGATATGGCTGCTGCTAGCATTCATGTTATGAATTTAGATGACGATATTTATCATGAAAATACTCAACCAATGTTAAGTCATATTAATGTAGGTACTGGTATTGATTGTACTATTCGTGAATTGGTTGAGACGGTTGCTAAGGTCGTTGGTTATCAAGGTGACATTGTTTTTGATACCTCAAAGCCAGATGGTACGCCACGTAAATTAATGGATGTATCTCGTTTAGAAAAGCTTGGATGGGTTGCTTCAATATCACTTGAAGATGGATTGAAAGAGACTTATCAGTGGTTTTTAGCGAATCAGAATACATTTAGAAAATAATATTTTCACAGTTGCGTATATTATCTGTGATAAAAAGAGCTTTAATTTAAAGCTCTTTTTCTTAAGGGCTGAAATATGTTTCTTGATCAAAAAAAATTTTCAACAGTTATTGAAAGCACTCCTCTTGTGTCTATTGACTTAGTTGTTGTGAATGCTAAGCATGAAGTTTTATTAGGTAAAAGATTGAATAAGCCTGCGCAGGATTATTGGTTTGTTCCTGGTGGTCGAATTCAAAAAAATGAAACATTAGAGGTTGCTTTTCGACGTTTAACATTAAATGAGTTAGGGGTTGAATTTTCAATTGACCAAGCTCAATTAATTGGGCCTTTTACACACCTTTATAATGATTATGTTTTTGGTACAGATGTGAATACACATTATGTTGCAATTGCTTATAAATTGATCGTTAACGCTGAGCAGTTAAAGTTACCAATAAATGATCAGCATAATCAGTATCAATGGCTCTCTTCAGAGTCTTTAATAAATAGTAATGAAGTGCACCTTCATACCAAATGGTATTTCCAACCAAACGAATAAATACTGATTTTATCTATTCCCATTCTTTCAAATAAAGTAAGTAGTCAAACTATGCTATTACCTGTAATCATGGCTGGAGGCTCAGGTAGCCGTCTATGGCCCTTATCTCGCACTCTTTATCCAAAGCAATTTCTGTCTTTAACCAGTTCAAGTACGATGCTTCAAGAAACGGTTAATCGACTTGATGGTGTTGAGCATGAAGCTCCTTTTTTTATTTGTAATGAAGAGCATCGATTTATTGTTGCAGAGCAATTACGCCAAAAAGAGTTAGCACATAGTGGTATTGTTTTAGAGCCGGTTGGTCGTAATACGGCCCCCGCTATCGCACTTGCTGCCCTACATGCTATGAACAAAAATGAAGACCCTCTTTTATTGGTTTTAGCTGCTGACCACGTTATTCAAAATCAGTCTGCATTTATTGATGCTGTCAAGCAAGCAATGCCTCAAGCAGAAAGTGGAAAGTTAGTTACGTTTGGTATTGTGCCAACAGTACCTGAGACTGGATACGGTTATATTAAAAAAGGGGACGAGTTGATTACAAGCGGTGCGTTTGAAGTAGCACAATTTGTTGAAAAGCCAAATTTAGAAACGGCACAGTCTTATTTATTATCAGGTGATTACTTATGGAATAGTGGGATGTTTTTATTTAAAGCATCACGTTATCTTGAAGAGTTAAACCTGCATCGTCCTGATATATTCACGGCTTGTCAAAAAGCGATATCAGGCTCTCGTGGTGATTTAGATTTTATTCGTTTAGATGAAGCCAGTTTTGCTGCGTGTCCTGATGATTCAGTGGATTATGCTGTAATGGAAAAAACACAAGATGCGGTAGTTGTTCCAATGGACGCTGATTGGAGTGATGTAGGTTCTTTTAATGCGCTTTGGGAAGTAAACGATAAAGATGATGATGGTAATGCAACTCGTGGGGATGTATTAACAGAGCAGACGTCAAATAGTTTTATCTATTCTCAAAATAAGTTAGTGTCTACAGTAGGCGTTGATAATTTAGTTATTATTGAAACCAAGGATGCGGTCTTAGTTGCAGATAAAGGCAAAGTACAAGATGTGAAAGCAATAGTGAATAAATTAAAATCACAAAATCGTTCAGAATGTTTACAACATCGTGAAGTCTATCGCCCTTGGGGATCTCATGATGAAATCGCCGACGGTGAACGCTTTCAAGTTAAACACCTAACTGTTAAACCTGGTGAGAGAACGGCAACACAGCTTCATTATCACAGAGCTGAGCATTGGGTTGTAGTGTCTGGTACTGCTAAAGTGACCAATGGAGATAAAACTTACTTACTTGGCGAAAATGAATCGACCTTTATTCCAATTGGTTCTTCTCATTGCATTGAAAATCCAGGTAAAGTTTTTTTAGAGTTGATCGAAGTTCGTTCTGGCTCATACTTACAAGAAGATGATGTGGTTCGTTTAGAAGGCTATGGTGTAGGTTATTAATAATGTTGAACAGTAAATATGTAATTCAAGAGTCAGGTATTCAATTTGGTACAAGTGGCGCTCGTGGCTTAGTTGAACAATTTACACCTAATGTGTGTGCTGCTTTTACTCATGCTTTTATTACAGGTATACAATCTAACTTTAATTTTAAACAAGTTGCAATCGCAATTGATAACCGTCCTAGTAGTCCTGCAATGGCGCAAGCGTGTGCAAAAGCAGTGCAACAACTAGGCCTTGATGTTGTTTATTATGGTGTAGTGCCTACACCAGCGTTAGCTTATGTTTCAATGCAAGACACTGTTCCTTGTATTATGGTGACAGGTAGTCATATTCCATTTGACCGCAATGGCCTTAAATTTTATCGACCAGATGGTGAAATCACAAAAGCTGACGAGCAAGCTATTTTAAATGCAACGGCTGAGTTTGAATCAATTTCAGATTTGCCAGAGTTAGAGGTGAATACCGCTGCAGGCTTGAAATACATTGAGCGCTACACATCATTATTTGATAGCCAAATGTTGACAGGGAAGCGCATTGGTATTTATGAGCACTCAAGTGCTGGCCGTGATTTATACGCGCCACTGTTTGAAGCATTAGGTGCCGAAGTAATAGCTCTTGAGCGTAGTGATGAGTTTGTTCCTATTGATACAGAAGCGGTTGCTGAGTCAGATAAAGAAAAAGCACGCCAATGGTCTGCAGAGTATGGTTTTGACTGTATTTTTTCAACTGATGGTGATGGTGACCGTCCGCTTGTTGCTGATGAAGAGGGTGAATGGCTTCGAGGTGATATCTTAGGTTTATTATGCGCCGAAGCGATGAATATTGAAGCACTAGCTATTCCAGTAAGCTGTAATTCAATCATTACAAAATCCCCATCATTTAAAAATGTATTAAAGACAAAGATTGGCTCTCCATATGTGATTGCAGGGTTTAAATCGCTAATTGTTAATTTTTCTTCTATTGCAGGCTTTGAAGCTAATGGGGGTTTTTTGCTTGGTAGTGATGTCAGCATTAATGGCAAAAGCTTAAAAGCTTTACCAACAAGGGATGCTGTTCTTCCTGCGTTAATGCTGTTATCTGCGGCTAAAGAGACTTCAATAGTTCGGCTACAAGAGAGATTAGAGAAACGTTTCACACATAGCGATCGAATCCCGCATTTTGCTACTGAAAAAAGTTATCTGATTTTAGAGCTAGGTATGAGTTCACCAAATATTTTACTTTATGAACTAGGTTTTAGCGATGTAAAAGTTCAAAATGTCGATGTTACAGATGGGTTACGTTTGACACTGGAAGATAATAAAATTCTTCACTTACGCCCATCAGGAAATGCCCCCGAGTTGCGTTGCTATGCTGAAGCTGATTCATTAGATGCAGCATGTTTACTAGTTAATCAAACATTAGGTAAGCTAGAACAAATATCATTTGCTTGATAGACTTATAAAAGGAACTGAAATCAGCAGTTCTTTTCTTAATTTCGGTTTAGCATAAGTAGAGTTACTGGGCGCACTATGATTTATCCATTACAAAACCCAATAAAGAATTTCCAATGGGGCAGCATAACAGCAATGTCGGAATTGTTTGCTATTCCAAACCCAAAGAAAGAGCCACAAGCTGAATTGTGGATGGGAGCACACACTAACGGAAGTTCTCTAATTGAGAAAGATGGAGAGTGGCTCCCATTAAAAGACATAATAGAAAACTCACCTATAGAATGGCTAGGTGAGCACGCGCAGCAGTTTTTAAATCAGTTGCCATTTCTGGTTAAGATACTAGCTGCAGAACAACCACTTTCGATCCAAGTACACCCAAGCAAGCAAGCCTCTGAAATCGGTTTCTCTAAAGAGAATAAAGCAAATATTCCATTAGATGCGCCAAATAGAAATTATCGAGATGCTAACCATAAACCCGAGCTCGTTTATGCTATAACGCCTTATTTAGCCATGAATGGCTTTCGAGATGTATATGAAATAGCAGGTTTTTTTTCAGTAATAAATTTGCCTTCAATCAAACATATTATTGATTTATTCCTACATTCACCAAGTACATTGTCACTAAAACGAGTTTTTACAAGCATTTTTCAACTGACGGGAAATATCAAAAATCAAACAATCGAAGATTTGTTAAGTTTCCAGCCAAATGAAAGTGATACGGATATTGTTGCTGTCCATCAATTAATCACAGAGCTAGCTGCTATATATTCTGATGATATTGGTTTATTTTCGCCATTGTTTTTGAATGTCATAGAGCTACAACCTGGTGAAGCCATGTTCTTATATGCTGAAACACCTCATGCTTATCTTCGAGGTGTGGGGGTAGAGATTATGGCCAATTCTGATAATGTTCTTAGGGCCGGGCTGACCCTAAAGCACATAGATGTGCCTGAACTTATCTCTAATACAAAATTCAATCCAATTTGTAAGCAAGATCTTTTAATGCGTCCTGTATTTCAAGATGGACGGGATATTTATCCAATTCCAGTAGATGATTTTAAGTTTGAGATAATAAAAGAAAACATAAAACAAGAAAATAAAGTATCTTCACCAGAGATTTTGCTTTGTTTAGATGGACAGGTGTCTGTGGGATATGAAAAAAGAATATGGGTTTTAAATATTGGTGAGTCTTTAATTATTTCAGCATCCACCTTATCTTATAGCATTAATAGTCAGGGCATATTAGCTCGAATATTTTGCTAAATTATTGATTGGGATGATAATGATTTAAAGTTATCTTTTCCCTATGACTAGACATCGAACTCGTTTTCTTCCAACAACCAAGTCGATGTAAAAAGAGGTAATACCTGTTGTCATTAATCATTGTTGAGCAACTAGAGCCGGTAAAGATGAAGAAGCTTAAATTACCGATACCTTACTTAATCAAACATAAGCAGGATGTGATTACGTATAAGTTTAAAGGGGTTCGCTTCGATTTCGGTAGCGCAGAAAATGGTATTGAAACAACAAACTATCGTTATAAGCATAACTACCTTAGCCGTCCAATGGTTGAATTTAGTAAAGTTAAGACAGTAAAAGTATAATATTCAACTATTTGGTTTATACCCAGTGGGTGCATCAAGTAAGATGCGCTTAATGCACTCAACATCAAAATTGTGGCAACATATATCTAGTTGGTTTAGTAACTCCTTCATCTGCTCCCAGTTTAACTTACCTTCTTGTGCTTTCATGATTTTTTTATGACTAGTCCCTTCGACATGCTCACCAATTAGTAATTCTTCATAGAGTTTTTCACCAGGTCTTAGGCCTGTGAATTTTATCGTGATATCACCTTCTTGGGAGTCGCCCTCGGTTTTATCCTGCATACCCATAAGGTGAATCATTCGCTTTGCCAAATCTAGAATTTTGACTGGCTCTCCCATATCAAGGACAAATACTTGGCCATTGTGGCCCAATGCTCCCGCTTGTATAACTAATTGTGCGGCCTCAGGGATTAACATAAAGTAGCGAATAATGTCTGGATGGGTAACCGTTACAGGCCCACCTTGGCTAATTTGTTTTTTAAATAGTGGAACCACAGATCCTGAAGACCCAAGAACATTACCAAAGCGCACTATGGTAAAAGTGGTGCCGTTTTGTTTGTCTACGAGTGCTTGAAGGACAAGTTCAGCCATGCGCTTGCTTGCCCCCATCACATTGGTTGGACGTACAGCCTTATCCGTGGATATAAGAGTGAAATCTTTCACCCCTGTTTTGATAGCGGCTTGTGCACATGCCAAGGTACCGAAGACATTATTACGAATGCCCTCAACTACATTGTCTTCAACTAAAGGAACATGTTTGTATGCTGCTGCATGATAGACAGTATCTACATGATAAGCCTTCATCAGTTTTTCTAGTCGGTTCTGTCTTTGAACCGAGCCTAGAGCCGCGATGATTAGAGTTGGGGAGTTGTTTCTCTTTATGGTGTTAGAGAGCTCTTGTTCAATTTTGTATAGGTTGTATTCATTGAGCTCAAATAGAACTAGTGTCTTTGGCTTTTGCATTAAAATTTGTCGACATAATTCCGAACCAATTGAACCGCCAGCACCTGTGACCATAACACTCTTGGCTGTGATGTTTTGTGAGAGTAAGGTTTTATCTGGATCGACTTGTGCCCTACCGAGTAGGTCAGCAATGTCTAAATCTTTAATTTCTGTCGCCGTAGCTTTACCCGCAGCAATATCTTCTACGGATGGTACTGACTGAACTGCAATAGGCCAATTAGATAGCTTTTCTACAAGCCTTAATCTCTTGCCTTTATTAATATTATTAATGGCTAGCAATAGTTTTACTGGTTGATAAAGAGATTGAAGATGTTCAAACTCGCTTGGATGATGAACCTTTAGTCCAAAAAAAATATTACCTTTTTTACTTGGATCATCATCAAGGAGGATGACAGGGTTGTATTCATCACCGTGTATCAAAGCGTATACCAACTCGCGGCCAGTCGCACCGGCTCCGTAGATAAATACATTTGGTTTTTTACGCTTGATCATTTGATCGTAAACAGAACGAATAATAATTCTTGGCCCGCCAAGTGTAAGAATTGCTAAACCAGCGTATATGAAAGGAACGCTTCTAGGGATAAATGTGTGAAAAAAGAATCCGCACATAACTAAGGTTAGAGATGAGATAAACACGGCAAGAAATATATTCCCTACAGCAGGGAACATCATGTAGCGCAGTACTGCTCGGTACATCCCGAGTTTAGTGAAGGTAAATATCGTAACTGAAATTGTCAGCATTAATGTTGCCCACTCGTCTAAACCGAGCTCGTAAGTATAAGTACCTAGCCTTAGAGCAATTGCCAAATAGATTGATACAGCTATTGCAAACATGTCATAACCAATACTGATTAAGCGCTTATTTTTTCGTTTTGTATTGAGGATAAGACTTATTGGTTTAATCATTATTTTCCTTGACACCTATCTAAGTTCGATATGTTGACTACTTTTATCTACACAATATTTTAATGCTCTTGGGGGGAAGAAAGCTAGTTGTAAATGATGGTTGTGTAACATCAAAGTTTTACTGTTACACTTGCGGGCTATTTGTTCGACGTTAAGGCTTTTGTAGCATGAAAGTATTGATTACTGGTAGCAGTGGCTTTGTTGGCTCTCGACTGGTTGAATTAGCAGAAGAGCGTGATTGGGATGTTGTCCGTGTGGTACGAAAAGTGAGTCAAATACAGCCTAATAGCATTCTTGTTCCTTCTATTGATTCAACTACTGATTGGTCCGGCGCTTTTGACGGGATAGATTGCCTAGTGCATTGTGCGGCCCGTGTTCATCAAATGAATGAAACTGAACAAGAAGCTAAGGAAGCGTATCATGAGGTTAATACTCTAGGTACGCTGAATTTAGCTCGTCAAGCTGCGATGAATGGTGTTACTCGTTTTGTCTTTATCAGTTCGATTAAGGTCAACGGAGAGCAAACTGAGGCTGGAGAACCGTTTAAACCCAACTTAACTAGGGTTCCCATCGATCCTTATGGCTTGAGTAAATATGAGGCGGAGGTTGGGTTAAGACAAATCGCAGAAGAAACAGGTTTAGAAGTCGTAATCATCCGCCCCCCTCTGGTTTATGGACCAGGAGTAAAAGCTAACTTCCTCTCTATGATACGCTGTGTTGATAACGGAATTCCGTTGCCGTTAGGTGCAATATATAATAAACGTAGCTTTGTATATGTTGATAATTTGGTAGATCTCATGTTGATTTGCAGCACGCACTCCCAAGCAGCAGGTGAGACATTTTTAGTCTCTGATGGCACAGATGTTTCAACCACGCAGTTACTGGTTGCTTTGGCTGCCGCGATGAGCAGAAAGTCTCGATTGTTAACGATTCCTATGTCACTGATTGACTTTTCAACCAAGCTTGTTGGTAAGCCACAGATCTCCCTGCGTCTATGTGGTAGTCTACAAGTTGATATTTCTCATACTCATGAAATTTTAGGCTGGGTACCTTCTGTTACTTTCGAAGGTGGTATCGAAAGAACGGTGCAAGCTTATTTAGATACTAAGTAGCTCGTCTCTCGTTACTGGGGTAATTGTCAAGTACGCTCTTATTTTTCTGGATGCAGTGAGGTTCTTCTCATTTTTGCGCAGTGGTTTAAGTCGTCATTTTGAATGGAGAGGAACGAACGTGATTCAGAATCTCTGATATCTCTATTGAAAGGTTTTAAGTTGATTCGTGTAATAGATTTTTTTGCTGCTCTCTTTGGTCTACTTCTCCTGTGGCCTGTTTTTATAGTGGTTTACTTGTTTGGTTATTTTGACACAGGTGCCCCGATATTTAGGCAAGTCCGCGTAGGAAGAAACCAAAAGCCGTTTACTTTAGTAAAATTTCGTAGCATGCCGTTAAATACGAAATCTGTAGCAACTCACCTCGTTAGAGTTAGCTCTGTAACTAAATTCGGGGCTTTTATACGTACAACTAAACTTGATGAATTGCCTCAATTATGGAATGTACTAAAGGGTGATATGAGTTTAGTTGGCCCCCGTCCTTGTTTATTTAGTCAAAAAGAGTTGATTGATGAGAGGGTGTTTAAGGGGGTGTTTGATGCCCGACCTGGAATTACTGGATTAGCCCAAATAAATAACGTTGATATGTCAACGCCTAAAACACTTGCTAGACTGGATGAAAAAATGCTGGAAAATCTTAGTTTAAAAAACTATTTCTACTTCATTTTTAGAACATTATCTGGCTCCGGGCGAGGGGACAACCTTTAACTTATCTACAATAACCAATTTTGAGTTGTCTTAAAGTCGACATAGCCCCGATTTGGTTGTGGTATTACCCCCATAATCTGCTCGAAGATTAAAGAGATATAGTTTATCATACCCATCTATTGGAAATGACATGCTTGGTTTCACAAACCTTGTCGTCGATCAAAGGTCACAAGCGTTAGATTGATATCTGGTGCTGATGAGTCTGGAATAATTAAAAATGAAAGAAAGTAACACCCCAAAAGAAATTGACCCTATTGCACTAATTAATGCTCTGATATCTGGGAGGTGGTTGATACTACTTACGAGCTTAATTTTTGCTACAGGAGCAGCTCTATACTCAACCCAAATGGATGAGAGTTACTCAATTAAGGCAAATGTTAAACCAAATAACAATATTACATTAATTGATTGGATTTATTTTGTTCAGCAATATCAGCCAATATTTGATCGTTCTAATGTTAAGGGTGAGCCAGAAAATAATGAATTGATTAAATTCTCTCGTCCTTACCATTTATATGTTCGATTTTTAAATGCTTATAACGATAGAAAAAATAAGATGGATTTTTTTGAGGAGAATTACTTAATTTTCGATGAGGAAAATGATAAGTCTAATGAAGTCTCCGAAAAAAGTAGGGACTTAATTGCAAGCCATTCGATAACTGAACTTAAAGCTAACCCTATTACAAAGCATCTTATGGGGCCTCAAGAGCTAACATTTAAAAACTCTTCTTCTGTAGTCGGTTCTAAGGTTCTCAAAGCCTACATCTCATTTGTTAATACTCGCGTTATTGAAGAGTTGCAAGCAGACTTTGCAACTTTGTTATCAACAAGAGGACTTCAACTTGTTAAAGAAAGAGAGCTTATGCTTGCTGAAGCACATAAACTACTCGAAATTGAAAAACAAAGAACGCAATTCGCATTAGCTTTATCAAGAAATGCTCGAGTGATGGAACCTATGACTCTTGGTAAGGGAGATGCAGTATTTGGAGAGTTGCTTGGAGTCAATCTCCTTTCTGAAAAGGCTAAAATATTAAATAAATTCAAAGATTATCAATTGTTTGAGCCAGAAATAGCAAAATTAGATTTATTAATCAATGAAGTCGATAAATATAAGCGCTTTGATGGCGGAGAATTTGACTTATACGATAACGAAAAAAATCATCTAACGATATCAAGTAATAAAACAGCGATGAGTTTGCTGATTGTATTGGGTGTTTTAGTAGGGTTTATATTGTCTGTTTTGTTTGTTGTATTTCGCTTTATCTTAAGAAGCAATGTTAACCCCCTATATGAAAGTTCAAGTGTCTAAATGTTTTAATCTTATAAGTGGCAAGGCGCTAATGACTCATGCGAACTAAAAATAGCATAATTAACATAACTGCTACATATGCAAACTTCTCTGTTGGTACGACTGCAAAATTAATATATAGATATTACTTCATTACAATTTTAGGTGTTGAATATTTAGGACTTAACGCTCTATATACTAATTTGATATTTTTACTATCTGCTGGAGAGATGGGAGTAGCACAAGCCATATCATTTAGCTTGTATAAGCCCTTATCTAAAGGTGATGATAATAAAATTGTCGAGATTGTTGCTTATTTAAGAAAAGTCTACTTTATTATTGGTTTGGGAGTTCTATTTTTAGGCTTTTGCCTTTTGCCTGTATTACCATTTATATCAAATGAAGTTGACCATCTTTCAGGTGCTTATACTATATTTTTATTATTTGTTGTTAATGCTTCTTCAACCTATTTCTTCACACACAAAAGAATTTTTATTACCGCTTGCCAAAAAGGTTATAAAATTGCTCCTTACTTGATATTGTTCCAATTGATTGATTTGTCGTTAAAAATTTTATTATTGTATGTTTTTGAAAGTTTTGAACTGATATTAATTAGTCAATTAGTCATTAAATGTGTTGAATGTTATATGGTCAATAGATTTATTAGTGATGAATACCCTATTGTGAATACAGAATTGGGCACTCTAACCTCATTAAAAACGAAAAGACAAATAAAAAGCAATATCGTTTCCTTAATCTTTCACAAAACAGGGGATGTGATTTTAAATGGCACCGATAATATCATTGTTTCCAAATACCTGTCATTTGCAATGCTTGGTTTGTTTTCAAATTATATTCTCGTAATGCAAACATTGGTTTCTCTTTTGAGTCAGACTTTTAGTGCAGTGATATCAAGTGTCGGAAATTTAATAGCAACGAAAGAGCAATCTCATGTTTTGCAAGTACTGAAAGCATTGGAGTTAGCTGGATTTGTTATATTTTCATTCTGCTCTATATACTTGTATTTATACACTGATTACTTTATAAGCCTTTGGCTTGGTCGAGAGTATGTTGTAGAGACTAATTTAGCATTATTACAAGCTATAAGTTTGTATTTATTTGGTATGAGGATTCCTATTAATACCGTTAAGTCTGCTGCTGGATTGTATGTACAAGATAAATACGCCCCTATTATTCAAAGTGTCATAAATTTAGTGATTTCTGTTTATTTAGTACAAGACTATGGTGTTGATGGTGTTATTATTGGAACTATTGTCTCTGGCATTCTTGTTCCACTTTGGGTTAGACCTATGATTGTCTACCGGAACTTGCTAACCGACAAATCACTGATAAACTATTATTTGAGTATGGTCGGGTATACGGTTGTTTTTCTGTTAACGCTTTTATTCTCTTCATATGTTTTTTTTGAAATAAATTATATTGATAATAAGTTAATTAAAGGGGTGGTATTGTCTCCGATAATTGTTTTTATGCTGGTCACCCCTAACATTTTTCGAAAAGAATTTAAATTCATATACAGAAGAATTGCTAAAAGGTACTTATAATGAACACTCCATTAGTTTCGGTTATATCTCCTTGTTATAATGGGGAGAAGTATATCGGTAGGTTTTTGGAATCTATATTATATCAAGACTATGATAATATAGAGTTAATAGTGGTTGATGATGGCTCAACTGATAATACCCTGAATGAAATGTACAGTTACGAGCCATTTTTTATTAAAAAAGGTTATAAATATACTATATTAAGCCAAAGGAATCAGGGGCAAGCCTCAGCTATTAACCTCGCTCTTCCACTAGTTACTGGAGAGTATATTACTTGGCCTGACTCTGATGATATTCTTACCAAGTGTTCAATTTCAAGCAAAGTGAAATATTTAACGGAGCATGATACGTTAAATATCGTTCGAAGTGACGTTGAATACATTAATGAGAATTCATCGCATCTCTATTATATATCCGATAAGTACAATTTAAGGGCTAAAAATATTTTTGAGGACTTGATTTTTGAAAATGAAGTGTATTTATGCCCAGGCGGTTATATGATTAGAACTAGTTGTTTTGATAAAGTAATTCGTAATCGCAGAATCATTAATTCTAAAGTTGGTCAAAATTGGCAAATTCTATTGCCTATTTGTAGAGATAATGACTGTGGTTATTTGGATAAGGTCACCTATCGATATGTAGTTAGAGAAGGTTCTCACTCTAGGAGTAGCGTGAGTTACTTTCAAAAACGTGTGAAATTTGAAGGTCATCAATCATTATTGTTAGAAATAATTAGAGCGTTAGGTGCGGTAAATTATGCTGATGCTATTCAACAGAAGTATGTAAAAAAATTTATCTACCTCGCTGTTGACTATGGCAATTTTCGCGAGGCCTTTACCATTCTTCGGAATAATTTCAGCTTCTATAATGTTATGTACATTGTTAAGGCTGCTTTAAACAGATATCGGAAATAGTTATGATTAGCTCCATAAAGCGCATATTGGGACCTTATAGAGAAAAACTTCGTGCTTGGCAGTGTGCAGTTTTTGATTTAAAAAGATTTGACAAGTTCTATTCTAGTAAATACGACTTGGATCTAAATCACGATAACCTATCTGCTTGGATACTACAAGATAAGCATAGGGTTGAAAAGGCTCTGACATTACCAGAACCTAGATTGAACTTTGGTGAAGTTGCCATTACAAGGTTAATTGGGAATTTAAATTTGCTCCTTATGAGGCATGGTACAAATGAAGAATTCTTCTTTGGCATAGGAGCACTTAGAGCTTATAAAGAGTTTCACGAAAATAGTGGAGTTATGGTTCCTAGCTTCTTCAACGTTGGTGGTTTAGAACGTTACTTCTCGAGTAATGACAGTTCTCGAGTCGGTACGATAAATAGCTCTGATTTAAGGAAAGCGCACAAGAACCATTATACAAACGTTTTTAAAGAGTTCTGTTTAGAAAGGTATAGTTGCCGAAACTATAAACCAGATTTAATCAGTACGGAGGAATTTGAAAAAGTGATGGAATTAGCGATTAAAGCACCATCAGTTTGTAACAGACAACATTGGAAAGTTCGTGTTTTTACTGGGGAAGAAAAGAATACCGTTCTCAAGTTTCAAAACGGTAATCTAGGTTTTACTGAAAACATACCACATGTTGCTTTAATCGTAAGTGACTTATCAGCCTTCTATAAGGCAAATGAAAGAAATCAGCCTTTTGTTGATGGTGGCATATTCGCGATGAACTTTATTTATGCATTACGTGCTTATGACATTAGTTCTTGTGCATTAAACTGGTGTAATGACGTTTCTGTCGACAAGATGTTTTATGCGCTGGACTATGTTGATGATTCTGAAACAGTTGTGTTAGCAATTGCGTTTGGTTACGAGTCAGAAAAAGCTCGTTTGGCTAAGTCACCTAGAAAAAATGTTAAGGAGTTCTATTGCTATGAGGAAGCATAAGGTTGGTATACTCAATTTTCAGTATTCGACACATAATTACGGAGCTGTGCTGCAAGCAGCCGCTTTAGAGCATGTGATCAAAGATGATCTTAATATTTCTGCTGAGCATATTGACTATAGGTCACTCCCACTCAACGAAACTTCACAACTTAGACAGTTAGTTGTAAAATTTCTAAGGCATTTAGGTGTAAGAAACCCTAAAAAAAGGCCAGATATTGAAAACGAAGCAGTTTTTGAAAGGTTCAGAAAGGATTTTATAAATCGAAGTCCACAGTCGATTACTGAGAAGAATCGTTTTATTGAACGATGTTCAGAGTACTCTCACGTAGTTGTTGGCAGTGACCAGGTATGGAGAACTAACTATACCAAGCAAAATGCTGATGTATTTTTCTTGCCTTTTAAAGGGCCCCAAAAGGTGTCTTACGCTGCAAGTTTCGGTGTCGATCTATGGGAAGAAAGTAAGTACTTCCAAAATGCAGATTTTATAAAGTGGATTAACGATTTTGACAATGTTTCTGTACGAGAATCTGCAGGTGTAGATATTTGCAAAAAGCACCTAAGTTTTAAAGGTGCTGTACACGTACTCGATCCTACTTTATTGGCTGGAAGGGCTTTTTTTGAATCCATACTTGACTACTATATGATGTTCTCTCCTGAAGGTGAAAGCCAATCGTCTAAAGTTGCTTACTACAAGCTTGATGTCGATCGTTCATTTAGTGACGCTGCATCCCATTTAGCTTCGAAACTTAATACAGACGCTGAAAATTTTTATTACAAATATAACGATCACGGATATGAATATTTTTCAGTACCGGAGTGGCTCAATAAGATTAAGATAAGCAAAGTTATCTTAACCGACTCATACCACTGTATCTGCTTGGCTATATTATTCAATAAAGAATTCGTGTGTGTATCTAACGCTTCACGAGGTGTCAGTCGCCTAGAAAGCTTATTGGGAGAATTGGGTCTAGAAAGTAGACTCGTCTCCTCTCCTAGCCAAATCTCAGAAGCATTGATTACTCCTATCGACTATACCAGCGTTGAACGAAAGCTTGATGAACTTAGGGTAGACTCTAAAAAATTCCTTAAGGTTGCTCTTAATGCGCAGAGTTAATTATATATTTTGTGTCTTAGTATTATTTCTATTCTTGTATACATTTAGAGTGCCTATTTTAGGAAGTTCAGCAGTGATCGCTATAGCTATCTCTCTGATTTATATTTTATTGGTAAATAAAATTAATGTTCTTTTAAAAATAGTGTTCCATAAGAATACTATTTTTTACGTCAGTTTGGTTTCTTTGCCTTTTTTATATTATCTACTTATCACTGTTTACTTTGGTGAAATGGACTTTACTTATTTAACTCAGTATAAGCGATTGATCTTCTACTTTGGGGGGGCTGCGATAGTCTCTGTTTTTATTGCAAGTTTGATTGATTTCGATAATTATCAACTGGTTAATTTATTTAGAGCAGTTGTAGTAATTCAACTTGTAATTATGTTAGCTGCATTTTTCTTTCCTGCTTTTAGGGAAGTTATTGCATTGACCAAGCCTGACCACCTGGTGGCTGTCGCGAGCAGTTATGGCGGTGGTGGCGTTCGAGGGTTATCTCTTTCTGGACCGCAGTTCTTTGGGTTATCAGTTATATTGTCATTTATACTATTCTTATTGGTTTTAGAAGAGTACAACACTAAAAATAGAAGCTATATTTATGTGTTATACGCAATGATGTTGTTGTTTTTCATGTCGGCAGGACGGGTTGTTTTGGTGGCAGGGTTTGTGTTTTTTGTCTATTTAATATTTCAAAACAGTAGAAAATCTTATTATTTAATCTTGCGTCTATTGGTTCTTTTTATTATCGTAATTACAATCATGATTACGATGTATTTTTATATATTTCCCGAACCTATAAAACTTCGAATTGATAATTTCACCAGATTTTCTTTTGAATTCATTTACAATTACATTGATAATGGAAAGCTGGAGACGTCATCAACAAACCACTTATTTACGATGTACTTTCCTATCTCTTTAGAAACGTTTTTGTTCGGTGACGGTAGATACTCAGATCCAATTACTCGGTATTATATGGATACGGATAGTGGTTATATGCGACAGGTATTGGCTTCCGGATTTATGAGCTTTTTCGTGTTTTTCTTTTCTACCATTTATATGCTCTATTATTGTGTTAGAGATATAAGTATGAGGAATTCAGATGGTTTTATTGGAATAATGTTGTCATCAGTTTTACTCCTTGCTATTTTTCATTACAAAGGCGAAGTCTTTGGTTACTTTCTAAATTTACATATGATTCTTTGGGTTTTTTATTTCGTATATAGGTGTAAAAAAGAAAATGAGTATTAGTGTTGTTATCCCGGCATATAACTCTGGGGAATATATTGTTGAGGCTTTGGAGTCTGTAATACAACACAACAAGTGTGATCTTGAAGTTATCATCGTAGATGACGGCTCTTCAGACGATACAAGTACGCTGGTTAATGCCTATGCGAAAAAAGATAAGAGGGTGAGGTATGTATATCAAGAAAATCAAGGGCAATCGGTAGCTAGAAATATAGGTAAAGCTCTCGCTTCTAAGGATTATCTCCTTTTTATGGATAGTGATGACACTCATGTAATTGGATCTTTAGATCGTCTTTATGAAACCGTAGTAACCGACCACTTGGATGGTTTGTTTTTTGAAGCGAAAAATGTAGATGAAATGGATGGCAATTTCGAGATAAAGTTTGATTACTCTCGTCCAACTAAAAAACTAGACAGGATAAGATCTGGTAGAGACTTATTTGTAAGCTTTATCTCAGAAAATACGTTAACTGTTTCGCCGTGCTTGTATTTAGTTAGAAATCAAATTGTTAAAACTATTGATTTTTTCCCTGGCATACACCATGAAGATAACTTATTTACTTTTGAGCTTCTTATGTCAAAGAAACTAAAGAGGTGTAAAGTGATTAATGATGTTTTATATAATCGCCGAATACGTTATGGTTCTATTATGACTGGTAAGAAAACAACAAAGCATGTAGATGGCTATAAACAAGTTTTTCTGAAAGTTAATGAAATCCTTGAGACCCATCATAAAGGGCAATTTAATGAGGAACTTCTTGTATGTATACATAAATTTAAGGCTCGTATGCTTTCTAGAATACCAATTGCTTTAATGGAGTCAGGAAATCTATATACACGAAAAGGTATGAAAATGAGAGTATTTCTTTTGAAAAATACCATATACAGCGCCAATTATTTGTCATACAAGCAGTTGTTGTCACTGTTTATACCAGATATTAACCTCGTAAGAAATATTTATTAGGGTGATTTTCATAAGCGGCATGCGATTTTTATTTAATGTTTTAATTCGATAGGTTATTCTAATTTTGAAGAAAATTTCTATAATTATACCAACGTATAACTCTAGTGAGTATATAAAATGCCTTCTTGATAGTATTCCGATTAGTAACAACGAAGTTATTATAGTGGATGATTACTCCCAAGATTTGATGGAGTTAAGAAGAATTGCAACGTCTCATCCGAATGTTCGAGTTTTGTCAAATGATAGGAAAAAAGGAGCTGGTTCATGTAGAAATATAGGTATTCACCATGCTCAAGGTGATTTTTTAGTATTTGCCGATTCAGACGATTATTTTTCAAGTAACATCGTTAAAGTTTTTAGTAATATAGAGAGTTTCATCCCTAAGAGTTGTGACGTGGCTTATTTTAAACCATCTTCAGTATCATTGAATAATGATGTGTCTAATAGGCATAAAACTTATGAGGCTTTAGTTGACTTACACATTAAGAATGATCTCGACTACGTTAGATACTGGTTTCATGTTCCCTGGTCAAAAATTATTCGTCGTGATTTTGTTGTAAAAAATAAGCTAAAATTTTCAGAAACACTAGTATCAAATGATGTAATATTTTCACTGTCTGTTGGGATTAAGGCTCGGAATATTATATGTCACTCCTTAGCTATCTATACAGTTGTCGAAAGAAGTGGATCTTTGACTCAAGTAGTAGGGTTTGATGTGTTAAGTACAAGGCTTAGTATACTAAGAGAATATAATTCGATTCTTAATGCAAATGGTTTGGCGAGGTTTTCTATTCCTGAGTTTGTATATTTGATTAAGATGTTTAGATTAAACCCTAAAAAAACACTTAAATTAATGTTAGAGTCAAAAAATTTGCTCCCTAACTTTACCTATTTTAAATCTAGACTATTAATTAAATCGAGGATGTGATTTATGCTTGTTTCAATTATCACAGCAACATTCAACTCTAGCCATTTAATAAAAAAAACATATGAATGTCTTAATAAACAGTCTTATTCTAATTGGGAGTGGCTAGTAACCGATGACTGCTCAAGTGATAATACTTTTGAGCTAATAAAAAACATATCTAAAGTAGACCATAGAGTTAAAGTGTTTAGTAATTTAGTTAACTCTGGAGCTGCTGTTAGTAGAAATAAGTCATTAGCTAATGCTCGCGGAGATTTTATTGCTTTTATTGATAGTGATGATATTTGGGCGCCAACTAAATTAGAACAGCAAATTGATTTTATGGAAAGTAATCATTTGGACTTCACATTTACTGCTTATGAATTAATTGACAGCCAAGGTTACAAATTAGGTGTATCCGTAGACGCAAATCAAAAGGGGTCCTTTACCTATGAAGATATGCTTAAAAAAAAGGCTACGCTTGGTTGCTCTACCGTAATGCTTCGCGCAAGCAGATTCTCCGATATATCAATGCCATTACTTCGCACAGGGCAGGATTACGCTACTTGGTTAAAGTTGCTTAAGACAGGTACAAACGCATATATTTTCAACAAGGTATTAACGCAGTATCGAATTTTACCCAACTCAATTTCTCGAAATAAAATTAGGAAGTCAATGAGGCAATGGCAGATCTATAGAAATATCGAAAAACTTTCATTAATTAAGAGTGCTTATTGTTTTTCTTTTTATGCATATAGAGCTGTGTTTAGGAAGTAATAGCTTATTGTCTATCGTATATTTTTCTTATCTTTGAAGTTATTCTCCATATATTACTTAAAAGTAATAAATAAATTAAGAAGCAAATAAGAAAGCTATACAACATTATGTACTCGGGGATTCCTATCATCTCTGCGTATATTCCTATCCCTGCACAAATCGCAGCAATTGTGCTAATTGTGATTAAAGTTTGAATAGAGGTTAACCCAAGACGTTGAAATATATGATGTAAATGCTCTCTATCTGGTTTAAATGGGGAGCTCCCGCGCCTTATACGTCGAATCATTATTGCAGCCATATCCATAAGAGGGATGGCTATTAGCCATAGTGCAGTTACAGGTCGTAATGGAGGAGCACTGCCATTTTGACTTGAAAGAAGCAACAACCAAATAACGGTAAAACCGATGAGCATACTGCCTGCGTCGCCCATAAACACTTTTCTTGTTCGTCCAAATACCCCTAGATTTAACAGAATATATGGGACGATAACCACCACAAGAACAAGGCAAATATAAGCTAAGTTATGCTGCCCATCATAGTTGAGCATGATGCCAAGCCCACTAAAAGTCACAATGGATAACCCACCTAAAAGCCCATCGATGCCATCAACCATATTAAATGCATTAATAGCTCCGACGACTGCTAGAATAGTTACAAAATACCCAAGCCACCCTAGTGTTACAACTTCGCCTGTGCCCAAGATATCACCAATTGTATTGAGCTCAATCCCCCCGATCACCATCATTGCTACAGATAACCCCGCTTGAATAGCAAAGCGAAGTTTGAAACTTAAATCAAACTTATCGTCTAAGGCTCCTACTCCCACGAGAATAAAAATACATGCGACATAAAGTGGTGTTTGGGGCAGGATATTAGGATTATTCAGAAGAAAGTAAAAAATCGCAATACAAATTGATATACCACCGACTAACGGAACTGAATCATTATGAAGCTTACGTGCGTTAGGTTTGTCGACTAAGCCGATTTTCTTAGCAAATTTACGCATGATAAAAATCGTGGCGAGCGAGAAAAAGAAAAGGGATGAAAGGTCTAGAAAGGGAATGAGCACAATTAAGCCTAATAATATACGTTTATGCTGATTTTAGTCGATTTAAGTTCGATATAAAAGAGTTACGCAATATTGCTGTGAAATTGCTCTCTTAAGTGTACGTACTTTCGGCTCTATATGGTGATGATGTTTAGAAATGGTACCCCATATATGAATTGGTATCCATTCAGGCTGTTCAAATGTTGATCAGCTTGGTTCTAGCCCTCAGGGCAACTTTAAAGATAGTTAATTGTTTAGTTCATACTTGTCTATTATAGAATCTTTTCGAACACCATCAATTCCTGCGACTAATTAGAATCAAAATTCACTACAAGTTATCATACCATCGTTCGTTATTGAGTACTGACTGTGAATTCGATTGACGTACCACGGACTAAACTCTGATACATCATGTTCGTTCTTGTGCATAAATGGTATTTTGCCATAATAATGATGTGAATTTTCGAAGGTTAGGAGTGATAATAACTGGGGTAGTAAAAGGCTCAAAGTCATTAGATTACTCATGACTGGTGTCGCGCTAACTTTTCAAATATTAGAGTAAGTTTAATAAGGTCCAAGTGTCTAAAACTTTGGAGGAGGGCATAAGTTGCAAGCCCCTCTAATTGTTGATGCTGATACGGGAGTGTCAATCGTCCCAAAGTTTTTTTTAATAAATATATCTATTCTCAGATGTTTGCGGGCGTGGAACATGCCAAACTTAGCCAACGCGTTCCAGCTACAGTGAGCATCATCTTCTATAGCAGAACGATACACGCAATAAAGGCGTCTTCAACGCCACGTTGACAGGACTCAATTAGAGCACTAATTCAAGATTTAGCACCCATATTTGTGAACCGCGATACGAGGCAGGGTGAGGTCTTCGCACTGTACAGCTTAGCCCAGCTCACCGAAAGTTCATTGCTAGGTATAGTCACCCATAGATATAATAAATTGTGATTGGTTCTTTTTGACTAGCTTGGAGTCAAACGAGGCAAGGCTATAGCGAGGAGTATCGAGTTCAAACTTTCATCTTCAATTTTTGCTCTTTCCATTGCGGCTATTATTTGACTTACAAGGTTGGTATTTTTTGTAGGTAAGACACTCACCCCTTTCCGAATAGAGTATGACCTCAATTGTGGTTTTATTCAACATTAGGCTTTATTAGTTAAGCCTAAGGGTGGGCCTTCGGCTGCTTCCTTGGCGAAAGCTGCAAGTTCTTTTGTTAATAAACTTACAATTCTCAACTCCTCCGCTGACGTTGAATCCTTAGATTTCTTGATCTTCCGCTACAGTTTTGACTGTAAACTGTAGTAAAATTACGCTAATTTGTTTTTATACCGATTTATTTTGAATTGAACGAGGTCAGTCCTATGTCAGCTAAGAAGCCAATGGCTCTAGTGATCCTTGACGGTTACGGTTACCGTGAAGACAACCAAGACAACGCTATCGCGAACGCTAATACACCAGTATTAGACGGTCTTATTGCTAACCAACCTAACACGCTAATCTCGGCTTCTGGCTTAGATGTAGGCCTACCAGACGGCCAAATGGGTAACTCTGAAGTGGGTCACACCAACATCGGTGCGGGTCGCGTGGTATACCAAGATCTTACTCGTATTACTAAGTCAATTTCAGACGGCGAATTCGGCCAAACTGAAACGCTAGTGAATGCTATCGACAAAGCGGTGAAAGCTGAGAAAGCGGTTCACATCATGGGACTTATGTCTCCAGGTGGCGTTCACTCTCATGAAGATCACATCTACGCCGCTGTTGAAATGGCAGCTGAGCGTGGCGCAGAGAAAATCTACCTACACGCATTCCTAGACGGCCGTGATACGCCGCCACGTAGCGCTGAAAACACACTGGCACGCTTCCAAGAGCTGTTCGCTAAGCTAGGTAAAGGTCGTGTTGCTTCGCTTATTGGTCGTTACTACGCAATGGACCGTGATAACAACTGGGATCGCGTTCAAGAATCTTACGACCTGCTGACTCAAGCAAAAGCAGAGTTCACATTCGACACTGCAGTTGCTGGCCTAGAAGCGGCTTACGCTCGTGACGAAAACGATGAGTTCGTAAAAGCGACTGAAATCAAAGCAGAAGGTGAAGAGTCTGCCGCTATCGTTGATGGCGATGCGGTTATCTTCATGAACTACCGTGCCGACCGTGCTCGTGAAATTACACGCGCATTCGTGCCTGATTTCGACGGCTTTGCTCGTAACGTATTCCCAGCGATCGATTTCGTGATGCTGACTCAATACGCAGCAGACATCCCACTGCTATGTGCATTTCCACCGGCTTCTCTAGAGAACACCTACGGTGAATGGTTATCGAAAGAAGGCAAAACGCAACTACGTATCTCTGAAACAGAGAAATACGCACACGTGACGTTCTTCTTCAACGGCGGTAAAGAAGACGAGTTTGAAGGCGAAGAGCGTCAGCTTGTTGCTTCTCCAAAAGTAGCAACGTACGACCTACAGCCAGAAATGAGCGCTCCAGAGCTAACTGAAAAGCTTGTTGCAGCAATCAAAGGCGGCAAATACGACGCTATCGTTTGTAACTTCCCTAACTGTGACATGGTTGGGCACACTGGCGTTTACGATGCAGCGGTTAAAGCCGTAGAGTCGCTAGACGAATGTCTTGGCAAAGTAGTTGAAGCAATCAAAGAAGCTGACGGTCAACTGCTTATTACTGCTGACCACGGTAACGCGGAAATGATGGTAAACCCAGAAACGGGCGGTATCCACACGGCGCACACTAACCTACCAGTTCCACTTATCTACGTAGGTAGCAAAGACGTTGAGTTCAAAGAAGGCGGCAAGCTGTCTGACCTAGCACCAACGATGCTTTCTCTGTCTGGTATTGATATCCCAGCAGAAATGTCAGGTGATATAATCGTTAAGTAATTGTTTGGCTCAGCGGTTCACGTTGACCCTTTAACGATTCTGAAAGCCCGCACTTCAAAGTGCGGGCTTTTTTATTGATGCGGGATGCGCGTAAACGAGATGCGAAGAGCTTAAGGGCGGATGCGGGATGCGCGTAAACGAGATTCGAAGAGCTTTAAGGGCGGATGCGGGATTCGGGTAAGCGAGTATCGAAGAGCTTAAGGGCTGGTGCATGATGCGAGTAAGCGGGTCACTAACAGAATGAGAGCTGTTATATATTTTCGCATCTCGTTACTCTCATCTGCTCTAGACTGTCATTCCAGAATTGAGGAACGAAATATCTGGAATCTCATGCCATGTATTACTTGTCATATTCGGTGTTCAACATAAAGAGAGATTCCCTATCACGCTCGTACCTCGCTGTAGGGAATGACGTAATGATAAGAGGGGGCAGATTCGGGATTCGAGTTATCTCGCATCCCGTTTACTCTCATCTCGCTTTTAGAACCGAACGCTCAAAATCCAGTAACCACTCTTTGCGGTTCATGCCGCCGGTGTAGCCGGTTAATGTGCCATTTGCACCAATCACTCGGTGGCACGGGACTACGATGCTAAATGGATTCTTGCCATTCGCGCCACCGACTGCTCTTACGGCTTTTGGGTTGTTCATTCTTTTGGCTTGTTCACCGTAACTGATGGTTTCGCCATAAGGAATAGTCGTTAAAGCCTGCCAAGCTGCTTTTTGAAAGTCAGTGCCTTTTATCGCTCTTAATGGCAAATCGAATTCTGTTCGTTGACCTGCGAAATACTCATCTAACTGTTTCGTCGCCAGTTGGCAAAGCTCATCTGGATTGCTAGTAATGAGTTCTTCGTGATTTATATGGTCAATTTCAATAATCGACACACCATTACTCACAATGATCATCTTGCCAATCGGTGCGTCATAGAACATTTTGTAAATGGTGTCTTCCATGTCATCTTCCTTCCTCTAGTTTTTTCTGCTCTCAAGCTCTTCGAATATCGATACTCGAATCTCTCATCTGCTCTTAAATCTTTTCGCATCCCGTATCTTTTTTTATACGAAGTGCAAAGCAATACCCTGAAACTCCGCCGACAATGTTGCCCAAGGCTAAGCCTATAAACAGCCCTTCGACACCATCGATTTGGCTGCCTACCCAAGCGAACGGCAAGGTAAAGACAAACAAACGCATAAAGCTCCATTGAAAGGCTTTCAGTGGTTGATGCATCGCATTCATCCCACTGATCAGCATCATCACAATACCTTGGAACCCATAGCTAAAGGGAACGACTAACAGGTAATGCCACAAGATGCCTCGTACGGATTCTTCTTGAGAGAATAAAGCGGCTAAAGGAATGCTCAGTGGCACCATCATCAAGAAAATCAAACCTTGGAACATCACAGCAAAACGCATACTGAGAAACAGTGCCTTAAAGCTGCGTTGCGGGTTGTTTGCGCCAAAGTTCTGCGCCATGAAAGGCGTAAGAGCCGAAGTCAGAGACATCAACACAATGATAAGAATGGATTCAATACGCTGGGCAGCACCATAAGCAGCAACGGCTTCGGTTCCCTGTTTGGCCAACATCATCATTATGATGGCACCCGCTAATGGATTGAGTGCATTGGACAGTGCAGCTGGCGTGCCGATGGTCAGTATTTGATGCCAGTCGCTAAGGATGTTTTTGACATTCGGTAATGCCAGAAGCTTTTCTCGTTTAATCAAGATGTACAGCGAGCAGCACAGAGCGCCAAACCAACTGAAACCACTGGCAATCGCGGCACCTTGAATCCCTAATTCAGGGAAGGGGCCGTAACCAAAAATAAGCAAAGGGTCGAGAACGCCGTTGATTAATCCTGCTAGCATCATAATTTTAGCGGGCGTTTTGGTATCGCCACTGGCACGAATGGCATTGTTGCCTGCCATTGGGATCACTAATAGGGGAATGGTGACATACCAGATCAGCATGTACTCAGAGATCAGAGGCAGTAACTCCGCTTCGGCACCCAATAAAGTAAATAAGGGGTCGAGTGAGGCAATGCCAACGGCGGAAGCGCAGCAGACCAGAAGTAGCGCGAGTAATAATCCATGGCAGGTAAATCTCGCCGCATTTTGTGCGCAGCCTTGACCAAGTAAACGCCCAATACACGTAGAAAGGCCAATACCTATTCCCATGGTGATGCAGTTAATCGCAAAGGTGATTGGGAAGGTAAAGCTCACTGCTGCAAGGGCTTGAGTGCCGAGCAATGAGATAAAGAAGGTATCGACGAGATTAAACATCAAGATCGCCACCATACCGAATATGGTCGGTATGGTCATGGTACGCAATGTACTCTCAATTGGGGCAGTTAATAGCCCGTGCTTATCTTGCATGTAAAACGCCGATAGAAACCAAAAGCGTAGGATAAACAGATGCGGGCGGGAAGGGAAGAAAAGTAGATGCGAGTAAACGAGATTCGGGGTGCGAAAAGCTCAAGAGCGAATTTGAGGCATGGGTATCTAACTTAAAAGTATACGGGCATTTACACACCGCTTGGGGCATCCTCAACTGGCTTCGTCATTCCCTACAGCGATGAACGAGCGAGATAGGGAATCTTTTTAGCTTCAACTTTGGCCTTTGGAGATTCCAGACACTTCGTTCCTCAGTTCTGGAATGACGGCAATCTTAATGCGTATTTTCTACCAATATCTCGCATCGAATTTACTTCTTTTTGTTACTCGCATCCTTCATCGGCTCTATCTGCCTTTCAGATCACAATTTTTCTCTTTCACCCCTTGGGATCTTCTACATCGCCCCAACATACTCTTTAACCCCATGCCAATCGTGGCAACTATCAAATTAAATGGAAATTATCAGGAGATACGACCGATGAATATCCGTCCTCTACACGACCGAGTTATCGTTGAGCGCCAAGAAGTTGAATCTAAATCTGCTGGTGGCATCGTTCTAACTGGTTCTGCCGCTGAAAAATCAACTCGCGGTACAATTCTAGCTGTTGGCAAAGGCCGCATTCTAGAAAACGGTTCAGTACAACCATTGGACGTTAAAGTTGGCGATACTGTTATCTTTGCTGAAGGCTACGGCACTAAGTCTGAAAAAATCGACGGCAAAGAAGTTCTGATCATGTCTGAAAATGACATCATGGCGATCGTTGAGTAATCCACACTCCGACCATAATCAGATAGCTTTCATTTTCGATAGAACCTAAACGTCATTCCCTACCGCGAGGTACGAGCGAGATAGGGAATCTGAAGCAGCTAATGATGATAGAATACTGAATTTTCTCATTGTTACTCCTCAGAGTGATGAAGATGAAAGTCAACAACAAACAAGAATTTAAAGGAAATAAAGATGGCTGCTAAAGACGTTAAATTTGGTAACGACGCACGTATTAAAATGCTAGAAGGTGTAAACGTTCTGGCTGACGCGGTAAAAGTAACGCTAGGTCCTAAAGGCCGTAACGTTGTTCTAGACAAATCATTTGGCGCACCAACGATCACTAAAGATGGTGTTTCAGTTGCACGTGAAATCGAACTTGAAGACAAGTTCCAAAACATGGGCGCACAAATGGTTAAAGAAGTGGCTTCGCAAGCGAATGACGCTGCGGGCGACGGTACAACGACAGCAACCGTTCTTGCTCAAGCAATCATCACTGAAGGCCTAAAAGCCGTTGCTGCTGGCATGAACCCAATGGATCTTAAGCGCGGCATCGACAAAGCAGTTATCGCAGCGGTTGAAGAGCTAAAAGGCCTTTCTGTTCCATGTGCAGATACAAAAGCTATCGCGCAAGTAGGTACTATCTCTGCAAACTCTGACGCGACAGTAGGTAACATCATTGCTGAAGCGATGGAAAAAGTAGGCCGTGATGGCGTTATCACAGTTGAAGAAGGTCAGGCTCTGCAAGACGAGCTAGACGTAGTAGAAGGTATGCAGTTCGACCGCGGTTACCTATCTCCTTACTTCATCAACAACCAAGAAGCAGGTTCTGTTGATCTAGAAAGCCCATTCATCCTTCTTATCGACAAGAAAGTTTCAAACATCCGTGAACTTCTTCCGACTCTAGAAGCGGTTGCTAAGGCATCTCGTCCACTTCTAATCATTGCTGAAGATGTAGAAGGCGAAGCGCTAGCGACTCTAGTTGTGAACAACATGCGTGGCATCGTGAAAGTGGCTGCTGTTAAAGCACCTGGTTTCGGTGACCGTCGTAAAGCTATGCTTCAAGATATCGCTATCCTAACGGGTGGTACGGTTATCTCTGAAGAGATCGGTCTAGACCTTGAGAAAGTAACGCTAGAAGACCTAGGTCAAGCTAAGCGTGTAACCATCACTAAAGAAAATTCAACCATCATCGATGGTGCGGGTGAAGAGACAATGATCCAAGGTCGTGTTTCTCAAATCCGTCAACAAATCGAAGATGCAACGTCTGACTACGACAAAGAGAAACTTCAAGAGCGCGTAGCTAAGCTAGCTGGCGGTGTTGCAGTAATCAAAGTTGGCGCTGCGACTGAAGTTGAAATGAAAGAGAAGAAAGACCGAGTTGAAGATGCACTTCATGCAACTCGCGCTGCAGTTGAAGAAGGTGTGGTTGCTGGTGGTGGTGTTGCACTTATCCGCGCTGCGTCTAAAGTTGCTGGCCTTGAAGGCGACAACGAAGAGCAAAACGTAGGTATCCGCGTTGCACTACGTGCAATGGAAGCTCCGATTCGTCAAATCACTAAGAACGCTGGTGATGAAGAATCAGTGGTTGCTAACAACGTTCGTGCTGGCGAAGGTAACTACGGTTACAACGCGGCTACTGGCGAATACGGCGACATGATTGCTATGGGTATCCTAGATCCAACGAAGGTAACTCGTTCTGCACTTCAGTTCGCTGCATCTGTTGCTGGCCTTATGATCACGACAGAAGCGATGATCACAGACAAACCTCAAGATGCGTCTGCTGCTATGCCTGATATGGGTGGCATGGGCGGTATGGGTGGCATGGGCGGCATGATGTAATCATCCCCCTTTCTCGTAACAGAGAAAGCCATACATAAGCTTTAGAAAACGGAGACTTCGGTCTCCGTTTTTTTATGTTTTGAAATCGTCATTCCCTACTGCGAGGCGCGAGCCTGATAGGGAATCGGCTTTGCCTATAAGCGTTTGAGGGTGTTGTGTTCTGAGATTCCAGATACTTCGTTCCTCAGTTCTGGAATGACGGTTGTTATTGCTGGAGTGATTTTGTGTTTCGTCATTCCCTACAGCGAGGCTCGAGCGTGATAGGGAATCTTTACAACCTTCAAATAGAAACATGGGCCTAGATCGCTACTCTTACCTCTCACCGCATCCCTTTCTTTATATTGCTCTTTATGATTTAGCAGCTTATATTCAACAGTGCAGTTATGACATTGATTTAACATGGATAGCTGTTTAATAAAGGACAATAAATGCTTGATTAAAAATGGATTAATCAAGTGAACAATAAGTCAGTGGAGACTCCCCCAATGAAAAAACTACTTTCAGTACTTGCTGTGTCTGCAGCAGTAATGGCACCGGCAGCATTCGCTTCTTCGCCAGTTATGTTTTCAACGATTAACGGCTTCAACGCACCTGATTCAGATGCGGTTGGCGGTGTGCGCTTGGCTCTGCTTCACGGACAAGTAAACGACCTTAAAGGTGTCGATCTTGCCGTTGTTGGTATGTCTGAGACGCAAACGACCACAGGTGTGAACCTTGGTATTTTTGGTGCATCAAAAGTGAACCAAGAAATGACCGGTGCATCTCTAGGTTTCTTCAACTGGAATACGGGTAAAACAACCGGTGTTAACCTTGGTGCTGTGAACATTACTAATGATGTGAAAGGCGCGAACGTGAGTTTCGTCAACTACTCAGAAGGTAACACTATGGTTGATGTTGGTGCCGCGAACCTTTCAGAAGTGTCTACGGTTCAGGTTGGTATCTTCAACAAAACCAACAAAATCGAAGGCGTACAGGTTGGTCTGATCAACTGTGCTGACAACGGTTTCTTCCCGTGCTTCCCGATTGTAAACTTTGCTAAATAACGCTGTCGTTTAGCCTTTGGTTCTACCATTGGCGAGCAACGTTCAGTTAGTGCATTAGCTTTTAAACGCTAAGCCTATCAACGCCTAAACCCTTGTTTGGGCGTTATTACATTCAATTCCACTTCTACGATAAACTTCTCAAAGTACCCAATAAGCATATTGTTTTATATTTGTTGTTGCGATGTTTAAATTTATAAGTACAATGTGCGATAAATTCCTAATGATGATTTATATGCTTTGATTAACCACCATACCGTCGATTTTAAAAAGGCTTTCTTAGGCCTTACCGCCAGTTTTTTAGTAGTTTTGAGCTTGTTGCTCGTTGATTCAGCGGAAGAATCAGATAAACAGTATGGAATGGAAAACCAAGGCGTGACGCGCTCTTTAGCGGAGCTCACACAGATCATAAATGCGCTTGAGTACAACATCACTGCGCTTTATCCACTGCATGGAGATACCTACGTATTCTCGCATGACAAAAAGATCGAAGGTGAGACGTGCTACTTCACCAGTGAGGAGCAACATGCCCCTCGTTTTGATTTTATGTTCTCTGGCCCTCGCGAGATGTGCAACCCGAAATCGGACCTTTACAGCGAAGCGGGTAAGCGCCTGTTCATCGCGCCGACCATGGCTTATTTTGCCAATACCATCGATACCATTTCTGCGATTTATTTCATTTCGAAAGAGAAGTTTATTATCTCTTCGCCTTCTGACTTTGCCAGTTACATTAAGGGCGATACCTTTGATTCGGTTGTAAATAGCAGGCCTTATTGGGTGAACACGATTCGCTTTGGCTTAGCTCAAGGGCAAGACCAAGTGGTGTATACCGGCCAATATGATGACTACCTTACTGGTCAGAAAGTGGTGACCTTAACCAAAGGAATCTACGTTAATGGTGAGTTTAAAGGGGTATTGGGTGTCGATGGTTATGTCTCTAACTTAGTATCGAATCCTACCCATGGCTATAAAGTCACCAGTACTCGAGGCGCAAACAAATACGGATTTATGGATTTTACCTATTCCAAGCCTCTGTATGTTGATGACATTAACACCCAGTTATATCTGAGTATTGAAGAAGATAAGAGCGAGCACTTTCTGCATGTGTTGGAGATGGAGAAGATTCAGCTTTCGATACTGTTGGTTTTGTATCTGCTCTCAGTTTTATGGCTATGGCGCTTCTATACAAGACAAGAGCACCAGCGTTTAAATGAGCTCGCAATGCGTGACCCATTAACGGGCTTGCTGAATCGACGTGGTTTTGAGGCTCGATTACTGGCGCAGGATGAAGAACCGATTATTGGTGTTGGCGTGTTTGATATCGATGATTTCAAAGTCGTTAATGATCAGTATGGCCATAAAGTGGGGGACGAGGTGATTTGCCATGTTGCTCAGTTGATGCTGAACAGCGTTAGACAGCAAGATATCGTGGCGCGATTTGGTGGCGAAGAGTTTGTTGTCGCGATTACGGGTGAGTCGTCGGAGTTACTTTCATCGATCTTTGAGCGAATTCAAAACGACATTAGCCTGCAGAGTTATCGATGTCCTACAGGAGACAAGATTAGTATTTCTGTATCTGGTGGCGCGACGCTCTACTCTCTGTATAAATTCGATAGTGTCGGGCACTTGTGGGAAAACCAGAGTATTCGTTCGTCTGATGAGCAGCTCTATAAGGCAAAGGCTGCGGGTAAGAATCAGGTGTGTATTCAGGTGTATTAAGCGCTTTCGTAAAAACTCAAAGCCTAGTCGTTTGACTAGGCTTCTTTTTTGTCTCTAAGGAATTGTGTCTAGTAGATCTCATTCAGGGTGAGATACTACTTCTTCACGCGACCTTTTCGCATCCACTTTTGGTGAACGCCACGACGCAGGCTTTGGAAGCTGTTTTCCACCTTGTCGACACCAAGCAGAATCACTAGCGCCATTAGCGTAATAATGACCGACTGGGAAAGATGACCAAGTGCGATCATCATACCTAATGCCGCGAGTACCCAGATAATCGCGGCTGAAGTGACACCATGAATCTTTCCATCCAGAGTCATCATTACCCCAGCGCCAAGGAAACCAACCCCAGTAATGATCTGACCAAGCACACGAGCTTGATCGAGCGTGTTAGGGGAAAGGCTAATCGCCATCGTAAGGAAGAAATAGGTACCACTGATGATCAGAATCGATGTCCTGATCCCTACCGGTTTACCGCGTGTTTGTCGCTCGATACCGATTAACGAACCACACAGCATGCATACAGCAAGGCCTGCCCAGCTAAAGGGGGCAAGGTTGAGAGTTTGTTCTATAAATTGTGTCATATCACCCCTCCTAAAAATTTAGAATAGAGCCGAGTATGCTAATAATAGACCGGACGATCGAACAAAAACTTTTTGTCTTAACGATTGATAAAGGTGACGTAAAGTCTAGCAGCCGTCTGTTGTTAAGGTGAAGACTGGTGTCGTGGTCTCTGTCGCTTCTTGGTACTCAAGGTAGCAGTTATCAGCCTGATTTTTTCGGCTCGAAGGCGCATAAAGAATAATGCCATCGTTCGCGTCAGTGTTGGTAAAGAACCAGTCAGCTCTGCCCGTATCCCAAACCGCATCCAAGAACGTGGATTCGATAAGCATTGACCAAGTTTGATCGTTCATCGCTGCAGGGTAACCGTAAGCGACCAATATATCGTCACCCTCAACGTTAATCGATGCGCTGACAGCCTTATCCAAGCCTAGTGCTGATGTCTTACCATAAAGCATAGCACTTGCACCCTCCATTCCGCCTTTAAGGCCGTTTAATGTCGAGATGCGCGCATCAGTTTGCAGGTTGAGGAACTTAGAAGCAGCAGTGACCGACACAATACCTAGAATTACGATCACCACGACCAGCTCGATGATGGTGAAACCTCTTGAGCTGAACTTAAGCGCTGGTTGAGATGTGATTGCTGGTGGAGTCACTGAGGTATTGTGTTTCATTGATACAACTTCTCTATTCAATGTGTAGATCGAGCGGTGTCTTGCTGCTGCGTCCGCCAATCTCACGGGTTAACTTAGGTACTAGGTAGCCAGAAACCTCAGAGATTAATCCCTTAAAGTGATGCTTCGCCTCTTCATCTGAAATATAGAAGTGCGCTGCGCCCTGAACCTTATCAAGTACATGCATATAGTAAGGTAAAATACCGGCGTCGAATAG
This sequence comes from Vibrio sp. 1CM2L, assembly GCF_023161695.1. Lineage (NCBI taxonomy): Bacteria > Pseudomonadati > Pseudomonadota > Gammaproteobacteria > Vibrionales > Vibrionaceae > Vibrio > Vibrio sp. 1CM2L. Next base: position 183,948 of record NZ_JALNTT010000008.1, read on the forward strand.
CTTTTCGCTTAATTCTTTCAATGAGTTAGCGCTGTTATTTACGCCTTTAAGCATCACGCCTTGGTTGAGCAGAGTAGCACCACTTAACTTAAGCTTGTGAAAGGCTTGTTTGAGCTCTAAGTTGATTTCGTTGGCATGGTTAATGTGGCTGACCATCACCACATTAAGGCGAGTTTGAGCTAACAATTGGCACAGTTCATCTGTTACTCGAGCGGGAATCACAACCGGTAATCGGCTATGAATTCGAACGGTTTTCACATGTGGTATTTGTTCGATAGCATGAATCAGCCACTCTAGTTCGCTATCTTTTGCCATCAGTGGATCGCCACCCGACAAGATAACTTCGTTGATCTCTGAGTGAGCAGCTACATAGTCTAGGCTGGTTTGCCAAACAGACTTCGAGCCCTTGTTATCTTGATAAGGGAAGTGACGACGGAAGCAGTAGCGGCAGTTAATCGCACAACCGCCTTTCACAATCATCAGTGCTCGATTTTTGTATTTGTGCAGTAGCCCTGGGATAGCGTTCTCTTGCTCTTCCAGTGGATCAGCGGAATAGCCTTGGTGTACCTCAAACTCTTCGCTTAGCGGTAAAACCTGTCGTAGCAATGGATCGTGTGGGTTGCCTTTTTCCATTCGTTCGACAAAGCTAAGAGGAACCCGAAGCGCAAATAACTCACGAGCAGCAAAGCCTGCTTGCCACGGTGTTGGGTCTATTTCCAATGCCTCAAGCAGTTTTGTCGGGTCAGAGATCGCATTCGATAGTTGTTTGAGCCAGTTTTGCTCAACAGATTCGACTTTTCGGGTTATGATATGCGGCATTGAAATTAACTCAAAGATGTGGAAGAGAAAATCATGGCGTCAGTAAGCACCAATGAATTCAAAGGCGGTTTAAAATTCATGTTAGATAACGAGCCTTGCTCAATTATCGACAATGAATACGTTAAGCCAGGTAAAGGCCAAGCGTTTAACCGTGTAAAACTTCGTAAACTGCTGTCAGGCAAAGTGTTAGAGAAAACATTCAAATCAGGCGAAAGCTTTGAGCTTGCAGATGTTGTTGACGTTGAACTAGGTTACCTATACAACGATGGCGAATTCTACCACTTCATGAACAACGAAACATTTGAGCAAATCGCAGCAGACGTAAAAGCAGTTGCTGACTCTGCAAAATGGTTAGTTGAAAATGACGTTTGTACTCTAACGTTGTGGAATGATAACCCTATCACAGTAACTCCACCAAACTTTGTTGAGATCGAAGTAACTGAAACCGATCCTGGCCTTAAAGGCGACACACAAGGTACTGGCGGTAAGCCTGCGACTCTAGCAACAGGCGCGGTAGTTCGCGTACCTCTATTCATCGCAATCGGTGAAGTGGTTAAAGTTGATACTCGTACTGGCGAATACGTTGGTCGTGTGAAGTAATTTACTTCAAGTATCTGAAAAAGGTCGCTTAGGCGGCCTTTTTTTGTGCCTGAAGATTGGGGAAGGGCAGAAGAGCAGATACGAGTAAACGAGATGCGGGATACGAAGAGCCTGAAGAGCAGATTAGAGTAAGCGGGATGCGAGATACGAAAAGCAGGAAGAAAAGAGCCGAATCAGAGAGATAAGATATTCGACAAACAACAAAAAAGCAGAGCTGGATAACCTAGCTCTGCTTTCGCTTTTCTGCTCTTAAGCTTTTCGCATTTCGATTACTCGAATCCCGCATCTGCTCTTAAGCTCTTCGATACTCGTTTACCCGAATCTCGAATCTGCTCTTAAATCATAAAGATGAAAATAACAGACAATGCGCTAATTAGACCTGCAACGAAGTAGCAGCCCACTTTACCTGCAACGCCGACATGGAACTTAAGGTCGTGCATGCCGTGGTGAAGACGGTGCATTGCGTGCCACATTGGCAGTGCTAGCGTACCGATGATGAATAGCGCACCGATAATGCTGGTGGCAAATTCAGACACACGCTCGTAGCTCATTGCATCAGCATCGATGATGCCCATTGGCACTAAGATACCTAACACTAGAATCGTGATTGGTGTGATCATCGCGAACCAAGTACCGCCAGCGCCGAATAGGCCCCACCAGATTGGCTCATCAGAGCGTTGTGGGTTGTGGTTAACAGGTTTTACTTTGTAATTTGTGTTCATAACGAAAGCTCCTTACACCACAACAAGAACGATTAAAGAAATAAAGGCCACCGCTGCCCACTGGGTCAGTACGATGATTCTTTTATCAACCAATTTGCCTTTAAGACGGATTGGCATTACTTGAGGCATCATGCTGAAGAAGGTCTGAGCGTGCAGCAAGCTGCCTAGCAGTGCCACGATGTTGATACCAACGACTATAGGGTTAGCCATAAAGCTCAACCAACCAGCCCAAGCTTCAGGGCCTTTCACCAGTGCACCCAAACCGAAGGTTAGGAACAGAGTGAATAGAATCAAAGGCAGTACAGTCGCTTCACGTAGCATGTAGAAGCGGTAGAACGGATGGTTGCTCCACCACGTTCTCTTCATCTCACGAACATAAGGCTTACGATTGCTCATATTATGCCTCCTCTGCTGTTTTTACTTGCGATCCGTCTGGCTTGAACATCGAGATAACGAAGTCCATTGAAGACTCAACTTTACCTTGGTTTACTGCAGCCGCTGGGTCTACTTTCTTCGGACATACGTCAGAACAGTAACCTACAAACGTACAGCCCCAAGCGCCGTTGTCGCCATTGATAAGCTTCATACGTTCAGCTTTACCATTGTCACGGCTATCTAGGTTGTAGCGGTGAGCAAGAGCAAGTGCCGCAGGGCCGATGAACTCAGGGTTTAGACCAAACTGAGGACACGCTGCGTAACACAAACCACAGTTGATGCAGCCAGCGAACTGTTTGTACTTCGCCATTTGCTCTGGAGTTTGGATGTTAGTGCCGTCTTCTGGCTTACGGTCGTTACCGATGATGTAAGGCTTGATCGCTTCAAGGCGCTCGATGAACGGCGTCATGTCGACAATCAAATCTTTTTCGATTGGGAAGTTAGCCAAAGGCTCAATCTTGAAGCCATTCGGGTAGTCACGTAAGAAGCTCTTACACGCCAGTTTTGGCACGCCATCAACCATGATGCCGCAAGAACCACAAATCGCCATACGACAAGACCAACGGTAAGACAGGTCTTTATCTAGGTTGTCTTTGATGTAACCGATCGCATCAAGTACTGACATGGTTTCATCAAATGGCACCTCAAAGGTTTGAAAGTGAGGTTCTGCATCGTGCTCAGGATCATAACGCAGGATTTCAATTTTTTGGATTCGATTCGCTGACATTATGCTTGCTCCTCTTCGCTCTTCTTAGCATTCTCTTCTGCTGCTTTTTCAGCGGCAGCGGCTTTCTCTGCAGCTTCACCGTACAGACGAGCTTTAGGTTGAGATTTAGTAATCTTAACGCCGCTGTAGTCGATGGTTGGTGCTGCATCTTCGTTGTAGAAAGATAGAGAGTGTTTCAGGAAGTTCACGTCATCACGTTCTGTGCAGTTGTCGTCTAGACGTTGGTGTGCACCGCGAGACTCTTTACGAAGAATCGCTGAGTGAACCATCGCTTCTGCAACTTCAAGGCCGTAACCCACTTCGATAGCGTAAAGTAGGTCAGTGTTGAACACTTTGCCTTTGTCTTTAATGCTGATCTTCTTGTAGCGAGCTTTCAGTTCAGTGATCTTGTCGATGGTCTTTTGCATCAAGTCTTCTTGACGGTAGATACCACAACCCGCTTCCATGGTGTGACCCATTTCAGTACGGATGTCAGCCCAGTTCTCATCGCCTTCTTGAGCCAAGATGCCAGCGATGCGATCTTCAACGGCTTTAACTTGCTTAGCGATAGACTCTTCGTTCCAGCCTTTGAATTCAGCAGCGCGTTTCACCGCTTCTTCACCAGCAACGCGGCCAAATACTACGAACTCAGCCAGAGAGTTAGAACCTAGGCGGTTTGCACCGTGTAGGCCAACTGAAGCACATTCACCAACGGCGAATAGGCCTTTAATGCGAGTTTCACAGGTACCGTTAGTCTCAATACCACCCATGGTGTAGTGAACGGTCGGACGAATTGGGATTGGCTCTTTTGCTGGGTCTACGTTTACGTACGCTTTTGCCAGCTCACAGATAAACGGTAGACGCTCTTGCAGGTACTCTTCACCAAGGTGGCGAAGGTCAAGGTGTACTACATCACCAAGTGGGTGCTTGATGGTGTTGCCTTTCTGCTGCTCGTGCCAGAATGCTTGAGAAACTTTGTCACGAGGACCCAGTTCCATGTATTTGTTTTTCGGCTCGCCCACTGGAGTTTCAGGGCCCATGCCGTAATCTTGCAGGTAACGGTAGCCGTTCTTGTTAACGATGATACCGCCTTCACCACGACAACCTTCGGTCATCAAGATGCCAGTGCCCGGTAGGCCTGTTGGGTGGTATTGAACGAACTCCATATCACGCAGTGGTACACCGTGGCGATAAGCCATTGCCATACCGTCGCCCGTTACGATGCCGCCGTTGGTATTACAGTGGTAAACACGACCTGCGCCACCGGTTGCTAGAACAACAGATTTTGCTTTGATGGTAACAAGCTCACCTTCAGACATGTGAATCGCGATTAGGCCTTGTACTTCGCCATCTTCAACGAGTAAATCCACCACAAAGTACTCATCAAATCGTTTGATTGTGTCGTACTTCATCGAAGTCTGGAACAGAGTATGAAGCATGTGGAAGCCGGTTTTATCCGCTGCGAACCACGTTCTCTCTACCTTCATACCGCCGAATCGACGTACGTTTACTTCACCGTTTTCTTTACGACTCCATGGGCAGCCCCATTGTTCCATTTGGATCATTTCGCGAGTCGAGTTTTCAACAAAGTATTCAACAACATCCTGTTCACATAGCCAGTCGCCACCGCCAACAGTATCGTTGAAGTGGTTATCTAGGCTATCTTCGTCTTTAATTACCGCTGCTGAACCGCCTTCTGCCGCTACCGTGTGCGAACGCATTGGGTAAACTTTAGAAATCAGTGCAACTTCCAGTTCAGGATTAGCTTCAGCTGCTGCAATTGCTGTACGAAGACCAGCGCCGCCTGCGCCGATGACTGCGATATCTGTGGTAATTGTCTTCACAGTTATTCTCCAGTGTGATGCGGAGTATTCCGCTTGTTATTATAAAAAGCCTATTTAGGAGGTTCTAAATCGTAGGAACCATTTAGCACCCCTAAGCCTTAAGTGGTAGGTTCAGTGTAAGAGAGGAAGGTATTCGAAAAGTTGATGCATTTGGGTTTTTAGGTCGGTAATGCATATGGAGGCATAGAAATTATAGGTTATGTGACTGCAATCACGGCAATGAATTGTTGATAACGATTAACCCACAGGACAGGTGTTAACGGCTTGTTGAGTATGATTTTTGTTATCAATGTTGATGTGAAATCTGTATTGATAATTGTATTGTAGAACGTAATTTTCTGGCTTCATTAAAACAACATTTTGCTTTCATCAATAGACAGATAGAAGCTTACAAAAGAGACGAAAGGTGGTAATTTTCTTCGCCTAGAATTCAGTGATATGGAACTTAATAATGCACTCTACATGGCAACCCGCCGCAACCATTAAGCAATTAAAGCAACGTGCTGATATCCTTAATCAAATTCGCCAGTTCTTTACAGAGCGAAACGTGATGGAAGTGGATACGCCTGCGATGAGTCACGCCACGGTGACGGATGTGCATTTGCATACGTTCAAAACTGAATTCGTAGGGCCGGGTTATGCGCACGGCCAGCCACTGTTCTTTATGACAAGCCCAGAGTTTCATATGAAACGACTGTTAGCGGCGGGCAGTGGCTGTATTTACCAAATTTGTAAGTCTTTCCGTAACGAAGAAAATGGCCGTTATCACAACCCTGAGTTCACCATGTTGGAGTGGTATCGAGTTGGCTTTGATCATCATGACCTGATGGATGAAATGGATTTGCTGTTACAGCAGGTACTTAAATCGGGCTCAGCAGAGCGGATGACTTATCAACAAGCCTTTATTGATGTGTTAGGTGTGTGTCCACTGGAAGATTCGATGGATACTCTAAAACAAGCGGCAGCGAAGCTTGGGCTTAGTGACATTGCTGATCCAGAACAAGACCGCGATACCTTACTACAACTACTGTTTAGTATTGGGGTTGAAGCAAAGATAGGGCAACAAGTGCCTGCGTTTGTTTATGACTTCCCAGCATCACAAGCGGCGTTAGCCAAGATTAACCCGAATGATCCACGAGTGGCGGATCGCTTTGAGGTGTATTTCAAAGGGATTGAATTGGCAAACGGCTTCCATGAGCTGGATAAAGCACAAGAGCAGCTCAAGCGCTTTGAAGATGACAATGCCAAACGCATTGAGATGGGCTTATCGCCTCAACCGATTGACCATCATTTGATTGAGGCGTTAAAAGCGGGCTTACCAGACTGTGCGGGTGTTGCGTTAGGTATCGACCGTCTGATCATGCTGGCGTTGGGTTATGACCACATCGATGACGTGACAGCTTTTCCTTTCCCACGTTCTTAACTTTTTGCTTTTGTTTTTACTGAGAGTTAATAGTCATTAGCTATTAATTCTCAGTTTCCAATCAGCTGCCAATTAACTTCACTAGCTAGCTGACTAGAATACCAGTACCCACTACGGCAACAATAGCACCGATCCAAGCGTAGGCATTTGGTCTCTGTTTGGTGTACAGCCAAAGTATTGGTAACAACATGATCGGTGTGGTTGAAGATAACAGAGCAACCATACCGACATTGCCTTCCTGCAACGCATACAAGATCAGCGTCATTCCCACCGCCATCGCTAAAAATCCGTTAACTGCGGTAATCGCGAATATTTGACCATTCATCGGGTTGATTGCGCGTGAGAGCTTGGCGCCCGTTAAGCGAAATGCGGAGTGAGCAACAAAAGCGGTGATCATACGAATTGCTGAAGCGGCAACGGGGTCTATGCTGGTTTGCATCACGGGTTTTGCGATGATCCCACCTAATGCTTGGCAAATTGCGGCAGTGATTCCGAGAGCTACACCAATCCACAGTGTGCCCTTGATGGTTTCGAGTTGGTTGTTGGCTTGTCCTCGACGACCAAAGAATATAGCGGTTAATACACCACTGAACACCAAAGCTGAGCCAATCAGCTCAACCGAAGTCATGCTTTCACTAAACAGGAAGTAACCAAGAATCGCCGAGAACACGGCGTGACAAGAGAACAGCAAACCTGCTTGGCGCGGTCCCATTCGGTTCAAACAAGCAAATAGGGCGGTGTCACCAATGAAGATGCCAATCAGGCCAGACAGCATCATCGGCGTGACTAGGTCTGCTTCGACCGTTGACCAACCACCGGTAAACCAAGCCATGCTCGATAAGATGATAGCAGTGCAACCCATGCGCCAACGGCTATAGGCGAAAGAACCTAAGTGTTGAGCAGGCTTTACTGACATTAGGCTCGCGATGGCCCAAAGAAAAGCGGCAGCAAGAGCCAACCATTCGAATCCCATCTGAATAACATCCTTGTGTCTGGGATAAATTAGCTCATCAATATGCATTAAACCGGACTGAGAACAAAGTGATTCTTATGAAAAGAACCACTTTGTTTCAGTTATCGGTTTACGTCACCTGCCGCTCGGTGGTGAGGTTTAACTTACTTTGTTTGAGATGAGTTATACCTTAAAACGCTCCACATCTCGGCGCATCGACTCGGCAGCGTTACTCATTTCATTTGAGCTATAGCGACTGCTTTCAGCTTGTTGTGCAAGATCGTCTGAGGCATCTTTGATCCCTTGCGTATTGCGACTGATGTCTTCGCTTACTGCGCGTTGCTCTTCTGCAGCACTCGCTATTTGCAGCGCCATATCGTTGATTTCAGTGATCGCCTGGGTGATTTTAGTCAGGCTGCCATGAGCTTGCTCTGCGAAGCCAACGCTGTTCTCAGCCAGTTGAGTGCTGGTGGTCATGCTTTCAACGGCATGTTCGGTATTCTTCTGTAGCGTATCAATCATCACGCGGATTTCTTCGGTCGAGCCATGCGTTCGTTGGCTGAGCACTCGAACTTCATCGGCTACAACCGCAAATCCACGACCTTGCTCTCCCGCACGCGCCGCTTCAATCGCGGCATTCAATGCCAACAAGTTGGTTTGTTCGGCAATGCCTTGAATGGTGGATAGGATCTGATTGATGCTTTGCGCGTTGTTTTCCAGTTCTCGAATAACATTGGCAGCGTCTTCAACTTGAGTTGCAAGGCCAGTAATCGCATCGCGGTTTTGTTGAATAACCTCTTGGCCTTCGTTACAAGCGGTGGCTGACGCTTGAGAAGCGGATGCCGTGAGTTCGGCATGGCTAGCCACTTCAGCTGCCGTGGCTGACATCTCATGAATCGCGGTCGCTATTTGATTGATATCGTTTTGCTGATTCTCAACTCGAATGGATGATTGGGTCGCCAGTTGATTGGCTTTCTCTGCATGATTGTTTAAATCGTGGCTGTGTTCAATAACGCCCTTTAACATGCTTTGCATTTGGCTTAAGAACTGGTTTACAAGCTCAGCAAGCTTACCTATCTCATCCATGCGTGTGATATCAATGCGTTGAGTGAGGTCGCCTCTGCCTTGAGCAAGCTGAGTCAGTGCTTCTGATAAGGTTTGTAATGGGGAAAGTAGGCGGTTGATCACCATTGTGCTCGCAATCGAAATGACGATGTACAAAATTAAAGAAGTCAGGGAGATGAACTGAATCGCGTCAGATACCGCGGAAAACGCCATTTCTTTATCGATAACAATACCCAGTGACCAATCGGTATTCGGGACGTTGGCAATGTAGACCATTTTATCCTCTTGGCCAGGCCAAGTTAGCGTAGTGATCATTTGGCCTTGGATCAGTTGTGACACTTTGTTGGCTGTTAGTTCCGGATTCAAACTGGTCAGTGGTTTCTGGCTTAGCTCTTCATCACTGTAGGCAACGATGTTGTTGTTACCGTCGACTAAAAACGCGAAGCCATCGTTATCGAGTTTCACGTTGAGCACGGTGTCGATAATGCTGGTTACAGTTAAGTCTGCCGCGAGGACACCTTGTCTTTCCCCGTTGAATGCTTTGGCAAAGCTGATGACAATGCTGCCGTCAAAGTCTTGATAAGGTTCAGTAATGATGAGGTCTGACGTTGAATTCGCATCTTTATACCAAGGGCGGGTGCGTGGGTCGTAGTTTGCTGGCCAGTCTTCACCTTTGTCGCCATAAGCGATAGTGCCGTCACTGAATCCGGCATAAACAGACAAGAATTGTCCGGCTTGTTTGGTGATTAGTAACTCACGGTCAGAGTTACTGTTGCTTGAAATGGTCGGTTCATTAGCAAGCATCATATCGCTGCGAGTCGAGAGCCAATCGGCAATGTAATTCGTCGTGCCAGCACTGACATTCTTCATTTCTTGGTTGATCGCGACTTCAGTTTCTTGAGTCAGTTGATTAACCGATATCCAGGCTTGAGCGCCACTCACGACGGCAATAATGACCGCAATTGCGATCTGAATTTTAAATTTAATAGTATGTCTCAAGGTCTATTCCTCTCTTATTAGACAAAAACCTAACTACAGTGACGTACTTGATGGTGAATTGATGTGTCTCTGATGCGTGTATAGTGCCGCTGTCTTAGGCTGAATGACTGTGTTTGAAATCATAAATTCTTAATATATTTGCTCTGCTTTTTGTAAAACAGTGAAGTAAAATCACAGTTATCTGTTGATTGAAATGTCAGTTAATTACTTAGTATGGAGTGGTATAGATGGAAAAAAGCGCCAAATTTACATTCAGCGCTTTAGTTAGGATTAAAGGGGAGCGTTAACGCTTACTAGGTGATAATAAACAGGGCGAGGTAAACCATCAGCAAGCCCACAATACCTAAGATGATGCCCATCTTCGCCATGTCTTTGCTTTCGATAAGCCCGGTCGAGTAGGCCAGTGAGTTTGGTGGTGTCGATACTGGCAGAATCATACCAAGCGACGCAGAGAAGGCGACCACAACCAGCAAGCCTTGCAGGCCACCAATCGCTACTAAGCTTTCCATTGAGGCGCCTATGGCAGCAGCGATCGGCATCAGTAAGTTGGTCGTCGCGGTGTTTGACATGAAGTTGGCCATCAACCAACACACAATCGATAGAGTGAGCACCACTGCGGTAGGCGACAAGGATTCATAATCAATCGCGTGCGCTAATGCTGCTGCTAAGCCTGTTTTATCAAGGCCGATGCCAATCGCAATACCACCTGCGACCAGCCACAACACATCCCAGTTAATCAGCTTGAGTTCTTCTTTACCCATGATGCCAGTGAGAGTAAACACAGCCAGTGGAATAATAGACACGACATAGGTGTTCATGCCATGCAGTTTGGTGGTCATCCACAATAAGATTGTCGCAGCGAAGGTGATGTAAACCACAATCGCTCGCCAGCTTTTTCTAAATTGTCCATCGAGCTTGAGCACCATGTTTCTTTCTTTAGAAGGGAAGAGTTTTTGTAGAAGAAACCAAGCGATGGTGAGTTGGATGATCACAAAGGGTAAGCCCATCATCATCCAGCTGAGGAAGTCGATGGTGTTTTCACCGGTTAGGTATTGCAGCGCGATGGCATTGGGTGGTGTACCGATGGGTGTCGCAATACCACCGGTGTTGGCAGCAATTGGAATACACAATACGAGCGCCTTAATCCCCATATCACCTTTTGGTGCAGAAGCTACGATCGGGCCTAACAGCGCAAGCATCATTACCGTCGTTGCGGTATTTGACATGAACATTGAGAACACGGCGGTGATCAGCATTAAACCTAGCATGATGAAGCGCGGCTCTGTGCCAAATGGTTTGAGTAGCACTCGAGCTAGGTTGTTATCGAGTTCATATTTGGATGCGGATATCGCAAGAGCAAAACCACCCATGAAAAGGATGATGATCGGTGACGAAAATGCACCGAAGATGTCGGTATATTTGATTAACTCACCGAGATCGTGCCCCGCTGGTGGATTTCTAAATAGGTGTAAACCTTTGTCAGATATCATCACCAGTTCAAGCGCAATGATCAAAATTGAAGTGGCGAATACCGGAACAGGTTCAAGCACCCACAGTAGAGCGGCCAACAAGAATATTGCCAACAAGCGATGTTGAATCAGCGTGAGATCATCGATTGGTATTGAATCTATCGGCATGAATAACACGCCTAAGGGAATCGCAAAACAAATCAACAGCTTGACCAGAACGCCAACATTGAGTTTAGGCATGTACAAAAACCCTATAAATAAAATATCTTCAAATAGAGTAAGTTATCTGGATTTCTGGTACTTGGAGACGGGTTGGAAAATCAAAAAGTTGTTTAAGGTTTCGGCAACTGTTTTGTTTTTGGTCAATCTTTTTCTGGGCAGTTAGAAGCAAGAGTGAGAAGCAACAGGTGTCTGGGCAAGGTTTTGGGAATTTGAGTTGTTAGAGCTTGAGTAGCAAACGAATCGGTGGAGCTAAGAAAAAGGCGCGTTCTTCTCTGAAATAGAAAAAGTAACGCGCCTTGAAAGCTTAATGAATTAACTCTGAGAGTTACGCTTGGTCTGTGTTCTCAGTAGAATCGGCAGCAGCATTATCAGTTGCTTGTGCTTCTTTGCCTGCAATGTGTGCGAAAGGTGTACCAAGAACCGTTTTCTCACCATTTTGCATCGTGTTGTCAAACTTGATCGCATCTTTAGCGAATAGGTTGATAACGGTTGAACCAAGCTTGAAGCGGCCCATCTCTTCGCCTTTCTTCAAGATGATAGCTTTGTCACCTTGTGCAGGGTAATCCCATTTGTAAACAGAGTTACCGCGAGGTGGGGTGATGGTACCTGCCCATACCTGCTCGATGCTGCCTACGATCGTTGCGCCAACCAAGACTTGTGCCATTGGGCCAAATTCCGTATCGAAGATACACACTACACGCTCATTACGTGCGAATAGGTTTGGAACGTTCTCTGCCGTTAATGGGTTAACTGAGAAAAGGTCACCCGGAACGTAGATCATCTGGCGCAGCGTGCCGTCGCATGGCATGTGCACGCGGTGGTAATCACTTGGAGACAGGTAAAGCGTCGCGAATTCACCGTCTGTAAACTCATCCGCTAGCGCAGCATCACCACCCAATAGCTCGCGAGCTGAGTAGTCATGACCTTTCGCTTGAATCAGTTGGCCGTCAGTAATTGGGCCAAATTGGCTTACACGTGCATCTGCAGGGTGAACAATAACAGATTCACCTTCAGCGATAGGGCGCATGCCTTCTTTCAATTCACGCACGAAGAATTCATTGAATGTTTTAAAGTGTTTTGGATCGCTATGCAGAGCTTCATCCATGTTCACTTTGTATTGCTTGATGAACCAGTTGATGATCGCTGTCGTTAAGCCGCCCGCTTTAGCAGACGCAAGTTTGCCGACTAGGCGAGTTAATCCATGTTGTGGAATCCAGTACTGCAATCCAACTTTAATCTTATCCATTGTATTAATTTTCCAATGCTAATTGTTTTTCAATTAAATCTGTCGATGACGGTTTAGGGCGCGAGATGTTACTTAAATTCGCGCCAATTGTCAGTAAATGCACACATTTGTTCACAAAAACGCGATTAGAGATCGGCTTTTTTGTTGCGTGAATACTGACGGTTATCTTTGTTACTCGCCATGCTTTCAATGATGCGGTGGTAGTTGTCGAAACGTAATCGACTGATCTTTCCGTTTTCTACGGCTTCGCGCAGGATACAGCCTGGGTCATCAATGTGTTTACAGTCACGGAACTTACAACCGCCAAGGTAAGGCTTGAACTCGATAAAGGCTTCAGTGATTTCGTCAGCTTCTAGGTGCCATAGGCCGAATTCACGTACTCCTGGTGAATCAATCAGATCACCACCAGAAGGGAAGTGGTACAGACGAGCTGCCGTGGTTGTGTGCTGACCAAGACCTGAGTTCTCAGAGACTTCGCCTTCTTCAATGTCTAGCGTAGGCATTAATGCATTCACTAGGCTTGATTTACCCACACCCGATTGACCAACAAAGATGTTGATACGGTCTTTGAGTTCAGCTTCCAGCTCTTTGATGCCGTAGCCAGACTCTTTACTCACGAACATCACTTTATAGCCGATCTTCTCGTACTCTTTAAGTGTTTCACGATATTCAGCAATCTGCTCATCAGTCAGTAGATCGACCTTGTTCAGTACAACAAGTGGCGCGATGTTCACTGTTTCTGAAGCAATTAGGTAACGGTCGATAATATTAAGTGATAGCTCTGGTAGCACAGCCGAAACGATAACCATTTGGTCGACGTTCGCAGCTACTGGCTTTAGGCCATCGTAGTAATCAGGGCGAGTCAGCATTGAAGTTCTCGGTTCAACCGCTTCCACAACGCCAGAAATACCGGCCATTGATTCTAAGCCTGCGCGCCAAGTCACTCGGTCACCAGAAACTAAAGTCTCGATACTACGGCGTAAGTTACAACGATGAACTTCGTTAGTTTCAAGATCTTCGATATCAGCATGTTGGCCAAAGCGCGTAATCACGAGTCCGCTTTTGGTTCCGCCAAGCATGTTCTCATCCCATTGGATAGAATCTTCTTTCTTGAGTCGCTTGTTCTGGTTGCTACGTACACGACGTACTTGACCTTTGGTTAACTTCTTTTTTTTAGCCACAATTTTTCACTTAACACATCTAACTTGATGATTGGGGACTCAAACAGGATGTTGCTGGTACCACGCGATTTCAATGGTCCTAAAGCTAGTTTGAGTATAGTTATTTGGGTATAGTACCTCTTTTACACATAAACAAATAGGCGACGCCTTATGTCCTTTAGCGATCAGAACCTTATTTGGGTTGATCTAGAGATGACAGGACTTGATCCTGAAACTCATAAAATCATTGAAATTGCTACTATCGTTACTGATAGTGAGCTTAACATCCTGGCTGAAGGACCTGTTTTGGCTATTCACCAACCTCAGAGTGAATTAGACAAGATGGACGAGTGGTGTACAACGACTCACACCGGCAGCGGCCTCGTGAAGCGAATTCAAGAAAGTACGGTTTCAGAGCAAGATGCCATCCAACAAACGATTGAGTTTCTTGAAAAATGGGTACCAAAAGGTAAGTCACCAATTTGTGGCAACAGCATTGGTCAAGACCGCCGTTTCCTATACAAGCACATGCCAGAGTTAGAAGAGTACTTCCACTACCGCTATGTTGACGTAAGCACTCTGAAAGAGCTGACTCGTCGCTGGAAACCTGAAGTGTTAGATGGTTTTTCTAAGTCGGGAAGTCACCTTGCGTTAGACGATATTCGAGAGTCGATCGCCGAGCTGCAGTACTACCGAAAAACGATTATTAACATCTAGTCGAATAAAATGATCACGTTTATCTAACTTTTCAGGGACATAAGAGCCGTTTTTTTTGCAAATTTGTGTGCTTTTACAGCAGTTGAGTAAAAAGTTTCGTAATTTTGCATTAAGGACTTGCATCACAAAAAAATGCTCTTATAATTCGCAGCCCTGAACGGCGAAAGACGTTTTCAGATTGCGATACTAGCTCAGTTGGTAGAGCGCAACCTTGCCAAGGTTGAGGTCATCGGTTCGAACCCGATGTATCGCTCCA
>NZ_JALNTT010000009.1:0-195900 GCF_023161695.1 Vibrio sp. 1CM2L
ATTGGCAGAGCAGCGGATTCCAAATCCGCGTGTTGGGAGTTCGAATCTCTCCACCCCTGCCATATTTAAGGCTCTAGTCGAAAGACTAGAGCCTTTTTGCTTTCTGGATTTTGATAAGTTACAGAAGGTAGCTTGGCATAAACAGCCATTACGCTTCATCATTCATCATTCATCATTCATTATTCATCATTAGCGACATTTTCTGTTTTATTGCTTTAACCGGCCTAATTTACCAACTACCACCAAAAATTTAAATACGATATGCACCTAATCCTAAATGGCGACTAATATAATGAGTAAGCGTCAGTAATTTGGGATTATTATGAGGTTCTTTTTTGCACTGGTTGTATTCTTTTGTTCATTTTCTCTATCAGCAACTTCGTGGGAAAAAGAGAGTCACCCTACTAAAAACTCATCCTCATCAATTGGAAGTTATGCTAATGGTTGTCTAGACGGCGCACAGGCTTTGCCGATTAATGGTTTGGGGTATCAGATCATTCGCCCTCAAAGAGAGCGCTACTATGGTCATACAGAAGCTATCAAGTTTATTGAGAGGTTAGGAGTTACGACCAGCGAGAAACTCAATACTAATTTATTGGTCGGTGATATTTCTCTTCCCAGAGGAGGGCGCTTTTCTTCAGGTCATTCAAGTCATCAAACAGGGTTAGATATTGATATATGGTTAAGGTTAACCAGTAAAAGGTTGTCAGAGAACGAGTTAGCGGTACCTAAACCTGTGAGCGTCGTGGATCTTACCAACTACAAATTGCGCCAATCGAATTGGACCGATGATCACTTTCAAGTTATTCGTTATGCAGCGAAAGATGAAAAAGTGGTGCGTATTTTTGTTCATCCAGTGATCAAGCAAACCCTTTGTGAACAAGAAAACTCTGACGCTAATGATAGAGCTTGGTTAGGCAAAATAAGACCTTGGTGGGGACACCATTCCCACTTCCACGTTCGTTTAAAGTGTCCTGAAGGCAGTTCAAACTGCATAGCTCAATCGAGCCCTCCTAAAGGTGACGGTTGTGGAGATGAACTTGCAAGTTGGGCTCCAAAGACTGTTCCAGTTCCACCTCCTAAAAAAGTAGCGAAAACTAAGAAAAAGAAAAAAGTTAAAGTGATGCCAAGTCAGTGTTTGGCCTTGATATCGAATAAGTAATCCTGTTCATCGAGGCTTTTTACAGTGGTACTGCCACTGGTTTTCTCGACTCTAAAACTGGAGAAACATCACACTTTTGTCTAGAGTTTATAAACACGAGATTAAGAACATCGTTTGATATTGATAAAACCAATAACGATATCAGCAAAGGCGATGACGAATTTGACAAGGTTTGGTCAGGGATAGAGTGTTTTTGGGGTGAAAGATGCGGCTTATATGCAGTATACAAAATCAGAGTCTGATACCCGTCGATATATAATTCAAGGATAAGACTATGACTATGATTTGTGCAAAGGAATTTTCAGAATGGTTAAGACATAGATTCAACGCTGAAAGCTCGGGTATTTCTATTTCGAGAGATGACATTACTCAACTGACAGGCAGACAGCGTTTAGACCCTAGCTTCGTAAATGATGTTCATTATGAGTTGATGCAGTATGGAATGGCATTTGTGACCGATACCAGCAGGGAAAACTTTTATCTTGTTCCGATAGCTCAATCAATAAACTGGCGAGAACGACTCGAATATCAATTTGAAAAAGAGCTCTTCTGCAATATTTATCCAATCGAAAAATCAGGATGAAAAAAAGGTTCAACTTATGGTTAAGTTGAACCTTTCTTCTTTTAGGTCAAGCCTTGAATGATAACAAACTTCTCAAGTAGCTCGTCATCAGTTTCAATATGGTTTGGGTCAGTGATGATGCATTTTGTAATCGGGCACACTGACTGACATGTTGGCTTTTCATAGTGACCTTTACACTCTGTACATAAATCTGGATCGATCTCGAAGATACTGTCACCCATAGTGATTGCACCATTTGGGCATTCAGGATCACACATATCGCAGTTTATGCACTTGTCAGTAATTAACAGAGCCATTGTTTTCTTCTCAAGTAAGTCGCTTAAGTAAAAATTATTTGCCTGATGCGTTACGTGTATCTTGGCCTTCGCTCAAGTTACGCATCAGCAAGCCGTACTCTAGATCTAGATCTGCTGGTACAGGAATAAATACAAAGTGACCGTTACCTTTCGCATCGTCGACCGCTTCAGATTTACGGTTTTCCATAACTTCCAGTTTGAAAACAACGTTACCTTTCGGTGTCATCATTTCTAAGCTGTCGCCTACTAGAAACTTGTTCTTCACTTCTACTTCCGCTAGGTCGCCACGGCGCTTACCTGTGAACTCACCAACAAACTGTTGAGTGTCAGAGATAGAGTAACCGTACTCGTAGTTTTGGTATGTATCGTGTGTATGGCGACGTAAGAAGCCCTCAGTGTAACCACGGTGAGCTAGGCTCTCTAAGGTACCCATTAGGCTTTCATCGAATGGTTTGCCTGCCACTGCATCGTCTATAGCTTTACGGTAAACCTGAGCTGTACGTGCACAGTAGTAGAAAGACTTAGTACGACCTTCAATCTTCAGAGAGTGAACACCCATCTTAGTTAGGCGCTCAACGTGTTGGATTGCACGAAGGTCTTTTGAGTTCATGATGTAAGTACCATGCTCATCTTCAAACGCTGCCATTTTCTCTTCTGGCTTGTGTGATTCAGAAAGCAGAACCACTTCGTCTGTTGGTTTACCAAGACCTAGTGTGTTGTCTGGACGTTCATCTTGAACTTCAACTTCTTGAATAGCGACACCAGTTGGATTAGCTTCAACGATCTGACCGTTTTCGTCTTCTTTCGCTGCTTCTGTTTTGTATTCCCAGCGGCAAGCGTTCGTGCAAGTACCTTGGTTTGGATCGCGTTTGTTCATGTAACCAGAAAGCAGGCAACGGCCTGAGTAAGCCATGCAAAGTGCACCGTGAACAAAGATCTCTAGCTCTGTTTCTGGGCAGTGTTCGCGAATCTCTTCGATCTCTTCAAGCGATAGCTCACGAGATAGGATTACACGCTCAACGCCTTGGGTTGACCAGAACTTAACGGTCGCCCAGTTTACTGCGTTTGCTTGAACCGAAAGGTGGATTGGCATTTCAGGGAATGCTTCACGAACCATCATGATAAGACCAGGATCTGACATGATAAGCGCGTCAGGGCCCATGTCTACAACTGGCTTAAGGTCGCGAATGAATGTTTTTAACTTAGAGTTGTGCGGCTGAATGTTACATACAACATATAACTTTTTGCCTTGAGCATGAGCTTCATCGATACCGATTTGTAGGTTTTCGTGATTGAACTCGTTGTTACGAACACGAAGGCTGTAACGTGGCTGGCCTGCGTAAACTGCATCTGCGCCGTAGGCGAATGCGTAACGCATGTTCTTAAGGCTTCCTGCCGGTGATAATAGTTCAGGTACAAATGGTTTTTGTGTAGTCATTACTTCGTTCTCTAATCTGATCTCAAGTCAGGTTGATACCACCAAGTGATATCAAAGGGGCGCAAATTTTACGCTAAAATGAGTTTGGTTGATAGCCCTAAAGATAGCAATGACATTAACAAGAGGGCAGAGAGGCAGATATAAGCGAGAACTTAGTGAAAAATAAGCTCAGATACCGTTAGCACCTGAGCTTATAGTTTGACTGATTAAGCGTTAGGTTGAGTTAACCCGCCTAATGATTCAAATAGGTTTGGAAGGAAAACACTGAACTCACCACACAGCAATGAGAAGTCTGCATCAAAACGAGCAGCTTGATCTTCACGAGGAATATCGTCGTTTTCGTCTTTGAGCTCATCACTGAATTTTAGGCGTTTGATGCTGCCATCTTCTGCAAGAATGAATTCAATACGGTCTTGCCAGTTGATAAGAAGTTTCGTCACCATCTTATTGGCTTCGATGTGGTTTATAATCTCATCAGCTTCTAGTTCTTGTTTCTTAACTCGAACAATACCGCCGTCTTCTTGAATAGATTTTAGTTCTGCTTCATCAAGCATAGTGATGCCTTGTGGCGTATCACCTGATTTCACCCATTCTGTAAGAGTCGTTTCGATCGCTTGCTCTGGAATAGCTGGCACTACTGGCAGGCTACCCATTGTCTTACGTAGCAATGCCAATACATCTTCTGCTTTTTTGTAGCTGCTCGCATCAACCACAATGAAACCTTCTTTTGGCATGACCAGCGCGTAAGTGAAGTTGCTGCGGCTGAATGCGCGAGGAAGTAGATCAATGATGATGTCTTCTTTTAGGTTGTCTTTCTCTTTCTTTTTCAGAGGTGTACCAGACTCTGCCTCAAGCGTTTCTACTTTTGCGTTCAATGATTCTTTGATCACAGAAGCGGGTAGCATTTTCTCTTCTTTCTTTGCACAGATAAGAATGCGGTTTTCTGATACGTGCGTCATCATATCGCCATGTCTACCCATTGCGTGTACCCAACCAAACTTTTGTTTGTCTTGGCTACCACAAGGAGTAAAGCGGAATTCTTCAAGTTGTTTCTCTAGCTGATCTGCGTTGAAATCAATATCACGGTTGAAGCGATAGACTAGGCAATTTTTAAACCACATAAATTTTTCTCATACCTTTTTAGAAGTGCTTCATGATATGAGATCTAATTCGATTTGTCCCTAGCTCTGTATCAAAAGTTATAAAGTGAAATGTTTGAGACAGTTATATGAAAATTTGTTTTCAAAGGTCACAAAAGTGTCATAATTAACTCAGATAATGCAATGCGTTGATTAAATACAAAGGCTATTCAATTATGTCGAGAAGGATTCTGGTCGTTGAAGATGAAGCACCTATTCGTGAGATGCTGTGTTTCGTGCTTGAACAAAAAGGCTACCAAGCAGTAGAGGCTGAAGATTACGATACAGCGGTAAACAAGCTATGTGAACCTTTCCCAGATCTAGTATTACTAGATTGGATGCTACCTGGTGGTAGCGGGATAAACTTTATCAAGCACATGAAGCGTGAAGAGTTAACTCGCAACATCCCAGTGGTGATGCTAACGGCTCGTGGCGAAGAAGAAGATAAGGTTCGTGGTTTAGAAGTGGGCGCTGATGACTACATCACCAAGCCATTTTCACCAAAAGAGCTTGTTGCTCGCCTGAAAGCGGTTATTCGCCGTGTAACGCCTACCGCACTGGAAGACGTGATTGATGTGCAAGGTCTTAAGTTAGATCCTGTATCTCACCGCGTTACCGCAAGCGAAGGTCCGGTTGATATGGGACCAACAGAGTTCAAAATGTTGCACTTCTTTATGACACACCAAGAGCGTGTGTACAGCCGAGAGCAACTGCTGAATAACGTTTGGGGCACCAACGTTTACGTTGAAGACCGTACCGTTGACGTACATATTCGACGCCTGCGTAAAGCACTTGAATCTGCAGGTCACGACAAGCTAATCCAAACGGTTCGCGGCGCGGGCTACCGTTTTTCTACAAAGGCTTAGTGTGGCTTCGCTACCCAGTTTACGGAGTCCTGAATGGTTGAAAAGTTAACCTGGAAAAAGCTGGCTTGGGAGCTGGCTTTTTTTTACGCACCTTGGGTTTTAGTTGGATGGATATTCGGCTACCTACCTTGGTTACTGCTGGCTGCTACGGTATTGCAGCTCGGCTGGCATCTACACAATCAAATGCGTTTGTCCGCATGGTTGTGGGATGAGAAGCGTCTAACGCCACCATCAGGTTCTGGGAATTGGGAATCTCTGTTCAACGGTATTTATCGTATGCAGCAGAGACAGCGTCGCAAACGTAAAGAGCTGACCAACCTGATCCGCCGTTTCAGAAACGGTGCGGAATCCCTTCCCGATGCCGTTGTGGTATTTCGCGGTGAAGGCAATATCGTTTGGTGTAACAAGCTAGCTCAGTACTTACTTGGGTTTCGCTGGCCAGACGATTCAGGACAACCGATTTCTAACTTGATCCGCACGCCGGACTTCATCAAGTATCTTAATAAACAAGATTTTTCAGAACCGTTAGAGATGCCTTCGCCACTTAACGTGGAACGTATGCTTGAGCTTCGTATCGTGCCGTATACCGAGGGTGAACACCTGATGGTGGTACGTGATGTTACTCAGCTAAAACAGCTAGAAGGCATGCGTCGTAACTTCTTTGCTAACGTTTCTCACGAGCTACGAACTCCTATGACCGTACTTCAGGGCTACCTTGAAATGACGGAAGATCCAGACATGGTCGTTGGCCCTATGTGGCCTAAGGCTCATGGTGTGATGACCGAGCAATTGAATCGCATGAACAGTCTGGTCAATCAATTATTAACACTTTCTAAGATCGAAGCCGCACCAATGCACGAACTCGATGAAGTGGTGAACGTTCCGGCGATGCTTGAGGTTCTTGAGAAAGAAGCGGCAAGCCTAAGTGGTGATAGAGAGCATAAGCTTGAGTTTGATATCGATAAGAGCCTACGCGTTCTTGCTGATGAAGATCAGCTGAGAAGTGCGATATCGAATCTGGTTTACAACGCAGTGAAATACACACCACCAGGCGCGACGGTGAAAGTGCGTTGGTACCAGACCAGTCAAGGTGCCTGTTTGGATGTGTCAGACACCGGAGACGGTATCGAACCACAACACTTACATCGACTCACAGAGCGTTTCTATCGTGTAGATAAAGCACGCTCACGTGATACAGGTGGTAGTGGTCTTGGATTGGCGATTGTGAAACATGCGCTTAGTCATCATGACTCACATTTAGAAATTCAAAGTGAAGTAGGTGTCGGTAGTCGATTCCATTTTACATTGCCAAATCGACTGACAGTGTCATGAGTTGTTTGACACGCAGGATGCGTTTGCCAGTCAGCTCATTATTAGCGTTTGCTTTGGTTAACTCTGTTCATGCCGAACAGAGTGTCGATTCTCTTCCTGATTATTCTAAGGTCCCGGGGATTTCTGGGAGCTTATTATCGGTAGGTTCGGATACCTTAGCGGGCATGACGACGTTATGGGTGGAAGAGTTTAAATCTTACTATCCGAACGTTAACGCTCAAGTCCAAGCATCTGGTTCTTCTACGGCTCCTCCAGCCTTAACCGAAGGTACTGCCCATCTGGGACCAATGAGTCGTCCGATGCGCTTGCGAGAAGTAGAGGCGTTTGAAAGAGAACATGGTTATAAACCGACAGCACTGCGAGTGGCGATCGATGCGATTGGACTTTTTGTTCACCGCGATAACCCTATTGAGGGGCTCAACTTTCGTCAGATTGATGGCATCTTTTCAGAGACATTACGCTGTGGTGCGGCTAAGCCACTCAACGATTGGCAAGATCTAGGCGTCGACCAACCTTGGGCGAAACATCGATTCCAACTGTTTGGGCGCAATTCCGTTTCGGGAACCTATGGCTATTTCAAACAAAACGCATTATGTGGTGGTGACTTTAAGAACCGAGTCAATGAGCAGCCAGGTTCTGCATCGGTTGTACAGTCGGTCGCATCATCAATCAGTGGCATAGGTTACTCAGGTATTGGTTATCGTGTCGCTGGCGTTAAGCTAATTCCTATTGCTGAGTATGGTTCTGATTTTGTAGAGCCGACTCGAGCGAATATCTTGAGTGGTGATTACCCTCTATCGCGCTTTCTTTACGTATACGTGAATAAACACCCAGATAAACCGCTTTCTCCTGTTGAGAGAGAGTTCCTCACTTTTGTGTTCTCAAAGCAAGGGCAAGAACTGGTAGAGAAAGATGGCTATTTAGCGATACCGTCTGAGTTCGCAGAGCAAGAATTGGCAAAAGTCGGACTCTAATTGAGGCTCTAATTCAGGCTACGACAAACTTAGAAAAAACGTATGAACAGCTTGCGATGTCGCAGGCTGTTTTAATTTTGACTGTTCGTTATTTTAGCTTCAACGACCATCCTGCATTTTGCCAACGTTGTTGCTCTTCTCTGAGTTCACAATCAAGCAGTTGGTTTTGGGACAACCAATCGCTGTTAGATCCTTTCAATTCCCAGTTATCTTGTTGTTCAATCGTTAGAGTTACGTCTGGAGTTAGTGCTTGATTTCGCTGACGGTTGAGTAAGATAGCGAGTCTCAATATACGAATCAGCAGGGTGATTTGTTGTTGGGTAAACAGAGAAAGTTCCGGTAAATCTTGTAGCTTGAGCGCTTTTCTTTGATAGCGAACCAATGTTGATATAAAACGTTGTTGCTCAGTATTAAATCCTGGCATTGTCGTGTGCTTCAGTAGATAAGCCGAATGTCGGTGATAGCCTTGGAATGCAATGCTTTGTCCTACCTCATGAAGCAAGGCAGCCCAACCAAGCAAACCATACAGCTCATTAGTGACCGCAGTTGTCACTTGAGGTTGCACTTGCTTCAGTAATGCAAGGGCGAGCACTTTCACTTTCTGGCCATGAGTTACGTCTACATGGTATCGAGAGACGAGCGTTTCGGCAGTTCTTGTTCGAACATCAATATCTTTAAACCTATCCTCCATGTCATAAAGAACGCCTTCTCTCAGGGCT
The DNA here is from genome assembly GCF_023161695.1 of Vibrio sp. 1CM2L. NCBI lineage: Bacteria > Pseudomonadati > Pseudomonadota > Gammaproteobacteria > Vibrionales > Vibrionaceae > Vibrio > Vibrio sp. 1CM2L. The sequence continues at coordinate 8,510 of NZ_JALNTT010000009.1, forward strand.
CCATCAGAAAAATGTAACTCCTTGATGTCTAGCGTATCCATGGCTGCTGAAAGAATGGTGACGCCTGCAGCAAACACAGGCTTTCTCTCATCACTTAAGCCTGAAAGGTTTAAGGTGTTGGATGATGAAAACTCACATAAGTGATTCTTTAAATAGGACAGGCGTTGGGGCGTAATGAGACCATCGGTGAACCCTAAGCCAATGAGTACCTCTTTTATTGATTTCGCGGTTCCAGATGAGCCAAAAGCGATTTGCCAAGGGGCTTTTGTGTATTCTTTAATCAATGGCATCAATAGACGAGTAGCTGCGGTATAAGCATTTGAGAAGTGTTGTGAAGTTAGCCCTTCATCAGAAAAAAAACGTTGAGTGAAGTTGACGCATCCCATCGGTAAACTGCGCGTAATTAGGGGGGTAAAGCCTTGTCCTGCGACGAGTTCGGTACTGCCTCCACCGATATCAATAACCAACTTAGATTCAGAAGCGGTTTGAGTATGTTCTACTCCGTTATAGATTATTCGAGCCTCTTCTTGACCGGAAATGATCTCTATTGGAAAAGGAAACAGCGGTTTGGCTTGCTCTAAGAAATCTTTAGCGTTTTTGGCCTTTCTTAGGGTATGAGTCGCAACAACTCTGACATCATCAAGCTCAAAATCCGCCAGTCGTTCTGCGAACACCTTGAGACATTCTAGGCCCCGATCGATAGCGCTTTCGGATAGGAAGTTACGTTCATCTAATCCATCACCTAATCTCACTTTCTGTTTGTGTCTGCTGACTAATTGCAGGTGTTGATCGAATACCCGGGCAACCACCATGTGGAAGCTGTTCGAACCCAAGTCGATAGCGGCAATACATCGAGAATGTTTGTTATCAATTAGCGGCATGATTTCTTCTCTTGTTTGTACTTCTTGCGAGCAAGTTTCTCCATACGTTTAATATAGTGGTAAGTGGAGAGTTGTGACGTCGGGTAATAAAGTGGGTTTGCTGGTGGTTGTATGTAAGGGTTGCTCATCGATTGGTTTAGTACTCGAGCTTTGTTGCTGTCATCGAAATGAAACTCGGTGATATCGATAATGGTTTGCCTAATCTTTGGATCTAAAATTGGAGCTGCAACTTCGATACGGTGATCAAAGTTTCGTGTCATCCAGTCAGCGGAAGATATATAGACCTTCGGCTTTCCAGCGTTACCAAATATCATCACTCTAGGGTGTTCGAGGAAACGATCGACCACACTGACTATCTCAATATGATCACTGATGTTGGGTATGCCAGGGACAAGAGAGCACATGCCGCGAATGACCATTCTCACGTTTACATTGGCTTGGCTAGCCTGATAGAGCTTTTCAATGATCTCTCGATCAACCAAGTTGTTGAGTTTTAGAGTGATGCTTGCAGGTTTACCTTCTATCGCGTTTTGTATTTCATTATCTATCAATTGGTACAGACGTTTTCTAGTATTCTTTGGTGACACAATCAGTTGTTTGAATTGGGACTTTTGATAAGGGTTTTCAATATACTTAAAGACTTGTCTCACCTCTTGAGTCAAATCTTCATTCGCAGTGAGCAGAGAAAAATCGGTATATACGCGCGCTGTCACTTCATGAAAGTTGCCAGTGCCAATATGGGCATAATGCTCGGTATGCTTGCCTTCTTTTCGTTTGATGAGCAGCAACTTGGAATGGATCTTCAAACTTGGGATGCCATGGATGACTTTTACACCCGCTTCTTGAAGTTTCTTGGTCCATTGAATGTTGGCTTGCTCATCAAAGCGTGCTTGCAGCTCGACAACCACAGTGACCTTTTTGCCATTGTGTGCTGCATCGATGATCGAGCTGAGGAGTTTTGAGCCCTCCGCAACACGGTAAACGTTTATTTTGATGGAGGTTACCTTGGGATCAAAGGAAGCCTGCCTAACAAGTTCAGTGATGTGATTAAAAGTGTGATAAGGGTAATGGAGTAAGATGTCACGAGCTTTGATCGCTTCGAAATAGTTTGGGTAATGGCTGAAATGCGCGCATTTAATCGCGGGTAGAGGACGATTAACTAAATCACGTCGGTTAAGGCTTGGGAACTCAGAGAAATGTTTGAAGTTATGATAGCGCCCACCTGCGATGACACTGTCATAGTCAGACAGTTTAAGTCTGACTTGTAAGAAGTTGAGCATTTCAGCGGGCATCTCTGACTCATAGATCAGACGTATCGGCAGTGCCGTTAAGCGCTGCTCTAAACCTAAAGACATCGATTCTAATAGGTTATTTTCATTGTCTTCTTGAAGATCATAATCGGCATCACGTGTCATTTTTATCGCAAAACAACGCAATGAGTCATACTCAAAGAATCCTTTAAGTAAGTCATCCAAACAAAATCGAACTATATTATCTAACAAGATCAAAGTTGTACGCTGCGAACCCGAAGGTTCCGGTAGCTTAACAAATCGAGGGAGCGTCTCTGATGGGATTTCGAGTAAGACATATTGAGATGATGTCTCGCGCTCGATATCGATGGCTAAGTAACTTTGTTCATCTTTGAGAATATTAAGTAACTGGCTATCTTCGTTCAAGAGAAGCGGCGTTAAGTGTGGCAGCACTTTTTTCTTAAAGTACTTTTTTATCCAGCCACTTTGTTCTTCGCTGATTTGTTGTTCGTTGACCAGAAAAATACGATTGCGTACCAATTCCAATAGCAAGTCGTTATACAGTTTATGGAATTGAGCATCGAGCTTGCTCGCTTTGCTCTGCATTTGAGTCAGCAAGGCTTTCGGTGAGTTGGAGGTTAGCTGTGGATCTTGAAGTAAGATCTTTCGCTTCACATCAGCAAATCGGACTTTGTAAAACTCATCGAGGTTTTTCGAGTAAATACCTAAAAAACGAACTCTTTCGATTAAGGGGACTGACTTATCTGCCGCTTCTTGGAGCACTCTTTCATTGAAGGATAACCAGCTAAGTTCTTTTGTGACATAGTCTTTTTCCATCGAGATGAGAATCCTTGAGTACTGGCTATAGAGCTGATTACTTTAAATTAGAATGGCAAAATACACCAAATCTATGATCTTACTTTAAGAAATATGGCTAACAAACTTGTTATTAGTTTCAGTTGTTTAACGTAACTTGTAATATAATTGTCATCTAACGTACATATTATGTCAGTAGCTAAAAAAAGGTAGATAAACAGATGGCTTCAGCCCAATTTTCATTGAAAGAGCGCGACAAAAAAAGATGGTTGAAAGATCGTCTCGTCCGTTTTTCGGTGACATGTGGCGCGGTCAGTGTTCTAGCTGCCCTAGTATTGATCTTTGTTTACTTGGCAATGGTCATTTTACCGGTATTTTCAGATACTGGTTTAGAGACAGACCAAGCCGTAAAGACCGTTGCCGTAGAAGAGCCTATCGTCTTATCGGTTGATGAATATGGTCAACATGCATTTACTATCGAAAAATCCGGTTTGGTACAGTTTTGGGATTTAGAGTCTCAAAATACACACTCTTACTTTGAGCGTGATGTTGTAGCCAACCCCATCGCCTTTTCTCGAAATACCCCATCTGAAAACTGGTTTGCCTTTGCCGACAGCGCAAGCAATCTTACCTTTTTCTACCCTGAGTATAGTGCGCCTGTGCTGAAAAAGGGCAGCGAAGCCGAACCTAAAATTGAGCAAATTACTCTCCCTGAACCGTTGTTAAATGATGAATCATCAAATGGGGCGACGATCGACAAATTCGCGTTCTCTAAAAATGGACGTGGGATTACGGTTGCCGCGCAGTTAAGTGACCAACGAGTCTTGGTTAAGTGGTATCAGAGTGACCTTACTGGTCAGTATGTTTTCCAGAAGAGCCAATGGCTTTCGGATAAGCTGGGCTTGCAACAGCAACTGCTTGTCACACCTGATGGGCAAACTTTGTACCTTCGAGCACAGTCGGATTTGGTTGTTTTGAAACTATCAGATAACGGTTTTGATGTTCGTGAAGTGATTGATCTTAGCTTAAATGATGCGAAGCATTCCGTGAAAAGCATCGATTTACTGTCTGGTGCATACTCGTTGTTGGTTACGCATGAGGACGGACAGGTTTCTCAATGGTTCGATGTACTCAAAGATGAAAAACGTAGCCTGACCCATATTCGAGACTTCCAACTTGCTGAACAAGTGCAATTTATTCTTCCTGATACTTATAGAAAGGGTTTTTATAGCTTCTATAAGAACGGCACATTACAAAGCCACTATACGACCAGTGAAAAGCTGTCGTTGTTTGAACGAGCCTTTGATAAATCACCACAACTAGCCGCTATGTCTGCCAATGAACTGCATCTGGCGACCTTGATTGATGGCACCATCAGTGTGGCTAAAGTCGACAATGAATACCCACAAATCTCATTCTCATCGCTTTGGCAAAAGGTCTGGTATGAAAGTTACCCTGAGCCACAATACGTTTGGCAATCAACATCGGCGAACGATGACTTTGAAGAGAAATTCAGTTTAGTACCTATCACATTCGGCACTATTAAAGCCGCTCTGTTTGCGATGATGTTTGCTGTGCCAGTTGCTGTGCTCGGAGCTATTTACACCGCTTACTTCATGTCTCCACGCATGCGAAGAGTGGTGAAGCCTTCGATAGAGCTGATGGAAGCTCTTCCAACCGTGATCATCGGATTTTTGGCTGGGCTTTGGTTTGCTCCAATCGTCGAGACGCATTTAACGGCTGTCTTCTCATTAATGGTGTTATTGCCACTTAGCACACTGCTAACTGGACTTGTTTGGTTCTGTTTACCGAAGATGGTAACGGGTCGCTTCTCTAATGGTTGGCACGCACTGATATTGATTCCAGTATTGGTGATTACAGTGGTTGCGGTGTTTGCTGGTGGAAACAACATTGAAGCATTGTTATTTGGTGGTGATATTCGTACTTTCTTGGCCAGCTATGGTATCGACTTTGATCAACGCAATGCTCTAGTGGTTGGTTTTGCTATGGGCTTTGCGGTCATCCCAACGATTTTTACTATTGCTGAAGATGCTATTTTCTCTGTACCTAAGCATTTGTCTGATGGCTCATTAGCGTTGGGTGCGACGGCGTGGCAGACGCTTATTTATGTGGTGTTATTGACGGCGAGTCCAGGTATCTTTTCTGCGGTTATGATGGGCCTAGGGCGAGCTGTTGGCGAAACTATGATCGTCTTGATGGCGACAGGTAACACACCAATTCTTGACTGGAATATTTTGGAAGGGATGAGAACGTTATCGGCAACGATTGCTGTTGAGCTGCCAGAATCAGAAGTGGGTGGTTCTCATTTCCGCTTGCTGTTCTTGGCTGCACTCTTGCTGTTTATCTTCACATTCGCGGTGAACTCAGTTGCTGAGTGGGTTAGACAAAGACTGAGAGATAAATATCGTGCGCTGTAGTTTTAAAGGTTTGCCTCAATGTGTATCAATGGCTTTTAGTGGTTTTGCTAGCGTATCCCGTGATCTTCTCAGTTCCTTAAGTTCAGTACGTCGAGAGCAAGGTCGGTCATGATGAATAAACTGAAGTCATTATTATCTTGGGTTAAATCGGGCTCTCCGTGGATCTGGCTAACGGGTGGGGCGGTGAGCATAAGTATGCTTTCTGTTCTTGGCCTAATGCTGCTGATTGGTTGGAAGGGCTTAACCTATTTTTGGCCCGCACCTTTGTACCAATGGCAAGTTGATTCCAAAGACTTATCACTCGTGGTCGATCTTGACGAAACCGTATCAAAACAAGATGTATTGGTTGGTCAGCTATATGAACGAAAATACATCCCGATAGAGCAAGTTCCACAAGTCCATGATCTCTTGTCGCCTCAAAACCTCTCGACGGGACTAATTCAGCGCTTAAGCATCAAAGTTGCCAACAGAGAACTGTACCCTGCGGACTTTGTTTCCATACTGGATGTTAACTTACGTGAGCCAACAACCCCGCTTGATTGGGTTGTGATTGAACGAAGTCGAGGTGGTTATTTCTTTGGTAAGCCGGTGGGTTTTAAAACTGCTTCTGGCACCTTTGATTCGAACATAGACCAAAAGCTCGAACAAGGCTTGGCGTTCGCTGATACATTACGTAAAGAAACGTCGCGTGTCGTGAACCAAGAAATTCGCAATATCAGTTGGCAATTGGAAAACCTGCGCTTAGAAAAGCGTAAGCTTGAACTCAATGAGTCAGTGAGCGATGAATACCTTAAAACCTATACTCAAACTAAACTGGAATTAAACCGCCAGTTAGGTGAAGCCGAAGTTAAACTTGAGCACCTTAGAACGCAGCTCAATGTCGAAAGCTTACTCGTTGAGGATATGACAGGCGAGTTAGTCGAGATTTCGCTCAGTCACATTCTGGATTATTGGTACCCGAATAATATGTCTTACCTAGAAAAGGTTGGGCATTGGGGCAAACAAGTTTGGAAGTTCTTATCAGAGAACCCACGAGACTCAAACTCTGAAGGTGGTGTATTTCCTGCGATCTTCGGCACTGTTCTGCTGGTTATTCTCATGTCGATCGTCGTGATGCCTCTTGGCGTGGTCGCTGCGATATATCTTCATGAATACGCAAAAAACAACGCACTGACACGTTTGATTCGTATCGCCGTGATTAACTTGGCGGGTGTACCGTCAATCGTGTATGGCGTTTTTGGTTTAGGCTTCTTCGTCTATACCATCGGTGGCTCGATTGATACGTTGTTTTATGCAGAGCGATTACCCGCTCCGACATTTGGTACGCCGGGTCTACTTTGGTCAGCACTAACCTTGGCGGTCTTGACGCTTCCAGTCGTTATCGTAACCACTGAAGAGGGCTTAACGCGCATTCCTAGTGCAGTGAGGCACGGTTCATTAGCGCTTGGTGCGACTCAGTTTGAGACGCTGTGGCGCATTGTTTTACCGATGGCAAGCCCAGCGATTATCACTGGTTTAATTTTGGCAATCGCGAGAGCCGCGGGGGAAGTTGCTCCACTCATGCTGGTGGGTGTTGTGAAATTAGCATCCAGCTTGCCAGTCGATGGTCAGTTCCCGTATCTACACTTAGACAGAAAGTTCATGCATTTAGGCTTTCATATCTATGATGTTGGTTTTCAAACCTCTAATATCGAAGCGGCACGACCTTTAGTGTATGCGACTTCATTTTTATTGGTTACGGTGATTGTTGGGTTGAATTTAACAGCCATCAATATCCGTAATAACTTGCGTGAAAAATACCGAACCTTAGGACAAGATTAGATGTTCTCGATTAATGAAACCTTGGGTTACCAAGCACCACTTGATGTTCACAACCTGAAGGATGAGCAAATTGCTATCTCGATTGAAGGGCTAAATCTTTACTATAAAGAGAGCCAAGCACTTGATGATATCTCGATGCAGATCCCGAAGGGGCAGGTGACGGCTTTTATCGGCCCTTCTGGCTGTGGTAAGTCGACTCTGCTGCGCTGTATTAATCGCATGAATGATCTTGTTGAAGGCTGTAAGGTTTCCGGCAAAGTGAAGCTTCATGGTAAGAACGTGTATCACCCTAAGGTTGATGTCGCGACCTTGCGACGTCGTGTTGGTATGGTATTCCAACGTCCAAACCCTTTTCCTAAATCTATCTATGAGAATGTGGTTTATGGCTTGAGGCTACAAGGCGTGAGTAACAGCCGAGACCTTGATGATGCGGTTGAACGCTCTCTACGCGCTGCTGCGCTATGGGATGAAGTGAAAGACCGTTTGCATGAGAACGCTTTTGGTTTATCTGGCGGTCAACAGCAGCGTTTGGTTATCGCTCGTGCGGTTGCGATTGAACCTGAAGTGCTTTTGTTAGATGAGCCGACATCGGCACTGGATCCGATTTCTACTTTGACGATTGAAGAGCTGATCAACGATCTAAAAACCCAATACACAGTGGTGATTGTTACCCACAACATGCAACAAGCCGCGCGCGTAAGTGACCATACTGCCTTTATTCATATGGGAAAATTGATCGAGTACTCAGATACGGACTCAATTTTTACGTCTCCATTGAAAAACCAGACGGAAGACTACATTACTGGTAGATATGGCTAACCTCTGCAAAGGTGTCATCTAGAGCTAAGTCACTCTACAAAAATGGCTTTCTTCATTTCTTTCAAGGAGCAAGTATGCATTTCGGTCGCCACATTTCAGGGCAATTCAATGTCGAGTTAGAATCGATCCGTACTCATGTATTGACCATGGGCGGGTTAGTGGAGCAGCAACTCTCGTTTGCAATGCAGGCGCTTCATAAAGACGATGTTGAATTGGCCAAAAAAGTGATTCGTGATGACCACAAAGTGAATGCGATGGAAGTGTCGATTGATGAGGCGTGTACTCGAATCATTGCAAAGCGTCAGCCAACAGCGAAAGATCTGCGTTTGATTATGGCGATCATCAAAACGATTACCGATCTGGAACGTATTGGTGATGTTGCCTCTAAAATTGCGCAAGGCGCGATAGAGATTCCTTCAACCAAAGAGCAAAAATTCCACGTATCTTTAGAGCCTCTTTGCCGTCAGGCTATCACCATGCTTCACCAAGTATTAGATGCTTTTGCTCGTATGGATGTTGATGCGGCAGCTGAAGTTCACAAGCTTGATGATAAGTTGGATGCGGAGTACGAGGCCGTTATTCGTCAGTTAATGACCTATATGATGGAAGACCCTAAGAACATCCCTAATATTTTGCAGGTGATGTGGTCAGCGCGTGCGATTGAACGAGTGGGAGACCGCTGCCAAAATATCTGCGAATACATTATTTATTTTGTGAAGGGTAAAGATGTACGTCACTTAGGCGATCAAAGCCTTGATGACGCACTAAAATAGAGCTTATCTTTAGAAGCTAATTATTGCACCAAGATTGAAATTGACCGTTGTGTCGTAAGGCACAAAGGTTTTGTTGTGATCAAAAATATTCATATCAACACCAGCACGTAATCCAAGCATTGGTGTCGCTTGGTAAACGTAGGCACCACCTAGGCTTATACCATGTGTTGTTTTCTCTTCTACTTCGCCTGAGCGCGTTTTTGTACCGTCATAACTTGCCACACCAATCTCAGCCTGAAAGCCGTGGATTTGGTTTCTTCCAAACATGTTTTGGATACCAACACGATACGCATCAACTGTTTCGTCATATCGATCGCTGTCATACCAAAGGTGAGAATAGCTAAGATAAACGGCACCTAAATTTGCCACATCAGTAATGCCAGCTTGCACTCCGAAGCCATGATAAGAGCCAATTTTTAGTTCTGGGGATAAATGAAGAGCACTTGCTGAAATTGAAGTAGAAAGGGCTGAAAGTAAAAGCAGGGAAGTTTTTATCTTCATAAAAATACCTAAAGCAATTAGCCGTCCGTGGCTGCAATGAATTTTGATTCGAATTGTTCGAAAGTGGGTCAACTTTGATGAGGTGTTAGAACCCAGCAATTGACTGATCGTAAAAAGCCAGCTTGAACGCTGGCTTTTCAATTTATTAGAAGCGGTAACCGACAGTCCATGAGAATGTGTCGTAATCTACGTCATCGTAGCTCGCGAATTCAAAGCGCATGTCAGTGTATAGGTGTGGTCCGAATTCAGCTCGACCACCTAGGCCAACAACGAAGCTGGTATCGTTGTATGATTCAGTCCACGTTGTATCTGAATAACCAATAGAATTATCTTCGCTTTGACGCGCTAGACCAAGGACACCGTAAGGTTTCAAAGAGAAGCCATCCAATTCAAATTTATAACCGATGTCAGCATCAACTTGGAACTTGTAACCGTCGATCTCAGCTTTTATACCTTCAACGTTTTCGTCGTCACTATTCGTTGCGTAAGAAACGTTGATACCTACGATACGGTTAAATTCATAACCATATTCAAGTTTGATACCGTTACCCCAATCAACTGTGTCATCGGTTAGCCAATCGTCTACTTGAGTTTGGTTGTAACCGATACCCACACGGTGTTGGCTGTCAAAGTTGTTTGCAAGAACTGGAACAGAAAGTAGTGAAGCTGAAATTAGGGTAGTAAGTGCAATTTTCATATTAGTCTCTATTTAGGGTTAACTTAACTGCACGATCCTTCGTAGTTCAGTATCCGTTTTGATAGGGCTAATATTAAACAGTGTTTTATTTTTAGACTAAGTAGATATTGGTATCTCTATAATAAGTATTACTTATTAATCTGAGTTGATAGTGCTTTTTGTATTAACTCAAATAACCAATTGGTAGTAGGGGAGTTTCTGTTTTTAGTATGTAAGTGGCAGTAAACAGGAGTTTTGGGAGGCTCGCCATCTATCACAACATCGATTCCGCGTAGGGTTGGGTAATTATCAACGAGGAAAAGATTCGAATGTGGCATGTACATATCTGTATGTTGAATGACATCAATGACCGCCATAATTAGCTCACTACGGAAACCAACATTATGCTCAATAGAAAGCTCAGTTAGGATATTCGATGCCAAACTATAGTTGTCGTTCCAACCTGGTGTGACTAATGAAGCGATATCGTACCCCGCTACATCATAAGGTGTAACGATTTCTTGCTTTAAAGGGTGCTCTTTTCTTACAAAAATACGCGCTGTTAGTTCAATTAACTTCTTCGTATAAACTTCTTTATTCGTTTTGCTACCAAGGTAACTGACCCCCATCAACACCTCTCCTTTCTGAATGTCAGAAACAGAAGCATTGGTCCAAGAGACTAATTCTAGATTCGCATTCGGTGCTTGCTCTCTTATCATTTTAAACAGAGAACCAGATAAACAAGATAGCACGATAGGTGATAGAGCTATTTTAAGTGTGTAGTCGATATCTTTCGGGTCGAAAGTGTTTGAGGTATTAATAGCAACAGATAGACCTTCCATGAATGGTTTGATCTTGTTGGTGAGCTGTTCTGAGAAAGCGGTCGGTTGTAAGCCACCATGTACCTTTACAAAAAGGTCATCGTTGAAGTGGTGGCGTAGCTTCTGTAAGGCCTGACTAACAGCAGGCTGTGAAACAAAGAGTCGCTCCGCAGCCTTTCTGGTGTTTTTTTCTTGATAAACAATCAGGAATGTTCGTAACAGGTTTAAATCAAGAGAGCTGAATAAGTCTTTAGCCATATCTATCCATGAAAATTTTCTGCGCTATTAAATCTAATATACGTCAGTCAGTTAGATTAGTCAGCGAGGTTCTCTGGATTTATGCTGGCGACTATTGCCCTAAGCGGTGAGGGCGGCTCTCACATCAGATATCTTACTCGTATCTGTCACTGGGATCTGATAATCATCAATATCATCATTGCCCATTTGAGCACTCGAGTTGTTTTCCATTAGGCTCGGTCTTGTTGATTTACCTGAAAGGTGAAGAGCAGGTACTTGGGTAGCGCTTTGAATCATTTTGGCATTCGCAGCGTTAACGCCAGCCCCCGCCATGATATCAATTCGTCCATCGGCTTGTTTGACCATTGCAGCCAATACATCGATGCCTTGCTCAGCATTAGCAGCAAGCCCTGATGTCAGGACTCTTTCGCATCCAAGTGTAATGATTTGTTCTAATGCTGCTTGGAAATCAGAGCTTTGATCGATGGCTCTGTGGAAGGTAATCCCAAGCTTTAACGAGTGCGCTTTGTCAGCCAGTTGTTGCATTTTTGGCATATCAATACTTCCGTTTGGTGCTAACACACCAAGTACGACCCCATCCAATCCTGCATTTGCACAAGCTTCAATATCTTCAAGCATACAGAGCATATCGTCGTTATCGAAAATGAAGTCGCCCTGTCTTGGTCTAATCATAGCGTAGACCGGAACCGACGAAATTTTTGCCGCTTGCTTCATCATTCCGAAGCTGGGAGTTAATCCGCCAAGTGCTAATGAAGAGCAAAGCTCAATTCGATTCGCGCCACCAAATAGTGCGTTATTAAGAGATTCTAAGTTATCGATACAGACTTCAATTTCGGTGTTCATCGTGTTTATCCGTTTAAAAAGATACTGATGAAATAATAGCAATCTAGGTGTGATTCTGAATAGATGGGGATAAGGGAAAATAGAGGTAAAGTTTAGGTTTATCGCTACCTCAATTATCTATTACAAGAGGCAGTCTAGGGTGGCGGCGAGGAGGGGAAAACAAAAAGCCCGAAGCGTTAACTTCGGGCTTTTAATAGGACTTTACTTCTTAACTGATTGGCGGTGCGCTTTGCGCTATTAGCTTATGCTTTATGTCTCTTTATAGAGAGTCTTCCAACCATTAACCCGCGTTGAGTTCGGGCTTAAGAGGTAATTACTTGCTTAGGTCGTCAGCGTGCTCAGATAGGAATGCTGCAACACCTTTTGGAGATGCGTCCATACCTGATTTACCTTCTTCCCATTGTGCAGGACAAACTTCACCGTTCTTCTCGTGGAAGTTTAGTGCGTCTACCATGCGTAGCATTTCGTCGATGTTACGACCTAGTGGAAGATCGTTAACTACTTGGTGACGTACAAGGCCGTCAGCGTCGATTAGGAAAGAACCACGGAAAGCAACGCCTGCTTCTGGGTGCTCAACATCGTATGCTTTGCAGATCTCGTGCTTAACGTCAGCAACTAGAGGGTATTTAACTTGACCGATACCGCCATCAGCGATAGCAGTGTTACGCCATGCGTTGTGAGAGAATTGAGAATCGATAGAAACACCGATTACTTCAACGCCTTTAGCTTGGAAATCTTCAAGACGGTTGTCGAAAGCGATTAGCTCTGAAGGACAAACGAAAGTGAAGTCTAGTGGGTAGAAGAAAACTACAGCTTTCTTACCTTTAGTGAATTCTGCGAAGTTGAAGTTATCAACGATCTCACCGTTACCTAGAACAGCTGCTGCAGTAAAGTCAGGGGCTTGACGACCTACTAGTACCATTTTGGAATCTCCTAAAAAATTAGTTGGCCCAACACATCTTTGTTTGGGCTCCGTTTCTACGGGACAAACTATAGTACAATCGGTACTATAGAAAAAAGCGAATTAAATAGATTAAGTTAATCGAAAAAAGCGATAAGCTTATTCTTTGTCCTGTCCTTAGGTCGAATGACCTTTACGTAACTTATCCTACTCATATTACAAAGTAATTTCATGAATAAATGGCCAAGTCTTAAGCAACTTCACTATCTTGTTACTCTTCACGAAACTCGTCATTTCAGTGATGCCGCTGATCGCTGTTTCGTCAGTCAATCTACGTTAAGTAAAGGCATTCAAAACCTAGAAGAACTCATTGGTTGCCCGCTTTATGAGAAGAAAGATAAAAAGAGCCCGCTGGTTTTCACGCAAGCAGGTGAGTTGGTGGTCAAGCACGGTCGAGAGCTACTAGCGAAAGGGCAAGATCTGGTTGAACTTGGAAATCTATGTAACGGGGATGCGATGCAAGGGCAGTTACGAGTAGGGTGTATTCCTACTATCGCGCCTTTCCTTTTATGTGATTTGGTACAAGAGGCCAACCAACGCTTTCCTCAGCTTAATTTATTGTTACGTGAAGATACAACGACCAACCTATTGGCTGCGCTGCGTCATGGAGACCTAGATGTACTGATTCTGGCTTTGCCTGTCGATATTGACAATATGGAAAGCCAAGTTGTTGGGCAAGATCCGTTTAGAATGGTGATCAGTCGTAATCAAGCTGATGGTATTCGCGTTCCGATTAAATACGATGACCTGCCAGACGAATCTGTATTCTTGTTGGAGAACGAGCACTGCTTAACAGAGCATGCAGTGTCGGCTTGTAAGTTAACGGATAAAGAGAAGATCAACCCGTTCACAGCGACGAGTCTTCACACATTGGTGCAAATGGTGGCCAATGGTTTAGGAACCACCTTTATTCCGCAAATGGCGATCGACCACGGTTTATTGGAAAACCAGAATCTCGTTGTGATCGATCCTCCTGGTCAGCAGGCCTACCGAGATATTGGCCTTGTTTGGCGACCAAGCTCTTCGCGTCGTGAGACATTCCATCAATTAGCGGATGTGGTTTCTGAGCTTTTATAATAATCCGCTGCGACAACAATTCCTCTGAGCGGCTGAATTGGCCGCTCATCTTTATATCATTTCCGAACGTTATTCTACTTCCGCTTCTTCTGGCTCGACTTCTTCTTGCAGCTCCAGCAAATTGATCGCTATCGTGACAAAATCGCTGTCTGTAATAATGCCTACTAGTTCGTGGTTTTCTACGACAGGTAAACAGCCCACTTTATGTTTTTGCATATAGATAGCCGACTCTTTTAACCCTGCTCGCGGCTCTACCGACATAACACTTTTGTGCATGATGTCGTTGAGGGGAGTAGCAAGAGTAAAAGATTGAGCTTGTGGGATGTTTTGTAGGCTGGATTCTTGAGCGGCTAGAACGTCTCGTTGTGTGACGACACCTAGTAGATGCCTATCGGAATCAACGACCGGAATATGGCGGATATCAAGCGCTTCCATCATGTGCTTAGCATCGGCCAGTGAGTGTGAGCGCAATAGCGTATGAGGGTTGCGAGTCATCATATCTTCAACCTTGATCATACGAACCTCCTTCTTTTTTATTTGTTGCTATTACTATAGTTTTTTATCCAAAAAATAACTGAGATCTGACGCATTCTTGGGTGAGTTTTATGCAACTAATTCTTTCGTTTGAGGAGGTGAATCAATAGCATTATTTTACGCCTCTTTACAATAATCCAGTGCTGTAAACCTTGCTATTGCGGCTCGTGTGCCTATACTAGCCCACTGCGAAATTTTTAGTCGTGTTTGCGATGTGTTTCTGGTAACGATTGACTTACCGTAACGATTATCCAGCAACTACGATTTATGATTCGTCAACGGCACAAATCTCATCAACTAAGACAAGACTAGACACATGCAAGTTTCAGATTTTCACTTTGACCTACCAGATGAACTCATTGCTCGCTACCCTCAAGAGGAGCGTACAGCAAGCCGCCTGCTTAAATTAGATGGCAACAGCGGTAACCTAGCTGATGGTTCGTTTAAAGACGTTTTAGACTTGGTTGAGCCAGGCGATCTTGTTGTTTTCAATAACACTCGAGTGATTCCAGCTCGTGTATTTGGTCGCAAGGCTTCAGGCGGTAAGCTTGAAGTGCTGGTTGAACGTATGCTTGATGAGAAAAGCATTCTTGCGCATGTTCGTTGTTCTAAATCACCGAAGCCGGGTACCAAGTTGTTCCTTGGTGAGAACGATGAATATGAAGCAGAAATGGTGGCGCGTCACGATGCGTTATTTGAAATCCATTTCACATCCGATCAAAGCGTTTTAGAGATTCTTAACAGTGTTGGTCACATGCCACTGCCTCCTTACATCGATCGTCCTGATGAAGATGCTGATAAAGAGCGCTACCAGACTGTCTATAATGAAAAGCCGGGTGCGGTTGCAGCGCCAACAGCAGGCCTTCACTTTGATGACAAGCTAATGGCCGACATGAAAGAAAAAGGTGTTGAGTTTGCTTACGTGACGCTTCACGTTGGTGCTGGTACGTTCCAGCCAGTAAAAGTAGATAACATCAATGATCACCACATGCACGCTGAGTACGTTGAAGTACCGCAAGAAGTGGTTGACGCCGTAGCTGCAGCAAAAGCGCGTGGCGGTCGTATTATTGCTGTTGGTACAACATCAGTACGTTCACTAGAAAGTGCAGCACA
This sequence comes from Vibrio sp. 1CM2L, assembly GCF_023161695.1. NCBI lineage: Bacteria > Pseudomonadati > Pseudomonadota > Gammaproteobacteria > Vibrionales > Vibrionaceae > Vibrio > Vibrio sp. 1CM2L. The sequence goes on from NZ_JALNTT010000009.1 coordinate 24,092, forward strand.
AGATGCATTGAAGAAAGGCACCGAACTCGTTCCTTTCTTTGGTGATACAGAAATCTTCATCTTCCCTGGCTATGAATACCAGTTGGTGGATTGCTTGATTACCAACTTCCACTTGCCAGAATCAACACTGATTATGTTGGTGAGTGCATTTGCTGGCTACGACAATGTGATGGGCGCATACGATCACGCAGTGAAGAGCGAATACCGTTTCTTCAGTTACGGCGATGCTATGTTCATCAATAAGAAAACCAGCTAATTTAAGCTGGTTTAAGCGATACAAAAATTTACGGGTGCTAGCAGTAAGCTAGGAGTCGGGCAGGGTGTCTGTCTAATCTCTCGCAAGGAATACGCGACCGCTCCTCATAGAACCCACTAGACTGAACTTTTGTTTGGCCTAAGGTTCTGAATTAACAGTCAGATTGTTTCTCTGGCATATTGGAGGCTTCGTGAAATTAAAATACGAACTTAAAAAAACTAATAGCGGCGCACGTCGTGGTCAACTTCAGTTTGAACGCGGTACCGTTGAAACCCCAGCATTCATGCCTGTAGGTACTTACGGTACTGTTAAAGGTATGACACCTGAAGAAGTAAAAGACACAGGTGCTGAAATCCTATTAGGTAACACATTCCACCTATGGCTACGTCCTGGTCAAGAAATCATGAAAATGCACGGTGACCTGCACGATTTCATGAACTGGCACGGTCCTATCCTGACAGATTCAGGCGGCTTCCAAGTATTCAGCCTAGGTGCAATGCGTAAAATCACCGAAGAAGGTGTTCATTTCCGTAACCCTGTAAACGGTGACAAGATCTTCATGGACGCTGAGAAGTCTATGGAAATCCAAAAAGATTTAGGTTCAGACATCGTAATGATCTTCGATGAGTGTACGCCTTACCCTGCGACACACAAAGAAGCAAAAGACTCAATGGAGATGTCTCTTCGTTGGGCTGAGCGTTCACGTAACCACTTCGACAAACTTGAAAACCCGAACTCACTGTTCGGTATCGTTCAAGGTGGCGTGTACGAAGACCTTCGTGATGTATCCGTTAAAGGCCTAACTGAAATTGGTTTTGACGGTTACGCAGTAGGCGGCCTAGCAGTAGGCGAACCAAAAGAAGATATGCACCGTATTCTTGAGCACACATGTCCTCAACTGCCGGAAGATAAGCCACGTTACCTAATGGGCGTAGGCAAACCTGAAGACTTGGTTGAAGGTGTTCGTCGCGGTATCGACATGTTTGACTGTGTAATGCCAACGCGAAATGCACGTAACGGCCACCTGTTTGTGACTGAAGGTGTGATCAAGATCCGTAATGCGAAGCATAAAACCGATACAACACCACTAGATTCAGAGTGTGACTGTTACACTTGTAAGAACTACAGCAAGTCGTACTTACACCATTTGGATCGTTGTAACGAAATCCTAGGTGCTCGACTGAACACGATTCATAACCTGCGTTTCTACCAACGAGTAATGTCAGACATTCGTCAGTCTATCGATGAAGACCGCTTTGAAGAGTTCGTTGCAGAGTTCTACGCAAGAATGGGGCGTGAAGTGCCACCACTAGGTAAAGAATCTTAGTATTTCTTTTTTGCGAGCCCTATCTCTCTTCCGAGTGATGGGGCTTGAAAATAAAGGGATGCGACCCAATTAGACAAATAATTACGAAAATATAATAGAGGATGTTTTAAATGTTTATTTCTCAAGCTCACGCAGCAGCAGAAGGTGCACCAGCAGGCGGCGGTTTCGAAATGCTTATCATGCTAGGTATGTTCGCTGTGATCTTCTACTTCATGATCTACCGTCCACAAGCTAAGCGTGTTAAAGAGCACAAGACCCTTATGTCTTCTATGGGCAAAGGCGATGAAGTTCTTACAAGCGGCGGCCTAATTGGCAAGATCACTAAGATTGCTGAAGACAGCGACTACGTTGCTATCGAACTGAACGCAAACAACGAAGTAGTTATCAAGAAAGACTTCGTTACAGCAGTGCTACCAAAAGGTACTCTGAAATCTCTATAAACAGCTAGAGGATCCTCGCTGTGCTAAACCGTTACCCGTTATGGAAGTATTTGATGGTGGTGTTTGCCATCGCTATCGCTGCGTTGTACGCACTTCCAAATATATACGGTGAAGATCCGGCAGTTCAAGTTACAGGGGCGCGCGGCGCCTCTGTAGATATGTCTACGCTGGATGCTGTCACCAATGCTCTTGAAGCAGAAAACCTTTCTACTAAATCCGTTGCTCTCGAAGACGGTTCCATTCTTGTTCGCTTTAACGACACAGATACGCAAATTAGTGCCCGTGATATCATCACAGAAGCATTAGGCGATGACGTTATCGTTGCTTTAAACCTAGCGGCTTCAACTCCTAATTGGCTTGAATCTATTGGTGCTGCACCAATGAAACTTGGTCTTGACCTACGTGGTGGTGTTCACTTCTTAATGGAAGTGGATATGGACGCTGCGATGCAAAAGCTGGTTGGCCAACAAGAAGAAGCATTCCGTAGTGAACTTCGTGAAGAGAAAATCCGTTACCGTGCGATTCGCCCATCTGGTAAAGATGCGGTTGAAGTGATTCTACGTAACGAAGAGCAGCTTGCTGAAGCGAAATCGCTACTGCAATCGAAGCACCAAGATATGACGTTTGTAGATTCTGAATCTAACGGCCGTTTCTCTTTGGTTGCAAGCTTTACAGAGGCTCGCCTTCAAGAAATCCGTAACTACGCGGTTGAGCAAAACATTACCATTCTACGTAACCGTGTAAACGAACTTGGTGTTGCTGAACCTTTGGTTCAACGTCAAGGTTCTAGCCGTATCGTAGTTGAGTTGCCTGGTGTTCAAGACACGGCTCGCGCTAAAGAAATCCTTGGTGCTACCGCGACGCTTGAGTTCCGTGAAGTCGATAGCAGTGCTGACTTAGCCGCTGCCGCTTCTGGTCGTGCCCCTGCGGGTAGCGAAATCAAGCAAGATCGTGATGGTCGTCCTGTGGTACTTAAGAAGCGCGTTATTCTAGGCGGTTCAAGTATTACTGATGCAAGCTCAAGTGTTGATGAATATGGTCGTCCTCAAGTTAACATCTCGCTAGACAGCGAAGGTGGTAGCAAGATGTCTGCATTCTCTCGTCAGAATATCGGTAAGCTAATGGCAACGGTATTTGCAGAGTACAAAGACAGCGGTCGTAAAACACCTGAAGGTCGAGTTATCTTAAGTAAGCACGAAGAAGTGATTAACCAAGCGACGATTCAATCTGCGCTAGGCCGTAACTTCCGTATTACTGGTATTGACTCAACGGCTGAAGCTCATAACTTGGCACTTCTACTGCGTGCTGGTGCGTTGATTGCGCCTATCTCGATTGTAGAAGAACGTACCATTGGTCCATCTATGGGTCAGCAAAACATCGATATGGGTATCATGGCGATGGTTTGGGGTATGGCTGCTGTAATGCTGTTTACGCTGCTTTACTACCGTAGCTTTGGTCTGATTGCGAACGTTGCGCTAATGGCTAACTTGGTGTTGATTATCGGTGTGATGTCGATGATTCCGGGGGCTACCATGACCCTACCAGGTATTGCCGGTATCGTATTAACGGTCGGTATGGCGGTTGATGCGAACGTTCTGATCTTTGAGCGTATACGTGAAGAGCTTCGAGATGGACGCAGTCCACAACAAGCAATTCACCAAGGTTACGCGAACGCATTTAGCACAATCGCCGATGCCAACATCACCACACTACTAACAGCAATCATTCTATTTGCTGTGGGTACTGGTGCTATCAAAGGCTTCGCGGTAACGCTGTCTATCGGTATCTTGACTTCAATGTTTACAGCTATTGTCGGAACACGTTGTATCGTGAACCTGATGTATGGCGGCAAACGCGTTAAAAAACTGTCGATCTAAGGCTAGGAATTAATATGTTTCAGATTCTAAAAGCAGACAAAATGATCGACTTTATGCGTTGGTCAAAGGTTGCCTTTGTTTTTTCTATCTTGATGATTGGTACTGCTATCTTCACCCTAACAACGAAATCGTTGAACTGGGGTCTAGATTTTACTGGCGGTACTCTGATTGAAGTTGGTTTTGAACAACCGGCACACCTTCCTGATATTCGTAGTGCACTAGAAGCCGAAGGCTTTGGTGATGCAACGGTACAGAACTTCGGTTCAGCTCGTGATGTGATGGTTCGTCTACGTCCACGTGATGGCGTAGCGGGCGAAACGCTTGGCAACCAAATCCTTTCTGCTATTGAGAATGGTACTGGTGAGCAAGTTGAAATGCGTCGTATCGAGTTCGTTGGTCCTAACGTGGGTGACGAATTAACAGAAGCGGGTGGCCTTGCTATCCTTGTTTCTCTTATCTGTATCTTGATCTACGTATCAGTGCGATTCGAGTGGCGTTTGGCTGCGGGTGCGGTATTAGCACTGGCGCACGATGTTATCATCACACTTGGTGTGTTCTCTCTAATGCAAATTGAGGTCGACCTTACTATCGTAGCAGCCTTGCTAACGGTCGTCGGTTACTCCCTCAACGATACCATCGTTGTATTCGACCGTATTCGTGAGAACTTCCGTAAGATGCGTAAGGGTGAAGCACCTGAAGTACTGAACAGCTCAATCACACAAACATTGAGCCGTACATTGATCACTTCTGGTACCACGTTATTCGTAGTTATCGCACTGTTCGTTCAGGGCGGCGCTATGATTCACGGCTTCGCGACTGCACTTCTACTGGGTATTACGGTTGGTACTTACTCTTCTATCTACGTTGCATCTGCACTAGCGATGAAGTTGGGTATTACGCGTGAACACCTAATGCCACCACAAGTGGACAAAGAAGGTGAAGAGTTTGACGAGATGCCTTAGGCCTTGGCTTAATAAGTTTCGCTAAACCAAAAAAACCGCTAGGCAACTAGCGGTTTTTTTACGTCTGTATTTTGTGGAATAATCCTAAAGGCATTTAATGCAACAAGTGAGTTGCTTTTATTTCAATGACCTACATCATTCTCGCATCTCGCATCTCGCATCTCGCATCTCGCATCTCGCATCTCGCATCTCGCATCTCGCATCTCGCATCTCGTATCTCGTATCTCAAATAGCAGATACAAAAAAGCCTCGCTATATAGCGAGGCTTTGGAATTTCTATGCGCCCTTAAAGCAGGGAGCGTTAACGTAAGGTCTGAATTACTTCAGCATACCTTCGTTAGCGTTCTCACGAACGTGCTTAAGAATAGACTTAACACCACGTGCGCTTGAAGCAACAACATTACCAGAAGTCATGTAATCAGTACCGCCAGCAAAGTCGGTCATGATAGCACCAGCTTCACGAGCGATTAGATCGCCAGCTGCTAGATCCCATGGCTTAAGGCCAAGTTCTAGGTAACCATCAACACGGCCAGCTGCTAGGTAACATAGGTCAAGAGCAGGAGAACCAGTACGACGGAAATCAGCACAGTCGATGAATAGACCAGAGATGATCTTCATGAAAGATTCAGAGTGTTGTTTTTGCTTGAATGGGAAACCAGTCGCTAGAACAGTACCTTGAAGGTCTTTTAGCTGAGTAACACGCATACGAGCGTTGTTAAGTTGAGCGCCAGCGCCACGTTGAGCTGTGAATAGCTCGTTTAGCATTGGGTCATAAACACAAGCAACTTCTGTACGACCGTTCATGCGAACAGCGATAGATACAGAGAAGTGAGGGAAACCTTTTACAAAGTTGTTGGTGCCATCTAGTGGGTCAACGATCCATTGTACATCAGAGTCTTTACCTTCAGTCAGGCCTTTCTCTTCAGAAATAATGCTGTGCTCTGGGTAAGATGCTTTGATTGTCTCAATGATCATGTACTCAGCTTCTTGAGCAATGTTGGTAACGTAATCGTTGTTACCTTTTAGAGACGATTCGATCTTATCAGTTGTTTCTAGAGATTTAGCAATATGGTTGCCAGCTTTACGCGCAGCGCGTATCGCAATGTTTAGCATTGGATGCATATGGTTTTTCCCACAAGATGTTAAAGAACAATTTAAAGCGGCGGCGAGTATACCAAAGTTTTACCAAAAGGGAAGTGGTTATTTTTTGAACTCTTGGTTTCACATTACGCGAAGGGTCTGACCATTTTACTTTGCTATGTGTTAATATCTCGCGATTATTTTTAAAGTGGTGTCATATAGCATGTTAGACAATGTAAAAGTCGTTCTGGTTGGTACGTCTCATTCGGGAAATATCGGATCAGCAGCTCGCGCAATGAAAGTGATGGGTTTGAGTCAATTGGTTCTTGTAGACCCTCAATGTGAAGTTGACGAGCAGACCTTAGCACTGGCTGCGGGTGCAGGTGACATCGCAGAAAACGCGACCATCGTTTCTACACTGGACGAAGCTGTAAAAGACTGTGGTTTAGTGGTGGGTTCGAGTGCACGTTCACGTACGCTGGAATGGCCAATGCTTGAGCCTCGTGAGTGTGGACAAAAGTTTGCGATTGAAGGTCAAAAGCACCCTGTCGCATTAGTGTTCGGCCGAGAGCGTACTGGCTTAACTAACGATGAGCTTCAGAAGTGCCACTTCCATGTATGTATCCCAGCTAACCCTGAATACAGCTCGCTAAATCTAGCAATGGCAGTGCAGACTCTGAGCTACGAAGTGCGTGTAGCCCACCTTGATATGGTCGCTAGTCAATATCAGCCACAGCAACAAGATGAGTACCCTCGTCACGAAGAACTAGAAATGTTCTACGAGCACCTTGAAAAAGTGATCATTGATACCCAATTTATCTCTAAGGATAAGCCGGGTCAGGTGATGAATAAGCTACGTCGTCTGTTCAGTCGAGCTCGTCCAGAGCTGCAAGAGATCAATACTCTACGCGGCATTTTGACTTCAATTGAGAAGAGCAAAAACGACAAATAAAGCCCGTACAAACCCTAAGGGTGAATACCTGACTAAAATAGTCAACTAAATACTTGACCAATTTAGTCGGGTATGGGAAGATTCCAACCACATAAACAATGTGGATACGGTGTGATATGAAACTTACATCTAAAGGAAGATATGCGGTAACAGCTATGCTAGATGTAGCACTGCATTCGCAAAAAAGCCCAGTTCCTCTGGCTGATATTTCAGAGCGACAAGGCATCTCGTTATCTTACTTAGAACAGCTATTTTCTAAGTTACGTAAAGCTGGCTTAGTTGCTAGTGTTCGTGGTCCTGGCGGTGGTTACCGTTTAGGTGCTGAAGCGAGCGACATCGCTGTCGGAACTGTCATTGCTGCAGTAGACGAATCAGTGGATGCAACTAAGTGTCACGGTCGAGCAGATTGCCAAGGTGGTAGTCGTTGTTTAACTCACACTTTATGGCGTGATTTAAGCTCCCGAATCAGCAGCTTCTTAAACGACATTACGCTCGGTGAGCTAATGAAAGATAACGAAGTTTTAGAGATTTCTGATCGTCAAGATATCGATCTTGCGGTTAATAATGGTTTTGCACATAAAAATACGAGCACTACAACGATTAGTGCAGCACCTCACGGTGTTAATGCCCGCTCTTAGCGGTCAGTTTTTACATTGGAGTAGAAAATGAAACTGCCTATTTACTTTGACTATTCAGCTACATGCCCAGTCGATCCACGTGTTGCTGAAAAAATGGTTCAGTGCATGACGATGGACGGTAACTTCGGTAACCCTGCATCTCGTTCACACCGTTACGGCTGGCAGGCAGAAGAATCAGTAGATAATGCTCGTGAGCAAATTGCCGATCTACTAAATGCAGACCCACGTGAGATTGTTTTCACGTCAGGTGCTACAGAGTCAGATAACCTTGCTATCAAAGGTGCTGCGCACTTTTACGAGAAGAAAGGTAAGCACGTAATCACGTGCAAAACAGAACACAAAGCGGTTCTTGATCCATGTCGCCAACTAGAGCGTGAAGGTTTTGAGGTGACATACCTTGAGCCAGAAGCTAACGGCATCATCGATCTAGACAAGCTACAAGCTGCAATGCGTGAAGATACTGTTCTAGTTTCTATCATGCACGTAAACAACGAGATTGGTGTAATCCAAGATATCTCTGCAATCGGCGAATTATGTCGTGCACGCAAGATCATCTTCCACGTTGATGCGGCGCAGTCTGCGGGTAAAATCCCACTAGACGTAAAAGAGATGAAAGTAGACCTTATCTCTATGTCTGCACACAAAGCATACGGCCCTAAAGGCATCGGCGCTTTGTACGTTCGTCGTAAGCCACGTATTCGCCTAGAAGCGCAAATGCACGGTGGCGGTCATGAACGTGGTTTCCGTTCTGGTACTCTTGCTACTCACCAAATCGTGGGTATGGGCGAAGCTTTTGCAATCGCTAAACAAGACATGCAGAAAGATTACGATCACGCACTAGCACTTCGTGAGCGCCTATTGAAAGGTGTTCAAGATCTAGAAGCGGTAACGGTAAACGGCGACCTAGACCAACGTGTACCACACAACCTAAACGTGAGCTTCGCTTTCGTTGAAGGTGAGTCTCTGCTTATGTCTCTAAAAGACCTAGCGGTATCATCAGGTTCTGCATGTACATCAGCAAGCCTAGAGCCTTCATACGTTCTACGTGCTCTTGGTCTGAACGATGAACTGGCACACAGCTCAGTACGTTTCTCATTCGGCCGTTTCACAACGGAAGAAGAAATCGACTATGCGATTGCACAAATTCGTGTAGCGGTAAACAAATTACGCGACATGTCTCCTCTATGGGATATGTATAAAGAAGGGATTGATTTGAACACTGTTGAGTGGGCTCATCACTAATCTCACGGAAATAGAGGATTCGAGGTAACTATCATGGCATATAGCGAAAAAGTAATTGATCACTACGAAAACCCACGTAACGTAGGTTCGTTTGATAAAGAAGACCCAAGTGTAGGTAGCGGTATGGTTGGCGCACCAGCTTGTGGTGACGTAATGAAACTGCAAATCAAGGTAACGCCAGAAGGCATTATCGAAGATGCAAAATTCAAAACTTACGGCTGCGGTAGCGCAATCGCTTCTAGCTCACTAGTAACTGAGTGGGTTAAAGGTAAAAGTATTGATGAAGCGGCTGCTATTAAAAACTCTGAAATCGCAGAAGAGTTAGAGTTGCCACCAGTGAAAGTTCACTGTTCAATTCTTGCTGAAGATGCAATCAAAGCAGCAGTTGCGGATTACAAAAAGAAGCGTTAATCGTTTCATTAAGTAATCACAAAAAATAAGCAATATTTGGGAGCATCCTTTGTGCTCCCCCTGAGTTATCAATTTATATAAAACACAAGGTTGTAGTATGGCCATCACCATGACAGATACGGCAGCAAGCCGAGTTCAAGCTTTCCTAGATAACCGAGGTAAAGGTATCGGGTTGCGCTTAGCGGTAAAAACTACTGGCTGTTCGGGTATGGCGTATGTACTAGAATTCGTTGACGAGCTTAACGAAGAAGACGAAGTGTTTGAGCATTCAGGTGTTAAGGTCATCATTGATCCAAAGAGCCTAGTTTACCTAGACGGTACTGAGCTTGATTACGTAAAAGAAGGCCTAAACGAAGGTTTTGAATTCAACAACCCTAACGCGAAAGGCGAATGTGGTTGTGGTGAGAGCTTCAACGTATAAACGCTTCAATCGTTGAGCGTTTATAGTGAGCGAAGAATAAAATTAGGCTCTGATTGAAGAGCCTAAACTTAGGACCACCGTTACATGAATCATTTCGAATTATTTGGGCTACCACTTCAGTTTCAACTGGATGGTAGCCTTCTTTCTTCTCAGTTTAGAGATCTGCAACGCCAATTCCACCCTGATAAATTTGCCACAGCTTCTGAGCGTGATCGCCTATTAGCCGTGCAAAAAGCTGCGCAAATCAATGATGCGTATCAGGTATTGAAGAATCCAATCAGCCGAGCTGAATACCTGTTAGTACAACATGGTGAGGATATTCGAGGTGAGCAGCAGACCCTGCAAGATCCTATGTTCCTGATGGAACAAATGGAATTGCGTGAAGAGCTTGAAGACATCGCCGACAGTTCTGATCCTGAAGATGCTTTGTTTGCATTTGAAGGAAAGGTTAGCAAAATGTATAAACAACAATTAAGCGCTATCCAACAAGAACTAGACAGTGAGGCTTGGTTAGAAGCTGCAGACCGAGTAAGAAAGCTTAAGTTTATTGCAAAATTAAAGAATGAAATCGAGTTAGTTGAAGATCGTCTGATCGGCTAGTTCGTATAACAAGGACACATCCATGGCACTACTTCAGATTGCAGAACCAGGGCAAAGCGCCGCTCCTCACCAGCACAAGCTTGCTGTGGGTATTGATTTAGGTACAACAAACTCATTGGTTGCGGCAGTGCGCAGTGGTGAGGCGAGCACACTGGTTGATCAACAAGGTCGCAGTATTCTTCCTTCCGTTGTTCACTATACGTCAGAGTCGCACACGACTGGTGATGAAGCTCGTGCAAATGCACAGACTGATCCTAAAAATACCATTATCTCAGTTAAGCGACTAATCGGTCGTTCACTGTCAGATATTCAACAGCGATACCCATCTCTGCCATATCAATTTGAAGAAAGTGATAATGGTTTGCCTGTGATTCGTACAGAGCAAGGTAACAAGAACCCAATTCAAGTATCTGCAGACATCCTGCGAGCGCTAGGTCAACGTGCTGAGTCAACACTCGGTGGTGAGCTATCTGGTGCTGTTATTACCGTTCCTGCTTACTTTGATGATGCACAGCGTGCTGGTACGAAAGACGCGGCGCAACTTGCTGGTCTTCACGTGTTACGTCTTCTTAATGAACCGACTGCAGCTGCGATTGCTTACGGCCTGGATTCAGGTAAAGAAGGGGTAATTGCTGTTTATGACTTAGGTGGTGGTACGTTTGATATCTCTATCCTACGCCTATCGAAAGGTGTCTTCGAAGTTTTAGCAACAGGTGGTGACTCTGCATTAGGCGGCGACGACTTTGACCATTTAGTTGCGGATCATTTCCAAGAACAAATGGGCTTATCAGAGCTAACAGCAGAACAGAATCGTATTCTTCTAGATGCCGCAACAGAAGCGAAGATTGGCTTATCTGAAGCGGAAAGCGTTGATGTTGACGTACTCGATTGGTCTGGTTCATTAACTCGTGAAGAGTTTGAAGAGATCATCAAACCGCTCGTTAAGAAAACACTGCTTTCATGCCGTCGCGCACTAAAAGATGCGGAAGTAGACGCGGATGAAGTACTAGAAGTTGTGATGGTCGGCGGTTCAACTCGCACATTACTTGTACGTGAAATGGTCGGTGACTTCTTTGGTCGTCTGCCACTAACCAGCATTAATCCTGATGAAGTGGTTGCGATTGGTGCATCGATTCAAGCGGATATCTTAGTCGGTAATAAGCCTGACTCTGAAATGCTACTACTGGACGTTATCCCTCTGTCTCTTGGTATCGAAACCATGGGCGGCTTGGTCGAAAAGATCATCCCTCGTAACACCACGATCCCAGTTGCTCGCGCACAAGAATTTACCACATTCAAAGACGGTCAAACTGCAATGACAGTACACACCGTGCAAGGTGAACGTGAGATGGTCGATGACTGTCGTTCACTGGCTCGATTTGCTTTGAAAGGCATTCCGCCGATGACTGCAGGTGCTGCTCATATTCGTGTTACTTACCAAGTGGATGCTGATGGCTTGCTATCGGTTACTGCAATGGAGAAGAGCACTGGCGTTCAAGCTGAAATCCAAGTTAAGCCTTCTTACGGTCTGAGCGACAACGAAGTGGCTAGCATGCTGAAAGATTCGATGACGTTTGCAAAAGAAGACATGCAAGCGCGTGCTCTTGCTGAGCAACGCGTAGAAGCGGATCGCGTGATCGAAGGCCTTATCGCTGCAATGCAAGCCGATGGCGATGAGCTACTTGATGAGCAAGGCAAACAACAACTTGTTCAAGCGATTGAAGCACTGATTGAAGTGCGCAATGGCGACAATGCAGACGCCATTGAACTAGAAATTAAGAATACCGACAAAGCGAGCCAAGACTTTGCTTCTCGTCGTATGGATAAATCAATTCGTGCTGCACTGTCAGGTCAGTCAGTCGATAATATTTAATAGTTAGAGAATAGATAAACATGCCAAAGATTATTGTTTTACCTCACGAAGATCTATGTCCAGAAGGCGCTGTTTTAGAAGCAAAAACTGGTGAGACGGTTCTTGATGTTGCACTGAAGGCCGGTATTGGTATTGAACACGCATGTGAAAAATCGTGTGCATGTACAACATGTCACGTTGTGATTCGTGAAGGTTTTGATTCTTTAGAAGAGAGTGATGATCTCGAAGACGACATGCTAGATAAAGCATGGGGCTTAGAGATGGAATCTCGCCTTGGTTGCCAAGCCAAAGTGGCTGATACGGATCTTGTTGTAGAGATTCCAAAGTACACGTTGAACCTGGCTTCTGAAGACCACTAAGAACCTGTTCTCAGTCATGGCTAAGACAGTGATGACTGAGAGAGCTATTGCTTAGACAAACATACTAAGAAAACTGGCCTAGAATATAGATCATAAAGGTGACAGAGCGTCGCTGATAAATATAAGGAAGTGTTATGAGCTTGAAGTGGATTGATTCGCGAGATATCGCAATTGAGCTATGTGATTTGTACCCTGATACTGATCCTAAAACGGTACGTTTTACCGATCTGCATCAATGGGTGCTAGACCTTGAAGAGTTCGACGACGAGCCTAACCACTCGAATGAGAAAATCTTAGAGGCTATTATTTTGTGCTGGATGGATGAGATGGATTAATCCTCTTGTCTGATGATTTGGTCGCGGGTTGGTATCAGTCCAATATAAAACGCAGCCAAGTTAACAATTCTTACTAAAAAAAGCGGACCTTATGGTCCGTTTTTTTATCAAAATGACATTTTCCTCCTACATAATGCTAACATCAGTGCGCTAATAAAAAATAATCAGAATCACACACTCAAAGTGGTTCATGACAAGGAGAAATCATGTCTACACAGATGTCAGTATTTTTAAGTCAAGAAGCTGCCCAGCCTCAGTGGGGAGCAAGAGCTATTTTATCGTTCTCAGAAGCGGGAGCGACAATTCACATTGGTGAAGGCCACGATCTAGGCGCAGTTCAACGTGCGGGTCGTACGCTTGACGGACAAGGTATCGCATTCGTTTCACTTCGTGGTGAAGGTTGGGATCTAGAAAGCGTTTGGGCTTTCTACCAAGGCTACCGTGGACCAAAGAAAAAGAATGCATTGGAATGGGATGCACTTTCAGAAGCCGATCAAACAGAGCTTGAAGCTCGTATTCGCGCAACTGACTGGACGCGTGACATTATCAATAAAACCGCTGAAGAAGTGGCACCTCGTCAACTCGCGACAATGGCTGCAGAATACATCAAATCAGTGGCACCAGCGGGCACTGTTAAAGCGAAGATCGTTAAAGACAAGGATCTACTAACCGAAGGTTGGGAAGGTATCTACGCGGTCGGTCGCGGCTCTGAGCGTACATCAGCAATGCTTCAACTGGACTTCAACCCAACAGGTGACGAAAACGCACCCGTGTTTGCTTGTTTAGTGGGTAAAGGTATTACGTTCGATTCGGGCGGTTATAGCATCAAACCAGGCCAATTCATGACTGCAATGAAAGCTGACATGGGTGGCGCAGCAACGATTACTGGTGGTTTAGGTCTGGCGATTGAACGCGGCCTGAACAAGCGCATCAAGCTTATTCTATGTTGTGCAGAGAACATGATCTCTGGTCGCGCATTGAAGCTTGGCGATATCATTACCTACAAAAACGGTAAGACCGTTGAGATCATGAACACTGATGCGGAAGGTCGCTTAGTGCTGGCTGATGGCCTAATGTACGCAAGTGCACAAAGCCCTGAGCTGATCATCGACTGTGCAACGCTAACAGGCGCGGCTAAAAACGCACTAGGTAACGACTACCACGCACTATTAAGCTTCGATGATGAGTTATCTCACCAAGCGCTAACGGCGGCAAACCAAGAGAAAGAAGGCCTATGGCCATTGCCTCTTGCTGATTTTCACCGTGGCATGTTGCCTTCAAACTTTGCTGATCTTTCAAACATCAGCACGGGTGATTACACACCGGGTGCAAGTACAGCAGCGGCATTCCTTTCTTACTTTGTAGATGATTACAAAAAAGGTTGGATTCATATGGATTGCGCAGGTACTTACCGTAAGTCAGCAAGTGACAAGTGGGCGGCAGGCGCAACGGGTATGGGTGTTCGTACACTGGCTCGTCTTCTTATCGACCAAGCAAAATAATAATAAGGGTGAGCGGTATTTTGTGCCGCTCATTCATAAAGCTCAGATCGAAAGATCTCAGCAATTTCAGTATTTAATAACAAAAAAATGAAGTGAAGGAATCCCTATGGCTCTAGAAAGAACGTTCTCAATTGTTAAGCCGGATGCAGTTAAGCGTAACCTTGTTGGTGAAATCTATCACCGTATCGAAAAAGCAGGCCTAGAAATTATTGCTGCTAAGATGGTTCGTCTTACTGAAGAGCAAGCGAGTGGCTTCTACGCTGAACACGAAGGCAAAGAGTTCTTCCCAGCTCTTAAAGAGTTTATGACTTCTGGTCCTATCATGGTTCAAGTGCTTGAAGGCGAAAACGCTATCGCTCGTTACCGTGAATTAATGGGTAAAACTAACCCAGAAGAAGCGGCATGCGGCACTATCCGTGCTGACTACGCAATCAGCATGCGTTACAACTCAGTACACGGCAGCGACAGCCCTGAGTCTGCAGCTCGCGAAATCGAATTTTTCTTCCCAGAATCTGAAATTTGCCCACGCCCAGCTCAATAATCGGCACAGCAAATTATTCGAAAGGCTTCACTTCGGTGAGGCCTTTTTTGTTTCTGATGGGTGTCACGACCGCATGGCGATGAATGGAAAGTTACTGAGGAAGTATTCACGTCATTCCCGTTAGCGACGAAGGAGCGTAATCGGGAATCTCTGTTGGCTATTGGAGATTCCAGATACTTCGTTCCTCAGTTCTGGAATGACGGAGAGTTTGGGAGCCACAATCTCGTGGCAAATATTGCGAGCTGTTGGTGGGTATTCACGTCATTCCCGAAAGCGACGAAGGAGCGTAATCGGGAATCTGCTTTTTGTTATTGGAGATTCCAGATACCTCGTCCCTCGGTTCTGGAATGACGATGTATTTGGGGTGTCACGATCGCATGGCGATGAATGGAAAGTTATTGAGTAAGTCTTCACGTCATTCCCGAAAGTGACGAAGGAGTGTAGTCGGCAATCTCTGTTAGCTGTTGGAGATTCCAGATACCTCGTCCCTCGGTTCTGGAATGACGGGCTTTGAGGAGTTGATGACCTGACGGCGATGAATAGCGGGGCTACAATTTCGAGCTAAGTATTACTAATCTGTTGGAGATTATTTACGTCATTCCCGAAAGCGACGGAGGAGTGTAATCGGGAATCTTTTCTTTAAATTGGGTAATCTCAGACTAATAAACACAATTGTTCAAATTTTAATCGCTTAAGTTTGAATGTCTTAATAAACACAGGGTTTTACAATGCTTGTTGAAGTTGCGTAAAGCCTGTACAATTCGCGCCCTTAATTATTGTTCCGTCATTGAGAGGCATCATGACCACAGCTAAAGTCAATCTACTCGATTTTGATCGTAAAGGTCTTCGTAAATTTTTCACAGAAGAACTGAATGAGAAAGCGTTTCGAGCAGAGCAAGTGATGAAGTGGATTTATCACTTCGGTGTCGATGACTTCGAACAAATGAACAACATCAACAAAAAGTTACGTGAGAAACTTCAACGTCGCTGTGAGATTGTTGCACCTGTTGTTTCTGAAGCTCAACACTCTTCAGATGGCACAATTAAATGGGCGATGAGCGTTGGCGACCAAGACGTTGAAACGGTATATATCCCAGATGGTGACCGTGCGACGTTATGTGTATCTTCACAGGTTGGTTGTGCACTTGAATGTAAGTTCTGTTCTACAGCTCAACAAGGCTTCAACCGTAACCTAAAAGTTTCAGAAATTGTTGGCCAAATCTGGCGTGCATCTCGCGAAATCGGCTTAGAAAAAGAAACCGGTCGTCGTCCAATTACTAACGTTGTAATGATGGGTATGGGCGAGCCTCTATTGAACATGAAGAACCTAATGCCATCATTAGAAATCATGCTTGATGATCTAGGTTTCGCACTGTCTAAGCGTCGTGTAACCGTATCAACTTCTGGTGTTGTTTCTGGCCTTGACCAAATGACAGACAACATCGATGTCGCATTGGCTATTTCTCTACATGCGCCAAACGATGCACTACGTAGCCAAATCATGCCGATCAACGATCGTTGGGATATCCAAGACTTCCTAGCATCTGTTCGTCGTTACATTGCATCTTCAAATGCTAACCGCGGTAAAGTAACGGTTGAGTACGTGTTATTGGATCATGTGAATGACGATATGGACCACGCACGTGAACTTGCAGAGCTAATGAAAGAGACGCCTTGTAAGATCAACTTGATTCCATTCAACCCTTACCCGGGGTCGCCTTATAAGAAGCCAAGCAACTCTCGTATTGATCGCTTCCAAAAAACGCTGATGGAATACAACTACACAGTAACGGTTCGTAAAACTCGTGGTGATGATATTGATGCCGCGTGTGGCCAATTAGTCGGTGATGTGATTGATAGAACCAAACGTACCAAAATGATCAAAGCAGCCTCTGAAGCGAACTTGATTGCCGGTGGTGTGATTGAAGTAAAAGCGGTATAAAACCCGATTAGAACCTAAACAAGCCAGAAGTCTTACTTCTGGCTTGTTGCTTTTCTGGGGTACAGTTTTTGATTTTTTGGACTTCTTGCCCACGCTTTCTTACATTTTTCGTCAAATTTTGGACAAAACCATGAGCTGACGGTAAATTTTGTTTAAAGTGTTTTTGCCTTGTAATGGCATTAGCTTATGATTAACTAATCTTAAATTAATTTAAGTGCTCGCTTGCTACTGATCATCAATATGTCTATTTAGGTTGGCTACTTGATAAACTAGCTTCCTGAGAAGGTCATCCATAACAAATGAATGATGTTCGCCTTTAAGGGTTGATGATTTAGATAGCAGGAAAAATTCCACATAACGTGGGTTGTTAGATTGAGCTTAAACGACAATAAGAAAACGCTCTCCTCAACCTGCGATAATACTTTAGAAGTTCACTCTCTATGAACACAGAACAAGATACACAAGCGCAAGAAAACGTAGCTCCAGCTTTGGAAGCGGGAACGCTGCTTAAGAACAAACGAGAATCTCTTGGTTTAACGCAAAAGCAGATTTCTGATCGCTTGAAACTTCGCGTTACGCTGATCCAACAAATTGAAGAAAACCAATTCGAGTCAGATCAAGTGGCGACGTTTATGCGTGGCTACATTCGTTCATACGCGAAATACGTCAATCTTGACGAAAAAGTCGTATTGAGTGCGCTGCATCATGCCGGTGATGCTCAGCACCAAGAGCAAGAAATGCTGAGTTTTTCTCGTAAGACCAAAACCGAGAAGCACAACAGCCGTATTATGATCCTGACTTGGAGCATTTTTGCGGTCATTGCGGGTATCTCCTCACTTTGGTGGTGGCAGAACCAACAACAAGACACCCTATCTCAATCTTTAGCGAATACTGAAAGCTCAGAAGAACTAGCGGTAGAAGAATCACTTGCCCCTGAATTCACCTCTTTAGAAGTGATTGAAGCTGAACAAAACGAAGCGGGTGCTTCTGTTGTTGACGGTACTGAAGGCCTTGCTGCGATAAGCGATGCGGAAGATACTTCAGATGCTGTTACTCCAGCTGACGAAACTCCTGCACAACAAGCAACAGAGACAGAACCAACTGCTGAAGTTGCTGCTAATGCAGAAGCGGTTGAAGCAAGTACTGCTCCTGAAGCTGTGGCTAACGAGCTAGTGATGCAGTTCACTGCTGATTGCTGGATCCAAGTAAAAGATGCAACGGGTAAAACCTTGTCAACTGGCATCAAAAAAGCAGGTCAGTCGTTAAATCTTTCAGGAACTGCGCCATATAAAGTGATTCTAGGTGCGCCAGAAGGCGTATCAATGACATTTGCAAGTGAACCTGTCGACCTTTCTGGGTATACTTCAGGCAAAGTAGCTAGAATAACCTTACCTTAGAGTTAATATGCAACACGAATCTCCTATTATTCGTCGCAAATCAACCCGTATTTATGTGGGTGATGTGCCGATCGGTGATGGTGCACCAATTGCTGTGCAATCCATGACCAACACAAGAACAACAGATGTAGCCGCGACCGTTGCTCAAATTAGAGCTCTGGAAAAAGTTGGCGCTGATATCGTTCGCGTATCTGTACCGACTATGGATGCAGCTGAAGCCTTTAAGCTAATCAAGCAGCAGGTCTCTGTTCCTTTGGTTGCTGATATTCATTTCGACTACCGTATCGCACTTAAAGTGGCTGAATACGGCGTTGACTGTCTGCGTATCAACCCAGGTAACATCGGTAACGAAAGCCGTATCCGCTCAGTTGTTGATTGTGCACGTGATATGAATATTCCGATTCGTATTGGTGTTAACGGCGGTTCTCTTGAGAAAGAGATCCAAGAGAAATACACAGAACCTACAGCTGAAGCGCTTGTTGAATCAGCAATGCGTCATGTAGATATTCTAGACCGTCTGAACTTTGATCAATTCAAAGTCAGCGTTAAGGCGTCTGATGTATTCCTAGCAGTCGGTTCTTACCGTTTGCTGGCTCAGCAGATTGATCAACCTCTTCACCTTGGCATTACCGAAGCGGGTGGTGCGCGTGCTGGCTCTGTGAAGTCAGCGGTAGGTTTAGGTATGCTTCTTTCTGAAGGTATCGGCGATACGCTGCGTATCTCGCTAGCGGCTGATCCTGTTGAAGAGATCAAAGTTGGCTTTGATATTCTTAAATCTTTGCGCATTCGTTCGCGTGGCATCAACTTCATTGCGTGCCCGAGCTGTTCTCGTCAAGAGTTCGATGTTATTAACACCGTTAATGCCCTTGAAGAACGCCTAGAAGACGTGATTACTCCAATGGATGTATCTATCATCGGTTGTGTGGTTAACGGCCCTGGTGAAGCTGAAGTGTCTCACTTAGGTTTAGCCGGTAGTGCTCGTAAGAGTGCCTTCTACGAAGACGGTAAGCGTCAGAAAGAGCGCTTCGACAACGATGACCTTGTCGATAAACTTGAAGCTAAGATTCGTGCAAAAGCGTCAGTGCTTGATAAAGCAAATCGCATTGATGTAGAAAACTTAGAAGATTAATACAACGCGATGGGGTGTGATTGTCTATTCGCACTAACACCTGGTCGTGAGAAATTACGGAATAAATACTGTGGCTAAAAATATCCAAGCAATTCGAGGCATGAACGACTGCCTTCCAACTCAATCACCACTGTGGCAGAAAGTAGAAAGCGCAGTTAAAAACGTGGTGAGTGCATACGGTTACAACGAAGTACGTATGCCTATCGTTGAAGAAACAAACCTATTTAGCCGTGCAGTTGGTGAAGAGACAGACGTTGTTTCTAAAGAGATGTACACCTTTGACGACCGCAATGGCGATAGCCTAACGCTGCGTCCAGAAGGCACAGCAGGTTGTGTTCGTTCATGTATTCAAAATAGCCTTATCAACCGTGATGAACAGCGCCTATGGTACATGGGTCCTATGTTCCGTCACGAGCGTCCTCAAAAAGGTCGTTACCGTCAATTCCACCAATGTGGTGTTGAAGTGTTTGGCCTAGACGGTCCAGACGTTGACGCAGAACTTATCATGATGACAGCACGTTTGTGGCGTGAGCTAGGCATCGATAAGCACGTTCGTCTAGAGCTGAACTCAATCGGTTCTCAAGAAGATCGCGTAAGCTACCGCACTGCGTTAGTGGCTTTCCTTGAGCAACACATTGATGTGCTTGACGAAGACTGCAAACGTCGCATGCACACTAACCCTCTACGTGTACTTGATACTAAGAACCCTGATGTTCAAGCTATCTTAGGTGACGCACCTCGACTATCTGAATATCTAGGTGAAGAATCGAAGCAACATTTTGCTGGTTTGTGTGAACTTCTTGACGCTGTTGGTATCGAATACCAAGTTAATGAGCGTCTAGTACGTGGCCTAGATTACTACAACCGCACCGTATTTGAGTGGATCACAGACAGCCTTGGTGCTCAAGGTACAGTATGTGGCGGCGGTCGTTACGATGGTCTTGTTGAGCAACTAGGCGGCAAAGCAACCAATGCAGTTGGCTTCGCAATGGGTCTAGAGCGTCTGGTTCTGATGATGGAAACGCTAGAGCTAACAGAAGTTCGTCGTAGCGTTGATGTATACGTAGTTGCTGCTGGCGAAGGTACTATGATCGCGGGCATGCAGTTAGCGAATCAATTACGCGACACCGTTGAAGGCGTGCGTGTAATGAACCACTTCGGTGGTGGTAACTTCAAGAAGCAATTCAAACGTGCTGACAAAGTAGGTGCTGTTGTGGCGCTGGTACTTGGTGAGAACGAAGTTGCTGACAATACAGTTGTGCTAAAAGATCTGGTTGGCGGCGAGCAAGAAACCGTGTCTCAAACGGAAGTTGCAGAGAAAGTTGCTGCGCTAATCTAATTAGCCATTGAGCAAACGCTCATAATGAATACTAACGTCAGCACTATGCTGGCGTTTAAAGAATTAAAGAGGACAGGAAGTGGAACTTTACGATAGCGAAGAGCAACAAGTTGAAGCCATTAAAGATTGGTGGAAAGAGAACGGTAAAGCCGTAATCTTTGGTGCGGTTATTGGTTTAGGTGGTCTATTTGGCTGGCGCTATTACCAAGATTCAGTAGTTGAAGCGCGTGAAGCTGCTTCAGAAGGCTACACCTCTGTAATTTCAGCTCTTGATACTAAGGGCGTTGATGCTCAATCTGATATTCAAGCTTTTATCGACGCAAATAAAGACGCTGAATACTCAGTACTTGCTGCTATGCAATTAGCAAAAGTACAAGTACAAGCGGGTGAGCTATCAGCAGCACTTGAACAGCTAGAGTGGGCAAAATCGGCAACTAAGGACGCGGCACTTGCGCCACTACTTACTTACCGTGTTGCACGTATTAAAGCTGAGCAAGGTGAATTTGACGCAGCACTGACTGATCTTGCTGCTATGACAGATGAATCTTGGAAAGGCCGTGTTGCTGAACTGCGTGGTGATATCTCACTTCGTAAAGGTGACACTGACGCAGCATACAGTGCTTACACAGAAGCACAGCAAGCTGTTGACGCTAGCCAAACGCTTCAAATCAAACTTGACGACCTAGCTAAATAAGGCGCTTTGAATGAAGAAGATGTTTCCAAAAGCGGCGTTGTGTGCGATTGCTCTTGGCCTACTAGCTGGCTGTGCGGGTGAAGAAGACACCGTAATCATGGCTCCAGTACCAACGGTAAACAGCGAGTTCACTCCCAGTCAGGAGTGGTCTACGTCGGTTGGTGATGGTGTTGGTCACTACTTTTCAAAACTAACGCCAGAATTGGCTTACGACAAAGTGTTTGTTGCAAGCCGTGAAGGTATGGTTAAAGCGCTTGATCCTGATACAGGTAAAGCGCTGTGGAAAGTCGATCTTGAGAAAGACGTACTGGCTCGTTTATCAGGCGGCTTAACCGCGG
Source organism: Vibrio sp. 1CM2L (assembly GCF_023161695.1). Lineage (NCBI taxonomy): Bacteria > Pseudomonadati > Pseudomonadota > Gammaproteobacteria > Vibrionales > Vibrionaceae > Vibrio > Vibrio sp. 1CM2L. The sequence continues at coordinate 45,747 of NZ_JALNTT010000009.1, forward strand.
CTTACGGTAAAGTATTTGTTGGTTCTGAAAATGGCGAAGTGATCGCACTGGAAGAATCGACCGGTGAAGAGCTGTGGCGTGTATCAGTGAATGGCGAGGTGCTTGCATCCCCAGCAACTGATAGCAACATGGTCATTGTTCATACCAGTCGCGGTATGTTGATCGCGTTAGATCAAGCAAGCGGCGAACAAAAATGGACCATCAGTACTGAAGTACCAAGCCTAACACTCCGTGGCGACAGCTCGCCTGTTGCAGTTTCTGGTGGTGTATTCTGGGGTACAGCAAATGGTCGTCTAGCTGCGGCTATCGTTGATCGTGGTCAGCTTATTTGGCAACAGCCAGTAGGCACGCCAAAAGGCGCAACGGAAATTGATCGTTTGGTTGATGTTGATGCATCTCCAATTGTTCTTGGTGGCACCCTGTATACCGTAGGTATCAATGGTCAGCTGATTGCTATCGACCTTCGTTCTGGTAAGCCAGTTTGGAAACGTAACTACTCATCAGCGATTGATTTAGCAAGTGATGGTAGCCGTTTGTTCGTTGTTACCGACAAAGACCATGTGGTTGCGGTTGATGCGCGCAGTGGTACTGAACTTTGGAGCACTCCATTGTTAGAAAACCGCTTACTGACAGCACCTGCTATTATTAATGGTTATGTAGTCGTGGGTGACACTGAAGGTTATCTGCACTGGTTAGATCGTTCATCGGGTGAGTTTGTTGCTCAACAGCTTGTCGATGATAGCGGCTTTGCGGTTGCACCAATTGAACTGCCTGAAGGCTACTTAGTGACGACTCGCAATGGCGATGTAAAGAAACTAACGATTAGCCAATAAAAGCGTGATATAATTCACAGTCGGCTCCTGGTTGGTAACAGCCAGGAGCCGTTTTGTTGTTAAAAATTAATAAACCGTGTGGTTATAGGTAAGAGTTTAAACTTGCGAACAAGTGCTTACCTATAACTACATTTAGAGAAGAAATTGTAGAGGTTGTTATGGTACCTGTTGTTGCTCTAGTAGGGCGTCCGAACGTAGGTAAATCTACGTTATTTAACCGATTGACTCGAACTCGTGATGCATTGGTTGCGGATTTCCCTGGCTTAACGCGTGACCGTAAATACGGTCATGCTCATTTTAGCGAGCATGACTTTATTGTTATTGACACTGGCGGTATCGACGGTACTGAAGAAGGTGTTGAAACTAAAATGGCTGAGCAGTCGCTAGCGGCGATTGATGAAGCTGATGTCGTTCTATTTATGGTAGATGGCCGTGCGGGTCTAACACCTTCAGACGTGGCGATTGCTAAGCACCTACGTCAACTAGAAAAGCCTTCAATGCTAGTAGTAAACAAGGTTGATGGTATCGACCCTGATGCTGCAAGTGCTGACTTCTGGCAACTAGGTGTAGAAGACATGTACCAAATCGCTGCGGCGCATGGTCGTGGTGTTACTGCACTTATTGACCTTGCTCTTAACCCATTCGCAGAAGCGCTAAAAGCTGAGAATGGCGAAGTAAGCGATTTAACTGAGTTTGAAGACGAAGAAGAAGAGCAGGTTGAATTTACAGAAGAAGAAGCTGAAGCAGAATTCAAGCGTCTTCAAGATCAACCGATCAAACTAGCGATCATTGGCCGTCCTAACGTAGGTAAATCAACGCTAACTAACCGTATTCTTGGTGAAGAGCGTGTGGTTGTTTACGATATGCCAGGTACGACTCGTGACTCTATCTACATCCCAATGCAGCGTGATGAGCGTGAATACGTTCTCATCGATACTGCGGGTGTTCGTCGTCGTAAAAACATCAACGAAACGGTAGAGAAGTTCTCAGTGGTTAAAACACTGAAAGCGATTGAAGATGCTAACGTTGTATTGCTGCTTATCGATGCTCGCGAAAACATCTCTGATCAAGACTTAAGCTTGCTAGGCTTTGCGTTGAACGCTGGTCGTTCAATTGTTATTGCCGTAAACAAGTGGGATGGCCTGGATAACGACGTTAAAGAACGCGTTAAGAAAGAGCTAGACCGTCGCTTAGGTTTCGTTGACTTCGCACGTATTCACTTTATCTCTGCACTTCACGGTACAGGTGTTGGTCACTTGTTTGAGTCTGTACAAGAAGCTTACAAGTCAGCGACGACTCGTGTTGGTACTTCTGTTCTAACTCGTATCATGAAGATGGCAACTGATGATCACCAACCGCCTATGGTTCGTGGTCGTCGTGTGAAACTGAAATACGCGCACGCTGGTGGCTACAACCCACCGATTATCGTTATCCACGGTAACCAAGTTCGTAACTTGCCAGATTCATACAAACGATTCTTGATGAACTACTACCGTCGTTCACTAGAAATTATGGGTACACCTATTCGCATTCAATTCCAGAACAGCGAGAACCCATTTGAAGCTAAGACTAACAAGCTGACAATTTCTCAAGAACGTAAACGTAAACGTATGATGAGCATGGTTAAAGGTCGTAAGTAAACCTTTCCAATAGATTTGATACCCGAGCCTGTCTCGGGTATTTTTTTAAGCAAAATTCACGTTAAGCCATAACAATACGTTTTTATCATCCTGGCTTAACGAATCAGACTAGATTCCAAAAGAAGAACGATATGACTACTAGCGATTTGATTACACCTGCGTCAGCAATCACACCAACCATCACTCAATTTTGTCATCAGGCTTGGCAGATCAATGCTAAAGCGCTGTACGTTGAAAGCGACGACAGCAAAACTTACCTGATCACCGACGTGACACCTTTCCACCCAGTGAGTCACATTTGGCCAGATCACCCTGCAGACCAAGGCTTTGTGAGTGTTGGTGACGTGCAATATCCAGTTGAAGACTGCCTTGTTGGTGCTATAGAACAATCTACTGGCAAGCTTCATATCGCAGCAGATATCCCTGTTAAGCGTGATACGGAAGGGTGGGCGTTTGTGGTTGTCCACCAGCTACCTGCATCTGCTTCTATGATTAACGTTAACGACGAAGTCGTGTTGTCGGTTGATAAAGAGTACCAAGCCAGTTTGAGCCGTGGTCACAGTGCTGGCCACATCGCTTTCCTAGCTTTGAATAAAGTATTGGCTGAGAGCTACTGGCGTAAAGATGCGGACAGAAAAGATCCGCTTGGCAGTTACGACTTCAATAGCTACGCACAAGTGACAAGCTTTGTGACTCCAGAGCTGTGTACCGATAAGTATCGTTTAGGCAAAACCCTCAAGAAGCGCGGTTTGAACGTTGCAGACATGCTAGCAAATCTTGATGACATCGAAGCCGACATCAACCAGATGATTTCGGGCTGGCTTGCAGAGCCGACGCCAGTTGCGATGCGACTGGAAGGCGAGGCATTAACAGACTCTCGCTATTGGGAATGGCAGTTGAATGCCGACACTTTAGTGTCTATTCCGTGTGGTGGTACTCACATTGAGAACACCTCAGAGCTTAAGGCATTGTCCGTTAAGTTAACCCAGTTAGATGACCAGCATATTGAAATGCTGACGCATGTAATTCGATGATTTAGACTACAGATCGAAATAGCTTATGCTGTTTATTTTGTTTTTGAATGTCACTTTTAATATAAATGACTATTTAAAATTGAAATGCAGCACATGTAACTTATGCTTTCGGTGTGTGGTGATATAAATATTCTTTTTGGGGTAGATCGCTGATCAAAATAGATAAAGCGAAAGATCAACCTATGATCTTCGATTGTGTGTCGTACTAATTTAGTGTGTTATTATTGACCAATAACAAGCTTGCATAAGAACAAGCTGTACCCGATTACACAATTGAAAGCCTTAGTGAATGGAACAACAATTTTTATTAGAAGGCCATCGAGCCGTCAATAGTTTGCTGCGCAAGCTTGCGCTTGGGATGGATCGCAAAGATTTAAATCACAAGATTATTCAGCTTACCGAGCAGCTTTTTGGGCAGCGCATGGCTTCAATTTTACTGCTCAACTCAGAGTCTAAAACGTTACACCTTGAATATGCCCCAAACCTGCCTGATTTTTACAATCAACAGATAGAAGGGGTAGGAATTGGTGCGGGGATAGGCTCTTGTGGCGAGGCAGCTGCGCTAAAAAAAGCAGTGATGGTCTCCAACATAAATACACACCCAAACTGGGCACCTTTTCTGGCCCTCACCAATCAAGCGAATCTGCATGCCTGTTGGTCGGTACCCATAATCTCGTCGCGCGGTAACGTGTTGGGTACCTTCGCTATTTATAGTCAGTACATCTCTGAACCACATGAATTTGAGCTCGAGATCTTAGAACTGCTGGCCTCCTTGTACTCGGTAGCACTAGAAAAGTTTGAGCTGGAGAATCAGCTTAACTTTTTCGCTAATCGGGATTCTCTGACTCATTGTTTGAATCGTCGTGCACTGTTCAATGAAGCTGAAAAAGTGTTGGCTAAGCGATGTTTTTCAGAAAAGGTGATGGCGTGTCTGTTTGTGGATGTCGATAAGTTCAAATCAATAAATGATACCTATGGCCACAGTTTCGGCGACGATGTGCTGTTGGCGGTTGCCGAGGTTCTTGATGAGGCAACCACAGCATGTGCCAAGATAGGTCGTTATGGTGGTGATGAGTTTGTGGTGTTCTCATGTTTTGATGATCAAGAAAGCGTTGTTAGCTTCTACCACAGCTTAGAGAAAGCACTGCAACAAGCGCTTTATATCAATGATGTGCAGTTCTCGGTGAGTGTCGGGCTGTCTTGTGACAAAGATCCTCAAGGATTAGACCAGTTGATCGCACAAGCTGATAAGAACATGTATCAAATCAAGCAAGCCAAGTCTTAGCAGTAGTAGATTGTAAAAATAGTCGTAAATTAGGAAATGCTAATGAGTGAAAATATCTGCCCTAAGTGCCAGTCTGAGCTAGCTTGGGATGGCAAGTATCACTGTGAAAGTTGTCAGGCTCACTTTACTAAAGTTGGGTTTTGCCCAGAGTGCAGCTGCCAACTTGAGAAGCTTCAAGCCTGTGGTGCGGCGAGCTACTTTTGTAATGGCGATTGCAACGAATTGAAATCAAAGTCGAGAGTAAAATTCGAATTTCAACCAGCGGAATAGCCTTAAACTGCATGGTTTGAACGACCATCGGTGATGTTATACCAGAGACTCAATACTAAAGTGTTGGGTCTTTTTTGTACCTGAAGAACAGGAATGTGTCATCTTGGTTCATTCCCATCGTCACTGCACCAGTATGAAACATAGTTACATGATTGCTATGCACTCTATTGGTGTGAGTTTCTTTTAAATTCTATTAATACAATCACTTATAAATAATTTCGCTGGTTTATAAGTTTGGCACTCTTCTTGTAACTCTGTAATTGAATAACAAAAATACAATTATGGAGTAATATCATGAACAAGGTGTTCAATTTATCGCTAGCGGCACTGTGTACAACACTTTCATTTTCTTCTGCAACAGTGTTTGCTGCTGATGAGACCATCAAGGTCGGTGTTCTACACTCACTCTCTGGCACCATGGCGATCAGTGAGACCACGCTAAAAGATACCGTGCTAATGCTTATCGAAGAGCAGAACAAAAAGGGCGGTTTGCTTGGTAAGAAGCTAGAGCCTGTTGTGGTTGACCCTGCGTCAAACTGGCCGCTATTTGCTGAGAAAGCGCGTGAGCTTATCGAAAAAGAGAAAGTGGATGTGGTGTTCGGTGGTTGGACATCGGTATCACGTAAATCGATGCTGCCTGTTTTTGAAGAACTCAACAGCATCCTTTTCTACCCAGTACAGTATGAAGGTGAAGAGTCCTCTAAAAACGTTTTCTACACCGGTGCCGCGCCAAACCAACAAGCGATCCCTGCAGTGGATTACTTGATGGAAGAGCTTGAAGTTGAGCGTTGGGTACTTGCAGGTACCGATTACGTTTACCCACGTACTACCAATAAGATCTTAGAAGCCTACTTAAAAGATAAAGGTGTCGCAGAAGAAGACATCATGATCAACTACACGCCATTTGGTCACTCTGATTGGCAATCTATCGTTTCAGACATCAAAAGGTTCGGCGAAGCAGGCAAGAAAACCGCTGTGGTTTCTACTGTGAACGGCGATGCGAACGTACCTTTCTATAAAGAACTTGGCGCTCAAGGCATTTCATCTGAAGACATCCCAGTTATTGCATTCTCTGTTGGTGAAGAAGAACTGTCAGGTATGGACACGGAACCACTGGTAGGTCACCTAGCGGCATGGAACTACTTCATGAGTGTTGATACCGAAGCCAATGAAGAGTTCGTTGAAACGTGGCAGTCGTTCATCAAGAGTGAAAAGCGCGTCACCAATGACCCAATGGAAGCGCACTATGTTGGCTTCAACATGTGGGCTCAAGCGGTCACTAATGCAGGCACAACCGATCCTGAATCTGTGCAAGATGCCTTGATTGGTGTGTCTGTTCCTAACCTTTCTGGTGGCTACTCAACCATGCTGCCAAACCACCACATTACTAAACCAGTCCTGATCGGTGAAATCCAAGACGATGGTCAATTCGATATTGTTTGGGAAACCACAGGTCTCGTTGCGGGTGATGCTTGGTCGAGCTACTTACCTGAATCGGCAAAACTGTTCTCTAGCTGGTCGAAGCCATTCTCATGTGGTGCGTTTAACGTCGAAACGAAGAAGTGTTCTGGCGGTAACTAGAGTCATGAATGTTGAGCCTTGTCTTTAGTCAATATAGCTAAGGTAAGGCTCACTACTTCTCAGGTAACAATAATTATCCAAGTATCCATCAAGCAAAAATAACAATATCTAGCTCGATGGACTAAGGAAGCAGGGATGAAAAACGCATTAAACGTATTTAAGGCGCTGTTGCTCATGGCAGTCAGTGCTCAGTTGGCTTTTGCGGGAATAACGGATGAAGCTAGCTTTACCAAGGCGCTAGTTGGTAAGAAAACATCGGATAAAGAATTAGCTATTGATTGGGTGATTGAGACGCAAACGGAAGATGTGTCGAAACCTATTCTGGATGGTTGGTTAAATGGAAACCTTTACTATTTTGGTGATAAACAGAGCGAGCAGTATAAACAGCTCTACCTCATTCAAAGCATCAAAACAGCGACGTCAGCTCAGTCAGTATGGGATGATTCAACGCTGAATATCGAGAATGCGAGACAGTTTAAAAAGGTTCGTGTGAATAACAAACTTCGCGGGATCTTGCGCGGGGAAATTGCTTCTATCGGACTCAACAGCAGTAATCCGGATGTGCGTTATAAAGCTGTTTTGGATCTACTAGGGACTAAAGACGCTGACATCATTGAACGCATAGCTGAACTCAGAGCCAACGAATCAGAGGGCAAAGTGGCAGAGCTGATGGACCTCTCATTGGCTATTTATAGCTCCCTTGATAAAAGCGCAACCATTGAAGATCGAGTAACGTCGATTGAGCGAGTTGGTGACTTCAAACACTCGGTCGTTCTGAAAACACTGAATCAACTGTTAAACACTGAGCAAGATCCAAGCATTACCGCTGCAGCAGAACGTGCGATGGATAGCTACCAACAAAGCCAAGCACTCTATTCGGGTGTAGAAACGGTATTTTTCGGCTTGAGCTTAGGTTCGGTATTGGTGCTGGCGGGCATTGGCTTAGCGATTACCTTTGGTGTGATGGGCGTTATCAACATGGCTCATGGCGAGCTGATCATGATTGGCGCTTACACCACCTACGTATTGCAGTTGTTGATGCCGAATCATATTGGCCTAGCGCTGATACTTTCCATTCCAGCGGCATTCATTGTGTCTGGCTTAGTGGGCATTGCGATTGAGCGAAGTGTGATTCGTCATCTTTATGGACGCCCATTGGAAACCTTACTCGCGACCTTTGGTATTAGCTTGATCTTGCAGCAAGCTGTTCGCTCTATTTTCTCTCCTTTGAACCGCTCAGTGAGCACACCTGAATGGATGTCTGGCGCACTTCAACTGAACCCAATGTTGTCTCTGACCTACAACCGACTTTATATCATCTTGTTCTGTGGTTTGGTGTTTATGGGCTTATTGATGGTTCTGAAAAAGACACCATTAGGCTTGCAGGTTCGTGCGGTTTCTCAAAACCGTGGCATGGCTCGTGCGATGGGTATTCGTTCTGAACGAGTTGATGCGATGACCTTTGGATTAGGCTCTGGCGTGGCGGGTGTCGCAGGTGTGGCACTGTCTCAATTGACTAACGTCGGTCCAAATATGGGGCAGGCGTACATCATCGACTCATTCATGGTGGTGGTATTCGGCGGTGTTGGCAACCTATGGGGCACGCTAGTGGCAGGCTTAAGCCTTGGTCTGTTCAATAAGATTTTAGAACCATGGGCTGGTGCGGTTCTCGCCAAGATTCTGGTACTGGTTTTCATCATTCTATTTATTCAAAAACGCCCACGCGGACTCTTCCCGCAACGTGGTCGTGCGGCTGAAGGTTAAGGACAACATCATGCAGTCAAAATCATTTGTACTTTCGGCGATGCGTGGTGATAAAGGTGGCCAACTGACCATCCTTGCCATTCTTGCGGCCGTCATTCTTATCCCACTGGCTAACACCATGTTACCAAGTGGGCACCCGCTCCATGTCGAGACTTTCACTATCTCACTGATGGGCAAATACCTGAGCTACGCAATGTTGGCGTTGGCGCTCGATCTGGTGTGGGGCTATCTCGGTATATTGAGTCTCGGCCACGGTGCTTTCTTTGCGCTTGGTGGTTATGCGATGGGCATGTACTTGATGCGCCAGATTGGTGACCGTGGGGTTTATGGTGATCCAATCCTACCTGACTTTATGGTGTTCCTTGATTGGTCGGCGTTGCCGTGGTTCTGGCAGGGCTTTGATCAGTTCTGGTTTGCTTGTCTGATGGTGGTGTTGGTGCCGGGCGCATTGGCTTACTTGTTTGGTTATTTAGCTTTCCGATCTCGTGTGTCCGGGGTGTATCTGTCTATCATGACTCAGGCGTTAACTTACGCATTGATGCTGGCATTTTTCCGCAACGAAATGGGCTTTGGTGGCAACAACGGACTGACGGATTTCAAAGACATCATTGGTCTGAGCTTGCAGAGTGATGCGGTCAAGATAGGTCTGTTTGTCGCGACTGGTATTGCGCTGATTCTCAGCTACATAGCTTGTCGCATGGTGGTGACCAGTCGATTAGGTCGTGTGGCATTAGCGATTCGTGATACGGAATCACGCACTCGCTTTATGGGTTACGACGTCGATGGCATCAAGCTGTGGGTGTTCGTTCTTTCTGCGGTTATCGCGGGTATTGCCGGGGCTTTATATGTTCCTCAAGTTGGCATCATTAACCCGGGAGAATTTGCTCCTCTTAACTCGATTGAGATTGTGGTTTGGGTTGCCTTAGGCGGACGTGCCACTTTGTTTGGCGCCATTGTCGGTGCATTGATCATCAATTACGCCAAGAGCTGGTTTACGGTTGAGTTCCCAGAGGTGTGGCTGTTTGCTCTGGGTGGACTATTCGTACTCTCGACCATGTACTTCCCACAAGGTGTGATTGGCTTTGTCAGTGAAAAGTGGCAGCAGCTGCGCAAGGCATCAAATGGGAAAAACCAAGATAAAGATAAGGATGATCAGTACAAGGCCAAGGAGGTGATCGCATGACCACATTTAATAGCGTAAAGGAATCGGTTCAGGCGTTCACTCGTCGAGACGAAGTCTTTGATTACCTCAAACCCGATATTCATCCTGCCATCGATACTCGACATAACGTGCTGTTGTATGTCGAAGGCGTCAACAAAAGCTTCGATGGTTTCCAAGCGATAAACGATCTGAACCTCTACATCAAAGAGGGAGAGCTACGCTGTATCATCGGTCCTAATGGCGCAGGTAAAACCACCATGATGGACATCATCACAGGTAAAACTAAGCCAGACACCGGCGAGGTGTGGTTGGGTTCGAACATCAACTTATTGAAGATGAACGAAGCCGAAATCGCCAATGCAGGCGTTGGGCGTAAATTCCAAAAACCGACCGTGATTGAGTGTTTAACTGTGTGGCAGAACCTTGAATTAGCCATGGCCGGTGACCGCTCAGTGTGGGCGACGTTCACCGCTGTGATGTCTGGTGAACAGAAAGACAAACTGACCTCGGTACTTGAGCTGATTCATTTAAAAGACGAAGCGGCTAACTTGGCAGGTAACTTGTCTCATGGGCAAAAGCAGTGGTTAGAGATCGGCATGCTATTGATGCAAAACCCTAAGCTGTTGCTGGTGGATGAACCCGTGGCAGGTATGACTCACCAAGAGATGGATCGCACCTCTGAATTGCTCAATTCGCTGGCAGGCAAGCATTCGGTGGTCGTGGTTGAACACGATATGGATTTCGTTCGTTCTATCGCCAGCCATGTCACCGTGCTTCATCAAGGTCATGTGTTGGCTGAAGGCACCATGGATCAAGTGCAGGCTCACCCTGAAGTTAAACAAGTTTATCTCGGAGAATAGGATGCTAGAGGTTAAATCAGTTAATCAATATTACGGTGAGAGCCACACGCTGTGGGATTTGGATATGCAGATCCCAGAAGGTAAATGCACGGTGCTAATGGGGCGAAATGGCGTCGGTAAAACGACTCTACTGCAATGCATCATGGGGTTGGTTAAGGTCGAAAGCGGTGACATCTCATTGTCGGGTGAGTCGCTTCTTAAAACCGATGCTGAAGATCGCGCTCGCCAGGGAATCGGTTATGTACCGCAAGGTCGTCAGATCTTTCCGATGCTCACGGTTCAAGAAAACCTAGAAGTAGGCTTACCGATTCGAGAAAAGGGCGACCGTAAGATCCCAGAGTTCATCTTCGATATATTCCCAGTATTAAAAGAGATGCTGCATCGTCGCGGTGGTGATTTATCTGGTGGTCAGCAGCAGCAACTCGCGATTGGGCGTGCGCTGGTGGTTAATCCAAAACTGTTGATCTTGGATGAACCGACAGAAGGTATTCAGCCCAATATCGTGCGAGAGATTGGTGACATCATTCGTATGCTTAACGAGAAGATGGGGCTCACAGTCCTGCTTGTTGAGCAGAAGCTGCCATTTGCGAGAAAGGTCGGTGACCGATTTTGCATTCTCGACCGTGGTCGTCAGGTAGCAGAAGGTGAAATGAAAGGGCTCAATGAGTCTTTGATTAAGGAGTACCTAACCGTATGAGCTCTCTATATTCTTCGAGTGAAGCAATAAACACTTCTTTAGCGGGAGTGTTGTCTCTGAATGAGATCATCGAACAAGATATTCGAGACGGTTGGCAAGCGAGCTTAAACCTCACTTTTGTCGACCGCGGTGATAAAACCGTATTAAAGAATCGTCAGCAGTCTGGTCCGCTTGCGGTGCAACGTCCTTTGTATCCTGATGGGGAAACGTGTCACACCTACTTACTTCATCCCCCCGGCGGAGTGGTAGGTGGTGACACTCTCAATATTGACGCGACCATCGAAAGCGGTGCGCATGCGTTGATCACTACACCCGGTGCGACCAAGTTTTATCGCTCAAACAACAAGTACGTCAAGCAGAAGCAGACCTTACGAGTGAAGAAAGATGCTCGCTTGGAATGGATGCCGCAAGAGAACATCTTTTTCCCGAATGCACACGTTCGTTTAGACACTGAAATTCGCCTAGAAAAAGGTGCACAATTTTGGGGTTGGGAGATGCACTGTTTTGGACGCCCTGCACAGAATGAGGGATTCGAGCATGGTCACCTCGTTGGGAAAACAGAAATCTATCTTGATAATCAAAGGCTTCTGACTGAAGGTTTCAATTTTCATGGTGGAGATAAGTTGATGATAAATATGGGGTTACTTGATTATTCAATGATGGGAACCTTTTATATTACTTCAAATGAGAAGCAAGATTTAGAGTTGGTACAGAGCTTGCTCTTATCTATTACACAGCAAGCTTCACAGCAATCAGTTACATCAAAAACGTCGAGTGAACCCACATTAATATTGGGTGCGACTCAGATAGAAGGATTGATTGTGGTGCGAGCCTTGGGTAATTGGAGTGAAGACATCCTCCAGGCCTTTGGTCAGATATGGCAAGCAACTCGCTCTCATTTATGTGGTACGACTCCTGATTTACCAAGGATTTGGGCGACTTAGCGATTAGCCCTTTTTGTACCTAGGGTGACTTCCGACCCTAGGTACATTTTTTCAAGCTTGCTGTGATTGAATCCCACTTACTGCTCATGCGTTTTTGAGCAATAAGAAAACAACACTAACAGCGGGCGGCTAAATGGAATTAACACCAAGAGAAAAAGATAAGCTACTTATCTTCTGCGCAGGAATGCTGGCACAGCAGCGCAAACAAAAAGGCTTAAAGCTCAACTACCCAGAATCTATTGCACTGATCAGCAGTGCCATTCTTGAAGGTGCCCGTGAGGGTAAAACCGTATCAGAATTAATGGATTTTGGACGCACACTTCTTACTGTCGATGACGTTATGGAGGGGATCCCTTCCATGATCCCTGATGTACAAGTCGAAGCCACTTTTCCTGATGGCACCAAGCTGGTGACCGTTCATGAACCTATCGTGTAGGGAGAAGTAATATGGCTGGTTCCACAAAACAATACTCAGGATTCGTTCCCGGAAAAGTAGAAACCGCACCCGGTGACATCACTCTCAATGAAGGCCGCGACACAACGTCCGTTAAGGTACAAAACATTGGCGATCGTCCTGTTCAAATTGGCTCTCATTACCACTTCTATGAAGCAAACCCATCACTGATCTTTGACCGAGAAGCCACTAAAGGTTTTCGACTCAATATCCCTGCCGGCACCGCAACCCGCTTTGAGCCGGGTCAGTCGCGTAGCGTCGAGTTAGTGCGTTACGCCGGTAAGTTAGAGATCTATGGCTTCCAAGGAAAGGTGATGGGCAAGCTCTAAGCGCTCCCACGGAATAATGAAAATAACAAAGGATTGAACATGGCGACGATATCCAGACAGGCTTATGCCGAAATGTTTGGGCCAACAGTCGGTGACCGAGTGCGTCTTGCTGACACTGATTTATGGCTAGAAGTTGAAAAAGATTACACCGTATACGGCGACGAAGTGAAATTTGGCGGCGGCAAAGTGATCCGTGATGGACAAGGGCAAAGCCAACGTCCAAGTGCCGAAACGCCAGATTTGGTGATCACCAACGCGATTGTGTTGGATTACTGGGGCATCGTAAAAGCCGACGTCGCCATCAAAGATGGTCGCGTTCAGGCATTGGGCAAAGCGGGCAACCCTGATGTTCAACCGGGCGTTGATATTGTGATTGGCCCGGGCACAGAGATTTTAGCAGGCGAAGGTTCAATCTTGACTGCTGGTGGTATTGATTCACACATTCATTTTATTTGCCCACAACAGATTGAAGAAGCACTGGCGTCAGGTGTGACAACCATGATCGGCGGTGGCACGGGGCCAAACACCGGTACCAACGCAACCACATGTACACCGGGCCCGTGGAACATGCATCGTATGTTGGAATCGCTCGATCAGTTCCCAATGAACTTTGGTTTGTTAGGTAAGGGCAATGCGAGCCAACCTGAAGCACTGCGTGAGCAAGTGGCAGCGGGTGCTGTGGGTTTGAAGTTGCACGAAGACTGGGGAACAACACCTGCTTCAATCGATACTTGTTTAAGTGTTGCTGACGAGATGGACGTACAAGTTGCGATTCATACCGATACCTTGAATGAGTCTGGTTTTGTTGAATCAACACTTGGCGCAATTGGCGACCGCGTGATTCATACCTACCACACCGAAGGTGCGGGCGGTGGTCATGCTCCCGACATTATCCGTGCGGCAGGTGAACCTAACGTTCTGCCTTCATCGACTAACCCAACACGACCTTACACGGTCAATACGGTCGATGAACATTTAGACATGTTGATGGTGTGTCATCACCTTTCACCGTCGATTGCCGAAGATGTCGCGTTTGCTGAATCGCGTATTCGCCGTGAAACCATTGCCGCAGAAGACATTCTTCATGATTTAGGTGCGTTCTCGATGATCGCCTCGGATTCTCAAGCAATGGGACGAGTGGGTGAAGTAGTGACACGCACGTGGCAAACCGCGCACAAGATGAAAGTGCAGCGTGGCAGCCTAAAAGAAGATTCAGACTACAGCGATAACTTCCGTTTAAGACGTTATGTCGCTAAGTACACCATCAACCCTGCGATCACTCATGGTATGTCTCATGAAATCGGTTCTATTGAAGCAGGGAAGTTAGCTGATCTCGTGTTGTGGAAGCCCGCTTTTTTTGGTGTGAAGCCCAGCGTGATTTTGAAAGGCGGCATGATCGCCATGGCACCGATGGGTGACCCAAACGCTTCAATCCCAACACCTCAGCCAGTTCACTACCGCTCTATGTTTGGTAGCTACGGCAAGGCGTGTCAGAACACATCAATGTTATTTGTTTCCAAGGAAGCCAAGGCGCAGAACATCGACAAGCAATTGGGTCTGCAGAGCTTGATTGGTGTTGTGAGCAACTGCCGAAATATCAGCAAAGCCGACATGAAGCTCAATGATTGGATGCCGAAGATTGAGGTCGACTCTCAGACGTACCAAGTGCGCGCCGATGGTGAGTTACTGACATGTGAACCAGCTGAAGAGCTGCCAATGGCTCAGCGGTACTTTCTATTCTAAGCCTTTGACTAAAGAATCTTATTTTAGTGATCCTATTTTGAACGTTATAAATCTCACAAGGAGATTGAGGTAATAGCATGATTGAACTGACTCAACTGAATACTCAAATACAAAATACACCGGACGGCTACTTAAGCCTGCCGATCGATAGCCGCATTAAAAGTCGTCTTAAGGTGATGCTAGATGACGGGCGTAATGCCGGGCTGTTTCTACCACGAGGTCATATCTTGCGTGGCGGCGAACAACTCTCAAGTGAATGCGGTTTAGTCGTAGAAGTGAAAGCGGCACCTGAAACCGTTTCGACTGTTTACTGTGAAGACCCACATTTGCTAACGCGAGTGGCGTATCACCTTGGCAACCGTCATGTTCCGTTGCAAGTGGAAGCGGGTTGGGTTCGTTACCAACACGACCATGTTTTGGATGAAATGGTTGAAGGTTTAGGCGCGAAGGTGACTACCGAGAAACAACCGTTTGAGCCAGAAGGCGGCGCTTATGGCGGTCGCTCAGGTGGGCATCATCACCATCATTAATCGAGTCATTTGAGACTCACCCATTTATAGATACAACCACGATATTAATAACTATAAACGCAAGGAAGACGCGATGAACTTTAAAACAGCAGCAGGCTTATGCACTTTCACAATAGCTTCTCTAACAACATCAACGATGGCATTGGCTCACCCGGGGCACGGTTCGCATTCGGTTCATGAGTCTCACTCATTTATGTCTGGCTTAACTCACCCGGTGACAGGTATGGATCATCTGATCATGTTGATCGCTTTTGGTCTGTTAATTGGCGCACTTTCATTTTCCACCAAGACAAAAGCCGCTCTGATTGGCGGTGGGTTGGCGTCTTTGGTGGTAGGACTCATCGCAGGCCAAGCCTTAGGTTTCTCTGTGATTGTTGAACCTGCAATCATCGCTTCTCTATTCGTTGTCAGCTTATGTTTATGGCACGTGTTCTCACCATCGACTAAGCGAGTGAACAGTGTATTAGCAGCTTCGATTGGCATGTTGTTTTTCCATGGTTATGCGCATGGCGTTGAAGCTGCAGGTAACCTAACTCAGTTTGCAGCGGGTATGAGCATCACAGCTTTGGCTCTGATGGTTATAGGTGCTTTTGTTGGCCGCGCGGTTTACTCAAAATGGATGTCGGTTGGCGTGGCTTCAGCAAGCGCACTATTACTGCTAGGCGCATAAGCTCTCGAACTTTTTCGATTCTAGAAAATTGAGGGCACGATTATGACCACAACAGAAAATGTCGCCATCTATCGTCTGTTTCAATTGATCAGTCCATCATTGCCAATTGGTGGGTTCACTTACTCGCAAGGTTTAGAGTTAGCGGTTGAAGCGGGGTGGGTGACCGATCGCAACAGCATGGAACAGTGGCTTAATACCATCGTCAGTTCCAGTGTCGCGACTTTGGAATTGCCCATCTTAGAGCGTCTTTACCACGCTCTAGAAAAGGGTGAACTCGATGAGATTGAGCACTGGTGTAACTACCTGTACTCAAGCCGTGAAACCAGTGAATTGCGGGCGGAAGAGAAGCAGCGTGGGCAGGCATTGAATACTTTGTTGAAGCGCTTAGATATCGATATTTCACTGGTGGACTCTGTTGATAGTCACCCAAACCAATTGTTGGGTATGTGTATGGCAGCCCAGCATTGGGGCATTGATTTAGAAAGCCTCAAGCAAGGTTACTTATGGAGTTGGCTTGAAAATATCGTTACCGCAGGCGTGAAACTGGTGCCTTTAGGGCAAACCGACGGGCAGTTGGCATTGATTAATATCACCAACACCTTTCCTGAGGTAATCGAAAAGGCCCGCGTGATAGAAGATTGGATGGTAGGCAGCTTTTCGCCATCAATGGCATTAGCAAGTTCACTGCACGAAACACAATA
Source organism: Vibrio sp. 1CM2L (assembly GCF_023161695.1). Lineage (NCBI taxonomy): Bacteria > Pseudomonadati > Pseudomonadota > Gammaproteobacteria > Vibrionales > Vibrionaceae > Vibrio > Vibrio sp. 1CM2L. The sequence goes on from NZ_JALNTT010000009.1 coordinate 62,244, forward strand.
CACGAGACTATTTCGTTCGTAGCGGTCAGCTCGAACGGTGTAGTAAAAAGAATATAAGGAAGTAGACAATGGAAAGTTATAAGCAACCACTTCGAATTGGTATTGGTGGCCCGGTAGGGTCTGGTAAAACAGCCTTGTTAGAGGTGCTATGTAAGGCAATTCGCGACAAGCTCAACATTGCCGTGGTAACCAACGACATCTACACCCAAGAAGATGCAAAGATACTCACGCGAGCAGAGGCTCTAGAACCAGATCGTATTATTGGTGTAGAAACGGGTGGCTGCCCACACACGGCGATCCGTGAAGATGCGTCGATGAACTTAGCTGCCGTAGAAGAGCTTGCTAAGCTGCATAAGAACCTTGATGTGGTATTCGTCGAAAGCGGTGGTGACAACCTCAGTGCCACGTTCAGCCCTGAGTTAGCCGACCTGACTATCTATGTAATCGATGTGGCGGAAGGGGAGAAGATCCCACGTAAAGGCGGGCCGGGTATTACGCGTTCTGATCTGCTGGTTATCAATAAGATCGATTTAGCACCGTATGTGGGTGCGTCACTTGAGGTGATGGAGCAAGACACTCAACGCATGCGACCAACCAAGCCATACGTGTTCACCAACCTAAAAGAGAGCCAAGGTTTAGATTTCATCATCAACTTTATTGTGACGGAAGGGATGCTGACCATGAAGGAGCCTTCTACGACTGAGTCGTGAGTAAGGTTTGAATCCGGTTGTTTTATTTTGCAGCCAGTAGATACAAAAAAAGCCCTGTCGATTATCGGTAGGGCTTTCTGGCTTTAAATGATTTTCAACGTTCTAGTCGAACCTAAAGCTCACTCTTAGCGACTCTTGTTGTCACTTGCGATTCAATCACACCATCTTCAACTTGGGTGGTGATCACTTCGCCCACCTCAACATCGTTAATCGATGACACAGTCTTGCTCGATGCTGAATGAGTAATGCTGTAGCCACGCTTTAGGGTTGCAAGTGGACTAACGGTTTCTAACTTCTCTGCGGCCATAGCGAGCTGGTGGCGAGTCGTTAGTAACGTTTTATCCATCGCATCCAATAGCTTTTGCTCTGAACGTTGCAGATGTAGCTTTTGTTCACCAAGGCGTTTTACTGGCGAGTTCAGCTGAAGCTGGTGCTGTTTACGCTCAACACGCTGTGCATGCTGCTTTAGGTATTGAGTCATACCGCGACGCAAACGCATGTCTAGGTCATCAAGTTGCTGACTCTGCTTTTGCAGTTGGTAGCTCGGGTGCTGTTTCTCTAAGCGGTATTTCAACGTTTGAGTGGATTGTGCTTGTTTGATTAACACATGACGAATCGCACTGACTAAGCGAGCGCGTTTAGACGCATAAGCTTGCTCTTTATGACTGTTGTCACGGCTAACCAATTCTGCAGCAGCTGACGGCGTTGGAGCACGCATATCTGCGACGAAATCGGCGATAGTGACGTCAATTTCGTGGCCAACTGCGCTGATAATCGGGATCTGGCTTGCTGCAATTGTGCGAGCAACGATCTCGTTATTGAAGCACCATAAGTCTTCTAATGAACCGCCGCCACGACCTACGATCAACACATCACACTCATTGCGTTCGTTAGCTCGTCCAATCGCTTGAGCAATCTGAATTGCCGCCTCTTCGCCTTGAACCATGGTCGGGTAAACCACAACAGGCAATGAAGGATCGCGTCTTTTCAGGACATCAAGAATATCAAACAGCGCAGCGCCCGTTTTCGAGGTGATAACGCCAACGCGCTTTGGGTGTTCAGGAAGTGGTTGCTTATTCGATTGAGCAAACAGGCCTTCTGCGGCAAGGTTCATCTTCAGCTTTTCAAACTCTTGCTGAAGCTGACCGTCACCTTCTGGCTGCATGCTTTCGATGATCAGTTGATAATCACCGCGTGGCTCATAAAGAGACAAACGTGCTTTGACTAAAACTTGATTACCGTTCTGAGGCTTGAAAGTCACACGGCGGTTATTGCCACGAAACATAGCGCACTTAACTTGAGCGCGAGAGTCTTTAAGCGTGAGGTACCAGTGACCAGAGACAGGTGCAGAGAAATTTGAGATTTCACCAACGAGCCAGACTATTCCCATTTCGTTTTCTAATAGGAGACGAACCTCTGAGTTGAGGCGAGAAACAGTAAAGATGTTTGGATTAGTCATAGAAGCACTATCTTTCCTTGAAGGAAGGTCTTTCTTGGAATCTCACAGGGCGTGAGTATGGAAGATAGCGGCAATATAATACATAGCAAGGGGGTAAATGCAAATTAAAAATACAAAAATGTGTAGCCAAGCGATTTCGTTGGCCGTATAATCCGTCCGCAATATCTAATCCAAATGCAGTTTGATTTTCCTTAATTGGCTGCCCTCATTAGGCGAAACGATGAGATTGGATTGTTTCTTTTTACTCCTATTATTGTGAGATATTGCAAATGCTAAGAATTGCCAAAGAAGCGCTGACATTCGACGACGTACTGCTAGTGCCAGCACACTCCACCGTTCTCCCTAATACAGCTGATCTTCGCACTCAGCTGACGAAGAATATTTCCCTAAACATCCCAATGATATCTGCATCTATGGATACTGTGACAGAAGCTCGCCTAGCGATTGCACTGGCACAAGAAGGCGGAATAGGCTTCATTCACAAGAACATGTCTATTGAACAGCAAGCTGAAATGGTTCGCCAGGTTAAAATTTACGAAGCTGGTGTGGTTTCTCACCCAGTAACTGTAAGCCCTGACGCGACAATCGCTGATGTTGTAGCCCTTACCCAAAAACACGGCTTCGCCGGTTTCCCAGTTGTTACTGAAACAAACGAACTTGTTGGTATTATTACTGGCCGTGACGTTCGCTTTGTTACTGACCTTTCTAAGAAAGTTGATGTAGTAATGACGCCTAAAGCTCGCCTTGCTTCTGTTAAAGAAGGTGCAACTCGTGAAGAAGTTCAAGAGAAAATGCATGAAGCGCGTGTTGAAAAAGTTCTTGTTGTAAATGATGACTTCCAACTTACTGGAATGATCACTGCAAAAGATTTCCACAAAGCAGAACGTAAACCAAACGCTTGTAAAGATGAGCGCGGCAGCCTACGTGTAGGTGCAGCTGTTGGTGCTGGTGCTGGTAACGAAGAGCGCGTTGCTGCTCTGGTTGAAGCTGGCGTAGACGTTCTACTTATCGACTCTTCACACGGTCACTCTGAAGGCGTACTCAACCGTATCCGCGAAACTCGCGCTGCATACCCTGATCTACAAATCATCGGTGGTAACGTAGCAACTGGCGCTGGCGCTCGTGCTCTTATCGAAGCAGGTGTGAGTGCGGTTAAAGTAGGTATCGGCCCGGGTTCAATCTGTACGACTCGTATCGTTACTGGTGTTGGTGTTCCTCAAGTAACAGCAATCGCAGACGCGGCTGAAGTAGCTAACGAATACGGTATTCCAGTAATCGCAGATGGCGGTATCCGCTTCTCTGGCGATATCTGTAAAGCTATCGTTGCTGGCGCATCTTGTGTGATGGTTGGTTCAATGTTCGCGGGTACTGAAGAAGCTCCGGGTGAGGTTATTCTTTACAACGGTCGTTCTTACAAGTCTTACCGTGGTATGGGTTCTCTTGGCGCTATGTCTCAAGGTTCTTCTGACCGTTACTTCCAATCTGACAACGCTGCAGACAAGCTTGTTCCAGAAGGCATTGAAGGTCGTATCGCATACAAAGGCCGTCTAAAAGAGATCGTTCACCAACAGATGGGCGGTCTACGCTCAAGCATGGGCCTAACGGGTTCTGCAACTGTTGAAGACATGCGTACTAAAGCTGAGTTTGTTCGTATCTCTGGTGCGGGCATGAAAGAATCTCACGTACACGATGTTCAAATCACGAAAGAAGCACCTAACTACCGTTTAGGTTAATAATACGTCCAAACGTTTGAATAATGTGCTGATTTAGTCGGCACATTAATATACCAATCGTAGTAAATAACTGGTCATCCTAGCTTGTTAAAAACCTCGATAACTTCGTTAGAATTTTTGATTGTAGAATAACTACTTATCAGAACTCTTTGTTGAATAGAGCAGCCTTGTTCTCAAGCTTTTTTCCAGCGCTACTACTGAACACTTACTTACTGTGATTGGTATTATATCTACCGCCTGTTTTGTTTAGAGAGTGATTCTCTCAAAACACGTGGTTAAAGATATCTAACGAAAACGTTTGCTTTATTTCTTGAAGAGTTAATCAGAGGTGAGTAAACTCGCCTCCGTTTTATCACATAGCCAATAAGACTGCTTACAATGACTAAAAATATTCATGACCAACGTATTCTAATTCTGGACTTCGGTTCTCAATACACACAGCTAGTAGCTCGTCGTATTCGTGAGATCGGTGTTTACTGTGAACTTTGGAGCTGGGACGTAGAAGAAGCGGATATTCGTGAATTCAATCCAGACGGCATCATCCTATCTGGTGGTCCTGAAAGTGTAACGGAGGAGAACTCTCCACGTGCACCTCAGTACGTATTTGATTCAGGTGTTCCTGTCTTCGGTATCTGCTACGGCATGCAAACTATGGCTGAGCAACTTGGCGGTAAAGTAGCAACGTCTACTGAGCGTGAGTTCGGCTACGCAGCGGTACAAGTGACTGGCGAATCTGCACTTTTCGCAGACCTTGAGTCTACTCAAGATGTTTGGATGAGCCACGGTGACAAAGTGGTTGAGATCCCAGCTGATTTCACAAAGATCGCTGAAACAGACACTTGCCCATACGCTGCTATGGCAAACGAAGAGAAGAAGTACTACGGCGTACAATTCCACCCAGAAGTAACACACACTAAGAACGGCCTAAAAATGCTTGAGAACTTCGTTCTTAACGCATGTGGTTGTGAAGGTCTGTGGACTTCAGCTTCAATCATTGAAGATGCAGTTGCACGTATTAAAGAACAAGTAGGTGACGACGAAGTTATCCTTGGTCTTTCTGGTGGTGTTGATTCATCTGTAGTTGCGATGCTTGCTCACCGCGCTATCGGCGACAAACTAACATGTGTATTTGTAGATAACGGCCTTCTTCGTTTAAACGAAGGTGAGCAGGTTATGGAGATGTTCGGCAACAAGTTTGGCCTAAACATCATCAAAGTAGATGCTGAAGATCGTTTCCTTGACGCTCTGGAAGGCGAAGCTGAACCAGAAGCTAAACGTAAGATCATCGGTCACGTATTCGTAGATATCTTCGATGAAGAGTCTAAGAAGCTGAAGAATGCTAAATGGCTTGCTCAGGGTACTATCTACCCAGACGTAATCGAGTCTGCTGCATCTAAGACAGGTAAAGCACACGTAATCAAATCTCACCACAACGTTGGTGGTCTTCCTGATGATATGGAAATGGGCCTTGTTGAGCCTCTACGTGAGTTATTCAAAGATGAAGTACGTAAGATCGGTCTAGAGCTTGGTCTTCCATACAACATGCTTTACCGCCACCCGTTCCCGGGTCCAGGTCTAGGTGTTCGTGTACTTGGCGAAGTGAAGAAAGAGTACTGTGATCTACTGCGTCGCGCAGATGCTATCTTCATTGAAGAGCTTCACGCTGCTGACCTTTACCACAAAGTATCTCAAGCATTCACGGTATTCCTACCTGTACGTTCAGTTGGCGTAATGGGCGATGGCCGTAAGTACGATTGGGTTGTATCTCTACGTGCTGTAGAAACTATCGACTTCATGACTGCTCACTGGGCGCACCTACCATACGACTTCCTAGGTAAGGTTTCTAACCGTATTATCAACGAAGTTAACGGCATTTCACGTGTTGTTTACGATATTTCTGGTAAGCCACCAGCAACTATCGAGTGGGAATAATCTCTTAGAGATTTAACCAGTTTTGATTAAGATCTTAAGCCTCGAACTCAGTTCGGGGCTTTTTTCTTTTCGATTGATTATATTGATTCATTACATTAAAGGCTTATGAGCAATACCTCGAAATCAAATGAATAATAACTAGAAACCAAATGAGTTGGAAACTAGATATCAGCTCAAGAAACCATGAGACGCTTTGTTGTGTTGAGCCATGTATCAAAAAGATCACTCGCACTTTTTATAAATTCACACAGCTACAGCTAGGCCATTTAACATGTGAAGCATACTCTTTGATGGACTTATTAAGGACAGATAAGAGAATCCATCATGTTAAAAATCAAATATTTGGCGACAGTACTGGGCTGCACATTAGCAGCGCAAAGTCATGCGTCTTTGAACATTCAACCTGATCCGCAAAATCCGAATGGTTACCTTGTTGAAAAGTCGGCTCTACAAGCTGCTGAACAAGCGAAAACCTCGGATCCTATGTACGCGATCTGGTCACAGGCCCTTCAAACTCGCCCTAACACCATCGTTGAAGCGATTGAACCCGGCTCCCCCTCGAATCCTGAAAACGTAAAGCGTGTAGAGCGCGTGTTCCCTCAATCTGAATGGGACTTTCTCACTCAGATGGCAGCGCCAGAATACACCTACACCCGCTTCTTGCGTGCGATTGGTAAATTCCCAGCCTTCTGTGGAGAGTACACCGATGGCCGTGACTCAGACGCAATCTGTAAAAAATCCATCATCACAGCCTTTGCTCATTTCTCACAAGAGACGGGCGGGCACATCGCGATAGACAACACTTCTGATAATCCATTAGCTCTCGAAGAATGGCAGCAAGCTCTGGTGCATGTTCGCGAAATGGGTTGGTCTGAAGGCCAAGAAGGTTACACCACAGGTTGTGGCCAGAACGATTGGCAGAATGCCCGTTGGCCATGTGCTGCGGGGCAGGGTTACTTCGGACGTGGCGCTAAACAGCTTTCTTACCATTTTAATTACGGCGCGTTCTCTGAAGTGATGTTCGATGGTGATGCAACGGTGCTATTGAATAATCCAGGCTTGGTTGCTGATTCATGGTTGAATTTGGCTTCTGCTATCTGGTTCTTCCTTACTCCTCAAGCACCTAAACCAGCAATGCTGCATGTTATTGACCGTACTTGGACTCCCTCTCAACGCGAATTGGATGCGGGTATTGGTTATGGCTTTGGTACCACGATCAACGTGATCAATGGTGGTATTGAATGTGGCGAGCAGAACAAAGACAAAGGCCAACCAGTTAACCGTATTCGTTATTGGGAAGGGTTAGCAGCGCACTATGAAATTCCTGTAGAAGCCGATGAAGCCAATACATGTTGGCAGCAAACGCCTTACGGAAGCTTGAATCTCAACGGAGCAACGGATGTGTTGTACACCAACTGGGATGGTAACTGGAAATACTACGCAGACCGCCCAGAAGGGTATTCATTTGAGTGTGAGCTTGTTGGTTTCCAAACCGCTTATTCCGCGCTGGTGGCTGGCGATTACGAGAAGTGTGTGACCAATTTTTATGGGTCACATGCGAGTTGGCCTGAAGTGAAAGTAGTCGATAAGCTGGATCCGGTAGAACCTGGCACAGATCCCGGTGGTAATGGTTGGAGTGCGACCAAGGTTTACAACGCGGGCGAGCAAGTGACTCACAACGGCGCAACCTATGAAGCGAAATGGTGGACACAAGGGGATGACCCTGCCAACGGCGGCCCTTGGAAATTAGTGGCAGGTGAGCCAACACCGCCAGTCGTCACCGATCCTGCGCCAGTCGACCCTACACCTGTTGATCCTGTTCCGGTAGACCCAACACCAGTTGAACCGCCAGTTACTGAGCCGCCTGTCGTTGTTGACCCATCGGTGTTTATCACATGGCAAGCGGGCGTTAGCCAAGTGAGTAATGGGGATAAAGTGACGCATAACGGTAAGTGCTTCGTGGCTAAAAACGGCCCGGGCGTATGGGAAAGCCCTGTTCAATCGAATTGGTTCTGGGATGAAATTAGTTGTAATTGATCGTCTGAATACTGAAAAGCGGTCTAACCGACGAGTTCAGTAGTACGACCATAATGATATAAATAATCAAAAGCCGAAAGTGTCTACTTTCGGCTTTTTTTCGTTTCGAACTTGGCTATCTAAGGAGGGCTATTGGTCTATGTGACTATGTTGAAGCGCATTTAAAGACTAATTATCCAGTTAGAGGATAAAGTTCTGTACAAATGATGGATGTGAATTTATATTCAAATTTAATTTATATTTATTCTCTTATTTTAGGGTTAAGGTGTACCTATGGAACAGACAGATATCACGTCACTCATCCCCATTGTGATTACTTTGGTGTTGTCGTTGGCGACAAGGAATGTGGTGATCGGCCTTTTTGCTGGCGTGCTAAGTGGCGTTGCGATGCTGACTGGCATGTTCAGCGAACTCAATCCGCTTGATACGTTTGGTACCATGGTTAAGGGTTACCTAGTCCCTCAATTGACTGATAGCTACAACGCTGGCGTGATTATGCTGTTGGTATTCATCGGTGGCTTTGTTGCTTTGATGGAGAAGTCCGGTGGCGGCGTTGCATTTGCAAAACGTGTTACTCAGTGGGTAAGCAACAAATGCCAAGCTCAAATCTCCGCATGGTTGGGTGGAATCGTTATATTTTTCTCAGACTTAGGCACCCCTTTAATTGTTGGTCCTGTTTTTCGTCCTCTTTTCGATAAACTAAAACTTTCAAGGCAGAAGCTAGCATTCATCATCGACTCAACCTCGTCGCCTGTCGCTATTCTTATCCCTTTCATTGGATGGGGCGTTTACATCATGAGCCTGATCCAAAAAGAGTTTACGGCGTTGAATGTCAATATGTCTGATTGGGATGCGTTCATTGGTGCAATTCCTTTTCAGTTCTACGCATTCCTCGCGATTTTCATCGTTCCGCTCGTGTCCGTTAAAGGTTTAGATTTTGGGCCAATGGCAAAAGCTGAGCGTGATTGCCAGGCGGGAATTAACTCTGGCGTGAATAACGAATCACTAAATCCGTTCTCGCATAAAAATGCAAAGGCATCTTTTGTCTGGGCACCATTGTTAGTGATGCTGGTGGTGTTGTGTGCCATGTTGGTTCCACAAGGCTTCCCGTTCCAAAAGGTCGCCGGTTCATCATTCAGAGCGGCATTATCATCGGCTTATTTCTTTGCCGCGATTACCTTAATTTCATTAATGGCTTACTACGGCGTAAGAAAGCTTTCAGACGGTGTTTCTGTGTACTTAAAAGGCATGGGAAACATGATGCCCGTAGCGATCATCTTAGTATTGGCTTGGGCATTAAGCACAGTCGGTAAAGAATTGGGTGCAGCGGCTTATATTGCTGAGCAAGCACAGAGTGGTTTTCCATACTGGTTAGTGCCTGCGGTCGCGTTCTTGCTGTCTGCCATTATTTCATTCGCAACGGGCTCATCGTGGGGAACTTTCGCGATAATGATGCCATTGGTTATTCCAACCGCGATTGCGATAGATGCTCCGCTTCTCGTCGCAATTGGTGCCGTGTTATCAGGTGGCTTGTTCGGTGATCACTGCTCACCGATCTCTGAAACCACGATTCTTTCTTCAACCGGGGCGGGGTGTGATCAGTTTGAACACTTTAAGACGCAGCTCCCTTACGCATTAATGAACGGCTCTATCGCTCTGATTAGTTTTGTAGTGGCAGGCTTTACAGGAAGTGCATTGGTTGTGTTAGGCGCTCTTGTTGCTCAGCTTATTCTTGTCACTCTGTTAGCCAAGCGCGACGCGAGTAAAAACGCTTCTTCAGAAGTTCAATCTCAAGTGCCTGAATCTAAACCACAACAAGCGTAATTTGAGATTACAAACGAGGGATGAGATTCCAGATATCTCGTCCCTCGATTCTGGAATGACGACTGAGTGAGTAGATACGGGTAACGAAGAGCTAGTCCTCTGTTGCCTACGTTTGCTATTAAGGGGGCGCTTACTCAAATATAAAGACTCTTTTCGCATCCTGAATCTCGTTACCCGCATCTTTTTATATGCATATCACTGACTTCAATCTCAACATGCTCTTCGTATCCCGTATCTCGTTTACTCGCATCTAAGCAAACCACCGTCATTCCCTACAGTGAGGGACGAGCGCGATAGGGAATCTCTGGCGTTTATCGTCGGTGTTTATGTCTAAGTGCGAGATTCCAGATATCTCGTCCCTCAATTCTGGAATGACGACTGAGTGAGTAGATACGGGATACGAGTAACGAAGAGCTCGTCTTCTGTTGCCTACGTTTGCTATTAAGGGGGCGCTTACTCAAACCTAAAGACTCTTTTTGCATCCCGAATCTTGTTACCCGTACCTTTTTATATGCATATCACTGACTTCAATCTCAACACGCTCTTCGTATCCCGAACCTCGTTTACTCGTACCTAAACACACCACCGTCATTCCCTACAGTGAGGAACGAACGTGATAGGGAATCTCTGGCGTTTACGGTTGGTATTTATGTCTAAGGGCAGATTCCAGATATCTCGTCCCTCGATTCTGGAATGACGACCGAGTAAGTAGATGTGGGATACGAGTAAACGAGTAACGAAGAGCTCGTCCTCTGTTGCCTACGTTTGCTATTAAGGGGGCGCTTACTCAAATCTAAAGACTGTTTTCGCATCTCGTATCTCGTTACTCGCATCTTTTTTATAGCGTGATAGGGAACCTGCTTACTTATAGTTTCTGTGAATTGATTGGTATTGTTATGAAACTAATTTTCCATAAGATCATTTACACAATCTTAGTTTTCGATAACTGGATTACCTAGTTATACGGTTTATAGATTAAAATTTTCTGATAACTTTTATCGTTTTTTTTTAATCAACCACTTTAATAAGGTAAATTCGCAATGTCGACCAAACTAGCTAACCCAGCGCCACTAGGCTTAATGGGTTTCGGTATGACCACTATTCTTCTTAATATCCACAACGCAGGTTTCTTTCCAATCGATTCAATGATTCTTGCTATGGGTATTTTTTACGGTGGTTTGAGCCAAGTTATCGTGGGCACAATGTGTTTCAAACGTGGTGACACGTTCGGTACAACTGCGTTTACTTCTTACGGCCTATTTTGGTTGTCTTTGGTTGGTTTAATCGTAATGCCTTACATGGGCCTACCTGCAAGCCCTGCTGCATTCATGGGTTGGTACCTATTACTATGGGGCATCTTCACAGGCTTCATGTTCATCGGTTCTCTATGCTACCCAGTGGCGAAACAAGTAGTATTCGGTTCATTAACTATCTTGTTCTTCCTACTTGCAGCTCGTGATTTCACTGGCAGCGAACTAATCGGCACTATCGCTGGTTTTGAAGGTATCTTCTGTGGTGCTTCAGCTATTTACTTTGCAATGGCACAAGTAATCAACAACGAATACGGCCGCACAGTACTGCCTATCGGTGAGAAGAAAGCACCTCAAATGGCAACACAAGAAATCGCTGCTTAATACTCTAACTCGGGAACAGTTAGTTTGTTATAAGCCATTTATTGGTTATGAATAAAACAAAAGGGGTTAGCCGAAATGGCTAACCCCTTTTTTATGCGTTATTAATAGCGCGAGTTAAAGCGATCTATTTATTAAAGCAATCTATTTGTTAAGGTAATCTTAAGCTGAAGGTTGCTCTACAGGTTTAGTGTCTGCAGCTTCTGCTTCAGGAGACTTGCCTGTTTTACGCTTGTACTTCTCTTCCCAGTAAGTAGCACCTTTAATGCCTAGTTTTACAGGGTTGAATGTGTACTCAGTCACACCTTGTTTCTGTTGCTCTTCATAATCTGCTAGCGCTTTAAGCGCAGGCTTAGACATGAAGAAGATGATCAGAATACCTACGATGTTTAACCATGCCATCAAGCCAACACCAACATCACCCATTGCCCATGCAAGGTTAGCTGTTTTGACTGTGCCATAGAAAACCGCAGTGATAAGAACAAGCTTAAGTACGAACATCATGCCAGGGATCTTGATGGTACGACGTAGGTAAGCAATATTCGTTTCTGCGATGTAGTAGTAAGCAAGAATCGTTGTAAATGCGAAGAAGAACAGAGCAAATGCGATGAATGGCTTACCAATGCCTGGTAGTGCACTTTCAATAGCAAGCTGTGTAAATACAGGACCATTCGCACCAATGTTTGCTGCTAGGTTCTGAACAAGGAACACACCTTCCGCGCCGCCGTGAACGTTGTAAGCACCAGTGATGATGATCATGAACGCTGTAGCAGAACATACTAGAAGAGTATCGATGTAGATAGAGAACGCTTGTACCAAACCTTGCTGAGCTGGGTGATCAACACTTGCAGCCGCTGCCGCGTGAGGACCAGTACCTTGACCCGCTTCGTTTGAGTAAACACCACGCTTAACACCCCAACCAATTGCAGCACCGAAGCCTGCCATAGGTGTGAATGCATCACCAACAATCATTGCGAAAACAGTTGGCACTTGGCTGATGTTTAGCAGAATGATAACGAACGCGATGATGATGTAAGCCAATGCCATGAAAGGAACAACGATTTGTGTGAAGTTCGCAATACGTTTAACACCACCAAAGATGATGAAAGCAAGGATGATAGCAACAACAGTACCGGTGAAAATTTTAGCGAAACTGAATGTACCGACAGCTGTTTCAATCATGTCACCTGAGCCAAATGCAGCTTCTACAGCATTACCAATACTGTTTGACTGAACACCTGGAAGCAAAATACCACATGCAAAAATAGTCGCGATAGCAAAGATCCATGCGTACCACTTCTGACCCATTGCTTTTTCAATGTAGTAAGCCGGACCACCACGGAACTGGCCTTCGTCTTCTTCTTTGTAGATTTGCGCTAGCGTAGATTCTGCGTAAGCAGTCGCGGCGCCAAAGAAGGCTACAACCCACATCCAGAATACTGCACCTGGGCCACCGAAACCGATAGCGGCAGCAACACCAGCAATGTTACCTGTACCTACACGGCCAGATAGCGAAACGGCTAGAGCTTGGAAAGACGAGATGCCTTTTGATGAGCTTTTACCCGATAGTAGCAAGCGCCACATTTCAAAGAAGTGACGGATTTGAACAAATCGAGTCATGATGGAGTAGAACAAACCTGCACCTAAACATAGGTAGATAAGTACTGGACTCCAGATTATTCCATTCAAAAAATCAACGAATGACTGCATGAGTATTTTCCCTGTTAGTTTTGCTTATGATTGTTTTTCGAACAACACAATACTTCACTTGTAACCCGAGTGTTAAATTATTTAACTGCGCATTAGGATTACTGTGACATAAAGCAAGTTATAGAGGGTGTTTGTTAATGCTTAGTGCTAATTCGATAATCGTTCTATTTAATTGCCTATGCAACTGGTTGTGTTTTCTGGTGTTTTGCAAAGTGAATAAATAGTGATTAATACAGAAAGGGGATCTTGAGGTGCGCATAAGAAACGAAATTGCGCAAAACAGCGGTTAAAGCCACTTAGCATAAACGGCTGACATATGGATGGTGGGATAAGTAGGTTGGAATATATCACCTGCATCGGGTGAGCTAGCAGGTCTAAGAGACTATGGTTTTTGAAGGTTTGATAATTGAGGCTTTAATATCTACCTAGTGAAAGTGGCTAATTTTATGCCTGTTTCAAACAACCACGAACCCTCGTGCCTGTAATTCTTTAGCGAACTCAGACTGAGTATTTGGCTCGCCGTGAATCAAATGCACCTCTTTCGGTGGAGTCGCGATGCCCTCTATAAATCGGTAGAGGTCTTCTTTATCAGCATGGGCAGAATAGCCAGACATGCCATGAATTTGAGCATTAACCTCAACGTCTTTGTTATCAATAGAAACCTGCATTTCGCCTTGTTGCAGTTCTCGCCCGAGCGTCCCGTGCGCTTGATAGCCCGCTAAAATTACATCGGTTCGTTTATCGGGAAGCAAGGCAGATAAGTAGTTCATTATCCTGCCACCCTGACACATTCCAGAAGCTGCGACCACAATCGCGGGTTCACCTGTCGACTTGAGGCGATTCACGATTTTCTTGTGCATTCTATGTCCATCAACGGTAATGCACTGCTCAAAAGCGAGTGGGTGACGTTTCAGTTCAAGACGCAGCTTTGCTTCTTGTCCCCACAACTCTTTAAAACGTCGGTATGAACGCGTCACTTTTTGAGCCATCGGAGAATCGAGAATAATAGGAATATCTCTACTTAGTTGATGCTCAAAGATCAGGTGTTCGATATCAAACAGCAATTCCTGAGTTCTACCGATACTAAAAGCCGGGATTAGAATAACGCCACCATCGAGCAGTGAACGATCAATAATGGCCTTGAGACGCTCAGATCGCGTAGCAATATCATCATGTGTACAGGTGCCATAAGTGGATTCGATAAACAGATAATCGGCTTGCTGTGGTGACTTGGGATCCGGCAGCAGTGGTGTGTTACTCGGGCCTAAGTCTCCAGAAAACACAACTACTTCTTGGTTGGGTAACTTAATCTCGATATAGGCGGAACCTAAGATGTGCCCAGCAGGTTGAAAGCGAGCATGCAGAGTATTTGGCCTATGATGATCCATTCCGTTGTTTTGCTGTTTAGACGTGATTGGAAACCATTCCCCGTAAGGCTTGGGAGCAATTAACGAATGAATCTTTTTGAGTATCAGCTTCGACTGTTTATTGCTGAGTCCTTGCAGTTTTAAGCCATCTTCAATCATTAAAGGGGCAAGTTCAGCGGTGGCTTGCGTGCAATAAATAGGTTGGTTAAACCCACTGGCGAGTAACCAAGGTAATCGGCCAATATGATCAATGTGAGTATGGGTCAGCAGCAGAGCATTAAGGTGGGAGGTTTCAAATTCAATATCAAGAGGGCGTGCATCTTCTCCTTGGGACTCTTTACCTTGAAAAAGGCCACAATCGATGAGCACCGCTTGGCCTGAATCTCTTAGCTCGTGACAAGATCCTGTGACAGTATGTTTGCCACCATGGTGAATCACTTCCATCGTTTACTCCCATTGCTCTATAAAGCCGATAACGCCTGTTTTTATTTTGCGGATAAGCGCCAGCAAGTAAAACAAGAACAATGAGAGTTGCGATCGTTGAGTGTCTTTTTAAGTAACTGAGCGATGACTCAGTGGTTTCGTTGCGAGTTAGTTCGTAGAAGAACGGTCTGAATCCAGCTCTGGTTTTTGCTGTGCCTCTAAACGAGCCACTTCGGCATCAAGCTCTGCAATTTTCTCTGCCATGAGTGCGTGACAGCGATTGGCCAGCTCCCTTGCATCACTGAGCTTGTAGCCGGATACATCGATAGGTTCCAGCATCTCGGTGATCACAATGCCATTATTGGCACGATTAAAGTCGATCTTATTGTGAGTGGTGCTGGTACACATCGGGGTGATAGGAACTCCAGCTTCAATCGCCATTCGGAAAGCGCCCGTTTTGAATGGCAGCAATCCACGCCCTTTACTACGGGTTCCTTCCGGGTAAACCCAAACAGACAGGTTTCTCTGATGAATCGCTTCCGCCACTTGCTTGATGGTATCGCGTGCTTTGGATTTGTCTTCGCGGTTAATCATGATGTTACCGGTGATCCAATACAGCAGACCAAAGAAAGGCACATACAACAAATCGCGCTTGCCCAATGAAACAGTGCGTGGTCTTAGCATTCCTGGGTCGGTTACAAAGTCTAATATGCTTTGGTGGTTAGAGATGTAGACGCTGTTTTCTGGTGTCGGGGCATTGCCTAGGCCGCGCTGCACCAGTTTTACACCGACGATCTTTTGGAGTTGATTGAACCAACGGCAGAAAACATACACATGCTTAGGGTTCTTGGGGCTAAACAAGCAGTAAACAAAAGCACATAGAGTGGTGAAAATAATAAACACCGTAGCCAAAATTATACGAAGAACAGCAAGCACAATTCACTCCTTACTCACCGCAAGATTGCAGTGATTAAATAGTTTTAGATGCTTGAAGTTTTCACTCTATTTAACCGAATTGCAACAATTAACTGTTATAGGGGGCTGTTTTTAGATCTTTATATAAAACAATGACTAACAATGGGTGTTTGACACGATCATCGAGCTTACACGTGTTCACCAGTAGGTAGGTATGTTCACCAATACTGTTTATTTGGATCCGATTTTTCTACCCATTCAGGATCTTGACGAGATTCTAAGTAGAGTTGTAGGCCGTTATAAGACATGAAAGCTGCAGGTCCGCCGAGGTGCTCGAAATAGTCAAAATACTCATCTTCGAGAGCACAAAGGTGGGCTAAATCTTTAACCTTGTTAGCCAGCGCCCACTGAATTGCAAATACAGGCGCTATTGAGCCTGAAATATTCACCTCTTCGACGTTTGGGTTAAACATTGAATTAGCTTGCTCAAGCAATATCTCTTCTTGTTCAGACTCCTGTTGCAGCACCTCTTCGACGATCTCCGAGCGCTTGGTATTAGAGACATTTTTGTTCAGCTTGGCGATTCGCAGTGCGTAGCTAAACCTTTCTGATGAAACAATGTCGACAAGCTGCGACAACAGCTCTTTGTCTACGCCTGCTGCCTTGGTGAAATAGTCGATACATGAATTGATTGAGGCATAACGAGTACCGTCAAACTCAAAGCCACTGGTTTCGTCGTATACCTCAAGTGGGATGTCATCAACCGACAAAGGCCAGCCTTTATAATCGACGCGTTGCTTGGCGATTTGATACATCTTCCAAGCGCTGCGTCCAAACCCACCAAGTGTCGAGCCCGAGAAATCAGAATCAATAAGCTCTTGCTCCGTCCAGTTCTCACCGATGCCAAGGTGCTTAGCGTACTTGTCTATGAGCGTGTGTTTTATCTGATCGCGCACAGACCAAATTGAGGTCAGATTCTTTGAATAGTTAATTCTCGCACACTCATTACAAGCCGGCAGTGCTATCGGTGAGTGGCCAATCTTGGCAACAACCTGCGCTGTCTTAGGAAATTCAACAAGGTTACTGGAAGGTTCACCACAAAACCAACAGGTATGGCGCAGGTTGAATGGGGTATCTATGTGTGAGTATGTGTTCATTAGTCTTTATCAGCTAGGTGCTTGAGGCGAGTTAATCATCTTCAAACAATTATCTCTGTTCGCACCTCAGCTTGCACCTTGTTTGTTTTTATTTTGCTGACGAAACTGATTCGTGATGTGACTCGCCTGATGAACTCATTAGGTGGATATTGATATAAAACAGTCACTAACGATAAATACTGCTCGGTGTGGCTGAACTTGCATGAGCTGCTAGCAATCGCCTAAGCTCCCCATTACTATTGAGATAGGCTCCTTACCCTAATAACGCATATGTCCTCATCGATTCCTTTTTACGATAAAAATGCTCACATACTTTGCCAGCAGTACAACTCAGTGACATTCGAGACGGTGCATAAAAGCTGGCAAGCTTATTGGCCTTTAGTGGGCGATAAAGTACTAGATGTTGGTGCTGGATGCGGTCGTGATGCTCTATGGATGCACAAAGCCGGAGCTGATGTTATTGCGATAGAACCAAGTGCTTCATTACGCGAACAAGGCTCGAAATATACAGGCCCAAGTGTTACCTGGATTGATGATTCACTGCCTTCGCTTAGCCGCACTGAAAACCTCGGAATGCGTTTTGACCTGATATTGGTCAGTGCGGTTTGGATGCACTTAGCCCCGTCTCATCGAGAACGAGCATTTAGAAAGTTGTCTAACTTGCTAGCTCCAAATGGCAAGCTGGTGATCACTCTGCGTCATGGGGAATTTATAGACAGTCGACAAGGCTATGAAGTCTCGGTTGAAGAGCTCGAGCGTTTATCAAAAAACAGCGCCTTGTTGGTTCGTCATGTTGATGATAGCCAAGATACATTGAACCGCAGTGAAGTGTGGTGGCAAACCGTGGTGATGACATTGCCAGACGATGGCTCCGGTGATTTGAACAAGGTGCGCCACATTATTGTGAATGACAATAAGTCGGCCACATACAAGTTGGCTTTGTTGAGAACTCTACTGAGAATTGCGGATGCGCATTCAGGCGCTGTGATTGATCGAACTGATGGGAAAATTTCTCTACCAGTGGGCTTGGTTGCTCTGTATTGGGTTAGGCAGTTTAAGCGACTGATTGATATCGATATACAAGGCGCTGGGATTCAGCAAAATAGCAACACAACGAAGGGACTTGGGTTTGTAAAAGAGGATGGGTGGAATAAACTCAAACACCTAAGTGCTGATGACCTAGCGATAGGCGCTATGTTTCTCGGCGATGAAGCCAAGGCTCTACAAAAGCTATTTTCACAAACGATTAGTACCATTAAATCAGGACCTGTGACTTTTATTTATCAAGGCTCGAAAGACAACCGACTATTCGATATATACCCACCTCACAAACGACGGAAGAGCCGAGAATCGCTGGTCATTGATAGTGAGTTCTTAGAAAGCTTTGGCTATTTCACTCTCGATGAAAGCCTGTGGGAGTGCTTTAGAATCTACCACTCTTGGATTGAACCGTTGGTGGTGAATCAATGGGTCATGGAGATGCAGCGTTTCGAGTTGAACCGACAGCGAAGTATCTCACTACAGACTTATCACGACTGCTTGGTATGGATCGATCAAAACCACGATACTCGTGATGTGCGTAAACGTGTCGAGAAACTTAGATCTGATCATGCCGACATTGTCAGCGTATGGAGTGGAAAATCATTAAAAAATGAGTATCACGTTGATCACTGTTTGCCTTTTGCTTACTGGCCAAACAACGATAAGTGGAATCTTTTTCCAACTACAAGCAAAGAGAACTTAAGTAAAAGTGACAAAGTTCCTACGGCTGAAAAGCTGCGCTCGTCTAAGTCACGGATTTTAGAGTGGTGGCAACTCGCTTGGAACGATTCGGCTCATTTTGAACAACAATTCTTTTCAGAAGCCGCGCTTTCGTTACCTAACATCCCTGCGCAGTGTCGAGACTTTGAAGAGGTGTTCGATGCAATGGGCTTGCAGGTACGTGGTGTAAAAAGCAGACTGCTGATTAGTGAGTGGCACTGATCATTAAGTGGGCTAGTTATCCCAAATAACCCTCAACAAACTAATCATCGAGAACATAATGAAATACATCGGAATTGATGGCTGCAAGGCGGGTTGGATCGCTTGGATTGTCTCTGGCAATGAGATACCTACGTTTAAGGTGGTAAATACGCTCGATGAGTTGGTTGGTGATCTTACGGGATCAACAACGTTAATCGACATGCCGATTGGCTTTAGCGATTCGCTTACTCCGGATAGATTATGCGATAAAGCAGCAAGACGTTTTCTAACCAGCAAGCGTGGTTCCTCCGTGTTTCCAGTGCCGTGCCGAGAGGCGGTTTACCAAACCGATTACGTTGCAGCGTGCAGTGCCAATGTGGAGCTGCTTGATAAGAAGTTTTCTAAACAGACTTGGGGAATTGTGCCCAAGATCCGCGAGCTTGATGAGCTCATTGAATCTTACCCAAGCCTTTCGATAAGAGAATCACATCCTGAGGTGGTGTTTGCAGCATTGAAAGGCGAACCGCTGACGTTTTCCAAACGAACACAAGAAGGCAAAGAGGAACGGCTTTCTATTATTCAGCAACTTGCTCATCAATGGTGTGACGGCTTGTCGTTGGCCATTTCAAAAACCAAGCGTAAAGACGTCGCAATAGACGATATCTATGATGCGTTCGTACTTATGTTGGTTGCCTATTACGCTCCGCAATTATCGACCTTACCAGAGCCTTTTGTTGTTGGTGGAGAAGCGGATGTCGACCACAACGGACGAGTTCGAGAGATTGTTTATTGGGACAAAACGCGCTAACAAAGCGTGCGCTCAACTTGGCTTGATATGTTACTGTCTAACTTATGTTATTTTCCAACTCTGCTACTTTTCACTCTTACTATTTTTGAGTCTTTGATATGAAACGTTTTATTGTCGGCTTGCTGGCCACTGTGCTTAGTGCTGCGAGTTATGCCCAAGTTGCCCCTATATCTCAATGGCAATGCGACATGATGAAAAAGAACAATGTTTTGAGTAGTGGTGCGCCTGTTGGTTGTGAGCGACTATCCAAAGTGGATTTCGACTTCATTAATTTCAAAGGGGAAACGCAACAGGGCAATATGATCGTGCTTGATGTGGTTGCACCTGCTGTTGAACAAATCTTTTCAGAACTCAAACAGCGCAATTTCCCTCTTCATTCTGCTCGCCTAATGCGTGAATTCAGAGGTGACGATAACGCCTCAATGGACGCGAACAACAGCAGTGCGTTTAATGCTCGGCCTATTACAGGCGGAGGAGGTTGGTCGAAGCATGCCTATGGTGTGGCGATAGACATCAACCCAGTTCAAAACCCTTTCTTAGAGTTCGATAGCAACGGAAAAATCACGGTAAAACCTTCACAATCTGCGACAAGTTATGTGAACCGTACTCGCTTTCGTGCGCGTGATGAAATAGAACGCCGCGGCATGGCAGAAGATGTGGTGGAGCTGTTTGCCCATCACGGATTTATGATTTGGGGAGGGGACTGGAACTCCCCAATTGATACTCAGCATTTTGAGGTCGGCTCAAGAAAGTTTGTTAACCAACTGCTCTCTAAACCACAACCTGAAGCCAAGGTGTTATTTGAGCGCTACGTCGAATCTTATCGACAGTGCTATCTCAAAAATAAAGGTGAGGACGCAGAAAAAGCTCGAGCTATCTGTGCAAAGAAAACAGTCGGGACTTTTTAGTGCTATGTTTATCTAGAACCGTTTGTGTTTTAGCAAGTTAAACTCGCTTCAGGTGTGTTTTGAATCGCTAAGGTCAGCGCTCGTCGTTGGCCTTTTTTGTATTCATCTCTTCAATAGAACACCGAGCATTGAAAAGGTTATTGGGTATCCATTAGTCAATAATCGATAAGCGAATGCAGCGCAAAGTCATCGGTTTGTCATTTAAAAACTCATAGCGTTAACGTTATGTGAGAACCATTGCTGGTGGGGGAACTCTTCGCTGAAACGCCAGTATTATTAGTGAACTGATCACAACGGACCAACTAATGAAAAAGATACCTTTGGCTCTAACTCTTTTAAGCACTCTACTTTTTTCACAATACACTTTGGCTACTGACACTTCACCTACCACTCAAAATCCCACTTACGAACTCGATGGTAAGTCGGTACTAGGTCGCACTGAGAACGTGTACCTATCAAGCGTTAAAGGGCTAAAAGACGTTCCTTTCATTGGTAAAATTGATACCGGTGCGGAAACCACCTCTATGCATGCTGAAGACATTCATGTGAAGAGCTCTAATCCCGACTACCAAAACCTCAAAGACAAAGAGTTGATGGCGGCGTTAACCGAAGACCTGTTGAACAATTCCGATGTTGATTACGATGATTGGGATGGCAGTACCTTTGCGAAATATGAAGCTGTGGTGTCTTTTAAGGTTCAAAATCCACGTACAGGAGATATGGTATTAATCGAAGCGCCTTTAGAGCGTGTCAGTATGATACGCAGCCGCACCAGCAGCACGCCTTTACTTCGTCCTACCGTAAAAATGTCGCTTACCATTGCAGACCAAGAGCTAAAAACAGACGTTAACCTGACTGACAGAAGTCACTTCTCTGCACCAGTATTGATTGGCAAAACCTTCCTTGCAGATAACGCACTGGTGTTTGCGGGCTATGACTACTTGCAAGAGCAAGAGAACGCAACGGTGGTTGGCCGTAAAGAAGTGGTTTCTATCTCTGGAATGGCGATGAATGCGACCTTCTCTTTAAAGAATCGCTACAGCATTTTGCATGCAAAAGACATCGACATAGACAAAAAGAACAAAGAAGTGACGTTTGATATGTTCGACAACGACGGCAAGCAAAAAGAGATGACATTGCCGTTGGTTCGTATGTTAAGCGTGAGCGGTAAGAAGAGACCTTTGGTGTATGTGCCTGTTCAACTCGATGAAAACACAACTAAAGACGTTCTAGTATACCTACGTGAGCGCTCAAGTAGTGAGTCGCAGTTGAGATTTGGAACCAACACCGCCAGCGAACTCTTCATGATTGACACCAGTGCTGAGAATATTTTATCAGAAGGTTCAGAGAACTTTAGTGATGTGGCTGAGTCTGGTGAGCCTATGATTATCTCGCCGGAAGAGGATATCACCCTAGATGACTTCCCGCTTAAGGCTGTGGCTTCTTTCACTGTCAATACGCCTTTGCTGAAGGTCGACAGTTTTGAAATGACAGGTAAAGGCAAAGATGCTTCCGTTGAATTTTATCTTACCGATGTAAATGGTGAGAAGCAGAAGGTGACCAAGCCAATTATTAAGAAGCTTAAAGTCGGGGATGATACTCGTCCGGTTGTAAGTGGTGAGTTTGCGGTGTCTGGAAAAGTGCGTACGCAAGAGTTTGCCATCGATGTGCTCAATACGAATGAGAAAGAAGCGTACTTTATTTTAGGCAAGAAGATGGCCAAAGAAGGCGTTTACGTTAATACGCGTTCTGATTACCTTCTGAAAGCTGAGCCACTGTTTAAAGTAGGGCACATTGAAGTCGTTGAAGTGAACGGCATGAAGTTCCCGGCCAAGCTCGACACTGGTGCGGATGTAAGCTCAATGAACGCAGTCAACATCAAACGATTTAAGAAAGATGGTCAAGACATGGTGAGCTTTACCTATCAAAACAACCAAGGCGATAAGCAAGACTTTACCAAGCCCGTGATTGATGTAATGCGTATTAAAGCCAAGAAAGGCGAGAAGGTGAACATTCGCCCTGTCGTTGAAATGAAGGTTAAGCTCGGAGACCTAGAGAAAGAGGTGAGGGTAAACCTTCAAGATCGCTCTCGCTTCGAATACAGCATGATCCTAGGTAAGAACTTCCTGAAACACGGCGCAGTAGTCAGCAGCGATGAAGATTACTTGCTGGGTGATATGGAGTAATCCCTAAACTTATCTAAGTTCGTATCAGAATAGTTCTAAACAGCCACACATTTCAGTATTGGGATGTGTGGCTTTTTGTTGAGTGCTCTATAAAGCACATCAAGCTCTATCTTCTCTAGAGGGAAATGATCTAGTTCTTGCTCAAATTCAATTTGTTAAGCATGGCAATAGAGTTATCAAAGATAGCTTCGGTTATGTGTTTTGGGAAATCTTCAGGCAAGCGTGCGGCGAGGCGCTCAATTGCTTTGGGTAATTCAGTTTGCATGTCATCCAATATGCTTTGCATGCTATCAGAATTAAAGCCAACTGAATTGGCGGTATCAAGAAAGTGGCGAG
Source organism: Vibrio sp. 1CM2L (assembly GCF_023161695.1). NCBI lineage: Bacteria > Pseudomonadati > Pseudomonadota > Gammaproteobacteria > Vibrionales > Vibrionaceae > Vibrio > Vibrio sp. 1CM2L. Next base: position 85,342 of record NZ_JALNTT010000009.1, read on the forward strand.
AGTAGATCTTGCTTATCTGGTATTTCTTACCACGACTAGCTTTTAATCCCATTGCTAACTTTAATTTTCTGATGTTTAGTCCTTTTTTCCCCGTGATAGGGTAAGCAGACAAAATGTCATAAAATGGTGTTAAGCGATAACTACCTTGCTTTTCAATAAATATTGAATAGTTTTTTGCATGCCCATCAATAGCGCCTATAGCCCATTGGAAAACTTGAAACTTCATGAAGTTATATCTGTCTTCCAGTGCATTTGATGAGCCTTCAAGTAGCTTCATAATATCGGCGATTCCGGGGCCTCCATCACTTTCGTATTTTATCGATGAAGGGATTCCTTTGGCTTGACAGATATCTTCCTGAGGAAGGCGCAGTAGGTGTGTACGATCCTTAATCCAACGTCTATCAAAACGCTCAACAGCAATGGCTTTATAATTATGGGTTGTGATGATCTCGACGGTCGGAACATCAAACCCCAACTCTCTAGCTAACTCAATACAGATGAACTCATTCTCGACACTTTCAGTCAGATCTAGAATAGAGGTGGGCTGCTTAATCTCACCAATAGGTAGCTTAATGATATGGCTTGTAGGTGTATTCCCTTTAGGCAAACACCAATCTCCATTCAACCTTAGCAATGCTGTTTTTTCTTGAGCGCCAGCAACCGATATTCGGAAATCATCTTCTTCCTTAATCATACCTAATGGAATATCGGAATGATGGGCAGCTAAGATTTTTTCAAGCCGAGATTCATCAAGAAGTTCGTATGACAGTTTGTTCTCGATATAGGGTTGACTTGGAGGGAGCAGAGCAATGGCACCAACGCTGTCTTTGCCAATTTCTTTCAGAAGATCAAAAGGTTGATTTGAAGCCGTTTGATAGCGTGCAACAATCCTATTACGTATAGCAATATTGTCTGGTAACAGGTTGTCAAAGTAGTTGATAACGGCATCAGAAGCTATCGTAGGTATTTGTAGTTTAAGGGATAAAGATAATGGACGAGATTTGTCGCTACTTAGCCAAGACTCATTATATTTAAATTCATGAGAGCCATTGTTTTGCTTTGTTAGAGTACCGACCAACTCACCATTCATATAGGCATTAAGTCGTTGCATTACCAATCTTCCTCATCAACAGTGCTTTGACTATTTTTTGCATCTTTGGGTTCGATTTTAAGGGTGAGATCTAATGCTTGGATGAGCTTGAACATTGTTGAAATAGTGGCCTTTTCTGGTCTATTTTCAAAGTTCGAAATGGTTGCTTGTTTTATCCCTACTTTTTTTGCCAGCTCAGACTGAGTCCACCTATTCTTTTGGCGTATTAGCAGTAAAGTATTAGCTAATTGTTGTGGGCTATAAATCACAAGTTATCACTCCTTACTATGAGGTTTCATCCCCATGAGAGGATATTGGTCATGCTATCCCAACAAAGGGATATATGTAACTTTATACCTTATAGGGGATATTGCAAGCTATATACCTTGTAGAGGATAAAGTAGGATTATTAAAGCCTTTAGCTTAAAGAGGTATTGCAAGAAGGTGGATACCAGCCTTTGTTAGACTTGTCGCTAAGCTCTTCTGTCGACTAGCGATTATCCGTGCGGGTAAGGTGAGATGAGGGTTACACGTAAGTAGATCAAATATGCCACACAAAGTTGATTAGAAATACTGACTTTGAAGCGCAATGAGATGGTTCGAAACTAAAGTCATGGCAATCAAAAGCACTTTACACTGTACGTCCCCCTGTGAGTGAAAGCACAGGCGATTAAGAAATAAATAATGGTAACGCAAGGCATGAGCATCATCCAAGCTGGATGTGCGGAGGCTACGTTTGATTTATTTACGACTTTTGAAGGTATGTTGAAAGCGAGAGGGGACTTGAAAGCGAAAGTGCAAGGTACCTTTTACCGGGAGTGAAAGGTGGCGCGTTTAGTACCTGCTTTTAGTACGAATAGTATAATTAATGATTATAAATACAAAAAGGGCGATAACTCAGTGAGTTACCGCCCTTTCCAAACGTTTGGTGGAGCTGGCGGGAGTTGTATCGTCAAGTCTTAAAGTATGAATTGACCCTCAAGTCTTAATGTTTTAATAATATGAACAACCCTAAAGTCTTGACTTTGTGTTTTTTATGAACGAATCTGATTGTATTACTAACAGCTAAGTTGCCTTCGTATGTACATGACTCACAAGATCAAAAACCTAAATCTTCTATCCGATTTTTATGAGCAGAAAAACTTATCCTTGAAAGATGGAGTGCTCTATGCCGAGTCCGAAAAGAAGACTTGTGAGAATCTATATATTGTTATAGAGAGTGAGACAGGCGTGGTTGTACCGCCTGTATTATCATTTATCGTATCGCACTATAGAAGTCATTCAAAAACCTCATCGGCAACACAGGCTAAAGCGTTACGGCTATATTTTGACTTTCTTCATCAACACAATCTCTCTTGGAATGTAGGTGCGCCAGACTCTGTTGATAGACCCTTTACTGAGTTTAAGTGGTGGTTAAAAGAACAGTATGAAGAAGGCAATATTGCTGGTAGTACTGCTCGATCATATTTTAGCGTTGTCGCTAAATTCTATATATTTCATTTAGATATAAATACTCCATTTACCTCTATTCCTATGGAATATGAGCATATAGAAATAAATCAGTTTGATAATGATGCATTTGCACATATAGCAGGAAGAAGCAAAGTCAGGTGCGTATCTAAAGAAAAATTGGACGTGTCAGCTCGAAGTCAGGAAGGGTCTTTAAAGCCGTTTACTGTACAGGAGCAAGAAATGTTTTTTACGAAGCTGAAAGAGCATGGTTCGGAAGAATTTTTGCTGATATGTTCGTTGGCAATCCTATCAGGGCTTAGAGCAAGTGAAATAGCAGACCTTAGGACAGACATGTTTACGAGTTACAAAGATGATGATCCTCATTTTGAGTTAGAACTGGGCGCGAAAGTACAACACAAAACGAAGCAGAACAGTGACCTTCCCGTCACAATTGCAGGTTCTGCCGTTAAGATGTTAAAGAGTTACCACATCAGCAGTCGTTATGTAAATCGACTAAATAAGTTCAAAAATAATGGTGGTGAAAGAGCTAATATCTTCCTTACTCAAAGAGGTGGAGCTTATTCACAACACACAATATCCACCCTTTTTAATCAATTTGTGCATAAACATATCTACCCTGAATATCCAGAATTTTCTCATGACTTTCATGATCTAAGGGTGACATTTGGTGTTGATGTAATGAATGCCGCTCTAAACGTAAAGAGCCTCAGCAATAGTGAGGCATTGAGATTTACTAAAAGTCAAATGAGGCATAAAAATATTACAGATACATTGCGATATCTCTCTTACTTTCAGAAGTCTAAAGCTTTGGTGGAGCAATCAAAGCTAAATGAAGAGTTATTAGGCTTAATTTTTAGTGAGGCGGCTTAATGGCTAAGAAATCAAGAAAGATCGAAGTATCGAAGAGTTCTCAGGCGAGGGAAACCAGGGCTGCTGATATCGGATATTGCATCAAATTCGACAATGAGTTTGGTAAAGAGTATTCCGAAAATGTGCTGAATTGGATAAAAGAAACAGAGTTAGATACAAAAGAAATTAGGCAGGAGTTATCTTTATTTGTTAAGCATATTGTAAGTAGTTCGTCCTCTTCAGAAACTAAACTGACCAAAGTTCGAGATTTTAGATTATATGTACAGCACTTAAGCACGTATGACACTGTTAAGCCAGTTGCAGCAAAAGATAACATTGAAAGTTATCAAGGACTGTTACACAGGAGATACAACCTTAAAGAGATATCAAAAGCGACTTTCGAGAAGAAAAGAAAAATTCTGAAGCAAGTGATGTCTGACTGCTTTTCTATAGATAAACATGACTTTGATAAGTATTTTCCATCTTTAGGTAAGCGAACAGGGGTGCTGTTTGGCGCAACTATTAATGGGATTGATAACTCGAAAGGTTACAGTAAAGAAGGGTACAAAGCTTTACTTAAGTTCTTAGTAGATGCTGCTGGTTTCTATCACACTTTGAGTGCTCAAGGTGCTCCAATTGAGTGCCTTAACGACACACAATTTAAGCATGATATCAGAGATGTAACCTATACCATCAAGCATAGGGTCGCAGGAGTTATCAATACTAAGGGATACATCTCGAACATAGCTTCGATGCTTTATTCTTCGGTGTTTGTTGCAATCACGGGTATCAACCAGTCTCCTGCTTTCAGGTTGAAGAGAAGCTCTATATCGGAATCAGAAATCATAGATGACATGATAAAGATATCGATAACAGACAAAAGAAAGAAGAAGAAAGATGCAGAAAAACCGTTACTAGTAAAGAAGCATTTTAAAGCTTTACTTGAGAAGATTATTGAACATTCAAAAAGGATTGATCCAGACGGAGAATTCCTTTTTCCGTTTGTTAACCCAGATGGCAGCATTGGTCCTATTCAGTCACAAGCGTACAGGGGTCTTCTGCGCAATACTCTAAGCCCTTTAAATCTATCACTAGGAACTGAGAGTTTAAAATTAGATACTCGAAAGCTACGACACTCCTACGGATTATTTTTCAATGACATTCAACAAAGAGCAGAAGTACTTAATAACTCGGTAGCTGTTTCTGATAAGCACTATAACCAAGGCTCTGTCGAAGAAAACAATAAAGCTCTAAAAAAAGGCATGGCTGCCTATCAAAATTTGATTCAGGTAAAAGTGATCGATGAAGCAGCCTCGAAAACTGTACTTAATGATAATGAAAACTCAACTAAAACGCCTTCGGGGGGAGTGTGTACCAATGCAGTTTCATCTAAAGAGGCTGAGCGAAACACTCGAAAAATCAAGAAGTCTGGCTTACGTAAAGAGGGGGAGGTTGTTTATTGTACAAGTTTTTTGTCGTGTATTACCTGCCCAAATCATCTGTTTGTAAAATCCGAAAGCCATGTTTACCAACTGTTATCGTTACGACAAGTTTTAATTAATAGTCGATATGAATGCGAGGCTGGAGGGCTTTTTGGAAGTAGAAAAGTAATAGAGAACGCTATCAAGAATATTAAATACCTTGCTGAGCATAAGTTAGATAAAAAACTGGTTAAGAAAGCTAAAGATATGATGAGAGAACAGGGTATTTCACCATTGTGGATGTATGACCTATGAATAAATATTCAGTTAAATCAGAAGTCTTTGTTAAAGAGCCTTGTAAGAACCTATCCGATTTGAATATTTTTGAGTTATTAACTCAAAACCCTGTTGTTGCTTATGATTTAAAGGGCAAAGTTGCTTCTAGGTTTACTGATCCTGAATGGGATTTCAGTGCATATCGAGACCTTAGGAAAAACAGTTCTAACTCAACATGTAAAGTGTACTTTCCAACCGATAAAATGTCGGCAAACTTACTGTTAGAGCTGAGGGTCGTTGTTTTAGCTGTCTTTAAATCAGAGTACAAGTCCAGTGGTCGTGCAACTGTTGCCACGGAAGCCATGAGAACATTACGCCCGCTCTTCAATGAGCTACAAGAATGCAATCTTATGTCAGTGACTAAGCTAAACAGCAGTATAGGGATGATTAAATATTTAGATTCAATTAAAGGGAAATACTCTCATTCAACACTAGAAGGTAGGATCGGGAGGCTTAACTCTGCTTCCCGTTTGGATCTAAATGGCTTAAATATTAGCCTTCCACTAAGAGGAAACACACTAAAGGGTAGCTGGGGTTCAATAAAGCAGCTAGTTACTCCTTACGTGGCTGAGAATGCTCATGTTAAGCAAACCTTGTACATACCGTTAGAGCTGCACTCAAAGCTAGTATCTGAATCGTTAGAGATCATTCGTGACGCACCAGATGTGATAACGAAAATTAATCGAGTTTTAGAGAAAAAGTTCAAGCAAGTTAGAGAATCCAGAACAGTTGCACAATCAAAGTTTCTTACAGACGTAACATACCAGGCAGAAAGGCATCGAGTTTCTCAAGAAAAGAAGGGTGAGTTCAAAAGCTTAAAGCAGCTCTTGATAGATGAAGGGTTGGGTCATCTTGCCTCAAAAGACAAGAATACAAGAGTCTACCATGGATATATAAGCCGTGTGTTTGCTGCTTGCTATGTAATTATTTCATCTTATACAGGGATGCGGTTTGATGAAATTACATCATTAAAAGATGATTGTTTTCGATGTACCCCAGGTGATGACGATGACGATGACGATAAATATTATTATGTTAGAGCATATGAGACAAAAATATCAGGAGGGGTTGATGTAGATTACATTACTATTCCTGAAGTGAAAAAAGCTATTGATCTCATAAAGTTGATACATAGACCTGCTAAAAAATTAGTCCCATCCTTGAAGGATAACGACTTTCTGTTGGTCAGTGCAAATGTCAGCATCCTCCCAACATTCGCAGCCCTAAACCCAGTTACAAAATCGTTGCAAGACTTAGCTAAAAACATCGGACTTATGGTAACTGAATCTGATTTAGAGCAAAGCAAAGCGATGAATCGAGGTCGAGAGAGCGTGAAGCTCGGAAGCATCTGGAAGTTGAATACACACCAATTCAGGAGAACTCTAATAGTTAATTTTCTTACCCATGATCTTGCCTCTGCCCCAGCGGTTAAACAACAGGTAAAGCATATGTACGGGTATATGACAGAGTATTATGGCAAAGGGTCAGAATTAGCATTTACTCAAAGGTTGCTAAGAGATGGGTCTTTCATGGAAGATATCGCTAATGAGAGCATCTTGGTTAAAACCAACATATACAGAGACTTACATTACTCAGGCTGCCACCTAGAAGGTATCAAGGGCAAAGAGATCGAGGCAATGAGAGGCTCTGCAATTCAGTTAACTGATGATGAAATTAGGGTTTTGATAGAAAGTGGAGAATGGGATATAACGAGAACGCCTTTTGGCTATTGCACAAAAGGGCATAAGTGTGAAAAAACGGATACCATCGATCCGTCATCTTGTGGAGAAACTTGTGATACAACGATAATCACACTAAAGAATGCCATTAATTGGAAAAAGCTATACGATAGAAATATGAAGTTACTCAAGCTTGAGAGCTTGGAAGGCTTTGCAGGGAATGAGGAAATGATGAAAAGTCAGAATGCAGTGGCGTTACGTATCATGAAAGCATTCAATTTAGAACCTGAGGTACAAGCATGAGTAGCGAACAAAAATTAAGAGATGCTTTAACAAGATTGAAGGAAGGTAAGCCGATTAATATAAGCCCAGATCGGAAAATATCGCTTTCCGCTGTAGAAGATGAGGCAAGAGTTAGTCGTAGCTTAATAAGACAATATCCTGATTTGCATGAAGAAGCTATCAAGGCAAAAAAAGCCCAAAAACAGGGGCTTTTAAGTCAAAATGTCAGACAAGAAAAAACGGAAGACATTGATAAGATAAAGAAAGAGTTAGCTGAGAAGAAGGCGGAGCTATCTGAGTTACGTAAAGCTAATAGTGAGTTAATCAGAACAAATGCCGAGTTATTTACCTTATTGAATGCAGTGGCGCATAAGAACAGACGAGACATTGACCTAGACAGTGTGGTTGGCTCAGTAACGAAGGTTAATATTTCGGATAATATAAGGTCTTTGTTGAAATGATTGTGACCTTTAACTAATCCATCTTTTACTTATTTATAAAAGATGGATTTATTTGAGAGGAAATAGCATGATGCTGCCTCTTTTAGAAAGAGATAGCTAGTTTAATAACATAAACCTCTTTCATAAAGTGGCATTATTTCATTAAAGGCTTTTTCATAGTTATCAGATTTCAATAAGCTATACTTCTCGGTAAGTTCGATTTGATGATAGCCATGCATATTACTTTCCAATGATACAGCTCCAATAATCATTTGATTATTTCTACCTAAATCGGTTGTACATAAGCTTATTAACTTCTCTGTGCCTTCAGTATCTAGATCTTGTTGTTTAGGAGAGTCGATTACAATAGGTAACATATTCATTGTTGAATGTTTTTCCATTGTTTTTAGTAACCCATAATGGTAAGCAAAGATTGATCTAGGGCTTCGACTACCAGTTTTACTTTTCGTTATCTTCCCATACTGGATTAAAGGAGCAATAATCGGTGAACCTATGCCTAATCGATCTTGTGCTATTGCAAGAAAGGATTTAAAGTCATCGTTTATACTTTGTGTACGCTTTCGATCAGTAAATTCGTTTTGCTGTGTTATTAAACCTTCTAAAGCTGTTGTTTGTGCTCCAATTTTTTCATGAAGATTTTTTATCTGCTCATCAAAAGTGAACTCAACTTCCTTACTTGCTTGAGACTTTATTACGTCTTGTAACGTCAACTCCCCTCGAACTTCTTGCATCATGGCATTTAATTCTGAACTCAAGGCTTTAGACTGCCTTAACTCCTCTTTAATTGAGTTAATTTGGTCATCTAAAATCTGCTTTTCATCATACATTAAAGGAAGAATTTCTAATATTTGCTCTCTACTTTCGAACATATGATATTTTTCAGCGGCATCATTAGTAGTATGATCACCAAAGTTCTCTAGGAGGCTACGACATACATCGATTTCATTCGCTATTGAATCTCTACTAGAGAGTAAATTCAACAGATTTAATCTATATTCTGATTCGTCTTCATTTAGTTCTTGACACTTTGCTAAGAACTTATTTAGTAAATCTTGGTAATATTCAACATCTATATCAAACAATACTCTTCCGAATGATTCTTCAAACTTCTTTTTAGCAGCTAAAACTACTTTAAGTGTCGCACTAAGCTCTTCCAAATCAATCTGTATTGTCTTGATTTCCCCCACAAGTTCATAGAACTCTTTAGGTTTCATTCCTGAGTGAAATTGTAGTGAGTTCTTTTGCCAATCATCATACATTGCTAAACCTGAAAATGACGATAAGATAGTATGCCAACCGTTGTCTTGGTCAATGTAAAAGGGAAGATATAAGCATGCTGGGTTCGCTTGACTTTGTTTACCTGTCTTTTTATTAGAAAGTTGTAAATTAAAATCGAAAATATCTTTAACTTTATCTGCAATAGCACTCATGTGGCTAGAGGTTACTAATGGCTTCGAATCGTCCGTTCCTGAAAATATGGAGATCCGCTTATTATGCCTAATAAATGAATAGTTTTTCCCTTTAACACAGATACAAACTTTTGTAATTATATCATCGTCTTTCCAATCTTTATCAATACGACAGTCACCACCCAGAGTAAAATACAGGGCTTTTATTAAACTAGATTTTCCAGTATCATTTTCGCCAAAGATCATATTAACAGAAGGAGAAAATTCGAAACTAAAACCTTTTCTATCTCTACGAGAAAGAATAGATATGTCTTTAAAATGTATTAGGCTCATTATTTCTCGCCTTCTATAATGTTTTTAATTATTGAATAAACGATGATGCATTCTTTTTTTGAATCAGTTAAAGCTAGAGAGTAATCGGGTATTGATATTTCTAATGATTTAATAGATTTAATTATATATTTAGATATGCATGCTTCAACAGATTTTCTGCTGAATAACAAATCAGTCTTTTCCAAGTATAATTTTTCAACACTATTTGATGATTTTACTGAAATGCTTATACGTGCAAATGTTGACTGCAAAGAGAGAATTTGAATAGGGTTCTTTCCTATATCCGAGAATATAGCACGAGCGTTTTCCCAGTCAGGCTGTAGCATTCTGGTAGTGAAGATGTTATTGAGAGTGTCTTTGATAAAGCTAGAAGTAAAACCTTTCCTTCTAACAAGTTCATCGAAATCCCTAATGTCTGATGATCTTACTTTGGCTCGGTCTCGACATGCACTTTCTAAAGTCCTAGCGAAAGATGCTGGATTTATTTCAATATCATCATCGAAATAACATTCGAAAAAATCACAGATCTTTCCCTTCAAATGTGAAGAGTGATCTTCTAAGCTTAAATCAGAAGTTAAGAATGTTAGTTTTGAAAGCTCAAGTGAGTCATTACTAGTTAATTGTGCCGATACTTTATTAAGTAAATCATCTTGATGGTTCTGCTTAATCTCATTAGCCTTAAAAGTATTTCTTTTATCAAAACTGAAGTAAGCATTTGAAACAAACATTAATTCTACATCGGACTTATCAAACTTACTTTTTTGTTCGAATAGCTTACCAATAAATGATATAGGTTTTTTGTTGGTGCTGGCAATGAGCTTGCTTAATGTCCAAGGTTTTTCATTGGTCTTAACTTGAGCAAATGTTGCTTTTGTTGGTGTTGTCTCTGAATCAAGAATTAGTACATCATCATGGTATTCGAATACAAAAACGTACTCTTTTCCTAGAAGTTCATACTCAAACATATGAGAAATAGCCCAACAAGCTTGAAAATCAAACCCTCTTTGAGCAATCTCACCACCTCGTTCAGTTTGCGGCACAGCGATTAGACTCTTAGCTAATTCCATCATAATCCTTTATTAGACGTTTAAGCCCAAATATGGCTCGTATATGTTTACTAAGAGTGCAAGCTTCTTGGCTAAAATGGAAGCATGTCTTGCTTCACTCTTTCGCTATAGACACTACTGGCAACTTTATTAATGATGTTAGTTAAGTAGAGTTCATATTGTTCATACTACCATATTCACAGTAAGCAACAAATTGTATAAAGGTGGATTGCTTATTTAAGGTGTATTTCTGTGATTGGTCTTTTCTATTAGAATCTAGATAAAAGAAAAGCCGTATATTCAGTGAATATACGGCTTCTCGAATGTGGAGGTGGGGGGAGTTGAACCCCCGTCCAAAAATCATTCATCATTGGTACTACATGCTTAGTCGATCTTTAAATTCACCAAGTACCTGCGAACCGACACGCTAGTAAATGACTATCCTGAATTAAATTTCGAACTTCATCTCTCAGGCGGGAGAATCCGATCTAGCTAGTTTGGGTTTGACTCTTTGTTGTTCCCCGTCTTACAAGCGGAAGCTAGGGCAAAGAGGCTCTCAGCAGGTTATTAAGCTGCTAGTGCGTAGTTTTCGTCGTTTGCGACTATTTTTTTGCGGCTTTTAACGTGGCCAACCGCCCCACGGCATGCACCTCAGACTTCAAAATTCCTGTCGAATCCTAAATCACCCCCGTTGTGTATAAATCGATTCGCAATTTATACGGTGCATTTTATGAATCTGAGGTTCATAAAACGACTTATTCGTTTACTAAAGTTATGAATAATATAATCATAACTAAGAATTTATGCAAGATTTTATGAAAAATACGATTAACAGAAAAAATATCGTTGAATCCTTACTCAGTAAGGCTTTTCATAAAAAATACTAAACTTAAGACTTGATGGTAGAGTTGAACCCGCGTCCAAAAATCATTCATCATTGGTACTACATGCTTAGTCGATCTTTAATTTCACCAGCAACCTGCGAACCGACACGCTAGTTAAAGGCTAACCTGAATTATAATTCGCGCTTTTCCTCTCAGGTGGGAGAAGCCACGCTAGCTAGTTTGGGTTTGATCTCTTATTGGTCCCCGTCTTACGAGCGGAAGCTAGGGTAAGAGAGCTCTGAGCAGGTTATTAAGCTGCTAGTGCGTAGTTTTCGTCGTTTGCGACTATTTTTTTGCGGCTTTTAACGTGGCCAACCGCCCCACGGCATGCACCTCAGACTTCAAAATTCCTGTCGAATCCTAAATCAGCCCCAAGTGTTATTTGCATAGTACCAGAAAAGCTTACCCTGTCTAGCACTGTGCGTTTAAGTGCTTAAAATTAACGCAAATTACTCTTCATAATTCGTGCTTTATCTCTCGCCCAATCTTTTTCTTTCATATCAGTACGTTTATCGTGCAGCTTTTTACCTTTCGCTACGCCAACTTTAATCTTCGCCCAAGAGCGAGACCAGTAAAGTGCGGTTGCGACAAGTGTCATGCCTTCACGGTTAATACGACCGATAAGGTTGTCGAGTTCTTTTCTCGACATCAGGAGTTTACGGATACGTGTTGGGTTCGCCACGATATGAGTACTCGCCTGAGTCAGCGGAGTGATCGTCATACCACTGATGAATGCTTCGCCATCTCGGATGTAAACGTAGCTTTCTGCGATATTGGTTTTGCCTTCACGTAGGGATTTTACTTCCCAGCCTTGTAGCTCAAGCCCCGCTTCTATCTCATCGTCGATGAAATATTCGTGGCGAGCTTTCTTATTAAGCGCAATGGTATTACTACCGGCTTTTGATTTTGATTTATTCTTTGCCATAATGGCCTCATTATACGGATTGCGCCCTAGTTGGGGAATCCTTTTTATTTGCGCTCTGGCCCAATACAATTAAAATTGCAGTTTGTGTTAATGTAACGCTGTCTTTAACAGGAGTCTATATGCCAAAGGTTACTCGTTCAGCATTAGTGTCGTTTAGTGCCGACCAGATGTTCAGCTTGGTCAATGATGTTGCTCGTTATCACGAGTTTTTGCCAGGGTGTTCTGGTTCACGTGTGATCGAATCTTCAGATTCAGCTATGGTGGCTTCGGTTGATGTATCTAAAGCCGGTATCAGCAAAACATTTACTACGTCTAACCGCTTAGCGGATGGCGCTGAGATCTTGATGGAGCTGGTGGATGGCCCATTTAAGAAACTGCAGGGTGGTTGGTATTTCACTCCGCTCGACGATCAAGCGTGTAAGGTTGAGCTTAAGTTGGAGTTTGAATTCTCTAGCCGAATGATTGAAATGGCATTTGGTAAGGTTTTCAATGAGCTGACGAGCAATATGGTCAGTGCTTTTACTCAACGCGCGAAACAGGTTTACTAAGCCATGACTATTGAATCAGATATGATCCACGTAGAGGTTGTGTTTGCACTTCCGCACGAGCAGCGTGTGTTTACCTTGATAGTGAACAAGAACGCAACCGTTGAAGAGATTATTGCGCAGTCTGGTGTTTTGGAACTGTATCCAGAAATCGATTTAGCGAAAAATAAGGTTGGCGTGTTCAGTCGTAACGTTAAGCTTGATGCGACGGTTCGCGATAAAGATCGTATCGAAATCTACCGCGCATTGTTGGCTGATCCAAAAGAGATTCGTCGTAAGCGCGCTGAACAAGCAAAAGCGGCCGCAGCTAAATCGTAATGCTAAACAAGTTTGACTAAGAAGAGAGCTCGCTATATTGGCGAGCTTTTTTGTGCCTGAGGATTAGACAACGGACCTAATTTGTTAGCAGATATTAAAAAGCCTGCTCATTGAGCAGGCTTTTGCGATTCTGGCTCTGTCGACTGATAGCTTTGTCGGCTGAGAGCTTTGTTGACTGGAAAGCTAGCGAAGGCTTTCGAAGAACTCATCACTGGCTTCAAAATCACCATTGATCGTTACTAGAGTGCCAGTGGCATCAAAGTTAACGACTAGGTTTTTCTGAATCGGGTCTTCATGGCCTTTTTGGTGGTGGTAAATGTAGTACCACGTATCTGGGTAGCCATTTTCGATAAGCATAGGTGAGCCCATAACGTAACGAACTTGTGTTTTTGTCATGCCAAACTTGAGCTGGTCGACAGCTTCCTGTTCAACATAGTTACCCTGATTGATGTCAATTCGATAAACCAACTTCTCTAATAGAGAGCAACCGGTCAACATTGTTAGTGCAAGTGGAACTGCAACTAACCACTTTTTAATTCGCATAGTTTGAGATCTTTCTTCGCTAAAATACTGCCTGATAATAAACAAGCTCCAGCAAGAAGTAAAAAGCTCCTTGCGCTTTGAGCTTGTTATGACTGGCAATTTTGAATTAAGTTGCAAAATTGCCAAGATTTTTCGGTAAATTATCAGAAAGTTGCTGAATATGTAACCTAAGCTGCGATTAATAACTCTTTTGCGTTGGCAAGCGTCGATTCGGTAATCTGGCTGCCACCAAGCAGTCGAGCAAGCTCTGAAACGCGTTGTTGCTCATCAAGCGTATGCATTTGAGTCTCGGTTTTACCTGATTTCGTGTTCTTCGCTACAAACAGCTGTTGGTGGCCGCAACCGGCAACTTGAGGTAAGTGCGTCACACACATCACCTGCGTAGATTCCCCCAGCTTACGTAGCATTTTTCCGACAACCGCAGCGGTTGGCCCACTGATACCCACATCGACTTCATCGAAAATCAGGCTTGGTGTATCTACTTTTTGCGCTGTGATCACCTGAATCGCTAATGAGATTCGTGATAACTCACCACCAGAGGCCACTTTCGCAATTGGCTGCATCGGTTGGCCTGGGTTGGTCGAAACAATGAAGGTCACGTTATCCATACCCAATGGAGAAGGGTGTGTGTTGGTGTTGTTCACTTCAATGGCAAACTGCGCTTTTTCCATGCTCAGTTCGTGCATGCTTTGCGTGATCAGCTTGTTGAGCTCTTTTGCGTAACGAGTTCGAGATTTATGAAGCTTCTCGGATTTAGCAACGAACGATTGGTATTGGTTTTCTACCTCGTTTGCCAATTCTTCCAATTTTTCATCAGAGCAATCAAGCGCTTCAACTTGTTGTAGTAAGTCTTGATGGTGCTTATACAGCTCTTCAGGTAATACGTGGTGTTTACGAGACATCGACATCACTTTAGAGAAGCGCTCCTCAACGTAAGCCATACGACCGGGATCAACATCAATGCTGTCTAGGTATGTTCTTAACTCGTTGTTGGTCTCTTCGATCTGAATAATGGCTTCAGAAAGCAAGTTAGGTAACTCGGCCAATCTTTCATCTAGCTCAGCTAACTGAATTAAGGAGTTATTGGCCGATTGCAGAATACCAAGCGCATTAACTTCTTCGCCTTCATAAATAAGCTCGATAGCTTGCTGACAGGTTGTGGCCAGTTCTCCGCTATTGGAGAGGCGCTTATGCTCTTGTTCGAGGTCTTCATATTCTTCCTCCCCAATAGACAGCTCATTTAACTCTTTGATTTGGTATTCAAGCAGTTGTTTTTGAGCTTGGTTTTGCTGGCTATTTCCACGTAACTCTTTTAAGTGGTTATCCGCTTGTCGCCAAGCTTGATAAGCATTACGTGTCGATTTCAATAGGTTCAAGTGGCCTGCGTATTGATCAAGCATGGCCATTTGGTACTCGCTTTTCATCAACTGGTGATGCGCGTGTTGACCATGGATGTTGATCAGCAGTTGTCCAAGTGATTTCAATTGCGAAAGAGGGACAGGGCTACCGTTGATGAATGCACGAGAGCGACCTTCTTTTGAGATGGTTCTGCGTAGGATGCACTCACTGCCATCGAGCAATTCGTTGTCTTCTAACCAGCGGGTTGCATGCAGATTGTTCTCAAGTAAAAAAGCGGCACTGACTTCGGTTTTTTCTTCACCTTGTCGAACCATTCCTGCATCGGATCTTCCCCCAAGGCACAAGCCTAAAGCATCGATAGCGATAGATTTACCCGCACCAGTTTCCCCGGTGATTGTTGTCATGCCTTTAGAGAGTTCTAGCTGTAAAGACTTAACAATAGCGAAATTATTAACACTTAAATGAGCCAGCATTTTTATTTACCTGTATAACTGAACAATACTGTATATAAGCTCAGTATATACTGTTTCTTTATACAGTAAAGTCGACAGGTGAAAATTTTTTGCGACAGCTCTCAGAATTGAGCTTGTCTGTAGATCACTGAAACCGCTATAGATTCCCAACTCAGTCGTCCCTCCCTCTTGGGAATGACGATGTGGTGGATTGGCGTAAAGGTAGAGATTGTGGGCTTTGAATCGGCAATAAAAAAGGCTGACGAATGTCGTCAGCCTTTTAAAATAGTTCGCTTTTCACTTAGAACAGCTTACTCGACCAGCCTAGCTTGTTACGTAGAACGTGGTAGTAGTTGTAGTCTTTAGGGTGGATCAGTTTGAGCACATTTGGGCTTTGGTAAATGTGGATCTCATCGCCAGGAGAAACAGGCAGTGAGATTTGACCATCACAGCTCACTTCCTGAGTTCCGCGGTTATCAGGCGATACGATCAGCTTAATACGACGCTTGCCATCCACCACAAGTGGGCGGCTTGAAAGGGTGTGCGGGAACATCGGCACTAATGAGATAGCATTTAGGCTTGAAGACAGGATAGGGCCGCCGCCAGAAAGCGAGTAGGCGGTAGAACCTGTCGGTGTTGAGATGATTAAGCCATCAGAGCGCTGTGAGAAGGCGAAGCTGTCATCGATGTACACTTCGAACTCGATCATGTGAGCAACTTGTCCGGGGTGCAGTACAGCCTCATTAAGTGCTGCATTGTGGCTTTTTATCTGGCCGTGACGATGAATTTCCGTTTCAAGTAAGAAGCGCTCTTCTTCCATGAACTCGCCTTTGAGTACATCAGTCAGTGCACTCTGGAAGTTTTCAGGGTTGAGATCGGTTAGGAAACCAAGGTTGCCTCGGTTAACACCAATTACTGAAATGTCGAAACGTGACAGGATTCTAGCGGCACCGAGCATATTTCCGTCACCACCGACCACAATGGCGAGATCGGCGCGTTTACCTAACTCAATCAGGCTGGAAAAATGTTCTTTTGGGATGTCGTCTAAAATAGTGGCGAGTCTGTCATCAACAAACACTTGATAACCCTCAGCACTTAACCACTGATAGAGCTCTCTATGAGTCTGAATTGCTTGCTGATCTCGAGGTTTACCGATAATGGCGATGACTTCAAATGGCTTTTTCATAACGTTTCCAAACGAATTAGGCTTGAATCAAAATTCTTCATCCCCATAATAAAGGCAAGTTGAACGTCTATGCGAGTGTTTTATATCAATTTGGGGCGCAAACACGCCTGTCACTTGCATTGAAAACGAATTCTGGAGATATCATGAGCAACGAAGAAAACAAAGTAACCGAAGCAGAGCTAGATCAGATCATCGCTGAAGCTGAGAAAGTTGAAGAAGCTGAACTGAATGAAGACGCTGCTGATGAGCAGGAAGCAAAAATCGCTCAACTGGAAGCTGCACTGCTTTCTAGCGAATCTAAAGTGAAAGATCAGCAAGATTCTGTTCTTCGCGCGAAAGCTGAAGTTGAAAACATGCGTCGCCGTAGCGAACAAGAAATTGATAAAGCGCGTAAATTCGCTTTGAACAAGTTTGCTGAAGGTCTGCTTCCTGTAATCGACAACCTAGAGCGTGCAATGCAAGCGGCAGACGCTGAAAACGAAGTGGTTAAGCCACTGTATGAAGGTGTTGAGCTAACGCACAAAACGTTCGTAGACACAGTTGCTAAGTTTGGTCTTAAAGAGATCAACCCTGAAGGTGAAGCGTTCAACCCTGAATTCCACCAAGCGATGTCTATCCAAGAAAGCCCAGATCACGAATCAAACACAGTTATGTTTGTGATGCAAAAAGGCTACGAACTAAACGGTCGTGTGGTTCGCCCAGCGATGGTTATGGTTGCTAAGTAATGACGAATTACGTTGCCAAGTGATTGACTGGCACATTGACTGAGTTAGTCGCTGCGACAAAATAAATCACTGGTTTACGTAAAATAAAAAGAGAGGCATAGGCCTCTCTTTTTTTGTGCCTATAACTTGAGAGTCCACGTAAATAAGCATCAAAACCGCATTAAGAATGTCGTTCTTTTTATTTCATTCAGATCAGCGATTTAGAGTTTTGTGTTATGAAACTTGTTGTGATTGAGTAAATGTTTTGATGTCACATTTGTGATGTTTTTGTAAATAAATACTTTTAATTGTTATCTTTGTATGTAAAATCCACTGCCATATAGCGATTTTGGTCGCATATATAACTATAAAAGTACAAATTTTAAACACAACAAACTGGAGAAGAACGATGGATAAATCGCTCTCAAGTAAAATTTTTGTAGGCTTGTTCGCCGGTCTACTTATTGGTACTGCTATTCAGTACCTATTCAGCGGTATTGCTATTTTTGATACGTATCTACTTGGCGCTGCCGAAGGTGCTGGTGGTAT
Organism: Vibrio sp. 1CM2L; assembly: GCF_023161695.1. Classification (NCBI taxonomy): domain Bacteria; kingdom Pseudomonadati; phylum Pseudomonadota; class Gammaproteobacteria; order Vibrionales; family Vibrionaceae; genus Vibrio; species Vibrio sp. 1CM2L. Next base: position 103,186 of record NZ_JALNTT010000009.1, read on the forward strand.
GTTCGTATCACTTATCAAATTGCTTGTAGTTCCTCTTGTATACGTATCTATTGTTTGCGGTATTGTTGAGCTAAAAGATATTCGTTCATTTGGTCGTCTTGGTGGTAAAACCTTTGGTCTTTACATTATTAACACCATCATCGCGATTTCAGCAGCGCTAACGATTGGTCTTATTTTCCAACCAGGTGCAGGTGCGAATCTAGCGGGTACGGTTTCTGAGACAATTGCGCTTACAACAACTGAAACACCAGACATCTTCTCTCTTGTTGTTAACATCGTTCCTAGCAACCCTGTAGAAGCGTTTGCAAGCGGCGACATGCTACAAATCATCTTCATGGCAATTTTGACAGGTCTTGCTATTCAAGCGCTTGATTCTCGTGGTGGCCCAGCTATCAAGACATTCAAGATGGCTAACGAAATCATGATGAAGCTTATCGGCCTAGTAATGAGCTTGGCGCCATACGGTGTATTTGCTCTGATGATTCAACTGGGCGCAACACTGGATGCAGACACGCTAATGTCAGTTGCTGGCTATGTGGCGCTTGTGGTTGCAATGCTTGTGTTCTGGATTTTCTTCTTCTACCCAATGATGGTTGGTTCATTCACTGGTATTTCTCCAAAGCAGTTCCTACGTGCAACGCGTGAGCAAGTTCTATTCTCACTATCTACAGCAAGTTCGAACGCAACAATCCCAGTAACAATGCGTACTTTAACTGACAAACTAAACGTATCTAAGTCAGTAGCGGGTTTCGGTGTACCACTAGGTGCAACCATGAACATGTCTGGTGTATCTATCTACATCGCACTAGCAACTATGTTCGTAGCAAATGCGTTTGGTCAGCCAATCAACACTGCTGATATCTTCACTCTTGGTCTAACTATCCTGCTACTGTCTATCGGTGCTGGTGGTGTTCCTGGTGGCGGTGTTGTGATGGTCGGTGTTCTATTGCACCAACTAGGTTTACCACCAGAAGGTCTAGCGATTGTTGCTGCTGTTGACCGTATCTGTGACATGTTCTGTACTTCTTCAAACGTAGTCGGTGATACAGCGGTTAACACTATCGTTGCTAAATCTGAAAACGAAATTGGCGTTGAAGCTAACGAAGAAGCTGAGCTACAAAAAGCAGAAGCTTAATTCTTAATTAAGATTTGATATTAGAAGCCCCGCTCAACCAGAGCGGGGCTTTTTTGTCTCTGCTGATCGGTGTTTTAGGCTATCTGCTGCTATGTCAAAAAGGGGCAGTGTTGGTGCGAAGTCTCATTTTTTCTTTTTACTCGCGCTGAATGGGTCATCAGTTTTCAATATTTAATATAGATCACATATAATAATACAATATTATTTTATTGTTCTGGCAACCTACATTATGACGACATAAAGGAAACCAAATAATGAAGTTGTCTTACCTTAGCCTACTGACTGCTAGCCTCTTAGCAGCTCCCGCTCTTGCTTCTAATCACGATATTGGTCAGCAGTTCAATCTTGATCCAGCAAAAGCGCCAGCACAAAACTTCGATTTATCTAAATGGAAAATTAACCTACCGGAGCTAACAACAGAAGGCTCTAGAAAAGGCAAAACATTGGAGATCGGTAAGCAAGAATTGTCGAATGTAGACACGCCTTACGTTCATCCTAAATGGTTCTACACTGATGCAGAATCTGGCGCGATGGTATTTGTGGCTCCGAATACAGCACCAACGACACCAAACAGTAAAAACACACGCAGTGAACTAAGAGCGATGCTGGCAGACAGCTACTCGGCGCCGAGCAACAACTTCGCGATTTCAAGCCATAAGAACGCAGAAGAGTTTGGTTCTATCGGTGGCCAAATGACGGCAACACTTTCTGTTGATCAGGTGAGTACCAGCGGAAGCTACAAAAAAACAGGCGCATTCTCGGTAGTGATTGGCCAAATTCATGGTTCAGACAATGAGCCTCTGAAAATTGTTTACCGTAAACTGCCGGAGCATGAGCATGGTTCGTTAACGTGGAACTATGAACTCAATCCGCCGACAGATATGAAAGATGCGAAGGATGAAAACGGAAAGAAACTTCGTAAAGACATTCGCCATGATGTATTTGGTCAATACAATCTGAAAAAAGGCAGCTCTGATCCTACTGATGGTATCAAGCTAGGTGAAGTGTTCTCATACGATGTGAATATCAAAGATAACATCATGCACTTAACCTTTACTAAGAATCCAAACTCAGCCGATGCTATTGTGAAGACGTATGATGTCGATTTAGCAAAGGGCAAATATCAGGGGCATGATATCGACCTTGGTTATGGACAAGACTGGATGTACTTCAAGGCGGGCGCATACAATCAATGCAACACCAAGAAGTCGAGCTCTGCCTGTGAATGGCGTGGTATGGAAGCAGGTGATTACACTCAAGCGAGCTTCTACCAGTTAGTGCTCAACCAATAACATGTATGAATCAGTAATCATTTGAACAATATTTAACTGATTAATATCTATTTGAAAAAGACCTTCTACATGAAGGTCTTTTTTTATGGCATCTGGAATAGGGTTGAGGTTTTAATATGGCGTCAAATGCGAGGATTTCTCAACATCGGAGCCTTAATTGGCAAGGGATCGGTCACTTTTTACCTTTATGTAAAAAGATACGGGAAAAAACAGATTTTTTTTACTTATTCCCTTGAAAACCAGTTTGCAGCCCTTATCTATGGTGCATACGAAAGCAAATTACATTTGCACTTAAATTTTGTGTATTAGGGTTGAATCCCTGATTACCGCCCCCCACATATGTGGGTATAGCAAAAAACTAATATAGATTATATTTCGGAGATAGCCTGATGGGTCGAATCATTGGTATTGATTTAGGTACTACTAACTCTTGTGTTGCTGTTTTAGACGGCGACAAACCACGCGTACTAGAAAATGCTGAAGGCGAACGCACAACAGCATCGGTAATCGCATACACTGACGGCGAGACGCTAGTTGGTCAACCTGCGAAACGTCAAGCAGTTACTAACCCTCAAAACACGCTATACGCAATTAAGCGTCTAATCGGTCGTCGTTTTGAAGATGAAGAAGTTCAACGCGATATCGAAATCATGCCTTTTAACATTGTTAAAGCTGATAACGGTGATGCATGGGTTGAAGCGCAAGGCCAAAAAATGGCTGCTCCTCAAGTATCTGCTGAAGTTCTTAAGAAAATGAAGAAAACAGCTGAAGACTTCCTAGGTGAAGAAGTAACTGGCGCAGTTGTTACTGTTCCTGCTTACTTCAACGATGCTCAACGTCAAGCAACTAAAGATGCTGGCCGTATCGCTGGTCTAGATGTTAAACGTATCATCAACGAACCAACTGCTGCTGCTCTAGCTTACGGCCTAGACAAGCAAGGTGGTGATCGCACTATCGCTGTATACGACCTTGGTGGTGGTACATTCGATATCTCTATCATCGAAATCGATGAAGTAGAAGGCGAGAAGACTTTCGAAGTTCTTTCAACTAACGGTGACACTCACCTTGGTGGTGAAGATTTCGATAACCGCATGATCAACTACCTAGTAGATGAGTTCAAGAAAGAGCAAGGTATCGACCTTAAAGCTGATCCACTAGCAATGCAGCGTGTTAAAGAAGCAGCAGAAAAAGCGAAAATCGAGCTTTCTTCTACTACTCAAACTGACGTAAACCTACCTTACGTTACTGCTGATGCGACTGGTCCTAAGCACATGAACATCAAAGTGACTCGTGCGAAGCTTGAGTCTCTAGTTGAAGACCTAGTTCAACGTTCTCTTGAGCCACTAAAAGTTGCTCTAGCAGATGCTGACCTATCTGTAGGCGAAATCACTGACGTTATCCTAGTTGGTGGTCAAACTCGTATGCCTATGGTTCAAGCTAAAGTAACTGAATTCTTCGGTAAAGAGCCACGTAAAGACGTGAACCCTGACGAAGCTGTTGCAATGGGTGCTGCTGTTCAAGGTGGTGTACTAGCTGGTGACGTTAAAGACGTTCTACTACTAGACGTTACTCCTCTATCTTTCGGTATCGAAACGATGGGCGGCGTGATGACTAAGCTTATCGAGAAAAACACAACTATCCCTACTAAAGCGGATCAAGTGTTCTCTACAGCTGAAGACAACCAAAACGCAGTAACTATCCACGTTCTTCAAGGTGAGCGTAAGCAAGCGACTTACAACAAGTCTCTTGGTCAGTTCAACCTAGAAGGTATCCAACCAGCACCACGTGGCATGCCACAAATCGAAGTAACATTCGACCTAGATGCTGATGGTATCCTGAACGTATCTGCTAAAGATAAAGCAACAGGTAAAGAGCAGAAGATCACTATCCAAGCATCAGGCGGCCTGTCTGAGGAAGAGATCGAAGCAATGGTACAAGAAGCAGAAGCTAACAAAGAAGCGGACAAAAAGTTCGAAGAGCTAGTAACTGCACGTAACCAAGCTGACCAAATGATTCATGGCACTAAGAAGCAAGTAGAAGAAGCTGGTGAAGCTCTACCTGCAGACGAGAAAGCTAAAATCGAAGCGGCTATCACGGCACTAGAAGAAGTTAAGTCTGGTAACGACAAAGAAGCTATCGACGCTAAAGTTCAAGAACTTATGCAAGCAGCTCAAAAGCTAATGGAAATTGCTCAACAGAAAGCTCAAGCTGAACAAGCTGGTGCTGACGCTGGTGAACAACCTAAGCAAGACGACGATGTTGTAGACGCTGAGTTTGAAGAAGTTAAAGAAGACAAAAAATAATTTCGTTGCAGAGTAGCCTGATTTCGTTGTCGGAAGTGCTCACCTACTAACGTAGGCTCCGCGCTTCCTCCTAGAACTCAAGCTATCTGCTTAGAAATTTGTCTCAAAGACTTATTATTGCGGGCGTCAGAGGTAACTCTCACGCCCGTAAATTTGTATTTAGACTTGTCGATCTAGATAATAGCTTTATTCGGCGTTTCAGCCGGCAGAACTTTTATCTAGATTGATACACAGACTACTGAAGTGATCATTCGGTAGTAGCAATTATTTTGGTGACCTAGAACATGTCAAAACGTGATTTTTACGAAGTATTAGGCGTAAGCCGCGATGCATCAGAGCGCGATATTAAAAAAGCGTACAAACGCTTAGCGATGAAATTCCACCCGGACCGTAACCAGGGTGACGAGACCGCAGCAGATAAGTTTAAAGAAGTAAAAGTAGCGTACGAGATCCTAACCGATTCTCAAAAGAAAGCAGCTTACGACCAATACGGTCACGCAGCCTTTGAACAAGGTGGCATGGGCGGCGGCGGTTTCGGCGGCGGTGGCCAAGGTGACTTCGGCGATATCTTCGGTGACGTATTTGGCGACATCTTCGGCGGCGGTCGTCGTGGCGGCGGTCAACAGCGTGCACAACGTGGTTCAGATCTACGTTACAACATGGAACTTTCTCTAGAAGAAGCGGTTCGTGGTGTTTCTAAAGAAATCGAAGTACCAACACTTGTAGAGTGTGATACTTGTGATGGCAGCGGCGCGAAAGCGGGTTCTTCTGCACAAACGTGTGGCACTTGTCATGGCCACGGCCAAGTACAAATGCGCCAAGGTTTCTTTGCGGTTCAACAGACTTGTCCTACGTGTAACGGTAAAGGCAAGATCATCAAAGACCCATGTAACTCATGTCATGGTCAAGGTCGCAAACAGAAGACGAAAACACTTAACGTTAAGATCCCTGCTGGTGTTGATACTGGCGACCGTATTCGTCTATCTGGCGAAGGCGAAGCGGGAGAGCAAGGCGCTCCAGCTGGCGACCTGTACGTACAAGTACACGTAAAAGAGCACAACATCTTTGAGCGTGACGGCAACAACCTTTACTGTGAAGTTCCAGTAAGCTTCTCTATGGCTGCTTTAGGTGGTGAAGTTGAAGTTCCAACACTGGATGGTCGTGTAAACCTTAAAGTGCCAGAAGAAACACAAACGGGTCGTATGTTCCGTATGCGTGGCAAAGGCGTGAAAGGCGTTCGTGGCGGCGGTGTGGGTGACCTAATCGTTAAGCTAGTGGTTGAGACTCCAGTTAAGCTAAGCTCTCGCCAGAAAGAACTATTGCGTGAATTCGAAGAAACATGTTGTGGCGAAGCGGCAAGCAAGCACAAGCCAAAGTCTGAAGGTTTCTTTAGCGGCGTTAAAAACTTCTTCGATGACCTAACTAAGTAATCAATTTATTGATGTCTTAGGTTATTGATACCTTGAGTTTTTGATGATTCAAGTTGTTGATAAAATTGGAAAAGCCTGCTTATGTAGCAGGCTTTTTTGTGTCTGTAGGTTAGAGAAAAGAAGCTCATAGAGGAAAGAACTGAGGTTGCACAGAAAAATTCTAGAGCCCTTTGGTGGTTGCCCTTGCTACTTCCAACACGCTTCTGGTTCTGAAACCCCTGAGTGGTGTAATTCCAAGATATCGGTCGTTGAATCTAAGCACTCATCGTTTGTTTGTGGTGAAAGTGGTTCAGCCTGAATCGAATAGGTGGTGCTACTCGCAGAGATCGCTAGCGTGTACCGGCTAGTATCGGTATCGCAAAACAAGCATGTCCCTCCTGAAATAATATTCTTCGCTGCCGACGCGTAGTTTCCCGTGTATAGCGTTTCTATCTCCAATTGTATCTTGGTCATATCAGCCATCGCTGTGACTCGATGCGCCTTGATTACATGGTTTGTATAACTTGGATAGGCAATAGCACCGAGTATCCCCACGATGGCGACAGCGATCAATAATTCGATCAATGTCATTCCTTTAATGCTTAAGTTGTTGTTGTTACATATATTTCTTCGAATCATCGCGAGTAGTTTCCTTTCATAGCTCTGCCCATTTTTCTCTGGTGGTAGCATCGGTGCAAGATTAAATGCAGTTACGCATTGAGTTACATAGGAATTTGGGAAATGACTCGCGGGTTTACTTTATTAGAACTGTTAGTAACGGTATCGGTACTATCGATACTGATAGTTGCGGCTGCCCCGAGTTTTAGTTCGGTTACAGAAACCGTCAAGATGCAGCGACTCGCCGGAGAGTTGAATGGTTTTCTCATTCAAGCCAAGTCTGAATCGGTCAAAAGGAACCAAGATCTGTGGGTGCATTTCTCTATGGATAAAAATGAAGAGCAATCTACAGGGGAGTGGAGTTTGTTGCTGAAGCCGTCCGAAGATCTCTCCGGCGAAACGCTGATGATGTTATCGGGTCAACCGTTTCGAGATGTCTCGTTTTCTCATAACTACACAGGCGCAAGAATTAGCTTTGAGAGTGTGAGAGGGCGGCCAGCCAGAGGGACGATTTATCTTTCTCCAAACACAGGGTCCACAGACAGATTGTTGGTTAAACTATCCAGCCCTCCTGGGCGAATTAAGGTGTGCGGTGAGTCGAGTGCGCAGTATGGCTATGATGTGTGTTAATCCGATTGTGGTAGCACCTAGTAAACAGCAAGGCACATCATTAATTGAGTTAATGGTGGCGTCAGTGATTGGTGTGTTTGCGATTTCGATTATTGGCAGTGTCTTTATAACAGGGCAGAGAATTGCCAAAGACAAAGGCATTGAATTATTGCTGCTACAAAATCTAACAAGCACCATGCAGGTCATGAAAGAGGATATCCAACGAGCGGGTTACGATGGTTCAAACGGTTACTCAATCAAGTTATCTGGCGCGAGTGACACCATTCAAGTCAGTGGCGGTGTGGCGGTGGGTTTTGTTTATTTCCGAGAAGGGTCGAGTAGCGGTAAAGATCATCGACATATCGTTTACCGCAAGGATGGGACTCGGCTACAAATATGTGAAAAAGGCATGCTTGTTTCAGATGACCTCCTTTCGTTCAATGAAGTCACATCGTGTTATTCATTGTTCGATGACAGTCTTATCGAAGTAGACGCATTTAGCGTTGATGCTCATCTATTAGAGCATAACTCTATTAAAACCACGCTTACCGATATCAATATCACAGCATCAATTCCAACTGCGGGTGTTTCTAAGTCGGTTTCGGTTTCTGTTAAACAAAGGAACTGGCAATGATGATGTCTAGAAAGCAACGCGGCGTAGTGACCTTGTTGGTGACATCGGTTCTTTTAGTTGGAGCTTTGGTGGTGACGTTGGGCACGTATCGCAGTGTTTTCCATCAAATTAGAGTTGCTCAGAATGAAGTTCAGGGCAGACAAGAACATTGGCGCTCGGAAGGGGGCTTAGAGTGTACCTACTCCTACTTACTTGAATTAGACAAGACAATTGCTGATATCAAAGACGCGAGTGCTCGCCCAGCAGATTTTTCTGATTGGTGTTCTCCTTACGAAAATAAACCGCAGATCGACATCTCGGATAGTGCGATCTCTAGCGCTTACATCGTAGCGTCATCCTCAAACGCACAGTCACTTTTTAAGACAGTAAGAGAAAGGTCTCAGTTCGGCAGTGGGGCGATTCAGTCGACGGGGCCTATTGAGCTCATCGGTACACTGAGTCTTAAGCCGACAGCGAAAGAAGACCCTATTAGTGGCAATGAATATGAGTGTGTCAGTGTTACTTTTGCTGATCTGTTCACCTATCAATATGACGCAACACATAGTAATTCAGGGCAGGCATTGGGGTTAGAGGTGCTCGATCCTAGTGCTGATGGTCCATTTTCTGGCTTCGATGGTATTTGCTATAGCGACTATAAAACAGCGATCCCGAAAGGTACTTCCGGCAGCTCCCATTCGATTTATGCTCCTGATTACTATGAAAAAGCGAACCCACCTCCGTTCCAGAAAGACTTTAACCCTGATCCAAATATGAATCCGTTTTACACCTTCTTTGGTGTTACTAAAACCGATCAAAATATTGTCGATTTATCACAAGATACAGATCTGTTTAAGCATGTTCAGCTATTGAATGCGACGGAGTGCGGTACTGAGATAATGGACCACTTTACTGCAGGGCAAACCAAAGGGCTGTGGATTGAAGGCAACTGCCATATCAACGCTGCGGTTGCGGCCACAATCAATCCATCGCAGCTTCTGGTTGTGCAAGATGGTGTGTTCGCATTGAATGGAGCCATGGCTTACAACGGAGTGATTTATCATTTGGTCGATTATCAAAAGAGCCATGTGAAAACTCGAGTCGATGGTTTCTGGAATTCGCTCGCTGCTAATAACGTGTTTGCGCCTTTTATCAAAGATATTGATGAGGCTAGCGTCATTAAAAAAAGTGTCGGTATTCAGTTTGCATCTGGTTTGCCTTCTGGTGGCCTTATTTTTGATTCACCTGCAGGTGTGACGACCATTGTTGGTGACATGGACTTAGATTTTCGTGCGGATTCTAATCCGATTGATCCGCCTTCAACTTATCAGTGGAAGCGAGGATCATGGAATGATTTCTAAGAACTCAGGTTTTAGCTTGATAGAGGTTCTTATCCCTTTTCTGTTGATTGGCGTTGCCTCACTTGGGTTGGTTAAGCTGCAAGTTTATGCTGAACAAAAATCGGATTTCGCGCTCCACAGTGTAGAAGCGCTGCATTTTGCAGAAAGGCAGATGGAGTATTATCGAACTCGGGCGTCTAATGCGAGTGGGGCGGTAGGTTTAATTCCTTTTTCGGAACTAAATCAGGCGAGTCATTGTCTCAACATAGCAAGTTCAGACCCTTTATCCGGTTTGTCGGGTTCTGCCTATGCCATGACTTGTGAAGTGACTGATGCAAACGGTGCTTTGTCTAGTGCGTTAAAAAGCATTACTGTCACAATTGCATGGCAAGATCGTATGAACCACGCACAACGTATTTACCTCGAAACTATGCTCTCCAAATACAGTGAGTTTGATTGACCCTCAAGCAAACGTTTACTGCATGCCAAGGCTCATGCCACTCCTTTTACTGATAATTTTCACTCCTCGGACATTGTTTACGTGCTAGTTAAAACTCTGTATATGGAATGGTGTTTTTTGTGTTTTTATATTGTTGTGGTTGTATGGTATTTTTGCAAAATATGTCTCCATTTATGGAAAATTAGGTGGAATCTTGTGCTTTTTAATAACGACTTTAATAGAATATGTGCTGTACCAATAGGCCGTGGTCAAAACTTATATTAGGCCTAAACAAAACAACATCACATATGGAGTTACCATGAGTAACCAAGCCGTAAAAAAAGCACCATCGACTGACAAGATCAGTGGTATGGACCGCTTTCTAAACTTCATTGAACGCGCCGGCAACAAAATTCCAGATCCAGCAATCCTGTTCTTCTGGGCTCTAGTTATTGTATGGGTAGCATCTGCACTTTTATCGAATCTTTCATTCGACTTAATCAACCCTCAAACGGGTGCTGCTCTTGAAGTAAACAACCTACTAACTGGTGAAGCGCTTGCTAGCTTCCTAGCGAATATGGTTACCACGTTCACAGGCTTCGCACCTCTAGGCATCGTACTTGTTGCTATGCTAGGTGTTGGCGTTGCAGACTCTTCAGGCTTCATTACGACTGGCCTTAAGAAGATGCTTAACTTCACGCCAGCTAAGCTACTAACGCCAATGCTAATTCTTGTTGCTATCGTGTCTCACACAGCAGCAGATGCAGGCTACGTTCTAGTAATCCCTCTTGGCGGTATCATCTTCCACGCTGCGGGTCGTCACCCTCTAGCGGGTATTGCAGCAGCGTTTGCTGGTGTATCAGGTGGTTTCTCAGCGAACTTTATCCCTTCAGGTATTGATCCGCTACTAGCAGGTTTCACTCAAACAGCGGCAAACGTTCTTGACCCTGAATACGTGATTAACCCTCTAGCGAATATCTTCTTTACTGGCCTATCTTCAGTTCTTATTGTTGCTATCGGTTGGTACGTAACTGAGAAAATTATCGAGCCTCGTCTTGCTAATACGCCAGTTGATGAAGATGCAGAAGCAGCACCTGATCTAGGTACGTTCACTGCAATCGAATCTAAAGCGTTCAAGTTTGCTGGTTGGGCAATGGTTGCGGGTATTGGTCTGCTTATCGCAGCTCTAGTTCCTGAGAACTCAGCGCTTCGTTCGCCTGAAGGTGAGCTGACAGCGTTCTCTGCTCCAGTTATGAAGTCTATCGTTCCTCTGATCTTCATCCTGTTCATCATTCCAGGTATCGTCTACGGCCGTGTAGCGGGTACTTTCAAGAACAGCAATGACGTAATCAAAGCAATGTCAGAGACAATGGCTACGATGGGCGCATACATTGTAATGTCGTTCTTCTGTGCACAGTTCCTATCTGCATTCGGTCAATCAAACATCGGTACTATGCTGGCACTTTACGGTGCTGAAGGCTTGAAAGCGATGGACCTTCCGGGTGAAGCAACGGTTGTTGGTATGATTCTACTAACGGCTTCAGTTAACCTGCTTGTAGGTTCGGCTTCAGCTAAGTGGGCTCTTATCGGTCCAATCCTAGTTCCAATGCTAATGGTTGTGGGTATCTCTCCTGAGCTATCTCAAGCGGCTTACCGTGTAGGTGACTCAGTGTCTAACATCATCTCTCCACTAATGGTGTTCTTCCCACTGGTTGTTGTTTACTGTCAGCGCTACGTTAAGTCGACAGGTATCGGTACTCTAGCTTCTCTAATGATGCCATTCTCGATTGCTATGCTAATCGGTTGGTCTATCTTCTTGCTAGCTTACTGGGCTCTTGGTATCCCACTAGGTATCCAAGCACCTTACACTTACACAATGTAAGCGAAGTAAGAAAAGCAAAAGTAAGTAACATAAAAATCATCGAAGCCCGCACCGAAATGTGCGGGCTTTTTTTTCGCTATTTTTTTATATCCAAGACTTTTTGTATCCAAAACTTTCTATATCCAAAACTTTTTATATTCAAAATAAAGGCACTCAGCTTATACTCCGGATTACGGCTAATTGTTGGCCGGTAAATTTAGGAAATCCAAGCCACATGAAGATTCTGCTTTTAGTAGGGTTAATTGTTTTAAATGGTCTGTTTGCCATGTCAGAGATAGCATTGGTAGCAGCAAAAAATAGTCGGCTGAAACGCTTAGCCGAAAAACACCGTTCCGCTCAGATTGCTCTTGAGCTCAAAGAAAACCCAACCCGCTTCCTCTCAACAATCCAAATCGGTATCACGGTAATCGGCCTACTCAGCGGTATTGTGGGTGAGGCGACGCTATCGGCTCCACTAGCCGTTCAACTTGAACTGTGGGGATTAGACCCAACACAAGCAAATATCTTGTCTACTGCGGTTGTGGTGGTAGGTATTACTTATTTCGCCATCGTTGTCGGTGAGTTGGTACCAAAGCGTTTTGCTCAGTCTCAAGCTGAAAACATCGCTGTATTAGTCGCATTGCCAATCTTTTGGTTATCTAAAATCGCGACGCCGTTTGTGTTTGCGTTGTCGGCTTCAACGGAAGGTATTCTTAAGTTGATGGGCCGAGGCGGTGAAGAAGATAGCGTTACTGAAGATGATATCCATGCACTTGTGAAAGAGGGCTCTGAATCGGGTGTGATTGAACGCGGCGAACAAGAGATGATTCGTAATATCTTGCAGCTTGATGATCGCCTTGTGAGCTCATTGATGACTCCGCGTCGAGACATCGATTTTCTGGATGTCGACCAACCCGTTGAGCAGATATTAAAGAAACTACGTTCATCAAAACACAGTGTGTTTCCATTGTGCCAAGACCACCTCAATAAAGTGGTGGGTACAGTGTCAGCCAAAGCGTTACTGAATCAGGCGGGCAATCTAAGCATTCAAGTGATCATGGGGCTGTCTCGCTCGCCGATCTATGTTCCAGAATCGATGAAAGCTCTGCGTTTACTTGGCTACTTTAAAGAGTCGGGTACCGAGATGGCATTCATTGTCGACGAGTATGGCGATGTTCAAGGTCTTGTGACTCATTACGATATTCTTGAGGCGATTGCTGGCGAGCTATCGAATAACCCAAACGATCTTTGGACCGAACAAGTGGAAGACGGTTTGTTGGTGGATGGATTGATTCCTATCAGTGAACTGAAAAACCGTTTAGAGCTATCGGATTTTGAGGGCGAAAGCGAGAGCTTCCAAACGTTGAATGGCCTTGTGACTTGGTTAATCGGGCGTTTACCGGATGCAGGCGAAGTTGTTCAATACCAGCAGTGGCAGTTTGAAATTATCTCTGTTGAGAACAATCGCATTGTGAGCATCAAAGCGACGCCAATAGTCGATGACACAGAAGACGCTAATAGCTAACAGTTCGACCAACCAGCAATCGGCAATCGTTCATTGTCTCTTGTTATCTATTATCTCTTTATTGTTCATTATCTCGAAGATTAGGTATGCTTCACCGCATACCTATTTTCGTTTTTATCCTTTGTTTTCTGGAGTTCCCTTTGTCAGACCATCAATTCACCCCTCAAGATGAAATCTTCATGCGACGCGCCATCGAGGTGGCCAAGCAAGCTGAGAGTGAGGGAGAGGTTCCTGTGGGTGCTGTATTAGTGAAAGATGGGCAGATTATCTCTGAAGGATGGAACCGTTCGATTGGCAGCCACGATGCAACGGCACACGCAGAAATTGAAACCTTGCGTAAAGCCGGTCAAACCTTAGAAAACTATCGTCTACTCGATACCACTTTATACGTCACGCTAGAGCCTTGCCCAATGTGCGCAGGTGCCTTGCTACACAGCCGAGTAAAGCGCATTGTGTTTGGCGCCCCAGACTTAAAAGCGGGCGCTGCAGGTACAGTATTGAATTTGTTTGAAAGCCAAGCCTCATACCACTATGCCGACGTCGAACATGGTTTGTTAGAGGAAGAGTGTCGTGAGCAATTACAAGCGTTTTTCAAGCGTCGTAGAAAAGAGATAAAAGAGAAGCGAAAGCAAGAACGCCTCTTGGAAGAGCAGCGTTTAGACGCGGAGATGAAGGCTGGTAACAATAAATAGCAGCATGCTTTCGGCACTCTCAATCGCAAGAGTGCCAAGCAAACTGACTGAGTAACTTCATTTACTCAGCAATCATCTGCATGAAAGCGCGATTGCGCCAAATGATCTTCTTCTTATTATTTGAAAGCATACGCTTACGACGGTTTGCAGCAACGGTCTTATCAAGGCGTTTCGATTTCAGTTTCTTCATCATTTCAATGATTTCCTATTTGTCGTCTGACTTTTTAGTTTGGACTAACGATTTAATTATAGTGTTATTCGTTTGTTTGGCTTGTCGCAGGCTTGGCTTAAATAGAAGAGCAGTTCTAGTCTAAAGCCAGCATCGAAGTGCAACAGAGCATAATCTTGATTGTGGTGTGCCGTTATAAGGCTCGATTGTTACTGTAATATGACACTCGAGATTTCATCATTATTTTCCCTGTCTCTTCTCCTTATCACGTAGCGACGAAAGAAGAGTCGAAAAAAGACAATAAAAAAGAGCAATGCTAGATGGCATTGCTCTTTTGGTTTTTATTGCGAAGGCTCAGAACTGCTTACTGTTGACTGAGCTGCGCTGATACTCGATTCAGCACCTGAGGTTTCTAAAGGTGGGATCACCACCAAACCTTCAAGGGTCGCTTCTTGTTCTTTATTGCGCTTATTTACATGGCCAATAATGCTTTGGTAATAACGGCGAATGTTTTCAACGTAGTTTCTCGCTTCATCACCACGTGCATACCCATATCGAGTTTGGCTGTAGTATTTCTTCTGTCTCAATAGAGGCAATCGGTCTTTTACATCACCCCAAGCGTCAGGATCACCACCTTGTGCTTTGGTTAAGCGGCGAGCGTCCATCATGTGTCCGTAACCGACGTTGTATGAGGCTAGGGCAAACCAGATCTTCTCGTGTTGAGTGATTGAATCGGGCACTCGGTTCACGATACGACGCAGGTATTCAACACCACCTTGTACCGACTGTTTCGGGTCTAGACGGTTGGTTACCCCGACACTCTTCGCGGTGGGTAGTGTCAACATCATCATGCCACGAACACCCGTTGGTGAGCGCGCAACAGGGTTCCAGTGTGATTCTTGGTAGGCCAAAGCGGCAATCAAACGCCAATCAAATTCTTGAGAGTACTTTTGAAATAGCGGCGACCATTTTGGCAGCTTGCTGTCTAATGCGCGGATAAAGGCGCGTGTATCAACGTAGTCAAAAGTACCGATGTGGCCGATGTATTTCTCTTCTAGTGAAGCCAGCTCACCAGACTGTTTTAGGTTACCGAAGAACTCAATCAACAGAGCATACAGGCTTTCATCTTCAGACTTCTGCAAATACCAAGAGATAGGTTGGTCTTCTGTCAGTTCAAAAGCCAAAGCTACGTCTGGGTATAAACGTTGTGCTAGTGACAGCTCAATCGAGTCAGCCACAGTGAATAAGCGCTCGCCAGTCGAAACTTCTTTTAACAGGTCGTTGATATCAGCATTACCGACCGCATCATAGATAAAGTCATCGTGTGTTTTCTGCAGCTGTTTTAGTGTTGGCTCAAAGTGTGAGTCTTTCACTACAACCAAAGATGGCGTTAATGTGTCAGTAGACGCCGCCTCTTCTGATTCAGTTTGCGCTTTAACAAAGTCAGCCTGACGCTCATTCTCAAAATTGATCAGTTGCTCAAGGTTCCTTGGTCGCCACTGGCCTTTTTTGTATACGACCTGTTGGCTTACATAGTAATAAGCAGGCGCGGCGCGATAAGCGCGTGTCAGTTTGTTGTTTTGCGTTAAGCCGGTCGCGATAAGATCGATCTCGCCTTTCTGCAGTGCAGGGAACAAGCCAGACAAACGGTAAGCGGGTTTAACCTCAAGCTTTACACCAAGCTCCTGCGCAAATTCACGAGCTAATTCGTAATCCAAGCCAGCAGGGCCATCAGGACCGATGTAATAAGAGAGTTGGTTATTTAGGGTGCCGACACGAAGAACGCCACGATCTCGTATCTGCTCAAGGACACTTTTAGGTTCAGATTCAATCTGGCATCCAGCCAACCCAAATAGGGCGATGGCGAGCAGAAGGAACTTAGACGAAAAGATGAGCGTAAATTTAGGCATCAAAATGAAATCTCGAAAAGTGGAAGCCCCTTTATACCAAACCCCGCAAGGCTGGCAAAGCAGGTTTAATTAAACAGTTGTAAAAGTGGTGATAAATGCAGCAAAAGTACCATTTACGCAGAAAGATAAAAAAAATCACGCAAACGGTTGCTTTTGGTGTTACGTCACAAAAAGAAATGCTTTATAATGCGCTCGCATTGAAGAGGTGGAATCGGCATAGGTTTGGCAACCTTCGGGAATAGCTTCGAAGAAAACAGTTAGGTTGTTCCTATAACCCACTGAATTTATTCCAATACTACCTTAATCAACTGCATAAGAGACGTAAGCACATGAGAATTTTGCGTGGCTCCCCAGCTCTATCTGAGTTTCGTGTTAACAAGCTTTTAGAGCTTTGTCGTGAATTAAGCTTACCTGTAACAGGTATTTACGCTGAGTTTGCCCACTTTGCTGATCTAACGGCAGACCTAGATGAGTCTGAAGTTGAGAAGCTAGAAAAGCTACTGACTTACGGTCCAACGATTGAAGAGCATGAACCTGAAGGTTTACTGCTGCTTGCAACGCCACGCCCGGGCACTATCTCGCCTTGGTCTTCAAAATCAACAGATATCGCACACAACTGCGGACTGGCTAAAGTGTCACGTCTAGAGCGCGGTACTGCTTTCTACATTGAAACCTCTGCTGAACTTTCTGAGCTTCAACTTGTTGAGCTGAAAGCAATCCTGCACGACCGTATGATGGAAGTGGTTTTCACTGACTTCGAATCAGCGGCGGCACTATTTGCCGTTGCTGAGCCTGCTCCTTATGCGGAAGTTGACCTATTAACTGGCGGACGTAAAGCGCTTGAAAAAGCAAACGTTACCCTAGGTCTTGCACTTGCAGAAGATGAGATTGATTACCTTCTTGAAAGCTTCACTGAGAAGCTAGGTCGTAACCCGACGGACATCGAGCTAATGATGTTTGCACAAGCGAACTCAGAGCACTGTCGTCATAAGATCTTTAACGCTGATTGGACTATCGATGGCGTTAAGCAAGAAAAATCATTGTTCAAGATGATTAAGAACACCTTTGAAACGACACCAGAACACGTTCTGTCTGCTTATAAAGATAACGCAGCGGTAATGACTGGTTCTGAAGTTGGTCGTTTCTTCCCAGATCCAGAAACTCGCCAGTACAACTACCACCAAGAAAAAACACACATCTTGATGAAAGTTGAAACGCACAACCACCCAACGGCAATCTCTCCGTGGCCGGGCGCATCGACAGGTTCAGGCGGTGAAATCCGTGATGAAGGCGCAACCGGAATTGGTGGTAAGCCAAAAGCGGGTCTTGTTGCTTTCTCTGTATCTAACCTTAAGATCCCGAACTTCGTTCAACCTTGGGAAACAGACTTTGGCAAGCCAAGCCGTATCGTGACTGCTTTGGATATCATGCTTGAAGGTCCTCTTGGTGGCGCGGCATTCAACAACGAATTTGGTCGTCCAAACCTACTTGGTTACTTCCGTACTTACGAAGAAAAAGTAAACTCTCACGCAGGTGAAGAAGTGCGTGGTTACCACAAACCAATCATGCTAGCTGGTGGTCTTGGCAACATCCGTGATGAGCACGTTCAGAAGAAAGAGATCCCAGTAGGTGCAAGCCTAATCGTTCTTGGTGGTCCTGCGATGAACATCGGCCTTGGCGGCGGTGCGGCATCTTCAATGGATTCTGGTTCTTCTTCTGAAGATCTTGATTTCGCTTCTGTACAACGTGAAAACCCAGAAATGGAACGTCGTTGTCAGGAAGTTATCGACCGTTGTTGGCAGCTAGGTGATGCTAACCCAATCGCATTCATCCACGATGTGGGCGCGGGCGGTATCTCGAACGCACTTCCTGAGCTAGTAGACGACGGTGAGCGTGGCGGTATCTTCAACCTACGTGACGTACCAAACGATGAGCCGGGCATGAGCCCACTTGAGATCTGGTGTAACGAATCTCAAGAACGTTACGTAATGGCGGTTGCTGATAAAGACATGGCAACATTCGACGCGATTTGTAAGCGTGAGCGTGCACCATACGCAGTGGTGGGTAAAGCAACGGAAGAGCGTGAACTTAAACTTGAAGATTCACACTTCGACAACACGCCAATCGACATGCCAATGGACATCTTATTAGGTAAAACACCTAAGATGCACCGTGACGCGAAAACGCTAAAAGCGAACAACCCTGCGATTGACCGTTCTGGCATCGAGATGAACGAAGCGGTTGACCGTGTTCTTCGCTTGCCAACAGTCGCTGAGAAAACATTCCTTATCACCATCGGTGACCGCTCGGTAACAGGCCTTGTAGCTCGTGACCAAATGGTTGGCCCTTGGCAGGTTCCAGTTGCTAACTGCGCAGTAACAGCGGCAAGCTACGACTCTTACCACGGTGAGGCAATGTCTCTTGGTGAGCGCACGCCAGTGGCACTTCTAGACTTTGGCGCATCGGCTCGTCTAGCGGTTGGTGAAGCAATTACTAACATCGCAGCGACCAACATCGGCGATATCAAACACATTAAACTGTCGGCTAACTGGATGTCTCCAGCGGGTCACCCAGGTGAAGATGCAGGTCTTTACGAAGCGGTTAAAGCGGTTGGTGAAGAACTATGTCCAGCACTGGGTCTAACGATCCCAGTGGGTAAAGACTCAATGTCGATGAAGACTAAGTGGGAAGAGAATGGCGAGCAGAAAGAAGTAACCTCTCCGCTATCTCTTGTTATCACTGCGTTCGCACGTGTTGAAGACGTTCGTAAGACGATTACTCCTCAGCTTCGCACTGACAAGGGTAATACAAGCCTGGTTCTTATCGACCTAGGTAACGGCAAAAACCGTATGGGTGCGACAGCACTTGCACAGGTATACAAGCAGCTTGGTGATAAGCCAGCAGACGTAGACAACGCAGCGCAACTAAAAGGTTTTTACGAAGGCGTTCAAGCACTTGTAGCGAACGACAAAGTTGTCGCTTACCACGACAAAGGCGACGGTGGTCTATTCGTAACGCTAGCTGAAATGGCGTTCGCAGGTCACTGTGGTGTTAATGCTGATATTGCAGCGTTAGGCGAAGATACGCTTGCGGCCCTATTCAACGAAGAACTGGGTGCTGTAATCCAAGTTCGCAACGATGACCTAGACGCAGTACTTGCTACTCTTGCAGAAAACGGCCTAGAAACGTGTTCACATGTCATTGGTTCTGTTGAAGCGTCTGATGAGCTAGTGATTAAGTCTGGTGAGTCTGTAGTAATTGAACGTAACCGTACTGAACTACGTACTATATGGGCTGAAACCACGCACAAGATGCAAGGTCTACGTGATAACCCAGTGTGTGCTGACCAAGAACACGAAGCGAAGAAAGACAACTCAGACCCAGGTCTGAACGTGAAGCTAAGCTTTGACGTAAATGAAGATATCGCTGCACCGTTCATCAACACAGGCGCTAAGCCTAAGATGGCGATTCTACGTGAGCAGGGTGTTAACTCTCACGTTGAAATGGCAGCAGCATTTGACCGTGCAGGCTTCGAAGCAACTGACATTCACATGAGCGATATCCTAACAGGTCAAGCGGTTCTAGAAGAGTACAACGGCCTTGTGGCTTGTGGTGGCTTCTCTTACGGTGATGTACTAGGCGCTGGTGAAGGTTGGGCTAAGTCAGTTCTGTTTAACGACTCTACTCGTGACCAGTTTGAAAACTTCTTCAAGCGTGAAGATACCTTCTCTCTAGGTGTGTGTAACGGTTGTCAGATGTTGTCTAACCTACGTGAACTTATCCCAGGAGCTGAGTACTGGCCACGTTTCGTTCGCAATGAATCAGAGCGTTTCGAAGCGCGTTTCAGCCTAGTTGAGGTTCAGAAGTCAGATTCTGTATTCTTCAACGGCATGGAAGGCTCTCGTATGCCAATCGCAGTTTCTCACGGTGAAGGCCGCGTAGAAGTGCGTGACAACGACCACCTAAACGCGATTGAAAACTCAGGTACGGTTGCACTACGTTACGTTGATAACAACGGTAACCAAACGCAGCAATACCCGAACAACCCGAACGGTTCGCCAAACGCTATCACTGGTTTAACGACGACAGATGGCCGTGTGACTATCATGATGCCGCACCCAGAGCGTGTATTCCGCACGGTTGCAAACTCTTGGTCTCCGGAAGGTTGGGGTGAGAATGGCGCTTGGATGCGTATGTTCCAAAACGCACGTAAGAATGTGGGTTAATCACTTTCTTACTAGCCGCATTAATCTAGGCTAGGTTATGCAAAAATGAAAAGCGCAGATTGAAAGGTCTGCGCTTTTTTATTTCTCAAAATTTAGGAACCAGAGCGAAAAAATTAACGTTTGCAGTTTGCTGTTCTAAAAATCTCCACTACGCTAAATGTTATGGAATCAATTTGTTAGGCCATAAATTTCTGTATGTGTGCAGGTTTGGCTATGCAAAAACTGAATCAATCATCGTGGCATAAGAGGGAACTATGAAAACAACAATCACAAAAGCAGTTGCAGTGGCAGCGATTGTCATGTCGTTAGCTGGGTGTGTCGGTAGTAACGCCGTTACTGGGAAATTAATGAAGTTCAACGTTGAGGTTGTAGACAACCGTTACGCTCGTGCAGGGGTCAACTTCTTGCTTGCTCCGGTTTATGCACTAACAACCGCAGCCGATTACATCGTATTCAACTCGATCGAATTCTGGGCGGGTAAAAACCCATTGACTGGCGCGCCTCACATCTTCGATAGTAAAGTCGATACCATGATTGATGTGAACGACAGCCTTGATGATTCACTGAAAGATGCGCCACTTGGCTTCAACAATCGTCAGATTGAGTGGGGTGAGATGCAGCAAATCGACGAGAACACCATTCGTATGGACATTACTTACAACGATGGTCAAAAAGCAGTACTGACAGGCGTTCGTGATGGTGACAAGGTCAGCTATTACATGGATGGCACACTAGTTTCAGAGACTTCTATTCAAGCTCTTGAGCAGCTAGCCGCAGAGAAAGCATAACCCACTCTGTTCTGCCTATATAAAAGAAAAGCCGTTGGATTTAACCCCAACGGCTTCGTAATTTCTAGCATCTAGCATCTAGCATCTAGCATCTAGCGCTTAGATTAGTTGTTGCTGTGTAGCTCGCTGTTTAGCTCAACAGCAGACTTGTTCGCAAGACATTCAATTTGGCCAGTGATTGAGTTACGACGGAACAGAAGGTCAGAAACGCCAGCTAGGTCGCGAGCTTTAATGATTTCTACTTCGTTGCCTTCTTTATCTAGCATGCGAACCTTAGTTCCCGCAGTCACGTAAAGACCAGACTCAACCGTACAACGGTCGCCCATAGGGAAGCCAAGACCAGCGTTTGCGCCTAGTAGGCAGTTTTCGCCGATAGAGATAACCATAGTACCGCCACCAGACAGAGTACCCATGATAGAAGCGCCGCCGCCGATGTCAGAACCGTTACCTACAACAACACCTGCAGAGATACGACCTTCAACCATGCTCACGCCAGTTGTACCAGCATTGAAGTTGATGAAACCTTCGTGCATTACTGTTGTGCCTTCGCCCACATGTGCGCCAAGACGAACACGAGAAGTATCAGCAATACGAATGCCTGTTGGTACCACGTAATCCACCATTTTAGGGAACTTGTCTACGCAATCTACAGACAGAGCACGACCCGCAAGGCGAGCTTCGATTTGACGCTCAGCCAGCTCAGGTAGGTCGATTGGGCCTTCGTTTGTCCATGCGATGTTGTGCAGTAGACCGAAGATGCCGTCCAGTACCGTACCGTGTGGTTGTACTAGGCGGTTAGAGATAAGTTGTAGCTTTAGGAAGCCTTCAGCAACTGATGCTGGCTTCTCGTCAGTCGCAAGAACAACAAGAACAAGTGGCTGTTCAGACGCTGCCGCTTTTTCTGCGAAAGATGCGTTAGCTGCATCATCGTTTGCTGCGAATGCCTTCGCCAGTTCTGCGCTTTGTGCAGCAGAGATTTCGATAGCTTGGTTGCCTTCAGAGTAACCTGATACTTCTGCCACAGCCGCTACAAGAGCGTCGCTTGGGTTTAGAAGTGGGTTAGGGAAGAACGCTTCAATGATTTTATTATCGCGATTTTTGGTTGCCGTACCGAAGGCTAGTGAAAAGTAAGCCATGTTGAATCTCCATGTGTTGAGTCTTGATTTTGCTATTCCAAAACAACGGCTCGAATAACAAGCGCTGCCGTTAGCAAAGTTAATTTAATTGCGTTCATCATAAAGAGAGCGCCCTCGTTATGAAAGGGCGCATTGGGATAAAGTCTGTAAAATGATATTGCTTGTCTTTTTGGAGATGTTTTTCTGCAATGAGAAAATGGTGTAGATCAACACAAATTGTCTCGTTTAATCAATTCTCTCGGTTAAATAGCCTTATCTAAACAAACAGCGCCTTATGAGCTTGTTCAATACCTTCAATCAACATCTGCATGCCGATGACAGCAAGTATCAAACCCATCATTCGGGTAATTACATTCAATGCACTTGGTCCAACGGCTTTAACGAAGCGCTCGCCGAATACAAACAATACGTAGGTTAAGGCGCACAGTAGGCCAAAGGCGACGATGGTGATGATGGTTTCGTAGATGCCTTCGGTGCTGGCAAAGTTCATCGCGGTGGCAATGGTGCCCGGTCCGGCCAATATTGGCATTGCCAATGGCGAGACGGCGATACTGAGCGCCGCATCTTGTTGGGCGTCTGAGTTGACCTTCTCTTTCGCTTTAGAGTGTGTTGAGTCTCCTTGCAGCATGTGAAAGCCAATCAAGAACACGAGGATCCCACCAGTGATGCGAAGCGCGTAAAGCGTGATACCAAAGAGGTCAAAGATGAGCTTACCCGACACAGCAAAGGTGCTGACGATGATGAAGGCGATGAAAACCGAGCGGAAAGCGATAGACTTGACCGTTTCCCTATCATTATCACCCGTTAATCCAAGAAAGATCGGTGTGTTGGCGATAGGGTTCATGATGGCAAAAAAGCCCATGAACACGGTAATGGTATGAATGATGAGCTCTTTCATATTATTCCTTTGAAAGTATGCAGTTAAATACGACAGTAGAATGTATTTAATCTTAGATACAAATAATTATTAGAAATAGATAGTAGAGCAAGTGTGAATAAAAAACAGCCAGCATAAGGCTGGCTGTTTAGTTTTAGTGATAGGTGTAGAGTTTTAGTCGTTCGTTATTGCTTGATTCTCAACTAACAGACACTACATAACAGGCAGGTTGTGGGGCTCATTTTGCCGTTATGCGTTTTGAGATTCACTCACTGCCACAGCCAATGCAACCGTCGCCCCGACCATTGGGTTGTTGCCCATGCCGATGAAGCCCATCATCGCTACGTGAGCAGGAACAGAAGAGCTACCTGCGAACTGCGCGTCAGCGTGCATTCTGCCCATGGTATCGGTCATGCCGTAAGACGCTGGGCCTGCTGCTACGTTATCTGGGTGCAATGTTCGACCTGTACCGCCGCCTGAAGCTACTGAGAAGTATGGCAAACCTTGGCGAGTGCGTTCTGCTTTGTAGATACCCGCTACAGGGTGTTGGAAGCGAGTAGGGTTGGTTGAATTACCCGTAATACTGACATCCACTTCTTCAATGTGCATGATAGCCACACCTTCACGTACATCATCAGCGCCGTAACACAAGATGTCGCCGCGAGGGCCTTGTGAGAAACGGCGACGTTCAGTTTCAACAAGCTCACCGGTTTGGTAATCGTATTGAGTGCGCACGTAAGTGAAGCCGTTGATGCGCGAGATAAGATATGCCGCATCTTTACCTAGACCATTTAAGATCACTTTCAATGGATTTTGACGTGATTTGTTGACGTTTAGCGCAATTTTAATCGCACCTTCTGCTGCCGCAAAAGACTCGTGACCCGCAAGGAAGGCGAAGCAGTGGCTCTCTTCATTGAGAAGACGAGCGGCTAGCGCGCCATGTCCAATACCAACTTGGCGTTGTTCAGCAACACTGCCAGGTTTGGTGAATGCTTGAAGACCTTCACCAATAATGTTTGCCGCTTGTTCTGCGCTGGTGGCTTTACGAAATAGCGCCAGTGCTGAGCCAAGGATATAAGCATCGGCAGCGCTTTCAAAAGCGATAGGTTGGGTGTCCATTACTAACGCTTTTGGATCAACGTTGTGGGCTTTACAGTATTGGTCAGCTTGCTCCAAAGAGTCGAAGTTCATTTCTGCCAATACGCGAGTTACTGATTCATTAAATTGAGTGTTCATCATATCTTTCCTCTAAATTGGCAAAATTACTGTTGGCGTGGGTTAATAGTGGTCACGGCTTCATCGAAGCGGCCATAGGTCCCTGTCGCCAGGTCGGCCGCTTCATTCGCTGGCACGCCTTGGTTAATCGCCTTCATCATTTTTCCGAGGTTGAGATACTCGTAGCCAATCACTTCGCTGTGATCATCAAGCGCTAGCTTGGTCACGTAACCTTCTGCAAGCTCTAGATAACGAACGCCTTTTGCTGCAGTTGAGTAACTGGTACCCACTTGGCTGCGCTGCGTTTGACCTAAGTCTTCTAATGCTGCGCCAATTTCTAGGCCGCCTTCAGAGAAAGCTGATTGAGTTCGACCGTAAACAAACTGCAGGAAGATTTCACGCATAGCTACGTTAATAGCGTCACACACTAAGTCAGTATTTAGGGCTTCAAGAATGGTTCTTCCGGTGAGGATTTCTGCTGCCATCGCGGCTGATTGAGTCATGCCTGAACAACCAATCGTTTCGATTAGTGCTTCTTCGATGATGCCGTTTTTTACGTTCAGCGTTAGTTTTGCTGCACCTTGTTGTGGTGCACAAGTGCCGACGCCATGGCTTAAGCCAGAAATAGCGATGACATCTTTTGGACTAACCATAGCGCCTTCAACTGGAATTGGTGCTGAAGTGTGTAGATCACCCCTTTGAATAGGGCACATTGATTGAATTTCTGAAGAGTAGTGCATAATGTTTTCTCACAGTTAGAGTCATTGAAGACCTAGGGCGTTGAGAAAACAGGACGTGTTGGAAGAGTTGCGGCTAATTCACTACAGATCTTGAGTATCGATAATCCAAAGGCGTCATGGAGCCTGGTCTTAATAGACTAAGTCCATTTCAAAATGGAGGAATAGCGATACATCCAACAGTATTACCTGTTTTCGATTCTGTAGGAGTCATTAGCACTGTTCGGAAGAACGGGCGGTTGAAGCAAAAGCTTAGGTGGGACCCCATCACCTGATGGCTATAGATTAGATCTTTATCACACTTTCATGCAAGCGAATGTTTAGAGCAATTTCGACTATAAACAAGCTTCATTATATTTCGATAAGTATAAAAAAACGCCAATAACGAACTCTGATTAGAGGCGTCATTGGCGTTTTTTAGAAAGCGATCAGCTAGTTACGCTGCATCTTCTTCTGCGTCTTCAACAGCTTCAAGCTTCTTAGCTTTTTTCGGAGCTGGTTTACGCTTAGCACCTAATGCGTAAAGAACTTCTTCTTTGTTCTTCGCTAGGTACATTGCAAGTTCTTCTTGCTTGCCTTCATCTTCAACTAAATCGCTTTTGCCTAAAAGTTCAAAAAGCTCATCAGCCATATCCAGCATTTTGTCGTATGCGTCGGCTTCGGCTTTAGAGGTAAAAGTCATTTTCTCTTCTCCGTTGCGTTCCACCACGTACTTGACGATAACAGCCATGGTTAATCCTCTAAGTTTGATAAATTTTACTGGCTTTTTATACAGTTTCTGATGTTAAAAGTCCAGTTGGAGCCCTAACAATGCGGCCTCAATCTTGATGTGTAGCCCAGTCTTCACAATAACTCATGAAAGATTTCAGCAGCGGGCTCTGGTATTTGTCTTTGTGTACCAGCATCCAGAAACGTCGTTTCATGTCGAGTGGCACATCGAGCGCTTTTACTCGGCCTGAATCAATCGCTCGTTGTGCTGCCAGTCGTGATAGACATGCGAATCCAAGATTGGCGGAAACTGAATTGATGATCGCCTCTGTGGTGTTGAGTTCAAAGGATTCATACCAATGTTCGATGCGCGGTGCGACGGCACGAAGGAAAAACTCACGAGTCCCTGATCCTGATTCACGCAGGATCCAGTGACTATTTTCTAAATCGCTTAAAATCACTTTTTCTTTGGCAACAAGAGGATGTTGATTACTAACAATAATACACATTTCATCGCTGCTAAACTGACTCGAAATGAGTTCTGGATGTAATGTTTTTCCTTCAATTAGTGCGATATCAAGTTCATAATCCACCAACTTTTGGCAGATAAGCGCACTGTTTGAAATGAACAAGCTTTGATCCTGATGCTGTGTTCGTTCGCGAAAGCCAGACAAAATAAACGGTGCGACCTGATTACCAATCGTGTCACTCGCGCCGACCTTTAGATTGCCACTTAAAGGCTGATCATCACGGAACAAAACATCAATACCAGCAGCACGGTGTAATATCTCATCCGCCAATGGAAGTAACTTATGTCCCTCTTGGTTGAGAATTAATCGGTTGTTGACCCGGTCAAATAGAGAGTGGCCGAGTTGTTTCTCCATTTCGCCTAGTGCCATGCTGACAGCGGCCTTAGACAGAAACAGAGCCTCAGAGGCTGCGGTCAATGTCGAGTGCTGGGTAATAGTGACGAACACTTTGAGTTGTTTAATTGAAATATTAGCCATCAGATTCCTAGTTTTACTCTGCTGGTGAAAATGGATTTTGTTCAGTATTAATGAACACTTGTTATATATAATTGGATATTGTTTAACGAAGCGCAAGCGTATTATGGCTTCAACAAGCTGATGAGTTCACAAGTTTAGTGAATTAAGTTTAAGAGAGGCTGACATGATTCAACGTATTAAATATAGATTAACAGGAGCTCCAACACCCATGGCAGGGTTAGCACTAGCAATCGCAAGCTTAGGCTGGTGCTGGGATGGTGTATTAGTATCACAAGATATCTTACATACACCGGGTTTGGTTCAATGGGTAAGCGCAGCGATTGCTGGATGTTTGCTTCTTGTTTTGGCTGTGAAGTTTTTGATTCACGGACATTTATTGCGTGCAGATCTTGCTCACCCAGTCGTGGGAAGTGTTGTACCAACGTTTGCGATGGGTTGTATGGTTGTTTCTGCTTCTTTGGCACCAATTTCGACCTTCCTCAGCGAAAGTGTTTGGTTGGCATCTGTGGCATTGCACGTGGTGTTCTTGGTGAGCTTCCTATACCACAGAGCAAAACAGTTTGAGATCCACCACATGGTGCCAAGCTGGTTTGTGCCACCAATCGGTATTATTGTTGCGGATGTTTCCTTCTCTGGTAACCCGACTCTAGAGCCTGTGGCAAACGCTGTTTTGGTCTTTGGTCTGTTGATTTATGCGGTAATGTTACCTGTGATGATCTACCGTTTGATCTTCTCTCATGAAGTGCCTGACGCAGCGAAACCTACCATTGCGATTATGGCTGCACCTGCAAGTCTATCTCTAGCAGGATACCTAACGGTTTCAGCAGATCCTTCGCCAGTTATCATCGGTCTATTGTTTGGTATTGCAGTGTTGATGACGTTCATCATTTACGCAGCGTTCTTCAAACTACTTCGTTTACCGTTTAGCCCAGGTTATGCCGCATTTACCTTCCCAATTGTGATTGGTGCAACGGCGTTATTCAAATTGGCAGCTTGGATGCAAACTGTTGGTGTGGAAGCTCACTATGTGGATCAAGTGTTCAACCTAGCATATCTAGAATTGATTGTGGCAACGTTTGTAGTGGGCTATGTGGCGGTTCGTTATTACATGAATTACAAACCTCATCGTGTTCTAAGCGCGGTAGGCAGTAGATTATAAGAAGCAATAGTTCAAAAGATAAACGGACCTTAAGTTTTCAGTATTTCATAAGCTTATATTCCTAATCCAAACTCGGCACTTATGCTAATCTGGCTTTATATTGTGGCAAGATTAGCGTGAGTGCACTTTGTTTACTGTTTACCATTCCAATAAAGTCGATACTTTAAAAATCCTTCTCGTTCATTTAATCAAAAGTGATCCTTTAGCCAACCCTTTCGAAAAAGAGCAGATCTTGGTTCAGAGCCCAGGTATGTCTCAATGGCTTAAGATGGAACTCGCCAAAGAGTTTGGTGTAGCAGCAAATATCGATTTCCCACTTCCAGCAACCTTCATTTGGGATATGTTTACCCAAGTGCTTCCTGATGTACCTAAACGCAGTGCTTTTAACAAGGAAGCGATGACATGGAAGCTGATGAGTTTGCTACCCGCTAAGCTTGACCACCCTGATTTTCTTCCTTTACAGCGCTATCTTGAAAACGACGAGGATGATTCGAAGCTGTACCAATTGGCAGAGAAAATTGCCGACATTTTCGATGGTTACTTGGTGTATCGACCGGAGTGGATGGCGATGTGGGAAGCGGGAGAGCCCGTTGCTGAATTGGTCGATGATGAAGGGCAGCAAGAGCACCCTTGGCAACCGATTTTGTGGCAAGCACTCTATGAGCAAACCCTGTCTCAAGGCCAATCAAAATACCACCGTGGCAATTTGTACCACGACTTCATTGAAGCGCTAGCTAATCAACAAGGTAAATTGCAACATCTGCCTAAACGCTTATTTGTGTTTGGTATCTCTTCGTTGCCTCCTCGTTACATGGATGCGTTGAAAGCACTCGGTGAGCAGATTGATGTGCACTTGATGTTTACCAACCCTTGCCAACATTACTGGGGCGATATTCGCGACCGTAAATATTTGGCAAGAGTTGAAGCCCAGCGTCGTAAGCAGTTTGCGTTGGTTGATGGTTTACCTAAATTGGAGGGTGAAGCTTCACCATTGAAAGATGGCATTGAAGCTAATATTGAAGACGAACTGCATACCAGCCAAGCCGTGGGTAATAGTTTACTTGCGTCTATGGGGAAACTGGGCAGAGATAACCTGTTTTTACTATCTCAATCAGACTGCGAAGAGCATGAGTTCTTTATTGATGTTGAGAGAGATAACCTATTGCATCAACTGCAAGCCGATATTCTCCAGTTAGAAGAACATCAAGACGACCACATATTAGATTCCAGTAACCATAAACAGGTTGTTGAACTTGGCGATCGCTCTCTGACCGTACATGCGTGTCACAGCCCAATGCGTGAGGTTGAAGTCCTTCATGATCAGCTGTTGGCGATGTTTGATGCCAACCCGACCCTGAAACCACGCGATATCATCGTGATGGTGTCTGACATCAATGCCTATAGCCCAGCGATTCAGGCAGTATTTGGTAATGCTCCGGGTGAGCGTTATATCCCATATTCGATTTCGGATAGAACGGCCGATCAAGAGAGCCCAATTCTGACCGCCTTCATGCAGTTGGTCGCGCTACCGAATACACGTTGTTTAGCGTCTGAGTTGCTAGAGTTGTTAGAAATCCCTGCAATGATGGCGCGCTTTGGTATTGATGAGTTTCAATTCGAGCAAGCCAAGCAATGGGTTGAAGAAGCGGGCATCCGTTGGGGTGTCGACTCTTCTACCGCAACGGAATTTGATCTACCTGCAACCGAGCAAAATACCTGGCTATTTGGTATTCAGCGCATGTTATTGGGTTATGCGATGTCGGACTCTGCAGGTTTATTTGAAACTGAACACTCTCTGATTGCCGCTTATAACGAAGTTCAGGGTATTAACGCCGAACTTGCAGGTAAGTTAGCGCACTTTATCGATCGTATCGCTCATTACCGTCAACGCCTTACTGAGACGCAATCTATCGACATGTGGCGTGAAACCTTGCTGCAAATGATTGATGATTTCTTTGCGGTTGAGTTAGAAGGTGAGGTGGTGCTCAAATCGATTCGCGATGCACTTTCACAACTGAATGAACAGCTTGATGATGCCTTATACGAACAAGAACTGTCGCCAAGCATCATTTATCAGTACCTAAATAATAAACTGTCGGGCGCCCGTATTAGTCAGCGTTTCTTAGCGGGGCAAGTTAACTTTTGTACCTTGATGCCGATGCGTTCGATTCCGTTTAAGACTGTCTGTTTATTGGGCATGAATGATGGGGTTTACCCTCGTTCAATGCCACCAGAAGGTTTTGACCTGATGAACGGATGCACACGACCTGGCGATCGTTCTCGTCGTGATGATGACCGTTATCTATTCCTAGAAGCAATGCTGTCAGCACAAGAGTGTTTATACATCAGCTATGTCGGCCGTTCGATTCAAGATAATACCGAGCGAGTGCCGTCGGTGTTGGTTTCTGAATTGATAGAGTACTGCCAACAGAACTACTGCCTAAGTGAAGACCAAGTACTACCAAGTGACGATTCTGGTATCAAGCTGACTCAAGCGATCAGCTTTGAGCACACCATGACACCGTTCAGCCCCGCTGCGTTTACTCAAGGTGATGCGAGCCATGTATTGAGTTATGCCAAAGAGTGGTTACCTGCGGCTAACCGTTCAGGTGAACGCAGTGGTGAGTTCAACCGAGCATTGGACGACTATTTGTTGGGTGCAACGTATCCGTTAGAACTCGACTTGGTTGAGTTACAGCGTTTCTGGCGCTTACCGGTGCAGTACTTCTTTAATCGCCGTCTAAAAGTCGTGTTTGAACCGCCACTTCCTGTAATGGAAGACGATGAGCCATTCGTACTCAATGGACTAGAGAGCTTCCAGCTCAAAGATGCGTTGCTGCAAGTGTTGTTAGACCATCCTGAAGGCGCAGACGAAGCGGTTCGATTGTTTGTCTCTGAGCAAAAAGCACAAGGTCGATTACCTGTTGGCGCCTTCGGTGACATCGAATTTGAAACCAACCGTGTTCAAGCGGAAGACTTAGCCAAAGAGATTCGATTTGTGAGCGGATCACCGCAACAAGATCTCGAAGTGAATATCGAGTTTGACGTGTTAGGCGAAGGTAAGCCTGTTCGCTTGATGGGGTGGTTAACTCAAAACTATCAGTCAGGTCTGGTGCGTTTCCGTAGCGGCAAAATACGCTCTCAAGATTATTTGGCTGCGTGGATTGATCATCTATCCTGCGCTGTTATGGGGCACGGAAAAACGACCCATATTATTGGCTATGACAGAAAAGAGGGCGTGGTTCATCAAACGCTACAACCTATCGGCGATGCGCAGCAAGCGAAGAGTATATTAGCTGAGTTAGTACGACTGTTTTATCAAGGCATGACAGCACCATTGCCTTACTTCCCGAAAACCGCATTAGCTGGTGTTGAAGCGGGCTTTAGCCGTGGTAAGTGGGTCGATGACGAAGAAAAGTCACTCAAGAAAATGGCCGATACCTTTAATGATAGCTTCGCCTTTACGGGCGAGGGCAGAGATACCTACATCTCACGAATTTGGCCTAAGTGGGATGATGAACTGGCTGCTCAATCACGTATGTACTCGACACTTGTGTTGCAGGCGGCAAGGTTGGCTTCAGCCGATCTGGAAGATCAGGAGTAGGTGGCTGTGATCGACAAGATCAATAGCGAGTGCGCTGAATTAATGAAAGGCAAAAGAGAGTCGCTGGTAAGCGTTTGGGATGCTTACTTTCCAGGTGAAGAGAATCAAGGTACAGGAAATAAAGTGGCCGCCAGTAAATCATTATTAGTGTAGGGCGTTCGCTGTACGGCCACAGGTCAGAGGGACCATTATTCTGTGGTTCAAAGTAACGTCGTAAAGTACAAAACTCGTACGCGCTCCTGAACTCGTGGGCGCATAGTAGCGAGGCGATCCGAATTGATCCGTGAGAGAGATCGCACTAACTATTAACAAATTAGCGTAGGACGTAAATTGAATGACGTTTTCCATGCTAGGTCACATTTATAGCAATAGTCACATTTTTAACAGACTCATCTATCAAAAGGCAGTAAGGCATGACGACCACAAGCAGTGTTCAGGTAATCGCTCCAAAAACACTCGATACCATGACGTTTCCACTTCATGGCGCGCGTTTAATTGAAGCATCGGCGGGTACGGGTAAGACATTTACCATTGCTGGCTTGTACTTACGCTTACTGCTGGGGCACGGTACAGCTGCGCCACAAGGTGATCTGACGGAAGCCACACGACACCATGAGCCACTAACCGTAGACCAAATTCTGGTGGTGACCTTCACTGAAGCGGCAACAGCAGAGCTGCGAGATCGTATCCGTGCTCGTATTCATGATGCACGCATTGCGTTTGCACGTGGGCAAAGTGACGACCCAGTGATTGCGCCTTTGTTACAAGCCATCGATGATCATGCTGGCGCGGCTAAAACTCTTCTTAACGCTGAAAGACAAATGGATGAGGCTGCGGTCTACACCATTCACGGTTTCTGTCAGCGAATGTTGACCCAAAATGCTTTTGAATCAGGAAGCCGTTTTGATAATGAATTTGTGACCGATGAAAGCCATCTGAAAGCGCAAGTGGTAGCAGACTACTGGCGTAAGCAGTTTTACCCGTTGCCGATTCAACTGGCTGGTGAGGTACGAAATATTTGGGGTTCTCCCGCTTCGTTATTGGCTGACGTAAACCGTTACCTGACGGGCTCTCCGCTGAAGCTAACGGTAGATGCGATGTCGGGCGACCTGCAAACTCTACACAATCAAAACCTAGACAAAGTGAAGCAGCTTAAAGCGCTGTGGTGTGAATCTGAAGCGGACTTTTTGGCTTTGATCTCTGGCTCGGATGTGAACAAGCGTAGCTACACTAAGAAATCTCTGCCGACATGGTTAGAAGCGGTGACAGCATGGGCACAGAGCGACACCCATGATTATCAGTTCCCAGATAAATTAGAGAAGTTCTCTCAAGCCACTCTAATTGAAAAAACACCAAAGGGCACTGCGCCTCAGCATGCCGTTTTCGAAGCGATTGAAGATTTCTTAAATCACCCAGCCGACTTGAAAGCTCCATTGCTGGCGCATGCGATTACCCATTGTCGAACTATGTTAGCCAAGGCGAAACAACAGAAGCAGTGGCTATCATTTGATGACTTGCTGACTCAGTTATCGGCGTCGATTGATGTCGATGAGCAATCCTTGCTGGTGGAAAGAATTCGCACGCTTTACCCGGTGGCGATGATCGATGAATTTCAAGATACCGATCCGCTTCAATACAGTATTTTTAGCCGAATCTACCTTGATAACCCGCAATGCGGTCTGTTTATGATCGGTGACCCGAAACAGGCTATCTACGGTTTCCGTGGCGCGGATATCTTTACTTACATCAAGGCAAGAAACCAAGTTAGTGCTCACTATACGTTAGGCACTAACTGGCGTTCGAGTGCTGACATGGTCAGTGCGGTAAACCAAGTGTTTATGAATTCAGATAGCCCGTTTATCTACGACCAAGACATTCCATTTTTGCCCGTAGCTGCTAGCCCATCGGCTGATAAACGCCAATGGGTGATGAACGGAGAAACTCAGCACGCACTGACCTTTTGGCTGCAAGAGGCTGAAGATAAGCCATTACCAAAAGGCGAATATCACAAAGCCATGGCCGAGGCGACAGCGAGTCAAATTCAAACCATTCTGACCGCATCTCAAAATCAACAAGCCTATTTTGATAACGGCAAAAAACAACATGCCGTGAATGCGGGTGATATTGCTGTTTTGGTTCGAACCGGTAGTGAAGGTCGCTTGATCAAGAACGCGCTGTCGGAACAAGGCATTGCGAGTGTGTATTTGTCCAACCGAGACAGTGTGTTTACCAGCTTGGTCGCGCAAGATATTCAACGCCTGCTACAAGCGGTGCTGACACCAGAAAACGATCGTGCATTGCGTGCCAGTTTAGCCTCCGAGTTGTTTGCTCTGGATGCGGCATCATTAGATGAACTCAACAACGATGAAGTGGTGTGGGAAAACGTCGTTAACGAATTTAGAGAATATCGTAAGTTGTGGCTACAGCGTGGCGTGTTACCCATGCTGCGCAGCGTGATCAGTAAACGACATCTCGCGGAACGCTTACTGGAAGAAGAAAATGGTGAGCGCTCACTCACTGATTTGATGCACATTGGCGAACTGCTACAACAAGCAAGGCAAGAGCTCGACAGTGACTATGGCTTGCTGCGTTGGTTGGCAGAAGCGATTTCCGATGCTCAGAATGGTTTAGGTGGCAGTGAAGACGACATTCAACGCCTTGAGTCAGAAAGAAACTTGGTTCAAATCGTTACTATTCATAAGTCGAAAGGCTTGGAATATGACCTCGTATTTTTACCGTTTGTCGCGAGTTACCGTGAAGCGAGTGAAGGCAAGTTCTACGATCACGATTCAGATACCACAGTACTGGATATTACTGGCAGCGACAGTGCCTTAGCACAAGCCGACAAAGAGCGATTGGCAGAAGATCTACGTTTGATTTACGTGGCGCTTACTCGTGCTGTTTTTGGATGTTTCATTGGCATGGCACCGCTACGTAAAGGGCGTTCAACCAAAGAGCCAACTGGCGTTCACTTGAGTGCCATGGGCTATTTGGTTCAAAACGGACAAGAGCAAGGCATCGCCGAGTTGCATCAAGCTCTATCGGCAATTGAGGGTAAGAATTCAAGTGTACTACTGTCTGAAACTCCGACTGCTCACGAGCACGTATTTGTACAA
This sequence comes from Vibrio sp. 1CM2L, assembly GCF_023161695.1. Classification (NCBI taxonomy): domain Bacteria; kingdom Pseudomonadati; phylum Pseudomonadota; class Gammaproteobacteria; order Vibrionales; family Vibrionaceae; genus Vibrio; species Vibrio sp. 1CM2L. The sequence continues at coordinate 137,671 of NZ_JALNTT010000009.1, forward strand.
ACAGAGCAAGTGAGTGACGACTTACAGGCCAATGAACTGAAAGCTTCAATTGACCGAGCTTGGCGAATTACCAGTTACTCGGGACTTGTAAAACAAGGCAGTCACGGCGCAAGTCATGATGCCACGATTGAGGTGTCTGGCTTCGATATTGACTCGGCGGATGAACAAGACGAGTCGGAATTGATTGAACCTGAACGTTCTATATTCACCTTCCCTCGAGGCGCTCGTCCGGGTACCTTCTTACATACCTTGTTTGAGGATGTAGAATTTACCGAGCCAGCAACCAGCGAACATAACACGCAAGTAATCACTCACTTATTAGAGTCGGAGCAATACGAACTAGAGTGGTTACCCGTGCTTCAACAACTAGTTGATACGGTGCTGAACACCGCATTGGATGGTAAGAACTTAAAACTAAGTGAGAAAGACTCAACGCAACGATTAGTCGAGATGGAATTCTTATTGCCGATCGAAGTGTTAGCCGCATCGGAATTGAATCAAACCATTCAATATCACGATCCGTTATCGGCAAAAGCGGGCGACCTAGGTTTCCAAACCGTGCAAGGCATGTTGAAAGGCTTCATCGATTTGGTGTTCGAGCACCAAGGTAAATACTATGTCCTCGACTGGAAATCGAACCATCTAGGTGATGACGTTGCCGTTTACCATGGTGAGGCATTGAAATCGGCGATGGCCGACCATCGTTATGATCTGCAATATCAAATCTATGCATTGGCATTGCACCGCTTCTTACGCAGTCGCGTTGCAGATTACAGCTATGAACAACATTTCGGTGGGGTTTATTACTTGTTTTTAAGAGGAATGGATGGCCAATCACAACAAGGTGTTTTCTCGGCTAAACCAACACTGGCTTTGCTCGATGAAATGGATCAATTGATTGACGGTAAAGTGATAGACAGACGTTCAGCACAATTGAATGACAATGAAACTGGACAGATGGGGCTTTTATAATGATAACAACGACCACTAATACCAGCATAGAAGCTGCGAACACAGTAAAGCCAGTTTCATTTATTCCTGAGCAACTGATGGATGTACTCAAGTTTCTTGCGGATAAGGGTTCTATTCGTCAGTTGGATTATCAATTTGCCCGTTTTATTGCTCAGCAAGCCACGAGCCACCCTCAAGAAATCGGTTTTCTTGCTGGGGTCGTGAGCCATGAATTAGGCAAAGGGCACATTTGTACTCAGCTTTTACAAGCTCAAACAGCAGACCTTGCCCAGTTACTCGGTTTGTACGGTGAAACGGCACTGCAACTGAACCAGAAATTGTTAGGTATTGATTGGGCGGCTGTTCTGCAATCATCTAACTTAGTGGGTACGACCAACGATTGTGTTAAGCCGCTAATGTTCGATGGGCAACGTGTCTATTTACAGCGTTATTGGAATTACGAAGTTGTGTTGGCTGAGACCTTAAACCGTTTAAGTAAGCCAGTAGAGTTCAATGTTGAGCAGAAAAAAGCGCTAACCGAAACGTTGAATCAGTTATTCGCACGTAGCTATCACTTTCTGTTTAACGCTTTAGCCAAGGCTGAAGCAAGCCAACAAACTTCGCAGGTGTTACGCCAACAATTGGTGTGTGACCATCTTGATATTGTGAATGAGCAGGCTCTAGATTGGGGAGCAATCGACCAAGCGATAGTACAAGCCAAGCAAGTGACGGACTTAGATGTTCTAGACAGTTTGGTGCCGTTATCAGCATGTTTGAACTGGCAAAAAGTCGCAGCAGCGGTGGCGCTGAGTCGTCGCTTTGCGGTGATTTCTGGTGGTCCGGGTACCGGTAAAACGACCACGGTAACCAAATTGCTGTCGGCGATGGTCGAGCAATCGCTCAGCCAAGGTAAAACACCGACGATTAAACTGGTGGCACCGACGGGTAAAGCAGCGGCGCGTTTAACCGAGTCGATCGGTAAAGCGATTGAGCAGCTGCCATTAGCACCTGAAGTAAAAGCCAACATACCCACTGAATCGAGTACGTTACACAGATTACTCGGCGCGATTCCTAACCGTGCTGAGTTTAGGCATAACCGACGCAACCCGCTCCATCTAGATATCTTGGTAGTGGATGAAGCTTCTATGGTTGATCTGTCGATGATGTATAAGCTGGTGGATGCACTTCCGGAGCACGCAAGGCTTATCTTGTTGGGTGATAAAGACCAACTCGCTTCAGTAGAGGCAGGAGCTGTACTCGGTGATATCTGTTCATTCAATTCTACAGGGTACAGCAGCGCGCAAGGCAATTTGATTGCAGAGATGACAGGCTTTGATGCGATCGCTAAACCAAGACAAGACAAAGCTGGAGTGGTGAATCCGCCTGCGATTGCAGATAGTTTGTGTATGCTGCAGAAGAGTTATCGTTTCGATGCGCGTTCCGGTATCGGGCAGTTGGCAAAAGCGATCAATAATGGTTCTGCGAATCAAGTAGATCAAGTGTTTGCCAAAGGTTTTGGCGATATCGAAAATCATCCTCTATCGAGCGACAGCTATAACTTGATGCTGCGTACTTTGGTTAACGAGTATGGTGCATATCTCAATAGAATGAATGTACCGTTGGAAGAGCTAGAGACCCAAGAAGCACGCGCAAAATCGGTGCTCGATTTGTTCAGCCAATGTCGACTGTTGTGTTCCATTCGTGAAGGGGACTTTGGTGTCAAAGGTCTCAACCATAGAATTGAAAGAGCACTGGCCGCAAGACGTTTGGTGAGCCCTCATAATGATGAGCTGTGGTATCACGGGCGTCCTGTCATGGTGACACGAAATGATCATGGCTTGGGTTTGTATAATGGTGATATTGGCATCTGTATGCTTGAAGCCGATACAACTAATCTAGAGTCAAATGAGGCAAGTTCGGCACCTCGATTGAAGGTGTATTTTGAGTTGCCAGACGGCAGTGTGAAAGCCGTGCTTCCAAGCCGAGTGCCCGATCATGAAACAGCTTATGCAATGACGATACATAAATCGCAGGGTAGTGAATTTGATCTGACCTTAATGATCTTGCCGCCAGATTTCAGCCCTATTTTAACGCGGGAGCTTATCTATACCGGTATTACACGTGCGAAGAAACGACTGATGATGTTCAGCGATACCAACGTGTTGAAGCGTGGGATTAAGGTGAAAACAGAGCGAGTGAGTGGTTTAGGCAGTCGTTTAACGAATTAGTCGTTATGGACGCTAGAGAAGGGTTTGAACTTAGGGCTAGATAAACACAAAGCAACCATCCCTAGTTGCTTTGAACGTTATTAAGACTCTTTGCTTAAAAACGCTCGAGTAAACGATATGTGGTTTATCTTGTACTTTGCTTGGCAATTCAAAATAAACTCTTTTAGATTCTCGCTAACAGGGAACACGCAGTGTACGTCTAGCCCTTCTAAGAACTGGTTATCAGCCATATCCCAAAAACTTTGCAGCGAGTTACAAACAATGGTTCTCATATCAATGTTGCTCTTTTTGCTGTTTATATTAACGAGCAGAGCTAATGTTAGCGTGCTGACCGTCAACGGGTATAGCAATCCGTGCAGTGACCACCTCAATGAGTTCGATGTGACTATCGAGATGGCAATTCCAATAAAAACATTTGTTAAGATTATTAAAGCGTCTAAATTCTATACAATTATACGTGTGAGTGAAAGTGCATAGTTAATAAATCTCATATAGAAAACGATTACATTTGCAATTATTTTTCTGCTGAAGTGAGATTGTGCTCCAAAACTTTGTTTATACGTTGAGCGCTAAGATCTTTGAGTTTCTCTGATAGTTGTATAACCCTTGTTTTTCCATCGGCAATTCATCAACCGCTATCTCGTAAAAACCCTGTTCGCGGAACCAGTGAAGGCTGTGCGTAGTAAGGACAAAGATCTGGTCGATATCACGAGATTTTGATTGGTGGCGCATGTAATCCAGCAGCAATTGCCCACGGTTTCCATCGCGATAGTCAGGGTGAATCGCCACACACGCCATCTCTGCCATGTGATCTTCCGGATAAGCATATAGCGCTGCGCAACCAATAATCAGACCGTCTTTTTCGATGATAGTAAAACGGTGAATCTCTTGTTCCAATTGTTCTCTTGAGCGACGAACGAGAATGCCTTGTTCTTCCAAAGGACGAATAAGGTCAAAGATGCCACCAATATCGTCAATCTGAGCTTGTCTTACTTGCTCAGCACTCGCCATAACCACTTGGGTCCCAATACCATCAAAAGAGAACAATTCTTGGATTAACGCGCCATCTACCTTGTAGCTGATTAGGTGACAACGAGGCACTCCGGCACGACAAGCGGAGATCGCTCCTTTCAAGAAGCGTAGTGTTCCTGTGCTCATGTCTTCGGCAGGATTTTGAGATTCCGTTAATCGTTCTAGAATTTGCTTGGCATCTTTAGGGAAGAGTTCGGCGAGCACGTTACCGCGTTCATCTGTTACCCCTTGTTCGGAGCAAAAGCCAATCAGCTTGTCGGCCTTTAGACGAGTTGCAACTTGGGTCGCGACCTCTTCAGAAAGTAGGTTAAAGCTTTCGCCTGTCACGGAGCTGGCAATAGGGCCAAGCAGTACAATTGAACCTTGGTCAAGTGTGCGATTGATCCCTTCGATATCGATTCGACGAATACGCCCGCTGTGGCAATAATCCGTACCGTCATCCACGCCAAGCGGTTGAGCCGTAATGAAGTTACCACTCATCACATTGAGTTGAGTGCCTGCCATCGGGGTGTTGTTTAAACTCATCGAAAGTCGAGCTGTGATGGCAAGTTGTAGTTGGCCAGCAGCCTGCATAGCGACGCCCAGAGAATATTCATCAGTGACCCTAATATTCTTGTGATAAGGCGTATGGCAATCTTGTTTTTCCAGCAGTTGATTGATCTGTGGCCTTGCCCCGTGAACGAGAACAATCTTCACGCCAAGGCTATGGAGTAGGGCAATGTCGCTAATAATGTTACCAAAGTTTCTATCGGCAACAGCTTCGCCTCCCAGCATAATGACCATGGTTTTGCCACGGTGAGCATTCACGTAAGGGGTTGATTGTCTGAAACCTTTTACTAGCGCTGTACTTCTTAATTTCACAGAACAAGTCCATTTGTGTTTATTTATTCGTTAATTTAGCATTTAAATTCAAATGTAAACAACACCTTTTTGGAATAAAGCGCAAACTATTCTTATCTAGACTTCAATATATAAACTGTCTCAGTGTAGAATGCGCATAGCATCCTTATGAGTCGTAAACGAATGCAGCAAGTTCCAGCTACAAAGAACAAAATCGATGAGATAACCAAAGGCCTCTACAGTGAAGCAGAACAGCGCAATCAATCTAAGTTGAAGCGTAAGATCATTGAGCGCTGCTTAATGGTTTTAGCCTTGGTGGGTTCATTTGCTGTGGTTTCTTTGTTCGGCGATGTGCTTTCCCGAGTGCAAGATGCGGCAACGCCCGACAATCTGATATACGGCACTTGGATAGAGCAAGATGTTGCACATTATGCGACGGATGAGTTTGTTCTGAATGCTAATGGTGTATCAGTTCGTGGGTCTGTTGTTTCGACGAGCTTTGACTTTGACGGTAGCTACTTTGAATATAAGGCGGGTGATAAAACCTATCGCTTCCGCATGACCAATTCTGACAATACAGAAATGGTGCTCGATTCTGACAGTCACTACAATCCCATTTTCCGCCTTAAAGGCCATATCGATAACTCGGTCCGATAGGTTATCTTATTGTAAACTCTTACAATCTACGATTGTGTTATCTGACTGTTTTTGTCATCCTCGATGCATAGAATTTTTAGGATGACTCTTGTGATTAAAAAATGGCTTCCCCTAGTCGCTGCCTCTTTGCTATTTGGCTGTGCTCAACCCACTGATCTTGCTCAACAACACCTTGATGACGAATTTCCTCGTACCTTGAATCAGGTCGATCAGGTTGAATCCAATAAACCAAGAGATTACACCGCATTTGCAGAGCAAGCTGAGATGGTGGTTTCTAAATCCCCTTCGATGGCTAAAATCTATGAGCCGCTTTATCAACAACTCAATGAGTGGGCGATGCTGAGTGGGGATCCAAGTGAGCTCGCTAATTTTGGCGTTCAAACTGCTCAACTAGGCGGTGGTGATAAGCAAGGTAATGTTTTGTTCACGGGCTACTTTTCTCCTGTGATGGAGCTGCGCCACGAAGCGAATGAAGAATACCGTTACCCTGTTTACGGACTTCCTGAGTGTGGCAAAGAGTGTCCAACCCGCGAAGAGATTTACAACGGCGCACTAGAAGGTCAGGGCCTTGAGTTAGGTTACTCAGCAAACCGTATCGACCCATTTATGATGGAAGTGCAGGGCAGTGGATTTGTACACTTCGGTGATGATGACACGCTGCAGTATTTCGCATACGCGGGTAAGAACAATAAAGCTTATGTGAGCATTGGCCGTGTTCTGATTGAACGAGGCTTAGTTCCACGCGAAAAAATGTCGTTAAAAGCAATCAAAGAGTGGGTGTTGGCAAACGATCCTGAAGTAGTCAAAGAGCTGCTTGAGCAAAATCCATCTTTCGTGTTTTTTGAAGCGAGAGACGACCTATCTGTGATGGGCAGCGCGGGCATTCCTCTATTACCAATGGCGGCGGTAGCGGGCGATCGTTCTATCTTGCCTATGGGGACGCCGATTCTTGCTGAGGTTCCACTACTGAATGCCGATGGTACTTGGAGCGGTGCTCACCAACTAAGACTGTTACTGGTTTTAGATACGGGCGGCGCGGTTAAGCAAAACCATTTGGATCTTTACCACGGTATGGGCCCACGAGCGGGTACCGAAGCGGGTCATTACAAGCATTTTGGTCGTGTGTGGAAGCTCGGCTTAGATGGCAGCGCGACTGAAGCTCCTTGGGCTTTGCCTCCTGAAAAGGTTGAGTAAGCGACAATAAAATAGGGCATTGAAAGCGAATCGCTAATCCCCTAGACTTTTTATTCAAGAGTGCGTATAAAACGCACTCTTTTCTTTTTCTCAGAAATAAATTGGCGGCAACAATGCGTGAATTGACCACTCCAGCTTCAGAAAACTATGACCAACGATTTGGTGGCACCCGTCGCTTATATGGCAATAGTGAAGTCGATATACTTAGAGCAGCACACGTGTGCGTGATCGGTATTGGCGGTGTAGGTTCATGGGCGGTTGAAGCGCTTGCTCGTACTGGTTTAGGTGAGCTGACTTTGATCGATATGGATGATGTGTGCGTGACCAACATCAACCGTCAGATCCACGCAATGTCGGGTACCGTTGGTAAAAGCAAAATCGAAGTGATGGCAGAGCGCGTTAAGCTGATTAACCCTGAGTGTAAAGTTAACCTGATTGACGACTTCATCGGCCCTGATAATCAGGCTGAATACCTATCGAAAGAGTTCGACTTTGTGTTAGATGCGATTGATAGCATGAAAGCTAAGGCTTCACTGTTGGCATATTGTCGCAGTAACAAAATTAAGGTGATCACCACGGGTGGTGCTGGTGGGCAAATCGATCCAACTCAAATCAAAGTGGCTGATCTGACTAAGACGATTCAAGATCCGCTCGCGAAGAAGCTAAAAGATACCCTTCGTCGTCATCATAACTTCCCTAAGAATCCAGCGCGTAAGTTTGGTATCGATTGTGTGTTCTCAACTGAACAGTTGAAATACCCTCAAGCTGACGGCAGTGTATGTGCTGCGAAAGCGACCGCAGAAGGTCCAAAGCGCATGGATTGTGCGACGGGCTTTGGTGCGGCAACGGTTGTAACGGCGACGTTTGGTTTTGTGGCTGTTTCGCGTATCGTTGAAAAGCTGATTCAAAAGCACACTAAGTAACGTCTTCTATTCAATTAATAATCGACTGGATATTAAAATGACCACATTCCCAAGCTCTCCATTCGGTACTGAAATTACCAGTGATGATATCATCTCCAAGATGCAGACATTTAGCGGCTGGGAAGACCGTTATCGCCAAGTGATTCAATGGGGTAAGAAACTGCCAACGATGCCTGATGAACTGAAAAGTGAGCAGGTGATTGTCTCTGGCTGTGAAAGCCAAGTGTGGTTGGTTTCTCTTAATATCGATGGTGTTTGGCACTTTTGTGCTGATTCTGATGCGCGTATCGTGCGCGGTCTGATTGCATTAGTAATGGCTGCGTATGATGGAAAAACATCAGAGCAGGTTCAAGCGTTCGATATTGATGGTTACTTTGAACAAATCGGTCTAATTACCCACCTTAGCCCATCTCGCGGTAATGGATTAAAAGCGATTGTTGAGCAAATCAAGAACCTCGCTAACTTGTAATTGTCTCCATACATTTTTATCGTAGTGCTTTAAAGAGATTCCAGATACTTCGTTCCTCAGTTCTGGAATGACGATTTCTAACTGTATTTCGTCATTCCCTAAAGCGACGAAGGAGCGTAATAGGGAATCTCGTTTGGATAGTTTGCTGTTAGAGATTCCAGATATTTCGTTCCTCAGTTATGGAAGGACGAATTCTAACTGTATTTCGTCATTCCCTAAAGCGACGAAGGAGCGTAATCGGGAATCTCGTTTGGATAGTTTGCTATTAGACATTCCAGTTACTTCGTTCCTCAGTTCTGGAATGATGACTGCTAATTGAGTCTCGCCATCCCCTAAAGCATATCAACGGCTTTTTCTATCGCCGCTACGAGCTTTTCAACATCATCCATGTTGTTGTAAATACCAAATGAAATTCGAACCGTTCCTTTCACATTAAGTGCATCCATTAATGGGTGAGCACAATGATGTCCTGCACGTACTGCGATACCTTGCTGATCCAGTAGGGTCGCTATATCTTGATGGTGAACGCCATCCATCACAAAAGTAATCACACTTGCGTTAGGTTGATACCCTAAAATCTGAATGTCATCCAGTTTACTGAGCGCAAGATAGGTCTCGTGTTGTAGCTGGTGGATGTGATTTTCTACATCTTGTTGTGGAAAACTACTTAACCATTCTATAGCGCTGCTTAGTGCTATGGCTCCTGCTACATTTGGTGTGCCCGCTTCGAACTTGCCAGGCAGTTCTGAAAAAGTAGTGCCAGAGAAAGAGACGCGCTCGACCATTTTGCCACCACCATGCCAAGGTGGCATCGCTTCTAACAATTCAAGTTTTCCGTAAAGCACACCGATACCCGCAGGGGCATAAAGCTTGTGCCCTGAGAATACGTAGAAATCCGCACCTAAAGCAGCAACATCAATAGGCTCATGAACGATCCCTTGCGCGCCATCGACCACAACAATAGCATTCATCTTGTGTGCTTTTTCTATGACAGCTTCAATTGGCTGACGAGAACCCGTTACGTTGGTTATCTGAGCTAATGCAACAATCTTGGTTTGTTCATTTAAAAGTGCATCAAATGCAGTTAGGTCAAATTCGCAATCCGATGTCATCGGTACTTTAACGACTTTAGCCCCGGTTTGTTGTGCCACAATTTGCCAAGGAACTATGTTGGCGTGATGCTCCATTTCACTCACTAAGATCTCATCGCCAGGCTGAAGAGTACTTCTTGCGTAAGTTTGAGCAATTAAATTGAGCGCCTCGGTTGCACCGCGAGTCCAGATGATCTCTTTTGAAGAGCTTGCACCGATAAACTGAGCGACCTTATCTCTGGCAGCTTCAAACTGACTGGTCGCGTTCGCTGTTAAGCTATGGCTACCACGGTGAACATTGGCATTTTGTTTGGAGTAATATTGGCTAATGGCATCAATAACTACCTGAGGTTTTTGTGTCGTTGCCGCGCTGTCTAAGTAAATCAATGGTTGTTGATTGATGGTTTGTGATAGCGCAGGAAACTGCTCTCGGATGTGATTGATATCAAGCATCTATTCTTACCTAAAATCTTGGAAATTGGTGCCAGCGTTATGCTTAGCGGTATTGTTATTTTATCGCGACTTGTTGACCGTTGCTGACTAATCTTGATGATTCCAGCTATTTTCTTGCTCTTTGACCTGATCGAACAGCTTTTGGTTAACGGGAACTTCTATCTGATGCTTAAGCGCTGTTTTTATTAGGTGTCCAGTGATGAAGTCGATCTCTGTCTTGCGTTGGTAAAACATATCCTGCTTCATGGATGAGTTGTTCTGCGCTGTGGCTTGGATGACCTGTTTGACGCTTGCTTCTAATCCGTCGAATGAACAAGCGATCTCTTCGGCCTGCATAACTTGTGTGAGCTCTTCAACGATAGAACTTAAAATACCCTCAAACCTTTGGTCTGCAAGTTCGCCGTTCTTGATTTGTTCCAACCCAGTGAGTGGGTTGATAGCACAATTGATAGCGAGCTTAGTCCATAGTGCGGATGTTATCTCTGGGTTCCAACTCACAGCGGGGAGAGCATGATCCAATACATCAACTAAAAACGTGCACTGCTGTCCCGTTTGGTTAAAAGCCCCCAACTGGGTTTGTCCTATTCCTGTGTGAGATACACTATTACGATCAGGTTTGAATGCAGCTTGGGTCGTGGTTGCCAATACTATCGGGTAAGTACTAATTTGAGTGGCGATGTTGTCGACCGCACCCATTCCGTTATGCATGAACATGAGAATGGTGTCAGAGTCGAGATATTGAAGTAACGGAGTGGTGGCTTTTTCTACTTGCCAAGCCTTGACCGTAAAGATTACTAAGTCACTCGTTGATAGCTTTTCGATATTGTTATTGCTGAAGGAAAGTGGAGTTTGCTCATCAAGTGTTAGGTCAATTGAGGTTTCAGGGGAGCGACTCCACAACGAGACATTATGACCAGCTTTAAGTAGTTTTATCGCCCATAAAGAGCCGATAGCTCCAGGTCCAACAATAGTGATGTTCACAGCAATACCGAGATAAGAAAGTGATGCTGCAAGGATAGCGAGGCATTAAATGAAAGCAATAAAAAATGGCACCCGAGGGTGCCATTTTGGAAACTTTCTTAGAAGTTCGATTAGAACTTGTAAGTTACTGCGAAGTAGTGTGCTACGCCAGATGTAGAGAACTCACCAAATTGTGGGTTTGCATTATCAATTAGAGCACCGTCTTTTAGACCGTATACATCTTGGTATAGTTTCAGACCGTAACCAACTGCAAATTGGTCATTGTGCCAGTAGATACCGTTAAACATTGCGCCGCCATTGCTAGATTGGTTGTATGAGCTATCACGACCAAATTCGTAATCAATGTAACCTTGGTAAGCAATGAATGAACCGTTATCAAAGTTTACGAATGGTTTGAACCAGTTAGTAGAGAATTGGTAACCGTTCCAATCTTTTGCATTTAGATCGTACGTTGCGTAAAGGTTGAACTGCATTTTGCCAAACCATGGAACCATTACGTCAGAACCGATACCTGTTTTAGTAGCGTAGCCACCGTCAGCTTTACCATCGATAGTCGTGTAGTTTGCAACATATAGTTCTTGAACTGGACCAAAAGAAAGATCTTTGCCAGTTAGACCATCGATAGACATACGCGGTGCAAATTTAACAAACAGTTGATCATCTTCTGCTTTATCGCTGCTGCTATCGTTAGTTAGGTTAAATACATCAATGTAACCATAAAGGTCGAAGATTCCAGAGCGACCGCCGAATTCCATTTCAAGGTAAGTATGGTCTTTATCTTGTGGCTTCTCGTCGATAGTGTGCATGATGTTAAACTGCATCCAGTTGTAATCATTTTTGTGAGTATCGCCGTCAGAATAATCCGCTGCCATTACAGGAGCAGAAGTTGCTGCAAGTAGGCCAAGAGTTAAAAGTGATTTACGCATAATGGAACTCTCTATGTTTGAAATAAGTAACCCGCTAATCCGTGCGTGTTTATGATGTCCGAATGCCGAGCATAATAGCGATTTTGTTCTCAAATAAAAGTGAGACAGAGTGAAAACTACAATTATTAAGGTGAGGTTGATCACACTAATGATCTAAATGATGGAACTTTAAGGTGGCAATGCATCTTGATGCACCTCTAATTCTATTGATTTTGTGAAATTCGATTATTTTGTGGATAAATAGGTGAAATACTGCGCTAAGCAAACGATTCTACTAATTAGAGTGACATGCATATCAAAATCAACAGTATTCCTTTCTAAGCGTTTTCTCTTAAAAAATGACTCATTCAAACCACCTCTTAATCTTGTCTTTGATCTATTTTTGACCAACAGCGTAATGGAGTTGGAATCAATTGATGGACAACTCATGTGATGACTGCCTAGGGATTTGAACCTAGCTACTTTTTGAATCACGGAGAATTAAAGACAGTTCACTGCACTAGATTTTGAAATACTTTTTAAAGATTAGTTATTGGACTAATCATTTGTGTGACGAACTGGTCTAACTTTTTTGGAGAGAAGACCAATGAAATATTCACCTATACTCGCTGTAGCAATTTCAGCCCTATTTATTGTTGGGTGTGATGACGACGATGAATCAACAACTCAACTACAAGCTGTACATGCATCGCCAGATGCGCCTTTAGCTAACGTTCTAGTCAATAGTCAGGCTCGTTGGAGCGATGTCGATTATGCTCAAGCATCCGGATACGCCTCCGTAGGTCAAGGACAGACAACTCTTCAAGTCGATGTCCAACTCCCAGGTGACGAAGTGGTCACTGTTATCCCTCAAAGCCAATTCGATTTAAGCGGTGACTTAGATTACACCGTGATGGTTGTAGGCGACGCCGATGGATCCAACAATCCTGTAGAGGCTTTGGTTGTTACTCGCCCTGCTGCAGGAACGGCAACCAGTTCAAGTCTAGATGTGCAAGTAGTACACGCGGCAACAGGAGTTGGCGATGTAAACCTATATGTGACAGGGCCGAGTGATCCATTGGGCGCTCCGCTTGGTACGCTGGGCTATAAAGATTTTACTGACGTACTCAATATTCCAGCAGGGCAATACCGAGTGAGATTAGAAACCGTGAGCGGCAATGCTATTGCTTTTGATTCTGGAGAAATAACTCTGTCTGGCGGTAGCGAGCTAACTATTGCGGCGGTGCCAAGAGCTGACTCCAATAGCGCTTCCCCAGTAAAATTGATGGTGATGGACGGTAGTGGATCATCTTTAATCTATGACATGGCAGAAACTGCAGAAGTACGAGTCGGTCATCTTGTTGATGGCGCCCCGGACGTAGATCCATTTGTGAACGGAGCTGCATTTGCACCTCTTGCTGATTTGATGTTTAAAGAGATCCGTGGATTTATCGATTTAGCTGCAGGAAGTTATGACATTGACATCTTTGCTGACGGCACTACAACCAATGCATTGATTGATGCGGATGGTGTTGCTGTATTTGCCGGCATGGATTACAGCATCTATGCGGTAGGGACAGTAAGTCCACTGAATTTGGAACCTTTGCTTGTTCCTGAGAACCGTCGTCCGGTGGCGACCAGTGCGGTATTAAACATTACCCATGCTGCTGCTAACCCAATTGCGGCATCGGTGGACATCTACTTAACAGAAAACGTAGGTATCTCTGGTAGCACTCCGGCGTTAAGTGATGTGAAATTCAAAGATTATGCGAATGGCATTTATGTGGCAGCGGGATCTTACTTTGTGACGATAACGGTAGCGGGACAACCATCGGTTGTGGCGATTGATTCTGCGCCCGCAACCTTAGCTGATGGTGTGGTGTATCAAGTCGTGGCAATTGATGACGGAGCGGGTTTTAATCTTATAGTGAGTGATACAACAGATTAGCGCTTACCAAATCATTAGTGGCAAAGTAAAAGAGGGTAGCGTGATGCTACCCTCTTTCTATTCTGTCTTCTTTTTCTCTTATTCGTGGTTGGTTTTCGCTTTTTCTAGTAAATCTGTGAAAAAGTGGCGCAACGAATAGAGCATGATCAAACTTGGTATCACCATAAGTGCAGTAAGTATAAAGAAGGTTGACCAGTCATTGAGGTAATCAACCAACTCACCACTAAAGGAAGCCAGTGTGGTGCGACCGAAGTTACCTAAGGATGCGAGTAAGGCGTATTGTGTTGCTGAAAACGCTTGGCCTGTCAATAACGTTAGGAAAGAGACAAACGCAACGGTAGAAAAGGCCGTTGTGAAGTTGTCGACAATGATGGTTGCCAAGAACAAGGTTTCACTCGGACCAGTCTGAGCGATCCACGCAAACATTAGATTACTTGCCGCCATTGCCACACCGCCGATCATCAGCCCGCGTACAATACCGAATTTCACATTGAAGACACTGCCTACCAAAGTGAAGAATATGGTTGCTCCCCAGCCAATTAACTTGGAGTAGTGACCGATCTGCTCGTTACTGAAACCTATCTCTTTATAGAAGGTAATCGACATGCGACCTAGGAAGGCTTCACCTATCTTAAATAGGAACACAAACAGCAATAGAGTAATGGCAACTTGAACGCCGTTTCTTTTGAAGAAATCATAAAATGGTTCAATTACCGTTACACTGAACCAAGCGACAAGCTTTGAGCCGACCACTTTATTGTGTCGCTGCTGTGCTTGTTCTTGTAGGGCTTCACGTTGTGTATTTGGCTCTCCGACAAAAAGAGTAAACAGCATTAATACAACAACGACACCTGCCATCCCGTAATACACGCCATTCCAACCGATTGAGTCTGCATTAATAAAGGCAAGGTAGCCTGGTAGAGAATACCCCGTCCACCAACCAATTACCGCCATTGCAGAAGCTTGCGGCAGTTTTGATGCTTCAGATTTTGGGAAGGTATCAATACGAAATGCATCAATCGCGATGTCTTGTGTAGCTGAGGCAATAGCAATAGCGAGCGCCAACATTGAGGTAAACGCCAAATTCTCTGCGGGATTGACGCCTGCGATGAATAAGGTGCCGATTAAAACAATGGTTTGGCAGAAAAAGATCCAACTTCGGCGCTGGCCGAGTATTGCGTGAAGCACTGGCAGTTTTACTCGGTCTACCAATGGTGCCCATAAAAAATTAATCGCATAGACGGCAAACACACTACCAAAGTAGCCAATGGCTGCTCGTGTTAAACCTGCATCTTTTAGCCAACCAGACATGTTGGATCCAATAAGAACCCATGGGAAGCCGCTCGAACAACCGAGCATAAACACCCAAAGTAGGCGTTTATCAAGGTAGCTGCGGAAGGTCTGCATCCAAGAAAGAGAGGGAGTGCCTGATGACATAGGGCGTCCTTGTATAGAAAAACGCCCTTAAGAAATAAGGGCGTTACATTGGATTACTTAAGAAGGGTCACTTTAGTGATGACGATTGGGTCGACTGGGATGTCTGACATGCGGCCCATTCGCTTGGTTGGAATCGTTGCCATCTTTTGAACAACATCAAAACCTTCAGTTACTTTGCCGAATACAGCGTAGCCTGGGTTACCACCTTTTGCGTTCAAGAAATCATTATCAGAGAAGTTAATGAAGAACTGACGAGTTGCAGAATCTGGCGCATTAGTACGAGCCATAGCGATTGTTGCTGTATCGTTCTTCAAGCCATTGCTGCCTTCATTCTTGATAGGTGCATAAGTCGCTTGCTGATTCATGTCTTGATCGAAGCCGCCACCTTGCGCCATGAAACCAGGAATAACACGGTGGAAGATAGTACCTTCGTAGCTGCCGTCTGCCACGTATTTTAGAAAGTTCTCAGCACTCACTGGTGCTTGTTCTTGGTTAAGCTCGATAGTGAAGCCGCCTAATGTTGTTTCTACGTTCACTTTAGGACCAGCCCAAACGCTCACGCTCACCAGCATTAATGCAATAGAAGATAGAATGCGACCCATTAGAAACGTTCCTTCATGTAAGTTTGTAGCTCTTGGTCATTGGCAATTTCTTTCAATACCAAGTTGATTACATCGTTAAGCACCATCGCGATATCGTCGTTTGAAGCGCTTAATGCACCTGTGCGAGTAGCAGTACCGTTGAATGTTTTAACGAGCTTACCTTCCGGAGTTTCAGCCGTTACTTCAAGTGTTACCTTACCGTCCATTTGGTTTTCCATAATGGTGTGTTCTACGGTAACAAGCGCTTCTTGAATCTCTAAAACAATCGAGTTTTCGCTGTTTACGCTTGCGCGGTAACCTTGAGACTCTAACTGTTGTGCTACAGCGTTCTCTAGAGAAATGCGCATGTTCTGCTTAGCGTGAATTGGCTGAATATTTGAACGGCCACTATCAACCAATGCAACGTATTGAGCGGCACGAACATCTTTACTTGTTAGTGTGTATGTTTTGCCTTGTACTAGGTTGCTTGAGCTTAGTGAAGCTTCTGGCATTACATTGATCTGTTCTTGCTGAGGGGCTGAACATGCTGTCAAAGCCATAATAGAAGCAGCCAAAATCAGTTTTTTCATTCCTTTATCCTTTCTAAATTCACACCAGAAGCTCGGTATCTTAAATTCTTGTGAAGTCGTTTCTGCTTATTTATTAAAATTCGCAGGTTCTCTTGTTGCTTGTAATATCTCAAATTTTTGGTTTAGTTCAAGCGTTTCAACGTTAGCTTCACCAAATAGTCTTGCTAGTTTGACATCGTATCCGAGGTGTCGGTTGCCAATAACAATTAATTTGCCTCCATTGCTTAGAACATGCTTTGCATCACAGAACATTTGCCATGCAATGTGATCAGTAATCGCTTGTTGCTGATGGAATGGAGGATTACACATCACTAAGTAGGTGCTGTTTTTCTTGAAGCCATCTAAACAGTTGTTGGCGATGAACTGGAAGTTGCCTTCTTCACCAAGGTTATCCTTGACGTTTTGGCGCGCCGATTCCACCGCCATAAAGCTTTCATCCACACAGGTGATACGAGCTTGTGGGTTCAATTGCCCTGCTTTTACACTCAATACACCGTTGCCACAGCCGAGATCGATGATATGACGCAGCTCAGGATCTTGAGGGATGTGCTCTAGCATATAGCGAGCGCCTTGATCGAGTGCTTCCCCTGAGTAAACATTTGGTAAATTTTTCAATCGGATATCTTCACCGTCTACATCCCATTCAACAAAAGGCTCTACCGTTTGAATCGGCTGGCAGTTTGGTGATGAGAATACTAAGCGGTGTTTTTTCTTCGCTAGTGATGTTTTGGTTTCACCTAGGTATTTTTCGAACAGGTTAAGCGTAGAGGTGTGAATCTCTTTTACCTTGTTGACGCCGATCACTTGGCAGCCTTCAGGCAAAGCTTGGCGTAGCTGGCTCAATTGCCAGATTAGGTGACGATTTGTTTTTGGCAGCTGCATGATCACAAGATCGATACCGTGTGGGATATCATCCATCGTGTTCAAGAAGTTCACTCGGTTACTTTGATTGCGCTGCAAGTTTTTCAGTGCGCCACGGTGAGAGATAAATGAGTCGCTCATCATAGTGACATCATGATCTTTCGAGAACCAAGCGGATAGGGCACCGAAGCTGTCGTTCATGATCAGGATATGTTTGCCAGGTTCAAGGTTCATCTCTTCGACATGACTGATCAGGTATTCGTCGCCCGCATCCCAAGCTTGAAGGGTTTCATTTGAACGTTTCGGGAAACGATGTAAGGTCAAAGTTCTGTCGTGAAGGGTAAGTTCGGTTTTCATTGCTTGAGATACTTATGTAAGAAATAACAAAGATATTGTCTCAAATGCAGGCTGAACAAGATAGAAAAAACTCAACCAAACCTATGCCATTCGCTATCAAATACTCAGACACTCGACCTGTTAGGGTTTATACTCACCCCACGGATAATGCCAATACGTTATTAAGGAATCACAATGATCCAAGAAGTTATCGAAACAAAATTGCACAATGAGTTTTCACCAAGTCATTTAAACGTGGTCAATGAGAGCTATATGCACAATGTTCCGGCCGGTTCTGAGAGTCATTTTAAAGTGATTGTTGTCAGTGATGTGTTTGAAGGATTGCGCCTTATTGCTCGTCATCGAGCGGTAAATAAAGCACTTTCAGAAGAGTTAGCGAACAATATTCACGCATTGTCCATTCACACTTATACAAAAGATGAATGGATGAAGCAGCTCGATAACGTGCCAGATAGCCCGATGTGCATGGGTGGCGGTAAGTAAGAAAGCTTACGAATATAGAAGAGGTGGCTATGTCGCCTTTTTTGTCGTCAAACTCATCTGTTTTTCGTTGTTATATCACTCAAACTGATGGTAAATCGAACGGCTGAAAATACCTACAATGAGTAATGTTTTTATTAACAGTGTTTCAACATAAATCTTAAAATAATAGTTTGTGACAGAGTATTAATCTCTTGTTTAAAACACGTTTCAAAAGCCATTTTATCTGTGCGGCTCGTCAAATTTATACATATTTGAGAGTCCATATGCTTCAAATCTCACCAAATAAAGGCCGTATTCAAGTTATTGGTCATGGCATCAAGTTGTCAAAAAATGCTAGAATACGGCACCTGATAAATCTCACATAATCTTTGTGATGAGTTTATTAATGTAATGTTGCGATTTTGGTATCTCAAATTTACCAAAACCGGACACTGTAATGTCGTGTCTAAGGGCGATTTTAAAACGTCCCGAATTTACGCAATTAAAAGAATCTTTTTCCCGATAAAGTAGTGCAAGTGCGTATGATTACAATAAAGAAGGGTTTGGATCTTCCTATCGCAGGAACTCCATCCCAGGTGATTAATGATGGTAAGTCCATCACTAAAGTCGCCTTGCTTGGCGAAGAGTACGTTGGTATGCGTCCTACGATGCATGCTCGCGTTGGTGATGAAGTGAAGAAAGGCCAAGTTCTTTTTGCAGATAAAAAGAACCCAGGTGTTGTATTTACTTCTCCAGCAAGCGGTAAAGTTATTGAAGTGAACCGTGGTGCTAAGCGTGTTCTTCAATCAGTAGTGATTGAAGTAGCAGGCAATGAGCAAATCACGTTCAATAGCTATGAAGCTAACCAACTAGTAGGTCTTGACCGTGAAACGGTTAAAGCTCAGTTAGTTGAGTCTGGCGCATGGACCGCTTTGCGAACTCGTCCGTTCAGCAAGGTTCCAGCAGTTGATTCTGAAACTCAGGCTATTTTCGTTACTGCTATGGATACTAATCCGCTAGCAGCTGAGCCAGAATTAATCATTAACGAGCAGTCTGATGCTTTCGTTGCTGGTTTAGATCTTCTTTCAACTCTGACTAACGGTAAAGTGTACGTTTGTAAAAAAGGTACTAGCTTACCTCGTTCAGCTCAGTCTAACGTTGAAGAACATGTTTTTGATGGCCCACACCCTGCAGGTCTTGCAGGCACGCATATGCATTACCTATATCCGGTAAATGCACAAAATGTAGCGTGGAGCATTAACTACCAAGATGTTATCGCATTCGGTAAGCTTTTCCTTACTGGTGAGATTTACTCTGAGCGTGTTGTTTCTCTGGCTGGTCCAGTGGTTAACAACCCACGTCTAGTTCGTACTCAAATTGGTGCTAGCCTTGAAGAGTTGACAGACAGCGAGTTAATGCCAGGCGAAGTTCGTGTGATTTCTGGTTCTGTACTTACGGGTACTGAAGCAACAGGTCCACATGCTTTCCTTGGTCGTTACCATCAGCAAGTTTCTGTTCTACGTGAAGGTCGTGATAAAGAGCTATTCGGCTGGGCTATGCCTGGTAAGAACAAGTTCTCTGTTACTCGTTCATTCCTTGGTCACCTGTTTAAAGGTCAGTTGTTCAACATGACAACGACAACAAACGGTAGTGACCGCTCAATGGTTCCAATTGGTAACTACGAGCGCGTAATGCCTCTAGATATGGAACCTACATTGCTGCTTCGTGATCTATGTGCAGGCGACATTGATAGTGCTCAAGCACTTGGTGCGCTAGAGCTAGACGAAGAAGATGTAGCATTGTGTACCTTTGTATGTCCAGGTAAGTACGAGTACGGTCAACTACTTCGTGAATGCCTAGATACGATTGAGAAGGAAGGGTAATTTTCATGGGCCTTAAAAAGTTTCTTGAAGACATCGAGCATCATTTTGAGCCAGGTGGTAAACACGAGAAGTGGTTTGCGCTTTATGAAGCAGCAGCGACAGTGTTCTACACGCCAGGTCTTATTACAAAGAAAAGCTCGCACGTTCGTGATAGCGTTGATTTAAAACGTATCATGATCATGGTTTGGTTCGCGGTATTCCCAGCAATGTTCTGGGGTATGTACAACGCGGGTGGCCAAGCTATCGCAGCACTTAACCATATGTACGCAGGCGCTGAACTAGCATCTGTTATCAGTGGTAACTGGCACTACTGGCTAACCGAAATGCTTGGAGCCTCCTTAGGAGCCGATGCAGGTGTTGGCAGTAAGATGCTACTTGGTGCGACTTACTTCCTACCTATCTACGCAACGGTATTCATCGTTGGTGGTTTCTGGGAAGTTCTGTTCTGTATGGTGCGTAAGCACGAAGTAAACGAAGGTTTCTTTGTTACTTCTATCTTATTTGCGCTTATCGTTCCGCCAACACTTCCTCTATGGCAAGCAGCACTAGGTATTACCTTCGGTGTTGTAGTCGCTAAAGAGATCTTCGGTGGTACGGGTCGTAACTTCCTGAACCCTGCACTTGCTGGCCGTGCGTTCCTATTCTTTGCATATCCTGCACAGATTTCAGGTGACGTAGTTTGGACTGCTGCAGATGGTTTCTCTGGTGCAACTGCTCTTAGCCAATGGGCTCAAGGCGGCGGTAGCGCACTAATGAACGTAACATCTGGTGAAGCAATCACTTGGATGGACGCATTCATTGGTAACATCCCAGGTTCTATCGGTGAAGTATCGACTCTAGCACTTATGATTGGTGCAGCGATGATCGTTTACATGCGTATCGCTTCATGGCGCATCATTGCTGGTGTAATGATCGGTATGATTGCTGTGTCTACGCTGTTTAACGTGATCGGTTCTGATACTAACGCAATGTTCAGCATGCCTTGGCACTGGCACCTAGTTCTAGGTGGCTTCGCATTCGGTATGTTCTTCATGGCGACTGACCCAGTATCAGCTTCATTTACCAACAAAGGTAAGTGGTGGTACGGCATCCTAATCGGCGCAATGTGTGTAATGATTCGTGTAGTTAACCCTGCATACCCAGAAGGCATGATGCTTGCGATTCTATTCGCAAACCTATTTGCTCCTCTGTTTGACCACGTTGTAATCGAGAAGAACATTAAGCGGAGACTAGCGCGCTATGGCAAGTAATAACGATAGCATTAAAAAGACGCTGTTTGTTGTTATCGCATTGAGCCTAGTGTGCTCAATCATCGTTTCAACAGCTGCAGTTGTTCTTAAACCTAAGCAACAAGCTAACGCAGTTCTGGATCAGCAAACTAAGATCCTTGAAGTTGCGGGCATTGAACTTGCGGGTAATATCCCTGAACTGTACGCAGAGAACATTGAACCTCGTCTAGTTGATTTCGCTACTGGCGATTTCGTTGACGGCGATGCTGCTGCATACGACCAACGTAAAGCGGCAAAAGATCCAGCTCAGTCAATCAAGCTTTCAGCTGAAGATGACATCGCTAAGATCCTTCGTCGTGCTAACACGGGTACTGT
This sequence comes from Vibrio sp. 1CM2L, assembly GCF_023161695.1. Taxonomy (NCBI): domain Bacteria; kingdom Pseudomonadati; phylum Pseudomonadota; class Gammaproteobacteria; order Vibrionales; family Vibrionaceae; genus Vibrio; species Vibrio sp. 1CM2L. The sequence continues at coordinate 159,118 of NZ_JALNTT010000009.1, forward strand.
ATACCTTGTGAAAGATGGCGCTGAAACTTCTAAAGTTATCATCCCTGTTCACGGTAACGGTCTATGGTCAATGATGTACGCATTCGTTGCGGTAGAAACTGATGGCAACACAGTTTCTGGTATCACTTACTACGAGCAAGGTGAAACTCCTGGACTTGGTGGTGAAGTTGAGAACCCAACTTGGCGCGCTCAATTCGTTGGTAAGAAATTATTCGACGAAAACCACAAACCTGCTATTCAGGTTGTTAAAGGTGGCGCTCCTCAAGGTTCTGAGCACGGTGTAGATGGCCTTTCTGGTGCAACACTGACTAGCGTTGGTGTTCAACATACATTTGACTTCTGGTTAGGTGATATGGGCTTTGGTCCGTTCCTAGCAAAAGTTCGTGACGGAGGTCTGAACTAATGTCTAGTGCAAAAGAAATTAAAAAGAGCATCTTAGCGCCGGTGTTGGACAACAACCCAATCGCGCTACAGGTTCTTGGTGTGTGTTCTGCTCTTGCGGTAACCACTAAGCTAGAAACAGCATTTGTTATGACTATCGCGGTAATGTTCGTTACTGCTCTGTCTAACTTCTTCGTTTCTTTGATCCGTAACCACATTCCTAACAGTGTGCGTATCATCGTTCAGATGGCAATTATCGCATCATTAGTAATCGTGGTAGACCAAGTGCTTAAAGCATACCTATACGATATCTCTAAGCAGCTATCTGTATTCGTAGGCCTAATCATTACTAACTGTATTGTAATGGGTCGTGCTGAAGCATTCGCAATGAAGTCTGCGCCAATCCCATCTCTAATCGATGGTCTTGGTAACGGTCTTGGTTACGGTTTCGTTCTTATCACTGTTGGTTTCTTCCGTGAGCTTCTAGGCTCTGGCAAACTATTTGGTATGGAAGTACTACCTCTAGTGAGCAACGGTGGTTGGTATCAGCCAAACGGCTTGATGCTTCTAGCACCTTCTGCATTCTTCCTAATTGGTTTCTTGATTTGGGCAATTCGTGTGTTCAAACCAGAACAAGTAGAAGCGAAGGGGTAAGGTAGTCATGGAACATTATATTAGTCTGCTAGTTAAATCGATTTTCATCGAAAACATGGCGCTTTCTTTCTTCCTAGGTATGTGTACATTCCTAGCGGTATCTAAGAAAGTTAAAACTTCTTTTGGTCTTGGTGTTGCGGTAGTTGTAGTACTTACAATCGCTGTTCCTGTAAACAACCTTGTTTACACACACATCCTGAAAGAAAACGCGCTTGTTGAAGGTGTCGATTTAAGTTTCCTTAACTTCATCGCATTCATCGGTGTTATCGCGGCACTTGTACAAATCCTAGAGATGGTTCTAGACCGTTTCTTCCCACCTTTGTACAACGCACTAGGTATCTTCCTTCCACTGATCACAGTTAACTGTGCAATCTTTGGTGGTGTATCTTTCATGGTAACTCGTGACTACAACTTTGCTGAATCTGTTGTTTACGGCTTCGGTTCTGGTGTGGGTTGGATGTTAGCTATCGTTGCTCTTGCGGGTATCCGTGAGAAGATGAAGTACTCTGACGTACCTCCAGGTCTTCGTGGCCTTGGTATCACGTTCATTACTGTTGGTCTGATGGCGTTAGGCTTTATGTCTTTCTCTGGTGTTCAACTGTAGGGTAAGCACCCAGTAATAAGGAATAACAAATGCAAAGCATTATTCTTGGCGTAGCGATGTTTACCATTATTGTATTGGCTCTAGTACTAGTGATTCTTTTCGCTAAGTCTAAGCTAGTACCATCAGGTGACATCACTATTGCTGTAAACGGCGACCCTGAAAAGGCGATCGTTACTCAACCTGGTAGCAAGCTACTTGGTGCCCTAGCTGGCGCTGGTATCTTCGTATCTTCTGCTTGTGGTGGCGGTGGCTCTTGTGGTCAGTGTCGTGTAAAAGTTAAGTCTGGTGGTGGCGACATCCTTCCAACTGAACTTGATCACATCACAAAAGGTGAAGCTCGCGAAGGCGAACGTCTTGCATGTCAAGTTGCTATGAAAACTGACATGGAGATTGAACTAGACGAAGATATCTTTGGTGTTAAAAAGTGGGAATGTACTGTTATCTCGAATAACAACGAAGCTACTTTCATCAAAGAACTTGCTCTAGCGATCCCTGAAGGTGAAGAAGTTCCGTTCCGCGCGGGTGGTTACATTCAGATTGAAGCTGAACCACATCACGTGAAATACGCAGATTACGATATTCCTGAGGAATACCGTGGTGACTGGGATAAGTTCAACTTGTTCCGTTACGAGTCTATCGTTAAAGAGCATTCGATCCGTGCTTACTCAATGGCTTCATACCCAGAAGAGAAAGGCATCATCAAGCTTAACGTGCGTATCGCAACTCCGCCGCCAAACAACCCTGACGTAGCTCCTGGTGTGATGTCTTCATACATCTGGTCTCTTAAAGAAGGCGACAAATGTACTATTTCTGGTCCATTTGGTGAGTTCTTTGCTAAAGACACAGACAATGAAATGGTATTCATCGGTGGTGGTGCAGGTATGGCGCCAATGCGTTCACATATCTTCGACCAACTTAAGCGTCTTAACTCTACTCGTAAGATGTCTTACTGGTACGGTGCACGTTCTAAGCGTGAGATGTTCTACATTGAAGACTTCGATGGCCTAGCGGCTGCAAACGAGAACTTCGTGTGGCACTGTGCTCTGTCTGATCCTCAACCAGAGGACAACTGGGACGGTTACACAGGTTTCATCCACAACGTATTGTACGAAAACTACCTGAAGGATCACGAAGCTCCTGAAGACTGTGAGTACTACATGTGTGGTCCACCAATGATGAACGCGGCTGTTATCGGCATGCTGAAAGATCTTGGTGTAGAAGATGAAAACATCCTACTAGATGACTTCGGTGGTTAATCCATTTAAGTGATTGATATTATGGCTGACTCTCACGAGTCAGCCATTTGTTTTTCTAAGACTATTTTTGACAACATACTGGCTTATATAAGAAAGAGTAAGGCATTCAAAATACCTATTTTTTACTCTTATTTTTCCTTATATAAATCCTCAACATTAGACAGGAGTAAGCAAGTGAGAATTTGGCTTGTTGCATTAACTTCTTTGATTTTTCTTGCGGGCTGTGAGCAGGCAAGAGAGCAAGTGCATTTAAGTGGCCCGACTATGGGCACCAGTTACAATATTAAATACATCAATGGTGATGAATTTCCCGAGTCTAATGAAGTTCATACAGAGATCGATCGTCTACTTGAAGAAGTGAATGATCAAATGTCGACTTACCGTGAAGATTCAGAGCTGAGCCGTTTCAACCAACACAAAGGCGCTGACGCATTCGAAGTCTCTGAACAAACCGCTATCGTTGTGAAAGAAGCCATTCGTTTGAACGGTCTTACTGAAGGTGCGTTGGACGTTACGGTTGGTCCATTAGTTAATCTTTGGGGTTTTGGTCCTGAAGCGCGTCCGGAAGTGGTTCCATCAGATGAAGAGCTTGCTGCTCGTAAAGCTAAGGTTGGTATTCACCACTTGAGCGTTGAAGGCAACAAGCTAACTAAAGACTTGCCTAATTTGTATGTCGACCTGTCAACCATTGCAAAAGGTTGGGGCGTTGATGTTGTTGCTGATTACCTTGATTCAATTGGTATTCACAACTACATGGTAGAAGTCGGCGGTGAAATCCGTTTAAAAGGCCTTAACCGCGAAAGTGTAGGCTGGCGTATTGCCATCGAAAAGCCAAGTATTGACGAACGCAACATTCAAGAGATCATCGAACCTGGTGATATGGCGATCGCAACGTCTGGTGACTACCGCAACTATTTTGAGCGTGATGGTGTTCGTTACTCACACATCATCAACCCAGAAACAGGAAAGCCTCTTCATCATAAAGTGGTTTCTGTGACTGTTTTAAACCCGTCTTCAATGACTGCAGACGGCTTATCTACGGGCCTTATGGTCTTAGGTGAGGAAAAAGGAATGGAAGTCGCAAACCAACATAACATCCCAGTGTTCATGGTGGTAAAAACAGCAGATGGCTTTAAAGAAATTGCTTCTGAAGCATTTAAGCCATACTTAGGTAAATAAGGTAAGCGAGATAATTATGAATACATTTCTGATTACATTTGGTGTTTTTCTTGCAGTAATCGCAGCGATGTCAATTGGCTACATTATCCAAAAGAAAGTTGTGAAAGGTAGCTGTGGCGGTTTGGGTGCTGTTGGTATTGATAAAGTATGTAACTGCCCTGAACCTTGTGACGCGCGTAAGAAGCGTGAAGCACGTGAAGCTTACCGTGAAGAGAAGCTGGCTGAGCGTCAACAAAAAGAAGCGGCTTGGAGTAAAGACCGTATCGCTTAATTGGTGACAGTCATAAGGGGTAGAGTTATCTATGCCCTTAAATTGAAAAGCTCAAGATTACCGTCTTGAGCTTTTTTAGTTTTGAAGTCTAGCAATTAATCTTGGCATACTAAAAATGGAAACAAAACCGAATGACTATTGTTCGATTTGCATGCTGTTGCGCGCAAAGACTAGCTGGTTTCTACCTTGCTCTTTTGCCGTATAAAGAAGCTCATCAGCGGCTTTGATCTGTTCATCTAACTTGGCGTCTAAATCGGTTACGCCGATACTGATACTGACCTTGATTTTTTGAGAGTCATGCTCAACAACATGGCTTTCAATGGCTTCTCTCATGGACTCTAAGTTGTCAACAAAGCTCTCAAACGCACCGCACGACTGAATACAAAACTCTTCACCACCGAAGCGCACAGCGACATCGTCTTTGAAATGATCTTTGATGATTTTCCCTACATCGATCAGCACGGCATCGCCACCATCGTGGCCAAAGGTGTCATTCACTTTCTTAAAGAAGTCGATGTCCATCATCGCGATGTTTCGTTGATCGCAGCCCTTACAAGGGTGACTGAACAGGTAGCGGCGATTCCATAAGCCAGTAAGAGCATCCTCGTTGGCATGTCGAAATAGCTCATTAGCCGCTTCTTTCATATCAAGCAGCTGATGGATACGGCAGAAAAACTCTTCTTGGTTAAAAGGCTTGTAAAGGAAATCGTTAGCCCCCGCTTTAAGGAATCGAGCTGTCATGGTGCGATCATCGCTGCCCGATAATCCTAGAATAGCCAACTGGTTTCTGTCGTGATCGCGTCGAATCTCACGGATCATCGCTATACCGTCTTTCTTAGGCATATCATGGTCTGTAACAACGAATGTAATATCGGGGTCGTTATGAAGAAGCTTTAATGCTTGTTCGCCATCTTCGGCTTGGATTGTTTGGATGTATTGGTGTTCTAGAAGTTGAACTATGTAACGGCGAACGACCGCTGAATCATCGACAACCAATGCTTTGTGGTGGCGATTATTCGAAATTCTTTGAACTAGAGGGAGTAGGTAGCTTACTGATGACATACTATCTTTAAGTATGTAATCAATAACGCCTTTGGCTAGGACTTGCTCTCGCAGTTGATTGTCGAACATCCCGGTCAGAACAATGATTTTCTGTTGGTAGCCTAAGACGAGGTCAATGATCTCACCGTCTTGCCCGTCAGGTAAGCAGTAATCCAATACGGCACACAAGAAATCCGTCTCTTGTTCCAATATGTTTTTTGCTTCCGCAATCGATTCAGCAACTGCTACCTCATAACCGCTATTTTTCAGCTGTTGGTACAGGTAGTTGCGAAATGCTCGGCTATCTTCCACCACTAGTATTTTTTCACTCACAAGCGATCCCTACTTATAGACTAAATACTCGTTAACAATAGTATCAGAAGAGCTCATGGCTATTGAAGCGAAACCTCTTTAGCTGGACTCGAGATCGTTTTAAATCTGATAATAATTGGATTATACTGTTTATAGATACAGTTGTAAGGTCGAGTGATTTCTAGATGTGTAGCGCGGGTGAAGAGAAAGTAAGAAAAATAATTCATGTTGATATGGATTGTTTTTACGCGGCTGTAGAAATGCGTGATAACCCTGCTTACCGAAATCGCCCGTTAGCTGTTGGTGGGCATGAAAAGCAACGCGGTGTTTTGAGCACCTGTAATTACGAAGCCCGCAAGTTTGGTGTTCGCTCTGCAATGCCGACCGGAAAAGCCCTACAGCTTTGTCCTAATCTATTGGTTGTGCCGGGAAGAATGTCGGTCTATGTCGAGATATCTAATAAGATCCGCGAAATCTTCTCTCGATACACATCAATCATTGAACCTCTTTCTTTGGATGAAGCTTTCCTAGATGTTACCGATTCTAAGCAGTGTCACGGTTCAGCAACACTCATTGCCGAGTCGATTCGCCGTGATATTTGGAACGAACTGAACCTGACAGCTTCTGCAGGAATTGCACCGATTAAATTTTTGGCGAAAGTGGCCTCGGATCTGAATAAGCCCAATGGTCAGTTTGTTATACCTCCACAGGAGGTTCAATCAGTGATTGATGAGCTGCCACTTGAAAAGATTCCCGGTGTCGGCAAGGTGAGCATTGAAAAGCTGCATCAAGCGGGTTTCTTTACTTGTAAGGATATCAAGGAGTCTGACTATCGAGACCTGCTACTCAAGTTTGGCCGTCAAGGTGCATCACTTTGGAAGCGCAGTCATGGCATTGATGATCGAGAAGTTATCATCGAACGCGAGCGAAAATCAGTAGGCGTAGAGCGCACCTTTACCCAAAATATTTCAACCTACGCTGAATGTTGGCAGGTAATCGAAGATAAGCTGTTTCCTGAACTCGAAACTCGCTTAGAAAAAGCCAGCCCAAGTAAAGCGATCATTAAGCAGGGCATTAAGCTCAAGTTCGCTGATTTTCAACAAACCACGATTGAACACATCCATGCCTCTCTCGATCGTGAACACTTCAAAGAACTTTTAAGTGAAATACTGAAAAGACAACAGGGGCGAGAAATACGTCTGCTTGGTTTAAGCGTAATGCTACAACCCAAAGACCAAATGCGTCAGCTGAGTTTCTTCTAGGGCATTGTTTATTGGGCACCCCTCATATGACTTTCGTGGTGCGACATATTTCCCAATATGTATCGGCGTTCGTTACTCGAACGCCTTATTAAGCGTGTTTTGTTTGGATTATTAGCGAAGTTATTGTGAGTCTCGGCCTCTGTTACCTATCTGACTAATATTGAAAAAGGCTAACACCTCTTTGAGTTCTGCCGTTTTTTCTGAAATAACGATATTGGCGTCTTGAGTATGTTGAGCACTGGTTACACTGTTTTTTACTGTTGTGTTAATACCTTCAATACGTTCGGTAATATCTTGCGTCACGATACTTTGCTCTTCTGAGGCAGAAGATACCATGGTGTTCATTTCAGATATTTCTATAACTTGTTGTCTGATATCGGAGAAGGCTTGTGAAAGTTCAAGCATCATTTCTTGCGAGCGTTGAACCAGTACCGTATTTGAATACATGTATTCGTCAGCTTTTCGGGACTGAGATTGAAGTTGAGTGATGATGTTTTTGATATCCACCGTAGATACTTGAGTTCTCTTTGCAAGAGATCTTACTTCATCAGCGACTACTGAAAATCCACGTCCATGTTCTCCAGCACGCGCTGCCTCTATTGCGGCATTTAAAGCAAGTAAGTTTGTTTGCTCTGATATTGAGTTGATAACTTCAACCACCGAGTTTATATGTTCAGAATGCTCCCTTAGTTCATTTACGATAATGGCTGATTCTGCCATCGCTGAACTCACATCATGATTTATATTATCGGCTTCGCTGATTACGTTGGCACTGGTTTCAATAACCTGCATAGTGGCTTTTGCCATTCTGTCTGCGTGCGCAGCGTTGTCTGATACGCTAGACGCAGCTGCTGATAACTCAGTTGCCGCAGTTGCTACTTGTTCTACATTATTAAACCCAGAGCTTGCATTGGTGTTTGTATCATCGATTAACTGTTCTATCTTAGTTTGTTGTACGGCTAAATCTGACATCTTAATATTCGACTGTTCGACAATATTAGAGATACTTTTTTGTAACCGTTGTAATGAAGTTTGTACCTGATCGAGTTCGTTATTACTTGAGTTGGACTCAATAGGAGTGAATTCGCCGACGGACATTTTTTCAAGCGTTGATACCATAATCGGTAGGTTTCTAAGCTGTCTTTGAATAGCGACATAAACAGTTATCATCAGTAAAATACCAATACATGCGAACAACCCTATGATCCCTGTCATTAGGCTTTTATTCATAGTGTCTTCATGACTTTGGTTAGTCCAAGCAAACAAGTCATAGCTATCTGTCAGTGGCTGCTTGGATACTGTGTACGGTTCGTCAGATCCCTCAGCTTTATATAGATAGGGGGTGTTGGTCAGTGTTGTAAAGTTTGGGCGTAAATCATAGATATTTTTATTCACCCAGCCTGTTTCTCTGGTTGAGGCGTCCGCCATCACAATCTCGCCATCTTTTGTTGTAATAGCAAATTCGACACCAAACTCCGGCATTAACTCAGACAGTGTTATATCAACACCAAATACTCCAACTAACTGTCCACTTCTCTTAATTGGTGCAGATACTGAAATAACTCGTTCACCTGTGTTACTAACATAGGGAGCTGATATATAGCTAGTATTGCCTTTTGCGGATATGGCGAGAAACCACTCTCTCTGCATTTCGATAACATTAAAATCCTTCACCCAGCCTTTGGATAGTGCACTAAATGGGGTGCCATTAATGTCTGCAAAATAAACATCGATAAAAGCAGGGTTTACGGAATGAACTCTATCTAGTACTCGGAGCATTCGAGATTCGTCAAAAGGGGCGTCGGTTCCGTAATATGGAAGTAGAAACGCGAATTGTTGAATCATAGACTTTGTATCTTCTAGGTTCGACTCAAACGTTTGAGAAACAACACTGACCACTTCGTCGTTATTAACTTGAATGTTTTCCCATTTCCAGTTGTTGAGATAGTGATTTGCAGATGTTAATGCGACCAAAAATAAACCGAGCATAACTATAAGAAAAGATAGAGATATCTTCTTGACCATTCTATGGTTCCTTTAATACAAAATAGGGGGTATTAATCAAAATTTGAAAGTTGGCCGATTGTTAATCAATTTGAAAGGGTGTCTAGTTTTTGAAGGTTATTGATTGTTTTTGAGGTTTTTAATGGCAGGAATGATTAAATTGGGCGCAGCTTATAGAAGATAAGAAAGCTTGAATCTCGGCGGGCTAAGGAATCTAAGCCATATGTAACCGACTAGATTTGATAACCTAGCCGGTTTTTTCTAAACAAGGAAGTTGGGTTACCTAGGAAGCTGTTTAACTCGCGCTAAGGTACCACTGAACGGTTGCTGCTCTAGCTTGCCGTAACCGACCATTTTGCTGGCTTTGAGTTTGGTTGAAAGCGGGGTGGCTATTCCACATAAGAAGCGAGTAATTGCCTCGTCGGTAATCAGTTGTTGGCTAGCAGAAATAAACTCATGTATCCATGTCATCACCGTCTCATCATCGATAGGTTCAACATCAACGGTTGGTAAGATTGCCACTTCTCCTCGACATACAGAGCAGTGACCGCAGTCTGTTGGTGCCTTATCATCGGCAAAATAACTTGCAAGGCGTGAGCTTAGGCAAGTATCCGCCTCAAAGAAATTCAGCATTTGGTTAAGGCGGTTTATCTCGCTGTTTTCTTTTGCTTTAAACAACTCAGTTAGACGCTCTGACAGTTGCATCATATCTTCAGAAGTATTATGGATCGCGTAGACATCGGTGATCTGCTTGCTTTCTAGTTCAATCCAACCTTGTTCATTGAAGTAGTCGATAGCCGCAATCACACGCTGGCGATCGGCTTGGAAGTGAGTCCAAAGTGCATCGAAGTCGACTTGGCACCACACTCTTGCTTGAGGAGAGCATTGGAAAATAGCTTCGACAAATTGACGACGTTCACTTTGGAACTGTTCGGTGATTTGTTGTTTCGGGCGAATGAACTTAAATTTGTAGTCTGCGAAGTAGCTGTACTTGGGCTCAATCACGCCTTCAATTTCCAGATATACCAACAGTGTTTTTAGCGGTAACTGACGAATGTTGGATTCACGTGATAGTTGGTTAAGCATGATCTCCCATTGATTCGAGCCAGAAGCGCCAATGTTTTGATTTTCGTAAATTTCTTTTAATACCGCTTGGATCGATATGTTGTCTGGCGTATCACCAAAAACGAAGTTCTCGAGTGTGCTCAAACCATGTTTGTTAGCCAGTAAAATACATTCAGACGCTTGCCCATCTCGGCCAGCTCTGCCGATCTCTTGTGAGTAGTTCTCTATCGATTTTGGTAAGTCAAAGTGAATCACTCGGCGAATATTGGACTTATCCACGCCCATACCAAACGCAATGGTTGCCACGATACAACTCACTTCATCATTCATGAATTGATGTTGAATTGCATCTCGGTTTTCAGGCTTGAGACCCGCATGGTAAGCCACTGCATTAACGCCAGCGTTACGAAGTTGCTGAGCTACCATCTCTGCTGTTTGTTGAAGGGTGACATAAACAATAGTAGGAGCGAGAGAAGCTTGGTTAACCACATTGCACAAGGTTTCTAACTTGCTGGTTTGTTCACAAGGTTGAATCGACAGATCGAGGTTTTGACGATAGAAGCCCGTAACAACAACGCGCTCCTCATCAATTTCAAACTTTGACTTCATATCTTGGATAACCGATGTGGTCGCAGTGGCTGTCAGTAGCAGAACCTGAGGAATATTGAGCTGCTTTTGGTATTGAGGAAGCTTCAGGTAATCTGGTCTGAAGTTGTGTCCCCATTCTGAAATACAGTGCGCTTCATCTACCACCAGTAACGAGATCGGCACTTGGGAGATAAACTGACGAAAGCGTTCGTTCTTCAAGCGCTCAACGGAGATCATGAGGATCTTGGTGTCTCCGTTACGTACCGACTGCATAACCTGTTGTGTGGTTTGTCTGTCTTGGCTTGATTCGATTGCAGCTGCACTAATGCCTTTATTGTGCAGGAAAGCGAGTTGGTCTTTCATTAAAGCTAACAGTGGCGATATCACCAAGGTTAAGTGCGGTAACTCTAGTGCTGGTAATTGATAGCACAGCGATTTACCTGAGCCTGTCGGGAATATCGCGGCAGTCGAGTGACCAGATAGAACGTTATCAATGACTTGCTTTTGCCCATTACGCAGTGAGTCGAATCCGAATACTTGTTTTAGCTTCTGCTCAATCATTTATGTTCTACCTGAGTTATTAAGTGTCGTATTGATGCTAAAGCGGGCGCCTATTCATGATAGCGTCGCTTGATGAATCAAATGTCTTGCACCTGATTGTACCTAATTCTATTCTGTAGCTCCTATAGAAAAGCACCCCAATAGTATGAATAAGTCTGAGCTTCGCCAAATAATCATAGAGCAACTCGAATCCCGATTATGTATCGCACAATCTGCGACTCAGCGTGCGATTGATGCTGCGACCGATGAAGAGACAGTGCCTGAGCATAAGTACGATACATTGGCACTAGAAGCTTCGTATCTCGCCCATGGTCAAGCGGTGAGGGTGCAAGAGTGTGAGGACGACATTCAGTGTTATCGCAACTTAGTACTGCGTGATAGTGAGAAGATTGCAGTGAGCAGCTACGTTGTGGTCATTGACGAGCATGATCAATATAAACATTTCTTTATGGGGCCGAGAGTCGGCGGACTTTCTGTCACGTGGAATGAAAATGAGGTAGCTATTGTGACGGCGAATGCGCCTTTTGGTCAGGCTCTAATGGGTAAAGAAGTTGGCGATGAGATTGAATTTAAGGTCGCTGATAAACAGTTTTGCTATGAGGTTATCTCTATCGACTAACTGGTTGATTAGTAGATATTAAACGTTTCTCTGACAAAGAAGCATAATCCAAGGGTATAGTAATCTGTCAGATTGATGAGAGGATGTTATGAAAAACAATGTATTAATTGCATCACTAACAGCGGTTATCGCTGTTGTGAGCCTGCCAACGTTTGCTGCTCAGTGTCGAGTTGATTTGAAAAATGAACTAAGAATCGATGATCAAAAAGTCGAAATCCATCAAGTGAATGGTGATACGGCCGTTTTTGATGATAACAACGACCTCTATATCCATGGTGAGAAGGTTGAGCTTGATGCCGACCAACAAGCGGCGATTGAGAAATATCGCGAAAATATGAGTGAGTACTTACCTCGAGCGAAACAAATGGCCAACGATAGCTTAGCGTTAGCCAATGACGTGATTGATGATATCGCGGCTAGCCTGGATTCACCTGAGTCATTTGATAACGTAAAAGAATCAATGAAAACCTACTTTGCAGAACTGGAAGCGCGTTACTACAAAGATGGCGAGTTAGTGTTACCAGCAGAAAGCTTTGATTCTATGGCCAATGGCTGGTCTGAAGATTTCGAGAAGGCAAAAGAGATCTTTAACCAAGAATTTATCTCTAGTGCTTTTAATGCGATGTCAGAAAAGATGAAACAAGACGGTGGCCTAAACCTGACTGAATTAGCTGACAGCATGGCTGAATTAAAGCTGAAAGTTGAAGAGCGAATGAAAGAACACTCTCAACAAGTACAAGAGGAAGCGAGTGAGTTCTGTGATTCTCTTGATGAGATGGCGGAACAAGAACAAGAGTTGCATGAAATCATTCCGAACCTAAAAGACTATCAAGTATTCACAATTTAATTCGAGTCTAGTGATGAATAGCAAGAGCACCGGTTGGTGCTCTTTTTGTTTGTATAAATGGAACCACACAGCGAGTATTTATCTCTATTTAATCCATTTCCTTCTCAAGCCTTCCACTTCGCTTTGTTTCTTATAATTGAACGATAACACCAGTAGGTTGTTAATTTTGTGGTTCTAAATAGCGCATTGATTGTAAAAATCAGAGAATTGTTCATTTATTAGTTGTGCCTATCATTGCTTTTTATTACTGTACTTCTCAACTAGTTCACTGATTTTCAATGCGGGCGATATGGACCAACAATCTTCCTCTTCAAGAGAGCACTTTAGCTCTCGTTTAGGCTTTATTTTAGCAGCGGCTGGTGCAGCGGTTGGCTTGGGTAATATTTGGGGTTTCCCGACTCAAGTTGCCAGCAATGGTGGTGGCGCTTTCCTTTTAGTCTATTTGATCATGATCTTCGTGGTTGCTTTCCCAATGCTGGTGGTAGAGATGGCTATCGGCCGTCACGGCCAAGCAAACCCAGTTGATAGTATGCGATCTTTGACGACAAACCCTTTGGGTAAGAAAGTCGGTGAGTTTGTCGGCTGGATTGGACTGAGTGTACCAAGCGCAGTGTTGGCGTTTTACAGTATTGTTGGTGGTTGGTTGATCTGCTTTCTCATTGGTGCGGTCGCGGATCTTATCGGCCTAGAAGCGATTGCTGATTGGTTTAAAGGCTTCAGTGTTGAGCGCAACGTATTTGGTACCGTCGCGTTCTATGTACTGACTATCTTGATTGTGCAGGGCGGTGTTAAGCAAGGCATCGAGAAGTGGTCGACTCGTCTGATGCCTGCGCTGTTTGTTTTATTTGGCTTATTGTTCGTGTACATCATGACGCAATCTGGCGCGATGGAAGGCCTAAAACATTACCTAGTTCCGGACTTTGAGAAAGTGTGGGATAGAAAACTGATTCTGGCGGCAATGGGACAGGGGTTCTTCTCACTCACTATTGGCGGTTGCTCGATGTTGGTTTATGGCTCTTACTTAAGCAAGAAAGAGAACCTACCAAAAATGGCGATGAACGTGACTCTGGTGGATACTGCTGTCGCTTTTATTGCTGGATTAGTGGTGATGCCAGCAATGTTTGTTGCGATGCAAAAAGGCGTACAAATCTATGCGGAAGATGGCTCACTATTAAGTTCTGACACGCTCGTATTCACGGTTCTGCCGTTGATGTTTGATAGTTTAGGTGTGCTTGGTCAGATCTTTGCGATTGTGTTCTTCTTACTACTAACGATTGCTGCACTGACTTCTTCTATCTCGATGCTTGAAGGCCCTGTAGCGCTAGTGAGTGAGCGTTTCAATACTAGACGAACACCAACAAGCTGGGTGATTGGTGGTGCTATCGCACTGTTTAGTGTGGTGATTGTTTACAACTTTGCTGCGATGTTTGGCATGGTAGCGATGATTGCAACTCAGTACCTTCAACCCGTCGCAGCACTGATGTTCTGTGTGTTTGGTGGTTGGGTATGGAGCCGAGCTTCAAAAGTGAAAGAGCTTGAACAAGGTTGTCCGGATTTCCAATTGGGTTGGTTTGGTAAGGTTTGGCCAATGTATGTGAAGTTTGTGTGCCCAATCTTGGTAGCAACGGTTATCTGGGCTTCTTTCGGTTAACGCTGAACCCTATCAGGACTCCCTAAACCCTCAAAACTTGAAATATTAAGCACAAAGCCACTCATAAGGAGTGGCTTTGTTGTTTTTAGCGGCGCGAACAAGATAGAAAAAAGGCGCTGAACATAATATTCAGCGCCTTTGCATTGTTCGTTAAGCAACCGTGATTACTTAATTTCCATACCTTGAGCTTGCAAGTCCGCATGGTAAGAAGAACGTACAAACGGGCCACACGCTGCGTGCGTGAAGCCTAGCTCTAGAGCAATCTCTTTCAGCTCATCGAACTCAGAAGGCGGCACGTAGCGTTCTACTGGTAAGTGGTGACGGCTTGGTGCTAGGTATTGGCCTAGTGTCAGCATAGTCACACCATGTTCGCGAAGGTCTTTCAGTACTTGAACGATCTCTTCTTTCGTCTCGCCAAGACCCATCATCACACCTGATTTTGTTGGGATGTCAGGATGTTGCTCTTTGAATTTCTTAAGTAGATCAAGAGACCACTTGTAGTTCGCACCTGGACGCGCTTTACGGTACAGACGTGGCGCTGTCTCTAGGTTGTGGTTGAAAACATCTGGCGGGTTGTCTTTCATTAGATCAAGTGCAACGTCCATACGACCGCGGAAGTCTGGAACCAGTGTTTCGATACGAATATTTGGGTTTAGTTCGCGAATCTCACGGTTACAGTCAGCAAAGTGCTGAGCACCGCCGTCACGCAAGTCATCACGGTCAACTGAAGTGATTACAACGTACTTCAGTTTCATGTCTTTAATCGTCTTAGCCAGCTTCTTCGGCTCTTCAGCTTCAGGAGCAACAGGACGACCATGGGCAACATCACAGAACGGGCAGCGACGAGTACAGATAGCGCCAAGAATCATAAACGTTGCCGTACCGTGGTTGAAACACTCGGCTAGGTTAGGGCAAGACGCTTCTTCACAAACTGAGTGCAGGTTGTTTTTACGCATTGCTGATTTGATTTCTTGAATACGATGGCTGTCTGAAGGAAGTTTAATCTTCATCCATTCAGGTTTACGTAGAACTTCTTTCTGTTCAGCAGGCATATTCTTTACGGGAATTAATGCCATTTTGTCAGCGTCACGATATTTAACGCCTTTTTCCATTTGGATTGGTTTGCTCATGATTTTATGCTTCTGCTGTAATGTTACTGGTGGCTTGAATGTCTACTTGGTCATAGCCGAGTAGCTCTACGAGCTCTTGTATTAACTGTTGCTCAACGTTTTCTAGTTCACTTGGTCCGCCGAGCTGGCTTACCTGCGCCATTTCCATACCTTGGTAACCACATGGGTTAATACGTAGGAATGGAGACAGGTCCATATCGACGTTGAGTGCTAGCCCGTGGAACGAGCAGCCACGTCGAATACGTAATCCGAGTGAACAGATTTTCTTGCCATCGACATAAACACCAGGAGCGTCAGGTCGGGCAGCTGAATCTATATTGTAAGCTTTCAGAGTATTGATTACGAGGTTCTCGATATGAGTAACCAAATCACGCACTCCGAATTTCTTGCGGCGGATGTTAATCAGAAAGTAAGCCACTAATTGGCCTGGGCCGTGATAAGTCACTTGGCCACCGCGATCGCTTTGTATTACAGGGATATCACCGGCATTTAATACATGCTCGGCTTTGCCTGCTTGTCCTTGAGTGAAGACAGGGTTGTGTTCAACCAACCAAACTTGGTCTACGTCTTCTTCCGTGCGTTCGTCTGTGAACTTATGCATGGCTTTCCATACAGGTTCGTAATCCTGACGGCCTAATTTTTTTACGATTAGCTTATTTTGCAAAGCTGCACTCCCTCAAGGATTAATAAAGTGAACGCATTATAAACGCGAAACATGATTCTAACTACAGACGGACTGCAAGGTTTTTCAACTTTCTTTGTATTTATTGAAAATTAAGTTGAATGAATTTGAGCTAGATAGGGTGCTTTAAACAAAAACAGCGGCAATAAGCCGCTGTTTTTCATGTGTAATCGGAGATTACTACAGAACCATACGAACGATTTCGATCTCGCCCAGTTCTTTATAAAGAGTTTCTACTTGTTCAATTGAAGTCGCAGTAATATTGATAGAAACAGAGTGGTAGTTACCTTTCGCACTCGGTTTTAGCGTTGGGCTGTAGTCACCAGGAGCATGACGCTGGATCACTTCTAGTACTAGCTCAGTCAGTTCTGGCTTAGCGTGGCCCATTACTTTGTAAGTGAATGAACAAGGGAACTCTAAGAGGTCTTTTAGTTTTGCATCAGAATTGATGTTCATGATTAGCTCCAAAAGGCTAGACTCTCGCAAATTGGCGAAATGTCGATAAAAAGCGTGTTCGGTCAACAGACACGAGTAATAAGGCGGAATATTACGTGTAAATATCACCGAACTCAAGATCAACAAAAGCCGCACATGGCGGCTTTTGGTTCGCTAATGAGTAAATCATGAACTTACTCATTAGGTTAGCTATACAACAAGCTTAGGTTTTACCTAGAACAAACCTTTGGCTTGTTTAGAATAAACCCTTGAACAGAAGAACTAGGTAGTCCCATAGACGGCTGAATAGGCTGCCTTGGTCTACATCTTCAAGTGCTAGTAGTGGGTATTCAGCAACGTCTTCACCGTCTACTTGGTAGAATAGTTTACCAACCACATCCCCTTTGCTGATTGGCGCTTCTAGCTCTTTCTCAAGAACAAAGCTTGCCTTCAGGTTCTTAGCTTGACCACGAGGAAGCGTCACGAACGTATCTTCGTCTACACCTAGTGCAACTGTGTCCTTGCTACCCATCCAGATCTTCTCTTCTACGAAAGTTTCACCGGCTGTGTGTGGTGCCACTGTTTCAAAGAAGCGGAAGCCGTAGCTAAGCAGTTTTTTGCTTTCTGTTTTACGAGCATTAGCATTCTTGGTGCCCATAACTACAGCAACTAGGCGCATTTTGCCTTCGGTCGCTGAGCTTACTAGGCTGTAACCTGCATTGCTTGTGTGGCCCGTTTTGATGCCATCAACGTTCATGCTCTTATCCCATAACAGACCGTTACGGTTGTATTGGGTGATGCCGTTGTAAGTGAATTTTTTCTGCGAGTAGATACGGTACTCATCAGGAACGTCACGAATCAGCGCCTGGCCAAGTAGTGCCATATCGTAAGGCGTTGAGTATAGGTTCGGGTTGTCTAGACCGTGCACGTTAGCAAAGTGCGTGTCTTTCATGCCGATAGAGCTTGCCCAAGCGTTCATTAGGTCAACGAATGCATCTTCAGAGCCTGCGATGTGTTCAGCCATAGCAACACATGCATCGTTACCTGATTGAATGATGATACCGCGGTTCAGTTCTTCAACTTTAACCGTAGTGCCAACTTCAACGAACATCTTAGATGAATCTGGGAAGTTTTTAGCCCAAGCATTTTCACTGATTACAACATCGTCGTTTAGGTTGATGTTGCCACGATCGAGCTCTTGGCCGATCACGTAGCTCGTCATCATCTTGGTTAAACTTGCTGGAGAAAGCTGAGTATTCATCTCTTTCTCTGCTAGTACTTTGCCTGAATGGTAATCCATCAGAACAAAACCTTTAGCGGCGATTTGAGGTGCATCAGGAACAACAATAGGAGCGGCGAATGACGATGTAGCTATCGTTGCAGAAAGAGCAACAGAAGTAGCAAAAATCGATTTAACAAGTTTATTAGATTTAATCATTTTGAATGCAATTATTTGGTGAACTATTCATATATTAACAGAATCACTCTGTCACACCAGAGCGCTGATTACCAGAAGTAACTGTTAGATTAATTAGCGAGTTAGGGTGTGTTTTTTTATATAAGCTGACGGGTAACCCATTAGCTTAACTTGTTCTAATTTCTCTTGAGTCAGAGCATAGTCATGAAATGGCCCAATCATCAGACGGTAGTTGTCATCATTTGGCTGCAAGAACGTTGCTACTTCTAGCTTTTCGGCTAGATCTTTCGCTAACTTTTCGGTTCTATCTTCATGCGGAGATGTCGCGACTTGAATAATAAATTGCGGTAAAGCAGCTTTTTTATTTGCGTCGGTTGGCATAGCGACAGTAATGACTTCAATCTCAACATTTGCCGTGCCGGTTCTCAACACATCGAGCTTGTAAGCTGCCGCATAACTAAGGTCAATGATTCGGCCTTCATGGAATGGGCCGCGGTCATTGATACGCACAATCGTTGTTTTGTTATTGTCGGTATTCGTCACTTTTACATAGCTTGGAATTGGCAATGTTTTGTGCGCCGCAGACATCGAATACATGTCGTAGATCTCGCCATTAGACGTTAAGTGACCATGAAATTTTTTACCGTACCAGGAGGCTTTGCCTTTCTCAGTAAACCCTTCGGTCTTCTTTACGATCTTGTAGTCTTCGCCACGCAAAGTGTAATCCGTGTTACCACCTAAACTATAAGGTTCATACTGAGGGTGAGCATCCTCGAGATGCTCTACTGAGATAGGTGCATCTGGTGCTATATCTGAATCAATATCGTAGCGGCCTGTTGGCTGTTTTGAAGAACAACCATTGATTAAAATCGCTAGCCCCAAGATAGAGACTATTTTTTTGATTGGCAGCTCTTCAACCAAGGATGCTTTTTTTGGAAATGTTGTAATAGACATCGATTAGGTCGCCTTTGAGAATGCTTTTCTGTGTGTATGGATCGACATTAAAATACCAAAACCAGCCATAAGGGTAACCATTGAAGTACCGCCATAACTGACTAGAGGAAGAGGAACACCAACCACAGGTAGAATGCCACTTACCATGCCAATGTTTACAAAAATATAAACGAAGAAGCTCAGTACAATACTGCCGCCCATCATTCGACCGAATGCGGTTTGAGCTTGGCTCGCAAGCACTAAGCCACGTCCAATAATAAACAAGTAGATAGCAAGCAAGAACAATATACCAATCATGCCCCACTCTTCGGCGATGACCGCAAAAATGAAATCGGTGTGACGCTCAGGGATGAACTCTAGTTGAGATTGAGTGCCTTGCAACCAACCTTTTCCTGATATACCACCCGAACCTATCGCAATCTTACTTTGGATGATGTGGTAACCCGCACCTAATGGATCTGATTCAGGATCAAAAAGGGTTCTTACGCGTACTTTTTGATATTCACGCATCAAGAAGAACCATAAGATTGGGATAAATGCCCCCAACGCGATTGCAGCGCTAGCAATGATTTTCCAACTGATACCTGCCAGGAATATCACGAAGATACCAGATGCGGCGATAAGGATAGATGTACCTAGGTCAGGTTGCTTTGCGATTAGAATCGTCGGTACAAACACCATCACTAGCGAGATCGCTAATGTTTGGAATGTTGGTGGAAGTGAGCGCTTACCGATAAATCGTGCCAGCATCAAAGGCACCGCGAGCTTTAATAGCTCTGACGGTTGGAAGCGAACAAAGCCGAAGTTTAACCAACGTTGTGCACCTTTAGAGGCTTCACCAAAGAACAACACGCCTAATAGCAAGATGACACCACCTGCAAACAGTAGTGGTGCCAAGGTCTCATAAGTGCGAGGTGAGATTTGCGCTAGGAAGATCATCACACCTAAAGACAGAGCCATGCGCATCGCCTGGCGGTCCATCATCGCAAGGCTTTGTCCGCTTGCGCTGTACATGATCAGCAGGGCAAAGCCCATTAAAACCAGAATGCCAAGCAAAAGCGGCAGGTCGATATGCAGCCTTTCGAATAGGGCTCTATTTCGTCCAGTTGAAGGATCAAGTTTCATTATTTAATTGGCTCACTTTGATAATCTTCTGCAAGGATAATATGGTCTAAAATCCTTCTTACTACTGGGCCGCCGTTAGACGAACCGCCACCTGCGTTCTCTAGAACGATAGTCACGACGGCTTCAGGATCTTCAAAAGGCGCGTAACCCGTAAAGAGGGCGTGATCGCGTAAGTGCTCTGCGATTTCATCCGCGTTGTACTCTTCATCTTCTTTTAAGCCGAATACCTGCGCAGTACCCGATTTCCCCGCGGTTTGGTAAGACATCTTCTGGAATGAACGTCTTGCCGTACCTTTCTTACCGTGGTTAGCCAGCCTCATACCTTCCTGAGCGATATCCCAATACTTTTTCTTAACCCCGGTTAGCGGTGGGTAAGTTTCAATGTCCGACATGATTTGTTCATCGAATGGACGGCCGTTATCAATGGTTGAACGAAGTAGGTGAGGTGCGGTTACTTCACCTTCATTCACCAAAACTGATGTGGCTTTTGCAATCTGCATGGGTGTTGCAGTCCAGTAGCCTTGGCCAATGCCAACTGGGATGGTGTCACCTTGGTACCAAGGCACACGGTGTCTTGCCATCTTCCAATCACGAGTTGGCATATTGGCTTTGCTTTCTTCATAAATATCGATGCCAGTATAATCACCAAAGCCGAACATCATCATCCATTTGGATATGCGATCAATGCCCAGATCATAAGCAATTTGGTAAAAGAAAGTATCCACTGACTCTTCAATCGCTTTCTCTATATCAACGACCCCGTGTCCCCAACGCAACCAGTCACGGAATGGTCTTGTTTTTGAATTAGGGATCTTCCAATAACCTGGGTCATTACGCGTTGTATTCGGTGTAATCACACCTTCTTGCAGAGCCGCAACCGCAATGAATGGCTTGATCGTCGATGCTGGTGGATAAATACCTAGCGTAGCACGGTTAACCAAAGGGCGGTCTTTGTCTTGAAGTAGGGCGTTATAACCTTTAGACGAAATACCATGTACGAATGCATTTGGGTCGTAACTTGGGCTAGATACCATAGCTAACACGCCATTGTCTTTCGGGTCGAGAACGATAGCTGAACCACGGCGGCCATCCAGTAACTTATGCACGTATAGTTGTAGCTTGATATCCAAGTTGAGCACGATATCTTTACCCGGAACCGAAGGTACAAACTTAAGGGTACGGATCACTCGCCCACGGCTGTTAACTTCGACTTCTTGATAGCCAGCGGTACCGTGAAGCATGTCTTCGTAGTAGCGCTCAATACCAAGTTTACCGATGTCGCGAGTGGCTTGGTAATTGGCGTCTTTCTCTTCGCGAACCAGGCGCTGCATATCACGGTCATTGATGCGCGATACGTAGCCAATCACGTGAGTTAACACATCACCATAAGGGTAGAAACGTTTTAGCGTACCTGTAACTTCAACGCCTGGGAACTTATGTTGATTTACAGAGAAGATCGCAACTTGTTCTTCGGTAAGCTGATTCAGAATAGGTACTGACTTGAAGCGTCGTGAATTGCGACGATCACGATCAAATCGTTCAATACGCTCTGGCGGGATCTCGATTAATTCTTGTAGACGGACGAGCGTGTCATCCATATCTTTGATTTTTTCTGGTGTGATTTCTAGGTTGAAAACCGGGCGATTTTCGGCAAGAAGTACACCGTTGCGATCGTAAATCAAACCACGGTTGGGGGCGATTGGAACGACCTTGATACGGTTATCGTTAGAGCGGGTTTTATAGTCTTGATATTGATTGACCTGAATATTGTACAGATTAACAACCAACATCGATATCATGACTATGATCCCCGCAAACGCAACAAAAGCACGATTAGTAAATAGTCGTGCTTCTGCTTTGTAATCACGGATTTGGCTACGTTTACGTAACATTAACGCTTATTCTCGATGATAAGGGTGGTTAGCAGTGATGCTCCAAGCTCGATACAAGCTTTCAGCCATGATAACGCGTACTAATGGGTGAGGGAGAGTAAGCGCAGACAGAGACCAACTTTGGTCTGCAGCCGCTTTACATGCAGGTGCTAATCCTTCAGGCCCGCCGATAAGGATAGAAACGTCGCGTCCATCCAACTTCCAACTTTCCAATTGCTCTGCCAGTTGTGGGGTGTCCCACTTTTTACCTGGGATATCAAGCGTGACAATGCGGTTGCCTTTTGGAACCGCGGCCAACATTGCTTCGCCTTCTTTTTGAAGAATGCGTGCAATATCCGCATTTTTACCGCGCTTTCCCGCAGTGATTTCAATGAGCTCTAATGGCATATCATGAGGGAAGCGGCGCTTATATTCTTTAAAGCCTTCTTCAACCCACTTCGGCATTTTTGTGCCAACTGCGATTAACTGGATCTTCAAAGCTTAGCCCCAAAGTTTTTCTAGTTGGTACAGTTCACGGTGTTCTTCTTGCATAACGTGAAGCATGCTTGTGCCCATATCTAGAACAACCCATTCACCTTCTTGCTGGCCGTCCATGCCTAGTGGCTGCATACCTGCTTTACGCACTTCATCAGCAACATGCTGTGCAATAGAAGCAACATGGCGCTTAGAGGTACCTGTACAAACAATCATGTAATCAGTAACGCTTGATTTGCCTTCTACATCGATAGTCACAATCGATTCTGCTTTCATGTCGTCGGCTTTGTCTGCAAGAAAATCTTTTAGTTCTTCACGTAACACGGGGTGTTCCTTTAATCTGAATTTAGCTTTTTAGGGGCTGTTGACCCTAGAATATACCACGCTTTTATGCGTGAAATGGTATTGAAGCTGAAGGGATACAAAACTCTACGCTTAACTGATGAATTAGTGGCCAAGGCGACTGCTCATATTGAGTTTTTGTCATCAATTCAGCTTGAGTGAGCAACGCGAACAAAGAGTGTAATTGAGAAATCGAAACTCTTGTTAGAGCGGCGTTATAAAGAGGCTTTTTAGATTGCCAGATACGGTGTTTCTCGAAGACCTGGCCAATCGGCATCTGTTTCATTTGTTGCTGCATCTGTAACAGCAGAGCAAGCTCACGTTGTATGCTACGCAATAAAATGACGGGTTCGACACCTTCGGCTTCTAGTTGACGTAAGATTCGTTGTGCACGGTTTCCTTTGCCTGCCAATAACGCATCACTCCAATGGAATGGAGTAAAATGGTTGTGTCGACTCAGCGATTCTTCTAAGCGTACTAACGTGAGTTTTCCATCTGGGTATTGGAGAGCCAGTTTTTCTAGGCTTTGGGTCAGAGCAAATAGATTACCCTCATGCCATTGCGCCAGCATTTGAATCGCTTCAGGATCTGGTGTTAAACCGATTTGACGGCAGCGTGCTTGGACAAACTGAGGTAATCGGCTGACATCTGGCGTTAGGCAGCTGACCCAGTGACCCTGATTCGAAAGTGCTTTAAACCACTTAGCGCTTTCTTGGGCTTTAGTGAGCTTAGTGCCCACCAAGATTAACAAGATATCACTGTGGGTATGCTCGGAGATTGCGAGTAGCTCTTTCGCTATTGCGGCATTGACGCCTGACTCTGGCAGTTCAAGCTCGATGACCTGACGGCTAGAGAATAGGCTCAGTGCTTGAGTGCAGTCGTAGACTTGATTCCAGTCGAGACTGCTATCAATCGCAAAGCGGTGACGTTCTTCAAAGCCTCGTTGTTTTGCAGCCTTTTGAATCGCTTCTCGGCTCTCTTGCAGCAGTAGAGGTTCGTTACCAAAAATTAGGTAAACATTACTTAACTGTTTAGCCAGTTGCTCTGATAAGCGGTCAGCAAAAATACGCATCAAATAAACCTATTACTCAGCCGAATCGCTAAGTGTTGGTTGTTCTTCTGAAGCTGGTACGATCTCAACGTCGTCAATTTCAACATTCTTGATGTTGTATTGCTTTTCAAGCTCTTTCACTTGAACGTGCTCTAGTGCATCTAGATCCATGCTATCAGCGGCAATGTTCGCTTTTAGTCTAGCCATCTGACGAAGGATTTGGCTTGTTGCCAACTTACGCATCTCATCTTCGATCATGTCTCGTTCAACCGACTTCGCAAGTGCAGTTAGCGGGTTATCTAGGTAACTACGGGTTACGCTGGTTGAGAATGTCTTTGAGCCTAGATCTGGGATAGTAACTCGATATCTTGCTCTGAATGTCAGTTCTTTCTCTGCTGCACGAGTGTTTTGGTATAGAGACAGAGTTCGCTCACCTACGCTCTCACTAATAATGTGCAGGTTAGGGGTATTTTCAGCCGGTGGTACAATTTCTACATCA
The DNA here is from genome assembly GCF_023161695.1 of Vibrio sp. 1CM2L. Classification (NCBI taxonomy): domain Bacteria; kingdom Pseudomonadati; phylum Pseudomonadota; class Gammaproteobacteria; order Vibrionales; family Vibrionaceae; genus Vibrio; species Vibrio sp. 1CM2L. The sequence goes on from NZ_JALNTT010000009.1 coordinate 183,414, forward strand.
TTCATACGCAGTTGACCTTTCATCATACGTGTAAACGTACTGTATTGGTCGTAACTGGTTACGGAGATCTTGTTGAGTTCTTCTGGTACGGAGTAATCACCACGTAGGTGGAAACCACAGGCACTTAATAGGCTGACGGTTAAAACAACAACAGTAACTTTCAATGAAGATAGTGAAATCAGGCGCATTATTTGATGGCTCTCATGAAGGTAGAATACTTATTTAAAGGCTTTAGTTCGTTTGAGTGGTTAGGCTCAAGTCTAAAGCGCTTAAATAAGTAGACAGGGCAATTAGCTACCCTGTCTACAGACTGCTTTTGATGAATTAAGTTCGTTAATTCTTTAGCAATTGCATTGTGCTAACGAAATTAGTTAGCAACGATGTTTAGAAGCTTACCTGGTACGAAGATAACTTTACGGATAGTTAAGCCATCTAGGAACTTCTTAGCGTTCTCATCGTTTAGACCAAGCTCACGAACTTGCTCTTCTGTTGCATCAGCAGCAACGGTTAGTTTCGCACGTAGCTTACCGTTGATCATGACAACGATAGTTTTCTCGTCTTCAACTAGCGCTTTCTCATCGAAAGTTGGCCATGTTGCTGAGTCTACGTTTGATTCACCAAGTGCAATCCACATTTCGTAAGAGATGTGTGGAGTCATTGGGTAAAGCATACGAACTACTGCTTTTAACGCTTCATCAAGAATTGCACGATCTTGTGCTGATTCTTGAGGTGCTTTCGCCAGCTTGTTCATCAGTTCCATGATTGCAGCGATTGCCGTGTTGAACGTTTGGCGACGGCCGATATCGTCCGTTACTTTCGCGATAGTCTTGTGGATATCACGACGAAGTGCTTTTTGGTCGCCAGATAGCGCAGAAGCATCAACAGATTCAGCGGCACCTTTAGAAGAGTGAGTGTGAACCAGTTTCCAAACACGTTTGAGGAAGCGGTTAGCACCTTCAACGCCAGACTCTTGCCACTCAAGCGTCATGTCTGCAGGTGATGCAAACATCATGAATAGACGCACTGTATCAGCGCCATACTTGTCTACCATCTCTTGTGGGTCGATACCGTTGTTCTTAGACTTAGACATTTTGATCATGCCTGAGTGCTCAACTTCGCGGCCTTTATCGTCGACTGCTTTTTCGATGCGACCTTTACCGTCACGTTCAACCGTCACGTCAGTCGGTGCAATCCACTCTTTGGTGCCTTTTTCGTTTTCGTGATAGAACGCGTCAGCCAGAACCATGCCTTGACACAGTAGTTGCTTGAATGGTTCGTCAGACGTCACGTAACCAGCATCACGTAGAAGCTTATGGAAGAAGCGAGAGTAAAGCAGGTGCATACAAGCGTGCTCGATACCACCAACGTATTGGTCAACTGGCAACCAGTAGTTTGCCTTCTCTGGATCTAGAATGTCATCAGCTTGTGGTGAACAGTAACGAGCGTAGTACCAAGAAGACTCCATGAACGTATCGAACGTGTCAGTCTCACGTAGAGCTGGTTCGCCGTTGAATGTTGTTTCAGCCCAAGACTTGTCTGCCTTGATTGGACTAGTTACGCCATCCATTACTACATCTTCAGGAAGAATGACTGGCAGTTGGTCTGCTGGTACTGGGTGAACTTCACCGTCTTCAGTGGTTACCATTGGGATTGGAGCGCCCCAGTAACGTTGACGAGATACACCCCAGTCACGTAGACGGAAGTTTACTGTCTTCTTACCTTTGCCTTCAGCTTCAAGCTTCGCAGCAATTGCATCGAATGCTTCTTGGAACGCAAGACCATCGAATTCACCAGAGTCGAACAGGACACCTTTTTCAGTGTAAGCCGCTTCAGAAACGTCCAGTTCAGAACCATCTTCAGGTTTGATTATTGGGATGATATCGATGCCGTACTTAGTTGCGAATTCGTAGTCACGTTGATCGTGAGCAGGAACCGCCATTACCGCACCCGTGCCGTAATCCATAAGTACGAAGTTTGCTACGTATACAGGAACAACACGACCGCTAAGAGGGTGGATAGCCGTTAGGCCAGTATCCATACCTTTCTTTTCCATCGTTGCCAGTTCAGCTTCAGCAACTTTAGTGTTACGACACTCTTCAACGAATGCAGCAAGCTCTGGGTTGTTCTTCGATGCTTTCTCTGCAAGAGGGTGACCTGCAGCGATACCAACATAAGAAACACCCATTAGTGTGTCAGGACGTGTTGTGTACACTTCTAGTGGTGCTTCTTCGCCGTTAACAGCGAAAGATAGCTCAACACCTTCAGAGCGACCGATCCAGTTGCGCTGCATGGTCTTAACCATTTCAGGCCAGCCTTCAAGGTTGTCTAGATCGTCTAGTAGCTCTTGAGCGTACTCAGTGATTTTAATGAACCACTGTGGAATCTTCTTTTGCTCTACTGGAGTGTCACAACGCCAGCAGCAACCGTCTTCTACTTGCTCGTTTGCCAGTACTGTTTGGTCGTTTGGACACCAGTTCACTGAAGAAGTCTTCTTGTAAACCAGGCCTTTTTCGTAAAGCTTAGTGAAGAACTCTTGTTCCCAACGGTAGTACTCTGGAGTACAGGTTGCGAATTCACGGTTCCAGTCGTAACCAAAGCCTAGAAGCTTCAGTTGGTTCTTCATGTACTCAATGTTTTCGTAAGTCCATGGTGCAGGTGCTGTGTTGTTTTTAACAGCTGCGTTTTCTGCTGGTAGGCCGAATGCATCCCAACCAATTGGCTGCATTACGTTTTTGCCTTGTAGACGTTGGAAACGAGATACCACATCACCGATGGTGTAGTTACGCACGTGACCCATGTGCAGTCGGCCACTTGGGTAAGGGAACATAGAAAGACAGTAGAATTTTTCTTTGTTTGGGTCTTCACTTACAACGAAAGTCTCGCTGTTATCCCAGTGTTGTTGAACCTTTTGTTCAATCTCTTGCGGGTTATATTGTTCTTGCATCGATGGTATCCGGTTATCTTGGAATTTGTGAGTTCGGTTAGAACAGAATCTTACAGATCGTCATAGAATACCTAAAGGAGCTGAGTACAACAATAGTTATACCCTTCATACTTGCAGTTGCTGCCTAGTAGATTGTGTAATTTTCACTGAATTTCGCAGGGCAACTATACTTAAGAGTATGAATTGCATTTGTTTGTAAGCGGGAGTGCATTGCAGCGCATTCGTTTGCTCACTAAAAGGTTGGTTATCTTAAGGAGGTTGTTATGCCGAAGAAAAAAGCGCTCTATGAAGAAGTCGTCGAAGAGGTGATTGAAACGCTGAAGCATAGCCCTGAAGAGCTCAACAACAAAATCGAAACGTCGGGCAAGTTTGCGAAAGCAGCTAATGATATGACGAAAGATGAGCTTTCATTGATCTCTGCCTACGTGAAGTCGGACTTAAAAGAGTTTTCCGAAAGCTATGAAGAGAGTAAAAGCGGTTCATTCTATTTGATGATTGCAGACTCTATTTGGCAAGGGCTGTTGGATATTACTGATCGTACTAAGGTGGAATGGGTTGAACTGTTCCAAGACCTAGAACACCAAGGCTTGTATCAAGCGGGTGAAGTTATTGGCTTGGGCACCTTAGTATGTGACGAGTGTGGTCATCAAACCGAATATAACCACCCAACCAATATCATTCCATGCATTAAATGTGGTTCTAAAGGGTTTAGCCGTAAAGCCCTTAAACCGTAAGCTTCTGAACCATAGCGTATCAACGTAAAACCACAGCAATGAAAAAGGGTTGACCCAATCAGTCAACCCTCAAATCACTTTTCGTCGAATCTAGCTTTTTGGCTTTCTAATTACCCAACCAATCACCAAGCTGAGCATCGCCCAGATATACAGTGGCCATGTACCTACTGTGTGATAAGGCGTTTGACCATCCGTTGAAATGAGTTCAGCTTTTAACACTGCCGTTTCAAACTGAGGCACTTGTTTGATGATGTTGCCTTTGTAATCGGTAACTGCCGTCACACCATTGTTGGTCGAGCGAATAACCGGCTTACCAAGCTCCAGAGCACGCATCTGTGCGATTTCCATATGTTGCAATGGCCCAATCGAACGACCAAACCACGCATCGTTAGAGAGCGTTAAAATAAAGTCAGTCTCATCGGTTACGTTCTGTCTAACTTGATCATTAAAGACTATCTCATAACACAACGCAGGCGCTAAGTGACGACCATTTGCCACTATGTTGGGTTGAACAAAATCGCCACGGCTGAATGATGACATTGGCAAGTTAAAGAAAGGTGCTAATGGGCGCAAGATATCTTCAAACGGCACAAACTCACCAAACGGCAATAGGTGATGTTTATGGTAACGTTCGTCTGGATCGTAGCTGTATTCACCGTATGGATTCACACCGAGAGAAAGAATACTGTTGTAGTATTTCTTATCTTCAGACTGATTAAGCACACCAGTAATGATCGAGCTGTTGTTCATCTTCGCTGCGCTATCTAAGTTACGTAGGAAAGAAGGAATCTCTACCTCAAACGCAGGGATAGCGGCTTCAGGCCAGATGATGATATCCGCGTCCCAATTTTCTCTGCTTAGGTCAGTGTACTTCATCATGGTCGGCCAGCGATGACTCGGCAGCCATTTGCTGTCTTGATCGACATTACCTTGAATCAATACCACTGATGTTGTTTTTTCAGGGTTAGGCGTGACCCATTCGATATTTCGAATACCAAAACCTGTGCTAAATACGACGGCGGGAATGATAGCGATACTCCATGCCCGGTTAACAATCGCATAAGCGAATGCAGAGGCTGAAACAATGATCACTAGAGTAATTAACTCGACACCGCCAATCGGTGCAAATGACCCCAATGGCGAATCGATTTGGCTGTAGCCAAGCCAAAGCCAAGGGAAGCCCGTCATTACCCAGCCACGCAGCCAATCACTGATTAACCACAATGCAGGAGCTGCAAGGAAAAATCGGCTTAGATTATTGGCAGGGAAGAACTTGTTCAAACTCCAGGCAAATAGGCCGGAATAAACCGCTAGGTAGCCAATGAGCAGTGCCATCAAAAACAGGTTGGCTGCCAGTGGCATGCCGCCAAAGTGATCGATGCTGACGTATACCCAACTGATACCTGTAGTGAATTGACCTAAACCCCATGCGTAGCCAATCCAAAGAGCACTTTTAGGAGAGCGGTTGTGGATCAGTAACAGCAACAAAGCTGGGCTGAGAATAGCAAGAGGCCATATAGAGTATGGAGCGAATGAAAGGGTGGTTATAGCGCCAACAAAAACGGCCGCAAGCGGCCGTAATAGGCGATGAATAAATGTCTTAGTCATCTAATTTCTGTCATCTCTTTAGAGAGAAGTTGTTATTCTTCGATAGTCGGAAGAGGCTGTTCGTCAGGAATGGTTACCTGTAGCTGAATCACACGACGGTTATCTGCTGATGTTATTTTGAAATGGTAGTTTTCGATTTCTACAATTTCGCCACGAACCGGCAGGTGACCGAGTGCTGTCATAACCATGCCGCCTACGGTATCCACTTCATCGTCACTAAAGGCAGTGTTAAACGTATCGTTGAACTCTTCAATAGTGGTTAAAGCTTTTACAGAGAAGGTATGCTTACTCAGCTTACGAATATCTAGCTCTTCTTCATCGTCGAACTCGTCTTCAATTTCACCAACGATTTCTTCGAGGATATCTTCAATGGTTACCAGGCCAGAAACTCCGCCAAACTCATCGACAACGATAGACATGTGGTAACGCTCTTCTTGGAATTCCTTGAGCAGGCGATCAACTCGCTTACTTTCAGGAACAACCACGACAGGGCGAATCACTTGTTCGATATCAAATGGGGCACTTTCTGAACCCAAATACTTAAGTAGGTCCTTCGCTAATAGAATGCCTTCAACATGGTCTTTATCTTCACTGATCACTGGGTAGCGAGAGTGTTGAGCATCAGTAATAAGCGCAATCAATGTATCTAAATCATCGGTGCGTTCAACTGTAACCATTTGAGAGCGAGGCAGCATGATATCGCGTACTCGCATCTCTGAAATTTCCATAACACCCTCGAGCATGTCGCGTGTGTCGTGGTCAATTAGGTCATTAATTTCTGAGTCGCGGATTACATCTACGAGCTCTTGGCGATCTTTTACTTCACCTTGAAATAGTTGGCCTAGGCGTTCAAAGAAGGACTTTCTACTCGGACCTTCAGATTTTTTACTTCCCTCAGAAGTGGGGGGGTTACCTTCGTTCATGATTTCTCAAAAAATAACGCTATCAGAAGTGTGATAGCACACGTTACAACTCAGATTCCTGCGAAAATCACAGGTTCGATGAGTTATTGTTTCTCTGCAACCTACTTAACTAGAATCAATTTACTTTTCTAGAATGTAAGGGTCTTCAAACCCCATAGATTGCATGATTTCTGTCTCGAGTGACTCCATCTCTTCAGCTTCATCATCTTCGATATGATCATAACCTAGCAGATGCAGACTGCCATGTACAACCATATGAGCCCAGTGTGCTAGCAGAGGCTTACTTTGCTCTTCTGCTTCTTTTTCGACAACTTGACGGCAGATAATGAGGTCGCCCAGTAGATCTAACTCGATCCCTGGAGGAGCCTCGAATGGAAAAGACAACACGTTAGTTGGCTTGTCTTTGCCACGATATTCATGATTGAGCTGGTGGCTTTCTTGTGTATCAACGATACGAACCGTCAACTCAGCGTTCTCTTGAAACTGAGGAATGGTCTTGTCCAACCAAAGCTGAATATCTTGCTCAGTTGGAAGACCTTGCTCATTTTCGACCGCTAATTGCAGGTCTAGTTCAATAGACATCTATTTATCACCTTGTTCTGCAATTACAGAACTATTTTGTGTTGCTAATTGTGTCGTAACTGCCTGCTGAGCCTCAAGAAGTTTGGCTTCACGCTCTTCACGTTTACGCTTTTCAAATTCTTTGCGCTCTTTCTGGTCTTTCGCTTCCCACTTTTCGTATGCGTTGACGATACGAGCAACCACAGGGTGACGAACGACGTCTTCAGACATGAAGAAGTTAAAGCTAATGTCGTCGACTTCATTGAGCACTTCAGTCGCATGGCGTAAGCCTGACTTTGCACCACGAGGTAAATCGATTTGCGTAATATCACCAGTGATCACTGCGCGTGAGTTAAAACCGATACGGGTTAAGAACATCTTCATCTGTTCTACCGTGGTGTTTTGGCTCTCATCAAGAATGATAAACGCATCATTCAATGTACGACCACGCATGTAAGCCAGTGGCGCAACTTCAATTACGTTACGTTCAATCAGCTTCTCAACGCGCTCAAAGCCAAGCATCTCAAACAGCGCATCGTAAAGTGGACGCAAATATGGGTCTACTTTCTGGCTTAAATCACCCGGTAGGAAACCAAGCTTCTCACCGGCTTCAACAGCAGGGCGAGTCAGTAGGATTCGGCGAACCTCTTGGCGTTCAAGTGCATCAACTGCTGCAGCAACAGCTAAGTAGGTTTTACCTGTACCTGCTGGCCCAATACCAAAGGTGATGTCATGAGTGACCATGTTCATTAGGTATTGGGCTTGGTTTGGCGTACGAGGTTTGATAACGCCTTTTTTAGTCTTAATGGTCACTTCTTTGCCGTAGTCAATTTCAGACTCGACGTGTTGCTCCAAAATGCCTGACTCGGTGATCGCCAGATGTATTTGCTCTGGTTCGATATCGATTATGTTGCCTTTAACTGGAGCCGTTTCAACATAGAGGTGTTTGATGATGTCTAAAGCTGCAGCTGTAGTGTGAGGCTTACCGACAATCGTGAAAAAGTTGCTACGGTAATTAATCTCAACGCCCAGACGACGCTCAAGGTGCTTGATGTTGTCGTCAAATGGACCGCATAAACTTGCCAAGCGCTTGTTGTCTGCTGGCTCTAGATTTATCTCTAAGGTAACGATTTTATTGCTCAAATTAGCCTCTCATTTTGTGCCACTCACTCTTAAATAAAACAAAGAGCAAAAAGCCCGATTTAGACCGGGCTTCTGATGGTGATATCCCTATTTCTAAGATGGTCACTTAGTTAGGTAATTTCAAGCTTTGTGTTTGCGCTTTGTGCTCAAACAGTTGTATTGCCTATGGCGTAAATGTTGCTACACCTAGCTCGTCTTCACGTTTTGTTTTTTCCATCATTTCTGCTGGAGTCATAACAACGCGTAGACCCATGTCTTTTTCTGTGCGAACTAGCTCACCACGTAGTGAGTTGGTGTAAACCTCAGTGATCTTCACATCTACGAATTGACCGATTAGGTCTGCAGAACCTTCGAAGTTCACAACACGGCTGTTTTCTGTACGGCCGCGAAGTTCCATTAGGTTCTTTCTTGATGGGCCTTCAACAAGGATACGTTGCTCTGTGCCTAACATTAGACGAGAGAAGCGCATAGCTTGTGTGTTTACCGTTTGTTGCAGTTCGTATAGACGATCTTTCTTCTCTTGTGCTGGTACATCACATGGATAATCTGCCGCTGGCGTACCTGGACGTGGAGAGAAAACAAAGCTGAAGCTCATATCGAAATCAACTTCTTTAATTAGCTTCATTGTATCTTGGAAGTCTTGTTTAGACTCACCAGGGAAACCAACAATAAAGTCAGAGCTGATTTGAATGTCAGGACGAGCTTTACGCAGTTTACGGATAATAGATTTGTACTCGATAGCCGTATGTGGACGCTTCATCATCGTAAGAATACGGTCACTACCACTTTGCACTGGTAGGTGAAGGAAGCTCACTAGCTCTGGTGTGTCTTTGTAAACCTCAATGATGTCGTCACCAAACTCAAGCGGGTGGCTTGTTGTGAAACGAATACGGTCGATACCGTCGATAGAAGCAACAAGACGAAGCAGTTCTGCGAATGAACAGATATCACCTTCGTGAGTTGGACCGCGGTATGCGTTTACGTTTTGACCCAGCAGGTTAACTTCACGTACGCCTTGCTCTGCAAGTTGAGCAACTTCGAACAGTACATCATCCATTGGACGGCTAACTTCTTCACCACGTGTGTATGGTACAACGCAGTAAGTACAGTATTTAGAACAGCCTTCCATGATAGAAACGAACGCCGTCGCGCCTTCAGCTTTTGGCTCAGGTAGGTTATCGAACTTTTCGATCTCTGGGAAAGAGATGTCCATTACTGGCTTTTCGTTAGACAGTGATGATTTAATCATCTCTGGCAAACGGTGCAATGTTTGTGGGCCAAAGATAACGTCTACGTATGGTGCACGTTGACGAATGTGATCACCTTCTTGAGTTGCTACACAGCCACCCACACCGATCACCACACCTTCTTTTTTATCTTTAAGCGTTTTCCAACGACCAAGCTGGTGGAATACTTTTTCTTGCGCTTTTTCGCGGATAGAACAAGTATTCAATAGTAGTACGTCTGCTTCCTCAGGTACTTCAGTTAGCTCATAGCCATTTGCAGCGTTAAGCAGGTCGGCCATTTTTGATGAATCATATTCATTCATCTGACAGCCCCAAGTTTTAATTAGCAGTTTCTTACTCATTATATGTTCGCTCGATCGTTAGTTTAATTTAAGGGAGCAAATCGCCCATTATTCATCCGCTAGCCCCGTTTGTCATAATTCGGTATTCAATTTTATGACAGGCTCTAGCGGCAAGCGGCGTATTGTACTGGTTTCAAAACCGACTGACTAGTAGTCTGAACAAATCTCTTATGTAGTGGTTTTTATTATCGTTAACGCCATATGCCATAAGGGATAACCCTTTTTTCGAATAAGGTTTTTGGTTACAAGTTAGTTATGAAAAAGTACAATCAAAAACAGTCAAAGAATCAAACTGATAAGTACAAAATATGAACAGTTACGATATTGTAGTAGTCGGTGGCGGCATGGTTGGCGCAGCAACAGCAATCGGTTTTGCAAAGCAAGGTCTGAGTGTTGCGGTGATCGAAGGTTTTGCCCCACAAGCTTTTGATGAGTCACAAGCGATGGACATTCGTGTGTCAGCGATTTCTCAAGCATCGGTCGATTTGCTTGAAGATCTTGGTGCATGGCAAAGTATTGCAGCGATGCGAGTGTGTTCTTATAAGCGTTTAGAGACGTGGGAGCATCCAGAGTGTCGTACTGGGTTTGATGCTGCATCACTAGAACTTCCTCGTTTGGGCTATATCGTTGAGAACAGACTCATTCAATTAGGTTTATGGTCTCAATTTGATGCCTACGACAATCTCGAACTGTTATGTCCAGAAAAGCTCGATGTGATTGAGTTTGGTGAAACCAATATCGTTAAGCTTCAATCTGGGGTTGAGTTATCTGCGAAGTGGGTGGTTGGTGCTGATGGTGCGAATTCAGCCGTTCGTCAACAAGCTGGAATTGGCATTACGGCTTGGGATTATCGACAACACTGTATGCTTATCAATGTAGAAACAGAACAACCTCAGCAAGATATTACTTGGCAGCAATTTCTACCAAGTGGTCCTCGTTCATTTTTGCCTTTGTGTTCTCTAACCTCTGACGGTCAAGAAGTCGGGCAGGGCTCGTTAGTTTGGTATGACTCTCCACTGCGTATTAAGCAACTGTCAGCAATGACTCCTGAAAAACTACGCAACGAAGTACTTACTCACTTTCCTAAAGAGTTAGGTGATATCAAAGTCTTGAATTCGGGTTCTTTTCCTCTGACACGACGTCATGCTCAATCATACTCGAAGAATAACTGTATTTTAGTCGGGGACTCTGCGCATACGATCAACCCTTTGGCTGGACAGGGTGTTAACTTAGGCTTCAAAGATGTATCAGTACTGTTGAATGTCACCAAAGAAAAGGGTGAATTGAATCAGTCTGTAGCAAGACGCTATGAAGTGATGAGAAGAGGCGACAACCTAATGATGCAGAGTGGCATGGATTTCTTCTACAAGACATTCAGCAACGACATTGGTCCGCTCAAGTTTGTGCGTAATGCCGCACTAAAACTCGCAGAGAACTCTGGGCCGATTAAAACTCAAGTATTGAAATACGCTTTGGGTCTTTAAGTCGCTAGTTTAATTGGTTGCAAAAGAAGAGGAGAGCTGATGCTCTCCTTTTTTGTATCTGGTGATTACTATCGCTGTTGCGTCACACAAACAGGCGCATCTAGCTCTAACGAGTACCCTGTATAAACCAAAGACCCATCTTCATTATCTCGCTTGAATGAGGTGATGTTGTTGGAGTGCTGGTTGGCGGCGATAAGCCATTTCCCATCGTTCGTAATATGGAAGTCTCTTGGGAATTTGCCTTCAGTGTCGTAGCTATCAATGAAAGTTAGCTTTTGAGTCTCAGAGTTGACTTTGAAGCTGCTGATTCTTGATTGGTGTCGACATGACACATAAAGGAATTGCTCATCAGGGGATAGCTTAATCGCTGCTGCGGCTTCTCCCTTCTCCATATTAGGCAATGCATCAATATCTTCCACTACATTCCAAATGCCTAAAACCTTTTCCAAAATCAATAACGTTTCAGAGAGTTCACAGACCACATAGGCTCTGTCTTCAGCTTTGTTAAAGATTAAATGACGAGGTCCATTGCCGGCGGGCACCTTAATAGACTGCATTGGCTCATCAAGGAACTCTTCTTGCTCTTCATCAAAGCAATAGAAGTTGATGCGATCGGTGCCGAGATCGACAGTCACAAACTGTGGTGATTTTTGTAGGAACAGACATTGATGGGCGTGTGGGCTTGTTTGTCTCTCTTTGTTCGGCCCGGAACCAACCATCTTGATTGTTTTGAGTCGCTTATCGATGCTGCCATTGATACTTAAGCTAAAAATATCGAATGTGCCTGATGAGTATTGCGACGTGATAGTAAACTTATTGTGTGGATCTATTGCGACGTGACAAGGGTGATCTCCCGAGATGAGGCTCGCATTGGGCGTTAGCTGTGAATCAACATTAGGTATATGAATGAGCTGGGGCTGTTTTTGCTGGCCAACTTCCGATGCAGTATATATCCCAGTCTTTGTTACAGTAACAAAAGAGGGGTTAGTACATTTGATGATCAGCTCTAGAGGTAATAGTTTTCCTGTTTCTAGATCTAACTGAGTTTGATAAACACCTTGGCTTTTACTTGGCGTATCTGTGTAGCAACCGATCGTTAAGGGGAGGGCTTTCATAGGCTAGTCATACTCAATTAGAAAATGGAGCTGACATTGTCTTATAAAATCGTATTAAAAGTGAGGTTATAGAAGAGAATACTTGGTGACTTGGCTAGCAGATTTGCATATTCCAGATAAAACAAAACCCAGCTAAAAAGCTGGGTTCTATTTAATGATGGTGCGGTCGGAGAGACTTGAACTCTCACACCTCTCGGCGCCAGAACCTAAATCTGGTGCGTCTACCAATTCCGCCACGACCGCAGCAAATCTTTATAGTTATATCGACATTGGTGGTTCGAAATAACGTTGTCTTCTTGTTTCAAAGAAAAAGTGGTGGCTACTGCGGGATTTGAACCTGCGACCCCATCATTATGAGTGATGTGCTCTAACCAACTGAGCTAAGTA